>NZ_JAEULO010000014.1 GCF_016793705.1 Tabrizicola sp.
TTACGCCAGTTCCTGCCCAAGGGCGCCGACCTCCGCCAGTTCAGCCAGCGCGACTTGGACCACATCGCCAGGCTCATGAACAACCGGCCCCGCAAGACCCTGGGCTGGAAAACACCCGCCCAGGCCCTCGCCGAAGAAATCAAAAAGGCGACCGCAAGTGTTGCAGTTGGAACTTGAGTTAACCATTTCTGAAGAGAAAATCGTAACTCGTTGAAATCACTTGTATCGGCTCGCGTGTCCACCGTGGACACCCCGCGTCGCTCAGCCCCCTTCCGCCGCCAGGATCGAAGGTTCCCGCCTCGCCGGACAGTCGCCCCGCGCGCAGACCCGGCAGCTCGACCCGATCCGCACCCCCGGCCCGGCCCCGTCATCCGGCAGGATCAGCATCGCCGCCTCGCGCAGCTCCGGCCCCCGCAGGCCCTGCGGATGCCGCGTCTCGGCCCAGGCGATCACCCGATGCCGCCGGTCGCTCTGCCCGGCCATCTGCACCCGCGCCTCGAAGGGCTGCATCGGGCGGCCCATGGCGGCGTAAAGCGGCCACAGCGGGCAGGCCGAGCCGAAGCGCGGCAGCGGAAAGCCGGTTGCGGGCTTGCGAAAGGTCAGCGTGCCGGAGCCGTCGCAGGCGACCAGCCCCGCCTGCACGGCCGGAACCGCCGCCAGCCGCCGCATCGCAACCAATGGCGAGGCAGCGAAACGGTCCGCCAGCGCCAGCGGGTCCGGCCCCAGATCGGCAAGGGCCGCTAGGAAAGCCGCTTCCGGCATCGCCACCGCATCGGCCCCGGCGCGCTCCACATGCGCCCGCGCCAGGCTTCGTGCGGCGCTCGAGGCAAGCCGCGCGATTTCTTCCTCCAGACCACCGGCCAGTTCAACATCGGAAAGCGTCCAGCCCCGGCCCCGCAGCCAGTCCTCCACCTCTTCCTGCGGCGCGGCGATGCCCTGCTCCTCGATTCCCTGCCCGGCGTCGAGGAACCCGACCAGCGCCTCGGCCCCCGCCGCCAGCCGCTCGCTGTCCTGGTGCAGGTTCCGGTGAAACCGCGCCGCCCAGTCGGGTTCCAGATCCGGCGTCTCGGCCAGGATCGCCGCGGTCGCGCGCACCGCCGACAACGAGGACAAAAGCTCATGCAGCGACTGCGACAGGTGCGGGTCATGCGTCATCCGATCGTTCAGCGCCTCGACCGCGCGTTCCAGCGCCAGCCCGCGCAGGTGGAGCGCGGCCAGCAGCGCCGCCCAACCCGGGTAACGGTCGACGAAATCCTCGACCCGCTCGACCTCGGGCCCCGGTTCCCCCGATACGCCGCCCCGCGCCACCGCCGCACGCAGATCCTCGACCAAGGCCGCGTCCTTGCCGTCAATCAGGGCAGAACGGTCGATCTGCAGGGCATCGGCCAGCCGTTCCATCACCTCCGCCGTGACCTTGCGGCGGTTGTGCTCGATCAGGTTGAGGTAGCTCGCCGAAATCCCCGCCCGCGCCGCGACATCGGCTTGGAGCAGCCCGGCGGCCATCCGGCGCTCGCGCAGCTTGGTTCCGGTCAGGGCTGAAAGCGGCATCGGCGGGACCCGGAAAAGGAATTGACGCAGATGAGCGGCGATTTACATCCGCCTGTCAATGCGCCCGATCACTCGAAGCTGGCAAAGCGGTGGCCATAGAAGCTGACGGCCCGCAGCGCGCAATCCTGCACCGCCAGGTGCAGATGCGCCCCCTCGTTCACCCCCGGCGCCGTGCTGTCCCGCGCCAGCGCCACCCGGCCCGCGCCCGGCGCCGTCCCGGCGCGCGGACGCCAGAAATCCACCTGTTCATCCAGATGCCGCTCGAGCCGGGGATCGCCCCACCCTCCGGTGATCTCGGAAATCCGCTCCGCCACTGCGAGGCAATATCCAGCTTCCGCCGCCTCCGCCGTCGCCCCGTAAAGCATCCCCGCCGGGGCAGCGAAGCCCTGCCACCAGACCGTCGCAAGGAGGGCCACTGCCACCGCCACCAACCCGAGTCTGATCGCCTTCATCGCCATCCCCGCTCTTGGGCCAGCAGAACCGGCAAAGGTAAAGAAAACGGGCGCGACCCTGGAGCCGCGCCCGCCAAATCCAGACAAGTCGAGCGTTTACTCCGCCAGCGCCTTGTCGGTGATGTCATGCGTCCAGGCCTTGCCCTCGGGCGCCTTGGTGATCGCCGGGTTCTCGGGCGAGACCGCGGCCAGCAGCGAGGCGACCGTGGCGTCGAAATCCGCCGGGTCCAGCGCGCCGTTGCCGCCTGCGGTCAGCTTGGCCACCTCGCCCATCATGTATTTCTGATGCTCCAGCGACTGCGCGCCCGATTCATCGTTGTCGATGACGATCTGAGCGGCCTCATCCGGGTTGGCCTCGGCGTATTTCCAGCCCTTCATCGAGGCGCGGACGAATTTCACCATGGTTTCCGCGAAGGCCGGGTCGGCCAGCTTGTCCTCCATCACGTAAAGCCCGTCCTCCAGCACCGTCACCCCCTGGTCGCGGTAGCTGAACGTCACCAGCTGGTCGGGAGTGATCCCGGCATCCAGCACCTGGCCGTATTCGTTGTAGGTCATGACCGAGATGCAGGCGGCCTGCTTCTGCAAGAGCGCATCGACGTTGAAAGCCTGTTTCAGCACCGTCACCCCGCCTTCGCTGCCGTCGGTCTTCAGCCCCAGCTTCGCCATCCAGGCATAGAACGGGTATTCGTTGCCGAAGAACCACACGCCCAGCGTCTTGCCGGGGAAGTCGGCCGGGCTTTCGACGCCGGTCTCCTTCAGGCAGGTGAACTCCAGCCCGCCGTTCTTGAATGGCTGCGCGATGTTGACCAGCGGCACGCCGCGTTCGCGCGCGGCAAGCGCTGCTGGCATCCAGGTAGTGATCACATCAGCCTGGCCCGAGGCGATGACCTGCTCCGGCGCGATGTCCGGCCCGCCCGGCTTGATCGTGACGTTCAGCCCCTCTTCCTCGTAGAAGCCCTTGTCCTTGGCGACGTAGTAGCCGGCGAACTGGGCCTGCGTCACCCATTTCAGTTGCAGCGTCACGTCCTCGGCACTGGCCGCACCGGCCATCAGCGCCAGAAGACCCGCGGTTATCAGCTTCTTCATCTACACCTCCATGTTGCCGCCCGGCGGTTCAGCCCCCGGGTCAGGGTTTCAGGTCCTTTGCGACGGATGCCAGAAGGTCACCGCCTTTTCCGCCAGCGCGATCAGCCCGTAGAAGGCCGATCCGGCCAGCGCTGCCACCGCGATCTCGGCCCAGACCAGCTCGATGTTCAAGACACCGACCGCGGTCGAGATGCGAAATCCCATGCCCACCACCGGACTGCCGAAATATTCCGCCACGATCGCCCCGATCAGCGCCAGCGAGGCCGCGATTTTCAGCCCGTTGAAGACGAAGGGCATCGCGGCGGGCAGCCTCAGCTTCCACAGCGCCTGCCAGTAGCTTGCCCCCCAGGTCGCCATCAGGTCGCGCTGCATCCGCTCGGCTGAGCCCAATCCGGCGACGACGTTGATCAACATCGGGAAGAACACCATCGCCACCACCACCGCGGCCTTCGACTGCCAGCCGAAGCCGAACCACATCACCAGAATGGGCGCGAGGCCCACGATAGGCAAGGCCGCGACGAAATTGCCCACCGGCAGCAGGCCGTCGCGCAGGAAGGGCACCCGGTCGCAGGCCACCGCGGCAAGGAAGGCGGCCCCGGTGCCGATGACGAAGCCCGAGAGCGCGCCCTTCAGCACCGTCTGCACGAAATCGGCCCAAAGGAGCCCGGTCGACTCGGCGAATTTTCCCGCGATGGCCGAGGGCGCGGGCAGGATCACCGTGGGCACGGCGAAGGCGCGCACCAGCGCCTCCCACAGCACCAGGAGAGTGATGCCGAACAGCACCGGCACGAAGATGCGCCCCGCTGGCGTTCTTCCGAACGGGTGGCGCGCCACAAGGGCATTCGTCGCCCAGGCCCCCAGCCAGAAGGCCAACCCCAGGATCAGCGCAAGGCTCATGTCCTTACCCCCATCTTCTGAGCGATCATCCGTTCGGTCAGCCCCACCACGAGGATCAGCATCCCCGCCAGGATGGCGCTGGCGAAAAGCGCGGCCCAGGTGATCAGTGGCTCGCCATACTGGCTGCCCAGAAGCATTCGCGCCCCCAGCCCTTCGACCGCGCCGGTGGGAAGCTCGCCCACGATGGTGCCGACCAACGCCGCCGCCACCGCCACCTTCAGCGAAGCGAAGAAATAGGGCATCGAGGCCGGCAACCGCAGCTTGAGGAAGGTCTCGCCCTCGCCGGCCCCATAGGTCTTGAGGAGGTCGAGCTGCATCTGGTCGGGCGCTCGCAGCCCCTTGACCATGCTGACCAGCACCGGGAAGAACGACAGATAGGCTGCGATGATCGCCTTCGGCACCTCCCGGCCCTCGATGCCCAACTGGTTCGATACCACAAGGATCATCGGCGCCAGCGCTACGATAGGCACCGTCTGGCTGATGATCGCCCAGGGCATCACGCTCATGTCCATCACCCGGAAGCGGACGATGGCCATCGCCAGCAGGACCCCGGTGACGATCCCGAGGCCAAAGCCCATCATCGTGCCCTTGAAGGTGACGAACCCGTGGTAGACAAGGCTCCGCTTCGAGGTCACCGCCTGCCCGAACAACCCCTTCCACAACTCCGCCCCCACCTGGTGCGGCGGCGGCAGCAGGGGACGGTCCTGGTCCATGGTCTGCGGCACCATCTCGGCGAAGCTGACCGTGGTCCCGGCGCGCTCGGCCTGGTCGTAGACCCAGGTGGAATTCATCCAGACGGCGGCGGCATACCAGATCACGACGATGCCGATCAGGACCGTGAGAACGGGAAGCGCACGTTTCATGCCCGCCCTCCTGTCGGCCAGGCGATCATCGCAACCGCCACCACGCCAAGCGCCATGCCAGCCAGTTGCAACCCCGTCGGCCTTTCGCCGAAAACGAAGATCGCCATTACGGAGATCGCGACCAACTGGAACACCGCCGAGAGCGCGATCGCCAGCCCCAGCCCGTTCGCCTTCATCACCTGCACCATCAGCCAGTTGCCGAGGCAGAAGAGCACGAGCGCGCTGACCAGAACCGGCACCCCGCCTTTCGCCGCATAGACCTTCAGGACCGCATTCGCCGCGACGAAGACCGCTGTCGCTAGGCCAAGCCAGAGGAAGGAGATGCCGCTCATCTCCCTAACCCTTCTTCCGCGACCGCCGCTTCGGCCGGGCCGCCAGCGCTGCCGCTTCCGCCTCGGCAATCGCCGCCGCCCGCGCCTCGGGTCCCATCGCCTCCCAGTCCCGCGCCGCCTTGATCCCGTCGCGCAGGTCGCCCCACCAGACCCAGAGCATCGCGGGGTAGAGGAGCACGATCACCCCCAGCCACCAGAGCGTCGTCATCATGTCGATTCCCGCCCGCGCGTCCATCGGCGCGCTGCCAAGCGCCCAGAGCCCGACCCAGATCACCCCCAGCGCGGCCGCCACGGCAAGCGGCACCCCCAGCACCCAGGCCCAGAAGGTCAGCCAGCACTGCGCCTGGGTCGGCGGCGGCAGCGTGGGGGCCTTGGGCGGGGGCTTGGCCATCGGTCCTCACCGCGCGCTCCGGCGTATATACGGCGTAGGGATGGAAGCCATACGCGATTCATACGCTTTCCAGACGCCTGTCCTATTCATCATGATGCCCAGCCCGAAGCCCCTCCCGCACCCGGTGGGCGATCTCGATGAACTCCCGGCTGTCGCGGATGTCGAGCGGCCGATCCTGCGGCAGGGGCGAGTCGATCACATCGGTGATCCGCCCCGGGCGGGGGGACATGACGACGATCTTGGTGCTGAGGTAGACCGCCTCCGGGATGGAATGGGTCACGAATCCAATGGTTTTCCCGGTGCGCGCCCAGAGCTTCAGTACCTCCTCGTTCAGCCGGTCGCGAACGATCTCATCCAGCGCGCCGAAGGGTTCGTCCATCAAGAGGATATCCGCATCGAAGGCCAAGGCCCGGGCGATGCTGGCGCGCTGCTGCATCCCGCCCGAAAGCTGCCAGGGGAACTTCTTGCCGAACCCCTTCAGCTCGACCAGCTCCAGCACCCGCTGAACCCGCTCCTCCTGAGCTTTGCGGTCGAACCCCATGATCTCCAAAGGCAATCGGATATTCCCGGAAATCGTCCGCCAAGGATACAACCCCGCCGCCTGGAACACATAGCCATAGGCCCGCTTCCGCCGCGCCTCGTCCGGTGACATTCCGTTGACCGTCAAAGTGCCAGATGTCGGCGTTTCCAAAGCCGCAATCGCCCGCAGGAAAGTCGTCTTCCCGCAACCGCTTGGTCCGATGAAGCTGACGAATTCCCCCGCGCCGATGGTCAGGTTCACATCCTTCAACGCCTGCACCGGCCCGTCCGCCGTCTGGAAGACGAGGTTCAGCCCTTTGGCCTCGATCACCGGCTGGTCTGCGTGACCCGTATCCTTCAACCCTTCGTCCCTTCATCTTCCCGTTGCATCCGGGTGGCATTCTGTGGCCTTCCCGAACATGAGGTCCGCCATGACGACGACCCTCGCCTTCCAACCGCAACCCGAGGATTTCGAGGAAGATTTCTTCGGCATCCCCGTCCTCGTCTGGTCCGATCCTACACCCCCGTCGCCGGAACCCCCGTCCGCACCACCGGACGCGGGGCGGTCAGGTCCTTCCACTGGCTCAGCGCGCGGTTGACCGCCGGGCGCGGTTCACGGGCGACGAACTGGCCGTGGCCCTCCTGCGTCCGCATCTCGCCGTCGTGGATCGCCACATGGCCGCGGGTCAGGGTGAAGCGCGGCAGGCCCTTCACCTTCTGGCCCTCGAAG
This sequence comes from Tabrizicola sp., assembly GCF_016793705.1. Lineage (GTDB taxonomy): Bacteria > Pseudomonadota > Alphaproteobacteria > Rhodobacterales > Rhodobacteraceae > Tabrizicola. The sequence goes on from NZ_JAEULO010000014.1 coordinate 6,819, forward strand.
ACGTTGTAGTCGATCGCCGACTGCTGCCTGCCCGCCGTGATGGTCTTTTCCTTGTCCGGGTCCCAGACCACCAGATCGGCATCCGCGCCCACCAGAACCGCGCCTTTCTTCGGGTAGCAGTTCAGGATTTTCGCGATATTGGTTGAGGTTACGGCGACGAATTCATTCGGCGTCAGCCGCCCGGTGCCGACCCCGTGGGTCCAGAGCATCGGCATCCGGTCCTCCAGCCCGCCCGTGCCGTTCGGGATCTTCGAGAAATCCCCGACCCCGAACCGCTTCTGCTCGGTCGTGAAGGCGCAATGGTCCGTCGCCACCACCGACAGGCTGCCGGACTGCAACCCGGCCCAGAGGCTGTCCTGATGCTTTTTGTTGCGGAAGGGCGGCGACATCACCCGGCGGGCGGCATGGTCCCAGTCGGGGTTGAAATACTCGCTCTCGTCCAGCGTCAGGTGCTGGATCAGCGGCTCGCCCCAGACCCGCTTGCCGTGTTGCCGCGCCCGGCGGATCGCCTCATGCGCCTCCTCGCAGGAGGTATGGACGACATAAAGCGGCACCCCCGCCATGTCGGCGATCATGATCGCGCGGTTGGTCGCCTCGCCCTCCACCTGCGGCGGGCGGGAGTAGGCATGCGCCTCCGGCCCGGTGTTCCCCTCGGCCAAGAGCTTCGCCGTCAGCTCCGCCACCACATCGCCGTTCTCGGCATGGACCATGGCCAGGCCGCCCAGCTCTCCCACCCGCTTGAACGACTGATACATCTCGTCGTCGTTCACCATCAGAGCGCCCTTGTAGGCCATGAAGTGCTTGAAGCTGGTCATACCAGCCTTGATCGAGTCGGCGATCCCGTCGAACACCTTCTCGCCCCACCAGGTCACCGCCATGTGGTACGAATAATCGCAATTCGCCCGGCCCGACTTGTTGTGCCACATCTGCGCTGCGTCCATGAGGCCCTGCCCCTGCCCCGGCAGCACGAAGTCGACCACCATCGTGGTGCCGCCGGACAGCGCCGCCCGGGTGCCGCTCTCGAAATCATCACTGGAATAGGTGCCCATGAATGGCATCTCCAGATGCGTATGCGGGTCGATCCCGCCGGGCATCACATAGCAGCCGGTCGCGTCAAGCTCGGTGCCGCCCTTGAGGCCCTGCCCGATCTCGGTGATCACCCCGTTCTCCACCCGCACATCGGCCTTGTAGGTGAGGTCGGCGGTGACGACGGTGCCGTTCTTGATGATGGTGGTCATGTGAAGGACTCCCCGACCGAGTTATTCTTTGAAGTGGCTACGCATCAGCGACTTAAGGTCTGTAAAGCCGTCAATGCTGAGAATGAGAAGAAAAGTCGGCTCATACGGCACCAGTGCGGCAACCTGATCGCACTGGTAAAGATCGCCAAAACTGGAAAACCAATTCGCCTTGCGCGAGGCATCTGCGCTTGAACCAGTGACAACTTGGCCCGTTACCGAGTTGTTCACTTCCCGCTTTAGCTTCAAGTTGTAGCCGTACTCACTTAGCGAGCTGATCGGCATGTTTGCGACTAGTTTGAGGGTCGAGCCATCAACGCAAAGACTTGATATGTAGGCGTAGGCTTCTTCACCAACAGCAAGTTCAGAAAAGAAGGGTTCGTTTCCGAACTTGCGAAGTCCCTCCTTGTCCGCATCCACCTGGAAACCTTCTGCTGAGCCGATGGACGGAACAAGCAGGGCGCCTAGCAGAGTGGAGCCGATCAAACTCTTAACTCCCCTCACCCCACCACCTCCGCCACCTCAAGGCAGGCGTGCAACAGCACATCCGTCCCCGCCGCCGCCCACTCAGGCGAAATCTTCTCCGCCTCGTTGTGCGACAGCCCGTCCACGCAGGGGCACATCACCATCACGGTCGGCGCGACGCGGTTGATCCAGCAGGCGTCATGGCCGGCGCCGCTCACGATGTCCATGCGGGAATATCCCAGCTTTTCAGCCGCTTGCCGGACGATCTTCACCAGACCAGGATCGAAGGTGACAGGGTCGAAGTGGCCCACGGCCTCGATCTCGCACCCCAGCCCCAGCTCCTTCGCCACCGCATGGGCGGCGCGTTCCACTTCGGCCCGCATCGCGTCCAGCTTGCCCTGCTCGGGCGAACGGATATCGACGGTGAGCACAACCTTCCCCGCAATCACGTTGCGACTGTTCGGATGATGGACAAGCTGCCCCACCGCGCCCACGGCGTTCGGCTGGTGCGCCATGGCGATCTGATGCACCCTTTCCGTGATCCGCGCCGCGCCGAGGCCGGCATTTACCCGCATGGACATGGGGGTCGAGCCGGTATGGGCGTCCTTGCCGGTCAGGGTGATCTCCAGCCACCAGAGCCCCTGCCCGTGGGTCACGACGCCGATCTCCTTGCCCTCGGCCTCCAGGATCGGCCCCTGCTCGATGTGGAGTTCCAACATGGCGTGCATCTTGCGGGCGCCGACCTTCTCGTCGCCGACCCAGCCGATGCGGGCCAGTTCCTCGCCGAAGACCTTGCCGTCGAGGTCCTTGCGCGACTTCGCATAGTCCTCGGTATGGATGCCCGCGAAGACACCGCTCGCCAGCATCGCGGGCGCAAACCGCGCGCCTTCCTCGTTGGTCCAGTTCGTCACCACGATGGGATGGCGGGTCTTCACCCCCATGTCGTTCAGCGTGCGGACCACCTCCAGCGCGCCGAGGACGCCCAGGACGCCATCATACTTGCCCCCCGTCGGCTGGGTATCGAGATGCGAGCCCATATAGACCGGCAGCGCCGAAGGGTCAGTCCCCGGACGGGTGGCGAACATGTTGCCCATCGTGTCGACGCCCATCGTCAAGCCCGCCGCCTGACACCAGCGCTGGAACAGATGCCGCCCCTCACTGTCCGCGTCGGTCAGGGTCTGGCGGTTGTTGCCGCCTGCGACGCCGGGGCCGATCTTCGCCATCTCCTCAAGGCTGTCCCAGAGGCGCTCGGGATTGATCCGCAGGTTATCTCCGGTGGCTGGCATCGCTTGGCTCCCCGGTCGCGCCCGGGGCCATCCTGCCCCTTGCCGCGACTCATTTCCTGACCGTATGGTCAAGGTGAAGGCGACCACAACCTGACCAACCGGTCAACGAAAATCAAAGGCACGATGAGCGGCGACGCCCAGATTTCACGCCTCAAGCCCGGCCGCCGCATGGATATCCGGCGCGAGAACGAACGCGCGATCCTGGAGGCGGCGGAGAAGGTCTTTGCCGAGGCCGGGTTCGGGGGGGCGACGATGCAGCTGATCGCCGACATGGCGGGGCTGCCGAAGGCGAACCTGCACTACTATTTCGCGACGAAGGAAGACCTCTATCGCCGCGTGGTGCAACAGATTTTCGAAATCTGGCTGGATGCGGCGTCAAGCTTCGACGACGCGCCCGGCCCGGTGGAGGGGATCGGCGCCTATGTCGACGCCAAGATGGACATCAGCCGCACCCATCCGCATGGGTCAAAGGTCTGGGCGTCAGAGGTGATGCATGGCGCGCCGGTGATCCAGGACTATCTGGAAACCACGCTGCGCGACTGGACCGAGGGGCGGATCGCGGTGATCCAGCGCTGGATCGACGAGGGCAAGATGCAGCCGGTGAACCCGCGGCATCTTCTGTATCTGCTCTGGGCGACGACCCAGCACTACGCGGATTTCGGTCACCAGATCCAGACCTTGAACGACGGTCGGCCCTTGAGCGACAAGCAATGGAACGAGGCCAAGGCCAGCGTCAAGGACATGGTCCTGCGCGGGATCGGGGCGATCTGAGGAGGATGGAATGGACGTAGCCGAGCTTGAGGCCGAATTCGCGCGGCTAGAACTGGACAGCTTTGACGAAGCCACCGCGCTGCGGCTGGGACAGATTCTGGTCGAGTTGGCATCAGCCGGCAAACTGCCGGTGGTGGTCAACATCCGGACAGCGGACCGAACCCTGTTCCACGCGGCCCTGCCCGGTTCGGCGCCGTTGAACGACCTCTGGGCGCGGCGCAAGTCGAACGTGGCGCTGATGTTCCAGTTGCCGTCACTTCTGGTCGGCCAGCAGCACAAGGCCAAGGACGAGACCCTCGCCCGGCACGGGCTGCGGGCGGAGGACTATGCCGACAACGGCGGCGCCGTGCCGATCAGGGTCAGGGGCGCGGGGGTCGTGGCGGTGGCCACCGTCTCGGGCCTGCCGCAGGTCGAGGATCACAAGCTGGTCGTCCGGGCGATCAGGATGCTCATGGCGGGCTGACGGCTGATTTGGCACCCGCTGTCGGCTCTTTAAGTTCCACCTCGACGAAGCTCATCACCGTGACCCCGTCGTTGACCACGTTGTGCTCTACCCCTTCGCTGCGCCGATAGGCCGTGCCGGCTGGGACCAGCACCTGCCGCGTCCCGTCGCCGGGTTCCTCCAGCAGCATCGGGCAATCGGTGATCGCGGTGATCACATAGTCATGCCCGTGCCGGTGCCAGCCGGTCTCGGCACCCGGCGCAAAGTCGAACCGGGTGACGCGCACACGGTCGTCGTCGACCAGCACCGTCGCCGTGCAGGGCAAGCGCATCGCCGGTGCCCCCGCTTCAGTCAGGGTCTTTCGGTCCTTGGCCATCGCTCCCTCCCGCCTGCCGCCCCCACAGCGCAGTTTGCGAGCGCGGGTCGGCGAATGATTTGACCTGGCATTGCGGCCCGCGCTATCCAAGGAGTCCGGACAGTCGTACAGGTTCCATGTCGCCCACCAGCCGTCCCCGCTCCCGCATTCAGCAGCGCAACCGCGAGCTTATTCTGGACGCGGCGCTGGAAGTGTTTTCGCAGCACGGCTTTCGCGGCGCAACACTGGATCAGATCGCCGAGGGTGCGGGCCTGTCGAAGCCGAACCTCCTGTATTACTTCCCCTCGAAGGAAGAGGTGCACCAGGCGCTCCTGACCGGACTTCTGGAAACCTGGCTTGACCCATTGCGCGCGATGGACCCCAAGGGCGATCCGCTGCAAGAGATCATGGGCTACGTCCGCCGCAAGCTTGACCTCGCGCGTGATTATCCTCGCGAAAGCCGTCTCTTTGCCAACGAGATCCTGCAGGGCGCGCCCCGGATGCGGGGAGCGATCGAGGGCGACCTGCGGCGCCTGGTGGCCGAGAAGGCGCAGGTCCTGCTACAGTGGATGGAGCAAGGCCGCATCGCGCGCGTCGATCCGGTGCATCTGATCTTCTCGATCTGGGCGCTGACGCAGCACTATGCCGATTTCGACGTGCAGGTCCGCGCGGTCCTGGGTCCGGGCCACGACCCCTTTGCCGAGGCCGGGCGCTTCATCGAGACGCTGTTCATCCGGCTCCTCAATCCGGTCCGTTAAAGTCTTACCTACATTGCGGCTGAGAACTCATTGCTTTTGCGTTAAGATATGCCTGCGTGCAGATCATATCGGGAGGGCGCAACAATGGGCATGATTACCAGCATCCGGGCGCCTGTTCCCGTCGCCGAGCTGCCAACACCCGCCGCGGTCGAACCGCGCCCACAAGGCGCTTTGGGCGCGGCTGCTCCCGTTGTCGCCCCCGACCTGCCGCAGGCCGTGCAGCAGGTCACGATGAAGTCCGCCGCCAACGATCCCCAGTTGATGGCAACCCGGATGACCGCCGAGACCAGCGCCGCCGCCGCCGCCGAAGCCGCGCGCGAGGCCTATATCAAGGCCAGCATCGCCGCCGGGATCAACCCGCTGCCGGTGCCGTGATCGGCGTTAACCGGACATTCATACTGGCTGCGCAGAGTGCTGGCCATGCAGATGCTCCGCACGAATCCTCTGAACGCCCAGGTCTGGCTGGACGACCTTTTCTCCGCCAAGGCACTCGAAAAGGGCGGCGTCGTTCGCCGCGCGATCCGGGATGTCGAACGCGAGATCGGACGCTCCGCTCTTCTCGCCGAAGTCCGGCGCCGGGGATTTCACCTGATCGAATGCGGCGGGCAGTTCATCGTGATCTGCAACGTCGGACAGATGCAGGTGATCTGCTAAGCGCATGGCTGGTCCAAAAATTTTCGCGAAAATTTTTAGACCAGCCCTTCACTCCGCCGCCCGCGCGCTCGGGTTGTTCGGATGCGTGGTCCAGTTGGCATAGTCGCCCACGCGGCGCCCGGTGCGCGGATCAACCGCGCCCTTGGCCATCGGCACCATCGTGATGCAGTTGTCCACCGGACAGACGTTGACGCAGAGGTTGCAGGCCACGCATTCGTCATCCATCACGGTGAAGACGCGCTCGGGCGACATGGCGATGGCCTGGTGGCTGGTGTCCTCGCAGGCGGCATAGCAGCGCCCGCACTTGATGCAGTCGTCCTGGTTGATATGCGCCTTGGCGACATAGTTCAGGTTCAGATACTGCCAGTCGGTCACGTTCGGCACCGCGCGGCCAACCAGATCGGACAGACCGATCTGCTTGTCGTCGAGGTATTGCGACAGGCCCGAGATCATCTCCTGCACGATCTTGAAGCCATAGGTCATCGCCGCCGTGCACACCTGCACATTTCCCGCGCCAAGCGCCATGAATTCGGCCGCGTCACGCCAGGTCGTGACCCCGCCGATGCCGCTGATCGGCAGGCCGCGGGTATCGGCGCTGCGGGCGATTTCCGCCACCATGTTCATCGCGATCGGCTTCACCGCCGGGCCGCAATAGCCGCCATGCGTGCCCTTGCCGTCGATCATCGGCTCGGGGCTGAAGTCGTCGAGGTTGACGGAGGTGATCGAGTTGATGGTGTTGATCAGCGACACCGCATCCGCCCCGCCGCGCTTCGCCGCCTCGGCCGGTTTGCGTACATCGGTGATGTTCGGCGTCAGCTTGACGATGCAGGGCATCCGGCTGTGCTTCTTCACCCAGCGCGTCACCATCTCGATATATTCCGGCACCTGCCCCACGGCAGAGCCCATGCCGCGTTCGGCCATGCCGTGCGGGCAACCGAAGTTCAGCTCCACGCCGTCGGCCTCGGTATCCTCGATCCGGGACAGGATGTCTTTCCATGAATCCTCGTCGCAGGGCACCATCAGGCTGATGACCAGCGCGCGGTCGCGCCACTTGCGCTTGACCTCCTTGATCTCCTGCAGGTTCACCTCCAGCGGGCGGTCGGTGATCAGCTCGATGTTGTTCAGCCCCAGAAGCCGCCGGTCCGCCCCCCAGATCGCGCCATAGCGCGGGCCATTGACGTTCACCACCGGCGGGCCCTCGCTGCCCAAGGTCTTCCAGACCACGCCGCCCCAACCCGCCTCGAAGGCGCGCTCGACGTTGTACTGCTTGTCCGTCGGCGGGGCCGAGGCCAGCCAGAACGGGTTCGGGGACTTGATGCCGATAAAATCTGCGGACAGGTTAGCCATGGGAAACCTCCTTGGCGAAAGCTGGGGAAGATGTCGTAGGGCGGGGTTTCACCCCACCGACCGTCAGAACAGCGACCAGATCCAGCCGATCAGGTCGCCGCCGACCTGGCCGAGCTTCGGCACGATGTAGGCCCAGGCCACGCAGCCAAGCGTGTTCCAGAGGGCGAAGCGGGGAAAGGTCATCCCGCTCATCCCGGCCATGAGAAAGACCACCGGCCGGAAGATCGTGGTGAAATGCCCGATCAGGATGGTGGCCGGCCCGTATTTCGTGAAGGCGGCCTGGGTCTTCTCCACCATCTCGGGATGGTCCCTCAAGGGCCGCATCTTCAGCACGGTCGAGCCGTAGCGCCAACCCAGCCAGTAGCTGAAGGTCGAGCCGATCAGCGCCCCGACGGTCGCCCCGACGAAGAGGCTGGTGAACGAGAGCGCCCCGGTCGCCGCCAGCGCACCGATGGCCGCAAGGACCGGCGTCGAAGGGATGAGGATCGACAGGAAGGCCGTGGTTTCGGCAGCCGCGAACAGCACCATGATCAGCGGGAACCAGCCCTGGTTCGCTTCGATGAAGGCGATGATGCTTTCGGCGAATGCTTCCACGAGCGCTTCCTTCCGGCGCCCCTTCTGGCCCGGGCCCCTGCCGAACGCAAGGGGAGAGCGCCGCCATCACGCGCCCGTCAGCGCGGCATGGATCGCCTCGGCGGCATCGCGGCCCTCGGCGACCGCCGTTACCGTCAGATCCTCGCCACCTGCAGCGCAGTCACCGCCGACCCAGACCTTGCCGGAATGGCCCGCAAGCTTGCCGCCCTCGACCGCAAGCCCGGCGGGCGTTCCGGAAAGCGTCTGGCCGATGGCCTTGAACACCTGGTCGGCCTTCAGGGTGAAGGTCTCGGCCGACAGGTTCAGCCCGCCCGGCCCGTCCTCGGTATAGGCAAACTCCACGCCCTCGGCATGGCCATTGCCAAGCACCCGGACCGGCGCGGCGTTGTGGATGATCCGCACCCCGGTCTGGACCGCGTGGTCCTGCTCGTAGCCCGAGGCCGACATCTTCTCCTGACCCCGACGGTAGACGATGGTGACGGTCTCGGCGCCAAGAAGCTTCGACTGCACCGCCGCGTCGACCGCCGTCATGCCGCCACCGATCACCACCACGTCTCGGCCCACCGGTAGGTTCGACAGGTCCTCCGACTGGCGCAGCTCGGCGATGAAATCCACTGCATCGCGCACGCCCGCCTTATCCTCACCCTCGGCGCGCAGCGCGTTGACCCCCGCGAGGCCAACCCCCAGGAAGACCGCGTCATATTCGGCCTTCAGCTGGTCCAGCGAGACGTCGCGGCCCAGTTCCACCCCGGTCCGGATCTCGATGCCGCCGATCTGCAAAAGCCAGTCGACTTCCCGCTGAGCAAAGCCCCCCGTGGCCTTGTAGCTGGCGATCCCGTATTCGTTCAGCCCCCCGGCCTTCGGACGCCGCTCGAACACCACCACGTCGTGGCCATGCAACGCCAGCCGGTGCGCACAGGACAGGCCCGCAGGCCCCGCCCCCACCACCGCCACCCGCTTGCACGTCGGGGCGGCGCGTTCAAAGGGATGCAATCCCCTGGCCATTGCCGTGTCGGTGGCAAAGCGCTGCAACTGGCCGATCTCCACCGGCTTGCCTTCCGCCGTCTCGCGCACACAGGCCTCTTCGCACAGCGTTTCCGTCGGGCAGACCCGCGCGCACATGCCGCCCAGGATGTTCTGGCTCCAGATCGTCGTCGCCGCCGCCTCGGCCGTACCGGTCGCGATCTGGCGGATGAAAAGCGGAATGTCGATCGAGGTCGGACAGGCCGTGATGCAGGGCGCATCGTGGCAGAAGTAGCAGCGGTCCGCCGCAACCCGCGCCTCGTGCCGGTCCAGCGGCGGCGTGTGATCGGCGAAGTTGCGGGCGTAGCTTGCCACTGGCAGGCGCGCCGGGACTATTCCTGGGGTGAGCGGGCTGTTCGACATGGGCTGGGGGCCTCCCTGGCTTATCGTTGCCGACAGGCTGACACAGGTCCATTTTTTTATCAAATGGTAAATTTTATGCGATTGCGGATTCTTTGCGCTGGAAGAGGGCCCGCTTTCTCGGCTTTTCAGCCTGTGCCCGGTTGGGTATAAGCGGCCGAATACCAGAAGCGGGGCCGCAGGCCAAACCGCGCGCACAGGGCAGCGAAGAACAGAGGACCCGATGAGCAAGCAGAACACCGACACCGATGTCGCCTTCATCTCGGCGCTGGCCGAGCTTCTGAACAAGAACGACCTGACCGAACTGTCGGTGAAGCGCGAGTATGGCGAGGATGACAGCCTGGAGGTCCGGGTGGTCAAGCAGGCGACCGTCGTGACCGTCGCCGCCGCCCCTGCCCCGGTCGTCCACCATGCCGCCCCGGCCGCCGCCGCTCCTGCCGCCGCCGCGCCTGCCGCCCCGGAGGACCCCGCCCAGCATCCCGGCGCCGTGACCTCGCCCATGGTCGGCACCGTCTACCTCGCCGCCGAGCCCGGCGCCTCGCCCTTCGTGACGGTGGGTGCCCAGGTCAGCGAGGGCCAGACCGTCCTGATCATCGAGGCGATGAAGACGATGAACCACATTCCCGCCCCGCGCGCGGGCACGGTGAAGCGCATCCTGGTCGAGGATGGCCACCCGGTCGAATACGGCGCCCCCCTGATGATCATCGAATAAGGGGCAGTACCCATGTTCGATAAAATCCTGATCGCCAACCGGGGTGAGATCGCGCTGCGCGTGATCCGGGCCTGCCAGGAAATGGGGATCAAGTCGGTCGCCGTCCATTCCACCGCCGACGCCGATGCGATGCATGTCCGCATGGCCGACGAATCCGTCTGCATCGGCCCCGCGCCCTCCTCGGAAAGCTACCTCAGCAAGGCCGCCATCATCTCGGCTTGCGAGATCACCGGGGCACAGGCCGTGCATCCCGGCTACGGGTTCCTCTCGGAAAACGCCGCCTTCGCCCAGGCGCTGGAGGACCACGGCATCACCTTCATCGGCCCGAACGCGGAACATATCCGCATCATGGGCGACAAGATCACCGCCAAGGACACCGCAAAGGCGCTTGGCATTCCGGTCGTCCCCGGCTCGGACGGCGGCGTCCCGGATTTCGAGACGGCCAAGCGCGCGGCCGAGGAAATCGGCTATCCGGTGATCATCAAGGCCACCGCCGGCGGCGGCGGGCGCGGCATGAAGGTGGCGAAGGACGCGACCGAACTGGAGATTGCCTTCCGCACCGCCCGGTCCGAGGCCAAGGCCGCCTTCGGCAACGACGAAGTCTACATGGAGAAATACCTCCAGCGCCCCCGGCACATCGAGATTCAGGTCTTCGGCGACGGCAAGGGCGGTGCGGTGCATCTGGGCGAACGCGACTGCTCGCTCCAGCGCCGCCACCAGAAGGTGTTCGAGGAAGCCCCCGGCCCGGTCATCACCCCCAAGCTTCGTGCCGAAATCGGCGGCATCTGCGCCAATGCGATGCAGAAGCTGAAATACATCGGCGCGGGCACGATCGAGTTTCTGTACGAAGACGGCAAGTTCTACTTCATCGAGATGAACACCCGGCTTCAGGTCGAACACCCCGTCACCGAGGCCATATTCGGCGTGGACCTGGTGCGCGAACAGATCCGCGTCGCCTCCGGCATGGACCTGTCCTTCACGCAGGACGACCTCGAGATCAACGGCCATGCGATCGAGGTCCGGATCAACGCCGAGAAGATCCCGGGCTTCACCCCCTGCCCCGGCCGGATCACCCAGTTCCACGCTCCCGGCGGCCTTGGCGTGCGGATGGATTCCGCGATCTACGACGGCTACCGAATCCCGCCCTACTATGACAGCCTGATCGGCAAGCTGATCGTCCATGGCCGCGACCGGCCCGAAGCGCTGTCCCGGCTGAAGCGCGCACTATCAGAGCTGATCATCGACGGCATCGACACGTCGGTCCCGCTCTTCCACATGCTTCTGGCCGAGCCCGACATCCAGAACGGCGAATACAACATCCACTGGCTGGAAAAGTGGCTGGCGAGCCAGTTCGCCTGAGTTGAGGGGCGTCCGCAAAGGGCGCTCCACCGCAAAAGTTTACGAAAACTTTTGCAAAATCCTTCGAAGGATTTTGCGATGCACGGGACCGCCGACGAGATCACCCCCGAGCTCCTGCTCCGCGCCTATGCCATGGGCATCTTCCCGATGTCCGATGGCCGCGACGACCCCGACATCCACTGGGTCGACCCGCGCCTGCGCGGCGTGCTGCCGCTGGACGGCTTCCATCTCTCGCGCTCGCTGGCCAAGCGCATCCGCTCGTGCCGCTTCCGCGTCACCACAGATACCGCCTTCGCAGAGGTGGTCAAATCCTGCGCCGAGCGGGAGGAGACCTGGATCAGCCAGCGCATCCAAGGGCTCTACGTCCAGCTTCACGCCCTGGGTTTCGCGCACAGCACCGAGGTCTGGGAGGACGACCACCTGGTCGGCGGGGTCTATGGCGTCACCCTCGGCGCGGCCTTCTTCGGCGAAAGCATGTTCTCGCGCACGACCGACGCCTCGAAGCTGGCGCTGGCCTTCACCACCCACCGCCTGCGCGCCGGGGGCTTCCGCCTCTTCGACACCCAGTTCCTGACCCCGCATCTCGCCAGCCTCGGCGGCAAGGAGATTCCGCGCGCGGAATACCACTGCCTGCTGGCGGAGGCGCTGAGCCGCACGGCCAGCTTCGATCCGCCGGGTTATTCGCCGTCTTCGGTCGAGGTCTCTGCCGGTGCCTCCGGCAGCACGCAGGACAGCACCCAGACGTCATAGCGCGGATGGTCCAGCGCCGAAAGCGCGGGGGACGAGGCCAGCATCCAGCCGCTGAACAGCGGTTCCTCGCTCGTTTCCTCGATCACCGTCAGATGCGCCTCGGCATCCGAGGCCGGGTTGCCGGTCGGGTAGCGGCAACTGTCCAGCCGCACCACCAGCCGCCCGAACTTGGCCGACTGCCCCCGGCTGATCGTCACGTCGCCCGTCTCGCTGGTCAGCTTGTCCAGGAACCGCAGCTGCGCCCCGTCCGAGTCGGTGAACTCCGGCCGGTCGGCCTGCGCCGGATCGGCCTCCTGCGCGGCCACCGGCATGGCCAATAGCAGCAGAAGCGCCAGCGCCTTCACGGCACCGCCGTTTCGGCTTCGGGCGCGGAACCGTCACCGCCACCGCCCGCGAATTTCATCAACAGCGTGATCAGGCTGACCGCCCCCTGCGTGTCCTCGATCTCACCGCCCGGCTCCAGCATGTCCTCCGCACCGCCCGGCTGCACTTCGACAAACGTGCCGCCCAGCAGCCCTTCCGAGGAGATCAGGATGGTGGAATCCGTGGGCAACGCCACGTCCTTGCGCATCGAGATCGTCGCATCGGCGAAATAGGTTTGCGGGTTCAGCGCCAGATCCGTCACCGTGCCGACCTTCACGCCCGCCAGCCGCACATCGGTCCCGACGCTGACCCCCTCGACCGACCGGAAGCTCGCGGTCAGCGGATAGCTGTCCGGCTCGCCCACCACGCCCGACCCGCGCACCGCGTAAAGCGCGAAGCCCGCCGCCACGGCCAGGATCGCCGCCCCGGCCACAATCTCTGCGCGTTCGTAAGCCATCACTCGGGCTGCCAGGCCTCATAGTCCCGGCGGGCGACCGGCTCGGCCCGGCGGATCGACCCCGGCGGCACATAGGCGGCCTCCGTCCCGGTCAGGTTCTCCTGGTGCGGTTTTTCCCAGGCCTTGTGCTTCAGGGGCGCCTTGGTCGGCGGCTCGTCCCAGGTGAAATGCAGCCAGCCGTGCCAGTCGGGCGACACGCGGGAGGCCTCCATCTCGCCGTTGTAGATCACCCAGCGCCGCTTGCCGTCGCGGGTCTGGTAGAAGACATTCCCCGCGTCATCCTCGCCCACCTTCACCCCCTTGCGCGAGGTGAAGATCTGGGTGCCGATGGTCTGGCTGTTCCACCAGGTCAGCAGGCGTTTCAAGAAATACATGGGCAACCCTCCGCGTTGTCGACCTTATGCCGCAGGATGGCGAGAAGGTCTAGGGGACCGAAGGTGCAACCCAGGGCGCCTCCAGCATCAGATGGGCCGCAAGACCCGCTTTCGGCGCATAGATTTGCAGGACGTTATTCTTCCAGTCCCGAATGAAGAAGGCCCCCGGCTCGCTCAGGGCTTGTTGCAAGCTCCGGCGCGAGAACCCGTCGATGAGGTCGCCGCACATGTCGATCAGGTCAGGTGTCGCGGGCGGCGCGGAGGACAGCGGCGAGGGCCTCCAGTTGCCCCCGAATCGCGAGGAATCCTGGTCGATCAGCGCAATCCGGGGCGGCTTCGCAGGTGCATCGACGGCAATTTCCACAACTGCGACCCGACATCTGGGCGCATCCCAATCGCTGGGAAGACTGTCGTAGCTTGCTAGCACGCGATGGATGGGAATCCGGCCCCGAAAGACTTGATGGGCATAGTCTGGACCGCTGAACGTGGCCTTTAGCTTGCTGAAGAACGAGGCCGGGCTTTCATCGGCGACGAGTACAAAGACGAATAATCCTATCAGGAACGCGCCAAGCGCATACCGCATCTTCCCTCTCCGACAGGGCGACGCTCGTCACCCTCAGGCCTTCACCGGCTCTTTCTTCTTGGTCTCGGTATAGACCAGCATCGGCTTGGCGCCGGAATTCACCGCTTCGTCCTTGACGACGACTTCCTCGACCCCGTCCATGCCCGGCAGCTCGAACATGGTGTCCAGCAGGATGTCCTCCATGATCGAGCGCAGCCCCCGCGCGCCGGTCTTGCGCTTGATCGCCCGCTTGGCGATGGCGGTCAGCGCGTCGCCGGTGAAGGTCAGCTTCACCCCCTCGATCTCGAACAGCCGCTGGTATTGCTTGACCAGCGCGTTCTTCGGTTCGGTCAGGATGGTGACCAGCGCCGCCTCGTCCAGATCGGTCAGCGTGGCGATCACCGGCAGGCGGCCGACGAATTCCGGGATCAGGCCGAACTTGAGCAGATCCTCGGGTTCCAGCTCCTTGAACAGGTCGCCGACGCTGCGTTCGTCCGGCCCCTTGACCTCGGCCCCGAAGCCGATGCCCGACCCCTTGTTGCGCTGCGAGATGATCTTCTCCAGCCCCGCGAAGGCCCCGCCGCAGATGAAGAGGATGTTGGTGGTATCCACCTGAAGGAACTCTTGCTGCGGATGCTTGCGCCCGCCCTGCGGCGGAACCGAGGCGACCGTGCCCTCCATGATCTTCAGAAGCGCCTGCTGCACGCCCTCGCCCGAAACGTCGCGGGTGATCGAGGGGTTGTCGGACTTGCGCGTGATCTTGTCGACCTCGTCGATATAGACGATCCCGCGCTGCGCCCGTTCGACGTTGTATTCGCTGGCCTGCAACAGCTTGAGGATGATGTTCTCCACATCCTCGCCGACATAGCCCGCCTCGGTCAGCGTGGTGGCATCCGCCATCGTGAAGGGCACGTCCAGGATGCGGGCCAGCGTCTGCGCCAGCAGCGTCTTGCCGCAGCCGGTGGGGCCGATCAGCAGGATGTTCGACTTCGACAGCTCGATGTCGGTCTTCGAGGAATGGTTCAGCCGCTTGTAGTGGTTGTGGACCGCCACCGACAGCACGCGCTTGGCGTGGATCTGGCCGATCACGTAATCGTCCAGCACCTTGCAGATTTCCCGCGGCGTCGGCACCCCGTCCGAGGATTTCAGACCCGTGGTCTTCGTCTCCTCGCGGATGATGTCCATGCACAGCTCGACGCATTCGTCGCAGATGAAGACGGTCGGCCCCGCGATCAGCTTGCGCACCTCATGCTGGCTCTTGCCGCAGAACGAGCAATACAGGGTGTTCTTGCTGTCGCCGCCGGTGTTGTTCGCCATCCGCAGTCCTCTGAGCTTTGCCGCCAAATCCCTGACTTGCAGGGCTGGCGCCTTGGCGGAAGTTTAGGCCAGTCCCCAAGGCACCACAATCCGAAAAACCCGCCGGAGGGTCCGGCGGAAAGTAGGCGTCATTTCGACGTATCGTCGGCCTTTCCGCGGCTTTCGAGGATCTGGTCGATCAGGCCCCAGGCCTTGGCATCCTCGGCCGACATGAAGTTGTCGCGCTCCAGCGCCGCCTCGACCGTGTCATAGTCGTTGCCGGTGTGACGCACATAGATCTCGTTCAGGCGGCGCTTCAGTTTCAGCGTCTCCTGCGCGTGGATCATGATGTCCGTCGCCTGGCCCTGATACCCGCCCGAGGGCTGGTGCACCATGATGCGGCTGTTCGGCAGGCTGAAGCGCATCCCCTTCTCGCCCGCCGTCAGAAGAAGCGACCCCATCGACGCCGCCTGCCCGATCACCAGCGTGGAGATCTTCGGCCGGATGTACTGCATCGTGTCGTAGATCGAGAGCCCCGCCGTCACCACGCCGCCGGGGCTGTTGATGTACATGGAGATTTCCTTGGACGGATTCTCCGATTCCAGGAACAGAAGCTGCGCGCAGATCAGGCTCGACATGCCGTCATGCACCGGGCCGCCGAGGAAGATGATCCGCTCCTTCAGAAGGCGGCTGTAGATGTCATAGGCGCGTTCGCCCCGGCTCGTCTGTTCGACGACCATGGGGACGAGCGTGTTCATGTAGTGGTCAACGGGATCGCGCATCGGTGCCTGCCTCTCGTGTCTTTGCCGAGGATTATCGTCGAATATCTTGCCAGAGTCTTAGTGGGGCGGAACGGGGGCTGCAAGGGCAGGTCCTTGCGAATTGCCGACAGCGGGGCCGGTCCTGCAAAGACAGGGGCCTGGCCGAAGCCGTGCGCCGAAAGCGGCATCCGCGCCGCTGCCGCCCGCAGACGCTTCCCGCCTGTCCCAGACCCGGAAAGCCTCCATGCGCAGGGCAACACCGGCAAAGCTCCGCCTGCTCTCCCAAAGGAGGAGTGCGTTCCCGGCATTTCTCGCATAAATCACCGTTTGTGCCACATTCTGCCCGATTCCGGCCCAACTGGTCTGGGATGGGTGGACAGCGCGAAACCTTGGGGAACCATCATGCTGAAGCACATGCGCCTGGCGGCCCTGGCCGCGTCGGCTTTCCTTTGCCTGCAATCTGCGGCCCAGGCGGGTTGCATCGTTCCGCCCAATGCCGATGCGATGCAGAAGGAACTGCTTGCCCACCTCAACGCCGAGCGCAAGGCCCGCGGCCTTTCGGCGCTGTCGCTCTCGACCAAGCTCGACAAGGCGGCACAGGGCGCAGCCTGTGACAATGCCAAGCGCCGGTCGATCAGCCATGTCTCCTCCGACGGCGGCACGCTGAAGACCCGTCTGCGCCGCGTCGGCTACGGCTTCCGCACCGCGGCCGAAAACACCGGGCGCGGCTTTGGCTCAGGCGCCCGCGCGGTGGAATGGTGGATGCATTCGCCGCACCACAAGGACAACATCCTCTTGCGCAAGGCGCGCGACGTAGGCGTCGGCATCGCGGTCAGCCCCGCACCCGACAGCAAGCTGCACTGGATCCTCGTGGTCGGGGCGTCCAAGTAACGCCCCGCCACTCCGGCCGCCCGCTGCTCAGCGGGCGATCACCAGATCCACCCGCAGCCCGCCCAGGGCCTCGCTCTGCGACAGCCGCAGCGCACCGCCATGGCTGAGCGCGATATCCGAGGCGATCGAAAGCCCCAGCCCGACCCCCGCCCCCCGGTTCGGATCGC
This sequence comes from Tabrizicola sp., assembly GCF_016793705.1. Taxonomy (GTDB): domain Bacteria; phylum Pseudomonadota; class Alphaproteobacteria; order Rhodobacterales; family Rhodobacteraceae; genus Tabrizicola. The sequence continues at coordinate 23,801 of NZ_JAEULO010000014.1, forward strand.
GCGCCGCCTCCAGCCGGGTGAAGGGGCGCAGCGCCTCGTCCCGCCGCTCTGCCGGAATGCCGGGCCCGTCATCCTCGACCGTGATCCGCAGGCTGCGCTCCTGGAACGTGAGGCGCAGCTCGACCCTGCTGCCGAAGCGCAGCGCGTTCGACACCAGGTTCTCCACCGCCCGCACGATGGCCTGGGGTCGCATCTCCACCGGCTCGGGCGTGCCCCCGACCGCCGCCATCCGCACCTTCGGCCCGGCCCGCTCCACCAGGTCGCGGACCAGCGCCACTGCATCCGCGGGCTCCGATCCTTCCATCGCATCGCCGCGCACGAAGGCCAGGAACTCGTCGACCATCCCCTCCATCTGCGCCACATCCGCCTGCAAGGCCTCGACCTCCGGATCCTCGGGCAGCAGCGACAGCGCCAGGCGCATCCGGGTCAGCGGCGTGCGCAGGTCGTGGCTCACCCCCGACAGCATCAGCGTCCGCTGCTCGATCTGCCGCTCGATCCGCGCCCGCATGTCCAGGAAGGCCCGCCCCGCCGCCCGCACCTCCAGCGCCCCGCGCGGCCTGTAGCTGACCGTACGTCCCTTGCCGAACTCTTCTGCCGCCTCCGCCAGCTTGGTGATGGGCCTGAGCTGCCGCCGCAGGAAGAAATAGGCGATCACCGTCAGCAGAATCGAGGTGAAGACCATCAGCACGATCAGCTGGTGCGGGTTCGCCGCCGACATCCGCCGTCGGCTGACCTCCGCCTCGACCGGGCCAAACCGGCTGTCGAAGCGCAGCGTCACCGCGCGGTTCCCTCCTGTCAGGTCGACCGCGACCAGGTCCGGCAGCCGCTCGTGCAGCGTGGCGATGATGGTGTCGCCCGACAGGTCGATGCGCTGCCGCAGGTCGGCCTCGGGCGCATCGGGACCAGCGGGCAGGGTCAGCGTGATCGCCAGCGCCTCTGCCACCGGCGCGACCCTGGCCTGCGCCTCGGCCAGCGTCGGGCTGGTGTCGATGGTGTCCATCAGGAACGCGAGGTCGATCGCGACCCCTTGCGTCATCTGGTCGGTCACGTCTTCATAGAAGCGCTGGATGAACTCGGTCGAGAAGACCAGCTGGATCGTCACGATCGGCACGATCAGGATCAGTGCCGCGCGCCCGTAAAGGCCCCTGGGAAGGATACGTTGGAAGACCGACATCACCGTGAAGCCTATCCGCAGCCGCCCGCCTTGGAAAGCGGCGCCGCCCGATGACGCTCGACCCGCCTGTCCGCGCCCTCCTCGCCCCGAATCCCTCGCCCCTCACCGGGACCGGGACCAACAGCTGGCTCGTCGGTGCGACCGCGCTTGCCGTGATCGACCCCGGCCCCGACGACCCCGCGCATCTCGCCGCCCTCCTCGACGCCGTCGGCCCCGGCCAGCACATCAGCCATATCCTCATCACCCACGCCCATCGCGACCATTCGGCGCTTGCGCCCCGTCTCGCCGCCGCGACCGGCGCCCCCGTCCTCGCCTACGGCACCGCGACCGAGGGGCGCAGCGCCCTGATGTCCGATCTCGCCGCAAGTCTCCCCGCTCAGGGTGAGGGTCTCGACCTCGCCTTCGCCCCCGACCAGCGCCTCGCCGATGGCGACACGATCTCCGGCCCCGACTGGAGCCTCACCGCCCTCCACACCCCCGGCCATCTCGGCGGCCATCTCTGCCTCGCGCTCGGCGACACGCTCTTCTCCGGCGACCATGTCATGGGCTGGGCCACTTCCATCGTCTCTCCGCCCGACGGCGACATGGGGGCCTACATGGCGTCGCTCCACCGCCTCGCCGCCCGCGACTGGCACCGTTTCCTGCCCGGTCACGGCGACCCCGTCGAGACCCCCGCCGCCCGCGTGCAGGAACTGATCGCCCACCGCCTCGGCCGCGAGGCGCAGATCCTCGAGTCCCTCGCCGAAGGCCCCGCGCGCATCCCCGCCCTGACCGCCCGCATCTACGCCGACATCCCCGTGGCTCTCCTCCCTGCCGCTGCCCGCAACGTCTTCGCCCATCTCATTGATCTGGCGTCCAGAAACATGGTTCATGCTCTTCCCGCCCTGCACCCTGACGCCGAATTCGCCGCCCTCTGACCCCAACTCAATTTACCGCCATTTGCCCCTTGCCGCCCCGAACCACCCTTGCTATAGACCCGCCCGTGTTCCGGCGTAGCTCAGCGGTAGAGCAGTTGACTGTTAATCAATTGGTCGTAGGTTCGATCCCTACCGCCGGAGCCAAGAAAATCAAAATGATACGAGGCGCGTTCGGGCGCCTTTTTCGTTGCTCTGCAACAGCTCTGCAACATTGCGGTGGTCGATGCGAGGCCCGCCGCTGATAATGCGGCAATGACGACTGTCGACTGCATCATACTGGCGTGGTTCGCTTTTTCGGCCTGCATCATCTTGAGACGATGATGCGGGGGCACGTTTAAACGCGTGCCTTCGTCGTCAGAACGGAATGTCGTCATCCACCATCGGGGCGAACCCGCCGTAGTAGCGGTTGCCGCGCATCTGGTTGTGCGAGCGGGGAATCGCACGAAGGTTCGATGGGACATGCAGGCCGCAGACGATAGCGGCACCCGTCGCAGGGCAGACGCCCACGAGTGGCACCAGATGATCGACGTTGTGCTCGATCCCGTGCAACTCGGTCAGAGCCGCGGCGTCCCGGTAGATCGCCTCGATCTCCTGCCTGTCGCGCGCTGACTGCTTCGGGGGCACGGCTGGCCCTGCGCGCCGTGCAGCCTGCGCGCAGCACCTCTCCGGCCTGTGCAGGACGTTGTAGCGGGTGCGCTTGTCCATCGCGGCGAGAACGGCCTCTAGCTCGGCCTGCCTCCTTGCCTCGAACTCCTGCGTCTCGCGCTCGGCCTCAGCAGCCTCCGCTTCGATAGCGGCCTGATCTTGCCTCATGTTCGATGCCTCTCCGGGTCTCAGGGAAAGGCGTCGGCACGACCCAGGTAAACCGACACCTCGCGGCTTGAACCGCGCCGGGTTTACCGGAGGCTGATTTCGGTTAGTTACGCGGCCATGGCTGAGTCTTCCAGAGCTGCGTAGAAGTTGGCCTCGGCTTCTGTCGGCGGGATGTTCCCGATGGGCTCGAGCAGGCGGCGGGTGTTG
>NZ_JAEULO010000009.1 GCF_016793705.1 Tabrizicola sp.
CAGGCCGCGCCATCCGTTTCTCGACCACCGAGATCCGCGTCTTCAAGTCGCGCGGCTCGACCGGCGTGCGCGGCATCCGTCTGGCGGACGGAGACCACGTCGTCTCCATGTCGATCATCCGCCACTTCGAGGCCAGCCCCGAGGAACGCGCGGCCTATCTGAAACAGCGCCGCCTGATGGCCGGGATCACCGAAGACGACACCGATGATGACGAGGATTCCGTTGCTGCAGGCCAACTTAGTACCGAACGTTACAGTGAGATGTCGGCAGCCGAGGACCTGATCCTGACCGTCACCAAGGGCGGTTCGGGCAAGCTATCGTCCAGCCATGACTACCCGGTCCGGGGCCGTGGCGGCATGGGCGTCAAGGCGATCTCCCCCGGCCCGAGGGGCGGCCGCATCATCGCCTCCTTCCCGGTCGACCTCAGCGATCAGATCATGCTCGCCACCTCGACCGGCCAGTCGATCCGCACGCCGGTCGAGCAGGTCAGCTTCCGCTCGCGCAGCGCGGGCGGCGTGAAGGTCTTCGCCATCGGTGCGGATGAGGAAGTGGTGTCGGTCGCGCGCGTGGCGGATCAGGGGGACGAGTCGGGCAATGACCCCGCTTGAGGCCCGCCTCGCCGCCCTCGCGGCTGCGGGGGAAACCATCGCCTACGGTCAGATCGCGCGCGATCTTGGCTGGACGATGGCGCAACTCACCTCAAGCCTCGAAGCCCTGATGGAAGAGGACGCGGCCGCCGGAAAACCCTTCCGCGCCGCCCTCCTCCACCAGCGCCTCTCGCCCGACCAGCTCCCGGCGCCCGGCTTCTTCCAGAAGGCCACCGAACTTGGCCGCCCCACCGACGACCCGATCGCCTTCACCAAAGCAGAACGAACGGCCCTTCATCTTTGCCCAAAAATCCCGGGGTGAAGGGGCAGCGCCCCTTCTTGCAACGCCCACCCCGCAAAGCTACATCCGGCGCATGACAGACCCCCTCCACATCATCGGCGGCGGCATGGCAGGCTCCGAGGCCGCCTGGGCCGCCGCAAACCTCGGCGTGCCGGTCGTGTTGCACGAGATGCGGCCGAAGGTCGGAACCTTCGCGCACCGCACCGGCGATTTTGCCGAGATGGTCTGTTCCAACTCCTTCCGCTCCGACGACCACGAGCGCAATGCGGTTGGCCTGATCCACTGGGAAATGCGTCAGGCGGGCAGTCTGGTGATGGAAATGGCCGGGAAGCACCGGATTCCCGCAGGCGGCGCGCTGGCCGTCGACCGCGACCCTTTCGCGGCTGCCGTCACCGCCAAGCTGAGATCCCACCCGCTGATTTCCACGTCCTATGAGGAGGTTACGACCCTTCCCTCATTCGGCCACTGGATCCTCGCCACCGGTCCGTTGACCAGCCCCGCGCTGGCGGAAAGTATCCGCGCCGCCACCGGCTCCGAGGCGCTGGCTTTCTTCGATGCCATCGCACCGATTGTATATACAGAGAGTATAGACATGTCGGTCGCCTGGCTGCAAAGCCGCTACGACAAGGGCGAGACCGAGGATGAGCAAAAGGCCTATATCAACTGCCCGATGACCCGTGAGCAGTACGAGGCCTTCATCGACGCCCTCCTCGCCGCCGAGAAGACCGAATTCCACGAAGGTGAAACAGCGGGCTACTTCGACGGCTGCCTGCCCATCGAGGTCATGGCCGAACGCGGCCGCGAGACACTGCGCCACGGCCCGATGAAGCCGGTGGGCCTGACCAATGCACACCAGCCGGACCAGAAGGCCTATGCCGTGGTCCAGCTCCGCCGCGACAACAAGCTTGGCACCCTGTACAACATCGTCGGTTTCCAGACCAAGATGAAATACGGGGCGCAAACCGCTGTTTTCAAGCTTATTCCCGGGCTGGAGAACGCCAGTTTTGCCCGGCTGGGCGGCATCCACCGCAACACCTTCATCAACTCGCCCACACTTCTGGACGCACAGATGCGGCTGAAATCCCGCCCGTATATACGCTTCGCCGGGCAGATCACCGGGGTCGAGGGCTATGTCGAATCCGCCGCGATGGGCCTCCTGGCCGGTCGAATGGCCGCGCACGATCTTCTCGGGCGCGAACTTTCCCCGCCGCCCCCGGAAACCGCGATGGGGGCGCTGGTCACCCACATCACCGGCGGGGCCGAGGCGAAGACCTTCCAGCCGATGAACGTCAACTTCGGCCTCTTCCCCCCGATCGACGCGAAGGGCGGCCGCAAGGGCCGGAAAGACCGCTACAAGGCCTATACCGACCGGGCGAAGCAGGCCTTCACCGAATGGCTTTCGTAACCCGCTTCGCCCCCTCGCCGACCGGCCCCCTGCATCTGGGGCACGCTTACTCGGCGATGCTCGGCTTCGATTTGGCTATGCGCGAAGGGGGAGATTGGCTGCTCAGGATCGAAGATATCGACCGACAAAGATCGCGCCCCGAATGGGAAGCCGCAATCTATCGCGACCTCGAATGGCTGGGTCTCTGGTGGCCAGAGCCGGTGATGCGACAGTCCGAACGGATCAATACCTATTCCGATGGACTTCGCCGCCTCAATGCCGTTGGGGATATACTCTATCGCTGCGATTGTCGGCGATCGGACATCGCGGCTGCCCTCGACGCCCCCCAAGAGGGTGCCCCGCTGTTCGGTCCCGACGGGCCGATCTATCCTGGCACCTGCCGAACGCGCAAACTGCCTTTCCGAGTGCCCGCCGAAACACATTCGGAAGACGCGGAAGCGCTTGAACTGATCAGGCGCGGAATCGAGGACATGGCAATTGTCCAACGCTTCTACGAGCGGCTGGAAGCTCTCCCTGAAATCGAATTGCAGCATGCGCTTCGCTTGCGAATGGATCGGGCCTTCGAAGTTGCTGCACAACGGCGTCCCGGCGAGGCGCCGTTCTTGGAGTTTCGGGAGAATGGACACGGCCCCGCCGGGGAGCACGGCACCATCCCCTTACATTTGGAGGAGATGATTGACACGGTCGGCGACGTGGTCTTGGCACGCCGAGACATGGGAACATCCTATCATCTTTCTGTCGTGCTGGACGATGCCGCGCAGGGCGTTACCCATGTGGTGCGCGGAGAAGACCTGTTCGAGGCCACGCGAATCCATGTGCTATTGCAGCACCTCTTCGACCTGCCGACCCCCATCTACCACCACCACCGCCTGATCCGAGACGAAGCGGGCAAACGGCTGGCCAAGCGCGACGACGCCCGCGCGATCGCGAAATACCGGGCCGAGGGCGCGACCGCTGCCGATATCCGGCGGATGGTCGGGTTACCAAATCCTTAACGCCAGAAAGCAAGTCTTTGAAAATTCAGGAGACTTCAGCCTTGTCCACCGTGGACAGGCTGCATGATCTCGACCTCCTCGCCCTCCCGGACCGCCGTATAGAAGCACGACCTCCGGTTGGTGTGACAGGCCGGCCCCTCCTGCTCGACCAGTGCCAGCAGGCAGTCCCGGTCGCAATCGACCCGCAGCTCGATCAGGCGCTGATGGTGCCCCGAGGTCTCCCCCTTGATCCAGAACGCCCCGCGCGAGCGCGACCAATAGGTGACCTTGCCCGTCTCCAGCGTCCGCGCAACCGAGGCCGCATTCATCCAGGCGACCATCAGCACCTCGCCCGACGCCGCATCCTGTGCAACACAAGGGATCAGCCCTGCGGCATCATACTTCAGTGTAGCCGGGTCGAAGGGCATGGGCTTCTCCTTGGCAGGCGCGCCGCGCGGGTCTAAATAAGGGGTCACTCGGGAAAAGACCATGAGCGACAGCGACCTCATCAAGCTCTACTCCGGACGCATCCTGGCGCTCGCCGCCGATATCCCCCATCTCGGGAGGCTCTCCGCGCCGCAAGCCAGCGCCCGCCGCCGCTCTCCGTTGTGCGGATCGACGGTGACGGCGGACGTGGTGGTGAAGGACGGCCGCGTGGCCGAGTTCGCCCAGGACGTGAAGGCCTGCGCCCTGGGTCAGGCCTCGGCTGCCGTGCTGGGTCAGGTCGTCATCGGTCGCACGCTGCCCGAACTGGAAGCCGCCCGCGAGGCCCTGCAGGCCATGCTGAAGGACGGCGGCCAGGTTCCCCCCGCCCCGTTCGACGGCTACGAAGTCCTCCTCCCGGCCCGCGACTACAAGAACCGCCACCCGTCGATCCTGCTCGCGCTGGAGGCCGCTTGCGAGGCCATGGAGGCGGCCCAGGCCGCAGCCTGAACGTCCAAATAAAAAACCGCCGCACATCCAAAGGGATGGCGGCGGCAGTGGCGCGTCTGGAAACGGCGGACGGTGGGCCAGGCAAGGCGGACCGTCATCCTCGGGGGACAGAGCGCGGGGCAGAAACTCAGGCCATGCCGGGCAGCGACAGCACGGCGAACAGGATCACGAACAGCGCGGCGAGCCCGACCATATCTTCGACAGCGCCCTTCGGCGTGCGGGTCAGCAGGGTCTTCATGGCGTCTTTCATCGCGTCCTCCATGATTGTTGCTGGATTGTTCCCACATCCGCAGCGCCATGTAAAGAACTTTTTAAGAACATTAGCGAACAAAACGCGACAGGACCGATTCGGCCTTAGCCGACACTCATCAGGCGCAGCGCCCGATCCTGATCCATCAGCCAGAGAAGCGACCGCGCCGCCAGGCCACGGGGGCTGGAAAGCTCCGGGTCATCGTGCATCAGCTTCCGTGCATCGGTCTGGGCCAGTGCCATCAGCGCCGCCTGCCGCTCAAGGTCGGCGACGCGGAAGCGCGGCAGTCCGGACTGCGCCGTGCCGATCAGGTCGCCCGCGCCGCGCATCGCCAGATCCTCCTCGGCGATGCGGAAACCGTCCTCGGTGTCCCGGATCGTGGTCAGCCGCCGCCGCCCGGTTTCGTTCAGCGGCGGCTGGTACATGAGGAGACAGGTCGAGGCCGCCTCACCGCGCCCGACCCGGCCCCGGAGCTGGTGCAGTTGCGCCAAGCCAAAGCTTTCCGCCTGCTCGATCACCATGATCGTCGCGTTGGGCACGTTCACCCCCACCTCGATCACCGTGGTCGCCACCAGGACCGAGGTTTCCCCGGCCACGAAGCGCACCATCGCGGCATCCTTCTCGGCAGGGGGCATCTGGCCGTGGACCAACCCCACCCGGTCGCCGAGCGCCGCCCGCAGGGAGCGGAACCGCTCCTCGGCGCTGGCATAGTCGACGACCTCGGATTCCTCGACCAGCGGGCAGACCCAATAGGCCTGCCGCCCCTCGGCCACGGCCTTGCGCAGATGGTCCACCACCTCATCCAGCCGTTCGGCGGAGACCATCGCGGTGCGGATCGGCTTCCGGCCCGCCGGTTTCTCGTCCAGCACCGAGACGTCCATGTCGCCATGCGTCGCCAGCGCCAGGCTGCGGGGAATCGGCGTCGCGGTCATCACCAGCACATCCACCGCCGCGCCCTTCGCGCCCAGTTCCATCCGCTGCGCCACGCCGAAACGGTGCTGTTCGTCCACCACCGCCAGCCGCAAGTCGTGGAACTCCACGTCCTTCTGGAAGACCGCATGAGTGCCGACCAGGATCGGGATGCGCCCCATCGCCAGGTCTTCCAGCTTCATCGCCCGCTCCGCCCCGCGGTCTCGGCCCGTGAGCAATTCCAGCCGCACTCCCGCCGCCCGGGCCAGCGGGGCGAGGCCTTCGAAATGCTGCCGGGCAAGAATTTCCGTCGGTGCCATCATCACGCCCTGGCCGCCGGCCTCGACCGCGATGAGGAGCGCCTGGAAGGCCACCAGCGTCTTGCCAGCGCCCACGTCGCCTTGCAGAAGGCGGTTCATCCGAAGGGGCTGGGCCATGTCGGCGGCGATTTCGGACACCGCGCGAACCTGGGCGCCAGTTGGCGCATAAGGTAGACTCTCCAGTACCTTGCGGCGCAAATCTCCAGTGCCTTCCGTCACCATACCCTTGCCCCGGCGCATCCGCGAGCGGGCGATCGACAGGGTCAACTGATGTGCGAAGAGCTCGTCATAGGCGAGCCGCTGGCGGGTTGGGTGGGTGAAGGCCAGTGCCCGCGGTCCGTCTGGCCCATGCGCGGCCTTCAGCGCCTCCGGCCAGCCGGGCCAGCCCTCGCGCGCTTTCAGCCCGGGGTCGATCCACTCCGCCACGTCCGGCAGCCGGGTCAGCGCCGCCTGTGCCGCCTTGCCCACAAGCCGTTGCGTCAGGCCCGCCGCCAGCGGATAGACCGGCTCATAGGCTGGAATCTCGCGCGCCTCCTCGACCCGCAGCACATGGTCGGGGTGGACCATCTGCGCGATGCCGTCGAAAAGCTCCACCTTGCCGGAAACGAGCCTGCGCTGGCCGGTGGGCAGAAGCTTGGCCAGCGCCTCGGCGCGGGCGTGGAAGTAGACCAGCAGGAATTCGACCTTGCGGTCGCGGACATGCACCCGGTAGGGGCCGCCCTTCCGGCGCGGCGGGAGGTGCTGGCCGATCTCCACCTCCACCGTCAGCGTAGCGGGCGGCACCACATCGCGCACCGATCCCCGCAGCGCCCGGTCGACCCCGGAATGCGGCAGGAGGTAGAGCAGATCCTTCGGGCGGGTAACCCCGAGGTTTTCAAACGCCTTCGCCGCCTTGGGGCCGATGCCGGGCAGGGTTTCCAGCCCGGCGAAGAGCGGGAACAGAGCCTCGGGCCGGCTCATCCGCCGATCAGCCGCAGCCAGGCGTCTTCGTCGATGATCTCGACCCCCAGCCGCTCCGCCTCCTTCGCCTTCGACCCCGCCCCCGGCCCGGCGATGACCAGATCAGTCTTCGCGCTGACGCTGCCCGCGACCTTGGCCCCCAGGGCTTCGGCCCGGGCCTTGGCCTCGGCACGGGTCATCTTCTCCAGCGTACCGGTGAAGACCACGGTCTTGCCCACGACGGGGGAGTCGATCTGCCCCCGCGGGGCGACCGGCTGGATGGTCAGTTGCAAGGCGAGCGCGTCGATGGCCGCGCGTTCCGCCGGGTTCTGGAAGGCGTCGACCAGGCTTTGCGCCATCACCTCGCCCACCCCGTTGATCGAGGTGAGTTCCTCCCACTCGGCGCTGCCGGGGCTGGCTTGGGTGATCGCCGCCTCGAAAGCCTCCCAGCCGGAGTAGTGCCGGGCCAGCAACCCCGCCGCCACTTCCCCGACATGGCGGATGCCGAAGGAGAAGATCAACCGGTCGAGCGTAATCGTCCGCCGCTGTTCGATGGCGGCGAAAAGCTTGGCGGCGGAGACCTCGCCGAAGCCGTCACGATTCTTAAGCTTCTGCAAGGGGTTGGTAGCGTCTCTTGCAGCGAGGGTGAAGATATCGGCGGGGGTCTTCACCGGCAAGGTTGCGTCGTTGAAGAACATCTCCACCTGCTTCGCGCCCAGGCCCTCGATGTCGAAGGCGGCGCGGGAGACGAAATGTTTCAGCCGCTCGACGGCTTGCGCCGGGCAGATCAGGCCTCCGGTGCAGCGGCGGACGGAATCGCCCTCCTCGCGGTGGGCGGGGCTGTGGCATTCCGGGCATTCCGTCGGAAAGACATAGGGTTGCGCGCCATCCTTGCGGCGAGACAGGTCCACGTCGGCCACCTTGGGGATCACGTCCCCGGCACGGTAGACCTGCACCCAGTCGCCGACGCGGATATCCTTGCCGCCGCGGATTTCTTCGCCCCGGCTGTCGCGCCCGGCAATGTAATCCTCGTTGTGGAGGGTCGCATTGCTGACAACCACCCCGCCCACCGTCACCGGCTTCAGCCGCGCGACCGGGGACAGCGCCCCGGTGCGGCCGACCTGGATGTCGATGCCCAGAAGCTCGGTCCAGGCGAGTTGCGCCGGGAACTTGTGCGCCAAGGCCCAGCGGGGTGTGGAGGAACGGAAGCCGAGCCGGGATTGCAGGCCAAGGTCGTTCACCTTGTAGACCACGCCGTCGATATCGTAGCCGAGCGTCGCACGCTGCGCCTCAATCAGGCGGTAGTGGGTCAGCATTTCCTCGGGACCGGAGCAGAGGGTGGTCAGCGGATTGGTCTGGAATCCCAAGGCGTTGAGGCGTTGTATCGCCTCGAACTGGGTGCCAGCGAGGGGGGCGGAATGCTCGCCCCAGGAATAGGCGAAGAAGCGCAACGGGCGGGCGGCGGTGATGCGGGCGTCAAGCTGGCGCAGCGACCCGGCGGCGGCGTTGCGCGGGTTGGCGAAGGTCTTGTCGCCGCTTGCGGACTGGCGTTCGTTCAAGGCGGCGAAATCGGCATGGGACATGTAGACTTCACCCCGCACCTCAAGCACCTCTGGCGCGTCTCCCGCCAGCCGCTGCGGAATGTCGGCGATGGTGCGGGCGTTCTCGGTGACGTTCTCGCCCACTTCGCCGTCGCCGCGGGTCGCGGCCTGGACCAGAACCCCGCCTTCATAGCGGAGCGACAGCGACAGTCCGTCGATCTTCGGCTCGGCGGTATAGGCGACCTCGCCCGTAATCCCGAGGAAGCGGCGCACGCGGTCGTCGAACTCCGCCACCTCCTCCGCCGCGAAGGCGTTCTCCAACGACAGCATCCGCACACGATGGGGGACCTTGCCGAAGCCCTCGGCCACCGCCGCGCCCACCTGGTCGGAGGGCGAATCCGCCCGCTTCAGGCCGGGAAACCGCGCCTCGATGGCGGCATTCCGCCGCTTCAGCGCGTCGTAGTCGGCATCCGAAATCTCGGGCGCGTCGAGCGTGTGATAGGCGGTGTTCGCATCTGCGATGGCTTGGGCCAGGCGCGCGAGTTCATCGCGCGCCTCGGCCTCCGTCAGGGATTCGACCGCCTTCTCCACCATGCCCGCCCCCATTCTGCCCGAAGACGTTAGGCGGCGGGCCCACGACAGTAAAGGTCAGGCACTGGCCGCGAGGCGGGCCTGCCCGGCGGATGGATCGCGCAGCACATAGCCGCGGCCCCAGACGGTTTCGATGTAGTTGTCGCCACCCGTCGCCTCGGCCAGTTTCTTGCGCAACTTGCAGATGAAGACGTCGATGATCTTCAATTCGGGTTCATCCATCCCGCCGTAAAGATGATTGAGGAACATCTCCTTGGTGAGTGTCGTCCCCTTGCGCAGGGAAAGCAGTTCCAGCATCTGATATTCCTTGCCGGTCAGATGCACCGCCTTGCCGTCCACATCCACCGTCTTGGCATCCAGATTCACCGAGACCCGCCCGGTCTTGATCATCGACTGGCTGTGCCCCTTCGACCGGCGGATGATCGCATGGATGCGCGCCACCAGCTCCTCGCGGTGGAAGGGCTTGGTCAGGTAGTCGTCGGCGCCGAAACCGAAGCCTTTCAGCTTGTTTTCCGTATCATCCGCGCCGGAGAGGATCAGGATCGGCGTTTCCACCCGCGCTTGGCGCACCTGGCGCAGCACTTCATGTCCGCTCATGTCCGGGAGGTTCAGGTCGAGCAGGATCAGGTCGTAGTCGTAAAGCTTCGCCAGGTCGATCCCGTCTTCGCCCATGTCAGTGCAATAGACGTTGAGGTTGGCATGGGTCAGCATCAGTTCGATGCTGCGCGAGGTGGTGGGATCGTCCTCAACAAGCAGAATGCGCATTCTTCAAAACTCCGCTCCGGTGGTTCATCGTTAACAACCTTGGCGATCAATGGTTAACGGACGGTTACTATGCCAGAGGGAGAGTATTAATCCATTTAAAGTTGTCTGTATTTCTGGATCGCTGTGACTTTCAGGCCAGCGTCGCCATGCTTCGCGACCGCCGTGCGCCAGAGGCCGAACTCCTCCTCCGACAGGGCGTAGCGGTCCAGCGCTTCCTTCTCGGTGATCAGGCCATAGACCACCGCACGGACGACCACCGCCTTGCGGCTGGCAACCCATCGGCGGGTGTCGGCCGGGGGCAGATCCGCCCGGGAAAGAATGCTGCCGTCCGGCAGCGAAACCTGCCGCGGCCCGTCGACACGCTTGAGAAACATCACCGTTCCCTCGTTGGTTTGGGGCAGGATGACGGAACAGGCTTAATCAATCCTGAAACGGGGGATTGAGAGTGCACGGCATTTTCATATATTCCCCATCATTCCCGTAACCCGGACATTCGACCCATGCCGCGCGACGTCGCCCTCAACTCCCTCGGCTTTGCCAAGCCCCCGTCAGAGACGCGGGTCGTCGTCGCCATGTCGGGTGGCGTCGATTCCAGCGTCGTGGCCGCGATGCTGGCCGAGGAAGGCTATGAGGTCGTCGGCGTCACCCTGCAGCTTTACGACCACGGCGCGGCGCTCGCCAAGAAAGGCGCCTGCTGCGCGGGTCGCGACATCCACGACGCGCGCCGGGTGGCCGAGACAATGGGGTTCCCGCATTACGTCCTCGACTACGAGAACACCTTCCGCCAGGCGGTGATCGAGGAATTCGCCGATGCCTATCTGGCGGGGGCGACCCCGGTGCCCTGCATCCGCTGCAACGAACGGGTGAAGTTCAAGGACCTGCTGGCCACGGCGAAGGACCTCGACGCCGATTGCATGGCGACCGGGCACTACATCCAGCGGAAAGTCGGACCAGGCGGGCCGGAACTGCACCAGGCGGCCGACCCTGCGCGCGACCAGTCGTATTTCCTGTTCTCGACCACGCCCGAGCAGCTCGACTACCTGCGCTTCCCGCTTGGCCATCTGGCCTCCAAGGCCGAAACCCGCGCGCTGGCGGCGAAATATGGCCTGCCGGTCGCCGACAAACCCGACAGCCAGGACATCTGCTTCGTCCCGAACGGCGATTACGCCGCGGTGATCGAGAAGCTGCGCCCCGGTGCGGCCGATCCGGGCGAGATCGTCGATCTGGACGGCAATGTGCTGGGCGACCACCGTGGGGTGATCCACTACACCATCGGCCAGCGCAAGGGCCTGGGCATCGGTGGCCTCGGTGAGCCTCTCTATGTCGTAAAGCTCGACCCGGACACCCGTCGGGTCATCGTCGGACCCAAGGCCGCGCTCTCGACCCGGATCATCCCGGTGCGCGAGATCAACTGGCTGGGCGACGCCCCCTTTGACTCGCGCCCGGAGTGGCATCTGAAGGTCAAGGTCCGCTCGACTCGCCCCCCGCGCGAGGCGATCCTGCGACCGACCGGCCCGACGACCGCAGAGGTCGAGCTTCTGGCCCCCGAGGACGGGGTCAGCGCCGGGCAGGCCTGCGTCTTCTACGCTCCCGAAGGCAGCCGCATTTTCGGCGGCGGCTGGATCTGGAAAGGATGACCCGTTGAGACCCCTCCTTCTGGCGGCCCTGCTGGCGCTGCCCCTCCCCGCCCTGGCCGAAACCCGCGATGAGCGGGTGGCGGTCGCGTCGGAATATGTCGAGCTTGCCCTGCAAGGCTTCGACATGGCGGCGATGATCGAAACGATGTATCAGCCGATCCTGCAACAGGTGGCGGCGGGTGGTGCCACGCTGACCGAGGCGCAGGTGGCGCAGATCCGCCAGCTCTACCTCGACACCTTCACCGAGCCGCTGGCCAAGCTGATGCGCGATCAGGCCGGGATCATGGCCGACATGATGACGCTGGCCGAGATCACCGCGCTGCGCGACTTTTACGCCACGCCCGAAGGCCGGTCGGTGATGGCCAAGCTGCCGCAACTGACCGCAGCGCAGCAGCCGGGGATGATGGCGCTGATCAACGACAAGATGACCGGGCTGATGCCGCAGGTCCTTGCCATCGTCAACGGCGAAGCGCCCCCAGCACCGACCGCGCAGCCCTGAGCCCGGGGGGCTCGCCGCCCTGCCCGAGCCGCTCCATCGTCAGCGCCATCGCCGCGCGCTGCGCCGAGGGATCCGCCAGCAGGGCCTCCAGCGCCGGGGCAATCTTCTCCGCCCGGCAGTCCGGCCCGATGAACTCCGGCACCACCCGGGTTTCGCTGACGAGGTTGACCAGCGTCACCGTGTCGATCAACGCCGCCCGGCGCATGAGCCACAGGGTCAGCGGATGCATGTCATAGGCGATGACCATCGGGCAGCCATTCGCCGCCAGTTCCAGCGAGACGGTGCCCGAGGCCGCCAGCGCGACATCGGCAGCGGCGAAGACCCCGCGCTTGGCGGCGGCATCCTCGATGATCTCTGGCGCGACCTGCCAGCCCGCCGTCAGCTCTCGGACGAGACCCGCCACGCCCCGCACCGTGGGCAAAGCGACCCGCAGGTCGGAGTGCCGGGCCTTCAGCCGCGCCACCACCTCACCGAAGACCGGGGCCAGCCGTGTGACCTCCCCCTTGCGCGACCCTGGCAGAGCGAGAAGAAGCGGCCCCTGCCCCGCGAAACCCGCTTTCTCGGCGTCGGATGCCAAAGGCTCCGCCACCACCGGATGCCCGACGAAATCGCAGGTCATGCCCGCCGCCGTCATGTAGGGCGGCTCGAAGGGCAAAAGGGCGAGTACATGGTCGATGACCTTGGCCATCTTCGCTGCCCGCCCTGGCCGCCAGGCCCAGACCGAGGGCGCGACATAGTGGATGATGCGGAACCCCGGTCGCGCCGCCTTGACCAGCGCCGCCACGCGCAGGCAGAAATCGGGGCTGTCTATCGTGACCAGCGCCTCGGCCCCGCTGGCCAGCACCGCATCGGCCGCCTGCCGGATACGCCGCTTCAAGGGAAGGTATTTCGGCAGCACCTCGGCGATGCCCATGACCGACAACTCTTCCATCGGGAAGAGGCTTGTTAGCCCCTCGGTCTGCATCAGCGGCCCGCCCACGCCGGTGAATTCCACCTGCGTCAGGGACTTGAGCCCCGCCATGAGCGCCGCCCCCAGCCGGTCGCCCGAGGGTTCGCCCGCGATGAGGAAGAGTTTCAGCGAACCGCTCATCGCCTGTCTTCGACCGTTCTTCGCTGCGGCGCGCCCCGCGAAGCAAGCGATGAGCCCCGGCGCGTCATCCCCTCGCCCAGAGGAAAAGCTCCAGTTCGCCCGCCAGCCGCCGCATCTCCTCCAGGTCCAGACAGATCACCGACCCGGCCTCGAAGACGACCCCCGCCAACCCAGCCGCCGCCACGCCGCGCAGGGTCTCGGGCCCGATGGTCGGCAGGTCGATCCGCCGGTCCTGACCCGGCTTCGCGGCCTTGTAGAACACCCCGCGCCCCCGCGCCGGGTCGGGCCGTAGGCCAGGCTTCAGCCCGGAAACCGCCTCAAGCAAGGCATCCGTCCCCGGCAGCGCCTCAACCCCCAGGCACAAGCCCTGCGCCACCACCGCGCCCTGCCCCACGTCCACCGCGCCGAGCGCCGCGACGATGGCTGCCGCGCGGGCCGCATCCGCCTCGTCGCGGGGCGTCACCGAACCCGCCAGCACTCCCGCGCCGGGCAGCAGTGCCGGGGCCACCGCCTCGACCCCCACCACCGAGAAACCGGACTCCTCGAACAGGTCGATCACCACCCGCAACGTCGCGTCGTCGCCCTGCGCCATCGCCGCCATCAGCCGCGGCAGCAGGTTCGCGGTGGCCTCGTCCAAGAGCGCCGGGTCGAGACGCGGCCGCGTCACGGCGCCGGCGAAGATCACCTGCCCCACCCCGTCACGTTCCAGCGCGCGCAGGAAGGGCACCAGCCGCTCCACCCGGAAGCGCAGGTCTACCGTCAGCCCCTCGGGCGCTGATCCGTCCAACGCGGCGACCAGCGGCGGCTCGGCCATCCGCGCGGCCAGAGCGGCGGGCAGACGGCCCTGCCCGGCGATGATCGCCGTCCTCATGCCACCAGTCATCTGCCGCCCTTCGGGGTGAGGAAGCTGCGGTCGGATTTCGACAGGATGAAATCGGCGATCTCGCGGACGAGCGGCGAGTCGCTCTCCTCGGCCAGTTTCCGCGCGCGGTCGAGGAAACTGCCGTCCTCCTGCGCGAGCGTCTGGTAGGCGGCGCGGAGCGCGGTGATCCCGGCCCGGTCCACGCCCCGGCGCTTCAGCCCGACCAGGTTCAACCCGTCCAGTTCGCCCCGCGGCGCCTGCACCAGCCCATAGGGTATCACATCATTCGTCACCATCGTGACCGCGCCGATGATCGCCCCCTGCCCGATCCGCACCCATTGGTGCACACCCGAGAGGCCGCCGACGATCACGTCGTCGCCCAGCACGCAATGGCCCGCGATGGCCACATGGTTCACCAGGATCACCCGGTCGCCGATCTGCGCGTCATGGCCAACATGGGCGCCCGTCATGATCAGGCAATCCTCGCCCACCCGCGTGATCCCACCGCCGCCCTCGGTTCCGGTGTTCAGCGTGGCAGCCTCGCGGATGCGGGTGCGGGCGCCCACGACCAGCCGGGTGCGTTCCCCCTGATATTTCAGGTCCTGCGGCACCTCGCCGACGCAGGCGAAGGGCCAGATGGTGCAGTCGTCACCAAGCTCGGTCCAGCCGGTGATCACGGCATGGGATTTCACCGTGACGCGCGCACCCAGGACCACCTCCGGCCCGATCACCGCGAAGGGTCCGATGTAGCAGTCTTCGCCGACAACCGCGCCTTCCTCGACAAAAGCCGAAGGATGGACGACCGCCGTACCGTGAACTGCCATCGCTCAGGCCTTCGCCACGTCGAACATCGCCATGAAGGTCGCCTCGCAGGCCAGCTCCCCCTCGACCATTGCGCGGCCCTCGAATTTCCAGACCCTTCCCCCGCCGCGCAGCGCCTTGACGTGCAGCTCCATCACGTCGCCCGGCACCACCTTGCGGCGGAACTTCACCCCGTCGACGCCCATGAAGAAGACCTTGGCGTTCTTGTCGACCAGATCCATCGACAGCCCGACCAGCACTCCGCTCGTCTGCGCCATCGCCTCGATGATCATCACGCCGGGAAAGATCGGCATCCCGGGGAAATGCCCCTGGAACTGCGGCTCGTTCAGGGTAATGCACTTGATGCCGACGCAAGAGTCGTTGACGATGATGTCGCGCACCTTGTCGATCAGCAGGAACGGATAGCGGTGCGGGATGATCCGCTGGATCAGCTCCAGATCGGCGGTCGTGACAGCGGTGGCGTTCATCTTTCTTCCCCTGAAAGTCCCGGGCTAACCGGCCCTTCGGTGTTGCTAGCAAGTCGCGCCGGTCGAGACAAGTTGACGCGCCGCCCTCACGGCGCGGGCGCGGGCTTCCCGGCGAGCGCCTTGTTCACCGCGGCGATCGCCTCGTCCGTCACGTCGATGGCGGCCAGAGAGACGATGATCATGTTCTTGTCCAGGATCGCCGCGGCCTGCTTCTGGCCCAGAAGGTCGCCCAGCACCGGCAGCGCCGCCTGGAGGAATTCCCGGCGGTCGCGGTCGCGCGCCTCGGTCAGTTGCCGAGACTTCGCGTCCTGTTCGTCGCGGATGCGTTCGACCTTCTGGTCGAAGTCCTGGGCCCGGGCCGAGAACTCCTCGGCCGGCAGGGTCTTGCGCAGATCGGTCAGCGCCTGTTCCTCGGCCACAAGCCCGGCCTCGATCCGCTTGTTCTCCTGCTCCAGCGCCGCCGCCGCCTGGCGTTCCCGTTCGATCACCGCCCGGCCGAATTCGGATTCCAGGAAGAAGCGGTCCTGATCCAGGATCAGCAGTGGTGCAGGGGTCTCCTGCGCCTGCACCTGCGTCGCCAGCGCCAGCACGACCGCGATCAGCCGAAGCCCGGACCAGGGGCGGGCTGCTATGCGCCGCCCTGCCATGATCAGAACTTCGTCGAGATCGTCAGATCGAAGCTCTGCTCCTTGTCGTAGTCTTCCTTCTTCACCGCATGGCTGAAGTTGAAGCGCAACGGTCCGATCGGCGTATTCCAGAAGATCGACACCCCCACCGTGGCGCGCGGGATGAAGCTGTCGTCGACCGCGCCGCCATTGGTGTCGTTCAGGCTCCAGACCGACCCCACGTCCATGAAGGCGCCGCCGGTGATGCCGTATTCCTCGGGCAGGCCCAGCGGGAAATCGGCCTCGAACCGCGCCACCGCGAACATGTTGCCGCCAAGCGCGTCGTCGTCGGTCGCCGCCAGATCGCGCGGGCCGATGCCGTTCGGCTCGAAGCCGCGGATCTTGCTGTTGCCGAAGAAGCGGTCGGTCACGCGCGTCTGGCTGTCGCCGAGCGAACTGATCGCCCCGCCCTCGAAGATCGCCCGCAGGGTGACTTCCTCGTGCCAGACTTTCGTCTCGGCCAGGGCGAGCGCGGTGGTCTTGATGTATTCGTTGTCGCCGCCGAGCCCCGCGAAATCCTGACCGAAGCGCAAAAGCACGCCGCCCTTCGGATTCAGGCCGGTGATCCGGTTGTCGTATTCGTAGGTATAGCCCAGCGAGATGGTGGACAGCGCGCCCTGCGCCTCTTCCGCCGCGATGATCGTGGAATCGCCGGTGTAGTTGTAGAGCTTGTCCTCGGCGACGCCGAAGCGCAGGTCGAGCGAGGACTGCTCGCCCAGCGGGAAGCCTATCCCGGTGGTGAATCCGATGTTGCGCGTGTCATAGACCGAATAGTCGGATTCGCTCGTGCGGTAGAAGGCGCCGACCGTAAAACTCAGGTCGCGGCCCAGGAGCGCCGGTTCGGTGAAGCTGAAGCTGGAACTCTGGTTCGCCGAGGCGGTGGAGATGCTCAGCGCCAGTTTCTGTCCCCTGCCCAGGAAGTTGGTTTCGGAGAAGGCGACGTTCACCCCGACGCCACTCGCGACCGAATAGGCCAGGCCGAAGCTCAAAGACCCGGTCGGCTGTTCCTCGACATCGACGTTCACCACCACCTGATCCGGGTCGCTGCCCTGGTCGGCGTTGACCCGGGCATCGGCAAAGAAGCCGAGCGCCCGGATGCGTTCGGCCGCCTGACGGACTTCGCGCGGATTGAAGGGGTCGCCTTCCACAGTACGGAACTGGCGGCGGACGACCTGATCCAGCGTCGTGGTGTTACCCTCGATGTCGATTCGCTCGACAAAGACCTTCTCGCCGCGGACGATGGCGAATTCCACGTCGACGACCTGGCCGCGCTGGTTCCTGGTCAGGCGCGGCTCGATGCGGATGAAGTTCAGCCCCTTCTTCAGGGCCAATGTCTCCATCCGGGTGATGTTGTTGTCGATCAGGAGCGGGCTGTAGGTCTGACCCGGACGGATCTTCTGCACCGCCTCGAACTCGGCGGCGTCAAGTCCCTCGACCTCGGAGACCGTCGTCACATTGCCGATGTTGTAGGACAGGCCCTCGCGCACCGTGAAGGTGACGAAGGTCGCGTCCCGCTCGCGGCTCACCTCGGCGCTGGCGTCGAGCACCTGGAAATCGATGAAACCGCGCGACAGGTAGAAATCGGTCAAGAGCTTCTTGTCCAGCTCCAGTCGTTCGGGAACATAGGTATCGCGCTGGATCAGGTTGCGCAGCATGCCGGCCTGCTTGGTCTCCAGAACCTGCCGCAGGCGACGGTCGGAGAAGGCCTTGTTGCCGACGAAGGACAGCCGCTCGATCTCGACCACCTTGCCTTCGGTGATCTCGAACACCAGGTCGACGCGGTTGCCGTCGCGGCGGATGATCTTCGGCGTCACCGTCGCAGCCAACCGCCCGGCGACGCGATAGGCCTCGGCGATCGCCGCTGCATCGGCCTCGGCCTGGCTGGGAGAGTAGATCCGGCGCGGCTGCGACTGGATCAGTTCGGACAGTTTCTCGTCCTTCAGCCGATTGTTGCCCTCGATGCTGATGACGTTGACGATGGGATACTCCACCACCTTGATCACCAGGGTCGAGCCCTGCGGCACCAGCTCCACCGTCTCGAACAGATTCGAGTTCATGATCCGCTGATAGGCGTCGTTCAGCTGGGCGGCGGAAACCTCCTCGCCGCGGCTGATTCCGGCATAGCTGAGGATGGTCGCGACATCGACCCGCTCGTTGCCCTGAATCTCGACGTTCGAAAACGAAAAGACCTGCGCGATGGCCGGAGTGAGGAAGGGAGCCGAAACCGTTGCGGCCCCAAGGAAAACCGCAGTGGCGTAAAGACGCGCCCTAGACCTGGCCCCGAACGACCGCCCTTTGGTCGCGCTTTGGGTCATCCGCATTTTGCATCCTCGCCGTATTATATGTTTCCCGGATAGCTAGCGGGAAAGCCAAGCTTTGTCAAAAGCCTGCGGTCGCTGTGGATAACTTTGCAAGATGTTGTGGCATCAGGGCAAAGCGGGTGGGGTCAGGGATTTCCGAGCTTGCGAGAGCCTACTGACACAAGAGGTCGCGGCTGAGGCCGAAGATCATGATCGACAGGACCAGCGACAGCCCCACCGTCATCAACACCCGCAGGGCCCGCTCCGAGGGCTGGCGCCGTGTCACCGCCTCGTAAGCGTAGAACACCAGATGGCCGCCATCCAGCACCGGAATCGGGAAGAGGTTCAGGATACCGACGCCCAGCGACAGGATTGCAAGCATGCCGACAAAGCTCTCTGCCCCATTGCGCGCCGCATCGCCCGCCACCTCGGCCATGCCGATGGCACCTGACAGGTTGCAGCTCGAGATCGCGCCCTGGATCATGTGCCACAGGCCCGAAAAGGTGGTCGTCGTCATCGCCCACATGCTGCCGGCCGCGTTCGTGACAGCCTCCCAAGGGCCGACCGTGCGGGTCGCGGGTTCGAAGAACATCCCTGAATAGAGGCCCAGAAGATAGCGCTCGGCAAAGCCGCCGTTGCCGTCGTCGACCGTGCGGATACGCGGGGACAGCGACAGATCGAAGGTCTTGCCCGCGCGCCAGATCGTGAGCGCGACCGGCTCGCCCTTGCTGGCGGCAACGATGTCGGGCAGTTCGTCGAAGTAGCGGACATCCTGCCCACCCACCTTCAGGATGATATCACCCTCCTGAATCCCGGCGTCCATCGCGGCAGAGCGGAGCTGCACGTCGCCCACGACCGGAGCCTGCGGATGCGGGCCGCTCACCACAAGTTCTTCGTCGCCCCGCTGAACCGTGTAGGCCAGCGTCATCTTGCCCTTCAGCGTGTCGGTCACGTCTGCGAACGTCTTCCAGTCCGGCGTCGGCTGGCCTTCGACAGCGCGGATCACATCGCCTTCCTGCAAGGATGGCCCTTCGAACGGGAAGGCCCGCATCGCGCCAACCGTCGGTTCTTCCCGCGGCACGCCAAGCGCCAGCGACAGACCCGCAAGCAGGATGAACGTGAGGATGAAGTTGAACACCGGCCCCGCCGCAACTGTCGCCGTTCTGGCCCAAAGCGGTGCCCCGGCCATCGTGTGCCGCCGCTCCTCCACCGACAGGCCCGAGACATCGGTCTTCCGGACCGACGACGCATCGGCATCGCCAAGAAACTTGACATAGCCGCCGAACGGGATCGCCGCGACCTGCCAGCGGGTTCCGCGCCGGTCCGTCCGGCTGAACAGGACCGGGCCGAAGCCGATGGAGAACACCTCGGAATGGATACCCGACCAGCGACCGACGATATAGTGGCCGTATTCGTGCACGAAGACGATTACCGACAGCGCCAGCACGAAGAACGCAACCGTCCAGACCGTGCCGCCAAGGGCCGCTACAACCGCTTCCATCAATCTGCTCCTGCCCTGCCGCGTGCTGCTTCGCCCGCCCTCACCCGTGCCAGATGGTCCATGGCCAGCACATCCTCAAGGGTCATCGGGGCATTTTCGCGGCCCAGATCGGCGTCCGTTGCTTCCAGCACCGCCTCGACGACGCTGGCCATCTGCATGAACCCGATCTGCCCGGCCAGGAACCGGTCCAGCGCCACTTCCTTCGCAGCGTTGAACGCCGCCCCCGCCAGTCCCCGCCGGTCCATCACGTCGCGCGCGAGCCGAAGCGCCGGATAGCGCGCAAGGTCCGGGGCGCGGAAGGTGAGCGTGGCAATCTGCGCAAGGTCGAGCCGCGCCACCGGCAGATGCGACCGCTCGGGCCAGTTCAGCGCATAGCCGATGGAATGGCGCATGTCCGGCGCGCCGAGATGCGCCATGATCGCCCCGTCGCGATAGCCGACCATCGAATGGATCAGGCTTTCAGGGTGGATGATGACCTCGATCTGGTGGGGCGAGACCCCGAAGAACTCCCGCGTCTCGATCACTTCCAGCGCCTTGTTGAACATGCTGGCCGAATCGATGGTGATCCGCTGCCCCATCGCCCAGTTCGGATGCGCCAGCGCGTCCTTGACCGTCGCCTTCGCCAAATTCTCCAGCGGCCAGTCGCGCAAGGCGCCCCCGCTCGCGGTCAGGATGATCCTTTCGACCGAGCCGATATCCTCGCCCACCAGCGCCTGGAAGATCGCCGAATGCTCGCTGTCCACCGGCAGGATGCGCGCGCCGTGCCGCGCCGCCTCGGCCATCAGCAACGGCCCCGCCGTGACCAGCGATTCCTTGTTGGCCAGGGCCAGAACTGCACCATGGCGAAGCGCCCTGAACCCTGGCACCAGTCCCGCCGCGCCGACGATGGCGCTCATCACCCAGTCGGCAGGCCGGTCCGCCGTCTCGGCAATCGCCTCCGGCCCTGCCGCTGCCGCGACGCCAGAGCCCGCCAGCCGCTCGCGCAGCTCCGCCAGGCCCGAGGGGTCGGCAGAGACCGCCACCTCCGCCCGCAGCTCCCGCGCCATCTCGGCCAGCCGGACGATGTTCCGGCCCCCGGTCAGCGCGACCACCCGGAACACCTCGGCTCCGCCCGCCCGGCGCAGCAGATCCACCGTCTGCTCGCCGACAGACCCGGTCGCGCCGAAGATCGACAGGCTGCGCAACCCTCAGCCCCCGAACAGCCCGGCGACCGGCGCCACCAGCCCCAGCGCCATCACCAGAACCACCGCCCCGATGAGCGCGTCGAAGCGGTCCAGCACCCCGCCATGGCCGGGGATCAGGGCCGAGGCATCCTTCACCCCCGCCCGCCGCTTGACCCAGCTTTCCGCGATGTCGCCCATCTGCCCGGCAAAGGCCACCAGCGCCGACAAGGGCACCAGCGCCCAGCCTGCCCCGGTCGTCAGCACCACGACCAGCCCGACCAGCGCCGCGCCGATCCAGCCCGCCACCGTGCCCGACCAGGTCTTCTTCGGGCTGATCGCAGGCCAGAATTTCGGCCCCCCCAGCATCCGCCCGGTGAAATAGCCGAGTACGTCCGAGGCCACGACCACCGCCACCAGCCAGAGGATCACCGTGGTCCCCCCGGCATCCCGCAAGATGACCAGCCCATAGCCCGCCAGCAGGATCGCCAGCGCATAGATCCCCGAAAGCCAGCGGTCCCGCCGAGGCGTCAGGACGAGTACCGCCGAAGGCACGGCAAGGAAGAGCACGGCAACTTGGGTTTTCAGCGCCAGCGCCGCCACCAGCGCCACGCCCGTCACCGCCGCAACCACAAGCGCCGACCGCCGCTCAAGCGGTTGGGTCATCCCCGCCAGTTCCCAGACCATCACCCCGGTCAGGACCACCACCAGGACGGCAAAGGCCGTGCCGCCCAGCCAGATTTCCACAGCGCCAACCGTCACCATGACGATGGCCGACAGGATGCGCGTGCGCAGATCAGTCCATTTGCCGGACGGCGCCGGCGCAGGGTCCATCACCTCAGCACCCCGCCGAAGCGCCGCTCGCGGTTGGAGAAGCGCCGGACGATGGCCGCCAGTTCTTCGGGCCCGAAGTCCGGCCACAGCGTCTCGGTAAATTCGTACTCGGCATAGGCCGCCTGCCAGGGCAGGAAATTGCTGGTCCGCGTCTCTCCGCTGGTGCGGATCACCAGGTCAGGATCAGGCAGGCCGCCGGTGTCCAGCCGTTCGGCAAAGGCGGCTTCCGTCACATGGCGCGGGTCGAGGATGCCCTGCGCCGCCGCCTCGGCAATCTTGCGGACCGCGCGGACGATCTCGTCCCGCCCGCCATAGTTGATCGCCACCGTCAGGTTCAGCCGGTCCAGCCCCGCTGTCCGCGCCTCGATTCCGGCCATCATGCGTTGCAGCTTCGGGTCCAGACGGCTGCGGTCGCCGATGAAGCGCATCCGCACGCCCGCCTTGGCCAGGCGGTCGGCCTCACGCTCGATGTAGCGGGCGAAGATCGCCATCAGGCCGAGGACCTCTTCCGTCGACCGCTTCCAGTTCTCGGTCGAGAAGGCGTAGAGCGTCAGCCACTTGATCC
Organism: Tabrizicola sp.; assembly: GCF_016793705.1. Lineage (GTDB taxonomy): Bacteria > Pseudomonadota > Alphaproteobacteria > Rhodobacterales > Rhodobacteraceae > Tabrizicola. The sequence goes on from NZ_JAEULO010000009.1 coordinate 21,918, forward strand.
CCAGGTCCGGTGCGGCCTTGACGATCTCGCGCACCCGCTCGGCGCCCTTGCGATGCCCGACCAGACGGGCCCAGCCGCGGTTGGTGGCCCAGCGACCGTTGCCATCCATGATGATCGCCAGGTGGTTCACCGGACGTGCCGCAATACCCACCTGCAAGTCTTTAGACAAACCCGTTCTCCTGCCGCCGATCAGACGTGCATGATCTCTGCCTGCTTGGCTTCCAACGCCCGGTCGACCGCGGCAATCGCCTTGTCGGTCAGCTCCTGCACCTCGTCGGACCAGAACTTCTGGTCGTCCTCGCCCATGCCTTGCGCCTTCGCCTTCTTGATCTGGTCCATGCCGTCGCGCCGCACGTTTCGAATCGCGACCTTGGCCTGCTCGGCATACTGCGCGGCAACTTTGGTCAATTCGCGGCGGCGCTCCTCGTTGAGTTCCGGGATCGGCAGGCGGATCAAGGGGCCGTCGGTCACCGGGTTGATACCGATGCCCGACTCGCGGATCGCCTTCTCCACCTTGGAAATCATCCCCTTGTCCCAGACGTTGATCACCACCATCCGGGGTTCGGGCACATTGACGGTGCCCAGCTGGTTGATCGGGGTCATCTGACCATAGGCGTCGACCTGTATCGGCTCCACGATCGAGGCACTGGCCCGCCCCGTCCGCAGGCTGGCGAATTCCGTCTTCAACGCCGCCATAGCCCCGTCCATCCGGCGCTGGATTGCATCGGTGTCGATCTCGATCTCTTCATGTGCCATGCGACTGGTCCTTCACTTCCCCGGCAGGGCTTCCCCTGCGATTTCGCGCTCTATAGCAGAGGCGCAGGGAGCGGGTATAGGCCAAAGCTCCTGACCCTCCCGCCACCCCATGCCTAGCGCAATTCAGGCGCGGGGCTGCGAGCGACCGCGAGGAATCAGCCCTGGACCCGTGTATAGGTCCCCTGACCCGCCAGAATTCCCCGGAACCCGCCGGGCTCATCCAGTGAAAAGACGATGATCGGCAGGTCGTTGTCGCGGGCCAGCGCAATCGCCGTCGCGTCCATCACGCCAAGGTGCTTCTCCAGCACCTCGTCATAGCTGACATGGTCGTAACGTTTCGCATCTGCATGCTTCTTCGGGTCCTTGTCATAGACACCGTCCACCTTGGTGCCCTTGAAGATCGCCTCGCAGGCCATCTCGTTTGCGCGCAGCGTCGCCGCCGTATCCGTGGTGAAATAGGGGTTCCCGGTCCCGGCGGCAAAGATGCAGACCCGCTTCTTCTCCAGATGGCGGACGGCCCGGCGTCGGATGTAGGGCTCGCAGACCTGATCCATCGGGATCGCGCTGATGACGCGGGTGAAGACGCCGATCGCCTCCAGCGCCGACTGCATGGCAAGGGCGTTCATCACCGTCGCCAGCATGCCCATGTAATCCGCCGTCGTCCGCTCCATCCCCTGAGCGCTGCCCTGCAAGCCCCGGAAAATGTTGCCGCCGCCGATGACCATGCAGATTTCGACCCCCATGTCGCGGACCGATTTCACCTCCTCGGCGATGCGGTTCACCGTCGGCGGATGCAGGCCATAGCCCTGGTCGCCCATCAGCGCCTCGCCCGAGATCTTCAGCATCACGCGGCTGTATTTGGTGGCCGTTGCGGACATGGCACCCCCTGCATATCGTTTTCTGTTTGGACTGCGCCGCAAAATGTCGCAAAACCGCGTCGGGTTCAACGGGGGATCGCGGTGCGGATCGACGGCATATCGCGCGAGGCGCCGGTGCTGGTCGCCGGGCCGACCGCCAGCGGGAAGTCCGCCCTGGCGATGGAACTTGCGGCGCGCGACGGGCGCGTGATCGTGAACGCCGACGCGCTTCAGGTCTATGCCAACTGGCGCGTCCTGACCGCGCGCCCTTCGCCCGCCGACGAGGCCGCCCTGCCCCATGCGCTGTACGGCCACATCGGCCCCGACCAGCCCTACTCGGTCGGTCACTGGCTGCGCGAGGTGGCGCCGCTTCTGGATCGCCCGGTGGTGATCGTTGGTGGAACAGGTTTGAGTTTCAATGCCTTGACCAGGGGGCTGGCGGAGATTCCCGAGACCCCGCCTGCCATTCGCCGCGAAGCCGACACACGCCGCGCCGCCGAGGGGCACGAGGCGCTGCTTGCCGAACTCGACCCCACAACCGCGGCCCGGATCGACCGGATGAACCCCATCCGCATCCAGCGGGCCTGGGAGGTGCAGCGCGCCACCGGCCGGGGCCTCGCCGCCTGGCAATCCGAAACCCCCACGCCCCTCCTGCCCCTGACCCGGGCCGAAGCCTTCGTCCTGGTCCCGGATGTCGACTGGCTCAACACCCGCATCGACCGCCGTTTCCAGCAGATGCTGACCCTCGGCGCGCTGGAGGAAGCGCGGGCGAACCTTGCAGGCTGGGACCCGAAGCGCCCGTCCGCAAAGGCCATTGGCGGGCCGGAACTGATTGCGCATCTGCGCGGGGAGCTAACCCTTGCCGAGGCCACTGAAGCGGCGACGCTCGCCAGCCGCCAATACGCCAAACGGCAGCGAACCTGGTTCAGATCGAACATGAAGCCTTGGACTAAACTTTCCTTGCCTTGACGCAGGTTGCGGCGCGAAGCTTCAGCGGATTGCTGCTTATCCACAGGGTTATACCCATAATAATGGAACATTTGTGGGTAACTGGCTCGGGAATGCACGAAAATCGCTTGGGTTGGCCCCCGCGCCCTGCTTTACTTCGGTCTGCCAGCGCCTCTGCCACAGGAACTGCCTCGAAATGCTGAAGTCCGCGCCCGTTTCCCAACTGCGTCTTGTCGCCATTCCCCGCCTCGCCGCAGGCGGTCGCTGGCGGGTCGAGGCGATGCGCTCGCTCTCCGAACCCTGTCTCCTCTGGTTCACCAAGGGACAGGGCCGCATCACGATCTCGGGGGTGACGCGCGGCTACACGGCACATAATGCGGTCTTCATCCCCGCAGGCGTCATGCACGGCTTCGAAGCAGGAGCCCAGGTCTTCGGCACCGCAGTCTTCTTCGGACGCGATCCGAAGGTAACTCTGCCAAAGATTCCGCTGCACCTGCGCATCCGCGAAGTCCATGCCCAGCAGGAGGTGAACGTCCTGCTTGATTCGATTCTGCGCGAGTTGGAAAGTGACACCCCCGCCCATGATCGCGCGACCGAAGCCTATGTTGGCCTGCTCGGCGTCTGGCTTGAACGTCAGGCCCGCAAAGCCGACCCGCTGGAAAGCCCGCGGCAGGATGCGACCCGGCGCCTGGTGGCCCGCTATACCGCGCTTCTGGAGCGGAACTTCCGGACCGGCATGAACGTCGCCGATTTTGCAGCCGCCCTCGGAGTGACGCCGACCCACCTGACCCGCTGCTGCAACACGGCCTGCGGCCGCCCAGCATCGGCGCTCTTGCAGGACCGCCGAATCTTCGAGGCGCGCAAGCTTCTGGCCGAAACCCGCATCCCCGTCGGCAAGATCGCCGAGCAGTTGGGCTTCAACTCGCCCGCCTACTTCACCCGCGCCTTTCAACATCTGACCGGGAAATCGCCCTCGGCCTTCCGACGCGCCGGATAGAGCTTTTGTCCGGACGGTAAAGGAATCGACACGTCGATGTCGTTTTTGTCTCTCAACCGTCGAAACCAGCCGTTGACGCAAGGTCCAAAAAGGTGCGCAATAGGCGCGGGGAAGCGCTGTTCGCGCAGGCTGTCGGGGTGTCCTGGCCATGGCCAGTTCGTTCCAGCGGCATGGGGTTCGGTGCTGCCAGATAACCAACTAAAAAACCTGACAGGGAGACCAGAATGAAAGACACGACCCATGAAGGCGGCCTGCATTCCGCCGCGCGGATGTATGCCTCGGAATATGCCGACGGCAAGCTCAGCCGTCGCGAGTTTCTGACCCGCACGACGGCGCTAGGCGTCTCGGCCGCCGCCGCCTATGGGCTGATCGGCCTGCCCGCCCCGGCTCAGGCCCAAGAGGCCAAAGCCGGCGGCATGATCCGCGTCGCGATGGAAGTGAAGGGCACCAAGGACCCGCGCCTGGCCGACTGGCCGCAGATCGCCAACATCTACCGCGGCTGGCTGGAATATCTGATCCAGTACAACAACGACGGCACCTTCGAAGGCCGCCTGCTGGAAAGCTGGGAAGCCAACGAGGACGCGACCCAGTACACGCTGAAAATCCGCCCCGGCGTGACCTGGAACAACGGCGAACCCTTCACCGCCGATGACGTGGTGCGCAATTTCGGTCGCTGGACCGACGGCAATGTCGAGGGCAACGCGATGGCCTCGCGCTTCCCGGGCCTCGTGGACGAGGCGACCAAGACCTTGCGCGAGGGCGCGGTGGTCAAGGTCGACGACACGACCGTTCAGTTGAACCTCACCATCTCCGACATCGCCGTGGTGCCGAACCTGGCCGACTACCCGGCTGCGGTGGTGCACTCCTCGTTCAAGGACGGCGAGGATCCGTCCACCAACCCGATCGGCACCGGACCGTATATCCCGCAGGAAGTTTCTGTCGGGCAGAAGGTCGTCCTGGTCCGCGCGCCGAACCACACCTGGTGGGGCGGCACCTCGCCGCTGGACGAAATCCACTACATCGACTTCGGCACCGACCCGGCGGCGATGGTTGCGCTCTTCTCGTCTGACGAGGTCGACAAGAACTACGAATCGGTGGGCGAATTCATCGACATCCTTGATGGCATGGGCCTGGTGAAGGAAGAGCTTGTCACCGCCTCGACCATCGTGGTGCGGATGAACTCGTTGTCGGACCTGTACAAGGACAAGGCGGTTCGATCGGCGGTGCAGCTGGCGGTCGATCCGGCCGTGGTGCTGGAGCTTGGCTACAACAACCTCGGCAAGACCGGCGAAAACCACCACATGTTCCCGATCCATCCGGAATATCCGACGCTGCCGCCGCAGGTGATCAACCCCGCGGGGCTGATGCCGGCGCTGGAAGCAGCGGGGCTGAAGGATGCCGAGTTCGAGGTGATCTCGCTGGATGACGGCTGGGAGGCTGCGACCACTGCTGCGGTGCAGGCCCAGCTCAAGGACGCGGGCATGAATATCAAGCATACGGTCATGCCGGGCTCGACCTTCTGGAACGACTGGCAGAAGTATCCCTTCTCCTCGACGACCTGGAACCACCGCCCGCTTGCGGTGCAGAACATGAGCCTTGCCTACACCTCGACCGGTTCTTGGAACGAGACGGCGATGGCAAACCCAGAGTTCGACACGCTGATGGCTCAGGCCCTTTCCCTGGCCGATGCCGACAAGCGGCGCGAACTGGCGGCGCGGATGGGCACGATCCTGCAAGAGGAAGGCTACATCATCAATCCGTTCTCGCGGTCGCTCTTCAGCCACCACAAGGAAGGCTTCCTGGGGCTGGAGCAACACCCGGCTTTCGAACATCACCACTACAAGTGGTCTATCGCCTGATCGTTCCGATCAGCTGAATCCAGCAAAAAGGGGCGCGCGATGCGCGCCCCTGCCAGAGACGCTTTAGCAAGAGGACCGGCATGGGAAAGTTCGTGCTGCGGCGGCTGGGGGTCATGCTCCTTACAGCCATTGCCTTGACCTTTGTGGTCTTCTACCTGACCAACCTGCCCCCTAATCTTGAGAAACTGGCCCGCACCGAGGGCTCGGTCCGCATGACCGAAGAGGCGGTGCAGGACTGGATCGAACAGAACGGCCATTCCGGGTCGGTGATCGGCCGCTACGGACAATGGCTGGGTGTCGTTCCCGGCTGGACCTACACCGACGAGAAGGGTGACACCCGCGGCCGATGCTTCGCCATCGGCGAGGACGCCGCCAATGCCCCCCGCTATTGCGGCCTGTTGCAGGGTGACTGGGGCTACTCCACCTTCTTCAAGAAACCCGTCGTCGACTCGCTGGGCGAGAAACTTGCCGCGACCGGCTGGCTGATGCTTGCGGTGATGCTGGTCATGGTGCCGACCTCGCTGTTTCTCGGCGTGCTGTCGGGAATGCGTGAAGGCTCGGCCACTGACCGGACGCTCTCGACCTTCTCCATCGCCTCGACCGCCACGCCGGAATATGTGTCCGGTGTGGTGCTGGTCGCGCTTTTTGCCACCGCAGCCACCGGCATCTCGCCGCTGCTGGCCGAATACGGGCTGATCGAGCCGAAGAAGACTCTGTTCCTTGCCTCGGCCACCTCGGCGATGGACGACATCACCTTCTGGAACTTCGCCCTGCCGGTGATGACCATCGCGCTTTACGGCATCGGCTACATCGCCCGGATGACCCGCGCGAGCATGACCGAGGTGATGACCCAGCAATACATCCGCACCGCCCGGCTGAAGGGGGTCCCGTTCCGCACGGTCGTGATGAAACACGCGCTCAGGAATGCGCTGATCGCGCCCTTCACGGTGATCATGCTGCAGTTCCCCTGGCTCCTGAACGGTGTCGTCATCGTCGAAAGCCTGTTCAACTACAAAGGCTTCGGCTGGACGCTGGTCCAGGCGGCCTCGAACAACGACATTCCGCTCCTGCTTGCCTGTTCCTGCGTGGCGGTGGTCGTCGTCCTGCTGACACAGCTGATCTCGGACATCGGCTATGTCTTCCTGAACCCCCGCATCCGGCTGGCCTGAGGGAGGGCGCGCGATGGATTTCCTCACCTGGACCGGAACCGCCGGCACAACCCTGCTCCCCGTCCTGCAACTGGCCGTCGTCGCACTGGCGCTGGCGCTTCTGGCGAAGCTGATCTTTGTGCTCGCGGGCCTCGACACCCCCCGCCTGCCGGGCCCCGATGGTGCCACGACCGGCCGTTCCCCCGGTGACATGGCCGGCATCGCGGCGCGCTACAGCTTCTACGCCGCACTTGCCGCCATTCTCTGCATCCTTGCCGCCGGGGCCGTGATGCCCTCGCCGGTCGAGGCGGGAATCCTTGGCGCCATGGCAGTCCGGTTCTGGCCGGTCTGGCTGGCCTTGATCGCGACCTTCGTCCTGTCGATCCGCTTCCGGCGCAAGCTCGGCCTTTATGGCAAGCTCTTCGATTCCACTGTGGGCATGATCGGCTTCGCCATCGTGATGTTCTGGATCTTCACCGCGATCTTCGCGGGGATGATCGCCACCTATGACCCGTTTTCCCAGATCGCCGGACTGAAGAACGACGCGCCGGGCGTCGCTGTGCCCGATGGCGTCGGCTATGGCTGGTATCTCCTAGGCGGCGACCACCTGGGCCGCGACGTCTTCTCCCGCATGGTGATGGGCGCACGCGAAGTTCTCAAGATCGCCCCCGCCGCCACGCTCTTTGCCTTCATGGTCGGCATCACGCTCGGTCTGCCCGCGGGCTATTTCGGCGGCAAGCTGGACACGGTGATCTCGTTCCTCGCAAACCTCGTCCTCGCCTTCCCGGTGATCCTGCTGTTCTACCTGCTCGTCACACCGGAAATCCGCGACACCGGCATCCCGATTGTCCTGGCAGCACTCCTGTTCATCTTCCCGATCATCTTCCTCTGCACGCTCTGGAACAGCCGCTACTACACCAACCCGCCACGCCGGAACCTCTACGTCGGGATCACCCTCTTGATCGGCCTCTGGGCCTACTCGGGCCTGGCCTTCAACATGGACCCGCTCGGCATCTGGTCGATGGAGCCGAACATGCTGAATGTCTTCGTCTCGGTCGTGTTCGTGAACTCGCCCGGCGTGTTCCGCATCGTCCGGGGCCTGGTGATGGACATCAAGGCACGCGACTATGTGGCGGCAGGCCAGACCCGGGGGGAAGGCCCCTGGTACATCATGCTGTGGGAAATCCTGCCCAACGCCCGCGGACCGCTGATCGTCGACTTCTGCCTTCGTATCGGCTACACCACGATCCTCCTTGGTACGCTCGGCTTCTTCGGCCTTGGCGTCTCGCCCGACAGCCCGGACTGGGGTTCAACCATCGACGATGGCCGCAAACTCCTGAACCTCTACCCGCACCCTGCCCTTGCGCCAGCCCTCGCCCTCATGAGCCTCGTCCTCGGCCTGAATCTCCTCGCCGACGGATTGCGCGAAGAAAGCCTGAAGGATTGATGCCATGACAGCCTCCGACACCTGGGACCCGTCACAACCGATCCTGGAAATCGAGCATCTCTCGATCTCGTTCTTCACCCGGCTGCGGGAAATCCCGGCGGTGATGGACTTCTCCTGCACAGTCATGGCCGGTGAGGCGATGGGCCTCGTCGGCGAAAGCGGTTGCGGCAAGTCCACCGTCGCGCTGGCAGTGATGCGAGAGCTGGGCAAGACGGGCCGGATCGTCGCCGGGTCGATGAAGTTCAAGGGCCGCGACCTGGCGCAGATGGACGACGAGGAGCTGCGGCATATCCGCGGCTCCGAGATCGCGATGATCTACCAGGAGCCGATGGCCTCGCTCAACCCCGCGATGAAAGTCGGCGCGCAACTGGCCGAAGTGCCGATGCTGCATTCCGGCATGTCCAAGGCCGACGCCTGGGCGCTGGCCCGCCAGATCGTCGCCGACGTGCGGCTCCCCGACCCCGACCGCATCATCAACTCCTACCCGCACCAGCTATCGGGCGGCCAGCAGCAGCGCATCGTCATCGCGATGGCGCTGATGGCCAAGCCCGCGCTTCTGATCCTTGACGAACCGACCACCGCGCTGGACGTGACGGTCGAGGCCGGGATCGTCGATCTGGTCAAGGACTTGGGCGAAAAATACGGCACCTCGATGCTGTTCATCAGCCACAACCTCGGCCTGGTGATGGATGTCTGCGACCGGATCTGCGTGATGTATTCCGGCGAGGCGGTCGAGACCGGCAATGTCACCGAAGTCTTCGACAAGATGCGCCACCCCTACACCCAGGCGCTGTTCCGCTCGATCCCGCTGCCCGGCGCCGACAAGAACGCCCGGCCCCTGATTTCCATCCCCGGCAACTTCCCCCTGCCCCATGAACGCCCCAAGGGCTGCAACTTCGGCCCGCGCTGCGACTATTTCCAGCATGGCCGCTGCGACGAGACCGATGTGCCGATGTCGCATATCCCGGGCGATGACCGGCACGACAGCCGCTGCCTGCGCTGGCAGGAAATCGACTGGTCCGCGCCCTCCGCCGCGCGCGAGGTGAAGGAGAAGGCCGAGATCGGACAGGTCGTACTTAAGATGGAGGACCTGCGGAAGTACTACAACGTCTCGACCGGCGCCTTCGGGGGCGGCGCGTCGAAGGTGGTGAAGGCGAACGAGACGCTCTCCTTCGAGGCCCGCGAGGGCGAGACGCTGGCCATCGTCGGCGAATCGGGCTGTGGCAAGTCGACCTTCGCCAAGGTGCTGATGGGGCTGGAAACCGCGACCTCCGGCTCGATCATGCTGTTTGACGAAAACGTTCAGTCGACCCCGATCCAGAAGCGCAACACCGACACCGTCTCCCAGGTGCAGATGGTGTTCCAGAACCCGTTCGACACGCTGAACCCGTCGATGTCGGTCGGCCGCCAGATCATCCGGGCGCTGGAGATCTTCAACTACGGCGCGTCCGACGCCGACCGTCACCAGCGGATGCTGGAACTCCTCGACCTGGTGAAACTGCCCCGGGCCTTCGCCGACCGGATGCCGCGCCAGCTCAGCGGCGGGCAGAAGCAACGCGTCGGCATCGCACGGGCCTTCGCCGGCGGAGCCAAAGTGGTGGTAGCGGACGAGCCCGTCTCGGCGCTGGACGTCAGCGTGCAGGCCGCCGTCACCGACCTTCTCATGGACATCCAGCGCGAGAACCGGACCACGCTTCTCTTCATCAGCCACGACCTCTCCATCGTCCGCTACCTCTCGGACCGGGTGATGGTCATGTATCTCGGTCACGTTGTGGAAATGGGCACGACCGACCAGGTCTTCGCGCCCCCCTACCACCCCTATACCGAGGCACTGCTCTCGGCCGTCCCGATTGCCGACACCAAGGTGGAACGCAAGCGCATCGTGCTGGAAGGCGACATCCCCTCGGCGGTGAACCCGCCGCCCGGCTGCCCGTTCCAGACCCGCTGCCGCTGGAAGTCGCAGGTGACGCCCGCGGGCCTCTGCGACCGCGAAGTGCCGCCGGTGCAGATGCTGGAGGGCGGTCATCAGATCAAGTGCCATCTCTCGCGCGAGGTGCTGGCGACGATGGAACCGGTGATCAAGATCGCAGCGGAGTGAGGGCGACCCGCAGGGCGGGCAAATCTGCCATCGTTCACGGGCCGGTGGGCAGGTTGCCACTCTACCCCAGGATCGCCTTCACATAGCTTTCCGTCTCGGCGAAGGGCGGGATGCCGTCATGCTCTTCCACCGCTGCCGGGCCCGCGTTGTAGGCGGCCAGTGCCAGTTCCCAGGTGCCGAACTTGTCGTACATCATCCGAAGGTAGCGCGCGCCGCCTTCCAGGTTTTCCTCGGCAACGTCGATGTCGACCCCCAGGTGCTTCGCCGTCTCCGGCATCAGTTGCGCAAGCCCCGTCGCGCCCTTGACCGAGACCGCGACCGGGTTCCAGCCGCTTTCCTGCTGCACGAGGCGCAGGAACAGGTCTTCCGGCACGCCATGCTTGCGCGCGGCGGCCTTGGCGACCTCGAGATACTCACCCTTGTAACTGCCGCGATAGGCGGGAATGCCCTCTGCTGCGGCCGTCTCCTCGCCCTTCTTGTACTTGGGCGTGAGCTTGACCGAGCCGGAGTATTGTTTCTTCAGCTTTTTGTCGATCAGGTCGGCCTGCGACTTGAAGATCGCCGTGCGCGATTTGGTCGAACCCGTCAGGTTCAGTCCTTCGGCCAGGGCGCCGACCGGCGCACCCGCCAGCAGCACCGCAACCGCCATCTGGCCAACGATCCGCATGAGCTTTTCCACACCGTCCCTTGCGCACCCGTCGGGTGCGACCCGGGCCGACTATAGCCATTCCGCCCGGATTTTCCAGACCGCTCATGACAGGTATTCCCCACCTGCCGTAGTCTGGTTGCGGCGGGCTGAAAGGACGCTATAGGTTTGTTAACCATCCGAGGGCCAAGCTGCCCCGGACAGCTGCAAGGGAGATTCGCATGGCGGGGTCGGTCAACAAGGTCATTCTCATCGGCAACCTCGGCCGCGACCCCGAGGTGCGCAGTTTCCAGAACGGCGGCAAGGTGGTGAACCTGCGCATCGCCACCTCGGAAACCTGGCGCGACCGCAACTCGGGCGAACGCAAGGAACGCACCGAATGGCACTCGGTCGCGATCTTCAGCGAACCTCTCGCCAAGATCGCCGAGCAGTATCTCAAGAAAGGGAGCACGGTCTACATCGAGGGCTCGCTCGAAACCCGCAAATGGCAGGACCAGTCGGGGCAGGACCGCTACACGACGGAAGTCGTCCTGCGGCCCTATTCCGGCAACCTGACCCTGCTCGGCGGCCGTGGTGACGGCGGTTCGGGTGGCGGCAGTGGCGGCTATGATGACCGGGGCGGCTATGACGAGGGTGGCCAGGGTGGTGGCGGGTCTTCCGGCGGCGGCCGTGGCAGCTATGGCGGCGGTTCGGGCGGCAGCGGCTCGGGCGGTGGCGGCAGCCGGTCCGACATGGACGACGAGATCCCCTTCTGATCGGTCGGATCGTCGCACCGCCCGCAACCATGACCGGCGCCACTGGACCTTGACCGGCCAATCCCTATATAATCGGTCAACATCCCTTGGCACCGAGACGAAGACATGCAGGACCAGACCGAGGTGAGGCCCGAATCCAGAGTCGAGGGCCAGCCGCTCATCAAGCCCTCCACCACCGACCATCCGCTCTATCCGCAGATCGTCGAGGCCTGCCGCACGGTCTTCGACCCCGAGATTCCTGTGAACATCTACGACCTGGGCCTCGTCTACACGATCGAGATCGGGCAGGAGAACGCGGTCGAGATCACCATGACCCTGACCGCCCCCGGCTGCCCGGTGGCGGGCGAGATGCCCGGCTGGGTCGCCAATGCGGTGGAGCCTCTGCCGGGGGTGAAGCAGGTCGACGTCCAGATGACCTTCGACCCGCCTTGGGGCATGGACATGATGTCCGACGAGGCCCGGCTGGAACTGGGGTTCATGTAAGGCAAGGCAATGGCTTTGCGTTGTCGTAATGCAAGCCTATTAATTTGCTTTCTGGTATAGCAAAAGAAAATCCTTGCATTTCTTGCTGGCAAGGCAAATCATTTGCCCGTGTCGCGCATCGTAGCCATCCTGACCGGCGATCTGATCGGATCGACCAGTGCCCGCCCGGGAATTGTGGACGGCACAATGGCGCTTATCCAACACTGCGCGACTCAGATTGAAGGGCCAACAGATTTCACGCGTTTTCGCGGTGATGGCTGGCAGATGCGTCTGGTGCAACCGGGCGATTGTCTCTGGGCCTGCCTGCTGATCCTGGCACGGCTGCGCGCTCAAGAAGGTGCGCTGGGCACCCGCATTGCCGTCGGCATCGGCGAGGAATACCCCACGGATGCAAGCGATCTGTCCACCGCAATGGGCCCCGCCTTCACCGCTTCGGGCCGGGCGCTGGAACAGATGAAGCCGGACCGGCTTTTGACGCTCGACGGTCCGAAAGGCAGCATCGACGCCTTTCGCAAGCTGGCCTTCGTGATCGCCGGAGACCTAGCAGGCCGCTGGAGCGTCAGCCAGGCGGAAGCGATGGCGCTGAAACTGGATGTCGACAGCCCGGCCGGCGACCGCGAATCCAACGACAGGATCGCCCGGCAGCTGGGCATTACCCGTCAGGCGGTCGACGCCAGGTTGAAGGCAGCGGACTACCCGATCCTGAACGATGCAATCGAAGCCTTCCTCCAGGCCTACAACGGTGAGGCGAAGCATGCCTGAAACCTTCGCAGCCCTCCTCTTTGCCCACACGCTCGCCGATTTCGTCTTCCAGACCAACTGGATGGTGGTGAACAAGCGCAACCCCCTCGCGCTGGGCCTGCATGGGCTGATCGTCTACGCCACCGCTGTGGCGGCCACCGGCTCGGTCCACCCGATGCTGCTGGCCCTCGCCCTGATCCACGTCGGCATAGACGTCGGCAAGCTTGTCCTGTCCGCCGTCTGGAAGACCTCCGGCGGCTTCGGCCCCTTCATGATCGACCAGGCGCTGCATCTTGCCAGCCTCGTTGCCCTGACGCTCTGGCTGCCCGACCTCTGGGAGCAGGGCCTCTGGACGCCCGGAGCCCTTGTCACCGGCGATGACAGCGGCATCCTCGGGACCGGTCTCTGGTCAAGCGAAACCGCGCTACCCGTCAGCCACCTGCCTGCGCTGATGGTGCTCCTGACCGGCCTGATTCTGGCCACCCGCGCCGGCGGCTTCGCGGTCGGCCTTCTGATGGAGCCCTTCGCCCCCCATCTCGGCAAGGGCGATGCCGGGAAAAGCCTGCCCGGCGCGGGCCGCGTCATCGGCCATCTGGAGCGCGGGCTGATCTTCGCCCTGGTCATGTTCGGCCAGGCGCAGGGCGTGGGCCTTCTGATCGCCGCGAAATCCATCCTGCGCTTCGGCGCGGTCAAGGATGATCGCCGCCTGTCGGAATATGTCATCATCGGCACGCTCGCCTCGTTCGGCTGGGCGCTGATCGTCGCCTACGCCACGCTTGTCGGCCTTGCCGCATTCCCCCCGCTTGGAATCCCAGCCGCGACACCCTAAGTTATCGCCAAAGGAGCCACCCCCATGTTCGGCATTCCCGGCAAAGCCGCTGTCACCCTGACCCCCGCCGCCAGCCGCCAGATCACGCGGCTGATGCAGCGCGAGGGGTCGCAGGGTCTGCGCATCGGCGTCAAGAAGGGCGGCTGCGCGGGCATGGAATACACCATGGAATATGTCGACTCGGTCAATCCGCTGGACGAGGTTGTCGACCAGGACGGTGCCCGGGTGATGATCGCGCCCATGGCGCAGATGTTCCTTTTCGGGACCGAGATCGACTATGAAACCGGCCTCGTCGAAAGCGGCTTCAAGTTCCGCAACCCCAACGTGGTCGAGGCCTGCGGTTGCGGCGAGTCGATCAAGTTCCGCGATACGCCCGCCGTCTGATCGACGATAAATCCCCTGCCAACGACAGATTGTTCGCGATCGGAAGCCTTTTCCTTTCGCCCCATACACGCTAGGCGTGTCCGGAAGCGCAAAAGGAAACGCAGCATGAAGAAACTCGCCGCCGGGAACTGGAAGATGAATGGCACCAAGGCCTCGCTGGCCGAGGTCACGGCGCTTCTCGCCGCGCACCCTGCCCCGGCCTGCGAGATGCTCCTCTGCCCCCCCGCCACGCTGATCGCCCGGATGGCTGAGGCCGCGAAAGGCTCGGCCCTGAAGGTCGGCGCGCAGGATTGCCATGCGAAACCGCAGGGCGCCCACACCGGGGACATCTCTGTGTCCATGCTGAAGGACGCGGGCGCGACCTACGTGATTCTTGGCCACTCCGAACGCCGCACCGATCACGGCGAGACCGACGCCCAGGTCCGCGCCAAGGCCGAGGCGGTGGTCGAAGCCGGTCTCGTGGCCATCGTCTGCATCGGCGAAACCGAGGCCGAGCATGATGCGGGCAAGACGCTGGCAGTGATCGGCAACCAGATCGACGGCTCCATCCCCATGGGTGCGACAGCGGCGAACCTTGTGGTGGCCTATGAACCCGTCTGGGCCATCGGGACCGGGCGCACGCCGACGCTGGCGGAAATCGGGGAAGTGCACAGTTTCCTGCGGGGTCGGCTGCGCGGCCTGATCGGGGACGAGGCCGCGGGCGTCCGCATCCTTTACGGCGGCTCGGTCAAGCCCTCGAACGCCACCGAGATCTTCGCCGTGCCGCATGTCGATGGCGCGCTGGTGGGCGGCGCAAGCCTAAAGGCCACCGATTTCGGCGCCATCGTCGCGGCACTCTCGGCCGCCTGACGACCTCTCCCTGTCGCTGACGGGCCAGCCGAGCCCGCCCTGCCCGCCTAGGCTGGCCCGATGACAACTTTCGATACGACGACGCGTGGCAACCTGATCGCGTCAAACCTGATCTGCCTGGCCTCGATGGTGATCTGGGCCAGCGGCCTGCCTGCAGCCGATCTGATCATCCCGCACATGCCGCCGGTGGCGCTGACCGCCGCTCGTGCGCTGCTGGCGGCGGCGGTGCTGCTGCCGGTCTGGTGGATCGTCGAGGGCAAGGCGGTCGTGCTGGGCGCCAACTGGATGAAGGGTGCGTGGGTCGGTTTTGTCACCCTCGGGCTCGCCTCGTTCTTCGTCATCATCGCGCTGCGCTACAACGATCCCGTCACCGTCGCCATCGTCAGTGCGATCATGCCGGTGATTGGCATCCTGCTGGAATGCGTGGCCGACCACCGCCCATTCACCCGCGCACTGGCTGCCGGGCTGGTCCTGTCGGTGGCCGGCGGCCTCATCGCCGTCAACGGAGCAGAGGGCGAGGTCAGCTTGGGCATCGGCGTCCTCGCCGCTCTCATTTCGGTCGCGCTTTACACCTGGGGCTCGCGCGAGACGGTGAAGGCATTTCCCGACCTCACCCCTCTCGGCCGCAGCACGATCACCATCGCCGGGGGCGCGATCGTCGCCACCCTTGCCGCTCTCGCCGACGGGGTGTTGCGCGGCGAGTGGCCAGACTGGGGCGCCATAGGCTGGCCGGAGTTCGGTGGACTTGCTGCCTTCGGGATCGGTTCGATGGCCATCGCCCAGCTTCTCTGGATACTCTCGGTCGGCAGGATCGGAATCGGCGCGGCCTCGATGCACATGAACGCGGTGCCGTTCTACGTCATGCTCATCGTCTTCCTCGCGGGCGGCCCCTGGAACTGGTGGCAGACGCTCGGCGCCGCCATCGTTGTGACCGGTGCGGCCATCGCGCAAGGTCTCCTGGGCGGGACACGGCGATGATCGAGCTTGCGCAATCGCCCAAGGACCCGGCCTTCGTCCAGGATCCCTATCCGTTCTACGAACGCGCCCGCGCCGCCGGCCCCTTCTTCCGCTGGGCCGACTACGACCTGACCTGCACCGGCAATTCGGCGGCGGTGAATGCCATCTTCCGCGACCGCCGCTTCGGCCGCGAGCCGGTGGAGCCCCCCGTCATCCCGCCGCATCTCGCCCCGTTCTACGCCGTTGAGGCGCATTCCATGCTGGAGCTGGAGCCGCCCCGCCACACCCGCCTGCGCAACCTCGTCCTGCGCGCCTTCACCTCGCGCCGGATCGCTGGCCTTGCGCCCGACATCACCGCGCTGGCGACCGAACTCGTCGAAGCCCTCCCTGAAGGCGAGTTCGACCTCCTGCAAGCCTTCGCCCAACCGCTCCCCGTCCGCATCATCGCCCGCCTCCTCGGCGTTCCGGAAGAGATGGCCCCCGACCTCCTGCGCTGGTCGAACGCGATGGTCGGCATGTACATGGCCGGCCGCACCCGCGCGATGGAGGACCGCGCCGTCGCCGCCACCGAAGCCTTCGTCGCCTTCCTGCGCGCCTATGTCGAGGACCGCCGCGCCCGCCCCGCCGACGACCTGATCACCCAGCTCATCGCCGCCGAAAGCGAGGGTGAGAAGCTTTCGACCGACGAGTTGATCGCCACCTGCATCCTCCTCCTCAACGCGGGCCACGAGGCCACTGTTCACACCATCGGCAACGGGGTGAAGACGCTCGTGGAAACCCGGACGTCCCTGACCGCCCTCGCCCCCGACAGCGCGGAAGGAACCGTCGAGGAAATCCTCCGCTACGACCCCGCGCTGCATATGTTCACCCGCTGGGCCTATGAGGATATCGAGGTCATGGGCCACAGATTCCGCCGTGGCGACCGGGTTGGCCTCCTCCTCGCCGCTGCCAACCGCGACCCCGGGGTCTGGGATCAGCCCGCCCGCTTCAACCCCTCACGCCCGATCAAACCGCTCGCCACCTTCGGCGCCGGGCTCCACTTCTGCGTCGGCGCCCCCCTCGCCCGGCTGGAATTGCAGATCGCCCTGCCGATCCTCTTCCAGTACCACCCGAACCTCGCTCTCGCCGCCAAGCCCGAATACGCCGACGTCTACCACTTCCACGGCCTCAGTGAGTTGCGCGTCACCGCCTGAACTTTCATCTTTGCCCAAATACCCCCGCCGGAGGTTCCTGCCCTCATACCGGCAGTACGGTCGTCGACTTGATCTCCTCCATGCTCAGAAGCGCCGTCACGTTGTAGATGCGCACCTCCGAGATCAGCGCCTGGTAGAACGTGTCATAGGCCCGCGCGTTCTTCACCCGCACTTTCAGGATATAGTCGATGTCCCCCGCCAGCCGGTGCGCCTCCAGCACCTCAGGCCGCTCGCGCAAGGCCTTCAGGAACCGCCGCTGCCATTCTGCCTCATGCTCCGAAGTGCGGATCAACACGAAGAAACAGGCCTCCAGCCCCAAGGCCTCGGCATCCAGGATCGCGGTCGTCCGGGTGATCACCCCCTGCTCGCGCATCCGCCGGATCCGGTTCCACACGGGGGTCTTCGACGACCCCACCTTCCGTGCGATCTCGTCCAGCGACTGTTCGGCATCCTGTTGCAGTTCGGACAGGATTTTCCGGTCCAGATCGTCCAGCGCGGCGGTCATTCCTGATTTCCCCCATATCCCGGAACAGCGGTTTTCATCCCCGCCAGTATCGGAACACGCATCCTTATCTGCAAGGGCCACTGGTCCTTTGCAGGGAAAATATTCTATATTCCAGGGAACATTCCTTGGCCAAGGATCCCGAAGATGAGCCGCCGCTTCACGCCCAAGATCGTGACCGCAAACCGCCTGCGCGAAGGCGATGTGGTCTATCTGACCGCCGACGACCGCTGGTCCGCCTTCCACAACGAGGCCGAGCTGATCGAGGACGAGGCCCATGCCCAGCTTCGCCTCCTCCATGCGGCGGCGCAGAAACTGCTTGTGGTCGGCCCCTATCTGGCCGATGCAAAGCCGGGCGCGAATGGCCCCGAGCCCACGCATTTCCGCGAGGAATTCCGCACCCGCGGCCCCTCGAACTACAACCACGGCAAGCAAGCCGACCTCGCGAGCTGACCTGCATGTATTCCTACTCCGACTTCGACGAAGCCTTCGTCCGCACCCGCGTCGCGCAGTTCACCAATCAGGTCGAACGTCGGCTGGACGGCTCGCTGACCGAGGATGAGTTCCGCCCGCTGCGACTGATGAACGGGCTCTACCTTCAACTGCATGCCTACATGCTGCGGATCGCGATCCCCTATGGCTCGCTGAACCCGGGCCAGATGCGCCAGCTCGCCCATATCGCCGACACCTGGGACAAGGGCTACGGCCATTTCACCACCCGGCAGAACATCCAGTTCAACTGGCCGAAACTGCCCGACGTGCCCGCGATCCTTGGGGCGCTGGCCGATGTCGAGATGCACGCGATCCAGACGAGCGGAAACTGCGTCAGGAACGTCACCGCCGACCATTTCGCCGGAGCCGCCGCAGACGAGATCGCAGATCCGCGTCCTTATGCTGAGCTGCTGCGCCAGTGGTCGATGGACCACCCGGAATTCCAGTTCCTGCCGCGCAAGTTCAAGATCGCCATCACCGGCAGCCCGAACGACCGCGCCGTGACCCGCGCGCATGACATCGGCCTGCGCATGGTCCGCAATGCCGCCGGTGAGCCCGGCTTCGAGGTGATCGTCGGCGGGGGTCTCGGTCGTACACCCATGGTCGGAATGACCGTCCGCGATTTCCTGCCCGAAGCCGACCTTCTGCCGTATGTCGAGGCGGTGCTCAGCGTCTACAACACGCTCGGCCGCCGCGACAACAAGTACAAGGCGCGGATCAAGATCACCCTGCACGAGACCGGCAAGGACGAGATCACCCGCATGGTCGAGGCGGAATTCGCCCGCCTGCGCCCGCTCTTCGGCGGCAACGACCAGAAGCTTCTGGCCGACATCCGCGAAGCCTTCGCCCCCCCCGCCTTTCGCGACGCTCCGATCGATGCCTATGACGCCTTCTACTCCGCCGACCCGGTGTTCCGGGCCTGGGCAGACACCAACCTCACCCGGCATCGCAACGACCAGTATGCCATCGTCACCGTCAGCCTGAAGGCCCATGGCAAGACCCCGGGCGATGCGACCTCTGCCCAGATGCGCCTTCTGGCCGATCTGGCCGAGCGCTACGGCCACAGCGACCTGCGCATCAGCCATGAGCAGAACGTCATCCTGCCGCATGTCCACAAGTCCGACCTGCCCACGCTGCACGCCGCACTGGTGCAGGCGGGCCTTGGCACCGCCAATGTCGGGCTCCTCTCCGACATCATCGCCTGCCCCGGCATGGATTATTGCGCGCTGGCCACCGCCCGGTCGATTCCGGTCGCGCAGGAGCTGGCCAGCCATTTCGAGGCGCTCAAGCTGGAGCATGAGATCGGTCCGCTGAAGATCAAGATTTCCGGCTGCATCAACGCCTGCGGACACCACCATGTCGGGCATATCGGCATCCTCGGCCTCGACCGGGCGGGGGTGGAGAACTACCAGATCACCCTCGGCGGCGACGGCACCGAGGATGCGGTGATCGGCGAGAAGACCGGGCCGGGCTTTGCCTATGATGAGATCGTGCCCGCCATCGAACGCATCCTGCGCGCCTATCTCGGGTTGCGGCTGGAACCGTCCGAGACCTTCCTGCAAGCCTTCAAGCGGGTCGGGATGGACCCGTTCAAGGCGGCACTCTACGAGACGGAAGGCGCGCAACATGCCGCGTGACGGGCGCCACGAAGGCCCCGTCGCCGACCGGGTCGCCACGCTGAACGCGCGCTACAAGCACCATTCCGCGACGGCGGTGCTGGAGCACGCGCTGGGGGACGAGGACCTGGGCCGGGTGGCGCTGGTCTCCTCCTTCGGGGCGGAATCGGTGGTGCTTCTGCACCTCGTCAGCGTCATCGCACCCGAGACGCCGGTCCTCTTCATCGACACAAGGATGCTCTTCCAGGAAACGCTCGACTACCAGCGCGACCTGGCCGAGAAGCTGCATCTCTGCGACATCCGCACCATCCGCGCCAACCCCGCCCGGGTGAATTTCGAGGACCCGGACGGCACGCTGCACCAGTTCTCGACCGACAGCTGCTGCAACATCCGCAAGGTCGAACCCCTGGAACGCGCGCTCTCGAAGTTCGACGGCTGGATCACCGGCCGCAAGCGGTTCCAGAACGCCGACCGCGGCACGATCGACTTTTTCGAGAACGAGGGCGACTTCCGCATCAAGGTCAACCCACTGGCGCACTGGGGTCGCGAGGACCTTGAGGAATACATGGTGGAAAACCGCCTGCCGCGGCACCCGCTGGTTGCCAAGGGCTACCCTTCCATCGGCTGCGCGCCCTGCACCAGCCCGGTGAAGCCGGGTGAAGATCCCCGCGCGGGCCGTTGGCGCGGGCAGTCCAAGACCGAGTGCGGCATCCATTTCATCGACGGCAAGGCCGTGCGTGCACCGAAGGAGAACGCGGCATGAGCGAGCCCTCCACCACCATCATCGTGACCGACGCGGGCTTCACTCCCGCCCCCGCGCGTGAGATCGTCGCGCTGGCCGACCTGGCCGACCAGACCTCGGTCGACCTGTCGAACACCGACGACCCCGAGGCGCTGGTCGGGCGGCTGGATCAGTTGACCCTGATCCGGGTGGCCTTCCCGGCCTTCAACGACGGCCGCGCCTTCACCATCGCCCGGAAGCTTAGGATGCTGGGCTACACCGGCCAGCTTCTGGCCCTTGGCCCGGTCATCGCCGACCAGTACGCCATGCTGCGCCGGGTCGGCTTCGACGGCGCCGAGATTCCGGCCGAGATCGCCGCGCGCCAGCCCGCCGAACAGTGGCAGTTCCGGGCCGCCGACTGGCAGGCGAACCACTACCAGGCCCGGCTCCGCGCCTGATCTCCCGCGATCCAATTCGCCGCAGCGGGAAGGCTTCCCTTGCCGCCGCCGCTCGCCTATGGAGGGGCGAAACGATGAACGAGACCGTGACGATGGACACCGCCGCAGCGAAACCCCACCTGCCCGACGCGCAGACCGTGACTTCCGTCACCCACTGGACCGACCGGCTGTTCTCGTTCCGGGTCACGCGCCCGGCATCCCTGCGCTTCCGCTCGGGCGAGTTCGTGATGATCGGACTTCTGGGCGACACCGGGAAGCCGCTGCTCAGGGCCTATTCCATCGCCTCGCCCAGCTGGGACGAAGAGCTGGAGTTCTACTCGATCAAGGTGCCGGACGGGCCGCTGACCTCGAAGCTCCAGCATATCAAGGTGGGGGACGAGATCATCCTGCGGCCGAAGCCGGTGGGGACGCTGGTCCATGATGCCCTGCTGCCGGGAAGCCGGATCTGGTTCCTCGCGACCGGGACCGGGATCGCGCCCTTTGCCAGCCTGATGCGCGACCCGGAGACCTACGACAAGTATGACCAGGTCATCATGATGCACACCTGCCGCGAGGTGGCGGAGCTGGAGTATGGGCGGCGGCTGGTGGAGAGCCTGAAGGATGATCCGCTGATCGGCGAGATGGTGGGGGAGAAGCTGCTCTACTATCCGACGACGACCCGCGAGGCTTCGGAGCGGATGGGGCGGATCACCGACAACCTGACCAGCGGCAAGGTCTTCGCCGACCTTGGCCTCGCCCCGATGGACCCCGAGGAAGACCGGGCCATGGTCTGCGGGAGCCTGGCCTTCAACCACGACGTCAAGGCGGTGCTGGAGAAGTTCGGGCTGCGGGAGGGGGCCAATTCGGAGCCCTTGGAATATGTGGTCGAGAAGGCCTTCGTGGGCGACGGAATCTGACTCTGTCCACGGTGGACATTTTCAGAGTATATAGCGCCTACAAAGACTTACGAAATTCCGTTAGGGTGGTCTTAACTTTTGATTTCGAAGCGCCGCGGGCAAGTCCCGCGGCCTTTTGCATGGCGCTGCGAAACTCCGACCGCGCGCAAAGGAAAAGGCCGCAAGGGTTCCCCCTCGCGGCCTTCAGGTTTCGACGGACGCCGAAGATCACATGCCGAGTGCGGTCTTGACCTGCGCGATGGTGTCGGCAACCAGCGCCGGGTTGGCCTTGGCGGCATCCACGGCGGTCTTCAGCGTGGCCTTGGTCGCGTCGTCGAGCGTCGAGCCGTCGATCAGCGCCACGACGGCGTCGGCGTTGAAGTTCGCCGGATCAAGCGCGGCAGCGGCATCGGTCGCAGCGGCGGCAGCGTCGGTGGCAGCTTCGGTGGTGGCGGCAGCTGCGTCGGTTGCAGCTTCGGTTGCCTCCGTCGCGGCTTCGGTCGCAGCCTCGGTGGTGGCCGCGGCAGCATCGGTCGCGGCTTCGGTCGTCGCAGCGGCAGCGGCGGCGGCCTCGTCAGCCGCCTTCTGGGCAGCAGCAGCGTCTTCAGCGGCCTTCGCGGCGGCAGCCTCTTCGGCAGCCTTGGCGGCGGCGGCCTGCTCGGCAGCAGCCTCCTGGTTCGGCTTGTAGCTGAACTGGTACCAGCCGCCCGCAGCCAGAAGGACGACGATGGCGCCGATGATAACGGTTCTGTTCATGTCATATACTCCCATGACCGGAGCTAGCGCCCGGATGCGGGTCATATGGCAGCTTGGCCGGGAAATGAAAAGGGTGCTGCGATGCAGCACGACGAAAAACGCCGGAAACATGCGGAATTCTGGACCTCAGGCGGCGCAGCCGGGTTGCAGAGCAGCACGCCCGCGTCTAGATTGCCGCCGCACATTGAACCATCAAAGGACGACTACCATAGCCCGCAGACCGCACAATGCCCCGCCGCAACGCGAAACCGGTCCCCGCATCAACGACCGCATCCGCGCTCCGGAAATCCGCCTGATCGGTGCGGATGGCGAGAATGTCGGGGTCGTG
>NZ_JAEULO010000023.1 GCF_016793705.1 Tabrizicola sp.
GAGATCATGTTCGGGCGGCTCAAGGACTGGCGGCGGATCGCAACACGCTACGACAGATGCCCGAAGGTCTTCCTCTCCGCTGTCGCCCTCGCCGCAACGGTCATGTTCTGGTTATGATGCGAGAACGAGTCCTGACCCTAAGGTTCACGACACTTACAAGTGGAAGAATGTTGTGCGTTCGTACTTCTGAGGGAAATTTTCTCGCTGCAATCATTGGCGAGACAGATCATGGCCTTCTCTTTTCAATCGTCCCCCAGTCACCATTTGAAGTCGTTGAATTTGGACCCGGCGCGACGCATGTTGCTTTTGTTGAACGGAGTATCGTAAGGTCGATTACGCCGGATTGTGGCAAATAGAATTCCAGAGGAGGGTGCGCGTTCATATGCACTAACTCCACCCACGCCGTCCAACGTGTCGTGGTGTGCTCCACCCACCCTCGCTTCCCCGCCTGAACCTCATTCGCCTCTTCGCTACTCTCTTCCCCGGCTTTTTCCAGGTCCTTGCCCGCGCCCTCAATGGTCTCGCAGCAAGTGTAGGGTGGGTGCCAACCCACCGCCCACCCCCTACCCATACACCCCACTCCTCGGCGCCACCCGCACGACGACCACCACCAGCCGCCCGTCCTCGATCCGGTAGACGATCCGCCAGTCCCCCACCCGCACCCGCCAGTGGTCCTTGTGCCCGACCAGCTTCAGGCAACCCGGCGGCCTCGGATCATCGGCCAGCGCGGCTATCTCACGCTCCAAAGCCACGAGTATCCGCCGGTCCCTGATCGCGCGCAACTGCTTGCGGGCTTTCGGCTCATAGTCCAGCCGGTAGCGTGTCACTTCGCGCCATGGTCCAGATCGCTCCGGTCAGCGGCCAGAAGCTCGGCCCAGACCTCCTCGTGCGAGAACCGTTCATTCGGATCATAGTCCGGATCGGCATAGATCGCCGCCACTTCCCGAGCCAGTTCCGCATCCTCCAGCCGCTCGTAATACGCCATCGCCTCGGGCGAGATCATCACGGCCACCGGCTTGCCGTGTTTCTTGATCGTCACATCCTCATGCCCGTGCTGGACCTTGCCCAGCAGATCGGCGAGGTTCTCCCGAGCTTCCGATACCGTGACCTCGATCATCGCCGCCTCCATTCTGTACAGAGTGTACTATACGTCACATTCGTACAAAATCAACCGCGCAGCAGAACGGGGCGGTTGCCCGCCCCGCGTAGGTCGGGGTTCACCCCGGCTCCTTGGCAAGCTTACTTGCACACCCCCAGGTCATCGCAGAACACGCCCGCCGCGCCGCCGATGACGGCGCCGGTGACGGCGCTGCCGCCGGTCACGTCGGCGATCACCGCGCCGCCTGCGGCCCCGGCAAGACCACGTTCGGTGTCGGTGTCAAGGCAGCCGGACAGGGACAGGGCAATGGCCATGAGGCCAGACAGTTTCACGATCTTCATCGGATTTCCTCCAGGTTTACGGAACCGATCCTGCCCGCCCGCAGCAACCTTCGCATCGGGCAAGGCAGGGCGGGGGCCATGGTTCGGCAGCCTTCCACCCATCGCCCGCCGCGAAACCGGCGGCTCTCTGCCTACATGCCGGCCTGGGTCTCCTGCGCCTCTTCGGTGATCGCCTCTCCGGCGGTTTCAAGGTCGCGGCCGGCGCCTTCGATGGTTTCGCAGGCGGCAAGGCCCAGGAGGGCGAGGAGGGCAAGGGTGCGGGTCATGGTTCGATCCTCA
Source organism: Tabrizicola sp. (assembly GCF_016793705.1). GTDB lineage: Bacteria > Pseudomonadota > Alphaproteobacteria > Rhodobacterales > Rhodobacteraceae > Tabrizicola. The sequence goes on from NZ_JAEULO010000023.1 coordinate 1,720, forward strand.
TTTGCATGCCCTTTCAACCGGACAGGCCGCATCCCGTTCCACGCCTTGCCGCAGAAGAGGGAACATCCGCCGATGCCGCCTTGCACGAGAGACGCTTAACCCCTTGTTAACCGGATGCCGCCATGCTGACCCGATGAAAGCTCTCATCCCTCTCCTCTTCCTTGCCGCCTGCGGCGCCTCACCCGCGCCAGAGTTCATCGGGGCCAAACGCACCGACATCACGCTGAACGGCCGCGATTACACGATCTTCCAGAAGGGCGAGCGCGTGGAGGTCATCCGCCTCGGCTATGCCAGACGGGGGGAGCATCAGGACATCCGCGCCACGATGATCGAGCTGATCCCGCGCGTGACGGGCTGCACGCTGCGCGAGTCGACCTTGACCGGCGACAGCGGGGAAATGCGCGGCTCGCTCGACTGTCCGGCTTGACTTGCAGGCCCGAAACGCCAAGAAGCAGGCACGGATACCGGGGGCCTGCCATGCCGAAGATCGACCTCTCGCGAACCCTGCCGCAGGCCCGGATTCCCGAACTTCCGAACCCCTATTTCGGCAAGGTCCGCGATTGCTACGACCTGCCCGACGGCACCCGCCTGCTGATCTCCTCTGACCGCATCTCGGCCTTCGACCTGAACCTTGCGGTGATCCCGTGGAAAGGGCAGGTGCTGACGCAGCTTGCCCGTTACTGGTTTGAAAAGACGGAAGATATCGCGGCGAACCATGTGATCTCCTATCCGGACCCGAATGTCGTCCTGGGCCGGAAGCTGACAATCCTGCCGGTGGAAATCGTCGTCCGCGGCTACCTTGCGGGCACCACCTCCACCTCGATCCTGACCCAATACCAAAAGGGCCAGCGCGAGATGTACGGCCACCGCCTGCCCGACGGCCTGCGCCCGAACCAGCCCTTGCCGAAGGCGATCATCACGCCGACCTCCAAGGCCTTCGACGGCGGGCATGACGAACCGCTGACCGCAGAGGAGATCGTCGCCACCGGTCTGCTGACGAAATCGCAGTGGGACGAGGTCAGCGAGAAGGCGCTGGCGCTGTTTGCCAGGGGTCAGCAGATGGCGGCGGAGCGCGGGTTGATCCTGGTCGATACGAAATACGAGTTCGGGACGGATGCGGACGGCACCATCCTTCTCGCCGACGAAATCCATACCCCGGATTCCAGCCGTTACTGGATCGCCAAGGGCTATCCGGCGGCTTTCGAAAGCGGTGACCGGCCGCCGAGTTTCGACAAGGATGTGATCCGCTCCTGGGTCGTCGCGCGCTGCGATCCCTACAAGGACAAGGTTCCCGACATCCCGTTGGACATGATCGAGAAAACGGCTCTGGTCTATATCGAGGCGTTCGAGGCGATCACCGGCCAGACCTTCGTGCCCGATGCCAGCGGGGCCACGCCGCTCGACCGCATCCGGGCCAACCTGACGCGATTCTTCACGACCTGACCTGTTTGCGCTAACAGTTGTCAAATCCAAGGGGGAAACCATGATTCTCAGCTGTGGTGAGGCGCTGATCGACATGCTGCCCAGGACCTCGACCCAAGGCGAGGCCTGCTTCGCCCCCTATGCCGGGGGCGCCGTCTTCAACACCGCCATTGCTCTTGGCCGACTTGGGGCGCCGTCGGCGTTTTTTTCCGGTGTTTCCAACGATATGCTGGGCGAGATTCTGGCCGATACCCTGACGGCGTCGAAGGTCGATACCCGCTTTCTTGCCCGCTCGGACCGGCCGACCACCGTGGCCTTCGTCAAGCTGGTGAACGGCCAGGCGACCTATGCCTTCTATGACGAGGCGACGGCGGGGCGGATGCTGTCCATCGCCGAGCTGCCAACGCTTCCGGCCATCATCTCGACCCTGTTCCTGGGCGGGATCAGCCTGGTGAACGACCCAGCAGCCTCGACCTACGAGGCGCTGCAGGCCCGCGAATGCCAGACCCGCGTCACCATGGTCGACCCCAACATCCGTCCTGGCTTCATCGCCGGAAAAGAGGCGGAGTATCGCGCCCGGATCGAGCGGATGGTGGCGAAGGCCGATATCGTGAAGCTTTCGGACGAGGACCTGCACTGGCTGGGAGGGCAGGGCGACCTGACCGCGCTGGCGCGGGGCATCCTGGCAAGGGGCCCGAAGGTCGTGTTCATCACCGAAGGCGCCAAGGGGGCACGAGCGGTGACGGCCACACAGGACATTTTTGTTTCAGCGCAAAAGGTTACGGTCGTCGATACGGTCGGCGCGGGCGACACGTTCAACGCGGGCGTCCTTGCCGCGCTGCATCAGGCCGGGGCGTTGACCAAGGCCGGGGTGATCGCTCTCGGCGACGCCGCTCTGACCGCCGCCCTCAGCCTTGGCACCCGGGCTGCAGCCGTCACCGTCAGCCGCGCCGGGGCCAACCCGCCCTGGGCGAACGAGCTGTGAGGGCCGTCCTCCAGCGGGTCACCGAGGCAAGCGTCCGGATCGGCGGCGAATTGGTCGGTCAGACCGGCAAGGGTTTCCTGATCCTTGTCTGCGCCATGGCCGGGGATGCCGAGGCGCAGGCGGAAAAGCTGGCGGCCAAGGTCGCCAAGCTGCGGGTGTTCAAGGACGATCAGGGCAAGATGAACCTGTCGGTCCGCGACATCGGCGGCAGCGCGCTGGTGGTCAGCCAGTTCACCCTGGCCGCCGACCTGCGCGGCAACAGGCCCGGCTTTTCGACCGCCGCGCCCCCGGCCGAGGGCGAGCGGCTTTACCTTCACTTCAGTCAAGCGCTTGAAAAGGAAGGCGTTCCGGTCGCCAATGGCAGGTTCGGCGCCGATATGGCGGTCAGTCTGGTGAACGACGGGCCAGTGACCATCTGGATGGACACCGACCAGCCCTGATCAGTTGAACGGATTGCCCGGCGTCCGCTTGGTGATCACGTCGCCGCAATCCACCAGCGCGCCGATCGAGGCGCTGGATCCGGCCAGAGAATAGTTCTGCACATCGGCGCCGTCCGCATCGCGCAGGTAAAGCCGGTTCCCCCGCGCGACCTCGGTGATGAAGTTGATCCCGGCCTGGCTGTCGGGCAGGTAGAACAGCACCGAGTTCTGATAGAGTTCCGCCCCCGTCAGGCTCCACGGTGCGCGGCGGTCGATCTGCACGCCCAGGTCGGCGGTCTGGCCTTGGCCGAACTCCCAGGCGGTGGAATAGAACTGCAACTGCACCGCCCCGTCCGGGAAGGTCCAGATGCTGAAGCTTTCGCCCGGCGCCTTCACCTCGGCCACGCAGCCGACCGAGCCGTCATCCCATCCGACAATCGAAACCTGCCAATGCTTGTGCGAGAACAGGACTTCCGATTGCTGTGCGCCTGCCATCCCCGTCGATGCCGCGATCAATGCAGCGGCCAAACCCATGCGAATGCTCATAGTCCCTTCCCGAAAAGACGTCCCTTGCCGGGATGTTCGCGCGCGGGCGCGATTCAGGCAAATGAAACTTGCTGTCATGCAAGCGATAGACGCCGCGCTGTGGCCGGCTCAGGCCGCCCATTCCCAGGGGTTCGAGAACTGGCCGAGGATCGTGCCGACCGCCGCATCCTCGACCGGACCCGACTTCTGCAACTGCGCCACCAGACCGCGCTTCTTGTCCTCGATCACCGCACTGACCCGGGCGGGAATCCCGGCCCCGGCCAGCGCCGCATCATAAGTCCGGGTGATCGCCATCCGCCTGAGGTCGGGCTTGAAGACCTTGCCCACCGCCGTCTTCGGCAGTTCCGACAGGATTTCCAGATGTTTGGGCACCGCGGCCCGTTCGCTGATATGCTTGGCAGCATAGGCCATCAGGTCCTCGACCGTGGCCGAGGCGCCCTTGACCAGCTCGACATAGGCGCAAGGCAACTCGCCCGCATGGGCATCCGGCTGGCCGATGGCACCGACGAAACCGACGGCCTCGTGCCCCATCAGGGCCTCTTCGATGATCGCCGGGTCGATGTTGTGGCCGCCACGGATGATCAGGTCCTTGGCCCGGCCGGTGATGAAGAGGTATCCCTCCGCATCGATCCGCCCCAGGTCGCCGGTGCGCAGGAAGCGGCCCTCGGCGAACAGTTCCTTGTTCTTGTCGGCCTCGGTATAGGTCGAGCCCTCGTAGACCCCCGGGTTCGAGACGCAGATTTCCCCTACCTCGTCCACCGCGCATTCGCGGTAATCCGTCGCCCCCTGCCGGGTCAGGATGCGGACTTGCGTATAGGGGAACATGAAGCCGACCGAGCCGATCTTCTTCACACCGTCCGGCGGGTTGACCGAGACGAGGCAAGTGGCTTCGGTCAGGCCGTAACCCTCGACGATCTCGATCCCGGTTTCCTTCTTGAAGCGGTTGTAAAGCTCGACCGGAAGCGGGGATGAGCCCGAGAAGGCATTCTTCAAGGTCGAGATATCGGCATTGACCGGGCGTTGCATCAGTGCGGCGAGCGCTGTGGGCACGGTGATCATGTAGGTCACGCGGTAGCGCTCGACCAGTTTCCAGAAGTTGTCGAACACGCCTTCGCCGCGATAGCCCTGCGGGGTGGGGAACACGACATGCGCGCCCGAGCCGATCATCGACATCAGGATCGGATAGCAGGCGAAGACGTGGAACAAGGGCAGCGGGCAGATCACCACATCGGTCGCCTTGAACAGAAGCGTTGCCCCCAGCCAGCCGTTGTAGACCATACCGGAAAGCTTGTGCTGCGCGACCTTGGGCATCCCGGTGGTGCCGCCGGTGTGGAAATAGGCGGCGACGCGGTCGTCCTGGCTGTCGGTGAAGGTCAGCTTGTCGGCGGGCATCCGCGCCATCTCGACCCGGAAATCCTTGACGTTCGCGGTGTGGCTCACCGGGTTCTTCGGCCGGATGAGCGGCACGATCACCTTCTTCAGCCCCGACAGGTAGGGGACGAGGTCCACCTCCAGCACCGTCTTCACGTTCGGCGCGAACTGCACCGCCTCGGCCACCTTCTGCGCCAGGTCGGTCTTCGGGAAGGGCTTCAGCGTGACCACGACCTTCGCGCCGGTTTCGCGCAGGATGGCGCTGATCTTGTCGGGTTCCAGAAGCGGGTTGATCGGGTTGACGATGCCCGCGACCGCCCCGCCCAAGAGCGTCACCACCGTCTCCACCGCGTTCGGCAGGATGAAGGCGACGACGTCCTTCTCGCCCACGCCAAGCGAGCGGAACAGGTTCGCCGCCTGCGTCACCTTCGCGTGCAACTCGGCCCAGGTCAGCGTGACCTTCTTCGTCTCGGGGCCGGAAAGCAGCTGGTAGCTGACTGCGGGCCGTGCGCCATGCGCCGTCTTTGTCCGTGTCAGGAAATCGTACATCGACCGTGCCTGGCCCCGGTCGGCCCAGGGCATCTCGGCCTCAATGGCCTTCAGGTCCGCAGCGGTTGCGAAAGTGGTCATCGGTTCCTCCCCCAAGGGCCCGCTGTTGCCGCAGGCTTCCGTCAAAGATGGGGGCGGGAAACGGGTTTGTGAAGTCGGTTTGTCCCGACCGCGCCGGTCGGGACGCGACGTCAGACCGCGCCTTCGGTGAACTGCAACCGGGCGAGGCGGGCATAGAGCCCATCCTCGGCCACCAACTCGTCATGCGTGCCCTGCGCGACGATCCGCCCGTGGTCGAAGACGACGATCCGGTCGGCGCGCTTCACCGTTGCCAGCCGGTGCGCAACGACCAGCGTCGTCCGCCCCTCGGCGAGCTTCTCCACCGCCGCCTGCACCAGCCGTTCACTTTCCGCGTCCAGCGCGCTGGTGGCCTCGTCCAGCAAAAGGATCGGTGCGTCTCGCAGGATCGCCCGGGCAATCGCCACCCGCTGCTTCTGCCCGCCCGACAGCATCACGCCGCGCTCGCCCAGATAGCTGTCATAGCCCTGCGGCAGCGCGGTCAGGAATTCATGCGCGGCGGCGGCCTTCGCGGCAGCCTCCACCTCGGCATCGGTCGCGTTCAGCCGCCCGAAGCGGATGTTCTCCCGCGCCGAGGTGGCGAAGATCACCGGGTCCTGCGGCACCAGCGCAATGGCTTGGCGGAAATCGGCCCTGGCCATGTCCGGCAGCGCCAGCCCGTCCAGCGTGATCCGGCCCGCCTGCGGGTCATAGAACCGCATCAGAAGTTGCAGGATGGTCGTCTTGCCCGCCCCTGAGGGTCCGACCAATGCCACCGTCTCTCCCGGCTTCACATGCAGGCTGACCCCGTTCAGTGCCGAAGCCTCCGGCCGGGCCGGGTAGCGGAATGTCACATCCTCGAACGAAATCTCGCCCCGCACCGGACGGGGCAAGGCCACCGGACGCAATGGGTCCTGCACGGTATCCTCGGTCCCGAGCAGTTCGACCAATCGTTCGGTCGCCCCCGCTGCGCGCTGCAACTCTCCCCAGATTTCGGACAAGGCCCCCACGGCGCCTGCCACCATCACTGCATAGATCACGAACTGGATCAGCGCGCCGACCGACATCGTCCCCTCGCGCACGTCGCGCGCCCCGATCCACAAGACGCCCACCACCCCGGCGAAGACCAGGAAGATCACGATCACCGTCATCACTGCCCGCGTCTTGATCCGCGCCTTGGCCGAGGCGAAGCTTTTCTCCGTCACTTCGGCGAACTCGCCCCGCGTCGCCGCCTCATGGGTAAAGGCCTGCACCGTCTGCACCGAAGAGAGCGCTTCGGAGGCCGAGCCGGAGGAAGCCGCGATCCAGTCCTGGTTTTCGCGCGACAGCGCCCGAAGCCTGCGCCCCAGCACGACGATGGGTACGATGATCGCGGGCACGACCAGCAGCACCAGCCCGGTCAGCTTGGCCGAGGTCAGGAGCAGCAGGACCAGTCCGCCCAGCAGGATCAGCAGGTTGCGCAGCGCGATCGAGACCGAGGAGCCGATCACCGAGAGGATCAGCGTGGTGTCGGTGGTGATCCGGCTGAGGACCTCGCCGGTAAGGATGCGTTCGAAGAAGGCGGGCGACATGCCCATGACCCGATCGAACAATGCGCGCCGGATGTCGGCCACCACACGCTCGCCGAGGCGGGTCACGAAGTAGTACCGCAACCCCGTGCCCACGGCGAGCAGCGCGGCAATCGCCAGCGCTGCGCCGAAATACTTGTCAAGAAGCTGAACCTGCGCGGTGTTGAACCCGTCGACCACCCGGCGCACCGCCAAGGGCAGCACGAGGCTGATCCCCGCCGTCAAGATCAGCGCCATCAGCGCCAGTCCCGCCATGCCGCGATAGGGCCACAGGAACGGCACCAGCCCCCGCAGGGCGCCCACCCGTTTTGACTTCGGCCGATCCTCGACTGTTGAACTGTCCGACATGCCGCCCGCCTCACTGACTTCGGGCAAGGGTTTAGTCTGCCATCCCGCAGGCCACAAGCGTCCCGACCTGCGACCAAAGCCCCGGGGGCCCCTTTCCCCCGCCCGTCCCGCGTGCCACGGTGGCGCCCATGACCGAGACCGCACATTTCATCGCCGAAGACGGCGCCCGCCTGGCCTATCGCGACGAAGGGCAGGGCCTGCCCCTCCTCTGCCTGCCCGGCCTGACCCGCTCCATGGCCGATTTCGACTACCTCATTCCCCATCTGCCCCCCCTCCGCCTGATCCGATTGGACTACCGGGGCCGTGGCGAAAGCGACTGGACCGGCGCTGCCACCTACACGGTCGAGCAGGAGGCCAAGGATGCCGTCGCGCTCCTGAACCATCTCGGGGTCGCGAAAGCCGCCATCCTTGGCACCTCGCGCGGCGGGTTGATCGGCATGGTCCTTGGCGCCGTGGCGCGCGACCGGGTGCTGGGCCTCTGCCTGAATGACGTCGGGCCCGAGATCGCCCGCGAGGGGCTGGCGCGCATCTCCGACTATGTCGGCCGCAACCCGGCGGGCCGCACGTATGAGGGCTTCGCCGACCGCCTGTCCCGCAGCCCCGGTTTCGAGGGCGTACCGATGTCGCGCTGGCTGGAGGAGGCGCGGAAGCTGGCGGTGGAAACGCCAGACGGCCTGCGCATCCCATACGACCCCGTCCTGCGCGAGGCTTTCCTGAAAGCCTTCGACGGTCCGCCGGTCGATCTCTGGCCTCTGTTCGACGCCCTCGCAGGCCTGCCGCTCGCCCTCATCCGGGGCGCGAACTCCGACCTTCTGTCCTCCGAGAGCACACAGAAGATGCGTGACCGCCGCCCCGACATGGCCTTCGCCGAAGTCCCCGGTCGCGCGCATATCCCCTTCCTCGACGAGCCCGAAGCCGTGGCCCTGATCCGCGCCTTCCTGAAGGGCCTGGCATGAACATCGACATGATCGAAGCCGCCGCCCGGCGCATGTCCGGCCATGTCCGCCGCACGCCGCTTCTGAACGCGCCCCTTCTCGACAGGGCCATCGGCCGGCGCATCTTCGTCAAGGCTGAATGCCTGCAGATCACCGGCAGCTTCAAGGCCCGCGGCGGCTGGTCCGCCGTCTCCGCCCTTGCCCCCGAGGCGCGGGCGCGGGGCGTCATCGCCTATTCCTCCGGCAACCACGCGCAGGGGGTCGCCCATGCCGCCGCCCGCCACGGCGCGCCCTGTGTCATCCTGATGCCTTCGGACGCGCCGCAGGTGAAGATCGCCAACACCCGCGCCTACGGGGCCGAGGTGGTGCTCTACGACCGTTCGACCGAGGACCGCGACGCCATCGGCGCCCGCATCGCCGCCGACCGCGGACTCACCCTGATCAAGCCTTACGACGATCCGCAGGTCATCGCGGGTCAGGGCACCGTGGGGCTGGAACTCGCCGAGCAGGCGGCCGAGGTCGGGGTTGCGGAGGCCCCGGTGTTCGTCTGCTGCGGGGGCGGGGGCCTCTCCTCCGGCATCGCGCTGGCGCTCGAGGCCCGCGCCCCGGGGCTGCGGGTCCATACGGCGGAACCGCTGGGGTTCGAGGACATGGCCCGCTCGCTCGCCAGCGGTCGACGCGAGAGGAACCCCGCGCCCAGCGGCTCGATCTGCGATGCCATCCTGACACCAAGCCCTGGCGAGTTGACCCTCCCCATCCTCTCGCGCCTTGCCGGGCCGGGCGCCGTGATCAGCGACGATCAGGCCCTGCAGGCGATGGCACTTGCCTTCACCCACCTGCGCATCGTGCTGGAACCCGGTGGAGCCGCCGCCCTCGCCGCTGCGCTGTTCGGCGATGACCTGCCCGGCACCGTCATCGCTGTCGCTACTGGTGGCAACGTCGACCCCGCCACTTTCGCCGCCGCCCTGGACCGCTTCGCGTGAGCCTCGTCTGGCTCGAAGACCTGCGCCTCAACGCCGAGCTTTCCGGCCCCGCAACCGCTCCGCCCCTGGTCCTGATCCACGGCCTCGGCCTCGACCACCGGCTCTGGGACGCGCTTTTGCCGCACCTGCGAACCCGCACCCTCCGCCTCGACCTGCGCGGCCATGGTGACTCCGACACCCCCGCACCTCCCTACGCGATGGGCACGCTCATCCGCGATGTCGAACGCCTGATGACCCATTTCGCTTTCAAGGACGCCGTCGTCCTTGGCGCGGGCGAGGGCGGACTGATCGCTCAGGGGCTGGCGGCCAAACGGCTCGACCTCGTCCGCGCGCTGGTCCTGACCGGCTCGGCCACCCGCTTCGGCAACCCCGCCGTCTGGGAAAGCCGCCTCGCCCGGCTGCGCGACCATGGCCCCGACCTTGACGCCGAATGTGCCCAACTCCTCGGCCCGCGCTGGCAGGCTTCGTCGGCACTTGCCCCGACCCGCGCCATGCTGGACCTCACCCGCCCCGAAGGCTGTCAGGGCTACGCCTCCGCCACCGCGACGGCCGATTTCTTCCAGACCACAGCCACCCTGAAGCTGCCGACCCTGATCCTCGCGGGGGCAGATGACCGCAAGACGCCCCCGGACCTGCAGCGAGAGCTTGCCGACCTGATCGCCGGGTCGCAGTTCCAGCTGCTGCGCGGCGGCAGCCATCTTTCCATGCTGACGCATCCCGATGCCTTCGCCGACGCGCTGCTCGGATTCCTGACCCGGATCGGCCATTTCTGACGAGCCTGGGCCGCAGATGTTACAGAATTCAAACACAGAATTGATCCTTAGATCGACAAAGGCCTTCTGGCTTGAACATTCGCCACAACCTGCCACCTTTGCGGCCCCACCCGGAGGCGCCTTGCCCCTTCGCCACGCCTATCCCATCCGCGCCACATCCTGTCGCGAATGAATAGGCCTGCACCCGCCTTCCCTCCTAGCTTCGTCTCGGCGAGACTGCTCCAGGGAGAGAGTGGGGTGTAAATCCCCTGCCTCCTCACCAGCCAGAGGGGACGAGACATGAAACTGAAGGATCTCGAAATCTTCGTCGTCGCGCCGCCATTCCCCGGCTGGGGCGGGCGCTACTGGATCTTCCCGAAACTCACCACCGACGACGGCATCACGGGTTACGGCGAATGCTACGCCTCCACCGTCGGCCCCAGGGCCATGCGCGCGGTGATCGAGGACGTGTTCGAACGGCACATGCAGGGCGAAAACCCGGAAAACATCGAGATGATGTTTCGCCGCGCCTACAGTTCCGGCTTCACGCAGCGCCCCGACCCAACCGTCATGGGTGCCTTCGCCGGGCTGGAGATCGCCTGCTGGGATATCCTTGGCAAGGCGAGGGGCCGCCCGGTCTGGGCGCTCCTCGGCGGCAGGATGAACGACCGCATCCGCAGCTACACCTATCTCTACCCCGAACCGGGCAAGGAAAACGCGGACTTCTGGGTCAGCCCCGACGCTGCTGCCGAGGCCGCCGTCCGCTTCATGAACCTCGGCTTCACCGCCGTGAAGTTCGACCCTGCCGGTCCCTACACGATCCGCGGCGGCCATGAACCGGCCTTGTCCGACATTTCACGCTCCGTCGCCTTCTGCAAGGCGATCCGCGAGGCGGTGGGCGACCGTGTCGACCTTCTTTTCGGCACCCACGGCCAGTTCACCACACCCGGCGCAATCCGGCTTGGGCGCGAACTGGAACCCTACAACCCGCTCTGGTACGAGGAACCCATCCCCCCCGACAACCTCCTCGAATTCGCCGAAGTCGCGAAATCGGTCCGCGTCCCGCTGGCCACCGGCGAACGGCTCACCACAAAGGCCGAATTCGGCACCCTCCTCCGGGCTGGGGGGGTGAAGATTCTGCAACCGGCGCTGGGCCGGGTTGGCGGCATCTGGGAGGCGAAGAAGATTGCTGCGATAGCCGAAATCTTCAACGCCGAGATGGCCCCGCACCTTTACGCAGGTCCGGTGGAATGGGCGGCGAACATCCACCTTTCCGCCTCGATCCCGAACCTCCTGATCGCCGAAACCATCGAGACCGGCGGCGCCTTCCACCAGAAGCTGATCCGAAAGTCGATCCGCTGGGAAGACGGCTACATCCTGCCGCCCGAAGCCCCTGGCCTTGGCATCGACTTCGACGAGGATGTCGCCCGCGCGCATCCCTACACCGGCACGGCCCTGCATCTTCAGATGCAGGAGGCGCCTTGCGACTACCGTCACGGCAACCGCTTCGAGGGTGGCGCGCCCTCGACCCCGACCTGACCGTCGTCCGTGGCAACGCCGTCCGAGGGGTTCGATGCCCCGAGGACGGCTCTCTTGTCGGGAAAATGGCGGGCCCGGAAGGACTTGAACCCTCAACCTCGGACTTAGAAGGTCCTTGCTCTATCCAGTTGAGCTACGAGCCCGCGCCGCGCCCTTTTGGGCCAAGGCCACAGATCAGGCAAGCATCTTCGTCATGAAGACCGAATTCGGATCGTCCGAATAACCCTCGAACGGCGGGCAGTCCTGAAACCCCGCCCGGCCATACAGCGCCCGCGCCGCCACGAAGGTCGGCTGCACCCCGGTCTCCAGGCTCAGCCGAGTGAAGCCCTCGGCCCGCGCGGCACTGACCAGATGGTCCAGCATCGCCTTCGACAGGCCGCGGCCGCGCGCCTCGGTCAGGACATGCATCGACTTGATCTCGGCATGGGTCGTGTCGATCGGCTTGTAAGCCCCCATGGCCAATGGCTCGCCCGCGTCGCGCAGCACGAAGAACCGGATGCCCGGTGCCGCGAGCGCCCCCTTGTCCATCATGTGAATCGATTCGGGTGGTGTGTCGGCATGCATGTCCGCGGTGTGACGCTGGAACAGCAGCTCCAGATCAGGGGTCAGCGGGTGCTCTTCGGCGATGATCATGGACGGGCTCCTTGCGCCCTTCCTGCCCCGCCCGGCGCAGACTGGCAACCCCGGCGGGTAATCAATGCGTCCAGGCGCCCTTGCGGTCGGTGGCGAAATTCTCGCCATAGCCGCGCGGGCGGATGTTGGCCTTGCGTGGCTTCGGTTCCACGAGGTCGAACTCCAGCCCCCTCTCGGCGGCATAGGTCTGGGCTTCCTCGCGCGTGTCGAACTTCAGTCTCACCTGGGCCTGGGTGTCCGAGGACGAGGTCCAGCCCATCAGCGGATCGACCTCGCGCTCAGATGCCGGGGCGAATTCCAGCACCCATTGGTGGGTCTTGGCGGTGCCGGACTGCATGGCGGTCCTGGCGGGCTGGTAGATGCGGGCGCGCATGGGACAATCCTCCGAAGCTGCGCCCCGTGTTAGCCGAAGCCTTCGGGAAAGCGCAAGCCTCACCTGTGGCGGAAAAGGCTGCCGGCCGGCGTCGGGGAGTGTGGGGTGGGTAGGGTCGACGCCGACCGGCAGCTTCAGTTGCTGCTTGCCCGACCAGTCTGGCCGAATTTCCGGCGCATATCAACCTAAAGTTGTATCTTTTCCAACACCCTGTTTTGGGTCAGTCCTCGCGGCGGTGAAGCCGGATGATCTGGTAGCGGTTGTAAAGACGGAAGGACTCGGCGGTCCGGGTCGTGCCGGTCAGCCGCTGCATCAGGTTCTCGCGCCTCTTGCGCGACAGGAACAGCCCGATCCCTTTCGCCAGTGCCCAATGCGCGGTGGGCCGCTTGCTGCGAATCTCGTCCGAGACGCGGGTGACGCCGTGGCCGAGCACATGGAACAGGGACTGTTCAAGGTCGATGGAGGGCGCGACGGCGTCGGTGATGTCCTCCTCGGCCTCGACCGTGAAGGGCGACGCCGCGACCGCCTCCTGGAAAACCGCCAGCCGATGCCCGCCTCCGGGCTGCGGACCCTTGGCCTTGCGGCCCCGGTAGGCTTCGGTCCGGAAGCAGTCGGCGATCAGCACCTTGCCGCCCGGCGCCAAGAGCAGCGCGCATTTCGGCAGGCTTTCGGCCAAGGGGATGTACTGGAAGCTTTCCGAGAAAAGGCAGAGGTCATAGGGGCCCCGGCCTTGGAACGCCTCGAAGGTGGTCTCATGCACTACCGCGCCCTTCGCCGTTTCCCGGCAGCGCATCGCGAGGAAGGGCGAGGGCACGACGATTTCCACCGAATGCCCCAGCGCAAGAAGCTTCTTCGCCGTTTCTCCCGCCCCACCGCCGATGTCGAGGATGCGCAAGGGACCTTCCGGCAGGTAGCCGAAAAGCTTCGCGGTGTAGCCGTCCTGTGCTGCCCGCAGGTTGCCCGCCGTCACCTCAAGGCCCGTCCAGAGCCCGTAATGCAGGTTCTCCGCCCCGGTCAGCCAGCGGATGAACGCCAGCCCCACATCCAGCCCCACGGCGCGCGTGTCGATCTTTTCAGCCATCAGTCACCTCTGACGGCGAGCCTTAGCCGCTTGCCCGGCTTTCGGCAACGGTTTCGCCCCCGGACGCGGATCACCGCTTGAACTAGAACAAAAACGGATCAAATCTGTCCTGTCCCGACTCCCCCGAAGGCTGCCTCATGCCGCACAACAACTCGAACGCCCTTACCGAACGCCCCGAGGTGCTGACCCGGCCCAAGCTGGAGGGAGGGCGGCGCTTTGTCCTTTCCACCCCCTTCCAGCCCGCTGGCGACCAGCCCACTGCCATAGTCGAGCTGTCCCAGGGCGTGAAGGCAGGCGACCGTGACCAGGTACTTCTGGGTGCGACCGGCACCGGCAAGACCTTCACCATGGCCAAGGTGATCGAGGAGACCCAGCGCCCGGCGATCATCCTCGCGCCCAACAAGACCCTTGCCGCGCAATTGTACGGCGAATTCAAGGGCTTCTTTCCCGACAATGCGGTGGAATACTTCGTCAGCTACTACGACTACTACCAGCCCGAAGCCTATGTCGCCCGCACCGACACCTATATCGAGAAGGAATCGCAGATCAACGAACAGATCGACCGGATGCGCCACTCGGCCACCCGGGCGCTTCTGGAACGCGACGACGTGATCATCGTTGCCTCGGTTTCCTGCATCTACGGCATCGGCTCGGTGGAAACCTATTCGGCGATGACGCAGGACCTGATCACCGGCCAGCTTTACGACCAGCGCAAGGTGATGGCGGAACTGGTCGCCCAGCAATACCGCCGCCTCGACGGCGCCTTCCAGCGCGGTGCTTTCCGGGTGCGGGGTGACAGCCTGGAGGTCTGGCCTGCCCACCTGGAAGACCGCGCCTGGCGGTTTTCTTTCTTCGGCGAGGAGCTGGAGGCGATCACCGAATTCGACCCCCTGACAGGGGCCAAGACCGACAGTTTCAAGCAGATCCGCATCTACGCCAACAGCCACTACGTCACGCCCCGGCCCACGCTGCAACAGGCGATCACCGGCATCAAGGACGAGCTGTTCCACCGGCTCAAGCAGCTGGAATCCGAAGGAAAACTGTTGGAGGCGCAGCGTCTGGAACAGCGCACCCGCTTCGATCTGGAGATGCTGGAGGCCACCGGCTCCTGCGCCGGGATCGAGAACTATTCCCGCTACCTCACCGGCCGCGCACCCGGAGAGCCGCCGCCCACGCTCTTCGAATTCATCCCCGACCATGCCATCGTCTTCGCCGACGAAAGTCACGTCTCGGTCCCGCAGATCGGCGGCATGTATCGCGGCGACTTCCGCCGCAAGTTCACCCTGGCCGAGCATGGCTTCCGCCTGCCGTCTTGCATGGACAACCGCCCGCTGAAGTTCGAGGAATGGGACGCGATGCGCCCGCAGTCGGTCTTCGTCTCCGCCACCCCCGCCGCCTGGGAACTGGAACAGACCGGCGGCGTCTTCACCGAACAGGTCATCCGCCCGACCGGGCTTCTGGATCCGCCGGTCGAGATCCGCCCGGTCGAGATGCAGGTCGACGATCTTCTCGACGAAATCCGGAAAGTGTCGGCCCGGGGCCTGCGTACCCTCGTCACCGTCCTGACCAAGCGCATGGCCGAGGACCTGACCGACTACCTGCACGAACAGGGCATCCGCGTCCGCTACATGCATTCCGACATCGACACGATCGAGCGGATCGAGATCCTGCGCGACCTCCGCCTCGGCGCCTTCGACGCGCTGGTCGGGATCAACCTTTTGCGCGAGGGGCTGGATATCCCGGAATGCGGGCTCGTGGCGATCCTCGACGCCGACAAGGAGGGCTTCCTGCGTTCGGAAACCTCGCTCATCCAGACCATCGGCCGCGCTGCACGGAACGCCGACGGAAGGGTGATCATGTATGCCGACCGGATCACCGGCAGCATGGAGCGCGCCCTGGCCGAAACCAACCGCCGCCGCGAAAAGCAGATGGCCTACAACCTCGCGAACGGCATCACGCCCGAGACCGTGAAGAAGAACGTCGAGGATGTGCTGGCCGGTCTCTGGCAGGGCGACACCGACCAGAGCCGTGTGACGACCCGCATCGACAAGCCGATGGTCGGCCAGAACCTTGCCGCCCATCTGGATGCACTCCGCGCCCAGATGCGCAAGGCGGCCGAGAACCTGGAGTTCGAGGAAGCCGCCCGCCTGCGCGACGAGGTCAAGCGGCTGGAGGCGGTGGAGCTTGCGGTCGCCGACGACCCGTTCGCGCGGCAGGAGGCGGTGGAAGAGGCGGTGGTGGAGGCCACGAAGATGTCGGGCCGCTCCACCGGCGGCCGGGCCGGGCAGCGGGGAGGGAAAAGGAGCAGGGGGCGGAGGTAGCGCGCAACACCCGTAGGTCGGGCTTCAGCCCGACTCCCCCGACCACCAGCGCCGACCCATAGAAGGAGAAAGAACATGACCGGAAAAATCCGCATCGGCGTCGGCGGCTGGACCTTTGAGCCCTGGCGAGACAATTTCTACCCCGCCGAGCTGCGTCAGGCCGACGAACTGGCCTTCGCCGCCAGGGCGCTGACCGCGATCGAGGTCAACGGCACCTATTACGGCACCCAGAAGCCGGAAACCTTCCGGCGCTGGGCGAGCGAGACGCCCGAGGGTTTCGTCTTCACCCTGAAGGCCCCGCGCTTCGCCACCTCCCGCCGCGTGCTCGCCGAAGGGGGCGAGTCGATTGCCCGCTTCCTCGCCTCCGGCCTGACCGAACTGGGGCCGAAGCTCGGACCGATCAACTGGCAACTGCCGCCGACGAAGAAATTCGACCCGGACGACATGGCAGCCTTCCTCGACCTCTTGCCCGACAGGCTGGAGGGCCTGCCGCTGCATCACGCCATCGAGGCCCGGCACGAGAGCTTTGCCTGCGACGCATTCACCGATCTGCTGCGTGGCCGCAACATCGCCGCCGTACAGGCCGCCGACAGCGAATACCCCCAGATCGACACCCCCACGGCGCCTTTCGCCTATCTGCGCATCATGGGCACACGGGAGGGCGAGCCACACGGCTATTCCGAAGCGGACCTCGACCGCTGGGCTGACCGCCTGCGCGACATGGCCAAGGCGCGGGACGTGTTCCTCTTCGTGATCTCCGGCCACAAGGCCGCCAACCCGGCCGCAGCGCGGGCCCTGATCCAGCGGCTGTAGGATGGGCAAGTCTTGCCCGCGGGTGTACAATGTGCGCACATTGCCCGTCCCACGCCCCTCACCTCACTCGATCAGGACGATATCCGGGTCCCCGGCCCGGAACGTCGCGATCTCGTGGCAAGTGACGACTTCGCTGTGGCGCTCCTCCCAATAGCGCGGATCGGCCAGCACGGTTTCGGGCAGGCGCTCTTTCAGGAAAAGGCGGCGTTTCTGCCGCCTTACCGTGACTTCGAAGCGGTTCGACCTGAGCCGCGCCCCGGGCTTCAGGAAATCCTCTCGCAGAACTTCCGCCCGGTCCTGCAAACGCCTGATCTCGGCCTTCAGCCATGCGAATTCATCCACCGGGTCCATCCTGCACCTCCGCTTTTGCCGGAGAACACTCTCGACCACGGGCGTTGCGCGAAGGTTAACGCGATTGACCCCCTGGAACGCTGACCCTCCCGTCGGATCGAAAGGCCCGCGATGTCCTCAGCAGGACGTGAACGGGTGCCGCAGGTAGTGCCTTTCAAGTCCTAATTTTGCCAACTATCATTGGTATGCACCATTTCGGTGTTGTTGCGTTGGATATTGCATTCACAGGCTATGTCGATGGATTTTGAAAAACTACAGGCGACCGCGGTTGTCCGCAGGAATTCGATTGCCTTCGTCGAGACGCTGTTCGCGCTCTATGCTGATCGCCGTCCTCTCGTCCTGGTCGGCAGCGAGATGCAGGCTGCGCAGCTTCCTGGCCTGGAGATCACCCACACCATCAATCCCGAAGAGCGGACCGGCTGGTTCACGGCCCGGCATCCGGTGATCCTTGACGATCTGCCCGCGCAGGTCAGCTACACCTCTGGGACCGAGGGGCTGCCGAAGGGCATCCTGCTGACGTATCGCAACCTCGGATACACCACTGAACGCATCGTCGAGCAAATGCAGCTGACCGACGAGGTGCGGGAGTATGTCGGCGTTCCCGCGACCTTCAGCTTCGGAATGGCGCGCTTCCGTGCGGTCAGCGCCGTAGGCGGCAAGTCCTATATGCCGCCCCGTGGCTTCGACCCGCTTGAACTGGCGCGCATGCTGTCCGCGGGCGAGGTCAATTCCCTTTCGGCTGTGCCGACGCTGCTGCGCATCCTGCTGGCCGACCCGAAGGTCATCGGCGAAGCAGGGGCGAAGCTGCGCTGGATGGAAATCGGGTCGCAGCACATGACCGCCGACGAGAAGCGCCGCATCAGCGTGATGTTCCCCAATGCGCTGATCGTTCAGCATTATGGTCTGACCGAGGCATCGCGCAGCACTTTCCTGCACATCTCGGGCGCCTCCGGCGAAATGCTCGAGTCGGTCGGTCGTCCGGTGGGCGAGGGCGAGGTGCAGCTGTCCGCCGACGGGCGGATTCGGATACGCGGGCCGCAGGTGGCGCGCTCACGGATCGACGCCGAGGGGCTGCACGATCTGACCGATGCGGATGGCTGGTTGCAGACCAACGATCTTGGCCACCTGCGCGACGGTTACCTTTATTTCGATGGCCGGGCCGATGACCTGATCAACTGCGGAGGACAGAAGGTCGTTCCGGACCAGCTGGAAGAGCGGATCCGGTCGCGCCTTGCGGCAAGCGCGCAGATCGCGGTGGCGAAGGTCCCCGACATGCAGCGCGGCGACGGGGTGCTGGTCGCCATAGCGGGCGAGGGCGCCCCGGTCGGGAAAGTGAAGGAGGCCGCCACGGCAGCCTTGCAGGAACTGGGGATTTCGGCGGGCAGCGCGCTGCATGTCATGGCGCTGGACGCCCTGCCGGTAACGGGGACCGGCAAGGTCCAGCGCCGGGTCCTGGCCGATCAGTTCGCCCTGCGGCAGACGACTGCGCCCGCGCCGACACCCGCCGAGCCGGTCGAGATCGGCGATGTGCCGACGCTCTTCCGGCACGAGTTCCCGGGGCAGGAGGTCCTGCTCGGCGACACATTCGAGACGCTCGGCGGCGACTCGCTGCATTACATCCAGTTTTCGCTGGCCTTTGAAAGCAGGTTCGGCCAGCTGCCGGATGGCTGGGAACGGATGAGTGTGTCCGACCTGCAAGAGCTTTCCGAAACGAATGACGTCTCGACCTGGCGTCGGTTGGAGACAGTTACGCTTACGCGGGCCTTCTTCATGATCTGCATCGTTGCCTTGCACACCGATGCCTTCGTCTACAGCTCCAACTGGGGGGCGGCCTATTTCCTGGTGTTGCTGGCGGGCTATTCCGTCGCCCGCTTCCAGTTGCCAGAGATCATCCGGTCCGGCAGCGTGCGGACGCTTCTGGGCACGATCCGCTACGTCGCCGTGCCGACGATCCTGATGGATGTCTTTCTCGAACTGTTCGTCACGCGCAGGCTCGAACTGCCGTCGCTGTTTCTGGTGTCGAACTATGTCGACCCGGATGACATCAAGGGCTATACCTTCTACTTCATCGAGTTCTATTTGCAGCTGCTGATCCTTGCTGCATTGCTGTTCTCGGTTCGAAGCGTGCGCGAGGCCTTCCGCGAGAGGCCTCTTCTCAGCGCGTTCATCCTGTTCCTGGTCGTGGTGGCGATGGATCGGACCATCGAACACTTCTGGAACGGCGACTACAACTACCACCGGACTCCCTGGCATTATGGCTGGTGCTTCACGCTGGGCATCGTGATCGCCGTAGCCAAGGATGCGCGCGCGCGCCTGTTCGCGCTGGCGCTGGCGCTGGTGACCATCTTCTCGGTCTGGCAGCTGACATCCGCGGCATATTACGTGGCCGGGGGCTGCGTCCTGATCATCTTCGTGCGGTCGGTTCCGGTCCCCGCCCCTGTCAAGGCCGTTGTGTCCGAGATCGCGGGCGCTTCGATGTTGATCTACCTGACCCATTATCAGGTGATCAGAGTGGTCGAAAAAATCTTCGGAGAGCCCCATCCTTGGCTGTCGTTGATTCTCTCGGTCCCCGTTGGTGTGGCGGCCGCGCATGCCTACGCCTGGGTCGACCGGAAGGTCATGCAATCACGGCTGTTGGCACGCACATTGCGGCGCGAAGCCTCGACCGGCTGATCCGGGCATCGCCGACCGTCAGGCCGAGATGAATTCGCGCACGAAGGCCGAGGCGGGCCTCGCGCGGATGTCCTGCGGCTTGCCGATCTGTTCGATCCTGCCCATCGACATGACGACGACGAGGTCGGCCAGCTCCATTGCCTCGTCCTGGTCGTGGGTGACGAAGACGGTGGTCAGGCCCGTGGTGTCGTGGATGTCGCGCAGGCCCTGACGCAGTTCCTTGCGGACCTTGGCATCGAGTGCGCCGAAGGGTTCGTCGAGAAGCAGCATCCGCGGTTCGATGGCCAGAGCACGAGCAAGGGCGACGCGCTGGCGCTGGCCGCCGGAAAGCTGGCTGGGATAGCGCGCGCCGATGTCCGGGAGCTGGATCAGGTCGAGAAGCCTGGTCACGCGGCGGGCGACCTCGGCCTTGGCGGGGCGCGAGGCGCGGGGGCGGGCCTTCAGCCCGTAGGCGATGTTGTCGAAGACCGTCATGTGGCGGAAAAGCGCGTAGCTTTGGAAAACGAAGCCCGCGCGGCGCTGCTGGACCGTCAGGCCCGTCGCGTCCTGCCCGTCGAAGAGGACGCGGCCGGAGGTGGGGTATTCGAGCCCGCCGAGGATGCGCAGGAGCGTGGTCTTGCCCGAGCCGGAGGGGCCGAGCAGCGCGACCAGCGCGCCGGAGGGGACGGCGAGCGAGACGGGGTGCAGCGCGGCAGTGGTGCCGAAGCTTTTGGAGATTTCGTCGATTTCGATGTGCATCTGGTCCCCCTAATGGCGGCGGGTGGCGGCAAGCGCGTCGGCGTGCCGGATTTCGAGGAAGGTCTTCAGCCCGAGCGTCAGGAAGCCGAGGAAGGCGAGGACGGCGGCGAGGGTGAAGGCCGCGACGGAGAGATATTCGTTGTAGAGCATCTCGATGGTGATCGGCATGGTGGCGGTCTGGCCGCGGATCTTGCCCGAGACGACGGCAACGGCGCCGAATTCGCCCATCGCGCGGGCGTTGCAGAGGAGGACGCCGTAGAGAAGCGCCCAGCGGATGTTGGGCAGGGTCACGGTCAGGAAGGTGCGCCAGCCGGAGGCGCCGAGAGTGAGGGCGGCTTCTTCCTCGGCCCGGCCCTGTTCGACCATGACCGGGATCAGCTCGCGCGCGACGAAGGGGAAGGTCACGATCATCGAGGCGAGCACGATGCCGGGCAGGGCGAAAACGATGGGGTAGCCGGCGTCGACCATCATCCCGCCGACCCAGGTGTTCGCGCCGAAGGTCAGCACGACGCAGAGGCCGACGACGACGGGAGAGACGCTGAACGGCAGGTCGATCAGGGTGATGAGCAGCGCCTTGCCGCGGAAATCGTACTTGGTGATGAACCAGGCGGCGGCGATGCCGAAGACCGCGTTCAAGGGTACGGCGATGGCGGCGACAGTCAGGGTCAGGCGGATGGCGGCAAGGCCTTCCGGATTGGCGAGAGAGGTGACGGCTTCCCACCAGCCCTTGCGCAGGGCCTCGACGAAGACGGCGACGAGCGGGGCGAGAAGAAGGAGGGCAAGAATGCCCAGAACGCTGCCGATCAGCAGGCGGCGGACGAGGGGCGTTTCCTCGGTGGCGGGGCGCCAGGTGGCGGGTGCGTCAGACATATCCGATCCTCCGGCGGCTCCAGACCTGGATGGCGTTGATGATGAGGAGGAGCGCGAAGGAGATCGCCAGCATGGCGATGCCGATGGCGGTGGCCCCTTCGTAGTTGAACTCCTCCAGCTTGATGACGATGAGCAGGGGGGCGATTTCGGTTTTCATCGGCAGGTTGCCGGCGATGAAGATGACCGAGCCATACTCGCCCACGGCCCGGGCCAGTGACAGGGCAAAGCCGGTCAGCGCGGCGGGGGCGAGCATCGGCAGGACCACATGCCGGATCGTGTGGAAGCGCGAGGCGCCGAGAGTGGCGGAGGCTTCCTCGACCTCGCGCTCGACCTCGTCGATCACCGGCTGGACGGTGCGGGTGACGAAGGGCAGGCCGACGAAGACCAGCGCGATGAAGATGCCGCTGGGGATGTAGGCGATCCGGAAGCCGAGGTCCTTGGCCAGCGCGCCGAAGGCCCCGTTCGGGGCATAAAGCGCGGTCAGCGCAATGCCGGCGACGGCGGTGGGCAGCGCGAAGGGCAGGTCGACCGCGGCGTCGATCAACCGGCGACCGGGGAAACGGTAGCGCGCCAGGACCCAGGCCAGCGCCACGCCGAAGACCAGGTTGAAGAGCGCGGCCAGAAAGGACAGCCGGAACGACAGCCAGAGCGAGGCCCAGATGCGGGCGCTGTTCACCTCCGTCCACAGCCGTTCGGGACCGGCAATCGCGCCCTTCGCCAGCAGGGCGCCGATGGGCAGAAGGACCACGAGCGAGAGAAGGGTGATCGTGATCCCGGCGCTTATCCCCAGGCCGGGGATCGGAGATCGGTGGATGAGGGGTCTGCTCATGAAGTTTCCCATGCAAGGCGGGTCGGCACCGGGATGCCGACCCGTTGGTTCAGGGCGAACGGTTACTGCCCGACGTAGATCTGGTCGAAGATGCCGCCGTCGGCGAAGTGCTTGGCCTGCACATCCTTCCAGCCGCCGAAGGAGGCGATGTCGCGCAGTTCAAGCTGCGGGAAACGGGCGACGTCTTCCGGGGCGGCTTTCGAGGTATCCCAGCCGCGGTAGTAATCCTTGAAGATGATCGCCTGGGCCTCCGGCGTGTAGAGGAAGTTCAGATAACCCTCGGCCAGCTTCCGCTGCTCATCATTCTTGATGTTCGCCTCGACCAGCGCCACCGGGGGTTCTGCCAGGACGGAGACCGAGGGGACGACGATGTCGAACTGGTCCTCGCCAAGCTCGTTCAGGGCGAGATAGGCCTCGTTCTCCCAGGCGAGGAGCACGTCACCGATGCCGCGCTGGGCGAAGGTGGTCGTCGAGTCACGCGCGCCCTTGTCCAGCACTGGCACATGCTCGAACAACGCTTTCACGAAGGCCTCGGGATCCTGGCCGTTCTTTTCCGCCCAGGCCCAGGCGGCGAGGTAGTTCCAGCGCGCGCCTCCGCTGGTCTTCGGGTTCGGCGTGATGACTTCCACGCCCTCGGCGGCCAGGTCGCCCCAGTCCTTGATGCCCTTGGGGTTCCCTTCGCGCACCAGGAAGACGATGGTCGAGGTATAGGGCGACGAGTTGTGCGGCAGCTTCGACTGCCAGTCCTCCGGAAGCTTGCCCTCTGCCGCGATCTTGTCGATGTCGGCGGCCAGCGCCAGGGTCACGACCTGCGCCTCCAGCCCCTCGATCACCGCGCGGGCCTGCGACCCCGAGCCGCCGTGGGATTGCTCGATGGTTGGCGCCTCGTTGCCTTGCGCGGTCCAGTAGGCAACGAACGCCTCGTTCAGGTCGCGATACAACTCGCGCGTCGGGTCGTAGCTGACGTTCAACAGGCTTTCGGCGGCGACCGGGGTCGGCGCGATGCCCAGGACGAGGGTGGCGATGGTCGCTGCGGCGACAAAGCCTTTCAGGCGGCTGATGGGCCAGCCGGTCAGGCGGCGCAGCCCGTCGGCGATGGTGACGCGCCCGTCCGGGTGGCGTTCGGCGACGGGGCCTTGCGCGGTCACGGTGCCGACGAGGGCGATGGTGGCAAGCATGGTCTTCTCCTTGGATGACGGGATCGGGCCGCAGGGCCTCAGTCCCGGAACGGTTTGCGGAAGGTGCAGATGGGTCATCACGGCGCTCCGATCGGTTCGACACGGGCTTCCCAGACGGTCGGGTCACGGCCTTCCAGGAGATCGGCGACGGCTTCGGCGGGGTTGCGGGTGAAGATCACCAGCGGGCTGCCGTTGACGCGATGGGTCTGGCCGGTTCGGCGGTCGATCAGCCGGACGGCGCAGGTGGCGCGAGGGCTCCGGGGCATGGGCACGTGCGCCAGCCCGGCCGTCGCAAAGACAGTGCGGGGGGATACGGCGGCAGTCATCGTCCTTCTCCTTCGCTGAAACGGGGCATCTGCCCGGCGTTCCTTAATAACGACAGGAGTGGTCGAGTATTGCAAAGGAAAATACTCGCCAAATATAGTCGTGATTATAGAATGATATTCTCTATCCCGCGACTATCCGTCGGGTGAGAATCATTTGGGAATTGGCGTAGGATCAGTGGCTTGCGCGTGTCATTCCGCGCCGATCACCTGTTCCGCCACTGTGCTGGAACGCAGCATGTCTGCCAAGGTCAGTGAGTCGATGATCAGGAGGTAGGACCAGAACACCTCGGCAAAGACCTTGCGGATGCGGCAGCTGGCTTCGTCCACGCAATCCTCGCAGCGCTGGTAGGCCCGGCGCGACAGGCAGGGCAGGGGAGCGATAGGACCGTCGATGGTGCGCAGAAGCTCGGAGATCGAGATGTCGGAGGGACGCTTGATCAGGCTGTAGCCCCCAGACCGGCCCCGGATCGAGGCGATCACCCCGGCATTGCGCACCTCCAGCAGAATATGCTCCAGGAACCGCTTGGGCGTACCAGAGCGCTTGGCGATCTCTTCGATCGTCAGCGGCTCGGGCTGGCCCTTCTCGGCCTCGTCGGCCAGAACCAGAAGCGCCTTCAGGGCGTATTTCATCTTCTGCGTGATCATGGGGAAAACGCTACGCCCCGGAATCTCGAGAATCAATGTCGCGATTCCCCGACCATGGGCTTTCTGGCCCGCGCGTCACAAGAAAACCCCAGTCGAAACCACAGAAAATCAAGGGAAAGCGGGCTTCTTCTTATACACGATAAAAAATATAGACTTTTGTTTCTTTCTCGGCATGCTGAAAGGGGACGACCGCTGCCAAGGGCCTGGACCATGACCGACCTCGACCTGATCGACCGCAAGATCGTTGCCGAGCTGATGCAGGACGCGACGCTGCCGATTGCCCAGATTGCTGACAAGGCGGGCCTGTCGCAGACCCCGGCCTGGAAGCGGATCCAGAAGCTGGAGGCGACCGGCGTGCTGACCCGGCGGGTGGCACTGGCCGATCCGGCGAAATTGGGGTTCGGGCTGACGGTCTTCGTGGGGATCGAGGCGCCGGATCATTCGCCGGACTGGCGCGAGGCCTTTTCGCGCGCCGTCGATGCCATCCCGGAGATCATGGAGGTCTACCGGATGGCAGGAGAGCTCGACTACCTGTTGCGGGTCGCGGTGCAGGACATGGCGGCCTTCGACACGCTTTACAAACGACTGACCGATGCGGTGCCGATCAAGAACGTGACCAGCCATTTCGCGATGGAGCGGATGAAGTTCACCACCGCCTACCCGGTCGACACGCGGAACCGATGAGGGAATGGCGTTCTCTTTCGGGCTTTGTCTTTGGAACCCGGAATCACGACAGAGTTGCTAGATTTAACCCGGAAGCAGATTCGCGAAGGACAGTGGAGATGACCAAGACCCTGATCGTTCCTGGCCTCGACGGCTCGCCCGCGCCGCACTGGCAGCATTGGTGGGCGCAGACCGACCCGCGCGCGCTGATGGTGGATCTGTCCGACCCGGCAAAACCGCTGCCTGCGCTGTGGGAAACCGAGCTGGCCTCGATGATCCTGCATCACCCGGATTGTGTGCTGGTCGGGCATTCGCTGGGCGCGGTGCTGGTCGCGCGCATCCTGACCAAATGGCCGCAGCTGAAGGTTCGGGCGGCGATGCTGGTGGCCCCGGCGGAAACTGCGGGCAGCGACCGGATCGGTCACTTCGGCCCGATCCCGGAACGCCCCCTGGGGGTGCCCGCGCTGGTCGTCGCCAGCCGCAACGACCCCTGGATGCGCTATACCCGCGCGGGCAGCCTGGCGCAGTCCTGGGGGGCAGAACTGGTGGACATGGGCTTTGCCGGGCATATCAACGTCGCTTCGGGCTTCGGGCCCTGGCTGGGCGGCAAATGGCTGAGGGACGAGCTTCTTGCGGAAAACGCGATGACGCTTGCGCCACGACAGGGGGTTCGCGCATGAGCCGCCTGTTCCGAAGCCCGAACGGTGGCCTCGCCAGCTATGTCGCGCTGGCCGTCTTTGCCGCGGCCTACCTGGGCGCGATGGTGCTGGTGCTGGCCCCCGACCTGCTTCTCGGAGGGCTGCCATGAACGACGGACGTTTCGACCAGCATTTCCTGGAGCTCTTCGCCAGGGGGGAGCCTCGTGAGGCGAAGGCAGGGGGCCCGGTTCTCGTGCTGTGCCTCGTGCTTCTTGCCCTGATCACGGCCGCGTTCCTGCTGGGCTGACGCAGCCTGCCCGTAGCCGCAGTCATCGCCTAGAGCCCTCCGATAGCAGAAGTGAGGCGGAAGCTGATCGCCTCGGCGATATGCGGCTTGCGGACGGAGGGGCTATCGTCGAGGTCGGCGATGGTGCGGGCCACCCGCAGCACGCGGTGGTAGCCCCGGGCGGAGAGGCCCATGCGTTCGGCGACACGCCCGACAAGTTCCCTGCCTTCGGCGTCGGGGGTGGCGTGCTCCTCCAGCGCGGCACCTTCGAGGTCGGCATTGACACGCAGGTCGGGGGCGTCGGTGAAGCGGGGGGTCTGGCGGTCGCGGGCTGCGGCGACGCGGGCGGCGATGGTGGCGGAGCTTTCGCCCGAGGACGGCAGGTCGAGGTCGGTGAAGGCGACGGGGGGCACTTCGACGCGGAGGTCGAAGCGGTCCATCAGCGGGCCGGAGATGCGGCCGAGGTAGTCCTCGCCGCAGACCGGCGCGCGGCCGCAGGCGCGATTGGGGTCCGAGAGATAGCCGCATTTGCAGGGGTTGGCGGCGGCGATCAGCAGGAAGCGGCAGGGATAGCGGATATGCGCATTGGCGCGGGCGACCATGACGGTGCCGGTCTCGATCGGCTGGCGCAGGGTGTCGAGCACGGTGCGGGGGAATTCGGGGAATTCGTCGAGGAAGAGGACGCCGTTGTGGGCAAGGCTGATCTCGCCCGGTTTCGCGCCCCGGCCCCCGCCGACGATGGCAGCCATGCTGGCGGTGTGGTGCGGCTCACGGAAGGGCCGGTCGCGCGAGATGCCGCCTTCGGTCAGGAGACCCGCGAGGGAGTGGATCATTGAGGTTTCCAGCGCCTCGGGTGCGGAGAGCGGAGGCAGGATGCCGGGAAGCCGGGCCGCGAGCATGGACTTGCCCGAGCCGGGCGTGCCGACCATGAACAGGTGATGTCTGCCTGCGGCGGCGATTTCCAACGCCCGCTTGGCGCGTTCCTGGCCCTTCACCTCGCGGAAGTCGCGAGGGCTGGTTTCGCGGACGACCTCGCCCGCCTCGGCGGGGGCAAGCGGCGTGCGGCCGGTGTAATGGTGCAGAACCTCGTCGAGCGAGGCGGCGGCGAGGACCTGTGTTGCGCCGACCCAGGCGGCCTCGGCCCCGCAGGCGCGGGGGCAGAGGAGCGCGCGATCCTCGACCGCGGCGGCCATGGCGGCGGGAAGCGCCCCGGCTACGGGGACGAGGCGGCCGTCGAGCGACAACTCGCCCAGGGCGACGGTGCCCTCGACATCCTCGCGCGGAATGATCTCCAAGGCGGCGAGGAGGGCGACGGCGATGGGCAGATCGAAGTGGGAGCCCTCCTTGGGCAGATCGGCGGGCGAGAGATTGACGGTGATCCGCTTGGCGGGAAGCGCGATGGACAGGGCTTGCAGCGCGGCGCGGACCCGTTCCTTGGCCTCGGTCACCGCCTTGTCGGGCAGGCCGACCAGGGTGAAGGACGGCGATCCGGGCGAGACGGCGCATTGCACCTCGACCAGGCGGGCCTCGACCCCCTCGAAGGCGACGGTATAGGCGCGGGCGGTCATTTCGGCGTTTCGCGGCTTGGAGCGGTTATTGAATCGAGCGCGTTCCGCGCAAGCCTTTTGTCTCGCCTCTGCGCGCGAAGGGCGCGCAGAGGCTCGGCCCTTGCCTCCGGCGGGGATATTTGCGGACAGAAAATGCGCCGCGTAGTTCTGGACTGGCCCATGCGCCCCACCCGATTCACCTTGGTTAACGGCTAGGGCGAAATGGTTTACGATTGGTAAAGCGCCATGAACTTCGGCCAGGCTTCGGCATCGGCCAGGGTCTTGTCGCGGCAGAAGGCGTTGCAGAAGCCGAAGCGGCGTCCGTAAAGCTGAAGCGCATGGGTGACGGGCTTGCCGGAATAGGGGCAGTCGGCGTTCACGGTGTCGGCGCAGTCCACCGTGCTTGCGGGCAGGGGGACGGGACCGGGCCAGTCGCGCCGGGGATAGTCACGACGGTAGAACTCCTGATCCGCGCCGTCGACAAGGCCCATCGCGCGCCAGCGGCGGAAACTGGGGTGGGAAAGCTGGGCGTTGACGTAGAGCATCGCCTGCGCGCCGACCGGCAGGTTGTAGGTGGCGATGCGGCTGGCGACGGGGGCGAAGAAGGCATCGGCGGCGCTGTAGGCCCCGCAGAGCCAGGGAGTGGTGGAGTGGGTCGTCTCGCGCGCCCAGGCCCAGAGGGTTTCGAGCCGGGCAAGGTCGGCCAGGACCTCGGGCGGGGGCCGGCAGTCGGTGTAGCTGACGCGCAGGTTCATCGGGCAATGCGTGCGCAGCGCGACGAAGCCCGCGTGCATCTCGGCGGCGAGGACCCGGGCGGTGGCGCGGGCGTGCGGATCGGCGGGCCAGAGCCCGGCCCCGGGGTGGCGGGTCGCCAGTTCCTCGGCGATGGCGATGGTCTCGGGGACGACCGAACCCTCGGGCGTGCGCATCGTGGGCGCGGTGCGGGCGGGGAAGTAGTCCTTCAGCACCGTCGCCAACTGGTCGGTGTAGAGCCGGGCGGAATGCGTCCGGACCGGGATGCCGAAAGCGTCGAAGAGAAGCCAGCCGCGCAACGACCAGCTGGAATAGCCGCGGTCGCCGATCACGAGATCATAGGTCATGCGTCTTGTCCTTTTTCCCGTACATTTGACCCGGCGCGGGCGGTGAGGGGAAACGAAGATTTGTGGGCAGTGCCATCACGGACGGTGATTGATCGAAAAGACCTTCGGCGGGGCGAGAGCGAGGCTGGTAACGGAAAGATTGTCGATGCGATGGGCGAAAGCGGCCTCGGGGGAAATCCCTTCGGCCCGTTGCAGCGCCGCGACGATGGGGCCGAAATGGGCGACGACGATGATGTCGGCAGCGAGCCCGTGCAGGCGGTCGAGCGCCGCCCAGCTGCGGGTGGTCAGTGCAGTCCAGCTTTCGCCGCCGGGGGGGGCGATGTCGCCGGGGCTTTCCCAGAAGGCGCGGATGTGGTCCGGGCTTTCGGCCTCGATCTCGGCGAAGGGGCGGGTTTCCCACTGGCCGAAGTGGATCTCGCGCAAGTCCGGGTCGTGCGGCAGGCGTGGGCGGGGTCCCAGCGCATCGGCGGTCGCCACGGCGCGGGCGAGGTCGGAGGAGACGACGGGCGCCTCGGGCGGCAGATGGGCGGACAGCCGGGCGAGGGCGGCGCTGTCGGAGAGGTCGGCGGGCAGGTCGGTCCAGCCGATCATCGTCCTGGCATGAGTCGGGCCGTGGCGGACGAGCCAGAAGCGGGTCATGGCAACCGGCCCTTCAGCACCATCGGCAGGCCCGCGATCACCGTCACCACCAGCCCGCCGACTGCGGCGAGGCGCTGGTTCAACCGCCCCTGTTCGTCGCGAAAGCGCCGGGCCAGCGCATTTTCGGGAACTATTCCCCAGCCAGTCTCGTTGCTGACGATGACGGTGGGGGCGGGACAGGCCGCCAGCGCGGCGAGAAGCCGGGCGGTCTCGACGCCAAGGTCATGGTCGGCGAGGAGGTGGTTCGTCAGCCAGAGCGTCGCGCAGTCGACGAGGACGGCCTCCTCCGGCCGGGCCTCGGCCAGGGCGGCGGCGAGGGCGAGCGGCGCCTCGACCGTGGTCCAGGCGGTGCCGCGGTCGCTGCGGTGTCTCGCAATGCGGTCGCGCATCTCGTCGTCATGAGGTTCGGCGGTGGCGATGTAGCGGCGGGGCCGGGCGGAAGCGGTGACGAGGCCTTCGGCGAAGGCGGACTTTCCAGACCGGGCGCCGCCGACGACGAGGGTAAGGGGCGGCAGTGATCCGGGCACGGGATTGCTCCGTAAAAGGATAGCGGGCAGGGCGAGAACGTCGCCACGACCCGGACAGGAGGTGGCCATGGCCCTGGACGGATATACCGACCGGAACGTCTCGCGCCAAGCGATGAAGGCAGAACTTCTGGATGCCGAGACCGAGGTGCAACTGGCGCGGGCCTGGCGCGATTTCCGCGACGAGAGGGCGCTGCACCGGCTGATCACCGCTTATATGCGGCTCGCGATCAGCATGGCGGCGCGCTTCCGCCGCTATGGCGCGCCGATGAACGACCTGATCCAGGAGGCGAGCCTGGGCCTGATGAAGGCGGCCGACAAGTTCGACCCTGATCGGGGCGTGCGGTTCTCGACCTACGCCGTCTGGTGGATCAAGGCGGGAGTCCAGGATTATGTGATGCGCAACTGGTCTATGGTGCGGACCGGATCGACCTCCAGCCAGAAGTCGCTTTTCTTCAACCTGCGCCGGGTGCAGGCCCGGCTGGAACGCGAAGGATGGGAGCGTGGCGAGCCTCTCGACCCGGTCGCCCTGCGTCGGCAGGTCGCAGAGGAGCTGGATGTTCCGCTGGCGGATGTGGAGATGATGGAAGGGCGGCTCTCGGGCTCGGACTTTTCGCTGAACGCGGTGCAGAGTGTGGAGGAGGGCCGCGAATGGATCGAGGCGCTGGAGGACGAGGGTGTGCAGGCCGCCGAGGCGGTCGAGGCCGCGCATGATGCCGAGCTGCTGCGTAACTGGCTGGCAGAGGCGCTTCTGGGTCTGAACCCGCGCGAACGCTATATCGTCGCCGAACGCAAGCTGAAGGGCGAGGGCCGGACGCTGGAGTCGCTTGGTGTGGAACTGGGCCTGTCGAAAGAGCGCATCCGCCAGCTGGAAGCTGCGGCCTTCGCCAAGATGCGCCGCAACCTGGAAGGCCAGTCCCAGGAGCTGCGGCATTTCCTGGCATGACCTCCGTGGGTTCGGGCGGTTCTAAAAGGAACGCTGACGCGCAATCCTTCAGGTCGCCCGCGCGCCTTCGCGCTTGGCTTCGAAATGCGCGCCGCGCGGGGATATTTGCCCGAGTATGAAAGCCGGTGCGGGGTGTTGAGTTTGCCCCCTGCGGCCCCTACACCTGAAGGCAGGCCTTGAAGGAGGACCTGCCGATGCTGGCGGACAAGCGCATTCTTCTGATCATCGGCGGCGGCATCGCGGCCTATAAGGCGCTGGACCTGATCCGGCGGCTGCGCGAGCGCGGGGCTTCGGTGCGCGCGGTGATGACGGCGGCGGCGCAGCAGTTCGTCACGCCGCTGTCGGTGGGGGCGCTGACGGCGGATCATGTCTTCACCGATCTGTTCGACCGGCAGGACGAGCAGGATGTCGGCCATATCCGGCTGTCGCGTGAGGCCGACCTGATCGTGGTGGCCCCGGCGACCGCCGACCTGATGGCGAAGCTGGCGCAGGGGCTGGCGGGCGATCTGGCCAGTGCGGTGCTCTTGGCGACCGACAAGCCGGTGCTGATGGCCCCGGCGATGAATCCCCGGATGTGGGCGCATCCGGCGACACGGCGCAACCAGGTGCAACTTCTGGCCGACGGGGTGCGGCTCATCGGACCGGGTCGCGGCGAGATGGCGGAAAGCGGCGAGGCGGGCGAGGGACGGATGGCCGAGCCGCTGGAGATCGTGGCGGCCATCGCGGCGGCGTTTGGGGGTGGACCTTTGGCGGGGCGGCATGTCCTGGTGACTTCGGGGCCGACGCATGAACCGATTGATCCTGTGCGCTATATCGCCAACCGCTCCTCTGGCGCGCAAGGCACGGCGTTGGCGGCGGCGCTGCGCGATCTGGGCGCGCGGGTGACGTTCGTGACCGGGCCGGCGGTGGTGCCGCCGCCGGTGAGGGTGGAGGTCGTCCGGGTGGAGACGGCGCGCGAGATGGCTTCGGCGGTGGAGGCGGCGCTCCCCGCCGATGCGGCGGTGATGGCGGCGGCGGTGGCCGATTGGCGGGTGACGAATGCAAGCGGCCAGAAGTTGAAGAAGGACGGCTCGGGCAAGCCGCCGGCGCTGGACTTCGCCGAGAACCCGGACATCCTGGCCATGGTCGCGAAGGGGTCGAAGCGGCCCCGGCTGGTGGTGGGCTTCGCGGCAGAGACCGCGGATGTGGTGGCCCATGCCACCGCCAAGCGGGCGCGCAAGGGTTGCGACTGGATCGTGGCGAACGATGTGTCCCCGGCGACGGGGATCATGGGAGGCGCGGAGAATGCGGTCACGCTGATTTCGGACCAAGGTGCCGAGACCTGGCCCCGGATGGGCAAGGACGCGGTCGCGCGGAAGCTGGCGGCGCGGATCGCCGAGGCTTTGGCGTGACGCGGGCGTCGGAGCCTCCGGCGGGGATATTTGGGCCAGTATGAAAGGGCAGGGAATGGGGCCGGTGGTGCAGGTGCTTTGGGAAGACTGGGCTGACCGGAGCCTGCCTTTGCCCAGCTACCAGACGGCGGGCGCGGCGGGGGCGGATCTCTGCGCGAATTTCCCCGAGGTCGAGCGGGCGGCGGGGCTGGTGCTGGCGCCGATGCAGCGGGCGATCTGTCCGACCGGGATCCGGGTGGCGATCCCTGAAGGCTATGAGATGCAGGTGCGGCCCCGGTCTGGGCTCGCCTCGAAGCACGGGATCACCCTGCCGAACACGCCGGGGACCATCGACAGCGATTATCGGGGGCCGCTGGGGGTGGCGCTGATCAACCTCGGGACCGAACCCTACACGGTGCGGCATGGCGACCGGGTGGCGCAGGCGGTGGTCGCGCCGGTGGTGCAGGCGGGCTTCGCGATGGTCGAGGCGCTGGACGAGACCGCGCGGGGCACCGGCGGGTTCGGCTCGACCGGGTTCGGGACCGGAAAACCGTGACCTCGGGCCTTTTCGTCCTTCTCAGCCAATTCGGGCTTCTGGGCCTGGCCGTCGTCGGCCTTATTGCCTGGGTCCGCGACTGGTCGCGCGCCAAGGCCTATGGTTGGCTGGCGGCGGTCTGGCTGGGAGGCCTGGTCTCGTCCTGGCTGCGCCATGATGCCGAGGCGGCGGCCGGGTATGTCAGGCTCTGGATTGCCGTGGGGCTGATCGGGCTTGTCGCGGCAGGCTATGGCGAGGGGGTTCGCTGGCTGCGGCGGCGGACACGCGCGACGCCAACGGTGGCAGCCGCGTCGGGCGGGTTCCGCGAGGCGGAGCTGGACCGCTATGCCCGCCACATCATCCTGCGCGAGATCGGCGGGCCGGGGCAGAAGCGGCTGAAGGCGGCGAAGGTGCTGGTCGTGGGCGCGGGGGGGCTGGGATCTCCGGTGCTTCTCTACCTCGCGGCGGCGGGGGTGGGGGTGATCGGCGTGATCGACGATGATGTCGTCGAAGGGTCGAACCTGCAGCGGCAGGTGATCCATACCGACGGGCGGATCGGGATGGCGAAGGTCTTCTCGGCGGAGGTCGCGATGCGGGCCTTGAACCCGTTCATCGAGGTGCGGCCCTATCATCGGCGGCTGACCGGGGAGTTCGCGGTGGATCTGGTCCGCGACTACGACCTCGTGCTGGACGGGACGGACGATTTCGACACCCGCTATCTGGTCAACCGGGCTTGCGTCGCGGCGGGGGTGCCGCTGATTTCCGGGGCGATCACGCAGTGGGAGGGGCAGGTGTCGCTGTTCGATCCCGCGAAGGGGGGGCCGTGCTATGCCTGCGTCTTCCCGGTGAAGCCTGCGCCCGGCCTGGTGCCGACCTGTGCGGAGGCGGGGGTGGCGGCGCCGCTGCCGGGGGTGATCGGGTCGATGATGGCGATGGAGGCGGTGAAGTGGGTCACCGGAGCGGGGGAAACCCTGGCGGGACGGCTGATGATCCACGATGCGCTGTATATGGAGGCGCGGGTGATCGGGGTCAGGAAGCGGGAGGATTGCGAGGTTTGCGGGGGGCGGCACTGAGGAGTGTCCACGGTGGACAAAGTTCGGAAGTGTTTTTAGATCAATGGCTTGGGTTTTTTTGTTTACCCGGGGTTAAGGGTTGTGGCGGTAGCTCCCAACCCCAAGGTGCCTGATGACCGTGCGTTCTGCGGGGTGGGACGGGTGTTGAATTGAGCGCTGACGCGCGAAGACTCCTTGTCTCGCCTCTGTGCGTGAAGGACGCACAGAGGCTCGGGATTGCCTCCGGCGGGGATATTTGGGGCCAGGTGAAAGGTATGGGGTTTTGGAGGGGTGTGGGCGATTGACGCTGGGCATTCGTGAAGAGGACACTGAAGCAGTAGCTGTGCGAGGTCGACCTTCTTGAAAGGTATCCCAAACTTCATCCGGTGGGTTGGGGGTCTGCTCTTTTTCGCCTGGATTGTTTGGCAAGTTACCTTTCCCTCCTTCGCCTGGAACCAGAAGCTTACTCTGGTGGTCCAGACGCCGTCCGGTGAGGTCACCGGGTCCTCGGTCAGTGCGGTGCGTGTGCGGATGGGGCCCAATCTGTTGATGGATTTCCCAAGCATCGGCGTTGAGTTTGTCGGTGAGGCCGCTTTTGTGGAGATTTCGCCCGGCCGATATCTCTTTGCGTTGGTCAGCAATGGTCAGGGTTGGGCGAGTGATACCTTCGCGCCGGTTTCGATTGAGCGGAGCTTCACAGGGCGGATGGGTAGGATCGAGCGGAGCCTGGCTGACCCTCCGAAGGATATCCCGCGCGACCGTTGGCCGATGCTGGTGACCTTTGACGACGTCTCGAAACCCGAGTCGGTAGTGGAGGTGGACCCGGAGGACCTTGCGGCGGTGTTTGGTGAGGGGGTGCGGTTGCAGGCGGTGACGCTGGAGATCACCGAGGAAGAGGTGACGGAGGGGCGAGTGGAGGGGGTGTCGGGGTGAATTCCGGATTATCCCGAAGCGCCCATTATTCCTAAAGTCGATCCGATGGACTGGAGCCTTCCGGCCGTGCTTCGGCAAGGCGACTTCGTTCGTCGGCAGTGACGGTAGAATGCGACGGTATGATGCGCTGTAGCGCACCCTACGTATCTTCGACGCGCGGGCGAGCGTCCATTGGTTCCCCATGTATGGATCCCCGCCTTCGCGGGGATGACAGGGGGGAAGGGAGTCGGGGTGAACCCCGACCTACCGGAGCCACGTCGGCGTCACGGGGTGACGGCGGGGATTTCCGGGGCGAGGAGGTCGGCCAGGTCGAGCAGGATGTGCTCGCAGCCGCGGTCGGCGAGGGCCTGGATGCCGATCGGGTGGCTGAGGGTGCGTCCCGTGGTGACGGTCAGCCCGGGAAGGCCCATGAACGGGGGTGCGATCTGGGGCATCTGCGCCTCAATGACCTTGGCAAAGGCGTCCGGACTGCTGGTGTCGTAGTGGTCGGGGAAGGGCAGGCGGGCGGAGACCGGGGTCAGGAGGACCGGCCAGTCGGCGAAGAAGCCACGCCAGAGCCGGGCGAGGCGGGCGCGGGATTGCAGCGCCTTCATGAAGCTTTCGAGCGTGGGTGGCGGGGCGAGTTTCATCAACTCGCGATGGACGAAGGAGGCGTCGGGATCGGCTTCGCGGGCGATGGCCTCGGCCCCGCCCAGGCCGAATTCGGAGAGCCAGAGAGTGAGTTGCAGCTCCATCGCCTCGCGGAAGGGAGGGAGGGCGGGGGTGCCGATCTCCCAGCCTTGGGATTCGAGGGTTTTCGCGGCGGCGGTGAGGGCGTCCCGGATTGCGGGGTCGGTGTTGAGGCTGTCGGGAGTGAGCGCGAGCGCGGCGCGTCTTGGGTAGGGGGTGGCAGTGGCCGCGGTCCACCAGGGGTCGCGCGGGTCGGGCTGGGAGAGGGCCTGAAGGCCGAGGCGCAGGTCGGCGGCGGAGCGGGCGAGCGGGCCGGAGACGGCCATCAACTGCCCGCCGATCAGGCGGTCGCCGGCCGTGGCGTTGAAGGCGGGGACGCGGCCGAGGCCGGGGCGCAGGCCATGGATGCCGCAGGCATAGGCGGGATAGCGGATCGAGCCCGCGATGTCGGTGCCGTGGGCGATGGGGCCGAGACCGGCGGCCACCGCCGAGGCGGCCCCGCCCGAGGAGCCGCCGGGAGTGAGGGCCGGGAAGGCGGGATTCTTCGTCGCGCCGTGCAGCGCGTTGCGGGTGAACCAGCGCAGGGAGAAGGCGGGCGTGTTGGTGCGCCCGACGATCACCGCCCCGGCGCGGCGGAGGTTGGCGACGGGCGGGCTGTCTTCCTGCGCGATGAGGTCGGCCTGGATGCGCAACCCATTGGTGGTGGCGAAGCCCGCCTGGTCGATGTTGACCTTGACGGTGACTGGGACACCGGCGAGGGGGCCGGGGTCCTCGCCTTTGGCGATCCGGGCGTCGACGGCGCGGGCCTCGCTCAGCGCATCTTCGTCGCGGCGCTGGACGATGGCGTTGAGGCCGGGGTTCAGCCTTTCGATCCGGGCGAGGGTGGCGCGGATCGCCTCCTCGGCGGAAAGCTGGCGGGAGCGGATGAGGGCGGCGAGCGCCGAGGCGGTGAAGGTTGCGGGGTCCATCGGGCGTCCTTTCCGGCGGGCAGGGTGGCCCGGATTGAGCGCATTGGGAAGGGGTGGGCGGATTGCAGGGCGCAGGACGGGCCGAAGAGGCTGACCGGCCTTCTCGCGGAAAACCGGAAGGCGGGCCGGATCAGGGAAACCGCAGCTCGCGACTTGCTTGCCGCCGGTCGCGTTCCCAGATCGTGCAACAGGCCTGCCTACAAGGGGAAGACGGCATTGCTGTGCAGGTTGCTCTGGTGGTGGGTCAAGCTGTGCCTCTGGATCTGGCTTTGCATCCTGGTTCTGGTGGTCCTGCTTCCGGTGCGGTGAGCAGGCCCGGGTCGTGGCGGCGGAGCGGTGGCCGGGGCGTCAGCCGATCCGGTAGCTGGATGCGGTGACGCCGCCGAAGAGATCGGTGTCGTGATAGACCATGGTCGCCGTTTCGCCTTCCGCCGCGCCAAGGGCAGCGAAGAGGGGGATGAAATGGTCTTCCTCCTTGTGGCAGGTGCGGGCGTAGGGGGCGTCTTCCCAGTGGATCAGGCGGTTCGTGCGGTCGTTTGGCGGGGCGGCCATGGTTTCGGCGAGCCAGGCGTCGAAAGCCTCGGACGGGACTTTCGCGCCGGGGCCGAAGAGGCGAAGGTTGTGGTAGCTGAGGCCGGAGCCGATGATCAGCACGCCCTCGTCGCGCAGGGGGGCGAGGGCGCGGCCGAGGGCGAAATGCTCGGCCGGGGAATAGCCTTTGCGGAGCGAGACCTGGAACAGCGGCACCGAGGCATCGGGATACATGACATAGGCCGGGACGAAGGTACCGTGATCGTAGCCCTGCGCCGGATCGAGCCGGACGGGAAGGCCGGCGGCCTTGATCAATTCGGCGGCCCGGGCAGCAAGGTCAGGGGCGCCGGGGGCCTTGTACTGGATCTGGAAGGTTTCGGGCGGGAAGCCGTGGTAGTCATAGACCATCGGCGGGTTCGGGCTGGACATGACGGCGAAGCTCGCGTCCTCCCAATGACCGGAGATCATCAGGATCGCCTTCGGGCGTTCGGGCAGGTCCTTGACCATCTGCACGAAGCTGGCTTCCAGATTGCGGAACATTGCGCGCCAGTCCGGCATCCAGGGCCAGGGGCCGCCGCCGTGGCTGATGAAATAGGTGGGCATTCGGGTCATCGGGGCCTCCATCGTTGCGGTGAAAGTGGGGGATGGCGCGGGGGGGCGCAACTCTGCATTCAGGGCCTGCTGTCGTGCAGGGGTGCACAGGGGCCGCCGGGTTGCAAGCGGCCCGGGCTCCCGGCATAGTCGGGCAAAACCAACGGGAGCCTGACCCATGAAACTGACTGCTGCCGCCCTTCTGGGCCTTGCCACGCTTGCCGCGCCCGCCCTGGCGCAGGACCTGCCCGACCTCGCGGGCAAGGAAGTCGTGGTCGTGACCGAAAACGCCTATCCGCCGCTGCAATTCCTGGACAAGTCCGGCGCGGCGGTGGGCTGGGAATACGACGCGATGGCGGAAATCGCCAAGCGGCTGAACATCACCGTGAAATACGAGAACACCAGCTGGGATGCGATGATCCCCGCCGTGTCGGAAGGCCAGTACGACATCGGCATGACCGGGATCACCATCAAGGACGAGCGCAAGGAGAAGGTCGATTTCTCCGACCCCTACATGCGGTCCGAGATGCTGATGATCGTGCGCGGGGATGAGGCGCGGTTCACCGATGCGGCGTCCTTCGCGGCGATCCCGGAGCTGCTGGTCTCGGCCCAGCCGGGGACTTCGCCCTTCTATGCGGCCGTGTATGAGATCCTCGACGGGAACGAGGAGAACCCGCGGATCATCAAGTTCGAGACCTTCGGGGCGGGGCTTGAGGCGCTGAAGGCGGGGGACGTGGACCTGACGTTGTCGGATTCCACGGCTGCGAACGGCTATGTCGCGGCCTCGAACGGCGGGTTGAAGATCATCGGCACGCCGCTGGCGTCCGAGGATTTCGGCTTCATCTTCCCGAAAGGGTCCGAGCTGGTGGCGCCGGTCAATGCGGCGATCGCCAGCATGAAGGCGGACGGCACGCTGGATGCGCTGAACCAGAAATGGTTCGTCGACTACAAGATGGGCGAGTGAAAGGCCGCCCCCGGGTCTGACCCGGGGGCACGCTGATGGCTCCGAACGCCGAACCCGAGAAGGACTTTCCCTGGTGGCTGGTGATCCTGGCGGTCACCGGCCTTTGGCTTTTGTACGAGATGCTGTCGGACGAGGTCTATGCCGGGGCCTTGCGGGTGCTGTCGAAGGGGCTGGCGGTCACGCTTCTGGTGGCGGTGGTGGCCTATCTGGGCGCCTGCGCCATCGGGCTGGGGCTGGCGGTGATGGGGATGTCGAAGCACATCCTCCTGCGGCAGGCGGCGCGGCTTTACATCGAGGTGATGCGGGGCGTGCCGATCATCGTGCTTCTCTTGTACGTCGCCTTCGTGCTGGTGCCCGGCGTGGTGGCCGGGGTGAATGCATTGGCGGGGGAGGATCTGTTGCGCACCCGCGACGTTCCCTTGCTCTGGCGGGCGGTGCTGGCGCTGATGCTGGCCTATTCCGCCTTCCTGGCCGAGATCTTCCGGGCCGGGCTGCAAGCGGTGGACAAGGGCCAG
Source organism: Tabrizicola sp. (assembly GCF_016793705.1). Taxonomy (GTDB): domain Bacteria; phylum Pseudomonadota; class Alphaproteobacteria; order Rhodobacterales; family Rhodobacteraceae; genus Tabrizicola. Next base: position 40,496 of record NZ_JAEULO010000023.1, read on the forward strand.
ATCGAGGCGGCGATGGCCTTGGGGCTGAACGGATGGCAGAGATTTCGCCATGTTCGATTTCCGCAAGCATTTCGGCTGATCCTGCCGCCCTTGGGCAATGACTTTGTAGCAATGGTGAAAGACAGCTCGCTGGTGGCGGTGCTGGGCGTGACCGATGTGGCGCAACTGGCGAAGGTCACGGCGGCGGGGAACTTCCGTTACTTCGAGACCTATAACGTGGCGGCCTTCCTGTATCTGGTGATGACCATCGGCCTGTCGCTGCTGTTGCGCCGGTTCGAGGCGCGGATGCGGTCGCGCGGGCGGGACGCTTCTTGAATTGAGCGCTGGCGCGCGAAGACCTTTTGTCTCGTCGTCGGGCTTCGCCTCCTCCTCGGTCGCTTGGGGGTTTTCCACCCCCAAACCCCCGGAGGATATTTGGGCAAATGTGAAAGGGCATGGGTGGACCTTCGGAAAGAGCGCGCCTAGCTTTCCGGGCAAAGGAGATTTCCGATGAACGTGCTCTTGGACAAGTGGGATACGCCTTTCGGCCTGCCGCCCTTCGCGGTGATCCGGGACGAGGATTTCGGGCCGGCCTTCGATGAGGCGCTGGTGCGCGCCCGGGCGGCGATCCAGGCAATTGCCGATGGACCCGGCGCGTCCTTCGCCGATGTGATCGAGGCGCTGGAGCTGGCCGAAGGTGATCTCGACCGGGTGTCGGGGGTGTTCTACAACCTTGCCGGCGCCGACAGCACCGAGGCGCGTGAGGCGCTGATGCGGGAGCTGGCGCCGAAGATGTCGGCCTTTTCCAGCGAAGTGACCAACAACAAGGCGCTCTGGGCGAAGATCGAGGCGTTGTGGCAGGGGCGCGAAAGCCTGGGCCTGACCCCGGAACAGGCCCGCGTGCTGGAGCTTTACCGGCAGATGTTCGTTCGTTCCGGCGCAGCGCTGGAGGGAGCGGAGGCGGAGCGGCTGACGGCGGTCAAGGCGCGGCTGGCGGTGCTGGGAACGCAGTTCGGGCAGAACCTGCTGGCGGACGAGCGGTCTTGGGTCATGGAGCTTTCAGCCGCCGATCTGGCCGCCCTGCCGGGATTTGTGCAGGATGCGGCGAAGGCTGCCGGGGCCGAGAAGGGGCTGGGGCCGGTGGTGACGCTGAACCGCAGCCTGATCGTGCCTTTCCTGCAATTTTCGCCCAACCGGGCCTTGCGGGAAAAGGCCTATGAGGCCTGGGTGGCGCGCGGGGCCAATGGCGGGGCGACCGACAACCGGGCGATTGCGGCGGAAATCCTGGCACTGCGGGCGGAGCGGGCGCATCTCCTCGGTTACGCGGATTTCGCCGCCTTCAAGCTGGAACCCGAGATGGCGAAGACACCGCAGGCGGTGCGCGACCTGTTGATGCGGGTCTGGCAACCGGCGCGGGCCAAGGCGGCGGCGGACGGGGCGGTGCTGGAGGCCATGCTGAAGGCGGACGGGTTCACCGGCCCGCTGGAGCCCTGGGATTGGCGCTATTACAGCGAGAAGCGGCGCCGCGCCGAGCATGATCTGGATGAGGCGGCGCTGAAGCCCTATCTGAGCCTCGACGCCATGCTGGGGGCGATGTTCGACTGCGCGACGCGGCTGTTCCATCTGGAGTTCCGCGAGATCGACGGGCCCTTCTATCACCCCGACGTGCGGGGCTGGGAGGTGACGCGGAACGGCGCCCATGTTGCGGTCTTCCTGGGCGACTATTTCGCGCGCGGATCGAAGCGGTCCGGCGCCTGGTGTTCGGCGCTGCGGTCGCAGCGGAAGCTCGGCGGCGAGCAGCGGCCCATCGTCGTCAACGTCTGCAACTTCGCCAAGGGGGACCCGTGCCTCTTGTCCTACGACGATGCGCGGACGCTGTTCCACGAATTCGGCCATGCGCTGCACCAGATGCTGTCGGACGTGACCTATGGCTTCATCAGCGGCACATCGGTGGCGCGGGATTTCGTCGAACTGCCGAGCCAGTTGTATGAGCACTGGCTGGAAGTGCCCGAGGTGCTGGAGGCGCATGCCAGGCATTTCCAGACCGGCGAGCCGATGCCGGTCGACATGCTGAAGCGGCTGCTGGATGCGGGGACCTATGACCAGGGCTTCGCCACGGTGGAATTCGTGGCCTCGGCCATGGTCGATCTGGAGTTCCACACCGGCGCGCCCCCGGCCGACCCGATGCAGAAACAGGCCGAAGTGCTGGAATCCCTCGGGATGCCGCGCGCCATCCGGATGCGGCATGCCACGCCGCATTTCTCGCATGTCTTCAGCGGCGACGGCTATTCCAGCGGCTATTACAGCTATATGTGGTCGGAAGTGATGGACGCCGACGCTTTTGCCGCCTTCGAGGAGACGGGCGATCCGTTCGACCCGGCGACGGCCGCGAGACTGGAGCGGTTCATCCTGTCGGCGGGCGGGTCCGAGGATGCCGAGGCGTTGTATCTGAAGTTCCGCGGCCGGATGCCGGGGGTGGAACCGCTGCTGAAGGGGCGGGGTTTGCTGGAACCGGTGTGATCCTGCGGAGGCGTGAGTGGAGCTGTTCGAGACCTGGAATTCCGAGGAAGCGCTGTCGCACCTCATCTCGCTGGTGGTCGCCTATCTTCTGGCGCTGCCGATCGGCTGGAACCGCGAGCGCGAGGAACGCAGCGCGGGGTTGCGCACCTTTCCGCTGGTGTCGATGGCGGCCTGCGGCTTCGTGATGATCGCGATCGAGGTGCTGGGGGCCGGGTCGGAGCAGCATTCGCGCATTCTGGAAGGCCTGATCACCGGGATCGGTTTTGTCGGCGGCGGGGCGATCCTGAAGCAGGGCGACCGGGCCAGGGGCACGGCGACGGCGGCAAGCCTGTGGGCCACCGGGGCGATGGGGGCGGCGGTGGGCTATGGCCAGCTTGACATCGCGGTGATCCTCAGCCTTGCGACGGTGTTCACGCTGGTGGCGCTGACACCGTTGCGGAAGGTGGCGCAGGAGCACAGCCCTCTTGACGACGATGCGGCCTGACCCTTAGCGGCGCAGGCTGCCCGGCGGCTGGCCGAACCGGGCGCGGAAGGCGCGGGAGAGGGTCGAGGGGCTGGAAAACCCGGTGCGCAGAGCCACTTCGGCGAGCGGGTGGCGGGTGTCGGTGAGCATCCGCCGCGCGGCTTGCAGGCGCAGGTCAAGGGCATGGGCGGCGGGGGTGGTGCCAAGCGCCGCGCGGAACAGCGATTCCAGGCGGCGGGGGGAAAGGCCGACGGCCTCGGCGGTATGAGCCGCGGTTTCCGGTGCGTCGATCCGCGCCTCCATCCGGGCGAGCGCCTGGGCGACGCGGGGGTCGAGGGCAGGGTCGCGGACCTCGGCGATCTGCGGCTCGTGGCCGTTGCGGACGGTGGCGAGGAAACTGGAGGCGACCTGCCGGGCCAAAGCGGCCCCGTGGCGGGTGCGGATCAGGTGCAGCATGAAATCGGCGGCGGGGGCGGCACCGGAGATCGTCACGCGGTTGCGGTCGATCACGAAGCGGTCGGGGACGACGTCGATATGGGGATGGGCGGCGGCTAGGTCCTCCAGGTCCTCCCAATGCACCGTTGCCCGGTAGCCGTCCAGCAGCCCGGCCCGCGCCAGCACCCAGGGTGCCGCGTCGATGCCGCCCACAAGGTTGAATCGCGGCGCGATGCGGCGCAGGTCGTGGATCAGCGGGCGGGTGGCAACATCGGCCAGTCGGTACCCCGCCGCGACGATCAGCGCTTCGGCGCCGACGGCATGGGAGAGCGGGCCGGAGGAGGGCAGCTCGATCCCGCAGGTCAGCGGCACCGGGGCGCCGTCCGGCGAGACGACGCGCCAGCGGTAGGCCTCGTGCCCCAGGTGCCGATTGGCGTTGCGCAGCGGGTCGAGGGCGGAGGCGACTTCCAGGATCGAGGCTTGCGGCAGGACCAGCAGGGCGATGGTCAGCGGCTGGGCAGAGGGCTGGAAGATGGCGTTTTCCGTCATGCGAATTGCGTAATCTGCAAAGCGTGCGCTGGCAAGCGGGCTATGGTGGGGCAGCACACCGGGGGAGGCCAACATGCCGCTGAACATGAACAAGGAAGTCTTCATCACCTGCGCCGTCACCGGCTCGGGCGGGACGCAGGACCGCTCGCCGCACGTGCCGCGCTCCCCGAAGCAGATCGCCGAAAGCGCCATCGCGGCGGCCAAGGCGGGGGCAGCGGTGGTGCATTGCCATGTGCGGGACCCCGAGACGGGCAAGCCCAGCCGCAAGCTGGAATACTACCGCGAAGTGACCGACCGCATCCGCGACAGCGATACCGACGTGGTGCTGAACCTGACCGCCGGGATGGGCGGCGACATGATGTTCGACGGCACCGAACAGATGGACCGGATGGCCGCCCATTCCGATATGTGCGGGGCGGAGGAGCGGGTGGCGCATATTGTCGAGTGCCGCCCGGAGATCTGCACGCTCGACTGCGGCACGATGAACTTCAACGAGGCCGATTATGTGATGGTCAACACCCCCGGCATGCTGCGCGACATGGGCCGCCGGATGGCGGCGGCGGGGGTGCGGATCGAGATCGAGGCCTTCGACACCGGCCACCTGTGGCTGGCGAAGGAGCTGGTGAAGGAAGGCGTGATCCCGGAGCCGGTGCTGGTGCAGCTGTGCATGGGCGTGCCGTGGGGGGCGCCGGACGACCTGAACACTTTCATGGCGATGGTGAACAACGTGCCGCAGGGCTGGCATTTCAGTGCCTTCGGCCTTGGCCGGAACGAGATGGCCTATGTCGCGGCGGCAACGCTCGCGGGTGGCAACGTGCGGGTGGGGCTGGAGGACAACCTCTGGCTCGACAAGGGCGTGCTGGCCACCAACGCGCAGCTGGTGGAGCGCGCCACGACCATCATCGAGAACATGGGCGCCCGGGTGATCACCCCGGCGGAGGTGCGTGCGCGGCTGAAGCTGGAGAAGCGGGCGCCGGTGGCGAAGTGAAGGCAGTTCTGTCGCCTCGGCGCCTTGGGTTCTTTGCAAGCGGTGCCTTCTGGGGTCTTTGGCTTATCGCAGCATGTGTGCCCACCGCGAATTGGGTAACTCCTGATGGAGTGCCGCTTGGTCCAGTCGAATGCCGTGACGTGGTCCCCTCTGACGTTTCTGGCAGTGGAACGGCGTGTCGCGCTCGCAAACTTCGGAACACGCCCGCCGATCTTGCGAAGTGCGAACGGGAGGGCGGGGGCGCTGGCCCTTTTGACATGCTGGATGACGGCTTGACTTGCCAGTACGACTACACTGCCCGCGACGCTGGCAAGATGTGTTCGAAAGCATCTGATTGTGACGTCGCTTGTGATGGAAACACAAAGACATGCAGAGCGTCTTCACCTTGGGGCGAAGTTCTCGATGAGAACGGCAAGCTCATCGAAATGATTCAATAGAGCACGGTTTGGGATTGGCAGAAATGACCAGAAAAGCAGCAATCATCGGCGGCGGGGTTATCGGCGGCGGCTGGGCCGCGCGGTTCCTGCTGAACGGCTGGGACGTGGGCGTCTTCGATCCCGACCCGCAGGCGGAGCGCAAGATCGCCGAGGTGATGGCCAATGCCCGCGCCGCCCTGCCCGCGCTTTCCGACGTGCCGATGCCGAAGGAAGGCAAGCTCACCTTCCACGGCACCATCGGCGAGGCGGTCGAGGGTGCGGAATATGTGCAGGAAAGCGTGTCCGAGAGGATCGAGCTGAAGCACAAGGTCTATGCCCAGCTGCAACAGGCCAATCCGGGCGTGCTGATCGGCTCCTCGACCTCCGGCTTCAAGGCCAGCGACCTGCAGAAGGGCAGCCCCGCGCCGGAGAACATCATCGTCGCGCATCCGTTCAACCCGGTTTACCTGCTGCCCCTCTCCGAGGTCTCGGGGTCCGAGAAGAACACGCCCGAGACGGTGGAAAAGACCGTGCAGATCATGAAGGACATCGGGATGTTCCCGCTGGTGATCCGGCATGAGATCGACGCCTTCATCGGCAACCGCTTCCTCGAAGCCGTCTGGCGCGAGGCGCTCTGGATGCTCAAGGACGGCATCGCCACCACCGAAGAAATCGACGAGGCGATCCGCATGGGCTTTGGCCTGCGCTGGGGGCAGATGGGCCTCTTCGAGACCTACCGCATTGCGGGCGGCGAGGCCGGGATGCGGCATTTCATGGCCCAGTTCGGCCCGGCGCTGAAATGGCCCTGGACCAAGCTGATGGACGTGCCGGAATTCAACGACGAACTGGTCGATCTGGTGGCCAACCAGTCCGACGCGCAGTCCGGCGTGTATGGCATCCGCGAGCTGGAACGTATCCGCGACCGTAACCTGGTGGGTTTCCTGCGCAGCCTGAAGGAGCGTGACTGGGGCGCGGGCAAGGTGCTGAAGGAACATGACGAACGCCGCGCGGCGGCCTTCCATGCCGAGGTGGCCAAGGGCCTCGACACCGGGGCGAAGGCTTCGCCGCTGGTGATGTGGCAGGGCCAGGTGCTGCCGGGCTGGATCGACTACAACGGTCACATGACGGAAAGCCGCTACTACTTCTGCAACTCGGAAACCGTGGACAACTTCCTGCGCATGATCGGCGCGGGGATGGACTACGTGGCGGCGGGGCATTCCTACTACTCCGCCGAGACGCATATCCGCCATCTGGGCGAGGCCAAGCTGGGCGACCAGATCCGGGGCGAACTCCAGATTCTGTCAGCGGACGAGAAGCGCTTCCGCAGCTTCGTGCGGATCATGAAGGGCGACGATTGCGTGGCGACGGTCGAACAGCTGTGCCTGCACGTCGACATGAAGGCAGGCAAGACCGTCGCCGCCGCGCCCGAGGTCTGGGGCAAGCTGCAGGCCATTGCCAAGGCCCATGCCGGGCTGCCCGTGCCGGAAGGTGCGGGCCGCGCCGTCGGCCAGAAGAAGGAATAGGGCGATGGATTTCGGGCTGACCGAAGAACAGGCGATGATCGTCGAGACGACCCGCGCCTTCGTCGAGACCGAGCTTTACCCGCATGAACAGATGGTGGAACGCACCGGCCACCTGCCGCTGGAATTGATCCGGGACATCCAGAAGAAGGCCATGGCCGCGGGGCTCTATGCCGCGAACATGCCCGTCGAACTGGGTGGCGCGGGCCTCGATACGCTCTCCTGGCTCCTCTACGAAAAGGAGCTGGGCCGGGCCAACTATGCCTTGCACTGGACGACCGTGGCGCGGCCCTCGAACATCCTGCTGGCGGGGAACGCAGACCAGCGCGAACGCTATCTGATGCCCTGCATCCGGGGCGAGACCTGGGATTGCCTGGCCATGACCGAACCCGGAGCCGGGTCGGATCTGCGCGGGATGAAGGCCTCGGCCCGGCAGGATGGCGGCGACTGGGTGCTGAACGGCACCAAGCATTTCATCTCCCACGCCGACCTTGCCGGTTTCGCGATCTGCTTCATGGCGAGCGGTGAGGAACAGACCCCGCGCGGACCGAAGAAGCTGATCACCGCCTTTTTCGTCGACAAGGGCACGCCGGGGTTCACCGTGCGGGAGGGGTATCGCAACGTCAGCCATCGCGGCTATACCAACGCGGTCCTGGAATTCGATGACTGCCGGGTGCCGGCGGCCAATGTGCTGGGTGAGCCGCACAAGGGCTTCGAGGTGGCGAACTCCTGGCTTGGCGCGACCCGGCTGCAGGTGGCTTCGACCTGCCTTGGCCGGGCGGAGCGGGCCCTGGGCCATGCGATCCAGTATGCCGCCGAACGCAAGCAGTTCGGCCAGCAGATCGGCAAGTTCCAGGGTATCAGCTTCAAGCTGGCCGACATGGCGATGGAGCTGAAGGCGGCGGAATTGCTGACGCGGGAAGCCGCCTGGAAATACGACCAGGGCACGGTGACGGAAGCCGATATGTCGATGGCCAAGCTGAAGGCGACCGAAGTGCTGGCGCATGTCGCCGACGAGGCGATCCAGATCCATGGCGGGATGGGGCTGATGGACGAACTCCCCTTGGAACGCATCTGGCGGGACTCCCGGGTGGAGCGGATCTGGGAGGGGACCTCGGAGATCCAGCGGCACATCATCAGCCGCGAATTGCTGAGGGCGGTCGGGGGTTGAACCGTCGGACCGGGGGCCAGCCCCCCAGCCCATCGGTTTCTCGAACCGATGGCGAAACCGATGGACTACCCCGGGATATTTAGGGACAGAAAATGCAGGCTTCCTTTGTCTTTGGTAACCGCTCGCTAAGGTTAATCGGCGAATCTGCCAGAGCGGTACAGGCGGGGACGCCGATGACCGTGACGGGAAATGGCACCTCGCTTCGGCTTCCGGGGCGGGGTGTTCCGATTTTCTGTCTGCAAATATCCTCGGGGGGGCCGGGGGGCGAAGCGCCCCCGGCGGTCGATGCAGCAGAAGAGGGCCGGGCATGAGCCGCCTCGATCGTCTGCTGCGTCCGCGCCACATCGCCGTCCTCGGCGCCGGTTGGGCGCTGAATGTCATCGAGCAATGCCGGAAGATGGGCTTCAAGGGCCCGGTCTGGCCGGTGCATCCGACCAAGACTGAAATCGGCGGGCTGAAGACCTATGCAAGCCTTGCCGAGCTGCCAGAGCCGCCGGATGCCACCTTCATCGGCGTCAACCGGCATGCGACGCTGGATGTCGTTGCCGAGCTTGCCGCCATGGGTGCGGGCGGCGCGATCTGCTTCGCCTCGGGCTGGACCGAGGCGGGGGAGCCGGGGTTGCAGGACAGGCTGGTCGCGTCGGCGGGCGACATGCCGATTCTGGGGCCGAACTGCTATGGGGTGATCAACTACCTTGACGGGGCGCTCCTCTGGCCCGACCAGCATGGCGGGGCACGGGTGGAGAAGGGCGTGGCGCTGGTCAGCCAGTCCTCGAACATCGTGATCAACCTCGGGATGCAGCAGCGCGGGCTGCCGGTGGCCTATGTTGCCTGTCTCGGCAACGCGGCCGTCGTGGGCCTCGCGGAACTGACCGGGGCGCTTCTGGACGATCCGCGGGTGACGGCGGTGGGCCTGTACATCGAGGGGATCGACGATGCCCCGGCCTTCGCGGCGCTTGCCGAGAAGGCGCGTGCGCTGGGCAAGGGCGTGGTCGCCATCAAGTCGGGGAAGACGGAGCTTTCCCGCACAGCGGCGGCCTCGCACACGGCTTCGCTGGCCGGTGGGGGCGCTGCCTCCAGTGCCTTCCTGCGGCAGATCGGGGTGGCGGAGGTCGACACGCCAAGCGAACTGATCGAGACGCTGAAGATATTCCATGTCCATGGGCCGCGGATCGGCACGCGGATCTGTTCGCTGTCCTGTTCGGGGGGCGAGGCGGGGCTGGTCGCCGACCTTGCCGCGCCCTACGGCATCGACTTCCCGCCGGTGCCGAAGCCGACGCACGACCGGCTCTTTGCCGTGCTGGGCGAGATCCCCACCATCTCCAATCCATTGGACTACCACACCTTCATCTGGGGCGACGGGCCGAAGACGACCGAGGTCTTCACCGCCATGCTGGAGGCCTATGACGCGGGCCTCTACATCGTCGACACGCCCCGCACCGACCGCTGCTCGGATGACTGGTATCAGCCCGCGCTTGACGCGATGGTTGCGGCGCAGAAGACCGCCGGGAAACCCGCCTTCCCGGTCGCGTCGATGCCGGAGAATTTCGGCGAAGGCCGGGTGCAGGCGATGATGGATCAGGGCGTCTCGGCGCTTCTCGGGATCGAGACAGCGCTGGCGGCGGTGAAGGCGGCGCAGACCCCGGCGGGGCTGGCGGGCTGGCGGCCGGTGGCGGCTCTGCCCCCGCGCGAGGCGCGGATACTGTCCGAGGCCGAGGGCAAGGCGCTGCTGGCGTCGGCGGGCGTGCCGGTGCCAAAGGCGGTGTCGGGCACGACGCTGGCCGAAGTTCAGGCCAGGGCGAAAGGCCTGCGCGCGCCGCTGGCGCTGAAGGGTCTGGGATTTGCCCACAAGACCGAGGCCGGGGCGGTGCGCCTGGGCCTGGCGAGCCTGGAGGGGCAGGCCGAGATGGCGGGTGCGACCGGCTATCTGGCGGAAGAGATGGTGACGGGGATCGCCGGAGAAATCCTGCTCGGGCTGCGGCGCGATCCGGTCTACGGGGTGACGCTGACACTGGGCATGGGGGGCGTCACCGCCGAGGTGCTGGCCGACACGGTGACGCTGGTCCTGCCCGCGACCGAGGCCGAAGTCCTGGCGGCGCTGCGTCGGCTGCGACTCTGGCCGCTGCTCGACGCCTACCGCGGGCGACCGAAGGCCGACATGGGGGCGATCGCGGCGATGGCGGTGTGTTTGGGCGCGCTGATGCTGGCCGACGAGCGCCTTGAGGAAATTGAAATCAACCCCGTCCTCGTGCGTGAACAGGGCGCCGTGGCGGTGGACGCCCTGATCAGGAGGACATGATGGCAATGGAAATGCGGACCGAAGGCCCGGTGAAGACCCGCCGCGAGGGGGCGATCCTCGAAGTCACGCTCGACGCGCCCAAGGCCAATGCGATCAGCCTGAAGACCAGCCGGGTGATGGGCCTCGTCTTCCGCGACTTCCGCGACGACGACAGCCTGCGGGTCTGCATCCTGCGCGCGGCGGGCGAGAAGTTCTTCTGCCCCGGCTGGGACCTGAAGGCCGCTGCCGAGGGTGATGCGGTCGACGGCGACTACGGCGTTGGGGGCTTTGGCGGCTTGCAGGAGTTGCCGAACCTGAACAAGCCGGTGATTGCCGCCGTGCAGGGCATCTGCTGCGGCGGCGGGCTGGAGCTGGCGCTGTCGGCGGACCTGATCCTCTGTTCCGCGAATGCCACCTTCGCGCTGCCGGAAATCCGAAGTGGCACGGTGGCGGATGCCGCCTCGATCAAGCTGCCGAAGCGCATCCCCTATCACGTCGCGATGGACCTCCTCCTGACCGGCCGCTGGTTCGATGCCGAGGAGGCCTTCCGCTGGGGGCTGGTCAAGGAGGTCTGCGCGCCGGAGGACCTGCTGGAGAAGACCTGGGCGCTGGCGCGGCTTCTGGAAAGCGGGCCACCGCTGGTCTATGCGGCGATCAAGGAAGTGGTGCGCGAGGCGGAAAACATGCGCTTCCAGGACGCGCTGAACCGGGTCAGCAAGCGCCTGCTGCCGACGGTGGACCGGCTTTACTCCAGCGAGGACCAGCTGGAGGGGGCGCGGGCCTTTGCGGAGAAGCGCGATCCGGTGTGGAAGGGGAAGTGATCCTTTCGTAGGATGGGCAAGAGTGACGATCCTGCTGTGGAACCGCCATGACCCACGACTACACCACCCGCATCCTCTGGACCGGCAACCGGGGCGAGGGGACGGCGCATTACAAGGCCTATGACCGGACCTGGGACATCGCGGTGCCGGGGAAGCCGCCCGTGCAATGCTCCAACGATCCGCTGTTGGGCGGCGATCCGGCGAAGATGAACCCGGAGGATCTGCTGCTCTCGGCGCTCTCGGCCTGCCATATGCTCTGGTATCTGCACTATGCGTCCGATGCCGGGATCATGGTGACGGGATACTCCGACAGTCCAGTTGGCGTCGGAGAAGTCGGTCGCGGCGGGGCGGGGCGGTTCGTGAGGGTGACGCTGCGTCCGCATGTGGTGGTGAAGGCGGGGGCCGATCTGGTGGCTGCTGAGGCCATCCATCACCGCATCCACCAGGTCTGCTTCATCGCGCGGTCGGTGAATTTCCCGGTGGACTACGCGCCGAGCTTCGAGGTTGCGGGCTGAGGGAACTGCTCGTCGGTAACTTCGTCCCTTCGCGAAGGCCTCCGGCGGGGATATTTGCGCCAGTATGAAGGCCGTATGGGGGCGCCCTTCTCTTCCGACGAGAAGACGAAGTCGCACGAGGAGCAATCCCGGCGCGACATCCGGTGTCGCAAACCGGACGGTTCCGGTCCGGACCCGCCGCTAGGGTCACGGGCGGTGGCCGGGGGCGGGCATGGACGAGAGCGATTACATCATCGTGGGGGCGGGTTCGGCGGGCTGCGTGCTGGCGGAACGGCTGACGGCGAACGGTCGGCACAAGGTCACTCTGCTGGAGGCGGGGGGCACCGACCGGCGGTTCTATGTGCAGCTGCCCCTGGGCTACGGCAAGCTCTTCTACGATCCGGCGGTGAACTGGCTCTACAGGACCGAGCCTGATCCGGGGCTGGCGGGGGCGCGGGACCATTGGCCAAGGGGCAAGCTTCTGGGCGGGTCGTCCAGCATCAATGCGATGGTCTGGATCCGGGGGCATCGGGCGGATTACGAGGACTGGGGGCGCGTGGGCTCCGGCTGGGGCTGGGAGGAGTGTCTGAGCGCCTACAAGGCGATGGAGGACAACGAGGCGGGTGGGGATGAGTGGCGAGGGTCGGGGGGGCCGCTTTTCATCTCGGCCAATCGGTCGGGGCTGCATCCGTTGGTGAAAAGCTACGTCGCGGCTTGCGGCGAGGCGGGGCTGGCGGAGAACGCGGATTTCAACGGCGAACGGCAGGAGGGCGCCGGGATCTACCAGATGACGATCAAGGGGGCGCGGCGGAACTCGGCGGCGCGGGCCTTCCTGCGACCGGCGATGCGGCGCGCGAACCTTCGGGTGGTAACGGGCGCGCTGGTCAGCCGGGTGGTCATCGAGGGCGGTCGGGCGGTGGGTGTGGAATATCGCCGGGGCGGCGAGACGCATCTGCTGCGGGCAAAGGCCGAGGTGATCCTGGCGGGGGGCGCGATCAACTCGCCGCAGCTCTTGCAGCTGTCGGGGATCGGACCGGCGGCCTTGTTGCAATCATTGGGTATTCCCCTGGCGCTGGACAATCCGAATGTGGGCGACCATCTGAGCGACCATCAGGGGATCAACTACAGCTGGTCGATGAAGGTCCCCACATACAATGACGAGTTGCGGCCCTGGTGGGGGAAGGTCAGGGCAGGGTTGCAGTATTTCCTGGGCGGCGGTGGACCGCTTGCGAAATCTATCAACCACGGCGGCGGGTTCTTCCGGACGAAGGCAGACCTGGACCGGCCGAACATGCAGCTCTATTTCCAGGCGTTTTCCACCCTGATCCCGCGCGAGGGCGAACGCCCCCTGCTGACGCCGGATCCCTGGTCGGGGATGTCGATCGGCCTCTCCAACTGCCGCCCGACCAGTCGGGGACATATTCGGCTGCGGAGTGCGCGGGCGGAGGATCACCCGGTGATCACGGCGAATGCGTTTTCCACCGAGAACGACGTCGAGGAGATGCTGGCGGCGGTGAAATACCTGCGCCACATCGCGGCGCAACCCGCAATGGCCCGGCTGATCAAGGAGGAGTTGCGACCGGGGCCGGAGGTGGTGACGGACGAGGGCCTGATCGACGATTTCCGCGCCCGGTCGGGGACGGTCTACCACCCGAGCTGCACTTGCCGGATGGGGCGGGAGGCGGCGACCTCGGTGGTGGATGCGGGGCTCAGGGTGCATGGGGTGGGCGGTTTGCGGGTGATCGACGCCAGCGCCTTCCCGAACATCATCGCCGGGAACACCAATGCGCCCGCCATGCTGATGGGCTGGAAGGGGGCGGAGGCGGTGTTGCGCGACGCGCGGTGAACGGGAAGCCGTCCTCGGGGCATCGAGCCCCTCGGAGGCGCTGCCGCGGAAAGGTGCGGGGCCGGTCGCGTTCGGGATGCGGCGGATGCCTCCGGCGGGGATATTTGCGCCAGTATGAAAGCCGGAATCTGGGCAGCTATTCGCCGCGGGGGAAGCGCTTGTTCTCCTCCAGCACGTTCAGGTCCATGTGGTTGCGCATGTAGCGTTCCGAGGCTGCGCGGAGGGGCTGGTGGTCCCAGGGGAAATAGGCGCCGTTCCTGAGCGCCTCATAGACCACCCAGCGGCGGGCCTGGCTTTCGCGCACCTGCGCGTCATAGGCAGCAAGATCCCAGCGGGCGTCGGCGAGCTTGCGGAAATGGGCGAGAATCTCGGCGGCGCGGGGGTCGGCGGCGAGGTTCGCGCGTTCGCGCGGGTCGTTTTCCACATCGAACAGCAATTCCGGGTCCGCCGGGCAGCGGATGTATTTCCAGGCGCCGTCGCGCAGCGCGACCATCGGGGTGATCGTGCCCTCGGCGGCGTATTCCATCGCGACCGGCGGCCGGGGCGCGCCGTTTGCCACCGGGATCAGGTTGACGCCTTCGGTCCAGGGGGCGACCTCGTCCATCGAGATGCCCGCCAGCGCGGCAAGGGTGGGGGTGAGGTCGACGGAGGAGACCGGGGTTTCCACCAGACCGGCGGGCATTTCGGGCGCGGCGATCATCAGGGGGACGCGGGCCGAGCCCTCGAAGAAGGTCATCTTGAACCAGAGCCCGTGTTCGCCCAGCATCTCGCCGTGGTCGGAAAGGAAGACGACCTGCGCTTCCTGCCTGGTCGCTTCCAGCACCGCGAGGATCTCGCCGATCTTGTCGTCGATGTAGGAGATGTTGGCGAAATAGGCCTGTTTGGCGCGGCGGATGTGGTCGGGAGTGATTTCCATCCCCTTCCAGTCGCAGGCGTCCATCAGGCGCTTGGAATGGGGGTCCATGTCCTCATAGGCCAGGCCTTCGGGCGGTTCGCATTCCGGGGCGCCTTCGTAGAGGTCCCAGTACTTGCGGCGGGCCACGAAGGGGTCGTGCGGATGGGTGAAGCTGACCGTCAGGCACCAGGGGCGGGGGTCCTGGCCGCGAGACAGGTCGTAGAGTTTCTGGACGGCCTGGAAGGCCACGTCGTCGTCGTATTCGTACTGGTTGGTGATCTCGGCCACGCCCGCGCCCGTCACCGAGCCGAGGTTGTGATACCACCAGTCGATCCGCTCGCCGGGCTTGCGGTAGTCGGGGGTCCAGCCGAAATCGGCGGGGTAGATGTCGGTGGTCAGGCGCTCCTCGAAGCCGTGGAGCTGGTCGGGGCCGACGAAATGCATCTTGCCGGAAAGTGCGGTCTGGTAGCCCGCGCGGCGCAGGTGGTGGGCGTAGGTCGGGATGTCCGAGCAGAATTCGGCGGCGTTGTCGTAGACCCTTGTCCGGCTGGGAAGCTGGCCGGACATGAAGCTGGCCCGCGCCGGGGCGCAGAGGGGGGATGCCGTATAGCAGTTCTGGAAGCGGGCTGACCGGGCGGCGAGGCGCTTCAGGTTCGGGGTATGCAGAAAATCGGCCGGGCCATCGGGGAAGAGCGTGCCGTTCAGCTGGTCGACCATCAGGATCAGGAGGTTGGGCTTCGGCATCTGGTGGTCCTTCGCTCGCGTTTGCGCCTGTCTATTCCGCCTGCGCGCGCCGTCTGGCCCCCGACCGACCGGCCCATGTCGAAACCGTCATTCGGGTTGGCTGCCGCCTGTCGCTTCCGTCACCTGATCCGCCGCTGCCCGCACCAGCGCGCCGATCCGGGTGGCGTCCGAGAGCCCCATGCGGAAGGCGGGGCCGGAGACGGAGAGGCCCGCGACCGGCTCGCCATGGGCATTGAAGATCGGGGCGGCGACGCAGCGCATCCCCTCGGCGCGTTCCTGGTCGTCGATGGAGAATCCGCGGTCACGGGTGCGGGAGAGGTCCCGCAGCAGGGCGCTGTCGCTGGTGAGGGTCAGCGAGGTGAACTTCTCCAACCCCTTGCGGGCGATGATGCCGCGGGTCTTCTCCTCGGGATACCAGGCGAGGAGCGCCTTGCCGATGCCGGAGGAATGCATCGGCGCGCGGGTGCCGGGCGGGAAGAAGGCGCGGATCGCCTCGTAGGTCTCGACCTGGGCGACGAAGAAGACCTCGTCCTTGACCTCGATCCCGAGGTTCGCGGTCTCGCCGGTTTCGCGCATCAGCGCGTCCATCGGCTGCCGGGCGCGTTCCACCACCTTGGTGCGGCGCAGGAAGGCCGAGCCGACGCGGAAGGCGCCGGGGCCGATGTGCCAGAACTGGCCGGGTTCGTCGGCCTCGACCATGCCATGCCCTTGCAGGGTGACGAGGGCGCGGAAGACGGTGGCGATGGCCTCGCCGGTGTCTTCGGCGATCTCGGAAAGCGTGCGACCGGGGTTCAGCGCGACATGGGTCAGGATGTCGAGGCCCCGGTCCAGCGCCTGCACCGTGTTCTGGTCGGTCTTGTCGTGGAACGCCTTCGGGCGGCCGCGGGGTTTCTGTGCCATGTCGTTTGCCTCCAAAGGCGTGAAAAAGCGCAAGCTGTTGACTGGGCTGGGGATTAGCATGGGTTTGCGACAGTGAAAAATCTTTTCGAAAAAATTGCGCGGATTGGTCGCGGGGCGTAGCTTTTCCGGGCGATCTTTCAGGGAGTTGCCCGATGTCCATGCAGAACCCCGTTTTCATCCCGGGCCCGACCAACATCCCGGATTCGGTCCGCAAGGCCTGCGACATGCCGACGCTGGACCACCGGAGCCCCGCTTTCGCGCGGCTGTTCAAGCCTGCGGTGGAAGGGGTGCGGCGGGTGCTGAAGATGGAAGCCGGTAGTTCCGGGGGCGAGGTCATCGTCATCCCCTCGACCGGCACCGGCGGCTGGGAGGCGGCGATCAGCAACACGCTTTCGCCCGGCGACACGGTGCTGGCGGCGCGGTTCGGCATGTTCAGCCACCGCTGGATCGACCTGTGCCAGCGTCACAAGCTGGATGTCGAGATCATCGAGACCCCATGGGGGCAGGGTGCGCCCCTTGCGGCCATCGAAAAGGCGCTGAAGGCGGACAGGAGCCATCAGATCAAGGCGGTGCTGGCGACGCATAACGAGACGGCGACCGGGGTGAAATCCGACATCGCCGGCATCCGCCGGGCGCTGGACGCGGCGGGCCATCCGGCGATGCTGTTCGTCGACGGGGTGTCCTCGATTGCGTCCATGCCCTTCGACTTTGCGGGCTGGGGCGTGGATATCGCCGTGGCGGGTAGCCAGAAAGGCTTCATGCTGCCTGCGGGCCTGGCGATCCTTGGCGTCTCGCCGAAAGCGCTGGCAGCGATGGAAACGGCGCGGCTGCCCCGGACTTTCTTCGATTTCAAGGACATGCTCGCCGCCTATGCGCGCGGTGGCTACCCCTATACCCCCGCCGTGGGCCTGATCGCGGGCCTTGCCCATTCCATCGACCTCCTGGAAACCGAAGGGCTGGACAATGTCTACGCCCGCCACCACCGCCTCGCCGAAGGCGTCCGCCGCGCGGTCTTTGCCTGGGGCATGGCGCCCTACGCGGCCTCGCCGGACCTCTATTCGGACACGGTGACGGCGGTGCGGGTGCCCGAGGGCTGTGACGGCACCGCGCTGGTGCAGCTGGCGGCATCGAAATACGGCATGGCCTTCGGCGTGGGGCTGGGCGAAGTGGCGGGCAAGGTCTTCCGCATCGGCCATCTGGGGATGCTGACCGAGGCGATGGTGCTGTCCGGCCTTGCCGTCGCCGAGATGTGCATGGCCGACCTCGGTTGGCCGGTGAAACTGGGCTCGGGCGTGGCGGCGGCGCAGGAGTATTATCGCGGGACCGTTCCGGCGATGGCGCTGGCGGCGGAATGAAGGACATGACCCTGCTGATCCCCACCTATGACGACATGCTGGCCGCGTACGAGCGCATCCGCCCGCATATCCGCCAGACCCCCATCCGCACCTCGGACTACCTGAACGACCTCAGCGGCGCGCAGCTGTTCTTCAAATGCGAGAACTTCCAGGAACCCGGTGCCTTCAAAGTGCGCGGCGCGACCAATGCGGTCTTCGGGCTGACCGAGGATCAGGCTAGGAAGGGCGTCGCCACCCATTCCAGCGGCAACCATGCCTCGTGCCTGTCCTACGCCGCCATGCTGCGGGGCATCCCCTGCAATGTGGTCATGCCGCGCACCGCGCCGCAGGCGAAGAAGGACACCGTGCGCCGTTACGGGGGCGTGATCACCGAATGCGAACCCTCGACCTCCAGCCGCGAAGCGACCTTCGCGCAAGTGCAGGCGGCGACGGGCGGCGATTTCGTCCACCCCTACAACGACCCCCGCGTCATCGCCGGGCAGGGCACCTGTTCCCGCGAGTTCATGGAACAGACGGACGGTCTGGACATGGTCGTGGCCCCCATCGGCGGCGGCGGGATGATCTCGGGCACCTGCCTGACGCTTTCCACGCTGGCCCCAGAGACCAAGGTCATCGCGGCGGAACCGGAACAGGCCGATGACGCCTATCGCAGCTTCAAGGCCGGGCATATCATCGCCGACGACGCACCGAAGACCATTGCCGACGGGCTGTTGGTGCCGCTGAAGGACCTGACCTGGCATTTCGTGTCGAACCACGTGAGCGAGATCTACACCGCCTCGGAGGACGAGATCGTCGAGGCGATGAAGCTGACCTGGAAGCATTTGCGGGTGGTGATGGAACCCTCCAGCGCGGTGCCGCTGGCGGTGGTCCTGAAGAACCGCGACGCCTTCCGGGGCAAGCGGGTCGGCATCATCATCACCGGCGGCAACGTCGACCTCGACAAACTCCCCTGGATGAAAGGGTAACATCATGAACAAGCAGACGAATTTCGAAGGGCTGGAAGTGGGCTACGACATTCCCGCCCTGCCGGGAATGGCCGAGGCCGACATCCAGACCCCCTGTCTGGTGCTGGACATGGACGCGCTGGAGCGCAACATCCGCAAGATGGGCGACTATGCCAAGGCGCATGGAATGCGGCACCGGGTGCATGGCAAGATGCACAAGTCGGTCGACGTGGCCCTTTTGCAGGAACGGCTGGGCGGCTCGGTCGGCGTCTGCTGCCAGAAGGTCAGCGAGGCCGAGGTCTTCGCGCGCGGCGGGATCAGGGACATTCTGGTGTCGAACCAGGTGCGCGATGCGGCCAAGATCGACCGGCTGGCGCGGCTGCCCAAGTTGGGCGCCAATGTGATCGTCTGCGTTGATGATCTGGCCAACATCGCCGATCTGTCGGCGGCGGCGGTGAAGCATGGCACCACGCTGGGCGTCTTCGTGGAGATCGACTGTGGCGCGGGGCGCTGCGGGGTGAAGACCGCCGCCGAGGTGGTGGCCATCGCCAAGGCGGCGAATGCGGCGCCGGGCCTCAGCTTCACTGGCATCCAGGCCTATCAGGGCGCGATGCAGCACATGGACCTCTATGCCGACCGCAAGGCCAAGCTGGATACTGCGATTGCGCAGGTCTCCGAAGCGGTCGAGGCGCTGAAAGCCGTCGGGCTGGCGCCGGAACTGGTGTCGGGCGGCGGCACCGGGTCCTACTATTTCGAAAGCGCCTCGGGCGTCTACAACGAGCTGCAATGCGGCAGCTATGCCTTCATGGATGCCGACTACGGGCGCATCCTGGGGCCGAACGGGGAACGGATCGACCGGGGCGAATGGGACAATGCGCTGTTCATCCTGACTTCGGTGATGAGCCATGTGAAGGCCGACAAGGCGATCTGCGATGCGGGGCTCAAGGCGCAGTCGGTGGATAGTGGCCTGCCGGTGATCTTCGGGCGGACGGATGTGAAATACATCAAGTGCTCGGACGAACACGGGGTGATCGAGGACCCGGCGGGCGTGCTGAAGGTCGGCGACAAGCTGAAACTGATCCCCGGCCACTGTGACCCGACCTGCAACGTGCATGACTGGTATGTCGGCGTCAGGGGCGGCAAGGTCGAGGTGGTCTGGCCGGTCTCGGCCCGGGGCAAAGCCTACTAAGCCTTTCATACTGGTTCAAATATCCCACGGGGGGTGCGGGGGGTGTGAAACCCCCCGCTCCAACAGCAGCCGCAAGGAACCACCCGATGCTCATCGTCCCCGAGGCCCTGATCGCCTCGCTCGTCACCCCCGAAGACGCCTTCCGTGCGGTCGAGGCCTGTTTCGCCGCCGTGGCGCGGGGCGAGGCGTACAACTTCCCCGTGGTGCGCGAGGCTCTGGGCGAGGGGCGACAGTATGGCTTCAAGTCGGGCCTTGACCGGGCGGGCGGCCAGCTGGGCGTCAAGGCGGGGGGGTACTTCCCCGGCAACGCGGCGAAGGGGCTGATCAACCACCAGTCCTCGGTCTTCCTGTTCGACCCCGACACCGGGCGGCCCGTGGCGATGGTGGGGGGCAACCTGCTGACCGCGCTCCGTACGGCGGCGGCCTCGGCCATCGCCATCGACCGGCTGGCCCGGAAGGACGCGCATGTCCTTGGCATCGTCGGCGCGGGCCATCAGGCCGGGTTCCAGCTGCGCGCGGCGGCGCGGGTCCGGCGGTTCGAGCGGGTGATCGCCTGGAACCTGCACCCCGAGATGCTGCCGAAGCTGGGCGCCGTGGCTGCCGAGCTTGGCCTGCCGTTCGAGGCGGTGGACCTGCCGCGCATGCGCGAGGCGGATGTGATCGTGACCATCACTTCATCGCCTGCCGCCAGCCTGATGGCCGGGCATGTCGCGCCCGGCACGCATCTCAGCTGCATGGGGACCGACACGGTGGGCAAGCAGGAGGTGGAACCGGCGCTGGTCGCCGGGGCCTCGGTCTTCACCGACGAGGTGGCGCAAAGCGTGACCATCGGCGAAGCGCAGCACGCCGTCGCAGCGGGACTGCTGGACGCAGGCGCGATCACGCCGCTGGGTCAGGTCCTGACCGGGGCGCATCCGGGGCGCCGGTCCGGGGGCCAGATCACGCTTTTCGATGGGACGGGGGTTGGATTGCAGGACCTGGCCGTCGCCGCCGTGGCCGTGGCGCGGGCGCGCGAGCGGGGCCTCGGGATCGAGGTCGGGGTCTGAGGGGCGATTTCTTCGAAGAAATCGCGCCGGAGCCTTCAAAGGCTCCGAACCGGAGTTTTCGAAAACTCCGGCCCCAGATTGTGCCGGGCACAAGTTTTGATCAAACGCCTGTTGAAGTGACGGCAAACCCGTGGTGAGACTGCATTTATCGGGCGGGAGGGCAGTCTGATGCGCGTTTTCATCAACGGGTTCGGGCGGATCGGGCGGTCGGTACTGCGGGCCTATCTGCTGTCGCCGGAGAAATGGCCGGAGATGGAGATCATCGGGATCAACGACATCGCCGCGGCGGAGATGCGCGCCTACCTCTTCGAGTATGACTCGGTCTTCGGACCCTGGCGGGGCCAGGTCGGGCTGGAGGGCGGGGCGCTGGTGGTGGATGGGCGGCGGGTGCCGCTGCATCGGACGGCTGACCTTTCCACCCTGAACCTGCGGGGTGTCGACCTGGTGATGGAATGCACCGGGCGGGCCGAGGTGCGGGAGGTGGCGGAGCGGGGACTGCGCGCCGGGGCCGGAAGGGTGCTGGTGTCGGGGCCGTCCTCGGCAGCGGAGGTGACGGTTGTGCTGGGGGCGAATGACGGGGTGCTGGCGGGACAGAAAATCGTCTCGAATGCCTCCTGCACGACGAACGCGCTGGCCCCCTTGGCGAAGCTGATCCATCAGAACTGGGGGATCGTGACCGGGTCGATGACGACGGTGCACTGCTATACCGGCAGCCAGCCCACCGTCGATGCCCCGGCGGCGGACTATCCGCGCAGCCGGGCGGCGGCGCTGTCGATGGTGCCGACGACGACCTCGGCGGCGCGGCTGCTGGATGGGGTGCTGCCGGAGCTTGCCGGGCGGATCGTGGCGCAGGCGGTGCGGGTGCCGGTGGCGAGCGTGTCCTGCGTGGACTTTCATCTGGTCACGGAACGGCGGCCCGGGGTGGAGGAGGTCAACGCGGCCTTCCGGGCGGCGGGGGGGGTGATCGGGGCGACGGATCGGCCGCTCGTCTCGACCGACCTGCGGGCGCGGGCGGAGTCGGTGGTGATGGCCTGCCCGGAGACCAAGGTCTCGGCGGGCGGGATGCTGCGGGTCTTCGGCTGGTATGACAACGAATGGGGGTTTTCCAACCGGATGCTGGATATGGGCCTGCGGATGGGGTGAGGCTGTCCACGGTGGACAGAAAATCGGACCTAATGAAAACAACACCTTGCTCGCGGACGTTCAGAATTTCTTAACATCTTGCGACGGCGCGCGGGGGGTTGCGCAAACGCATGGCGGCCCTCGTGATCCCTCCGTCATCATATTCCGTCCCATGCGGCAGAGCGGCGCAACCGCGCGTCTTCGCGAGCTTTCCCACCTTCGGCATTTGACGCGGGGGCGTCCGGCGGGCCATGCTTGGACCAAGTCCGGCGATCCGCAAACCGAGACGCCGGTCAAGCTCAGTATTGGGGGGACAGGGCATGCGCGTTTTCACCGTTCTCGGGCCGTCGGGCGCCGGAAAGACCACGCTGGTGCAGGCGCTGGCCAGCCTTGACGACAAGCGCGGCAAGTCGCTGACCGTGCCGGGCGTTGCCACGGTCAGTTCCTTCAGCTTCATGGGCGAGGACTGGGCGGCGGTCGATGTGGTGGGCGGGGCGGAGAACCTGGCCTCGGTCGGTGCGGCGCTGGCCGCGTCGGACATCGCGGTGATCTGCGTGCCTGCGGACGCCGAAAGCGCCGTCCTGGCCGCGCCCTTCATCCGCCGGGTGGAAGAGCTGGGGGTGCCGTCGATCATTTTCATCAACCGGATCGATGCCGCGCAGAACCGGATTGCCGAGATCGTCAGCGCGTTGCAGGCCTATTCGCGCCACCACATCGTGTTGCGCGAGGTCCCGATCCGCGAGGGCGGCACGATCACCGGCTTCGTCGACCTTGTGTCCGAGCGGGCCTGGAAGTTCGAGGAGGGGCGGCATTCGGTGATGATCGAGATGCCGGACAGCGTGAAGGACCGCGAGGCAGCGGCGCGCACCGAGCTGCTGGAAAGCTATGCCGATCTGGACGATCACCTGATGGAAGAGCTGATCGAGGACCACCAGCCGGTGCCGGGCGAGGTCTATGCCGTCGCGGCCAAGGCGCTACGCGAAAATGCGGTGATCGAGTGCTTCATCGGCTCGGCCAGCAAGCGGCACGGCATCACCCGGCTGATGAAATCGCTGCGCCATGACGCGCCGGGAGTCGAGGTCGCGCGCGGCCGGTTCGACGGCGCGGTGGCGGTGGGGGCGCTGGCCGACCAGTTCAAGCACCTGGGCAAGGTGGTGCTGCTGCGGGCGCTGGACGGGGTGGGCGGCGGCAAGGTCGGCGGGGCCGATGTCGGGTCGATCACCGACCTAGACGCGAAAACCGGGCTCGGGCAGCTGGCGGCGGGGCAGATCGGCCTGGCGGTCAAGTCGGACCATCTGTCGGCGGGCCAGGTGTTTTCCCGCGACAAGGGCCAGCGGCTGCCGGATGTGGGGGCGGTCCAGACCTCGCCTTTCCGCCGGATCCTCACGCCCGAGCATGACAAGGACGACAGCCGCCTCTTGGTGGCGCTGAACCGGCTGTGCGAGATCGACCCGGCGCTGGGCCTTTCGTCGGACGAGGCCTCGGGGCGGCCGGTGCTGGCGACGCAGGGACCGTTGCACCTGCGCCGGCTGCTGGCGAAGATCGCCGGCGATTTCGGCATCCCGGTCGGCGAAAGCCCGGTGCCCACCGCGCTGCGCGAGACGATCCAGCGCGGGACCGAGATTCACCACCGCCACCGCAAGCAGACGGGCGGTGCGGGGCAGTTCGCCGACGTGGTGATCGAGGTCCGGCCAGAGGCGCGGGGTTCGGGCTTTGCCTTCACCGAGACGGTCAAGGGCGGCACCGTGCCACGAAACTATATCCCCTCGGTCGAGGAAGGGGCGCGGGACGGGCTGGCGAAGGGCCCCTTGGGCCATCCGGTTGTCGATGTCTCGGTCGAGCTGAAGGACGGCAAGTCGCATGCGGTGGACAGTTCGGACCACGCCTTCCGCACCGCGGGCAAGTCGGCGATCCGCGAGGCGCTGGACGAAGTGGGGACGGTGCTGCTCCAGCCGGTGATGAAGGCGGAAATCCATGTCCCCTCGATCTATTCCGGGGCGCTGGTGCCGCTGGTGTCGGGGCTGAAGGGGCAGGTCCTGGGCTTCGAGGCGCATGAGAGTGCGGCGGGATGGGACGTGTTCCAGCTTCTGTTGCCGATGGCGTCGGAGGATGCGCTGTTCGTGGCCCTGGCGGCGGCGACGCGGGGGACGGCCTGGTTCACCAGCGGCTTCGACCACTACGAGGTGAAGAAGGACGACAGCGAGTAGGGTAGCCGCGGGCTGTCAGTCCAGCCCTTCGTCGGGGATGTTCAGCACGGTGCCGCAGGCCTTGCAATGCACCGCATCGTGGTCGTGGCGGCGGAGGCCGCAGGTCGGGCAGGGAAACCAGGCCTTGTTCGGGCGCAGGACGACCTGGATCAGCCGCAGGAACAGGCTGATCCCGAAGATCATCACGGCGACCGACAGAAGCTTGCCCGAGGTTCCGACCAGGGTGACATCGCCGAAGCCGGTGGTGGTCAGCGTGGTGACGGTGAAATAGAGCGCGTCGGCGTAGTTGCCGATCTTGTCGTTCACCCCGGACTGGGTCTGGTAGACCAAGGCCGTCATCGCGAAGATGAAGATCACCAGGTTGAGTGCTGCCCGGATCGTATGTTCGTTGCGGCGAAAGCCGGGGATGTCCTCGCGCAGCTGGTCCAGCGTCTGCGGTGAATGGAAGACGCGATAAAGCCGGATCACGCGGAGGAAGGCCAGCCCCTCGCCCCAGATCGGGAACAGGAGCGAGATGATCACCAGGACATCGGCGGCGCACCAGAAGCTGAACAGGTCCCGCAGAGGGCGACGCGAGATGAAGAGCCGGGCCAGCAGGTCGGCGAGGAAGATCAGGCCGATGGCAAGGTCGATCCGGTCATGGTGGGCGCCCCGCTCAACGAAGGATGAGGCGACGAGCCAGGTCACGGTCAGGAGGTCGAAGGCGAGGAGCAGGTAACGGAAGCGGTCGCCCGCCTCGCCTTCGCCTTCGTAAAGCGCGCGGAGGCGGGAGCGGAGCGTGGCTTCGGTCATGCGCGGGGTGTCCCTGTTGCCTTGGCGGCCAGTCTAGTCGGACGGGCCGGGCCTGTCAGGGGGGAAAGGGCCGGGGCTGGCGCCCCGGCCCGGTGGGTCAGTGTTCGGCCTTGGAGGCGGCGGCCTTGATCTCCTCGGTCGCGTCTGCGGCCCCGTTGAAGAAGGCGTTCAGGATCACGGCGGTGACGGAGGCGAGGAGGATGCCCGATTCGATCAGCGGGTGGATGTCGTGCGGCATCCACTGCTTGAAGTTCGGCGCGACGAGCGGGATCATCCCCATGCCGAGCGAGACCGCGACAATGAAGAGGTTGTTGCGGTTCTTGCCGAAATCGACGCCGGACAGGATGCGGATGCCGGTGGCGGCGACCATGCCGAACATCACGAGGCCCGCGCCGCCAAGGACCATCGTGGGCACGGATTCGACTAGCGCGCCCATCTTCGGGACGAGGCCGAGGACGATCAGGATCAGTCCTCCCGCGACGCAGACGTAGCGGCTCTTGATGCCGGTGACGCCGACGAGGCCGACGTTCTGGCTGAACGAGGTGTAGGGGAAGGTGTTGAAGATGCCGCCGATCAGGGTGCCGATGCCGTCGGTGCGAAGGCCCGCCGAGAGCATCCGCTGGGTCACGGGCTTGCCGGTCATGTCGCCGAGGGCGAGGAACATGCCGGTGGATTCGATCATCACGACGAGCATGACGAGAGTCATTGTGACGATCATCACAAGGTCGAAGGTGGGCATGCCGAAGTGGAACGGGGTGATGATGTCGAACCAGGCGGCGTCGCCGACCTTGGCGAAGGTCATCTTGCCAAGCGCGGTGGCGATCACGGCGCCGATGATGATGCCGAGGAGGACGGAGATATTGGCGACGAAGCCCTTGGCGAAGCGGGCGATGAGGAGGATGGAGATGAGGACGACGGCCGAGATGGCGACGTTGCCCAAGGGGGCGTAGGCCGGGTTCATCATCGTCGCGGCGGGAGCGAATTTCTCGGGGAGGACGGGAAGGCCCGCGAAGGTGCCTTCGCTGACGGCCTTCAGCCAGTCGGCATGGGCGGGGTCGACGATCTGCGGCGCGGTCGGGCCGACGGGGTTGCCGAAGATCCAGTTGATGCCGATCCGCATCAGGCTGACGCCGATGACGAGGATGATGGTGCCGGTGACGACCGGCGGGAAGAAGCGGAGCATCCGGGAGACGAGGGGGGCGATCAGGATCGAGATCACCCCGGCGGCGATGATCGCGCCGAAGATCGCGCGGGCGCCCTCGGGGCCGGGGTTGGCATTGGCCATCGCGACCATCGGTCCGACGGCGGCGAAGGTCACGCCCATCATGACGGGCAGGCGGATGCCGAACCATTGCGTCGCGCCGAAGGACTGGATCAGCGTGGCAAGGCCGCAGACGAAGAGGTCGGCCGAGATCAGGAAGGCGACATCCGCCGGTTCCAGTTTCAGCGCGCGGCCGATGATCAGGGGCACGGCGACGGCGCCGGCATACATGACAAGGACGTGTTGCAGGCCCAGCGTGAACAGCTTGGGCGGCGGCAGGATTTCGTCCACGGGATGCGTGGTAGCCATTCGAAGAGTTCCTTTTCCCTTGGGGCGTTTATGTTCGCGCCGTCGTCGCACTGCCCCATGGGTGCGATCCGGTTAGGGCCCCTCAGGGGGCGAGGACCGCCCACGGCGTTGCGTAGCGGTGTTCTTCAAGGTTCGGGGTCGGGCCGATACGGTCCACCACGGCAAAAAGACCGGGCGCGGCCAGGGGGGTGAGCACGCCGTGCCAGGTGCCCCGGTGCAGGTTGATACCCTGCGCGCCATTGGTCAGGAAGGCGCGGGGCGTTGTCTCGGGGCTGGTCGAGACGATGACGAGGAACGGGTCTGCGGTCATCGGCAGGAAGGCTTGCGAGCCCTCCGGGTGGCGTTCGATGAGGTCGAAGGCATGGGGGAGGCTGCGCGGTTCGGCCTGGAAGACCGAGATCCCGGCGCAACCGCCCGCGCCGAAGTCGAGCCGGGCGCGGTCGTGGTGGCGCTTGCAGAGCCCGGCGTTGATCAGGCGGAAGGGGCCGGTCGCCTCCAGCACGTCGCCGAAGGGGGCGAAGGCTTCGGCGGTCAGGGGGGCGGGGGTTAGGGTTCTCATGCGCAGTGCCCCTGTCTGGCGGCGGACCGGGGGCCGGCCCCCGGACCCCCGGGATATTTGGACCAGTATGAAAGCATCAGCGGACGGGTCCGAAGGCGCCGGGGCCGCGCAGTTTGGCGTGGCGGTTCACGTCCTTGTAGAGGAGATAGCGGAAGCGGGTCGGACCGGCGGCATAGCAGGCCTGCGGGCAGTAGGCGCGGAGCCACATGAAATCGCCCGCCTCGACCTCGACCCAGTCCTGGTTCAGCTTGTAGACCGCTTTCCCTTCAAGGACATAGAGCCCGTGTTCCATGACATGGGTTTCCTCGAAGGGGATCACGCCGCCGGGCTGGAAGGTGACGATGTTCACATGCGCGTCGTGGCGGATGTCGTCGGGCTCGACGAAGCGGGTGGTGCCCCAGCGATCCTGGGTGTCGGGCATCCAGCGCACGGGAACGTCGCGTTCGTTGATGACGAAGGCTTCGGGGACAGCCGTGCCGGGAGCGGGTTCATAGATCTTGCGCAGCCAGTGGAAGCGGGCGGGGGTCTTGCCTTCGGCGAGCAGCGTCCAGCGGGTGCCGGGGGGGAGATAGGCATAGGAGCCTTCCTCCATCTCGTAGCCGGTGCCGTCGATGGTCAGCGTGGCAAGGCCGCCGGTGAAGAACAGCCAATGCTCGGCCCCGGTTTCCGGGTCGGGCGCGTCGGAGCCGCCGCCGGGGGCGACCTCCATCACATATTGGCTGAAGGTTTCGGCAAAGCCGGACATGGGCCGCGCGATGAGCCAGAGCCGGGTGCGGGTCCAGCCCGGCAGGCAGCTGGTGACGATGTCGGAGAAGCAGCCCCTGGGGATGAAGCAGTAGCTGCCGGTGAAGACGGCGCGCTGGGTCATCAGCGCGGTCTGGGGCGGCAAGCCGCCGGGCGGGGCATAGTAACCGGGGTGCTTTGCGGTCATGGCAGTTGGTCCTTCAGGCGAAGTTCGGCGATGCGTTCCACCTGCGCGCAGGCGGTGGCGAATTCGGTTTCGGTGTCGTTGCCGATCCGCTGCTGGAAGGCCGCAAGGATCGAAGCCTTGGTGTTGTCGCGGACGGCGATGATGAAGGGGAAGCCGTGTTTCGCGACATAGTCGGCGTTGAGGCGCTGGAACGCGACGCGTTCGTCATCTGTCAGCGCGTCAAGCGCAGCGGAGGCCTGTTCTGCGGTCGAGTCGGGCGTGAGGCGCCTGGCCGCGGCGAGTTTGCCCGCGAGATCGGGGTGGGCTTGCAGGACGGCGAGGCGTTCGGCCTTGCTGGCAGAGCGGAACATGCGGGTCAGCGCGTTGTGCAGGCCGGTCGCGCTGTCATGTGCGGGGCCGAGTTCAAGATCGAAGGCGCGGTCGGCGATCCAGGGGGAATGTTCGAAAATGGAACCGAAGCGGGAGACGAAGCGATCGCGTGTCATCTGCGACGGGCGTTCGAAGCGCTTGTGCGGATGTGTCTTTTGCCAGTGATCGGCAATGTCGATCCGGCGCGGGAACCAGACGCCGTCGTGCGATTGTGCATAGTCGAGGAAGCGCTTCAGGCCCGCAAACTTGCCGGGGCGGCCGATCAGGCGGCAGTGAAGACCGATGGAGAACATCTTCGCCGAACCCGCTGACCCTTCGGCATAAAGCGTGTCGAAGCTGTCCTTGAGATATTGGTAGAACTGTTCGCCGGTGATGTAGCCCGGCGCGGTGGCAAAGCGCATGTCATTGGCTTCGAGCGTGTAGGGGATCACCAGCTGGTCGTGGTCGCCGACTTCCAGCCAGTAGGGCAGGTCGTCGTCGTAGGTATCGGAAATCCAGGCGAGCCGACGGGTTTCGGCGGTCAGACGCACGGTGTTCATCGAGCAGCGGCCCGTGTACCAGCCCCGGGGCGGTTCGCCGACGACTTCCTCGTGCAGGCGAAAGCTTTCGGCGATCTGGCGCGCCTCTTCCTCGGGGGCCATGTCGCGGTGGTCGACCCATTTCAGCCCGTGGCTGGCGATCTCCCATCCGGCGGCCTTCATCGCGGCGACCTGTTCGGGGTTGCGGGCAAGGGCGGAGGTCACGCCGTAGATGGTGACGGGGATCTCCATGCCGGTGAAGAGACGATGCAGCCGCCAGAACCCGGCGCGGGCGCCGTAGTCGTAGATCGATTCCATGTTCCAGTGCCGCTGGCCGGGCCAGGGCGCGGCCCCGGCGATGTCGCTGAGGAAGGCCTCGGACTGGGCGTCGCCGTGCAGGATGTTGTTCTCGCCGCCCTCTTCATAGTTGAGGACGATGGACACGGCGATCTTCGCCCCACCCGGCCAGCGGGCATCGGGGGGATTGGGGCCATGGCCACGGAAATCTCGGGGGTAGCGGTTTGCCGGATCGGTCACGGGAGGTCTCTTTCTCGGTGAAGTCGGGGGCACGGGCAAGACTAGGCGAGATTGCAGAAGAGTATTTTCAGGATTTCACGGAAAGTCATATGCGGGCAAGGCCGGGTCGCACGCGGCGCGAAATCGTGGTCTGATGGGGACAGGCAAGGGAGGATCACGATGGGACGGCTTTCGACGCATGTGCTGGATACCGCCAGGGGCAGGCCCGCAGCGGGGGTCAGGATCATGCTGTACCGGATTTCCGGGCAGAGCCACCGCAAGGTGAAGGAAGTTGTCACGAATGCCGACGGGCGGACGGACGGGCCGATGCTGGAGGGGGACAAGCTGGAGGCGGGAACCTACGAGCTGGTCTTCTGCGCAGGCGACTATCTGCGGGCCAGCGGCCAGGTAGGCGAAGGCATTCTTTTCCTTGATGAAATCCCGATCCGCTTCGGGGTGCCGGATGCCGGGCAGCACTATCATGTGCCGCTTCTGATCTCGGCCTTCGGCTATTCGACCTATCGGGGGTCGTGAGCAGGGCCTTTCCGGCCCCGGGTGGGTGGTGAAACCGTCACTTGCGCAATTCCTGCGACAGGTCTTATGTGGCGAGGCAATTTTCGTCTGCAAGGAGAACCGCATGTTTCGGATGAATAGCTATTTGGCCGCTCCGGCCCTCGCGTTTTTGATGAGTGGCACTGCCCACGCCGCGCTGACGGCGGATCAGGTGTGGCAATCGTGGAAGGATGCAGGCGCGCTGGTCGGACTGACGATCTCGGCGGCGACCGAGAACAACTCGGGCGGGGTGCTGACCCTGAACGGCGTGTCGATCGCGCCGGAAGGAATGCCGGGGGTGACGATTTCCGACATGACCCTGACGGAAGCGTCGGACGGGTCGGTCACGATCGCGCCGGGCGCGGATATCGGCGTGGCGATGTCGGGCGATGCGGAAGGCACGGTCAAGCTGACGCATGACGGGCTGACGATCACGGCACACGAGGCCGATGGCGGCGTGGCCTATGACTATGCGGCGGCCAAGCTGGACGTGGTCTATGACACGCAGTATCCGGGCACGTCCTTCGACGGGTCGGAGGCCCCGAAGGTGGCGGCTTCGGGCAATGTCGGCTTCACCAACCTGTCGGGCACCTATTCCGACACCCCCGGCACCAACCGGACCTTTGGGCTGGACCTCAAGGCGGACACGCTGGCCTACACCACCAACTCGGACGATCCGGGGATGGAGATGAAGCAGACCTCGACCAGCGAGACACAGGGCGTCGAGATGTCGCTGGACTTCGCGCTGCCCTCGACCATCGCGCTGACGGCCATCGCATCGCCCGCCGACTTCACCACCGCGCTGAACGAAGGCCTGAGCTTCAGCCTGTCGACCAAGCAGGGTGAGTCCAAGGGTTCGATGAAGCAGGAAAGCAGCTTCATGCCGATGGACCTGATGATGAGCGCGGGTGGCGGCGAAGGCACGATGCTGTTCAACAAGGACACCTTCTCGATCAAGTCGCAGGCGGCGGGGCTGAACATCGAATCCGGCGCGGGCATGATGCCGGTGCCGGTCAAGGTGACGTCCGGGCCGATGGAGTTCGACATGACCTCGCCGGTGATCGCGACCGAGGCGGCGGGGGACTATTCGTTCCTGCTGAAACTGACCGACTTCAGCCTGAACGAGGAAGCCTGGGCGATGTTCGACCCGCAGGCGGCGCTGCCGCGCGATGCGGCGCAGATCGCCATCGACATCTCGGGCAAGACCAAGATCGACCTGCCGGGGCTGATCACCGCCGAGGAAAGCGGAGTCCAGCCGCCGGTTCCGGCGCCGGAAAGCCTGAACATCACCGAGCTGGGCCTGAAGGTGGCGGGCGCGGCGCTGGCCGGGACCGGGGCCTTCACCTTCGACAACTCGATGGGCATCCCGATGCCCTTGGGCGAGGCGAATGTCAGCGTGACCGGCGCCAACGCGCTGATCGACGGGCTGATCAAGACCGGCCTTCTGTCGGAAGACGACGCCATGGGCGCGCGGATGATGATGGGCATGTTCTTCGTGCCGGGCGCCAATGCCGACGAGTTGACCTCGAAGATCGAGGCCAAGGAAGGCATGCAGATCCTGGTGAACGGGCAGCCGCTGCCGATGTAGTCGGGGCCTTCGGGTCGGGAAGGGGCGGGGCTTCGGTCCCGCCCTTTGTCATTGGTGCGCCTGAAGGCACACCCTACAGGGCCGCCTTGCGGAGGTCGTCGCGGATTTGCCCCGCCATGTAATCGGTGAAGAGCTGGACCTTGGGGTCCTTCAGCCTGCGGTGCTGGCTGAGCGCGGAGAGTTGGATCGGCAAGGGCGGCGTGGCGGTGGCGACGGGGACGAGGCGGCCCTCGCGCAGGTGCTCGGCCACCTCGAACACGGGTTTCAGCACGATTCCGCGCCCGTCCAGCGCCCAGCCGGTGAGGACATCGCCGTCGTCGGACTCAAACGGGCCGGAGATTTCGAAGCGGCGCGGGCCTTCGGGGGTTTGCAGCGTCCACTGGAATTCCTTGGCGCCGGGGAAGCGCAGGTTCAGGCAGTCGTGCCGGTCATGGACCAGCGCAGCCCCGTCAGCGGGCATTCCGCGTCGGGCGATATAGGCGGGCGCGGCGCAGAGGAGGCGCGGGCAGTCGGCAATGGTGCGGACCTTGAGGGTGGAATCGTCGAGAAGGCCAAGGTGGAAGGCCACGTCGATGCCCTCGGCCACCACGTCGATGCCCCGGTCGGAAAGCCGCAGGCGGACGTCGATCTGGGGGTAGAGGTCCTTGAAGGCCGGAACACGCGGCGCAATGAGCCTGCGGCCGATCCCCAGGGGCGCGGCGACGAAGATGGTACCGCGCGGGTTCTGCGTCACGTCCATCACCGCAGCTTCGGCATCGTCGATCGCTTCCAGCACGCGGCGCGCACCGTCATAGAAGATGCGGCCGTTCTCGGTCGGTTGCAGGCTGCGGGTGGTGCGACTGAACAGGCGGACGCCCAGGTGTTTTTCCAGCTCCGAAATCCGGGCCGAGGCGACGGCGGGCGAGGTGCGCTGGTCGCGGGCGGCGGCGGACATGCTGCCCAGTTCGTAGACACGGACGAACATGCGGATGTTGTTGATATAGGACATTGTTCGGCACCAGTTGAAAGTGATGCGGGCTTTCGATGGATTAACAGAAAGGTGGCCCGCGGTATAGCGTTTCGAAAAACACCCCTTGGGAGGTCTGGCGATGTATGACTGGGTGGTTCTGTGGGAATGGGTCGAGATCGCGGCGCGCTGGCTGCATGTGATCACGGCGGTGGCCTGGATCGGGTCGAGCTTCTATTTCATCGCGCTGGACCTGGGCCTGCACCGGGACCGGAACCTGACCAGCGGCGCGGACGGCGAGGAATGGCAGGTCCACGGCGGCGGTTTCTACCATATCCAGAAATATCTGGTGGCCCCTGCCTCGATGCCCGACCACCTGGTCTGGTTCAAATGGGAAAGCTACGCGACCTGGCTGTCGGGCTTTGCCATGCTGGTGCTGGTCTATTACCTGGGCGCCGAGCTGTTCCTGATCGACCCGACGGTGATGGAGCTGGCGACCTGGCAGGCGGTAGCAATCTCGCTTGCCTCGCTCGCCTTCGGCTGGCTCGCCTACAACACCCTGTGCAAGATCTTCGTGAATGCCGACCAGAACGTGCTGATGGTGGCGCTGTTCGTGGTGCTGGTGGCGATGTCCTGGTTCTATACGCAGGTCTTCTCCGGCCGGGCGGCGATGCTGCATCTGGGGGCCTTCACCGCCAGCATCATGACCGGGAACGTGTTCTTCATCATCATGCCGAACCAGCGGGTGGTGGTGGATGACCTGAAGGCGGGGCGGAAGCCGGACCCGAAATACGGCAAGATCGCCAAGCAACGGTCGACCCACAACAACTACCTGACCTTGCCGGTCGTCTTCCTGATGCTGTCCAATCATTACCCGCTGATCTTTGCGACCAAGTACAACTGGATCATCGCATCGCTGGTCTTCCTGATGGGGGTGACGATCCGGCACTGGTTCAACACCAAACACGCGCGGAAAGGCAATCCGCACTGGACCTGGCTTGTCACCGTGCTTCTGTTCCTGGCGATTGCCTGGCTGTCGACCGCGCCGATGCGCACGGTCGAGGGCGAGGCCAAGCTGAAGGGGGAGGCGCTGGTCTATGCCTCGTCCCCCGGGTTCGAGGAGGTGGTGGGCATCGTGCAGGGCCGCTGTTCGATGTGCCATGCCGCCGAGCCGGGCTGGGAGGGCTTGTACTGGCCGCCGAAGGACGTGGTGCTGGAGACCGAGGCGCAGATCGCGCATGAGGCGAAGCGGATCTACCTGCAGGCGGGCGTGACCCATGCCATGCCGCCGGGCAACCTGAGCTTCATCGAGCCGGAAGAGCGGGCGAAGATCGTGGAGTGGTTCCGGGCTGCGGGGGCGGAGGACCCGGTATGAGCGCCGATTTCTTCAAAGAAATCGGACCGGAGCCTTCGAAGGCTCCGAAACGGAGTTTTCGAAAACTCCGCCGTCGCGTCGGCGGGTGAGTCAGTCTTCGGTTCGGCCCGCGCTTTCTCGGTCCCTGTCGTAGTGGCGCATCCAGGGAAACTCCGGCAGCCAGTCCTCGCGCCGGATCATCCACAGCTCGTAGGTCGGGCGGAACTGCGAAAGCCCGTCGAACGCGCCGAGGTTGATGCCGATCTCGTCGTCGAAATGGGCAAAGACTGGCGAACCGCAGGTCGGGCAGAAATGGTTGCCCTTGTAGCTTCGGGTCTCGCCGGTGATGGTGACGGCGGCTTCGGGGAAGATCGCCGAGGCGTGGAACAGGGCACCCTGCCGCTTGCGGCAGTCAAGGCAGTGGCAGACCCCGACCCTGTAGGGCTGGCCCGTCGCCGCGATCCGCACAGAACCGCAGACACAGCCGCCTGTGACAGTGTCCATATCCTTGCCTCCCGCGCTAGTCGCCCAGCTTGGCGTGAACCTCGTCGAGGTCGACCGGGCCTTTCGGCAGCTTGTTCGCCGGATTGTCGAAATCATAGCGGAAAAGCTGGAAATCGCGTTTGTAGATTTCCCACATCAGATGCATCGACAGATCGTCGAAATAGGCCTCGACGGGGTGCAGACGCTTGGGGCCGTGGCCTTCGCTTTCGTTGAAGCGGGGGATTTTGGCCAGGTCGATGGCGTGCTTCGTCTCGATGTTGTCCAGCACGACCTGCATGCCGGGATTGAAATCCTCGGTGAAGAAGATGTGGTTGTAGCGCCCGCCGTTGACGATGAAGGTCGAGACGTGCCCCGCCATCGCCGACCAGTGGATGTCGGGCTCCATCGGTTTCTTCCAGCGGATGGTGTCGCGGGTGAAGAGAAGGAAGCGGCGGAAGCTGGCGATCTGGTCGAACTCCTGCTTGCCGTCCTCGCCCCCGACCTCGATCCCGTATTTCTGGATCAGGAGCGGCACGAGGTTGCCCCGGTAGCGCTTGCCGTTCCGCTGGATGCCGCAGATCTTGTCGAAGAAGGACGAGAGAATCCGGGTATAGGGGTTCCTGACGCAGGTGAAGGCATAGGTCTTGCGGCCGCGCACATTGCGTTCGATCACCGGCTGGCTGGCATCGAGCGCCCATTTGTGCAGGCCCTTGGTCGCATCGTGGATGTCGCCGTCGAAGAATTCGCCGTGGTCGGAGTAGTACATGATCTGGCCGATGGTCGAGCAGGCGCATTTCGGCACCACCCGGTAGACGACGCTTTCGCTTTCCGTCATCCAAGTTCCGGGAAAACCCATTACTGAATACCCTCCTCGACCAAATGCTTCCAATTGATATCTCAATTTGGAATGCGGCAATCAAGCAGACATATTCGGGCTTTTCAAGGAAGCTCGGCCCGGTCTAGGGAAGCATGGACCACCGGAGATTGTCGGGCCCGCCACGAATGACGCAGATCGCCTTCATCCTTCTCTGTCACAAGGACCCGGATGGGATCATCGCCCAGACCCTGCGGCTGACGGCTGCGGGGGATTGCGTGGCGATCCATTTCGACGCGCGCGCCAGCGCTGCCGACTTTGCCCGCATCCGTGCGGCGCTGGCGGCCAACCCTCAGGTCACGTTCGCGCGGCGCCGACGCAAATGCGGCTGGGGCGAGTGGAGCCTGGTCGCGGCGACGCTGGAGGGGCTGACAGCGGCCGTCGATGCCTTTCCGGGGGCCACGCATTTCTACATGCTGTCGGGCGACTGCATGCCGATCAAGACGGCGGAATATATCCGCAACCGCCTGGAACGCGAGAACGCCGACTTCATCGAGAGCTTCGACTTTTTCGGATCGGACTGGATCAAGACCGGGATCAAGGAGGAACGCCTGATCTACCGGCACTGGTTCAACGAGCGACAGCGGAAGTGGCTGTTCTACACCTCGATGGACCTGCAGAAGCGCTTCGGTCTTGCCCGGAAGTTGCCTGCGGACCTTGGCATCCGCATCGGCAGCCAGTGGTGGTGCCTGCGCCGCCGCACGGTCGAGGCGGTGCTGGACTTCGTGGCGAAGCGCCGGGACGTCACGCGCTTTTTCGCGACGACCTGGATTCCGGACGAGACCTTCTTCCAGACCCTCGTCGGCCATCTGGTGCCGGAGCGCGAAATCCGGTCGCGGGCGCTGACGTTCCTCATGTTCACCGACTACGGGATGCCGGTGACGTTCTACGATGACCACTACGATCTCTTGCTGTCGCAGGAGTACCTGTTCGCCCGCAAGATCAGCCCGGACGCGAAGGCCCTGAAGGAAAGGCTGGGCGCGCTTTATGCCGAGACCGGGCGGCAGTTCACGATCTCGGACGAGGGTCGGCGGCTCTACGCCTTTCTTGCCGCACGGGGGCGCGAGGGGCGGCGGTTCGCGCCGCGCTTCTGGGAGGCCGAGACAAGCCTTGGCCGCAGCCGGACGCTGATGGTGGTGGCCTGCAAGAAGTGGCATGTGGCCAAGCGCCTGGTCGACCGGGTGCGCGGGCTGACCGGGATTCCGGCGGTGGACTACCTGTTCAACGAGCAGGCGACGGTCCTGCCTGACCTGGGCGGCATCCAAAGCTCGATCGAGAAGCGGATGCGGCATCGGCGAGCGCTGGTGAAGATGCTGTTCGAGCATTGGGGCAGTGATCGGCTGATCCTGTGCATCGACCCCGGCAGCATCGAGCTATTGCAGGATTTCCGGCAGGACCGGTCGCGGTTGCGGCTCCTGGAGATTGATTGCGCGTTCACCGACGACTATCTGGCCGGACATGCCCGCCGGGTAGGCCTTGCCGGACCGCAGACGCCGGTGGCAGCGATGCAGAAGCTTCTGCCGACGATCCGCTATGACGTGAAGTTCGAAAGCGACCGGCTGCGTGACCTGGGCCTTGCGGAACACTACCATATGCGCGAGGGCAGCAGCCTGGCCGAGAACGCCGAGGCGCTGGCCGCCTTCCTGGGCATACTGGCCGAGACGGCCCGGGAGATTGCCGCAACCGAATATCTATTCGTGGATTGAGTAACATGAGCTGGACCTATGACCCGACCAATATCTTCGCCCGAATCCTGCGCGGCGAGATTCCGAACAAGACGGTGATGGAGACGCCGCATACGCTGGTGTTCCACGACATCCATCCCCAGGCCCCGGTGCATGTTCTGGCGATCCCGAAGGGGGCCTATGTGAGCTTCGACCATTTCGCGGCCGAGGCGCCCGAGGCGGAGCTGGTGGATTTCCACCGCACTGTCGCGAAGGTCTGCGCCATTCTGGGCCTGACCGGCGAGGACGGGTTCCGCGCCATCACCAATGCGGGGACGCATGGGATGCAGGAAGTGCCGCATTACCACCTGCACATCCTGGGTGGCCGGAGCTTAGGCCGGATGCTGGAGCGCGTCTGAACCCGCAAGGATCGGGTCGGCACGCCCGACCGGATCCTCCATCTTCCGGGGTGAAGACTGGAGGACACCATGCACTACACAGCAATTCCCACCGCAACCGCCCGCCACTATCAGGCCGGGCGTCCGGATGCGAACGGACAGGTGCCGGAGCGGGCGGTTTCGGATGGCGGGGGCAACCCGTGCCGACACTGCCTGAAGATGATCCCGGAGGGCGCGGCGATGTTGATCCTGGCCCACCGGCCCTTTCCG
Organism: Tabrizicola sp.; assembly: GCF_016793705.1. Lineage (GTDB taxonomy): Bacteria > Pseudomonadota > Alphaproteobacteria > Rhodobacterales > Rhodobacteraceae > Tabrizicola. The sequence goes on from NZ_JAEULO010000023.1 coordinate 77,762, forward strand.
GCGCCGCAACCCTATGCCGAGGTCGGGCCGATCTTCCTGTGCGCCAACCCTTGTGAGGCGGGGGGTGGGGAGGGCCCGCCCGAGGTGCTGGCATCGCCCGACTACATCGTGCGGGGCTACGGGGCGGATGACCGGATCGTGTATGGCTCGGGCGGGGTAACAGCCACCGATGCGATCCCGGCGCGGGCAGAGGTGCTGTTCGGCGACCCGAAGATCGCCTACCTGCATGTGCGGTCGGCGCGGAACAACTGCTATCAGGTGCGGATCGACCGCTAGGTCGGGGCGGTTTTCAAATCGAGCGGCTGTCGCCGCAAGCCTTTTCTCTCTGGCTTGCGCGTGAAGAACGCGCAAGCCAGAGGCTGATGGGAGCGCTGCCCCCAAACCCCCGGGATATTTCTGTCCAGGTGAAAGGGCTTGGGTCAGCCTTCCGGGTAGGCGGCGTCCCAGGCCTTGAGCCAGCGCTTCGGGGCGGCGTCGCGCCATTGCTGGAGGAGGCGCGCCTTGGCCCAGCCTTCGTCCAGCCTGCCCGCACGCACTAGGATCAGCCCGTGCGGGGTGTAGTGAGGGTGTAGGAAGAAGGTGTCGGGATCAGCGGCGAGAAGCATCTCGCGTTCGTCGGCACTCGCCTTGAACGGCGCACCGTCGGCCAGCGCGGCCCAGTAGCACCACATCCTGCCGTGGGCCTTCAGGACCTCATGGCCCCAGGGGTGGGCGATGGTGATCTCGGGGAGGCTGAGACCGAGGGCGAGGGCCTTGAGGTCGGGCCAGGTGTGGATCATTTTTCCTGCTTCGGCTTCGTAATGATGATTCTGCTACTGCTCAGAAACTTTTTTCCTCTCTTCTTCATGTCCTTGCGCTGCCCCTTGCTCAAAGAAGCCTTTGCCAACTTGGTCTTACCGCTCTTTGGATCTGCTGCGTCTAGCGTCCCAAAGCCCCGCGCGGTGAACATTGAACTGCCGCCGTTGTAGGTGCCCTTGCCCATCAGTCTGGCCTCTCTAGCAAACAGAATTTCTAGTGATGTGAACCAGAATTTCGTCTGACACCTAATGCGCCTCGGCCCAGTTCCTGCCCTTGCCCGCGTCGACGGCGAGGTGAACCTTGAGCGCGACCGCGGGGTGGGCGGCTGCTTCCATCGTCTCTTTCGCGGCGGCGATCAGGCGGTCGGCCTCGTCTTCTGCGACCTCGAAGAGAAGTTCGTCGTGGACCTGCAACAGCATCTTCGCATCGATCCCCGTGATCGCGGCGGGCATCCGGATCATCGCGCGGCGGATCACGTCGGCGGCGGTGCCCTGGATCGGCGCGTTGATCGCGGCGCGCTTGGCGAAACCCGCGCCGGGGCCCTTGGCGTTGATCTCGGGGGTGTGGATCTTCCGGCCGAAGAGGGTTTGGACGAAACCGTTCGCCTGCGCGAATTTCACCGTGTCGGTCATGTAGCCCCGGATGCCGGGGAAGCGTTCGAAATAGCGGTCGATGAAGCCTTGGGCTTCCGCGCGGGGAATGCGCAGGTTGCGGGCGAGGCCGAAGCCGGAAATGCCGTAGATCACGCCGAAGTTGATGGCCTTGGCCTTGCGGCGGATGTCGGGGGTCATCTGGTCGAGGGGGACGTTGAACATCTCGGACGCAGTGAGGGCGTGAATGTCGATGCCGTCCTCGAACGCCTGCCGAAGTTCCGGGATGTCGGCGATATGGGCGAGGATGCGCAGCTCGATCTGGGAATAGTCGAGGCTGACGAGGATGCGGCCTTTCGGGGCGACGAAGGCCTCGCGGATGCGGCGGCCTTCCTCGGTGCGGACGGGGATGTTCTGGAGGTTCGGGTCGGTGGAGGCGAGGCGGCCGGTGTTGGCCCCGGCGATGGAATAGGAGGTGTGGACGCGGCCGGTATCGGGGTTGATCGCCAGTTGCAGCGCGTCGGTGTAGGTGGATTTCAGCTTGGCGATCTGGCGCCAGTCGAGGATTCTCGCCGCCAGTCTGGCGCCCTGCGGGTGGCTGTCTTCCAGCGTGGTGATGTCTTCCAGGATGTCGGCACCGGTGCCATAGGCCCCGGTCTTGCCCTTCTCGCCGCCCGGGATTTGCAGGCGGTCGAAGAGGATTTCGCCAAGCTGCTTCGGGCTGCCCACGTTGAATTTCTCGCCCGCGACGTCCTGGATTTCCTCTTCCAGCTGGACAAGCTTCTGGGCGAAGGCGTTGGACATGCGGTTCAGCGTGTCGCGGTCGACCTCGATGCCCTTCATCTCCATGTCGGCCAGCACCGGGACCAGCGGGCGTTCCAGGGTTTCGTAGACGGTCGTCACTTTCGCCCGGTGCAGTTGTGGCTTGAACGCCTGCCAGAGACGGAGGGTCACGTCGGCGTCCTCGGCGGCGTATTTGACGGCGTCGTCGATCGCGACCTTGTCGAAGGTGATCTGGGATTTTCCGCTGCCGAGGAGCGACTTGATCGGGATCGGCGTGTGGCCAAGGTAGCGTTCTGAAAGCTCGTCCATGCCATGGTTGTGGAGCCCGGCGTGCATCGCGTAGCTCATCAGCATCGTGTCGTCGAAGGGGGTGATGCGGACCCCGAGGCGGGCGAAGATCTTCCAGTCGTATTTCATGTTCTGGCCGATCTTCAGGATCGACGGATCCTCCAGCACCGGGCGCAGGGCGTTGAGCGTCTCGGACTGGGTCAGCTGGCCGGGTGCAAGGGCCGTGGCGCCGAAGAGGTCGCCGCCGCCGGTGGTGTGGCCCAACGGGATGTAGGCGGCTTTCCCGGCGTCCACCGACAGCGAGATGCCGACCAGTTCGGCGCGCATCTCGTCCAGCGAGGTGGTTTCGGTGTCGACGGCGACATGGCCGATGTCGCGGATACGGGCGATCCAACGGGTCAGCGCCGCCATGTCACGGATGCACTCATAGGCGGCATGGTCGAAGGCGGGCTGTTCCTCTGTCGCCTTCGGCGCCTCGTCGCGGGGGGAGACTGTCAGCTGCGAGGTGTCGGGAAGCGCCGGGGCCGCGATGCCAAGCTTGTCGGCGACACGCTTGGTCAGGGTGCGGAATTCCATTTTCGTCAGGAAATCCATGATCTTGTCCGCCTCGGGCAGGCGGATGGTCAGATCGTCCAGCGTCACGTCCAGGGGCGTGTCGGATTTCAGCGTCACCAGCTCTCGGCTGATGCGAATCTGGTCGGCATTGTCGACAAGCGCCTCGCGGCGTTTCGGCTGCTTGATCTCTCCGGCCCGGGCGAGAAGCGTGTCGAGGTCGCCGTATTCGTTGATCAGGAGGGCGGCGGTCTTCAGGCCGATGCCGGGGGCGCCGGGGACGTTGTCGACGCTGTCGCCCGCCAGCGACTGCACGTCGATCACCCGGTCGGGGGCGACGCCGAATTTCTCGATCACCTCGTCGGGGCCGATGGCGCGGGTCTTCATCGGGTCGAACATGTCGATGCCGGGGCGGATCAGCTGCATCAGGTCCTTGTCGGAGGAAATGATGGTGCAGGATCCCCCGGCCTCGACCGCTTCGCGCGCGAGGGTGGCGATGATGTCGTCGGCCTCGTACCCCTCGGTCTCGAGGCAGGCGACGTTGAAGGCGCGGGTCGCCTCGCGGGTCAGGGAGAACTGCGGGCGGAGGTCTTCGGGCAATTCGGGGCGATTGGCCTTGTAGGCGGGGTAAAGCGTGTTGCGGAAGGTGTCGGCGGAATAGTCGAAGACCACGGCCAGATGCGTGGCCGCCTTGCCGTTCGAGGTGGCGCGGCTGAGTTCGTTCCACAAGATGTTGCAAAAGCCCGCGACGGCGCCCACGGGCAGACCATCGGACTTGCGGGTCAGGGGCGGCAGCGCGTGGTAGGCGCGGAAGATATACGCCGAGCCGTCGATGAGGTGGAGGTGGTGGCCCTTGCCGAAGGTCGAGGACATGACATACTCCCGTTTGAAAGGGACTTTTGCCATGATCCGCACGATGTTGCCAGTTTTACTGCTGCCGCTTCTGGCCTTGCCCGCCAATGCCGAGAAGGTTCCGAGCTGCATCGGGGCAACCACCTACTGTGCGCCGCTTGTCGCCTGCATCCCTGCCACGGGCGAGGTGTTTCGCGGGGTGTCGCTGGGGCACGATTCCGGCCCGGTTCGAGCCCTGTCCGACGCGGGCGTGCGGTGCGAGGGCACATGGCGGCGCACGCTTCTGGGGGCCGGAGTTGCCGAGCTGACCTGCTCGGATGGTCGCAGTGCCAGATCGACATTCCGCTGGTTCGAGCGCGAAACCGGCACGGCGGTTGGCAAGGGAAAGTTCTCGACCGGAGATGAGGCCCAGTTCTGGGCAGGCAACAACCTGATGCGCTATTTCCAGGAGATGCCGCCCGGGGAAATGCTTCGGTTGAGCTGCAAAGTGCTGGAAAGCTGAGATCCGGCTTCAGCCTCAAGGCTGCGTGTTCACCCAGAGCGACAGGGTGACAGACCAGTTGGCCGGGGTCCAGAGGCCGAAGGGGATGCCCGAGGCGCGGAAGGTCTCGCCCAGCCAGACGTTGCAGGTGCGCAGCGCGCTGAAATGGCCATCGGCGGGGAAGAAGGCGTCGGTGCCGGTGAAGCCGGGTCGGGCCAGCGGCCGGTCGCTGGCGAAGGTGGCCGATGTCAGGTCAAGGAGAGCCTGGAACTGCGCTTCGGAGAGGCGGAGGAAGCTCAGGTTCTCCAGCGGCGGCAGGGAGCCGAGGACGCCGACCCGGATCACGGCGTCGTCGCCGGTGGCAGCGGTCAGGACGGCGCTGGCGGTGATGTCGGCATAGCTGCCAGCCGTGGTGTAGAATGCGGCGGAGCCCCAGCCGAAGACGAGCCATTGCGCGTCGGGGTGGTTGACGGGCACGCCCGCGGCCTCGGCAAAGGCAAAGCGGGCGCGCGCCTCGGGCGTGAGAGGGAGGAGGATGTCGGTGTGGATCGGGCCTTGCAGGAGGCCGATCTGCCGGGCGGGCGGGCCGGAGAGATCAGGGCCGGGGCCGGGGATCAGCGGAAGGACCAGCGAGGCCACGAGGTAGAGGGCCGGGATAGCCAAGAGTGCGGCAAGGAGACGGCGAAGGTGGCGCATGGAGGCCCCTGGGTTGCGTTGCTGCAAGCTGGCACGAGATGACGCCATGGCAAAGGTGGGGATGACCAGATGCCGAGGCCCGCACTCGCGATGACCGGCCTGAGCCTGGGGCGCCGACTATCCTTCTTGAGCGGACGGCGCGTCGCGAAGGGCTTGACGCGGCACACCCTGTCGCGCATCTTCGCGCCATGCTGCACCGGATGACCCCTCAGTCGTTTTATTGGACCTGCGCCACATAGGCGGCAGGGCAGCGTTTCACCACCGAAACCAACCCCGACAAGCCGCCCCGCGAGGGTCAGGCCGGATGGTTGAACAGGTTCCCCTCGCCCGGCCCCGAGCGAAGGAAATCGAAGATGCCGACCCCGAACACTCCTCCCGTTGCCGTCCGGCTCGCCGGGCCGGAAGACCTGCCCGAAGTCCACCGGATGCTGATCGCGCTTTCGGCGCAACATGGCGTTCCCACGACCGTCACGCCCCGGCTTCTGGCCCGAATCGCGCTGGAGGGGCGGGCGGCGCGACTGCTGGTCGCGCTGCGTCCCGACAGTCCGCAGCGCCATCCGGTGGGCTTCGCACTGATGCTGATGGGCCGCAACATGGTGGCCGGGGCGGACTGGGGCGTGGTCGAGCAGGTCTATGTGCAGGAACCCGACCGCAAGCGCGGCATCGGGCGGGCGCTGGTCGCGGCGGCGCGTGCCGAGGCGGCAGAGGCGGGCTGCGAGGGGGTGACGGTCAGCTCGCGGCCCGTGACCGACGGATCGGCCCTTGCCTGGCGCGCGCAGGGGCTGGACCTGTCAGAGCCCGAGCCGCGCTTTGCGGCAGCGTGAGCCAGGGGCCGGATCGCCTGCGGCGAGGTTGACCCCGGCCGGGCCATTGGCCCACGGCCAGGGTCGTGCTTGAACAGGGGCAGGACCGGGCCGATCCTGCCTGATCACCTAGAACCCGCTGATCATGTCGCAGACGGCGCGAAGACGGACCGGGTCCGCGACGAAGTTGGTCGCCATCGGAGTCGAGTTCTCGGCAGTTTCGGCCCCTTCGGTGGGCTGCGGCGACGGCTCCGAAGTGGTATCGGCCGGAGCGGTGTTTTCGGCGGTCTGCGCGCCTTCGGTGGGTTGGGGCGAGGGTTCCGACGTGGTATCCGCCGGCGCGGTGTTCTCGGCGGTCTGTGCACCTTCGGTCGGCAGGTTGGCGCATTGGTCGCGCAGCGCCTGCTGGTCCTCCGGCGTCAGCGAGGACCAGCCGGTCTTGGCTTCCTCGGCGGTGCGCAGCGTGACCATGCCGTCATCGCTGTAGAAGGCCGCGCCCGAGCGGGTGGACAGGCCTTCGGTGTCGATCGCGTTTCCGGCGTTGCCGTCGGCTTCGGTCTGCGCCAGGGCGGGGGCCACCAGAAGGACGGCGAAGAGGGGGGCGTAAAATTTCATCGTTGTTCTCCAGTTCAGGTTTCACGTTGAACGACCCGGGTGCGCCCCAGCCGGAAGAGCCGGTTGCGCCAGGGTCCCGATGTGAGAACGTGGCCGGAGGACTGCTGTTCCCTGGGTCCGGGAACAACGGCGTGAATCCGCGCAGGGAAAGGCCTAGTGGTCGTCGTGGGCGTGGTCGCGGTCGATGAGGTAGCGCTTGTCGCAGTAGCCGCAGTCGACCCAGCCGGTTTCCTGCGGGATCGACAGCCAGACGCGGGGGTGGCCGAGCGCGCCCTCGCCGCCGTCGCAGGCGACTTTCCAGGTGGTGACGGTCTGGGTTTCCGGGGCGTCGATGGGCATGGGGCGGGGTCCTTGGCTGTCTTCTGTCGCTTCTAGCGGGGGCGGGGTGGGGGGCACAAGGGCGGTGTGTGGGGGCAGGTCGGCGCAACGGCGGGGAACTTGGCATTAAGTCAGGGGGTTAGGGCGGTTTTGGCGGTCTTGTTTCCGTCTTTCTCGCGTCTTCCTTCCGTCTCTACGCGCGGAAGACGCAGGGGGCGTTAACCAATCGCTGCGAATCGGGAGGTTTGGGGGTGGTTGGTCTTGCGGGTGTGGCGCCCCCCACCCCCATCCCCTCCCCACGGAGGGGGAGGGGAGGCGCTTGAGGACGGACGGCGGGGGAGCGGGTCAGGCGATGACGGTGCAGGGCCGGAGCGGCAGTTTCAAGACGCGGATACCGGCGGGTTTCAGGGCGGATTTGAGGTGGTCGGAGAGGAAGATGCGGCCGTAGAAGAGCGGATCGATCCAGAGATCGGCGCCTTGAGCGGCATCGGCATGAACAGCTAAAATGTCCTCTTGGGCGATGCGAGAACTCCAAGTGAGCCCTGTAAGATCAGGCTTCACGTTCTCCGACATCTTTGGGATCACCGTCTTCTTGTTCGCGGTGATGTGCAGGATGAACCACCGCCCGGGCCGCAGGGTTTTCTGGTCATACTCATAGAGCGGCACCTCATGGATCAGCGAGGTGCCCATGTTGAAATCCGCGAGAAGATTGCGGAATTTTTCAGAGATCACCATGACACCACCTTCGATCATGAACAGGTCGGGTGTCTTGTTTTTGTAGTCTTCTTTGTGGTCGCGGGAGTCAAAGAAGATGTAGTCTGGAACGAGATCTGGCGGCAGAGGCTTCCCGTCGAGATATATAAAGCTTCTCGAGCATGCCGCTCTACGGGGCACGGTGCTGTCTACGATATGGAAGTTCATCCAACGAAGATTGTTGGTGTGATCGGTAAACGTCGTGTTTCAGATTTTCGGAAGTGCGTCGGTCATCGGGATCCTTGGCCAGTGTCAGAGTGCGGATGTGCGGGTCATGCTGCTGGTGTGGAGCCCCCCACCCCCAACCCCTCCCCACGAGGGGGAGGGGAGGTGCTTTGCGTCGGAGGGTAGCCGCTGACAATCCGGCAGGTCCCTTACCCCCCGATCAGCACCCCACGCGACTTGAGCGCGGTCAGCCAGCCCAGCCCCTGCGCGGTGCCTTTTGCCGGGCGGTATTCGCCGGCGATCCAGACCTGCGGGCCGTCGGTGTCGATGGCGTCGCAGAGGTCGGGGAGGGAGAAGCCGCCGCCGCCGGGTTCGTTGCGGGCGGGGAAGCCGGCGATCTGGACGTGGTTGATGCGGTGGCGGTGGTCGTGCCAAACCGCTTGCGCATCGCCATGCAGGCGGGCGGCGTGCCAGAGGTCGAACTGCAGGCCGACGCGCGGAGTGGCGAGGTCGTCGACGATGCGGGCGGCCTGGTCGTAGTCGTTCAGGAAATAGCCCGGCATGTCGTCGGGGTTCAGCGGTTCCAGCGTGAGCGTCAGGTCGGGGGCTTCCGCCAGCGCCCAGGCGAGGTTCTCGGCGTAGCATTGTTCGGCCTGCGGGCCCTTGGCGACGCCTGCCATGACATGCAGCCGCTCGGCTTTCAGGCGGGTGGCGTATTCGGCGGCGCGCAGGAAGCTGTCGCGGAAGCGCAACTCCATGCCGGGAACGGCGGCGAAGCCCCGGTCGCCCGAGGCCCAATCTCCGGGGGGCGTGTTGATCAGCGCGAGCGGCAGGCCGTTCAGCGCGCGCTCCCAGTCGGCCATCGGCTGGTCATAGGGAAACAGCACCTCTACCCCGTCGAAGCCGCAGCGCGCGGCCCAGTCGGGGCGGTCAAGCACAGGGACCTCGGTGAAGAGATAGGTCAGGTTGGCGGCGAAGCGGGGCATGTCAGGTCAGGGCAATTCCGACGAGGGGATCACCGGGAAGAACTGCCCCGAGGACCAGAGTCCGAACCACTTATGCCCGTCGTGGTCTTCATGGCAACCCAGATCGATCAGCCGGTAGAAGGATTTCCGGTCGATCAGCGCCCAGAG
>NZ_JAEULO010000013.1 GCF_016793705.1 Tabrizicola sp.
GAGAGGACCAGATGACCGACAAACCCTTCCCGACCGAGGCGCAGATCGCCGCCGCTCTTGCCGCCGCAAAGGCCCGGCCTGCACTGACCGAGATCTATTTCGTCGCCTGCGGCGGGTCCTATGCGCTGATGCTGCCGAACCAGTATGCGGTCGACCGCCATGCGAAGACCATCGCCGGACACGCGCTGAACGCCGCCGAGTTCATGGCCCGCAACCCGGCGCGGCTGGGGCCAACCTCGGCCGTGATTCTGTGTTCGCATTCTGGAACCACGCCCGAAACGGTCGAGGCGGCGCGCTTCGCCCGGGCCAAGGGCGCGCTGACCATCGCGCTGACCAACCTGCCCGGCAGCCCGCTGGACGAAGCGGTCGAGTTCCCGGTCTACTACACCCACGCCCCCAAGACCTTTGCGACCGACCATTCCGCCGCCGTCATGGCCCGGCTGACCTTCGGCATCCTCGCCGCGCGCGAAGCCAACCCCCTGGCGCAAAAGGTGGAAAAGGCCCTGACCGCCCTGCCCGCGCTGATCGACACCGCCATCTCCGCCCATGCCGACCGGATCGCCACTTTCGCCGAAAGCCACAAGCGCGAGCCGGTGATCTACACCATGGGCGCCGGCGCGAACTATGCCACCGCCTATTCCTATGCCATCTGCATCTTCCAGGAGATGCAGTGGATCCACTCCGCCGGCATCCACGCGGGCGAATACTTCCACGGACCCTTCGAGATCACCGATTTCGACGTGCCCTTCATCGTGCTGCGCGGCCTTGGCGCAAGCCGCAAGATGGATGACCGGGGGTTGGATTTCGTGACTAAGTACAGCCAGCGCGTGACCACGCTCTGCGCCGAGGAACTGGGCCTCGGCGTGATCGATCCCGAGGTCGTGGAACATGTCGAGCACATGGCCTTCGGCACGCTCCTGCGCGTCTATTGCGACAAGCTGGCCGACAGCCGCGGCCATCCGCTGACCGTGCGGCGCTACATGTGGAAGATGGACTATTGACGAAAGGTCAGGGGGCGGGCCAGTCCTGCCCCCTCCAGGACGGAGCCAGCATGACGAACGGACTTCTCTGCATCGGCGACAATGTCGTCGACCTCTACCTTGACCGGGGCGAGTTCTTCCCCGGCGGCAACGCGCTGAACGTGGCCGTTCTGGCCCGCCGCTTCGGGCTTGCCGACGTGGCCTACATGGGCATCGTCGGGAATGACCGTGAGGGCGATCATGTCCGCGCCTGCATGGCCGCCGAAGGCCTCTCGACCGCCCATCTGCGCCGGGTAGAAGGGCCGAACGGCAAGGCGCAGGTCACGCATGATGCGGACGGAGACCGGGTCTTCGTCGCGTCGAACCGGGGCGGCATCCGGCGCAAGCTGATGCTCAGGATGGACGAGGATGACCTCGCGCTGATCGCGGCGAAGGGCCATGTCCATTCCAGCTGCTTCAGCTATCTGGAACCCGAACTGCCCCGCATCCGGGCTTCTGCGCGCGAGGTGTCCTTCGATTTCTCGACCCTGCACGACCCGGCCTATCTGGAGCAGGTCTGCCCCCATGTGACCACCGCCTTCCTCTCCGGCGCCGGGCTGCAGGACACGGCGGTCAGCGCCCTCATCGGGCGGGTTCTCGATCTTGGGCCGGACACCGTCTGCGTGACGCGCGGCGACAAGGGGGCAGTCTGGGCCAATGGTCAGACCCGCATCGAACAGCCAATTGTGCCCGCCACGGTGGTCGACACGATGGGCGCAGGCGATGCCTTCATCGCGGGCTACCTTGTGGCGAGATTGCGGGGAGATACTCCAGAACAGGTTCTCCAACATGCCGCCTTCTGCGCAGCGAAAGCCTGCGGATGGGAAGGCGCATGGGGCTATCCGCTCGCAGACATTCCATAGCCCACCGCCAATGTCATTGACCTGCTTTGGTGCTCGTCAGACGTTCGATGGTTCGGACCGGCAGCGAGTTGCATCCGCCAACGCTGGGCGAAGATGCTCTTGAACGTTGACGTATGCAAGGCGCGAAGGTCCGCTTTCCGCCCTTCGCGATCCTCAAAGGCACAGTATCTCCGCCACCCC
>NZ_JAEULO010000046.1 GCF_016793705.1 Tabrizicola sp.
AATTTCGTCATTAACTACGACTAACCTTGAAAAGTAGTGCGCCAAATAGCTGTCTTGCGGACTAAGTTCTTCTGGACTTCCGTTTCTTAGGCGGAGAATTCGGGACTTGAGTAGTGATTTATCATCCTCCGAAAGTATCCGCTCGCTTACCCGGCCCAAAATTTCACTAATTGCGTCGTCACTTAGTTGCCGAATCTGCGCGTGATCAAACTCGTCCGCCTTCCCGCGAATAACGTCCTTCAAATAGTGTCCGGAAAGCTCGCTAAACTTTTCTAGGGAGAAATCGCGCAGCGTTCGAGTTATCTCGTCGATTCGAGTTCTTACGTCGTTCATCCCAAAGCTCACTAGGTCGACATAGTATTTCGACGATCTAGTTAGCTTCAATTCTCCGTCGGCACCAAGTGCCTCGCGGAATCTTTGTCCAAAGGCGGGGGAAATTTCCTGAAGATCTTTCTCAATTCGCCTGTAAGTTGGAAGGTATAGAGTTCGTCCGGGAATTAGTTCGTCAAGTTTGGATTCAATGTTTCTTCGCGGAACCGAAAAGAGTCCGTGGTCATCGATGTTGATCCTACGTTCAAGACTGAAGACGAAATGGCGGAACTCGTCTATTGAAGCGCCTGGTTCAGCTAGGTCCTTCCAAGTTCGCAGGTTTCTAGGGGATTTGCCGAGTTCACCTAAGAACTCTTCTAGGCGGCCAATCTTCTGAAGGCGCGCAATAAAGTCAGCATAGCGAGAAGATCTAGGTATCGAGGCCACAATCTCCGATATCCGGGATAAACCCGAAATCTCATCCCTCTCGACCTCAATTACTTGGTCGTCAAACCAAAGCCGCAAGTTTGAGAATTTGTAGTCAAGAAGCCTACGCCATTGTCTAGAAATCAGGAAGTACAGAATGTTAGCGACACTACTTTTCCCAATCCCGTTTGGGCCGACAATTATCGAGCAGTTGTTTGGAAAGGATAAATCAATGTTTTGACTGCCAAAGAGTTTGGATATCTGGAATCGTGTAGGGCGCACTGTACCACCGCTTGCTGACATCTATCACTATCATTTGCATAAAGGATACGTCCTTTGCAAGCATCGGTTGAGTGCGCTGCGTGTAGACTTGTGGGAAAAGCAACATTAACAAACCCCTAACGCCCACAGCTAACCCCTTGGAATCCTTAGCGGCCTCCACCCTGCCCTGCGTGGACACCCCTCACCAGTGAGGCGGGCGGACGTTCGCTTCCGGGGCCTCCCCCCGCAGGGCCTCCTCCTCCGCGGCCCGCTCCATCAGCAGCCGAACCCGCCGCTCCAGCCCCGCGATCTCCCCCGCCTGCCGGGCCACCACGTCCGACAGGTCCTCCACCGCCCGGATCAGGTGGGCCACCCTCTCTTCCAGATCGACCGACCCCATCATACCCCCCGCTTGCCGCCTCTCCCCCCATCCGATACACGGACCCCGATCAAAAGCGAAGGTCCGACCATGGCCGACAAGCCCCCCCGCCGCCCCCGCGCCGAGACCCCGAAGGGATTCCGCGACTATTTCGGGGCCGAGGTCACGGAACGGAAAGCCATGCTCGACCGCATCGCCGGCGTCTACCACCGGTACGGGTTCGACCCGCTGGAGACCTCTGCCGTGGAAACCGTGGAGGCCCTCGGCAAGTTCCTCCCCGACGTCGACCGCCCCAACGAGGGCGTCTTCGCCTGGCAGGACGAGGACGCCGACTGGCTGGCCCTGAGATATGACCTCACCGCCCCCCTCGCCCGCGTCGCCGCCCAGTACCGCAACGACCTCCCCAGCCCCTACCGCCGCTACGCGATGGGTCCCGTCTGGCGGAACGAGAAACCGGGTCCGGGCCGCTTCCGCCAGTTCTACCAGTGCGACGCGGATACGGTCGGCTCGCCCTCGGTCGCGGCGGATGCCGAAATCTGTGCGATGCTGGCCGACTGCCTGGAAGAGGTCGGCATCCCGAGGGGCGACTATCTGGTGAAGGTCAACAACCGGAAGGTCCTGAACGGGGTGATGGAGATCGCGGGCCTTGCCGGAGACGACAAGGAAGCCGAACGTGGCATCGTCCTGCGCGCCATCGACAAGATCGACCGGCTAGGGGCGGAGGGGGTTCGGGCGCTCCTCCGCGGGGGCCGCAAGGACGAGAGCGGCGATTTCACCAAAGGCGCGGGGCTTGCGTCGGAGCAGGCCGAGGTCGTGATGGGCTTTACCACCGCCAAGCGGCACACCGGCGCTGCAACGGTCGCACGGCTCCGGGAGCTGGTGGGGACCTCGGTCATTGGGGCCGAGGGGGTGGCCGAACTGGAAGCCATCGCCGCGCTGCTGGAGGCGCAGGGCTACGGGCCGGACCGGATCGTGCTGGACCCCGGCGTTGTCCGCGGCCTCGGCTACTACACCGGGCCGGTCTACGAGGCGGAGCTGACCTTCGAAATCCTGGACGAGAAAGGGCGGAAGCGCCAGTTCGGCTCGGTGGCCGGGGGCGGGCGGTATGACGGGCTGGTGAAGCGGTTCACCGGGCAGGACGTGCCGGCGACGGGGGTTTCCATCGGAGTGGACCGGCTCTTGGCCGCGCTGCGGGCCAAGGGGCGCAGCGCGGGGGATACGGCGGGGCCGGTGGTGGTGACGGTGATGGATCGCGACCGGATGGCCGATTACATGGCGATGGTCGGCGAGCTGCGGCAGGCGGGGATCCGGGCAGAGGTCTATCTTGGGAACCCGAAGAATTTCGGGAACCAGTTGAAATATGCGGACAAGCGGGCGTCTCCGGTCGCGGTGATCCAGGGCGGGAACGAGGCTGCGGCGGGCACGGTGATCCTGAAGGACCTGATCCTTGGCGCGAAGATCGCCGAAAGCGCGACGCTGGAGGAATGGAAGGACCGCCCGGCGCAGGTCGAGGTTCCCAGGGCTGACCTCGCGGCAGCCGTTCGAAAGATGCTGGGCGCATGACCCCCAAGGCCGCGATCCGGGCCGAGGGGGAGCGGCTGCTTGCCGCCTTCGTCCAGGCGGGGGCGGTGCCGGTCGAGGCCGACATCCTGCAACCGGCGGGCACGCTTCTAGACCTTTACGGCGAGGACATCCGGGCGCGGGCCTATGTGACGGACGATCCGGTCCGGGGCGAGATGATGCTGCGGCCGGACTTCACTGTGCCGGTGGTGCAGGCGCATATGGCGCATGGGGCGGAACCCGCGCGCTACGCCTATCTGGGCGAGGTGTTCCGCAAGCAGGCGCGGGGCTCGGGTCGGGCCAGCGAGTATCTGCAGGTGGGCTATGAGGTCTTCGACCGCAACGCGCCCGAGGTGGCGGATGCCGAGGTCTTCGCTCTCTTCCGCGACCTGCTGGGCGGGCTGGACCTTCGGCCCGTGACCGGCGACATCGGCATCCTGATGGCCGCCGTCCGCGGGCTCGAGACGACCGAGCGGCGGAAGGCGGCGCTCCTCCGGCATGTCTGGCGACCGGCGCGGTTCAAGGCCTTGCTGGATCGCTTCGCCGGGCGGGCGCCGGTTCCGGCGGGACGCCTGGCCTTGCTGGAGCGGCTCAAGGCCGGATCGCCCATGGCCTTGATCGAGGAGGCGGGAAGCTTCGTGGGTCTGCGCGGGCCGGATGAAATCGCGGCGCGGGCGGAGGCCCTGGTCGCCGATGCAGGAACCTCGCCGATCAAGGCGACCGAGGCGGCGCTGCTGTACGATCTGCTCAGCCTGGAGGCCCCAGCGGGTCATGCGCTGAGCCATTTGCGCGGGATCGCCCCGATGCTGCCCGCCATCACCCCGGCGGTGGACCGGTTCGCGGCCCGGCTGGAGGCGCTGGCGGCGAAGGGGGTGGACGTCGGGACGCTGGCCTTCGAGGCCAGCCACGGTCGGACGGCGCTGGAATATTACGACGGCTTTGTCTTCAGCTTCCTGAAGGACGGGATGCCTCCGGTCGCCAGTGGCGGCAGGTATGACGCCTTGACGGCGGTCCTTGGGGCCGGGGCCTTCATCCCGGCGGTGGGGGGCGTGATCCGGCCGGGCCTCGTCGCGCGGTTGAAGGGGGCGGCGGCATGATCCGGGTGGGGGTGCCGTCGAAGGGGCGGCTGATGCAGGACTGCTTCGACTGGTTCGGCGCGCGCGGCGTGGTGATGCGCCGGTCGGGGTCGGACCGGGAATATTCCGGCGTGGTCGAGGGGGTCGAGGGCGTGGTCCCGGTGCTGCTCTCGGCGGGGGAGATCCCGCGCGAACTGGCGGCGGGGCGCATCCACCTTGGTGTCACCGGGTCGGATCTGGTGCGGGAGCAGTTGGGCGCCGACGAGGTGGCCGAGGTGGCCAAGCTGGGTTTCGGGCAGGCCGACCTGGTGATCGCGGTGCCGAATGTCTGGATCGACGTGGAAACGGTCGACGACCTCGACGCCGCAGCGGCGGCGTTCCGCAAGACGCATGGGCATCGGTTGCGGATCGCGACCAAGTATCACCAGCTGGTGCGGGATTTCCTGCAGGCGCAGGGGGTGGCGGATTACCAGCTGGTCGACAGCCAAGGCGCGACCGAGGGTACGGTCCTGAACGGAACGGCAGAGGCGATTGCCGACATCACCTCGTCGGGCGAGACGCTTCGGGCGAACCACCTGCGCATTCTGTCGGACGGGCTGATCCATTCCAGCCAGGCGGTCCTTTGGGCAAGCCGGGCGGCGGAGTGGTCGGCGGTGGACCTTGCCGCCTACAGGTCGCTTGCGGAGAGGCTGGGGGTTTCGGGGGCGCCGTTCTGAGGAGTGGTGGGCAGATTGCCCACCCTACCTTCGCGCCAGCGTCACACCGAACCCGGCCAAAGCCATCCCGGCCCAGGCGAGCGGCGGCATCGCCTCGCCCAGAAGCGGCCAGGCGAAGAGCGCGGAGAGCGGCGGGACGAGGTAGAAGAGGGCCGAGACGCGGGCGACCTCTCCGGCGCGGATCATCGCGAGGAGGAGGGTGATCGCCACCAGCGAATTGCCGATGACCAGATAGGCGAGGACGGCGAAAAGCTCGGGCGTCCAGTCGGCCTGCATTCCTTCGGTCGCCAGTGCGAGGGGCAGGGTGAAGGCGGCGCCAACAGCATACTGGATCAGGTTGGCGGGGACGGGATGCGTGGTCACGCCGAAGCGTTTCTCATAAAGCGTGGCGGCGGTCATGCCGATCAGGCCTCCGACGGCGGCGAGGAGGCCGATCACAGGCTCGTGCGCGATGCCCGAGCGGGCGAGGATCACGGTGACGGCGCCGGTCAGGCCGAGGGCGAGGCCGAGCCAGCGTGAGGAGCTGACGCTTTCGCCGACCATGGAGGGGGCGATCAGGCTGACCAGGATCGGTTGCAGGCAGACGATGATCGCCACCCCGCCCGCCGAGACTCCGGATTTGAAGGCGATGTAGCAGAGGCCGAAATAGGCGACCTGGATGAAGAAGCCGGTGACGGCGATGTGCCAGGCGGCCCGGCTGTCGGGGAAGGCGGGCTTCAGGATCGGGACCAGTGGGAGCAAGACCAGGACCGCGATCAGGTAGCGCAATGCGAGAAGGGTGAAGGGTCCGGCGTGCAGGAGGCCGATCTTGGCGATGGCGAACCCGGCGGACCAGAGCAGCAGGAAGACGACGGGCGCGGCAAGGAGGAGCGGGCGGGACATGGCGCCCGTTCTGGCGGGTTTCGCGGGCAAGGGCCAGTGGTCTTGTGCCACTCAGGCCGGGTCAGTGCAGCCCGAGTTCGGCCAGGGCCTGCGCGAGCTTCGGCGGCAGGACATCGTCCTTCGCGCGGGCTTTCGGCAGGTCGCGGGGGGAGTCCTCAGGATCAAGGTAGCGCCAGCCCTGGAACGGGCGGCGGGGCGCGGCCTCGGTGCGGATGACCTCCTGGTCCATGACCAGGGCGCAGCGCGGGATGCCGTCGCTAAGGATGACCTCCTGCAGGTCCAGGATGCGCTGGCGGCAGAGGATCACGCCCTTGATCACCCAGTAGAGCGAGCCGCCGTCCAGCACATCTGCCTCGCGCTTCGGCCACATGCGGGTGACATGGATCGCGCGGCCTTCGGGCCAGCGGGGGCGCTGGTCGTGCTGCCAGTCGGTCAGGTCCTCGACCGAGTCGGCGCCGACGCAGAGTTTGAGGAGGTTGATCATGGGGTCGATCATAGGCTTTGCGGCGGGGGCTTCAAGTTGACCCGAGTGGGGCGGGGGCGTATCTTGGGCCTTCCGCCGACTTATCCACAAGAGACAGGAGGATTCGCCCGGTGTCGCGATTCCACGCCCCCATCGCCGAAAGCATCTGGGACATGAAATACCGCTTCAAGGAGGCGGACGGCACGCCCATCGACGGCTCGGTCGAGGACAGCTGGCGGCGGATCGCGCGGGCGCTGGCCGAGGTGGAGAAGGACCCCGCCCGGTGGGAGGAGGAGTTCTACGCCGCGCTGGAGGGGTTCCGCTTCCTGCCGGCGGGGCGGATCACGGCGGGTGCGGGGACCGGGCGTTCGGTGACTCTGTTCAACTGCTTTGTCATGGGCACGATCCCGGACACGATGGAGGGCATCTTCACAGGGCTGAAAGAAGCCGCGCTGACCATGCAGCAGGGCGGCGGGATCGGCTATGACTTCTCGACCATCCGGCCACGCGGGGCGCCAGTCGCTGGGGTGGCGGCGGATGCCTCCGGCCCGCTCAGCTTCATGGACGTCTGGGACGCGATGTGCCGCACGATCATGTCGGCGGGGTCGCGTCGCGGGGCGATGATGGCGACGATGCGCTGCGACCACCCGGACATCGAGGCCTTCATCGAGGCCAAGCGCGACCCGGCCCGCCTGCGGATGTTCAACCTCTCGGTGCTGGTGACGGATGCCTTCATGGCGGCGGTCAAGGCGGACGGGCCCTGGGAGCTGGTCTTCGGCGACAAGGTCTACAAGACGGTTCAGGCGCGCGACCTGTGGAACCGGATCATGCGGTCGACCTTCGACTATGCCGAGCCGGGGGTGATCTTCATCGACCGGATCAACAAGATGAACAACCTGGGGTACGCCGAGACGATTGCGGCGACGAACCCCTGCGGCGAGCAGCCGCTGCCGCCCTATGGTGCCTGCCTGTTGGGCTCGATCAACCTGCCGGTGCTGGTGACGGGGGCCTTCGAGCCCGGTGCGGCGATGGACATGGCGGCGCTGGACCGGCTGGTGCGGGTGGCGGTGCGGATGATGGACAACACCGTCGACGCCAGCCGCTTCCCCTTGCCGGAGCAGGCGGCGGAAGCAAAGGCCAAGCGCCGGATCGGGCTGGGGGTCACGGGCCTCGCCGATGCCCTCCTGATGGTCGGCCTGCGCTACGGTTCGGAAGAGGCGGCCCGCGTCACCGAGGTCTGGATGCATGCCATCGCGCGGGCGGCCTACCTCGCGTCCGTCGACCTGGCGAAAGAGAAGGGTGCGTTCCCGCTGTTCGACGCCACAGGGTTCCTTGCCTCGGGGAACATGCAGCAGATGGACAGGGATGTCCGAGAGGCCATCGCCAGGCACGGCATCCGCAACGCGCTTTTGACCAGCGTCGCGCCGACGGGGACGATCTCGCTTTACGCAGGCAACGTCAGTTCCGGGATCGAGCCGGTCTTCGCCTATGCCTATACCCGGAAGGTGCTGCAGAAGGACGGCTCGCGGACGGAGGAGGAGGTGGTCGACTATGCGGTCCGCCTCTGGCGCGAGAAGCATGGCGACACGCCCTTGCCCGCGCATTTCGTCAATGCCCAGACCCTGCCGCCGCTCGACCATGTGCGGATGCAGGCGGCGGCGCAGAAGTGGGTGGATTCCTCGATCTCGAAGACCATCAACTGCCCGGTCGACATCAGCTTCGACGATTTCAAGGAGGTCTACATGGCCGCCTGGGACCAGGGCTGCAAGGGCTGCACGACCTACCGGCCGAACGAGGTGACGGGGTCGGTCCTGACCGTGTCCGAGAAGGCCGCGACCCCTGCCGCCGCACAGCCGGTGACGGGGGGCGAAGTGGTGTATCTGTCGGACCCGCTCGACCGGCCCGCAGCGCTGGAGGGGCAGACCTACAAGGTCAAATGGCCGGGGTCCGAGCACGCGCTGTATATCACCATCAACGACATCGTCATCGCGGGGCATCGGCGACCCTTCGAGGTGTTCATCAACTCCAAGAACATGGAGCATTTCGCCTGGACCGTGGCCCTGACCCGGATGATCTCGGCCGTGTTCCGGCGGGGCGGGGATATCTCTTTTGTGGTGGAAGAGCTGAAAGCGGTCTTCGACCCCCGCGGCGGCGCCTGGATGGAGGGCCGCTACATCCCCTCGATCCTCGCCGCCATCGGCGGGGTGATCGAACGCCACCTGATCGACATCGGCTTCATCGAGGGCGAGGGGCTGGGCCTGAAATCCGACCCCAAGGCGGAGGTGCTGCGGGTTGGAGAGGCTCCGCGCGGCAAGGCCTGCCCGTCCTGTGGGAGTTATGACCTGCGGATGGTGGAGGGGTGCCTGACCTGCGGGTCCTGCGGGCATTCGAAGTGCGGGTGAGGGGTGCATGGCAAGTGTAGCGCTTTTCCAGCCGTCCTGTTGCATCGTGCGCGCAGAAGGTCATATTATGGTAAGACCTCTTCTGAAAACTGCGGTCTGCGTATCATTTGGCGCGCAGCCGAGGAGCAATGCCGATGAAACCTCTCGAATTCTATGTCACGGCCGTCTGGGACGCCGAGGCTGGGGTGTGGGTTTCGGAAAGCGACATCATTGGACTGCACGTCGAGGCCGCTTCGCTGGAGGAGTTCGAGGCTGCAGCGGCGGAACTTGGTCCTCAGTTGATCCTGGAAAACCACATCACAAAGCGCGACCTCTCTCAGCGCTCACTGTCAGAACTGATCCCCTGGATCAAGTTTCACGCGCCGCAGCGGGGAGGCGTTACGGCGGCCTGAGATGGTGAAGGGTTACTACGACGAGGTGGTCCGCCTGTTGAAACAGGCGGGCTATTATCGTGACGGAGGGTCCAAGCATCAAAAATGGCGCCATGACGATGGGAAACCGACCGTGACGGTGCCTCACAATATCTTGAGCCGCTCGACGGCCAACGGCATTCTGAAGTCCGCAGGGATCGCGAAGAAACTCTAACGCCTCACCCCGTTCGCCCGTGCCACGAAATCCGTCAGGTGGGGCACATAGTCCTCCGGTCCTGCGCCGCCCTGCGCCACGGCCCCGGCAAAGCTGTTCTTCGCCGCGCTGGCCATCGTCGTGGTGACGGCGGCGGCGTTGGCCATGCTCTCCAGATAGCGCAGGTCCTTGTAGGCGTTCGACAGGGTGAAGCGGTGGGCCTCGCGGTTGCCTTCCAGCGCGTAGCCCATGAAGGTCTGGTAAAAGCCGCAGTCCATCCGGCCGCCGCGGATCACGCTGTCGAACGTGGCGGTGGAGATGCCGACCTTGGCGGCCACGGCCAGCGCCTCGGCGTAGATCGCGGCGTAGCTGAGGGAGAGGAAGTTGTTCAGAAGCTTCATCCGGTGCCCGTCGCCCACCCCGCCGATATGGACGATCTTCGCGGCCCAGGTGGCGATGACGGGGCGGATGCGGGTGAAGACCTCGTCAGTCGCGCCGACCATGCAGTCGAGTGTGCCCTCCCAGGCCTCTTTCGGGGTGCGGGAGAGGGGGGCGTCGGCGAAGTGGACGCCTTTTGCGGCGAGGTCGGCAGCGAGGCGGGTGGTGACGGTGGGGTCGGAGGTGGAGCAGTCGACGACCACGCTGCCGGGCTTCAGGTGGGGGGCCATGCGGGCGACGGTCTCGGCCACCTGCGGCGAGCCGGGGAGGGTGAGGAAGATGATCGTGGAGCGGGCCGCGAGGTCTTCTAAGGTCGCTTCGGTCGCGCCCCGGCCGATCAGGTCGTCCACTGGCGCGCGGTTCCGATGGGGGGTGACGGTCAGGGGGTAGCCCTTCGTCACGATGTTCTTCGCCATGCCGTGCCCCATCAGGCCGATGCCGACGAAGCCGATGCTTTCCTGGGTCATGGGAGACTCCTTTTCGGGCAGGGTGGCGCAGGGGGGCCGGGTTGACAATCCCTCTGCCGCCGGGCCGACTGGGGCGGATCAAAAGGGAGGCCGAGATGTTCCGCGCACTGGTTCTGGAGAAGGAAGGCGATGCCGCCGTCGCCCATCTGCGGGAGCTGGAGGACAGCGCATTGCCGCCGGGCGATGTGACGGTGGCGGTGGAGTATTCGACGCTGAACTACAAGGACGGGCTGGCGCTGTCGCCCTCGGGCGGGGGGATCGTGCGGAGCTGGCCGCATGTGGCGGGGATCGACTTCGTGGGGACGGTCGAGGCGTCGGAGGATGCCCGCTACAAGCCGGGCGACAAGGTGGTGCTGACCGGCTGGCGGGTGGGAGAGGTGCATTGGGGAGGGTACTCCCAGAAGGCGCGGGTCAAGGCGGACTGGCTGGTGCCGCTGCCCGCCGGTCTGACCACGCGGCAGGCGATGGCGGTGGGGACGGCGGGGTTCACGGCGATGCTGGCGGTGATGGCGCTGGAGGAGCATGGGCTGGAGCCCTCGCACGGAGAGGTGCTGGTGACGGGGGCCTCGGGCGGCGTGGGGTCGGTGGCGGTCGCTTTGCTGGGGAAGCTTGGCTACCAGGTCGCGGCGGTGACCGGGCGGGCGGAGACGGAGGGGTATCTGCGCGACCTCGGGGCCTCGCGGATCGTGGCCCGCGCAGAGCTGGCGGAGGTGGTGAAGCGGCCCCTGGAGAGCGAGACCTGGGCGGGTTGCGTCGATGCCGTGGGCGGCGCGATGCTCGCGCGGGTGCTGGGGCAGATGAAACACGGCGGCTCGGTCGCGGCGGTGGGGCTGGCGGGGGGGGCCGCGCTGCCCGCCACCGTGATCCCGTTCCTGCTGCGGGGGGTGAACCTGCTGGGGATCGACTCGGTGACGGTTCCCTTCGAGCGACGGGTGCGGGCCTGGGGGCGGGTGGTCTCCGACCTGCCGATGGAGAAGCTGGAGGCGATGGTGCGGGTGGTGGGGCTGGAGGACCTGCCGGCTCTGGGGGAGGCGATCCTGAAGGGGGGCGTGCAGGGGCGGGTGGTGGTGGATGTGAACGGGTGAAGGCCAAGGGTGTCCACGGTGGACATTTCTGGATTGTGATGGAATTACAAGGGGTTGGGCGTGGGCGTTAGGGGTTTGTTAAGTGGTGCGCCTTGGCCTCAGGTGTGCCGAAGGAACTGGCAGAAGGCCTACAGTTAGTCAATCTCCTTACACTGTGGTGCTGCTCGCCCAGCGACAACAGAGACGTAATGCTTATTTCTTCTCGATCTTTGCTTGCTCAAGTCTTGGAGGCTCTGGGAAGGGGCTGCTTGATCCAAAAATGTTCGTCACAGGAATTGCGCGCTCTCCACTAAGAATTTGGCTTAAGTAGAACGCGTTTCGCCGCTGCAAATCCTGATCACTACCCCACCCTTGCGGGACATAACTTAGTCTTTGGAGGTCTCTCTTATCAAAACTATATTTCAGTACCCTGCCCATAGTTTCAAGCAAATTCATGAAAAGGTCAGTTCTTTGCTCAAAGAATCGATCTTGCTCCTCTACAGCTGGCATGGGGGCACTTAAATGAGCAATGTATGCCCTATATGCGCTTGTAACCTCTCGCTCATTGTAAAATTCTACTTCTACAAGATTGAGTGCAGCAACATGCACTGGGTCGATCCTGATGCCTCGTGTCCGCGTCAGATCACGGAAGACGTCGAGTTTTCGATTGCGCCTGTCAGCCGCTTTATCAAGCACTCGAGTCATGAAGACGGCGATTACAGGTCCAGCAACTATTGCTGCCAAAGTAGCTATTGCGTACCAAGTATCGTTTGCCATTTTATGGTCCCAGAGATGCGTTTTTTACGAATTTTGCGTTAAGGGGTCCGATTGGCGTATTGATCAAGTATGTTTCAGTTGGGTCGATCTCAGCTGGGAGGTTTATCGGCACCTTGATTGCATCAGAATATTTATCAAAGCTAGCACCCGTGATGGAAATGGTGCCCGCAGGCATTGTGTAAATCACCTCGCCAACCATGCGCCCGTCTTTCACGCTGTAGCTTCCGCTGAACGTCAGTCCCGCCATGTCGGCCCCGGCGATCCTTCCTTTTGTAAAAACAAACATGGCGATGCCTTGCCCGGCAATGCCAGTTAAATAGGCCGTGTAGATACCTTCAAGCGAGATTTCCATGCTGACCTCCACGACAGACGTTTCGGTCCGATAGTGATGATTCAATCGACCGCATGCAACTACTTCTATTGTAGAGCGATTAGTTGACTGCACTAAGTCGCACACAGCTTAGAACCGCATATTGGCGTAGACGCGCTTGGAGGGTGTTCGCATAGTCGGTGGGGTTCTCTTGGCCCGGAATCAAGAGCGTAAGCCCGCCAGGCCGGGCCGTCCGAGGAAGGGTGTGGTCGTGCGGCGCGCGGGCTGGTGGGCAGATTGCCACCCTACGGTTGCGGGGCAGGTGCTCTCGGTGGAACAGGACGGTGCGCCTGAAGGCACACCCTACATCCGCCCCACCTCGCGCTCCAGTACCTCCCTGATCAGGCGCTGATACGGTATCCCCCGCTTGGCGGCGCGGGCTTTCAGGGCCTCCATCAGCGGCTCGGGCAGGCGCATGTTGATGCGGGCGGTCTTGGGGAAGGCCTCCCAGTTCAGGGGGCGGAATTGCGCGGGGTCGAGGGCGGAGAGGTCCTGGTCGAGGAAGGCCTCGGCCTCGGCGTCGGTGGTCATCAGCGGGACGGTCCTGGGTCTAGATGCCATGACGACGGCGGGCCTCTCTTTGGTGCATGTAGCGGGCGCTGATGGGGCGGAGGCGACCGTCCCGCCAACAGAAGGCAATAAAGACCGGGCGGCCCAGGGCGGTGCGGGACACCGCGATGAAGCGCTGTTCGGTCAGCGAGTGGTCGACGTCAGGGGCAAAGCGCGCGCCGTGGGTCAGGGCGTATTCGATCTCGGCCCGCGAGAGGCCGTGCCTGGCGCATTTCGCAGAGTTGCCGTCGTCCCAGTCGAACTGCATCGAATGTATGTACGTTTGTGTGTACGAGTCAAGGGGAAGCCCTCGCTATTGATGGTTGGTGTTGGTTAGGGATGGGTTAACGGCGCAGGGGAGTCGGGGTGAACCCCGACCTACGGGAGCAGCCGCCTCCTGTTGACTCCCCCGGTTTGTCCTCTATAAGCCCGCCAGTCCCGGAAGCGATTCCGGGGCTTTTCATTGGTGTTGGTGGCCCTCGCAAGGGGATGCCTGTCGGGCCGCAAGGTCAGAGGACAACGCCCTTCGACAACATAGAAGGAGATCAGCGGTGACGAAACGCACCTCTGCCAAGTACAAGATCGACCGCCGGATGGGCGAAAACATCTGGGGCCGTCCGAAATCCCCGATCAACAAGCGCGAGTACGGCCCCGGCCAGCACGGCCAGCGCCGGAAGAACAAGCTGTCGGACTTCGGTACTCAGCTGCGCGCCAAGCAGAAGCTGAAAGGCTACTACGGCGACCTGACTGAAAAGCAGTTCCGCAAGATCTATGGCGAAGCCGAGCGTGTGCGCGGCGACACCGGCGAGATGCTGATCGGCCTCCTGGAGCGTCGGCTGGACGCGGTGGTCTACCGCGCCAAGTTCGTGCCGACGATCTTCGCGGCGCGTCAGTTCGTGAACCACGGCCATGTGCTGGTGAATGGCAAGCGGGTGAACATCGCCTCCTACCGCGTGTCGGAAGGCGACGTGATCTCGGTGCGCGAGAAGTCGCGCCAGATGGCGGCCATCGTCGAGGCGATCGCCCTGACCGAGCGCGACGTGCCGGACTATCTGGAAGTCGACACCCACAAGCTGACCGCGAAATTCGTCCGCACCCCGGGCCTGGGCGACGTGCCCTATCCGGTGCAGATGGAACCGAACCTGGTCGTGGAATACTACGCCAAGAACTGATCCGATGGTGCGCTATAGCGCACCCTACATTTGGGGCCGCGCCGCAAGGGTGCGGCCCTTTTCATTTCCGGCAGGGAGAGTGCGATGACCGACAAACCCGGTATCGAGACCCGGTTCGAGCAGGGCCTCTACGGCAGCCGCTGGCTGATGGCGCCGATGTATCTGGGGCTGGCGATCTCTCTGGCGATGCTGGCGGTGATCTTCGTCAAGGAACTGGCCTATTACCTGCCCCAGGTGCTGAGCCTGACGGCGGACCAGGCGATCCTGGCGGTGCTGACGCTGATCGACCTGTCGCTGGCGGCGAACCTTCTTCTGATCGTGCTCTTCTCGGGCTATGAGAATTTCGTGTCGAAGTTCGATTTCGACACCGGCGCGGACCGGCCAAGCTGGATGGGCAAGGTCGATTTCTCGGGGCTGAAGATGAAGCTGATCGCCAGTATCGTGGCGATCTCGGGCATCCATCTGTTGAAGCTGTTCATGTCGCTGGGCAAGCCGGATGCGGCCTATTCCGCCACGCCCGAGACGATGCGCTGGATGGTGATCATCCACCTGACCTTCGTCGCCTCGGGGGTGCTTCTGGCGCTGATGGACTGGCTGACCTCGCTGACCAAGGAGCATTGAGGGATGGCGGGGCAGGTTCACGCGACCGTCGAGGGCGTGCTGGTGATGATCGGCTTCGGGTCGATCGGGCGCGGTGTGCTGCCGCTGATCGAGCGGCATATCGGTTTCGACCGGGCGCAGTTCACTGTGATCGAGCCGTCGGGGGAGTTTGCACATCTGTTGCAGGAGCGCGGCATCCGGCATCTGCAAGTCGCGCTGACGGCGGAGAATTTCGCCGATGTGCTGCGTGGGCTGTTCCCGGAGGGGAAGGGGATGATCGTCAACCTGTCGGTTGACGTGGATTCCATCGAGCTGATGAAGCTCGCCCAGGAAATGGGCGTCCAGTACATCGATACGGTGGTGGAGCCCTGGCCGGGGTTCTACTTCGGCTCGGACCTGCCGAATGCAGAGCGGACGAACTACCCCCTGCGCGAACGGGTGCGGGAGCTGGGGAAGGCCTATGTCGGGGGACCGACGGCGGTGTCCTGCTGCGGGGCGAACCCGGGGATGGTGAGCTGGCTCTTGAAGGAGGCGCTGCTCAGGCTGGCGGCGGATACCGGGGTTCCGGCCGATCCGAAAAGTCGCGAGGATTGGGCGGGGTTGATGCAGCGGCTGGGGGTCAAGGGCATCCATATCGCCGAGCGGGATACGCAGGTCTCGGCGCGGGCGAAGCCTCCCGGCGTTTTCGTGAACACCTGGTCGGTGGATGGGCTTCTCTCCGAGGGCTACCAGCCTGCGGAACTGGGCTGGGGCACGCATGAGAAGAAACTGCCGCCCAAGGGCCATGCCTTCGACCACGGGCCTGCTCACGCGATCTGGATCGACCGGCCTGGCGCGGATACGAGGGTGCGGTCCTGGTGCCCGGACGTGGGGCCGCAATACGGGCTGGTGATCACCCATAACGAGGCGCTGTCGATCCCGGATTATTATACCGTCCGGGACGGGGACCGGGCGGTCTACCGCCCGACCTGCCACTATGCCTATCACCCCTGCAACGACGCGGTGCTGTCGCTCTACGAGGCCAACGGGGCCGGAGAGCTGCCCAAGGCGCAGCATATCCTGACGGCGGAGGAGATCGTGGCCGGGGGCGATGATCTGGGAGTGTTCCTGTACGGCCACGCGAAAGGCGCGATGTGGTATGGCTCGCGCCTGTCCTGCGCCGAGGCGCGGCGGCTCGCGCCCTACCAGAATGCGACGGGGATGCAGGTGACGAGCGCCGTGCTTGCGGCGATGGTCTGGGCGGCGGAGAACCCTGCGCAAGGCTTCGTCGAGGCGGACGAGATGGACCATGCCCGCTGCCTTGAGGTGCAGCGCCCCTATCTGGGGTCGGTCGAGTGCCACTACACCGACTGGACGCCACTAGCGCACCGAATCAACCGCTTCGCCGAGGATCGCGACAAGGACGATCCCTGGCAGTTCATCAATTTCCTTGCGGTCTGACGGCCTTCGCTTGCGCATGTCCCGCCGGCCTGCATGGAACCCTCTGGCCTTGAGCGCGGCGGGCGGGTAAACGAGGCCTCGACATCCGGGAGCGATGATGGGGGCGATGGTGAACGACCAGATCAAGCCACAGCCAGGCATCCTTGACATCGCCCTCTACGAGGGCGGCAAGGCGCATGTGGCAGGCGTGGCCAATGTGGTGAAGCTGTCGTCGAACGAGAACCCCTTCGGGCCGTCGGACAAGGCCAAGGAAGCCTTCGCCCGCACCGTGCATTCGCTGCACCGCTACCCCGTCACCGACCACGCCGACCTGCGCGCGGCGATTGCCGAGGTGCACAGGCTGGACGCGGCCCGCATCATCTGCGGGGCGGGGTCGGACGAGATCATCACCTTCCTCTGCCAGGCCTATGCCGGGCCGCGCGACGAGGTGGTCTTCACCGAGCACGGGTTCCTGATGTATCGCATATCGACCATGGCCGTGGGGGCGACCCCGGTCGAGGTGCAGGAGCGCGAGCGGACGGCTGATGTGGATGCGATCCTGGCCGCCTGCAACCGGCGGACGAAACTGGTGTTCATTGCCAACCCGAACAACCCCACCGGCACGATGATTTCGGCCGCCGAGATTGCCCGGCTGGCCGAGAACCTGCCGCCGCAGGCGCTCCTCGTGCTGGACGGGGCTTATGCGGAATATGTGGAAGGCTACGATGGCGGGGCGGCGCTGGTCGATGCGCGCGACAACGTGGTGATGACGCGGACCTTCTCCAAGATCTACGGGCTGGGCGGCCTCAGGATCGGCTGGGGCTATGGGCCGAAGCATGTCATCGACGTGCTGAACCGCATCCGTGGGCCGTTCAACCTGTCCACAACGCAGCTTGAGACGGCCGAGGCCGCCGTGCGCGACCAGGAGTTCGTGGCCAAGTGCCGCAGCGAGAACACCCGGATGCGGTCCTGGCTGGCCAATGCTTTGGCCGAGATCGGGGTGCCATCGGATACGTCGATGGCCAATTTCATCCTTGCCCGCTTTGCCAGCCAGGAGGAAGCCGAGGCCTGCGATGCCTTCCTGCAAAAGCAGGGGCTGATCGTGCGGCGGGTCGCGGGCTACAAGCTACCGCATTGCCTGCGGATCACCATCGGGGATGAATCCTCATGCCGCCAGGTCGCCCATGCGGTCGCGCAGTTCAAGGGCGTCAAATGATCTACCAGCGCGTTGCCCTGATCGGCCTTGGGCTGATCGCTTCCTCCATGGCCCATGCGATGCGGGCGGGAGGATTGGCGGGCGAGATCGTCGGCTACGCCAAATCAGCCGAAACGCGGGCGGTGGCCGGGAGCCTGTTCTGTGACCGGGTGACGGAAACCGCTGCCGAGGCCGTCGAGGGCGCCGATCTGGTGGTGCTGGCGGTGCCGGTGGGCGTCATGGGCGAGATCGCGGCGGAGATCGCGCCGCGTCTGAAGCCGGGGGCGACGGTCACGGATGTGGGATCGGTCAAGCGGGCGGTGGTGGATGCCGTGGCGCCCCTTGTCCCGGCCGGCGTGCAGTTCGTTCCCGGCCACCCCCTTGCGGGGACGGAATATTCTGGGCCGCGCTCTGGCTTCGCCAGCCTGTTCCAGAACCGCTGGTGGCTTCTGACCCCTCTGCCGGAGACCGACCCGGCCGCGATCGCGCGCCTGCGGAGCCTGCTGGAAGCCATGGGCGCCAATGTGGACGAGATGGATGTCGAGCATCATGATCTGGTGCTGGCCGTGGTCAGCCATGTGCCGCATGCCATCGCCTATACGATGGTCGGCGTCGCCGATCACATGCGCCGGGTCTCGCAGTCCGAAGTGATCAAGTATTCCGCCAGCGGATTTCGCGACTTCACCCGGATTGCCGCCAGCGACCCGGTGATGTGGCGCGACGTGTTCCTGACCAACAAGGATGCGGTGCTGGATATCCTCGGTCGTTTCGCCGAAGAGCTGTTCGTGCTGCAACGCGCGATCCGGATGGGCGACGGCGACCATCTGCACGCCTATTTCACCCGCACCCGCGCCATTCGCCGGGGGATCATCGAGGCCGGGCAGGACACCGCCGCGCCGGACTTTGGCCGCGCCGCCCCGCCCGCGGCCGAGGGATAGGGCCGGTGCGCAGCTTCCTCCTCTGCTTCTGTCTCTGCCTTGGGCAGGGGGCGCTGGCGCAGGAGATCGATCGTTCTCCGCTGCCACCACCGAACCCGCGCCTGACCGCAGTGGCGGCGGAGGTCGCGGCACCCGCCGATGCGACCGTCTCGGCCAAGGCCGAACCCGCCCCGGACGGCGCTGTGGCGGGCAGCGTGCTGTTGAGTTCCCTGCGCCCACAGCCGCGCCCCCGGGCGCTGACCGAGGGGCTTGCCGCGCTGAAGGCCACCTCCAACGCGCCGGGGCTGGACCTGTCCGGGAAGGTGCCGGAGGACGACATCGACCTTGCCGCGATGCCGCCGCCCTCGAAGAAGGAAGAGCGGAAGAAGAAGCGCGAGGCGGCCTCGAGGAAGGGGTCGGTCTGCGGCGTCGCCTCGATCAAGGGCGAAGAGATCGCGCCGATCAAGTCGAAGGTGAAGGGCTGCGGGGTCGAGAACCCGGTGGCGGTGACATCCGTCGCGGGAGTCCGGCTTTCGCAGACGGCGACGGTGGATTGCTCCATCGCCAAAGCCCTGGACCGCTGGGTGGACGAGGTCGCGCAGCCCGCCTTCAACGGCAACCTGGTCGAGATGCGGGTCGCCGCACATTACAGCTGCCGCAGCCGCAACAACATCAAGGGCGCGAAGATCAGCGAGCACGGCAAGGGGCGCGCCATCGACATCGCGGCCTTCGTGCTGTCGAACGGCAAGGTGCTGACGGTGGCCGAGAACTACAACAAGCTTCTCCGCCGGATCTACAAGGCGGGCTGCGGCTACTTCATGACCACACTTGGCCCCGGGTCCGACGGATATCACGAGGACCATTTCCATTTTGACGCCTCGGCCCGGAAGGGCGGGGCCTACTGCCGCTAGCCGGTCGGCGGAATCATCCGGGGTGCGGGGCCAAGCGGGAAGGGGCCGAAGCTCATCTGGCCATCGGTGAGCTTCAGGGTCAGCGTCAGGACTGCGAGGTCGGATGACTGCGATGCCAGCGCCTGCATTCCCCGCGCGATGGTCGGCGCCATCTCGGGCTTGACCACGCCCGCGGCTACCAGGAGGGCGGGAAGACGGTCCCAGTTGGTGACTTCCACGGTGATTTCGCCCGCGGCAAAGCCCTGGTCATCGGCTTCGACAAGGCCCTTGGCCGTCAGCGCCAGTTTGCCCCAGCCGAAGGCAAGCTGGCTGATCTCGACCTTGGTGAGATAGGGTTTCGCCTGGCCCGCGTGGCGGTCAAGCGGCGCGGAGAGGGTCAGGAAGACGCTGCTCCGCATCTGGTCCATCATCCCTGGCAGGTCCGAGGGCGGCAGGTCCGGGATCGTCACGGCCTTGACCCTTGCGAGGAAACCGGGGTCCGGAGTCACTTCGGCGGCGTCCAGCGACAGGACATAGGTGTTCGCGGCGTCGCCCGCGCCGGGCACTTCCTCGTCGGCGCTGATCGAGGCGACGCTGCGCCCTGCCGCGACCGTCCAGCCCGCCGTCGAGCGTGCGGTCAGGCGGTTGGTTTCCAGGATCACCGCAGCAAGCGGCAGCTCCAGTGCGGGCTTGGCGCGGACGCTGGCGCGCAGGCCTTCGGAGCCGAGTGTCACCACCTGATCCGGAATGAAGACCTGCTGTTCCGGCGGGAAGGCCGCGATGATGTGCCAGGGCTTCCAGGTCATCGCGAAGACCTGGACGAAGGGCGCCTCCCAGCCGACAGTCTCATCGAGGCCGGCCAGATGTAGCCCCTCGACCGTCAGGTCGAAGCGGTTGGGGTAGCCCGCGACCGTTACTCCGGTGTTTTCCGCCACCAGCCCCTGCGCGGCGGCATCGGCGAACCATTTGTTCACGCCGTCGCGCACCGCATTGGAGCCGACGAACCAGTAGCCCGACCACAGGGCCACCAGCGCGACCATCAGGAACAGAAGCTTGCGCATGGGGTGGCCCTTTTCATTGCCCGTGGGCCGGTGTTTACAGGGCGAAAGGCAACAGGGCCAGCCATGCACGAACCACTCTGGGTCTTCGGCTACGGATCGCTGATCTGGGACCCCGGTTTCCCGGTCGCGGAACGCCGCATCGCCCGGCTTTCGGGCTGGCACCGCAGCTTCTGCATGCGGTCGATCCATCATCGCGGCACGGTGGAGCATCCGGGGCTCGTGCTGGCGCTTGACCGGGCCGAGGGCGCAAGCTGCACCGGCGTCGCTTTTCGCGTTTCGCCCGGCGAGGAAGCCAGCACCCTCTTCGCCCTGCGTGAACGTGAACTGATCTCCTCGGCCTATCTGGAGATGACCCTGCCCGTCGCCACCGATGCCGGGCCGCTGAACGCGCTGTCCTATGTGATCGACCCGGGCCATGTCCAATACTGCCACCTCGACAGGGAGGAGCAGGCGCGGATCATCGCCACGGCCACGGGCGGGCGGGGCGCGAACCGGGACTATCTCTGGTCGACTGCCGCGCATCTGGCGGAACTGGGCATCCGCGACCCCGATCTCGACTGGCTGGCCGAAAGGGTCCGTCGGCTCACCTGACCTTTTGCTTGGCAGGTCGCTGCATCCTGCTAGACTCCGCATGGCAGGCGAACCAGAGGGCAGCATGTCCCAGACAGAGCACCGGAGCGAGGCCTCGACGACCTTCTCGCAGCCGATCCGGGCGATCACCACCATGCTTCTGGTCTGCATCCTGGTGGGGGCGGGGGCCTGGCTGATCCACGGCACCGTCCTGAACATCCTGCGCACGAACCCGATCCTGAATGGCCTGATCGGGCTGGTCTTCCTGTTCGGGGTGCTGTCCTGCTTCTGGCAGGTCTGGATTCTGGCCCAGTCGGTCTACTGGATCGAGAACTTCGTCCGTGGCACTTCGGTCAGCGAGAACGTCACCCCGCCGCGCCTGCTGGCGCCCTTGGCTGCGCTTTTGCGGTCGCGTTCGGCGCGGATGTCGATCTCGGCCTCCTCCTCGCGGTCGATCCAGGACTCGGTCGTGCAGCGGATCGACGAAGCCCGCGACATCACCCGATACCTGATCAACCTGCTGGTCTTCCTGGGCCTTCTGGGCACCTTCTGGGGGCTGGCGACCACCGTTCCCGCCGTGGTCGAGACCATCCGCTCGCTGGCGCCGCAGGAAGGCGAAAGCGGGCTCGACGTGTTCGGCAAGCTGATGGGCGGCCTTGAAAGCCAGCTCGGCGGGATGGGGACGGCCTTCTCCTCCTCGCTCCTCGGCCTTGCCGGGTCGCTGGTGCTGGGGCTTCTGGAGCTGTTCGCCGGGCACGGCCAAAACCGTTTCATCCGCGAGCTGGAGGAATGGCTGTCCTCGATCACCCGGCTTGGCTATGCGGGAGACGGGGAAAGCGCCGACCAGAATGCGCTGGGCCTGCTGGTCGACCACATGGCGCAGCAGATGGAGGAATTGCAGGCGCTGCAAGCCCAGACCGAGGCCAACCGCTTCCATTCCGAGGCGAAGATCAGCGAACTGGTCACGGTGATGACCCGGCTGACCGAAAAGATCGACGCCGAGAAGGGTCAGGCGGCGACCCTGCGCCGGATCGCCGAGGGACAGGAGAAGCTGCTGGCGGTCCTGGAGCAGACCGAGGGCGGTACGGCGGACCCGGAAAGCCGGATGCGCCTGCGGTCGATCGACGTGCAGCTTCTCCGCATTCTCGAGGAGATGTCGGCCGGGCGGCAGGAGACGTTGACCGACCTCAAGACCGACATTTCCCAGCTCACCGCTGCGATCCGCCAGCTGGGCCGCAGCACCGGGCGGGCCTGAGATGACCACGCGCACCCGGCGCCGCGACTCGAGTCTGATCTGGCCGGGGTTCGTCGATGCGGTGACGACGCTTCTGATGGTGCTGATGTTCGTGCTGACCATCTTCACCGTGATGCAATCCGTGCTGCGCGACACGATCACGACGCAGGATACCGAACTCGAGTCACTGACCGCTCAAGTCGCCCAGTTGGCCGATGCTCTGGGGCTGGAACAGGCCAAGGCGACCGATCTTGAAGCAAGAGTTGCGGAGTTGCAGGCAGGGCTTGCGTCGGCACTGGCAGAGGGCGAGAGGCAGTCAGGCGTGATCGCCACGCTGACGGCTGACCTGACCGCGCGCGAGGGGGCGCTTTCGGCGGCAAGATCCCGGATCACCGATTTCGAGACCCAGGTCGCGGCCCTGCTGGTAGAGCGGGACAAGGCGCGGGGAGATGCCGAGCGGCTGACGGCCTCGGTGGCCGACCTTGAGGCGGCGCAGGCGAAGCTGGTGACGGAGGCCGAGGCGATGACCCTCGCGCTGGCCAAGGCGCGGGAAGAGATCGACGCCGGGGCCGAGGCCGCGCGCCTGGCCGCCGCCCGCCGTGAGGCGCTGGAGGCGCTTCTGGCCGAGGCCGGCGCGAAGGGGGCGAGCGATGCCGCCGCGCTGGAAGCCGCGAAGACGCAGGTTTCCGAAGGCGAGGCGGCGCGCCTGGCCGATGCTGCGGCGCTTCAGGCCTTGCGCGACCGGCTGGCCAACTCGGATACCGAACTCACGGCGATGACCCTGGCGCTGGAAGCCGAGCGGAAGAAGGCGGAGGAGACGCTCACCCTTCTCGCCGCCGCCCGGACCGAGGCGGCGAAGGGCGCGACCGAGAAGGAGGCAGCGCTTTCGGCGGCGGAAACCGCGCTTCTCGCCGAACAGGAGAAGGTGCTGGCTGCGGCGCGGGAGGTGGAGCTTCTGAACCAGCAGGTCGCCGCGCTGCGGAGCCAGCTGGGCAGCCTGCAGGCGCTGCTGGATGACGCGAAGGCCCGCGACGAAGCGGCGAAGGTGCAGCTTGACAGCCTCGGCAAGGACTTGAACACCGCCCTGGCGCAGGTGGCGGCGGAGCAACGGAAACGGGCGGAACTGGAGGCGGCGGAGGCCGCGCGGCTGGAAGCCGAGAACAGGGACCTCGCCCGCTTCCGGTCGGAATTCTTCGGGCAACTGTCCACCCTGTTGCAGGGGCGCGAGGGCGTGCGGGTGGTGGGCGACCGCTTCGTGTTTTCGTCGGAGGTGCTGTTCAATCCGGGCTCCGCCGACCTGGCCCCCGAAGGCCGGGCGCAGATTGCCGGGGTGGTGCGCATTCTGGATGAGGTGCGGGCCGAGATCCCGCCGGGGATCGACTGGGTCATCCGGGTCGACGGCCACACCGACAACGTGCCCATCGCGCCGGGGGCGGCCTTCGCCGACAACTGGGAGCTGAGCCAGGCCCGCGCGCTGTCGGTGGTGCGCTTCATGCAGGACGAGCTGGGCTTCCCGCCTGACCGGATGGCGGCGACCGGCTTTGGCGAATACCGTCCCGTGGCGGCGGGCGACAGCGAGGAAGCCCGGGCGCAGAACCGGCGGATCGAGCTGAAGCTGACCGAGCGCTGACCCACCAATCCGTGACTGCACCGGGCCGGTATTCGTGCTAGGCTGCGGCATCAGAACCGTTGCTTGCATGTCGATGCCACTGGGATGACCGGGGCGAAGGACTGGCCCCGGCGCCCCCGAACGGGAGGAAGCCTGATGCCGAAGACGATCGGAAATCCGCTGTCCTGGACCATGGGCGCGCTGGGATCGGCGGCCGGATATGCGACGGTGGTCGTGGCCCCGGCCCGCGAACATGCGCCGCCTGTGACCCGCAGGCTGACGATGGGCGACCTGCGGACCGCCCTCAGGAAGGGGTGGGAGGATCTGGCGGCGATGCGGTCGGATGTGATGTTCGCCTGCATGCTGTATCCGCTGATGGGGGCAGTACTGCTGGCGCTGGCGGCGCAGGGCAACCTGACGCATCTGCTGTTCCCGGCACTGTCCGGCTTTGCGCTGGTGGGTCCGGTGGCGGGGCTGGGGCTTTATGAGCTGAGCCGGAGGCGCGAGGCGGGTCTGGAGGTCAGTTGGGCCTCGATGTTCGAGGTGCTGCGCTCGCCCCGGTTCCCGCGGATCGTGATGCTGGCGCTTTTCAACGGGGTGATCTTCATGGCCTGGCTTCTCATCGCCGACGCGATTCATGCGGCGACGCTGGGACCCGAGCGGCCTGCCAGCCTGATGGCCCTGCTGACGGAGGCGGTCACGACTCCGGCGGGCTGGGCGATGACGATCATCGGAACAGGGGTCGGGTTTCTGCTGGCGATCGCGGTGCTGGCGGTGTCGGTGGTGTCCTTTCCGCTGCTTCTGGACCGGGATGTGAGCCTGCCGGTGGCGGTGACGACCTCGGTGAAGGTCGCGCGGGAGAACCCGCGGGTGATCGCGGCCTGGGGGCTGGTGGTTGCTGCCGGGCTGGCGGTCGGGATCCTGCCGTTCCTGCTGGGGCTGATCGTGGTGCTGCCGGTGCTGGGGCATGCGACCTGGCATCTGTACCGGGCGGCGGTTCAGTAGCTGTCCACGGTGGACAGAAAATTCGCGTGAGCGATTTCAACAGGTTGCGCGTGGGCGTTCAGGATTTGTTGACTTTTGCCCGCGGCAACCCCCCACCCCCAGCCCCTCCCCACGAGGGGGAGGGGAAGGGCTTTTTGCGGCGTTTGGGTCCGGAAGGTTGAGGGTGCGCCGGTGGAAGCCGTGGCCTCCGGCGGGGATATTTGGGCCAATGTGAAAGGGCTTGGGGGGCGCTGAGCTGCGCGCGCCGCAAATGAAAACCCCCGCCGGGTGAGGGCGGGGGCTTCGTCGTCGGGCCACCTTACTCGGCGGTCAGGAGCGGGGGCTTCTGGCCGGTGAGGCGCGGTTTCGCGGGTTCCTCGATGTCGAGGGTGATGGCGTCGTCCTTGACCTTCACCCGCACCAGGCCGCCCTTGACCAGCTTGCCGAAGAGGAGTTCCTCGGCCAGCGGCTTCTTGATGTGTTCCTGGATCACCCGCGCCAGCGGGCGGGCGCCCATCTTGTCGTCGTAGCCCTTGTCGCCCAGCCAGGCGGCGGCTTCGGGGGTCAGCTCGATATGGACGTTGCGGTCCAGAAGCTGGGCCTCCAGTTGCAGGACGAATTTCTCGACCACCTGCATGATGATCTCTTTCCCCAAGGGGGCGAAGTTGATCACCGCGTCCAGGCGGTTGCGGAATTCGGGGGTGAAGGTCCGCTCGATGGCGGCGGTGTCTTCGCCCGTGCGGCGTTCGCGGCCGAAGCCGATGGCGGCCTGGCTCTGTTCCCGCGCGCCCGCGTTCGAGGTCATGATCAGGATCACGTTGCGGAAATCCACCGTCCGACCGTTGTGGTCGGTCAGCTTGCCGTGGTCCATCACCTGAAGGAGGATGTTGTAGACATCCGGATGGGCCTTTTCCATCTCGTCCAGCAGAAGGACGCAATGCGGGTGCTGGTCGACCGAGTCGGTGAGCATCCCGCCCTGGTCGAAGCCGACGTAGCCCGGAGGCGCGCCGATCAGGCGGCTGACCGCATGTTTCTCCATGTACTCCGACATGTCGAAGCGGATCAGTTCCACGCCCAGAGACGACGCCAGTTGTTTGGCTACCTCGGTTTTCCCCACCCCCGTCGGCCCGGCGAAGAGGTAGTTGCCGATGGGCTTTTCGGGCTCGCGCAGGCCCGCGCGGGCGAGCTTGATGGCAGAGCAGAGCGCTTCCACCGCCTTGTCCTGGCCGAAGACCACGCGCTTGAGGGTTTTCTCAAGGTCGCGCAGGGTTTCGGCATCGTCCTTCGACACCGATTTCGGCGGGATGCGGGCGATCTTGGCGACCACGGCCTCGATCTCTTTCAGCCCCAGCGTCTTGCGGCGCTTGGATTCCGGCACCAGGTGCTGCGCGGCCCCCGCTTCGTCGATCACGTCGATCGCGCTGTCGGGCAGTTTCCGGTCATGGATGTAGCGTGCGGCCAGTTCCACCGCCGACTTGATCGCCTCGTTGGTGTAGCGCAGGTCGTGGTGTTCCTCGAAATGCGGTTTCAGGCCCATCAGGATCTTGATCGCATCTGGCACCGAGGGCTCGTTCACGTCGATCTTCTGGAACCGGCGGCTCAGCGCGCGGTCCTTCTCGAAATGCTGGCGGAATTCCTTGTAGGTGGTGGACCCCATGCAGCGCAGCTTGCCGCCCTGCAACGCGGGCTTCAGGAGATTACTTGCATCCATCGCGCCGCCAGAGGTCGCGCCAGCGCCGATCACGGTGTGGATCTCGTCGATGAAGAGGATCGCATCGGGGTGATCCTCAAGCTCCTTCACCACCTGCTTGAGACGTTCCTCGAAATCGCCACGGTAGCGGGTCCCTGCCAGTAGCGCGCCCATGTCGAGCGAGAAGATCGTGGCCTTCGACAGGACCTCGGGCGTCTCGCCCAAGACGATCTTGCGGGCAAGTCCCTCGGCGATGGCGGTCTTGCCGACGCCGGGGTCGCCCACCAGCAGCGGGTTGTTCTTGCGTCGGCGGCAGAGGACCTGGATCGCACGCTCGACCTCTGCCTCGCGGCCGATGAGCGGGTCGACGTCGCCCTTGCGCGCCTTCACGTTCAGGTCGACGCAGTATTTGGAAAGCGCGGATTCCTTCGCCTCGCCAGCCTCGGCCTTGGGGGTTTCCTGTTCGTCGGCGCCCTGCACGGGCCGCGCCTCGCCATAGGACGGGTCCTTCGCCACGCCATGTGCGATGAAGTTGACCGCGTCGTAGCGGGTCATGTCCTGTTCCTGCAGGAAGTAGGCGGCGTTGGATTCGCGTTCGGCAAAGATCGCGACCAGGACGTTGGCGCCGGTCACTTCGGTGCGGCCGGAGGATTGCACATGGATCGCGGCGCGCTGGATGACGCGCTGGAAGGCGGCGGTGGGGACGGCCTCGGATCCTTCGACATCCGTCACCAGGGTGGAGAGGTCGTCGTCGATGAAATCGGTCAGGGTCTTACGCAGCTCGTCGAGATTCACCGCGCAGGCCTTCATCACGCGGGCGGCGTCGGGTTCGTCGATCAGCGCGAGCAGAAGATGTTCAAGGGTTGCGAGTTCATGGCGCCGCGAATTGGCCAGGGCCAGGGCGCTGTGGATTGCCTGTTCAAGCGTGGTCGAAAACGATGGCACTTCAGTGCTCCTGTCCTGCTGGTCGGAGGGGCGCCGGGGCCCGATCCAACCGTGGCCTCATACTGCCTAAAGTTCGGTTTTCCTGGCCGCACTTCAAGCGCAATCTTCCAGATTTTGGGGTTTCCCCCGGTCAGTCACGCCATTTGTGATACAGTCGGCCTAGAACTTGTCTTTTCTGGCCCGGATTTCGGCGAAAACCGTGACATCGTCGGCATCTGGGAGGCCGACCGCTGTCTTGAGCGCGGGAAGGTGGACCCGCAGGTAGGGGTTCGTGTCCAGCTCGACTTGCAGCGGGACAGGAACGGTGGGGATGCCCTTGGCGCGCTTCTCGGCGACCTCGGCGATGCGAGAGATAAGATGCGGATTGCCGGGTTCAAGGGTGGCGGCGAAACGCAGGTTGGAAGCGGTGTACTCGTGGCCGGGGCAGATCAGGGTTTCGGGCGGCAGGGCGGCCAGTTTTGCGAGGCTCGCATGCATCTGCCGGGCCGTTCCCTCGAAGAGCCGCCCGCAGCCGCCGGCCATGAGGCTGTCAGCGGTGAAGCAGAGGCGGCTGTCGGGGAAATGGAAGGCGATATGGCCGATGGTGTGGCCAGGAACCTCGATCACCCGGGCAAACTCGCCCCCCACCGAGAAGGAGGAATGTTCGTCGAGCGCAAGGTCGAGCCGGGGCAGTCGGTGGGCATCCGCGGCAGCGCCGAGAACCATGGCACCGGTCTGGGCGCGGAGCCGGTCGACGCCCTGGATGTGGTCATCGTGGTGATGGGTGATCAGGATGTCGGTCAGCCGCCATTGATGCGCCTCCAGCGCCCCGAGGATGGGGCCAGGTTCCGGGACGTCGATGACGGCGGTCTGGAAGGTGTCGCTGTCATGGATCAGATAGGCATAGTTGTCGGCCAGGCAGGGCACGGTGACAAGTTCAAGCGCCATGGTCTTTTCTGCCTCCGCCGCTAGGATGGAACCAGAGTGATCCCAAGGCAGGCTGACCGCAATGCATCTTGATGTGCTGGACCTGCGGAATTTCTACTATCGCACCCAATTGGGCCGGGTGGCGCAGCGGGCGATCCGGGACCAGGTGGTGCGGCTCTGGCCGCCGAAAGCCGGGGAGACGGTGGCGGGCTTCGGTTTCGCGGTGCCGCTGTTGCGCCCCTACCTGGCCGAGGCGCGGCGAGTTGTGGGGCTGATGCCGGGTCCGCAGGGGGTGATGCCCTGGCCTGCGGGGATGGAGAACGTGTCCGTGCTGTGCGAGGACACGGCCTGGCCGCTGCCCACGGGCTTCGTGGACCGGCTGGTGCTGATGCACGGGCTGGAGACCTCGGAGAACCCCTCGGCGGTGCTGGAGGAAGCTGGCCGCGTGCTGGGACCGGGGGGGAGGGCGCTGTTCATCGTGCCGAACCGCACGGGCCTTTGGTCGCGGCGGGATGTGACGCCTTTCGGCTTCGGCCGGCCCTATTCG
The DNA here is from genome assembly GCF_016793705.1 of Tabrizicola sp. GTDB lineage: Bacteria > Pseudomonadota > Alphaproteobacteria > Rhodobacterales > Rhodobacteraceae > Tabrizicola. The sequence continues at coordinate 28,443 of NZ_JAEULO010000046.1, forward strand.
GTGGCGCAGCTGGAATCGCAGCTGAAGCGGCACGGGTTCACGCCGGAGCGGAGCTGTTCGGTCCTCTTCGCCCCGCCCTCGGGGACGCGGTTCTGGCTGCGGTCGGCGAATTTCTGGGAGGGCGTGGGGCGGAAGATGCCCTGGCTGGCGGGCGGCGTCCTGATGGTCGAGGCGTCGAAGCAGGTCTATGCGCCGACGCAAGGGGGGCTGCGGGCGGCGGTGAAGAAGCCGCTCAGGGTGTTGGAGGGCGTGGGGAAGGGCGCGGCGGAACCGGCGTTGAACCGGAGGTGAGGCGGGTTGGAAACCCACCCTACGCCCGGACCGGCGTCAGATCACCCTGACCTGGGTGCCGACGGGGCAAAGGTCGAAAAGTTCGGCGATGTTCTCGTTGAAAAGGCCGATGCAGCCGTCGGAGGAGCGGCGGCCGATCTTCCGGGTGTCGTGGGTGCCGTGGATGATGTAGGCGGGCCAGGAGAGATACATGGCGTGGGTCCCGAGCGGGTTCTCCGGTCCCGGGCCGATGGGCTTCCAGTCCGGATAGCGCTCCATCTGCGAAGCGGTGGGCGTCCAGCTGGGGCCGACCTTCTTGCGCACGATCGAGGTATAGCCGCGCTTGGTCAGCTCGTCGGTCAGCGGGACCGAGGTCGGGAAGATGCGGTAGTCCGACCCGTCCGCGCTCCAGAAATGCAGGGCGCGCGAGGTGGTGTCGGCGACAAGGGTAGCCTTGCCGAGCGTGTCGAAATGGTCTCGCCAGTCCTGCGCCCGGAAGCTTGAGATGTTGTTGCGCACTGCCGGAGTCTCGGCCCGCGCCCTGGTGCCGAGGATGACCGTGCCGATGCCGGCGCCCAGAAGTCCGCGTCGCGAGAGGGTCATGCTGCCTGCCTTTCTGCTGTTTTCTTTTGCGGCACAGTCCCGGCACCGGGCGGCAGGGTCAACCGGGGCGGACCCGACCTTGACGGCCATGTGACCGGATGTGAGGGCAGGATGGCAGCCGCGGATCCGGGAATCACGCCTCTCGAGGCGGGCCGCAAGATGGACGCGGCGCGACGGGCAGGACCGTTCCGGGGGTCGCTGAACGGACCTTTTGCGGCGTTTGCGCCAACAGCGGCGATGTGGCTGATCCACGGCTCAAGAAAGCGTGTTCAACCCGGTTGCGAGGTGGGAAAGCCTCTGCTAAGGACGCCCGCGACGGATGGTGCCGCCCAGACGGTTGTGTAGGTGTGCGCCAAAGGGACGCCCGGTTCGCATGAGCCCGGGGCATAGGACAGCGGAAGGGTTGACGTGTCAGAACCAGCTTCGATCTCTCTGGGCATCGCCGCGCGCTACGCATCGGCCTTGTTCGATCTGGCCAAGGAAGGCGGCGCGCTGAAGGCCCTGGAAGCCGACGCCACCGCCCTGACCGATACGCTTGCCGCCAGCGCTGACCTGCGCGACGTGATCGCCTCGCCGGTGATCAGCCGCGAGGATCAGGGCAAGGTGATCGCCGCCATCGGCGCCAGGCTGGGCCTGGACACGCTGACCGCCAACACGCTGGCGCTGATGGCCGACAAGCGGCGCCTGTTCGTGCTGCCGCAGTTTGCAGCGCAGCTGGCCGACCTGATCGCCGCCGAGAAGGGTGAAGTGACCGCCGAAGTCACCGCCGCCCGCGCGCTGACCGCTGCACAATCGAAGAAACTTGCCGAAACGCTGAAAGCCAGCGTCGGCAAGACCGTGAAACTGAAAACGACCGTCGATGAATCCCTCATCGGCGGTCTTGTCGTCAAGCTGGGCTCGACCATGATCGACACGTCGGTCAAGGCAAAGCTCGCGGCCCTGCAAAATGCA
>NZ_JAEULO010000055.1 GCF_016793705.1 Tabrizicola sp.
CGGGACTTCTGGCCCTTGATCCCGCGCCCGGCGGTCTTGCCCTTGCCCGAACCCGGGCCGCGCGCCACGCGCTTCTTCTTCTTCGCCGCGCCTTCGTTGTCGGCGAGTTCATGCAGTTTCATGTCGCTTCTCCTTGCCGGATGTGCCCCCGAAGCGAGAACGGGACACCCACGGCTTTTCTTGATTCTCATGGCCAGGATCGGCCACCGGGGGGCGATACAGCACGGGCCCCCGAAAAGCAAGGGCGAGGCTGTCCACGGTGGACAACCTTGCCTTTTCCTTTCTATCCCAACGGGTTGCCAGATTCCGTTAGGCTGGTGTTAACTTCTCGAGAGTCGGGGCACGCCCCGATCCTCAGGAGGGTTGCGGCCAGACGAAGCTGGGCTGGAGGCCGGAATAGACCGGGCGGCCGTCCTGCGGGGCCGGATAGCCCTTCGTCTCGTCCCAGAAGGCGTGGTAGGTGGCCTTGGGGAACTTGGCATCGTCGTAGCCCATGACGTTCGGCACGGCCACGCGGATGCGGCCCTGCTTGTCGTCCAGCATCAGGACCGCGCCGCAATCGGTGCAGAGGCAGATCTCCAGCGGGCCGTCCGGGTTCTGCGCATTGAAGGGGACGCGCTTCATCTTCTCGGGGTGGTCGGCCTGGATGTCGCCGTGGTTGAAGAAGGCAACGTGGGTGGTGTGCTGGCCGGTCACCGACTTGCAGACGTTGCAGTGGCATTCGTGATTGTCGATCGGCTCGGCACTGGCGGTCACATGAACGTGCTGGCAGCCGCCGGCATAATGCGTGGTCATGGGTGGTTCCTCCCGGTTCGCGACCCCCTGCCCCTCCTCGGGCCGGGTTGAGTCGTCGGGACGAGACTATCACCCGGCGGATCGAAATCGAGACTTTCGCTGAGTCTCGGCAAGACGCACCCCTGGCGCGGCACTATGCTGTGCGCATGGAGCGCGGCTGCCCTTGCCGCGACAGTCGGAGCCAACCATGGACAAGACAGCTTCCGCCCGATCCGGGCACAGCCTGCCGCCTTCGCTCTGGGCCGACACGGCGCCAGCCTTTCCGGCCCAACCCGCGCTGTCGGGCGCGGCGAGATGCGATGTCGCCATCATCGGCGGAGGCTTCACCGGCCTGCGCTGCGCGCTGGCGCTGGCGGAGGCCGGGGTCTCGGTCCGGGTGCTGGAGGCGCGTGACATCGGCTATGGCGCCTCGGGGCGAAGCGGCGGACAGGTCAATCCGATCCTGCGCAAGACGGTCGAGGCCGTCCGGCTGGAGGTGGGGCCGCGGATCGGCGATACGCTGGTGCGGTTGACGCTGTCCTCGGCCACCGACCTTTTCCGGGACATAGAGCACTATGGCATCGACTGCGACCCGGTGCAGAAGGGGTGGCTGCAGGTTGCCCACAGCCCGGCGATGCTGCACAAGCTGCAAGGCCTGCGCGACAGCTGGACCGCTGCGGGCGGCGACATCGCGCAGCTGGACGCGGCAGAGGTTCAGGACTGGTCCGGGGCGCAGGGTTATGTCGGCGGGCTTTACCACCCCACAGCCGGGCATGTGCAGCCGCTGTCGCTGGTGCGCGGCCTGGCCCGGGCGGCGCTGGTGCGCGGAGCGGTGATTCACGAGCGCAGCCCCATCACCACACTGGACCGGGCAGAGGGAGGGCGCTGGCACCTTGCCACCGCGACGGGCGGGCAGTTGAGTGCCGAGCGGGTGGTGCTGGCCACCAACGGCTATACCGACAGGCTCTGGCCCGGCCTGCGCGCGACGATCCTGCCTTTCGTCTCGATCCAGGCCGCCACCGAGCCGCTGACCCCTGCACAGCGCGCCGCCATCCTGCCGCGTGGCACCACGATTGCCGACACGCGCCGGTCGATCATCTATGGCCGCTACGACCGGGACTTCCGTTTGTCGATCGGCTGCATGGGCAGTTTCCCAGAGAACCCCGAGGCGCTTGGCGCGTTCGGGCGCCTGCGCCGTGGGGTCGAGCGCACCTTTCCCGCGCTTCGTGGGATCGCCTGGGAACGCAAATGGGGCGGCTACATCGCCCTGACGACGGATGCCCTGCCCCATCTGCACGAACCCGCGCCGGGGCTTTACATCGGACTGGGGTTCAATGGGCGTGGCGTGGCGATGGCATCGGTCATGGGCCGTGCGCTGGCCGCTGCCCTGCTGGGCGTGGACAGGGCCGACCTGCCCTTCCCGGTGACACCGTTGAAGGCGGTTCCGCTGCATCGGCTGCTGAACGCGATCCTGCCCGCCGCGCCGCCGCTGATGGCGCTGGCCGACCGGCTGGACAACTGGCGCGGCTAACGGAAACGCCCCCGCGGGTTGCGCGAGGGCGTTTGATGGGGATGGTGAGCAGATTGCCCACTCTACCTGTGCGTCGGAGAGCCGGGGGGAGCCCCGACCTACCCGCGCTCTTCGACGATCACGACCAGGTGGCTGATCGCGTTCACCATGCCGCGGACGGAAGGGGTGTCCTCCAGCTCGCGGGTGCGGTTCAGCTTGTTCAGGCCGAGGCCCTTCAGCGTTGCGGTCTGCACGGCCGGACGGCGCGCGGCGGAGCGGACCTGCTTCACGACGATGGTCTTCTTCGCGGTGTCGGATTTCTTGGCAGCCATGCTCAGGCCTCCACGGTTTCGGCTTCGGGCTTGCGGAGGATTTCCGCAACCTTCTTGCCACGACGCGCGGCGACCGAACGGGGCGAGGCTTCGTGCTTCAGCCCGTCGATGGTGGCGCGGATCATGTTGTAGGGGTTCTGGCTGCCGATGGACTTCGCGACGACGTCCTGGATCCCCAGCATTTCGAACACGGCGCGCATCGGGCCGCCGGCGATGATGCCGGTACCGGCCACGGCGGTGCGCATCACGACCTTGCCGGCGCCGTGGCGGCCTTCCATGTCGTGATGGAGCGTGCGGCTGTCCTTCAGCGCGACGCGGATCATCGAGCGCTTGGCCTGTTCGGTGGCCTTGCGGATCGCCTCCGGCACTTCCTTGGCCTTGCCCTTGCCGAAGCCGACGCGACCGCGCTGGTCACCGACGACGACGAGTGCCGCAAAGCCGAAGCGCTTGCCACCCTTGACGGTTTTCGAGACGCGGTTGATCGCGACCAGACGGTCGGCGAATTCCGGGGTTTCTTCCGGGCGGTTGTCGCGACGGTCGTCACGACGCTCCCGGCGGTTCTCACGTTCTGCCATATGGCAATTCCTTCGTGGTGGCACGTCGTGCCGTTAAAGCCAATCCTGGTGGGTGCCGCTGGGACACCCCCGGATCATCGGGGCGGCATCGCTGCCGCCCGCCTAGTCGTAGTTTGTCCGCCTACGCGGACGGGTCAGAACTTCAGACCGCCTTCGCGGGCCGCATCGGCAAGCGCCTTGATCTTGCCGTGGAAGAGGAAGCCCCCACGGTCGAAGTAGCACTCTTCGACACCGGCCTTCTTGGCCCGCTCGGCAATCGCCGCGCCGACCTTGGCCGAAGCTTCCACATTGTTCTTGCCGACCACGCCGAGGTCTTTCTCCAGCGTGGAGGCGGCGGCAATCGTCACACCCTTCACGTCGTCGATCAGCTGGACGCTGATGTTCTTCGACGAGCGGTGCACCGACAGCCGCAGACGACCATGCGAGGTCGCCTTGATCTTGTTCCGGACGCGCAGGCGGCGCTTGAGGAACAGCTCGCGTTTTTTC
>NZ_JAEULO010000065.1 GCF_016793705.1 Tabrizicola sp.
GCGTCGCATCGAACCGGCCCGACTTGTAGAACTCCGTCGCGCTGATGAACTCGTACTCGAACCCGAACGTATCCAGGAACCGCCGCAGCATCGCGTTGTTGTGGTGGCCGAAGCTCTCATACTCGCCATAGGGATCGGGCACCGAGGTCAGCGGCAGCTGCATGTGCTGGCGCAACATCTCCTGCTGCGGCACGTTCTCCGGCACCTTCCGCATCCCGTCCACGTCGTCGGAAAAACAGATCAGCCGCGTCGGAATGTCCGAGATGATCTCGAACGCCCGCCGGATCATCGTCGTCCGCGCCACTTCCCCGAAGGTCCCGATGTGAGGCAACCCCGACGGCCCGTAGCCCGTCTCGAACAGCACATAGCCCTTGGCCGGGTCCTTCCCGCCATAGCGTTTCAGCACCGCGCGGGCCTCTTCGAATGGCCAGGCCTTCGACGCCATCGCCGCGTCGCGCAGGGAAGTCATGTCCGTCTCTCCTGAAACGCCGAAGCCACCCCCGGCGCCCGTCCTCTATTGCCCCCCCTGCCTCCCGTCAATAATCTGCCGCCAAACCCTTGAAGGACCAGCCATGCCCGAATCCGGAATGTCACCCCAAGACGCCCTTGTCGCCGTCATGGTCGCCTGCTCCGCCTCGGACGAGAACATGCGCACCGCCGAGCTGGTGGCGATCACCCGCATGGTCAACCACATGCCCGCCTTCGCCACCTACGACCCCGACCGCATCCGCCGCGTCAGCCGCATCGTCTTCGACCTGTTCGAGGAGGAAGACGGCCTGGACGCCCTCTTCGGCCTGATCCGCACCGCCCTGCCCGAGCGGTTGTACGAGACCGCCTATGCGCTCGCCTGCGACGTGGTCACCGCGGACGGCCGCCACTCCCAGGTCGAGCTCCGCATGCTGGAAGAGGTCCGCGAAGAGCTGAAGATCGACCGCCTGCACGCCGCCGCCATCGAGTGGGGCGCGCGGGTAAGGCATATGGGGGTGTAGGTAAGACCAATGCTATCCAAACATGAGATGACGGATGGCAAACGCCATCTTGAAGAAATTCTCAAGGAACGGCCTGCAGAAAGCGCCGCTTGGAACGAAGCACAAAATAGATTCCAATTCGTAGACCGCTTGTTGACCCAGTGTTTAGGTTGGCAAGTTCCGCACATTAAGGTCGAAGAGCCGGATGGAGACGGAGGAAGAATCGACTACCTCCTAGGTGAAGCTGAACCTGCTAAAGCTGTCTTGGAAGCGAAGCGCCAAGCGGTGAGCTTCGGTGATCTACCCGGCAGCAATAGGATGCAGGTTCGCAAGCTTAAGCCATTGCTTGAAGCGTCGCCGGAACTCAGGGCGGCCTTCAATCAGTGCTTGCAGTATTGCGCGCTTAAGGGTGTGCGATTAGGAATCGTCTGCAACGGCCCACAACTTCTCGTCTTCCAGGCCTTCAGCTCGCACGGCGCTCCGGCGGATGGCGAATGCTATTTCTTTGACGGATTTCAGCAATACTTGGATCATTTTCAACTTCTCTGGAAGATTCTGTCACCCGAAGGCATCGCTGAGAATCGTGCGTATCGCGACATTGCATTGCATCGTTCGCCTAGAATTCCGCCGAAGGCCTCCGAATCTATCCCTGATCCACTTCGGTACCGTTACCGAAGCCCATTTCAGGAGAACATAAGAACACTTGCCAATCTTCTGCTTGAAGAAATAGAAGACAATCAGCAAGTAAGAAAAAGCTTCTACAAGGATTGCTACGTTCCCGTGGAAGCCAATAATAGGCACACGCTACTAAGCAAGTAGATCATTAAGCATAGGTATCGGCGAGCCAGCGGAGATGGTATAGATCCCAAACAGCTCAGGGCGAACCCCGAAGCGCAAGTCAGCGAGCCAATCTTTCAGGACTCGGAGCTAGCTGTAGCGTTTTCAACGCGACCTATCGTGGTCCTTGGCGACGTCGGGGTGGGGAAAACGTCGTTCTTCGAGAATCTTTCCTTTCAATTGGATGAAAACGATAGCGAGAACAACATATTTCTGCACATAAACCTTGGCCAGAAAGGGACCATTGCGAGCGATCTCCGCGCATTTATCATTCAAGAGATAGTGGGGGTTCTCCGTTCCAAATACCACATCAACATCGACTCAGATTCGTTCATAAAGTCAGCGCACCATCGATCCGTTATAGCATTTGACGAGGGACCAAACGGGAGATTGAAGCAATTAGATGAAAAGCAGTATGAGCTTCGCAAGATTGATTTCCTGAACAGTTTGGCTGCTGATCGCGCCTCACACCTTACTGCTTCATTGGCCCACCTAAGCCATGGCCAGAAGAAACAAATAATCGTCGTCCTTGATAACGCTGATCAGCGAAATTACGACACTCAACAGCAGACCTTTCTAATTGCTCAGGAACTTTCCGCGAGCGGCTCATGTTTAGTCTTTGTTGCGCTTCGACCGAGCACGTTCTTTGACTCAAAGAAGCGCGGGGCGCTATCTGGATACCAGAACAAGATATTCTCAATTTCGCCACCTCCAGCCGATGAGGTGATTGAGAGGCGACTGCAGTTTGCGATTCGAGTGGCAGAGGGGAAGCAAGAGCTTGCTTCGCTCGATGGTGTGAGATTTCGACTTGATGGAATAGTGCTGTTCTTGAAGGCGACCCTTCGATCTATACGCTCAAATCAGGACATTCAAGTTTTTCTGGGTAATATTACTGGTGGAAATACGAGATCAGTAATCGAGCTTGTGACAAGCTTCTTCGGGAGCCCAAATGTCGACTCAGAGAAAATTATTGAAATAGAGCGAAAGACTGGGCGATACCAAGTCCCGCTGCACGAGTTTACCAAGCACGCGCTACTTGGTGAATACTCGTACTATAACCCGCAGTCTTCATTATATGCCTGCAATGTCTTTGACGTCTCTGAGTCGGATCATCGTGAACACTTTCTGAAGCCAGCAATCCTAGCGTTCCTGTACTCAAATTCTGGGTTAGCAAATAGAGATGGCTATGTAATGGGCGAGGATATTATTAATGAGATGCGCAAGCTTTCGTTCGAGGAAGATCAAACTCGACACGGATTGAGAAAACTCTCGCGCAATCGCTTGGTCGAGGCGCCTCATGCGCATTTCCGGGAAATTCAGGTAAATGAGGGAGTGCTGCCAGAAGTCTTTCACTACCGCGCCACATCCATCGGAATGTACCACGTTAGGAAGTGGATTGGGACCTTTAGCTTTCTTGACGCAGTATCTATTGATACTCCTGTGTTTGATGAAGCAGTACGGGCGAAGTTGGTTGAAGTAGCAGGTTCCTTTGCAATCCATCATAGAATGGAGAAGGCTCGCCTACTTAGGTCTTATTTGGAGGAGCAATGGCTGGCCTCCGGGATTGCAACCTCCTATTTTGACTTCTCTGAAATAGTGAGATCGCAGGATTATTCGTTTCGGGCAGTGGAGGCAGCTCTGAGGTAGTAAGCTTAGGGTCACTGCCAACCTACCCTGCCCATTAACCACCCCCTTAACAAACCCTTACCGTCCACACCCATTCCCCAGCAAAGTCAACCCCTTACCCCCATCCGTCCACCGTGGACACCCCCTCGGAGTCCCTTGCGGCCCCCGCCCCCAACAAACCCCCTTCCCTTCCCCGATTTCCTCCGTATAGTCGCCCCCCATGACCAGGGGCCATCATATCCACTCCCCCGGGGCCGCACCGCGCCCCTCGACCGCCCGCGGTCTCCTCCTTCTTAGCTGCCTCTGAGCGTGCCCCCGGGCGCGACCGCTCAGAGGTGACCAGCGCCGATCAAGCCAGCTGAGAAACAGGACCAGACCCATGACCCAGAACAAAGTCGTCATCTTCGACACCACGCTGCGCGACGGCGAGCAAAGCCCCGGCGCGACCATGACCCATGAGGAGAAGCTGGAGATCGCCTCCCTCCTCGACGAGATGGGCGTCGACATCATCGAGGCCGGCTTCCCCATCGCCAGCGAAGGTGACTTCGCCGCCGTCTCGGAAATCTCGAAGCGGGCGAAGACCAGCACCATCTGCGGCCTCGCCCGCGCGAATTTCAAGGACATCGACCGCTGCTGGGAAGCCGTGAAGCACGCGAAGTCCCCCAGGATCCACACCTTCATCGGCACCTCCCCCCTCCACCGCGCGATCCCGAACCTGGACATGGACCAGATGGCCGACCGCATCCACGAGACGGTGACCCACGCCCGGAACCTCTGCGACAACGTCCAGTGGTCGCCGATGGACGCGACCCGGACCGAGCCGGACTACCTCTGCCGGGTGGTGGAGATCGCGATCAAGGCCGGGGCGACGACGATCAACATCCCCGATACCGTCGGCTACACCTACCCGATGGAATCCGCGAAGATCATCCGCATGCTGCTGGAGCGGGTGCCCGGCGCCGACCAGATCATCTTCGCCACCCACTGCCACAACGACCTCGGGATGGCGACCGCCAACGCCCTGGCCGCCGTGGAGGCGGGGGCAAGGCAGATCGAATGCACGATCAACGGCCTGGGTGAGCGGGCCGGCAACACCGCGCTGGAAGAGGTGGTGATGGCGATGCGGGTCAGGAACGACATCCTGCCCTTCCAGACCGGGATCGACACGACGAAGATCATGAACCTGTCGCGCCGGGTCAGCCAGGTCTCCGGCTTCCCGGTCCAGTTCAACAAGGCCATCGTCGGCAAGAACGCCTTCCTGCATGAATCCGGCATCCATCAGGATGGCGTCCTGAAGAACGTCCAGACCTTCGAGATCATGCGGCCCGAGGATATCGGGATCACCGGCAAAAACATCGCCATGGGCAAGCATTCCGGCCGCGCAGCCCTCAGGGCCAAGCTGAAGGAACTGGGGTTCGAGCTGGCCGACAATCAGCTGAACGATGTCTTCGTCCGCTTCAAGGCGCTCGCCGACCGCAAGAAAGAGGTCTACGACGACGACCTGATCGCGCTGGTCTCGGACGAGCAGACCAACGACGCCTACGAATACCTGCAACTCAAGAAGCTGCGGGTCGTCTGCGGCACCGAGGGGCCGCAGGAGGCTGACATGATCCTGTCCGTCGACGGGGTCGACCACCATATTGACGCGACCGGCGACGGGCCGGTGGATGCGGCGTTCAACTGCGTGAAGATGCTCTTCCCCCACAAGGCGAACCTCCAGGTCTACCAGGTCCATGCCGTGACCGAGGGGACCGACGCGCAGGCCACGGTCAGCGTCCGGCTGGAGGAGGAGGGGCGGATCGTGACGGGGTCGTCGGCGGACACCGACACCATCGTCGCCTCGACCCGGGCCTATATCAACGCCCTGAACCGCCTCATCATCCGCCGCCAGAAGACCGCGCCGGGTGAGGATGTGAAGACCGTCTCCTACCACGGCGAGTAAGAAAGGCCCGAAGTGTCCACGGTGGACATTTCGGGCAAAATATTGATAAAATTACGATATTCCGTGGACATTAACCTTCTGGAAAGGTCTGTCCACGGCCCATCTTTCGTAGAATGCCGCTGTCCTGGCAACGTGAGCCGACAGCAGGGAACCGCAGGGGCAGGCCCATCGTTTTCCGGCAGCTTCCGAAAGGGCCGCCCGATGATGCACTCCCCCATTTCCTTGCTCGCCGCCACGCTGGTCCATGTCTCGGATCGCGATCCCGGCATCCTGCGCAGGAAGCAGGGGCGCGGGTTCCGCTACGTCTCACCAGATGGCAGCCGACCGGACGCGGCACAGCTTCAGCGCATCCGCAAGCTTGCCATCCCGCCCGCCTATCGCGAGGTCTGGATCTGCCCGGACCCGAACGGCCACCTGCAATTCACCGGCATCGACGCGCGGGGCAGGAAGCAATACCGCTACCACCCCGATTGGGCGCTGGCCCGGTCCGAAACCAAGTTCGGCCAGCTCACCGCCTTCGGCCAAGCCCTGCCCGCGCTGCGCCAGGCGGTCCAGCGTGACCTGCGACAGACCCTCGGCGACCTTGCCTTCACCCGTGCCGCGCTGGTCCTGCTCATGGACCGGACGCTGATCCGCATCGGCGATCCGACCTATACCGCGCAGAACCGCAGCTTCGGGGCCACCACGCTCTTGTCGCGGCACCTGAAGGTCGAAGACGGCACCATGCGGCTGCGCTTCGTCGCCAAGGGCGGGCGCAAGGTACAGATATCGCTGCGCGACCGGCGGCTGGAGCGCATCTTCGACCGGATCGGTGACCTGCCGGGCAAGCATCTCTTCACCTGGATCGACGAGGCGGGAGAGGTGCGGCGGCTGATGTCGCAGGACGTGAACGCCTGGCTGGCCGAAACCACCGGAATGCCGGTAACGGCAAAGACCTTCCGCACCTGGGGCGGAACCCTCGCCGCTTTCGAAACCGCCCTGGCCTGTCCGCCCGGCGAGAGGCTGACCCTGCGCGCCATGGCCGAGGCGGCGGCGGAGCGGCTGCACAACACGCCGACCATTGCCCGAAAGTCCTATATCCACCCGGCAGTTCTTGGCCTCACGGCGCTCGCGCCCAAGGAGATGGAGGCGCGGCTGGACAGCCTTGCGCTGCTGCCGGACAGCGGCCTGCGGGGGTCGGAAGCGCAGCTCCTGTCGTTCCTCGCCAGCGCGACCTGACGGCGCAGAACCCCGTCGCGAGAGCGAGATGACCCGATTCCCCTGATCCGTCACCGGTCGGTAGCGCCGCAAGTCTTCGACCCCCGGCCCGTGTGAAATAGGTCGAGTTCGGGATCACCTCGAATCAATTATCCTGAAAGTGCAAAAGATACGCCGAGAATTCAGGTTCGGCTCCTTCCGAGGATCGCATTTCTGCAAGCACGCGGAAGTGCGCGGATTGCGGCCAGCAGGGCTTTCGCTTCTACCCGGCATGCCCTTATAAGAAGCGGCCCCGTCGGAGACCCCGAGTCGGGGCCAAAACCATTGCTTGCCCCAGGACTGCTAAAGGACCGCTCATGTCGCTTATCCCCGGCCTCTTCTCGTCGGACATGGCCATCGACCTCGGGACCGCGAACACGCTGGTCTACATCCGCGGCAAGGGCATCGTGCTGAACGAGCCCTCGGTGGTGGCCTATCACAACAAGGACGGCAAGAAGCAGGTCCTGGCAGTGGGCGAGGACGCCAAGCTGATGCTGGGGCGGACGCCGGGAACGATCGAGGCGATCCGCCCGATGCGCGACGGGGTGATCGCCGACTTCGAGGCGGCGGAAGAGATGATCAAGCATTTCATCCGCAAGGTGCACAAGCGGTCGACCATCTCGAAGCCGAAGATCATCGTCTGCGTGCCGCATGGCGCGACCCCGGTGGAAAAGCGGGCGATCCGGCAGTCGGTGCTGTCGGCGGGCGCGAAACGTGCGGGCCTGATCGCGGAACCCATCGCGGCGGCCATCGGGGCGGGGATGCCGATCACCGAACCGACCGGCAACATGGTCGTGGACATCGGCGGCGGCACCACGGAAGTCGCGGTCCTGTCGCTGGGCGACATCGTCTATGCCCGGTCGGTGCGTGTGGGGGGCGACCGGATGGATGAGGCCATCGTCAACTACCTCCGCCGCCACCAGAACCTGCTGATCGGCGAATCCACTGCCGAACGGATCAAGACCAGCATCGGCACCGCGCGGATGCCCGATGACGGGCGCGGGTCCAGCATGACGATCCGGGGCCGTGACCTGTTGAACGGCGTCCCGAAGGAAACCGAGATCAACCAGGCGCAGGTCGCCGAGGCGCTGGCCGAGCCCGTGCAGCAGATCTGCGACGCGGTGATGCAGGCCTTGGAAGCCACCCCGCCCGACCTCGCGGCGGACATCGTCGACCGGGGCGTGATGCTGACCGGCGGCGGCGCGCTTCTGGGCGAGCTGGACCTGTCCTTGCGGGAACAGACCGGCCTGTCGATTTCGGTGGCCAACGAGTCACTGAATTGTGTTGCCCTCGGCACCGGGAAAGCGCTGGAATACGAGAAGCAGCTTCGGCATGTGATCGACTACGACACCTGAGCCGCGCCCGCGCGGCGAAAGAAGGCTGACCCTTGGCCCGGAACCGCACCGCCCCCGAGGACTATTCGCGCCCGCTGCGCCGGCTTCTGGTCTGGCTGGCGGTCCTGGTGCTGTTTGCGCTCTTCATCCTGTGGCGGATCGACTCTCCCCGCGTCGAACGCTTCCGCGCTGCGTTGATCGACGCGGTGGTGCCGAATTTCGACTGGGCGATGAAGCCGGTGACAATGGTTGCGGGGATGGTGGACGACTTCCAGTCCTATACCCGCATCTACGAACAGAACCAGGAGCTTAAGCGGGAACTCCAGCAGATGAAGGCCTGGAAGGAGGCCGCGCTGCAACTGGAACAGAAGAACGCGCGCCTGCTGGACCTGAACAAGGTGCGGCTTGACCCGAAGCTGACCCATGTGACCGGCGTGGTGATGGCCGATTCAGGCTCGCCCTTCCGGCAGTCGGTGCTGCTGAACGTCGGCGCGCGCGACGGCATCCGCGACGGCTGGGCGACGATGGACGGGATCGGGCTGGTGGGCCGCATCTCGGGCGTGGGCGAGCGGACGAGCCGGGTGATCCTGGTGACGGATTCCAACAGCCGGATTCCGGTGACGATCCAGCCCTCGGGGCAGAAGGCGCTTCTCAGCGGCGACAACTCGCCCCTGCCGCCGCTGGAGTTCATCGAGGACAGCGACGAGGTGCGCCCGGGCGACAGGGTGGTCACGTCCGGCGACGGCGGGGTGTTCCCGGCGGGCCTGCTGGTCGGGCAGGTGGCGCTGGGGACGGACAAGCGGCTGCGCGTGGTGCTGGCGGCGGATTACCAGCGACTGGAATTCCTGCGCGTGCTGCGCAGTCACGACCTGCAACCGATCACCGATCCGGGCAGCCTGGTCGCGCCCCCTGCGACCGCACCGACGCCCGACACCTCGACCGCTGCCGCCGAGGCCGCCGCCGGGGCCCAGCCCGCCCCGGCCGAGAGCGGCAGCGTCGAGGAGGTGGGATCCGGCGCCGCCGAGGGTCCCGCCGAGCCGGAGGCCGGCGATGGTTGAGTTCTGGCGCCAGGAGCACTGGATCTTCCGTGGCCTCTTCCTCGGGCTTGCGCTGGTGCTTCTCTTTCTCCGGCTTCTGCCCTTGGGCAACGCCCCCGGCGCGCTGCCGGGACCGGACATCCTGATCTGCCTGATCATGGCCTGGATCGTGCGTCGTCCCGATTTCCTGCCGATGCCCCTGATCCTCTTGGTCATCCTGACCGAGGACCTGATCCTGATGCGCCCGCCGGGGCTCTGGACCGCCATCGTCATCCTCGCGACCGAGTTCCTGCGCAGCCGCATCGCGCTGACGCGGGAGCTGAGCTTCCTCGTCGAATGGCTCTTGGTCTCGGGCGTGATGCTGGGCATGATGCTGGTCTACCGCCTGACACTGGGTCTCGCCTTCGTGCCGCAGGCCCCCTTCGGCTTTGCCATCGTGCAGGTGCTGTGGTCGATTGCGGTCTATCCCGTGGTCGTCGGCCTGTCGCGCCTCGCGCTTGACCTCAGGAAGCCCGCCACCGGCGAGGTGGACAGTTTCGGGAGGCGGCTATGAGACGGACGGCCCGCGACAGCGAGGAAAGCAACCAGCGCCTGAACCGCCGCACCCTGCTTCTGGGCGGCGCGATGGGGGCGATGATCGCCGTCCTTGGCGCGCGGATGCGCTATCTTCAGGTCGACCAGGCCGACGAGTTCAAGCTTCTGGCCGAGGAGAACCGCATCAACATCCGGCTGATCCCGCCCGTCCGCGGCCTGATCCAGGACCGCAACGGCAAGGTGATCGCCGGGAACGAACAGAACTACCGCGTCGTCATCACCCGGGAAGCGGCGGGCGATGTGGAACTGGTGATGCGGCGGCTGGCCAGCATCATCCCGATGACCGCCGAGGAGATGAGCCAGGCCATCGAGGAGGTGAACTCGCTCTCGGCCTTCGTCCCCGTCACCGTGGCCGAGCGCCTGTCCTGGAGCGACTTCTCGAAGGTCGCGCTGAATGCCCCCGCGCTCCCCGGCGTGGTGCCCGAGGTCGGCCAGTCCCGCCGCTACCCGCTCGACACCGATTTCGCCCATGTCGTCGGCTACGTCGGCCCGGTCAGCGAGAAGGACCTGGAGGGGCTGGAAAACCCCGATCCCCTGCTGAAGATCCCGAAATTCCAGATCGGCAAGATCGGCGTCGAGAAGTGGATGGAGGACACCCTTCGGGGCGAGGCCGGGACCAAGCGGATCGAGGTCAACTCGGCCGGCCGCGTCATGCGCGAGCTGGACCGGCAGGAGGGCGACCCCGGCCTTGACATCCGGCTGACCATCGACGCCGACATCCAGAACTTCGCGCAGGCCCGGCTGGGCGCGGAAAGCGCTGCCGTGGTGGTGGTCGACGTGACGAACGGCGACATCGTCTGCATCGCCTCGGCCCCGTCCTTCGACCCGAACCTCTTCGTGCGCGGGATCAGCCACACCGACTACAAGGCCCTGACCGAGAACGACCACCGCCCCTTGGCGAACAAGACCGTCTCGGGCGCCTATCCGCCGGGGTCTACCTTCAAGATGGTCACGGCGCTGGCCGCTCTGGAAGCCGGGGTCGTCACGCCCGAAACCAAGGTTTCCTGCCCCGGCTATATCGAGTTTGGCCAACGCCGCTTCCATTGCTGGAAGCGTGGCGGTCACGGCACGGTCCGGCTGGAGCGCAGCCTCGCCGAAAGCTGCGACGTCTATTACTACGAGGTCGCCCAGAAGGTCGGCATCGACAAGATCGCCGACATGGGCCGCAGGCTGGGCCTGGGCCACAGGTTCGACATCCCGATGTCCGCCGTGACCGAAGGCAACATGCCCGACAAGGCCTGGAAGCTGGAACGCCACAAGCAGGACTGGCGCATCGGCGACACGATCAACGCCTCGATCGGGCAGGGCTATGTACTGGCCTCGCCCCTGCAACTCGCGGTGATGACGGCCCGCATCGCCTCGGGCCGGGCGGTCACCCCGCGGCTGGTGCGGATGGTGAACGACAAGGAACTGCCAGCCCCGGAGGCCCCGCCGCTGGACGTTCCGCCCGAATATCTCGCAGCTGTGCGCGGCGGCATGAACGAGGTGGTCAACGGCGACCACGGCACCGGCAAGTCCAGCCGCGTCGTCGACCCGACGATGATCTTCGCGGGCAAGTCCGGCACCAGCCAGGTGCGCAATATCTCGAAGGCCGAACGCGAGGCGGGCGTGATCTCGAACGACGACCTGCCCTGGAACCGCCGCGACCACGCGCTGTTCGTGGGTTTCGCCCCCTATGACGCCCCGCGCTATGCCGTGGCGGTGGTGGTGGAACATGGCGGGGGCGGCTCCACCGCCGCCGCGCCCATCGCCCGCGACGTGATCCTGCGCTGCATGTCCGACGGCCTGCCCTCTCTGGAAGCCTACCCATCCAGCCAGCGCGGCCGGATCGAGACCATGTTGAAAGAGCTGCCGCTGCGCGACCCCGTGACCGGGCAACCGCCCGTGAAGACCGAAACCTAAGGGGGCGGGCTGATGAGCTTCCTGGAATACCGCGTCAAGTTCGCCCCCACCGGCCTGCGCAAGGTATTGTACCTCAACTGGCCGCTGGTCCTGCTGGTCACGGCAGTCGCCTCGGTCGGCTTCCTGATGCTCTATTCCATCGCGGGCGGCAATATCGAGACCTGGGCCCGGCCGCAGATGGAGCGGTTCGGCGTCGGCATGGTGCTGATGTTCATGGTTGCCCTGACCCCGATCTGGTTCTGGCGCAGCATGTCCGGGATCGCTTATCTCGTGGCTTTTGCCCTGCTTCTGGTGGTGGAATTCTTCGGCGCGGTCGGCATGGGCGCGCAGCGCTGGATCGACCTGGGCTTCATCCGCCTGCAACCGTCCGAGATGATGAAGTTCACCCTCGTCATGCTGCTGGCCGCCTATTACGACTGGCTTGATCCGAAGAAGGTCTCACGCCCGCTCTATGTGTTCCTGCCGCTGGTCATGATCATCGCACCCACGGTCCTCGTGCTGATGCAGCCGAACCTCGGCACCTCGCTGATGCTGATCCTCGCCGGGGGCACGGTGATGTTCGCCGCCGGAGTGTCGCTGTGGTATTTCGGCGCGGTGATCGCGATGGGCGTCTCGGCGGTCGTGGGCGTCTTCACCCTGCGCGGCACGCAATGGCAGTTCCTGCACGACTACCAGTACAAGCGGATCGACACTTTCCTCGACCCCGCCGCCGACCCGCTGGGGGCGGGCTACAACATCATCCAGGCGAAGATCGCGCTGGGGTCCGGAGGGTGGAGCGGCAAGGGCTTCATGCAGGGCACGCAGTCGCGGCTGAACTTCCTTCCGGAAAAGCACACCGACTTCATCTTCACGACGCTCGCCGAAGAGTTCGGCTTCATCGGCGCCTTCTCCCTCCTCGGGCTTTACGCGCTGATCATCGGCTTCTGCCTCGTCGCCGCCTTCCAGAACCGGGACCGGTTTTCGGCGCTTCTGATCGTGGGGGTGGCGGCGAACTTCTTCTTCTACATCGCGGTCAACCTGTCGATGGTGATGGGCATGGCGCCGGTCGTCGGCGTGCCCTTGCCGCTGCTCAGCTATGGCGGCTCGGCGATGATGGTGCTGCTGGTGGGCTTCGGCCTGGTGCAGAGCGCCCATGTCCACAGGCCGCGCTAGATGATGCGCCTTGCTCCGCGTCACGGCCGGTTCCTGATCGCCTTCGCCCTGGGGGTGGCTGCGGGCATTGCGGCCTGGGCGCTTTCGGTCGCGCCGGACTTCGCCGTGCTGGCGGCGGCGGATGTGTTCTTCCTGATCTACCTTGCGCTGACCGCCCGCATCCTGGATTCCACCGGCCCCGACGAGCTGCGCCGCCATGCTGCCGAAGATGACGAGGGCGTGGTGTTGATCATCCTGCTCGCCGCGCTGGCGGCAGGGGTCAGCGTGACCGCCATCTTCCTGGTGCTGAACGCCGATGCGAGTTCGATTGCCGCGCGCGCCATGGCGCTGGTCAGCCTTCCACTCGGCTGGGCGACGATCCACACGCTTGCCGCCTTTCACTACGCCCATCTGCATTACCTGGGCGACGAGCCGGGCTTCGGATTTCCCGGCAAGGGCGATCCCAACGCGATGGATTTTCTCTATGCCAGTTTCACCATCGGCATGGCCGCCCAGGTCTCGGACGTCACGGTCCAGACCCGCCCGCTGCGCCGGGCGGTGCTTGTGCATGGGGTGGCGAGCTTCTTCTACAACACCTGCATCCTGGCTCTGGCGGTGAATGCGGCCCTGACGGCGGGGCAGTAGCACCGATTTCCTCGAAGAAATCGGACCGGATTCTTCGAAAATTCCGGTGCCCCGCGGACCTGACACGCTCAGGAAAAGCCTTGACAGATCCCTAACGCCCACGACCAACCTGTTGAAATTCTTCACCCCGAAACCCTGTCCACCGTGGACACCCGCCCGAAAGACCCACCCATGCCGACCGTTCTCTTCGCCGCCCCCTCGCTCTGGCCGGAATACCAAGAGGCGCTGCCCGCCGCCCTGGCCGAAGCCGGGATCGCGGCCCGTCTCGTCACCGAGGCCGCGCCGGAGGAGGTCGACTACATCGTCTACGCCCCCTCCTCCCCCTTGCAGGACTTCACCCCCTACCGCCGGACCAAGGCCGTCCTGAACCTCTGGGCCGGGGTGGAGCGGATCACCGGCAACCCGACCCTGACCCAGCCCCTGACCCGGATGGTCGACCCCGGCCTGACGGAAGGCATGGTGGAATGGGTGACCGGCCACACGCTCCGCCACCACCTCGGGATGGACCGCCACATCCTGAACCCCGGCCATGTCTGGGACCCGACCTGCCCGCCGCTCGCCCGCGAGCGTCCGGTGACGATCCTCGGCATGGGCGCGCTGGGATCGGCCTGCGCCGAGGCCCTGCGGGCGCTGAACTTCCCGGTGACGGGGTGGAGCCGCACCGCAAAGCCCGGCTGCCTGCACGGGCCGGACGGCCTTCGCGAAGCCCTCTCCACCGCGCAGACCCTGATCACCCTCTTGCCGAAGACGCCCGAGACCGAGAACCTGCTGAACGCCCGCACCCTTGCCCTCCTGCCGCGCGGGGCGGTGATCCTGAACCCCGGCCGCGGTCCGCTGATCGACGACGGTGCCCTCCTCGCCGCGCTGGACGCGGGCCAGATCGGCCACGCCACGCTGGATGTCTTCCGGGTGGAGCCCCTGCCGCAGGACCACCCGTTCTGGTCGCATCCGAACGTCACCGTCACCCCCCATATCGCCGCCGACACCCGCGCGATCACCGCGTCGAAAGTCATCGCCGAGAACATCCGGCGCGGCGAGGCGGGGGAACCCTTCCTGCACCTCGTCGACCGCGCGCGGGGGTATTGACGGTCTACCGTCCCACCTTCGGCGCGCGGAACACGCGGGTGCGGGCGAAATAGCCCTCCAGCCGGTTCAGCCGGTCCTGCACCTGGTCGGGCAGGTGGCCCTGGACCTGGGCCAGCAGGGCCTCGACCACCACCAGCATGGCGGCGGTGCTGTCCCAGGCGGCGGGCATCTCGATCTGGCAGGGCAGGGTGTAGCGGGCATGCGCCGCGGCGGGCGAGAGCCAGCGGTCGGTGATCAGCACCACCTCGGCACCCTGCTCGGCAGCAAGCTCGGCGAAATGCACCGCATTGCCCTCATACCGGCGGATGTCGAAGATCACCACCACATCGCCCGCCCGAAGATCGAGAAGCGCCTGTTGCCAGTCGGTCAGGTGGTCCGACAGGAAGGTCACGTCGGGCCGGATCACCCGCAGGAGCGTGGCCATGTAGTCGGCCATCGCATGCGTGAGCCGCCCGCCGCTGATCGCCACCCGGCGCGCCGGGTCGGCCAGAAGCGCCGCAGCGCCGGTGAAATCGGCCGCCGGGATCAGGCCCAGCGTCGCCTCGACATTGGCCACCACCTGCGCGGCAAAGCCCTGCAACGGATGGGCCTGCGGCTCGCGCGCGCCCTCGGGCAGGCTGAGCGGCGCGACCAGCAGGCGCTCCACCTCGGCCTTCAGCGCGGCCTGGTAGTCGGACCAGCCGCGATAGCCGAGCTTCCTGACCAGCCGCATGATCGTGGGCGAGGAGACCTCTGCCGCCTCGGCCAGCGCGGTGATCGAGCCCAGCGCCGACATCGGGAAATGCGACAGGATATGCGTGGCGGCGCGGCGCTCGGCCGGGGTCAGATCGCCCAGCCCGGCCCGCATCCGGGCCGCAATGGTCAGTGACCGCTCCATCCACCCCCCTGTCCGCACCGGCGATTCCTCGGAATATTTGTAACAGCTTTTCCTTCGCCGGAAAATTCTTGACACAATGCCGCGGCTCGGCAGACGCTTGACGGCAGAACAGGGGGATGAATCAGCCGATGAAGCTGTCCGCCACAGCAACCGCCATCGCGGTGCCTTGCCGCACAAGGGAAGCGCAGCTGCCATGCCGCGCATCCTGATCCGCTTCGTCCGCCTGGTCGAGGCGGTCAACTACGCCGTGGGCCGCTTCGCCATGTACATGCTGTTCGTGCTGGCTGGCGTTCTCCTGTGGTCGATCGTCGGCAAGGCTTTGGGTCAACCGCCGCTCTGGACGCAGGAGATGGCCCAGTTCGCCATGGTGGGCTATTTCGTCCTTGGCGGTGCCTATTCGCTGCAACTGGGCTCGAACGTGCGGATGGACCTGCTTTACGGTCGCTGGTCGCCGCGCAGTCAGGCGGCGGTCGACGCCGTCACCGTCTTCGCGATGATCTTCTTCCTCGGCGTCATCCTCTGGGGCGGGATCGAAAGCACGATCTATTCCTTCGAGGTGGGCGAACGCTCCCGCTCGGTCTGGCGACCCTACATGGCGCCGATCAAGATCGTGATCTGCATCGGCGTCATCCTGATGATCCTGCAATCGCTGGCCTTCCTGATCCGCGATCTCGCACGGCTGCGCGGAGAGGACATCTGATGGACTACAATCACATCGCGCTGGTGATGTTCGGCGGGATGATCATCCTGCTTCTGACCGGACAACGGGTCTTCGCGGTGATCGGCTTCGTCGCGGCGCTGGCGGCGCTGGCGCTTTGGGGTGAAGGCGGATCGGCCATCCCGTTCACCAGCACGATCAAGCTGATGAACTGGTATCCGATGCTGACCCTGCCGATGTTCGTCTGGATGGGCTATATCATGTCGGAAACCCGAATGGCCGACGACCTTTACCGGATGTTCCACGTCTGGTTCGGCCCGATCCCGGGCGGTCTTGCCATCGGCACGATCCTTCTGATGGTGCTCATCTCGGCGATGAACGGGCTGTCGGTGGCGGGGCTGGCCATCGGCGCCACCATTGCGCTGCCGGAAATGCTGAAGCGCGGCTATGACAAGGTGATGGTGACGGGCGTGATCCAGGGCGGGTCGAGCCTTGGCATCCTGGTGCCGCCTTCGGTGGTGCTGGTGCTTTATGCGATGATCGCGCGCCAGCCGGTCGGGCAACTTTGGCTGGCGGGCGTGTTCCCGGGCCTGCTCATGGCCGGCATCTTCATCGTCTATGTCGTCATCCGTTGCGGGCTGAACCCCCGCCTCGGCCCGCCGCTGGCCAAGACCGAGCGCAACGTGCCCTGGGCCGAGAAAATCCGCCTGCTGTCGGCCGGGTTGCTGCCGCTGGTGATCTTCGCCGCGATGATGGGACCGTTCATCTACGGCTGGGCCAGCCTGGTCGAGGCTTCGGTCATCGGGGCGGCGATCTCGACCCTGGTGGCGGTGGTCCGCCGTCGCATGACGGCCCGGGTCTTCGAGGTCTGCGTCACCAACACGCTGGGCGTCAGCTGCATGTTCATGTGGATCCTGCTGGCGGCGCTGGCCTTCGGCGCGGTGTTCGACGGGCTGGGCGCGGTGAAGGCCATCGAGAATCTGTTCCTGCGCGACATGGGCCTTGGCCCCTGGACCATCCTGATCCTGATGCAGGTCTCGTTCCTGCTCATGGGCATGTTCCTGGACGACACCGCGATGCTGGTGATCGTGGCGCCGCTCTACATCCCGCTGGTGGCGAAACTTGACCTCGGGATGGCGCCGGGCGATGCGCTGATCTGGTACGGTGTGCTTTACACGATCACCTGCCAGATCGCCTATATCACGCCGCCCTTCGGCTATAACCTGTTCCTGATGCGGGCGATGGCGCCAGACCATGTGACGCTGGCCGACATCTACCGTTCCATCGGGCCTATCGTGGCACTGATGATCCTGACTCTGGTCATCATCATGGTCTGGCCCGAAATCGCGCTGTGGCTGCCACATCAGGTCTACGGCCAATGATCCCGAGGGGCGGACGAACCGCCCCCGCAACCCAACGGAGGTAAAGATGACGACGACGAGACGGAAATTCCTTTCGACCGGGGCCCTTGCCGGCGCTGCGGCCATTGCCGCCCCCGCCGTTCGCGCACAGGACGCGCCGATCAAGTGGCGGATGCAGACCTATGCCGGCGCAGCGCTTGGCGAGCATGTGATCAAGCCCGCCATCGACAGCTTCAACAAGATCGCCGCCGGACAGATGGAGATCGAGCTGTATTTCGCCGACCAGCTGGTGCCGACGTCCGAACTGTTCCGGGCGATGCAGTCGGGTACCATCGACGCCGTGCAATCGGACGACGATTCCATGCAGTCGCCGACCGAGGTGACAGTGTTCGGCGGCTACTTCCCTCTTGCGCTGCGCTACTCGCTCGACGTGCCGGTGCTGTTCAACCAGCATGGCCTCGATGCGATCTGGAAAGAGGAATACGCCAAGGTCGGCGTGCAGCACATCTCGGCCGGGTCCTGGGATCCCTGCCACTTCGCCACGCGCGAGCCGATCAACACGCTGGCCGACCTGAACGGCAAGAAGGTCTATACCTTCCCGACCGCCGGGCGCTTCCTGGCGCAGTTCGGCGTGGTGCCGGTGCAGCTGCCCTACGAGGACGCCCAGGTCGCGTTGCAGACGGGCGAGATCGACGGCGTGGCCTGGTCCGGCATCACCGAGGACTATACGGTGGGCTGGGCCGATGTGACCAAGTACTTCCTGACCAACAACATCTCGGGCGCCTGGATCGGCCATTTCTTCGCCAACCAGGACCGCTGGAACGAGGTGCCGCCGCATCTGCAAGAGCTGATGAAAGTCTGCTTCGAGCAGTCGCATTACTATCGCCAGTGGTGGTATTGGGGCGGCGAGGCCGACCTGCGGGTGAACGGGCCGAAGCTGCAGCTGACCTCGATCCCCGATGCGGAATGGGCCACGGTCGAGGCTGCCGCGGTGAAGTTCTGGGACGAGGTGGCCGCGGAATCGGAAACCAAGGCGAAGGTCGTGGAAATCTTCAAGAAATACAACGATCTGATGTCCAAGGCCGGGCGGCCCTACCGCTACGGCTAAGGGTCGGGGCCGGGGCGCGCGGCGATTGCGCGCCCCGGCCCTCCATAATATGATCAAATTAACACAACAACAGGAATGGGTCGGCCATGCCCGGCAATCTGACGCTTGAGCAACTGAAAGCCGCCGTGAAATCCGGCGAGATCGACACGGTCGTCGCGGCCGGGATCGACATGCAGGGCCGCCTGATGGGCAAGCGCTTCCATGCGCAGTTCTTCGTCGACGGCGGCTGGGAGGAGACGCATTGCTGCAATTACCTCCTCGCCGTGGACATGGAGATGAACACGGTGCAGGGCTACAAGTCCTCGTCGTGGGAAACCGGCTATGGTGACTACACGTTGAAGCCTGACCTGCGCACTCTGCGCCGCCTGCCCTGGCTGCCGGGCACGGCGCTGGTTCTGGGCGACACGCAGGACCACGCCACCCACGCCGACGTGCCCCACGCCCCCCGGTCGATCCTGAAGCGCCAGGTCGAACGTGCCCGGGCGATGGGGTTCGAGCCGATGATGGCGACCGAGCTGGAATTCTACCTGTTCGAGAACAGCTACGAGAACCTGCGCGACGGCGGCCTCAACGCGCTGCGCACGGTGGGCGGCTACAACGAGGATTACAACATCTTCCAGACCACCAAGGAAGAGGACGTGATGCGCGCGGTCCGCAACGGGCTTTATGGCGCGGGCATCCCGGTGGAGAATTCCAAGGGCGAGGCCGAAGCGGGGCAGGAGGAGATCAACTACAAGTACTCCGACGCGCTGGATACGGCGGACAACCACGTCATCATCAAGAACGCGATCAAGGAGATTGCCTGGGCCAGGGGCAAGTCGGTGACGTTCATGGCAAAATACGACCACCGCCGGGCGGGGTCGTCCAGCCACATCCACCAGAGCCTCTGGTCGAAGGACGGCAAGCCGAGCTTCGCCGACAAGAAGGACGGGCACGGCATGTCCGACCTTATGAAGCACTATCTTGCGGGCCAGTTGCACCACGCGCGCGACCTGACCGCCTTCCTCGCGCCCTATGTGAACAGCTACAAGCGCTTCACTGTGGGGATGTTCGCGCCGACCAAGGCGGTCTGGAGCGCCGACAACCGCACCGCCGGTTTCCGCGTCTGCGGCGCGCATACCAAGGCCGTGCGGGTGGAATGCCGCATTCCCGGCAGCGACGTGAACCCCTATCTTGCCTGCGCGGCGCTGCTGGCGGCGGGCCTGGACGGGATCGAGAAGAAGATGGCGCTGGAGCCGGAACTGCGCGGTGACGTGTACTCGGCAAAGGGCATCCGCGAGATCCCCCACAATCTGCGCGAGGCGGCGGAGCTGATGAACGGCTCGAAGATGCTGCGCGCGGCCTTCGGCGACGACGTGATCGACCACTATCACCACGCCGCGCAATGGGAGATTTCCGAGACCGACCGCGTCGTCACGGATTTCGAGCGCGAGCGGCTTCTGGAACGGGCGTGACCACGCGAATGTAGGTCGGGGCGTGCCCCGACTCCTTCAAGATTGTCGGGGCACGCCCCGACCTACGAGGCAAAAATGAAACCCATCCAACTCATTTCCCCCGTCGACGGCAGCGTCTACGCCGAACGGACCCCGCTTTCCCCCGAGGCCGCCGATGCCGTCGTCGCCCGCGCCAAGGCCGCGCAGAAAGCCTGGGCCGCCCGCCCGCTGGAGGACCGCATCGCGCTGGTCAAGGCCGGGGTCGCCAAGCTGAACACCATGACCGACGTGGTCGTCGAGGAAATCGCCTGGCAGATGGGCCGCCCCACCCGCTACGGCGGCGAGTTCGGCGGCGTGAACGCCCGCACCGACTACATGGCCGGGATCGCGGCAAAGACCCTTGCGCCGGAGATGATCGAGGACAGCGACAAATTCCGCCGCTACCTCGCCCGCGAGCCAGTGGGCGTGGTCTTCATCATCGCGCCCTGGAACTACCCCTACCTGACCACGATCAACACCCTTGTCCCCGCGCTGATCGCCGGGAATACCGTGGTCCTGAAGCATGCCAGCCAGACCCTGCTGGTCGGCGAGCGCCTGGCCGAAGCCTTCCACGCGGCGGGGGTGCCCGAGGACGTGTTCCAGAATGTCGTCCTTGACCATGCCACCACCGAACGCCTGATCAGCCAGCGCAGCTTCGGCTTCGTCAACTTCACCGGCTCGGTCGGCGGCGGGCAGGCCATCGAACGCGCGGCTGCGGGCACCTTCACGCCCTTGGGGCTGGAACTGGGCGGCAAGGACCCCGGCTATGTCCGGGCGGACGCAAACCTGGACCTGGCCGTCGACGTGCTGATGGACGGCGCGATGTACAACGCCGGGCAATGCTGCTGCGGGATCGAACGCATCTATGTCCACGAATCCCTCTTCGACAGCTTCGTCGAGAAATCCGTGGCCTGGGTCGGCCAGCTGAAACTCGGCAACCCGTTCGACGCCTCCACCACCCTCGGCCCGATGGCGCACAAACGCTTTGCCCAGACCGTGCGCGATCAGACGGCGGAGGCCGTCGCCAAGGGTGCCAAGCCGCTCCTCGACCCGAAGCGCTTCGCCGATGACGGCGGCGCCTATCTCGCGCCGCAGATTCTGGTGAATGTCGACCATTCCATGCGGGTGATGAAGGAGGAGTCATTCGGCCCGGTGGTCGGCATCATGCCGGTCAAGAATGACGCCGAGGCGCTGAAGCTGATGAACGACTCGCCCTACGGCCTGACCGCCTCGATCTGGACGCAGGACTACGACACCGCCGCCGCCCTTGGCGCACAGGTGGAAACCGGGACCGTGTTCATGAACCGGGCGGACTACCTCGACCCCGCGCTGACCTGGACCGGGGTCAAGGACACCGGGCGCGGCACCTCGCTGTCCTATCTCGGGTTCCACTCCGTCACCCGGCCGAAATCCTATCACCTGAAGAAAGCCTGAAATCATGACCCACAACGTTCCCAACCGGAACTGGTCCTACCCCACCGCGATCAAGTTCGGCGTCGGCCGCATTGCCGAGCTTGCCGACCACGCGAAGAGCATCGGGCTGACCAAGCCCCTCCTCGTCACCGACAAGGCCCTCGCCAGCCTGCCGATCACCAAGGCCGCGCTGGACGTGCTGGAGGCCGGGGGCCTTGGCCGCGCGGTCTTTTCCGACGTGGACCCGAACCCGAACGAGATCAACATGGCCGCCGGGATCGAGGTCTACCTCGCGGGCGGCCACGACGGGGTGATCTGCTTCGGCGGCGGCTCGGCCCTGGACCTCGGCAAGATGATCGCGCTGATGGCGCATCAGCCGAAAAAGCTGAAGGTCTGGCAGCTGGAGGACGTGGACGACTGGTGGACCCGCGCCGACGCCAGCAAGATCGCGCCGATCATCGCGGTGCCGACGACCGCGGGGACGGGGTCGGAAGTGGGCCGGGCGGGGGTGCTGACCAACTCGGAAACCCACAAGAAGAAGATCATCTTCCACCCGAGGCTGATGCCGGCCATCACCATCTGCGACCCCGCGCTCACCACCGGGATGCCCAGGTTCATCACCGCCGGCACCGGCATGGACGCGCTGGCGCACTGCCTTGAGGCCTACAGCAGCCCGTTCTACCACCCGATGTCGCAGGGCATCGCGCTGGAGGGGATGCGGCTGGTGTTCGAGAACCTGCCGAAAGTCTATGCCGATCCGAACGACCTCGACGCCCGCGCGCATATGATGTCTGCGGCGGCGATGGGGGCGGTGGCGTTCCAGAAGGGTCTCGGCGCGATTCACTCGCTCTCCCACCCGATCGGCGCAGTCTACAACACCCATCACGGCACGACCAACGCCGTCGTGATGCCGATGGTGCTGGATTTCAACCGACGCGCGGTGAAGGACCGGCTGGCGCAGGCGGCGGCCTATATTGGCATCAAGGGCGGCTACAAGGGCTTCTACCAGCGCATCCTGGACCTGCGCCAGACGCTGAACATCCCGGAGAACCTGACGAAACTGGGGGTGAAGGACCCCGAACTCGACATGCTGACGAAGATGGCGCTTGAGGACCCGTCCTGCGGCGGCAACCCGGTCAAGATGACGAAGAAGAACACCCGCGCGCTTTACGAGGCGTGTCTGTAGGGTCGGTGCCAACCCACCATCCCGGCGATAAGCATGGAATGGTGGGTTTCGCCCACCTATGACGCAAGTCGCAATGCTGACACGGGAAACCACAGAGATCGCCGTGATCGGCGCGGGCGTGGTGGGCCTCACCATCGCGCTGGAACTGGTCGACCAGGGCCATGACGTCACATTGGTCGACCCAGGCCAGCCCGGCATGGGCGCCAGCTACGGCAACGCAGGCACCATCGCGGGTTACGCCACCAGCCCGGTCGGCACGCCCGAGGTGCTGCGGTCGCTCCCTTCGCTCATGTTCTCGCGCACCTCGCCGCTCGCCATCCGGCACCGGGCCTTGCCCTCGCTCGCCCCCTGGCTCTTCCGCTTCCTCTGGCAGTCGCTCCCCGCCCGGGCCGAGCGCAATTCCCGCGCGCTTGCCGCACTCCTGTCCAATGCCGCCGACCTCTGGGACGACCTCGCGCTGCGTGTCCAGGGCGCGGGCATCCTGCAACGGCGCGGCTGCCTTTACCTCTACGAGACCCCCCAGGCGCTCGCCGCCGCCAAGGCCGAGCTGGACCGCCGCCGCGCCCTGGGGGTGGAGGTCGAGTTGATCGGTCCTGACCGCCTGACGGAACTGGAACCGACCCTGCCGCCGCAGGCCGGGGCGGCCTTCTTCACCGGGGCGACCTTTCTGGACGATCCGGGCCGGATGATGGGCCTGATCGCCGACAGCGTGCTCCAGAAGGCCCGCCACCTGCAAGCAAGGGCGGAGCACCTGACCCGCGGCCCGGACGGCGTGGTGATCGAAGGTCCCGGCCTGCACCTGCACGCGCGCCGTGTGGTGATCGCCGCCGGGGCGCACTCCCGCAGGCTGGCACGGCAGGCGGGCGACCGCATCCCGCTCGACACCGAACGCGGCTACCATGTCGAATGGGACATGGCCAAGCCGCTCCTGAACCGCCCCGCCTGCCCCACCGCGCGCGGTTTCTACCTCTGCCCGATGGCCGGACGGCTGCGCGTCGCAGGCACGGTCGAGCTTGGTGGGCTGAGCCTGCCTCCCTCGCCCCACCGCCTTGCGAAACTGGTCGAGGGTGCCCGCGCCTTCTTTCCGGACCTCGGACCTCCGGACCGCGAATGGCTGGGCTTCCGCCCCTCGATCCCCGACAGCCTGCCGGTGATCGGCCCCTCGTCAGGCGGGTCGGAGGTGATCCACGCCTTCGGTCACGGCCATATCGGCGTGACGCTCGCACCCGTCACGGCACGGATCGTGGCGGGGCTCCTCTCCGGCGCCAACCCCGGCGCCGACATCACGCCGTACAGGGCGAACCGGTTCTGATGGCTGCAAAAAGCGGAACGCCTGGCGGTTCGTCCGCCAGGCGTCCGGAATCAGTCAGGACGGGCCGCGCCGTAAGGCGGAAAGCCCGGCTCCTATAACGTCACTCGGGCACTTCCTCATCGTCGTTGCCGCAGGCGATGGCGCAAAGCACGACCAGCCCCACGACGACCGGAACGATCCAGCCCGAGCGCGGCGATTCGGCAACGACTTCCGGCTGCCCCTCTTCCACCACGACGACCGGCCCGCCAGCCATGGCAGCGGTCGAACTGAGCGCGAAGGCCCCGGAAAGCAGCGTCGCGACGATTTTCTTCATGGTCCAATCCCTTCGATTGTCGGCCAAAGATTGCAATAGACGAATACTGCCATGTCTCGACCGGATTGCAAGGTCGGCGAACCGGGGCGTGCGCAAGGATCTGGCGGGTGTCTCCCGTCCGCCATATCAGGCATAGAGTCCGGCCCAGCGGTTGATCAGCTGGCCCTGCAACCGGCGCGCGCGCGACGTCCAGCCCTTGCCGCCCTCGGGCTCTTCGCGCAAGGCGATCGGCACCGCATCGCGGCGCTCCGGGTCGCCCGAGAAGATCGCGAAGACCAGTTCGCGCGCCCCTGATCCGGGCGGCACGATATGTCCCGCCAATCCCGAGACGAAGTTCAGCGTGCCCGACTTCGCCAGCACCTTGACCGGATGACCCTTGATCACCTTGCCCTTGTCGTCCTTCATGCCCATGTCGCGCAGGATCGGCTTCAGCCCGCGCTTCTCGCGCTCGGCCTGCGCAAGGACCCTGGCCATGCCCGCCGCCGTAACCCGTGACCGGCCGCCCAGGCCCGAATGATCGTGCATCTCGAAACTGGCGCCGAAGGTCGCACGCACCCAGTCAGACTGCACCTTGCCCGACGCCTCCAGCGACGATTGCCCGGACGCCGTCAGCCCCACGCATTCCGCCGTCAGGTTGGTGGAGAACTTCAGCATGTCGCGCAGCACGTCGGGCAGGGGCTCGCTCTCCACCCGCCCGATCTCGTCGCCCGGCGGGACCGAGGCAACCCGCTCGCCCACCTCCAGCCGGATGCCCTGAGCGCGGGCCAGGGTGCGGAACACCTCGGCCACATAGGCGCCGGGGTCGCGCACCGGCAACCAGCGGCTGCCGCCCTTGCCCAAGGCGCCGGAGGCCACCGTCCATTCCTCGACCCGTCCCGGCGCATAGGTGAAGAGCGGCGCATCGCGGGTCGCCACGTCCACCCGCACCATGTCGACGCCGGGCAGGAAGCGTTCCCCTCGCGCATCGACCGAGGTGCGCCATTGGCCATCCACCCGCTTCCACTCGAAATAGGCGCGGTTGAAGTTCAGGTTCAGCCCCGAGACGGCGGCATTGTAGCCGACATGCGCGGGCTGGTCCGCCGCAATCTCCTTCAGCCGGGGCAGCGCGCCGTCCCAATACAGCAACCGCCCCGTCGCGCCCTTCAGCCCGGCCTTCGCCAGTCGCGCCACCAGATCGCCCAGCTGGTCGGTCTGCAAGGTCGGATCGCCCCCGCCCGCCAGCACGATGTCGCCCTGCACGATGCCGCCGCGCAGCGGCCCGGTCGCCAGAACCCGTGTCGCAAAGCGATATCCGGCCCCCAGCTTCTCCAGCGCGTAAAGCGAGGTCACGGCCTTCGCCACGCTGGCGGGCGGCAGGGCCAGGTCGGGCTCCCGCGCCTCCAGCACCGCGCCGGTCCGGGCGTCCAGCAGCACATAGGCGACCGAGGCCGCCCCGAGCTTCGCCGCCGCGATCAGCTCGGACGCATCCAGCGGCCCCGCTATGAGACGCGCCGCTGCCTTGCCCCCGCGCGCCACCGGACGGGGCGAGGAATCCATCCCCTCGGCCCCCGCCGGGAAAGCCGCGCCCGCCAGCAGCCCGGCCAGCATCATCCGCCGCGTGATCACCATCCACCCACTCCGTTTCCCGGGTGATAGCCGCATCCTTGCCGATTCCGCCAGCCCGACTTCCCCAGCCTGGATCGCGCTTGCGTGAACAAGAGACCTGACTATAGTCAACCAATATGCCTGACCAAGGTCCGACACCATGCTCGACCCCATCGCTCGCCTCCGCCGCTTCAACCGCGCCGTCACGCGGGAGGTGGGTGTGCTCGACACCTCCTTCCTCGGTCGGGGCCGTCCGCTCGGGGCCGCTCGCGTGCTGCAACTCGTCCAAGCCGAGGGCACCGATGTCGCCCTGATCCGCGACCGGCTTGCGCTCGATTCCGGGCTGATGAGCCGCTTCCTGCGCAGCCTCGAACGCGAAGGCCTGATCACCACCGCGACCGACCCCGCCGACCGGCGCCGCCGCATCGCCCGGCTGACGCCGCGAGGGCAGGAAGAAATGGCCGCCTACGACAGCATCGGCCGCGACCGGGCTGCCCGTCTGATCGCCCGCGCCAGATCGCGCGCCGGCGAGG
This sequence comes from Tabrizicola sp., assembly GCF_016793705.1. GTDB lineage: Bacteria > Pseudomonadota > Alphaproteobacteria > Rhodobacterales > Rhodobacteraceae > Tabrizicola. Next base: position 26,156 of record NZ_JAEULO010000065.1, read on the forward strand.
TGGTGGCCGCGATGGACCTGATCGCCACGCTTCTGAACCGCGACCAGCTGGCGATCCGCCCCGCCGACCCGGATTCCCCCGAGGCGCTGGCCTGCCTGCAGGCCTATTTCGACGAACTTGTCGCCCGCGTCCCCGCCGCGCAGGCGGGCATGTTCAGCCTGCCCGACCCGCAGTCCGACAGCTACCGCCCGCCAAAGGGCCGCTTCCTGATCGCCTGGTCCGACGACCTGCCCGTCGGCTGCGTCTCGCTTCGCCCGCTTGACGGCACGGTTGCCGAGGTCAAGCGGCTCTGGGTCCACGACAGCGCCCGCGGCCAGGGCCTCGCCCGCCGCCTGATGACCGCCATCGAGGACGAGGCGAAGGCGATGGGCGTGGGCCTGCTGAAACTCGACACCAACTCGGCGCTGACCGAAGCGCTGGCGCTGTATCGTGCGACTGGCTGGACCGCGACCGCGCCCTACACCGGTACGCCCGCCGATACCTGGCTGGAAAAGGCGCTCTGACCGACCCCTCCTCGTTCGCCTCCGGCTCCTCGTCGGTGATCTTGCGACGAGAAGCCGAAGGCGAACGAGGAGCCGCTGCTACCGCCCCGATTTCCACCCGCCCTTCGCCCGGATCTCTGTCGACGAAGCGTCATTCATCGGCAGGTTCACGAAGGCCCAGACCGGCGGCTTGCGCCCCCGCAAATTCTCGCCCCGGTCGACCTGATGCACCCGGAACGCCCGCGCCGCCACGCTGGTCCGCGCCGCCACGCCCGACCCCGGCCGCGCCAGCACCCCCACCGCGACGCTTCGCAATATGTCCCGCCAGCGCCCCCACTTGTGGAACTGCACCAGGTTGTCTGCCCCCATCAGCCAGACGAAGGTGACGCCCGGATAGATCGCCTTCAGCCGGGTGATCGTGTCATAGGTCGCCCGCGTCCCCAGAGCCGCCTCCAGCGCGGTGATCTTCACCCTTGGGTCGCGCATCACCGCCCGTGCCCGCGCCATCCGATCTTTCAGTGGCGCGGGTTGCCGGGCCTTCAACGGATTGCCCGGCGTGACCAGCCACCAGACCTGATCCAGCCCCAGCCGCTTCAACGCCTCGCGGGTGATATGCACATGCCCCTCATGCGCCGGATCGAACGACCCGCCGAGCAGGCCAATCACCATGCCCTTCGTCGCCACCGGAAATCCCGCCCGCATCACCCCTCCGTCCAATGCGGCCAGAAAACCCCAAGCCCCGCCGCCGCACAAGCCCGCCAGACGTTGCAGCCCCGCGCCTTCGTCGCTACATACGCCCCAACCCCCGAATGGAGCGCCCGATGGCCAGCTATCAATACGTCTATCACATGGAGAACGTCTCCAAGACCTACCCCGGCGGCAAGACCTGCTTCGAGAACATCCACCTGAACTTCCTGCCCGGCGTGAAGATCGGCGTCGTGGGCGTCAACGGCGCGGGCAAGTCCACGCTCCTCAAGATCATGGCCGGGATGGACAAGGACTTCAAAGGCGAGGCCTGGGCCGCCAAGGGCGCCAAGGTCGGCTACCTGGCGCAGGAGCCGCATCTCGACCCCAAGCTGACGGCGAAGGAAAACGTCATGCTGGGCGTGGCCGAACAGCAGGCGATCCTCGACCGCTACAACGAACTCGCCATGAACTACTCGGACGAGACGGCGGACGAGATGGCCGCGCTGCAGGACCAGATCGACGCCGGCAACCTGTGGGAGCTTGAGGCCACCGTCGGCGTCGCGATGGACGCGCTGCGCTGCCCGCCCGACGATGCCGACGTGACCACGCTTTCCGGCGGGGAACGCCGCCGCGTCGCGCTGTGCAAGCTGCTCCTCGAAAAGCCCGACATGCTGCTTCTCGACGAACCGACCAACCACCTGGACGCCGAATCCATCGCCTGGCTGCAGAAGCACCTGATCGACTACAAGGGCACCATCCTGATCGTCACCCACGACCGCTATTTCCTGGACGACATCACCGGCTGGATCCTGGAACTCGACCGCGGCCGCGGCATTCCTTACGAGGGCAACTACTCCGCCTGGCTCGACCAGAAGGCCAAGCGGATGGCGCAGGAAGCCCGCGAGGACAAGTCCAAGCAGAAGGCGCTGGAAAAGGAACTGGAGTGGATCCGCTCCGGCGCCAAGGCGCGGCAGGCCAAGGGCAAGGCCCGCCTCAACCGCTACAACGAGATGGCCGGCCAGACCGTCACCGAACGCGCCACCACCGCGCAGA
>NZ_JAEULO010000004.1 GCF_016793705.1 Tabrizicola sp.
GCCGCATCGCTTTTGACCTGACCGCGCAGCACCTTTTGCGTGCTGCCCAGCGGCAATTCATCGACCAGCGCCAGATAGCCCGGCAGCTTGTGGTAGGACAGCCTCTGGGTCAGGCGCTGCAACAGGTCCGCCGCGAAACTGCTTCCCGGCAGAGGTTCGGCAGGCACGACGAAAGCAAAGACCTCTTCACCCCGCAGCGGGTCCGGAACCGGCGTGACCGCCGCAGACCGAACGGCGGGGTCGTCCATCAGTGCCGCCTCAACTTCCAGCGCCGAGATGTTTTCGCCCGAGCGGCGCACGATGCTTTTCTTGCGGTCGACAAAGTAGAAGAGCCCCGCGTCATCCACCCGGATAATATCGCCGGTATGGAACCAGCCGCCGTCCCAGGCGGCTTCGGTCGCCTCGTCATCGCCCAGATAACCCGAAAAGAACCCCCGGCGCGGGTCCTCTCCCGGCGCCTTCAGGATCAACTCGCCCAGCGGGGCGTCTTGCCCGGCCTCGTCGACGATCCGCCACAGCACCGTTCCCCGGGGCCGCCCGATGCAGCGGGGAGCCAAGGGGCCGGTCAGGCCGCTGGTGTCGGTCACGGCCGCGCCGCCGGTTTCGGTCATGGCCCAGCCTTCCAGGATCGGCAGGCCGAACCGGGCCTCAAACGCTGTCTTGTGGGCGGCATCGACACCGGGGCTGAAGATCGCGCGGGCCTGGTGCGCCCGGTCATCCGTGCGGGGCGGCAGTTGCAGCAGGATCGCCGGGATCACCCCCAGACCATGCACCAGCGTCGCACCGCTTTCGGCCACGCTGCGCCACCAGCTCTTGGGGTGAAAGCGGTCCAGTGGCACAATGGTGCCGCCCGCCGCCATGATCCCGCCCGCCGTGCAGGCCAGCGCGTTCATATGGTAAAAGGGCAAGGGCGTCATGGCGACCGGCCCGCCGGTGACCCCGGCAATCCCGGGCAACCCGCGATACCAATCGGCGATCACCGCGAAATACAGGTTCGACAGGATGCAGGCCTTGGGTTTCCCGGTGCTGCCGGAGGTGAAGAGCAAAGCTGCTTCATCCTCCGGCAGACCTTCGCCAGGGGCCCTTGGCTGTTTCGCCGATGGGAGTGCGGCGTTCAGCAGGGAGACGGGCACCTGGGCGGGAATCGCGGCGGACAAAAGCCCGGTGAACTCTTCAACAGAAACAAACAGTTCGGCCCCCGACACCTGCATCTGATGGGCCAGCTCTTCGGGTCGCATCTCGGCGTTCAGCGGCACGATCGAGGCACCGATGGCGTTCAGCGCCAGCCAGTGCAGCAGGAACTCGGGACGGTTTTCCAGCATGAAGGCGACGCGGCTGCCCCGGCCGTAGCCTGCCGCAACATAGGCCGCACGCAAGACTTCGACTTGCTCTGCGGCCGCGGCATAGCTGATCACATAGCCCTCGGCTGCCCAGGGTGCCTTTGCCGCCGCAGGCACACGCACAAAATCGCGTGCGGGATAAGCTGCCGCGCTTTGGCAAAAGGCCTTGTAGGGGGAGAGGACGTTCGTGGTCACGGCTTGGTCCATGCTGTTGCGAAGATCAGCTTAGAGCTGCAGTCTGATACAATCCAATTCAATCCAGTTGCCATGTTGATCGCCGATTGGTATCAAATGACATGGAATTCCGGCAGGTCATCTATTTCATCGCCATTGCTGAGGCCGAGCATTTCGGCAAGGCGTCCAAGCGCCTGCGCATCGCGCAACCGGCCCTGAGCCGTCAGGTCAAGCTGCTGGAAGCTGAAATCGGCACGCCTTTGTTTGAACGTCTCCCGCGCGGCGTCCGGCTCAATGATGCGGGCCGGGTGTTTCTGACCCACGCCCGGCGGCTGCGCGCCGAGATGCAGCAGTCGCTCGAGGCCGCCCGGGCGGCGGCCACCGGGACATCCGGCCATCTGCGACTTGGGTTCATCGAGGTGGCGGGCTGGCACGGTCTGGTGCCAAACGGCATCCGGCGCTTCCGGGATCAGTTTCCCGGCGTCCGGCTGAGCCTTTCTGCCATGCCGACCGGTGCCCAGTTGAATGCCCTGCGTCAGGGCGAAATCGACGCGGCACTGGTCTATAACCCTCCGGAGGACGAGGACCTCGTCTCGACCGAACTTGAAAGCCACTCGGTCATGCTGGCCGTCCCACATGACTCGCCGCTGGCCGGGCGGGACTCGGTCCGGCTTGCCGATCTGTCGCGCCTGAACTTCGTAGGCTTTCAGCGCCGCGTCAGCCCGACCTATCATGACGATCTGACCGCAGCCTTTCACGGCGCGCATTTTGCACCGAACTTTGTGGCCGAGATGACGAACGAGACCGACATGCTGGCGCTCGTCTCGACCGGGGCCGGGGTGGCGCTTGTCAATTCCTGCCAAAGGTGGCGCCAGCCGCCGTCAGTGCGTTTCTTGGACGTCACAGATCTTCCGGTGCGCCTGAGGCTGTCTTTCGTGCATCTGCGCACCAACGCACCCCCGACTGTCGCACACCTCGCATCGGCCCTGCGTGCGCAATAGCGGCGACAGCGGCTGTCTCTTGCTTCGTCCGGACCGCCATGTCTGCTGGCGAAACGAAACTCTCTTGGCATAACCGATGAAGTGCCTTTTGAGGGTCATGCGAGCTGTTCTTTCACGCTAACGCTTACAGGCCGCCACAAAAGGCTTCGGCCGTGGCGGCCTCAAACCAACCGAGTTTTGACCTTCTTGGCACAGAATGGCTGAAGATTGGCACGGATGACCGTCTGCTATGGGCCGACCGGCGCATGGCACGCCGGTCTGCTGGGTTGTTACAGATCGATCCCTTCTGACAAGGACAGCGCATCGTCCAGGTCGACCCCAAGATAGCGAACAGTGCTGTCCATCTTGGTATGCCCGAGCAAAAGTTGAACAGCGCGCAGGTTGCCTGTCTTCTTGTAGATCTGGGCGACCTTTGTGCGTCGCATCGAATGGGTGCCATAGGCGCTCGGTTCAAGCCCGATC
>NZ_JAEULO010000032.1 GCF_016793705.1 Tabrizicola sp.
GTAGTCCTTGCCGAAGCGGACATAGCCGTCGGTTTCCGCGATGATCGCGTGATCCTTCGGACGACGGGCCTCGAACAGTTCCGCCACGCGGGGCAGACCCCCGGTGATGTCCTTGGTCTTGGCGCCTTCGCGCGGGATACGGGCCACCACGTCGCCGGGCCGCAGCTCCTGCCCGTCCTCGACGGAAAGGATCGCGTCCACCGACATGGCGTAGGTGATCGGGTTGCCGTTGTCGCCGCGCACCGGATCGCCCGAGGCCGGGTCCATCACGATGATCTCGGGCTTGAGGTCGCCGCCCTTCGGCACCGAACGCCAGTCGGAGACGATCTTCTGGGTCATGCCGGTGGCATCGTCGGTTTCCTCGCGGACCGAGATCCCCGCGACGAGATCCTTGAACCGGGCGACCCCCGCCTTTTCGGCGATGATCGGCAGGGTGAAGGGGTCCCATTCGAAGAGCTTGGTGCCGCGCTTGACCGCTTCGCCTTCCTTGACGTGGAGTTTCGCGCCGTAAGTCAGCTTGTGCGCGGCGCGTTCCTGCCCGGCCTCGTCGATGATCGCCACGCTCATGTTCCGGCCGACGACGATCTGCTCGCCCGCGGCGTTCTTCAGGAGGTTGGCGTTGCGGAACTCGATCTTGCCTTCCTGCGACGCTTCCAGGAACGACTGCTGGCCGCCCTGGGCCACGCCGCCGATGTGGAAGGTGCGCATGGTCAGCTGCGTACCGGGTTCGCCGATCGACTGGGCGGCGATGATGCCGACCGCCTCGCCGATGTTGACGAGCGTGCCGCGCGCCAGGTCGCGGCCGTAGCAGAGCGCGCAGACGCCCTCTTCGGCCTCGCAGGTGAGCGGGCTGCGGATGCGGATCGAGGCAAGCCCCGCGCCGTTGATCAGGTCGGCGCGACGTTCGTCGATCAGCTCTCCCTTGGCCACCAGCACCTCGCCGGTGCCGGGGACAACCACGTCATCGGCCGCGACACGGCCGAGGACCCGTTCGCCCATCGGCACGATCACCTCACCGTCGTTGACCGCGGCCGAGGCCGTGATCGCCTGTTCGGTGCCGCAATCGTGGACGCGGATGATGCAGTCCTGCGCGACATCGACCAGACGGCGGGTCAGGTAGCCCGAGTTCGCCGTCTTCAGCGCGGTATCGGACAGACCCTTCCGGGCGCCGTGGGTCGAGTTGAAGTATTCAAGAACGGTCAGGCCTTCCTTGAAGTTCGAGATGATCGGCGTCTCGATGATCTCGCCCGAGGGCTTGGCCATCAGTCCACGCATCCCGCCCAACTGCTTCATCTGGATGACCGAGCCCCGGGCGCCGGAGTGGGCCATCATGTAGACCGAGTTCGGCTCCTTCTCGGCGCCGTTCTCGTCGGTGCGCGAGGCGGAGATCGTGGCCATCATCGCCTCGGTCACCTTGTCGTTGCACTTGGTCCAGGCGTCGACGACCTTGTTGTACTTCTCGCCCTGGGTGATCAGGCCGTCGAGGTACTGCTGTTCGAAGCCGGCGACCTGCTCCTTGACCTCGTTGACGATCGTCCACTTGGTATCCGGGATCACCATGTCGTCCTTGCCGAAGGAGATGCCGGCGCGGAAGGCTTCGCGGAAGCCCAAGGACATGATCTGGTCGCAGAAAATCACCGATTCCTTCTGGCCGCAGTAGCGGTAGACGGTGTCGATGACGGTCTGCACGTCCTTCTTGCGCAGAAGGCGGTTGACCAGTTCGAACGGGGCTTTCGCGTTCAGGGGCAGGAGATTGCCCAGCCGCAGGCGGCCGGGGGTGGTCTCATACCGTTTCCAGACCACGTTGCCGGTCTCGTCGACCTGGCGCAGGCGGGCCTTGATCCTGGCGTGCAGGTGGACGGCGCCCGCGGCGAGCGCGTGCTCCACTTCCTCGATGTCGGAGAAGGCCATGCCTTCGCCCTGCATCCCCTTGCGCTCCATCGTGACGTAGTAGAGGCCGAGGACCATGTCCTGTGACGGCACGATGATCGGCGCGCCGTTGGCGGGCGAGAGGACGTTGTTGGTCGACATCATCAGCACGCGCGCTTCCAGCTGGGCTTCAAGGCTCAGCGGGACGTGGACGGCCATCTGGTCGCCGTCGAAGTCGGCGTTGAAGGCCGAGCAGACCAGCGGGTGCAGCTGGATCGCCTTGCCTTCGATCAGGATCGGCTCGAAGGCCTGGATGCCCAGGCGGTGCAGCGTCGGGGCGCGGTTGAGGAGAACCGGGTGTTCGCGGATCACCTCGTCCAGGATGTCCCAGACCTCGGGGCGCTCTTTCTCAACCAGCTTCTTGGCCTGCTTCACGGTGCTGGACAGGCCCTTGGCTTCAAGCCGCGAGTAGATGAACGGCTTGAAAAGCTCGAGCGCCATCTTCTTCGGCAACCCGCACTGGTGCAGCTTCAGTTCCGGCCCGGTCACGATGACCGAACGGCCCGAGAAGTCCACCCGCTTGCCGAGCAGGTTCTGCCGGAACCGGCCCTGCTTGCCCTTCAGCATGTCGCTGAGCGATTTCAGCGGGCGCTTGTTGGTGCCCGTGATCACCCGGCCGCGGCGGCCGTTATCGAAGAGGGCATCGACCGCTTCCTGCAGCATCCGCTTTTCGTTGCGGACAATGATGTCCGGCGCGCGAAGCTCGATCAGGCGCTTCAGGCGGTTGTTGCGGTTGATGACGCGACGGTAGAGGTCGTTGAGGTCGGAGGTGGCGAAGCGGCCGCCGTCCAGGGGGACCAGCGGGCGCAGTTCCGGCGGGATCACCGGGAGGACGGTCAGGATCATCCATTCCGGACG
>NZ_JAEULO010000061.1 GCF_016793705.1 Tabrizicola sp.
TGGCGGACAGTGAGGGATTCGAACCCTCGAGACGGTTCCCCGCCTACACACTTTCCAGGCGTGCGCCTTCGACCACTCGGCCAACTGTCCGTCGGGCGCTGATACCCCGGCTTTGCCGGGCTGTTCAAGGGGATATCTGCCCCCTGTCGAGAAATCCCGGCGCCCGGGGTCGGCGTCGGCTGCGCTCAGGCCAGCGTGATCGTCACCCGGCGGTTCTGGCGGCCCTTGTTCTCGATCCGGCCGATCTCGACCCGGCCGATCTCGCCGGTGCGGCGGACATGGGTGCCGCCGCAGGGTTGCAGGTCGACCAGGGCCTCGCCGTCCATGATCCTGACCAGCCGCACCCGGCCCTGCCCCATGGGCGGGCGCACCGACATGGTCTTCACCAGCCCCGGATTGGCCAGAAGCTCCTCGTCAGTAATCCAGTCGTCGCTGACCGTCATATCGCGCAGGATCAGGCTGTTCAGCGCCTCTTCCAGCGCGGCCACGTCGCCGGGGGGCTCGGGCATGTCGAAATCGAGCCGCCCCTTGTCCGCGCCGATCTGGCCGCCGGTCACCGGCAGCGGGATCACCACCGAGAGGAGATGCAGCGCGGTATGCACCCGCATGTGGCGGTGGCGGCGGGTCCAGTCGATCAGCTGGCGGGCGGGCGCGCCGATCGGCGGCATCGGCATCGGTTCGGCGGGGATGAGCGCGATGCCCCCCGCCGCCTTCACCGCCGTCGCGATCGGCATCCGCGTTCCGCCCCAGTCGAGCATGCCGCTGTCACCGGGCTGGCCGCCCGAGGTTGCGTAGAAGACCGAGCGGTCGACGAGGATCCCGCCCTCGGGCGTGTGGCCGGTGATCCGGCATTCGGCGGCGGTCCGGTAGGCATCGTCGCGGAACAAGAGATCGGTCATCATCCGGCCTGTCCTATCTCGTCATCCGCGGACAGCGGCGCGGCGGCCGCATCGGGGGCAGCGGTCGGGGGCGTCCCTGCCAGTGTATCGGTGACCGGATGGCCCTGCAGCACGGCCAGCGCGCGGGCGATCTCTTCGACGTTGCGCAGCGAGACGTCGGACTGCGCGAAGGGAATCTCGATGCCTTCCGCCTCGAAGCGTTCGACGATCTGGTGGTTGATCTCGCTGCGCACGGCAAGCGAGAAGTTCACGTCGCGCAGGATGATCCGCAGTTCGAACAGGATCGCATCGGCGCCAAATCCCATCAGGACCGCGACCGGCGGCGGGTTCAGGACCGCCAGCGGTTGCGCTTCCGCGATTTCAAGCAGCACGCGTTCGACCTTGCGGGTGTCGGACCCGAAGGCGACGCCGACCGGCACGATCAACCGTCCCGACAGGTTGAACCGCGTCCAGTTCGTGACCTGGCCGGTAATCAGATCGGCATTCGGCACGATGACATCGTTGCGGTCGAAGGTCTCGATCCGGGTCGAGCGGACGGATATGGCCCGCACGCGTCCCTGCACCCCGGCAACCTCGATCCAGTCGCCTTCGCTGACCGGGCGCTCGATAAGAAGGATGATGCCCGAGATGAAATTGGACACGATGTTCTGCAGGCCGAAACCGATGCCGACCGAAAGGGCACCGGCGACGATGGCAAGGCCGGAAAGGTCGATCCCGGCGGCGTTGATCGCGATAAGCGCGGCGAGGAAGATGCCGACATAGCCGATGCCCGCAACCAGCGCGGTCTGGCCGCCCTGGTCCATCCGGGTCTTGGGCAGGATCGTCGTGCGCAGGGCACCCTGGAACAGCCGCGTCAGCATGTAGCCGATCACGAAGACGATCGCGAAGAACACGAAGTTCGACGGCGAGATCTTGGTGCCGCCCAGCTGGAACCCCTCGCTGAACCGGGTCCAAAGCTCGGTCAGGTCGGAAAGCCGCGCGCCCCAGATCAGCGCCAGCACCGGCAGCGCGGCGATGGACAGGACGAACCCCGCCAGCACCGGCACCAGCGCATCGCGGCCCGTCTCCTCCTGCTTGGTCAGCAGCGCCCAGGCATCGCCGATCAGCCGCTGCAGGATGAAGAGGAACGCCACCAGCGCAAAGGACAGCATCGCGGGATAGATCACCGCCTGCGCCGCCTGCACATAACCGAAGCCCGCCAGCACCGGGCCCAGCACCCCCAGTACGGTCAGCCCCTGCGCCAGCAGCTGGATCAGCCGCAGCGCATAGCTTGCTCCCTTCTCATCCGCCTCGCGGGTCTTGCGCAGCGTCCGCCCCAGCCGGATCAGCACGAGGCCCCCGGTCAGCAGGATCGGGAACGACATGACCGAGGTCGTGGCGTCGGAATAGGCCTGCGCGTCCATCGCCGCGCCGCGCAGCATGTTGGCGGCGATCACCAGCCCCATCATCACGGACAGGAACCGCCCCTCGGCCCGCCGCTCGGGCGGCAAGGGCAACACTGCGCCGTCGCCCTGCAACCGCGGAAAGGCGCGCGCGCCCAGCCAGGCGAAGGCAAAGACCATCAGCCCCGCAAACGGCAGCGCCACCGCGATCAGCCGACCCACCTCGCCCAGCATCCCGCTGGCCAGAAGCGCCCAGGACAGCGCCACCACCCCCAGCGTCGGCAGAACGATGGCTCCAAGCGAGGCGATCAGCGCCCAGAAATTCCGCCCGCGCACCGTCGCGCCCTGTTGCAGCCGGTCGGTGAACCGCTCGGTCCAGCGCCGGACATAGACCACCAGCGCCACCGCCACGACGACCAGGACCAGGATCAGCGGCAGGTTGTCGAACAGCTCGCCCCGCGCCTTGGGGTCCTCCCAGGCCTCTGCCGTCTCGTCCCAGAGCCGTTGCACCGTGTCGGCAAAACCGATCGCTGCCTCGGGCCAGTTGCCGGGGTTCAGCGGCGAAGGCCAGAGCTGGAGCAACTGGTCGGCCTGGCGTTCGCGCAGGGTGCGGTCGATCTCGTCGATCAGCCCGTCCGCCCGCCGGTAGGCCTCTTCGGCGGCGATGCCGGGGGCCTGCAACTTGACCAGCTGGCTGGCAAGCTCCTGCCGCCGCGCCGAGATTTCGTCGGCCTCGACCGCGCCGTCGGTGGGGGCGGGTCCAAGGGCCTCGATCTGCTGGCGCAGGGTAGCAATGCGGGCCGAATTGGCGCTTTGCGCATTCAGAAGCGCCGCCCGCCACTTCGCCAGCTGCGCCCGGACCTCTTCCATGCGGTCGGTCGATGTCTGGCGATTTTCGATCTCGGTCTCGGCCCGCTCGGCCATCCGCTCCCAGAGCGCATAGTCAAGCTCGGCCCCGTCAGCCGCGGGCTCGGCGCTGGCGTTTTCCCCCGTCTGGTCCTGCGCCACGACCGGCAGCGCGGCCAGCGTCAGCAGAAGTGCCAGCGAGAGGAAGAGCCGCCTCATGCGTCTTCGTAGACCGTGGGGATCGCCCGGCCCGCCCGATCCAGCCAGTCCGGCACCGGCAGGCCCTTCTCGCGCAGGAAGGTCGGGTTGTAGATCTTCGACTGATAGCGGCTGCCATAGTCGCACAGGATGGTGACGATGGTCTTGCCCGGCCCCATCTCGCGCGCCATGCGGATCGCGCCCGCGATGTTGATGCCTGTGGAGCCGCCCATGCAAAGGCCTTCGTCGGTCAGGAGGTCGAAGATGATCGGCAGCGCCTCGGCATCCGGGATGCGATAGCTGAAATCGGGTGTGAAGCCTTCCAGGTTCGCGGTGATCCGCCCCTGCCCGATGCCTTCGGTGATCGAGGTGCCGGGGCTTTCCAGCTTGCCCGTGGTGTAGAAGGAATGCAGCGCCGCACCTTCCGGGTCGGCGAGGCCGATCTTCACCCCCTTCGGCTGAAGCGCCATGCCGACGCCCGCCAGCGTGCCCCCCGACCCCACGGCGCAGATGAAGCCGTCAACCTTGCCGCCGGTTTCCTCCCAGATTTCCGGCCCCGTCGTCTCGATATGCGCCTGGCGGTTGGCGACATTGTCGAACTGGTTGGCCCAGATCGCCCCGTTGGGCTCGGTCTTGGCCAGCGCCTCGGCCAGCCTGCGCGAGTAGTGGATATAGTTGTTCGGGTTGCGGTAGGGTGCCGCCGGAACCTGCACCAGTTCGGCCCCCGCCAGCCGCAGCATGTCCTTCTTCTCCTGGCTCTGCGTCTCGGGGATCACGATCACCGTGCGAAAGCCCATGCTCGCGCCCACCAGCGCCAGCCCGATGCCGGTGTTGCCCGCCGTGCCCTCGACGATGGTCCCGCCCGGCTTCAAGAGGCCCTTCGCCACCGCGTCCTTGATGATGTAAAGCGCCGCCCGGTCCTTCACCGACTGGCCGGGATTCATGAACTCGGCCTTGCCGAGGATCGTGCAGCCGGTCATCTCCGAGGCCTTCTTCAGCTTCAGAAGCGGCGTGTTCCCGATCGTGTCGGCCAGATCCTGATGAATGCGCATGGGGGCGGTCCTTCCTTGGTCCCGAGAAGGTGTATGTGCGTCTCCCGGCAAACTCAAGCCGCGAGGGACGCTCCGGGCGTCGACCCGGTCACCGGCTAGTAAAGCCCCAGCCCCCGCATGATGGGCGGCCAGTCCTTGATCCGCTTGCGGGCCTTCTCCGGCGCGCGTCCGGCGACCTCGTGGATGATCACGTTCATCAGGGTGGTCATCGGCCCCGTGCTTTCCAGAAAGGCATCCACCTTGGTCACGACATGGAAGACGAAGGGCGTCTCGGGGCTGGCCCAGGTGTTCAGCTCGTCCGTGACCACCACCACCTGCATCCCCAGCCCCCGCGCGGTCTGCACGATGGGCAGCGCCTCGCGCGCATAGGGGGCCATGTCGACCATCACCAGGCAGCGTTTCTCCTCGGCCCTGCGGAACGAGGGGATCCATTCCACCAGCCCGCCGTCATGCGGCGACAGGAACCGCACCGACCCGCGCACGATGGCCAGCCGCCGGGCGAAATCCTCGGCGATGCCGCGGATGGTCTGGAAGCCGGTGACGAAGACCTCGTCGGCCGATGCGATGGCGTCGATGGCCTGCGGCCAGGCGGGTTTCTCCACCTCATGCGCCAAGGCCAGCACCGCGTCGGCATCGCGCTTCAGGATCGCGCCGATCTCGCCGTCGAGCAGGCGGAAATAGCGGTCGGAGGGCGAGACATGGGCATGAACCAGCGCCGCCTGCAAATCCTCCTTCAGCCCCTGCAAGCCCTTGTAACCCGCCCGCTTCAGGAACCGGCTGACCGTGATCTCGCTGACGCCGGTCTTCGCGGCGATCGAGGCGCCGGTCTCCAGCCCCAGCGTCGCCTCGTTCAGGATCAGCCACTGGGCGATGACCGCCTCGGATTTGGTCAATCCACCGGAAATGCCGCGCAATCTTGCAGCAAGCGGGGAGTCTTCGGAGGACAGGTCATTCATGACAGCATTTACAGCAAAGATGACGAATGATAGCGTTCTGTCATAATCTATAACATGCCCGAGTCGCGCCCGCCAAGCCTTTCCGTTCCGGCGCAGACCCGAAGGCACCAACCGGGAGAAGATCATGAAGACATTTGGATTGGCCGCAGCACTTGCCGCCGTCGCCGGGATGGCCCAGGCCGAAGGCACGCTCGCGCTCTACAACTGGGGCGACTACATCAACCCCGAGGTGCTGACCCGCTTCACGGCGGAAACCGGGATCGCGGTCACGCTGGACACCTATTCTTCCAACGAGGAGATGCTGGCGAAGATCCAGGCCGGGGCGACGGGATATGACATCGTCTTCCCCTCGGTCCACATGAACGACATCATGATCAAGCTGGGGCTCCTGGAAAAGACCGGCATCAACGAAAGCCCCGACTTCAAGAACATCGACCCCGCCTTCCTGCGCGCCAAGGAGGACCCGACCAGCGAATACTGCCTGCCCTATGCCTGGGGCACCGTGGGCATCTTCTACAACGAGGACATCACCGGCCCGATCACCGGCTGGGCCGATTTCTTCGCCATCCCGGAAAAGACCGGGGCGAAGATCACCCTGCTGGATGACATGCGTGAGGTGCTGGCCATCGGCCATATCATGAACGGGACCTCGGTCAACTCGACCGACCCCGCCGAGGTGCAGGCGGCGGCGGATTACGTCCTGGCGCACAAGGCGGCGGTGAACGCCTTCACCTACGAGGTGCCGCCGATGCTGACCTCGGGCGACATCGCGGCGGGGCATTTCTTCGTCGGCGGCAACGTCTTCTTCACCGAGATGCCGAACATCAAATACATCATCCCCGCGGAAGGCGGCACGATGTACCAGGAAAACATCTGCGTCCTCGCCTCGGCGCCGAACAAGGAGAACGCGAAGAAGTTCATGGAGTTCTACTTGAAGCCGGAAATCGCCGCGCTGAACGTGAGCCAGCAGTTCAACGGCACGCCGAACATCCCGGCCAACGAGCTGACGCCCGATTTCATCAAGTCGAACCCCAACATCAACGTGGGTGCCGATACGATGAAGCGGCTCCAGATCTTCGAGGATATCGGCGCGGCGCTGAAGCTCTACGACCGGGCCTGGAACACGATCCGCACGGCGCAGTGAATGGCTGACCTTCTGGAAATCAGCGCGGCGCGGCGGGAATTCGTCACGCCGGAAGGCGGGCGGCTGGCCGCGCTGGACGGGGTGGACCTGACGGTCGGCGCGAACGAGTTCGTCACTTTGCTCGGCCCCTCCGGCTGCGGCAAGACCACGCTCCTGCGCGCCATCTCGGGCTTCGAGGTGCTGGACAGCGGGACGATGCGGCTGGGGGGCGCGGACCTGACCGCCCTGCCCCCGTTCCGTCGCCCGGTGAACACGGTGTTCCAGAGCTATGCCCTCTTCGGCCACATGACCGTGGCGCGGAACGTGGGCTATGCGCTGGAGGTGGCGGGGGTGCCCAAAGCTGCGCGCGAGGGTCAGGTCGCCGAAGCGCTGGAGAAGGTCGGCCTTGCGGGCCTTGGCGCCCGCAGGCCGGGCCAGCTCTCGGGCGGCCAGCGGCAACGGGTGGCGCTGGCCCGCGCGATCATCGCCAAGCCCCGGCTCCTGCTGCTGGACGAGCCCCTGTCCGCGCTGGACCGCAACCTGCGCCAGCAGATGCAGCTGGAGCTGAAGACGCTCCAGCACAACCTCGGCATCGCCTTCATCTTCGTGACGCATGACCAGGAAGAGGCGCTGACCATGTCCGACCGGATCGTGGTGATGCGCGCCGGAAAGATCGAGCAGATCGGCACCCCGCGCGACATCTACCGCCGCCCGAGGAACCGCTTCGTGGC
>NZ_JAEULO010000064.1 GCF_016793705.1 Tabrizicola sp.
AACTCACTCACAAACGATGATCGCGCAAAAACACCCCCGAAAGGCGGTCGCGCAAACCAAGTGTCGCGGGATGGAGCAGCCCGGTAGCTCGTCAGGCTCATAACCTGAAGGTCACAGGTTCAAATCCTGTTCCCGCAACCATCGTCACCGAACTGCCAAGAGCCCCGCAAACGCGGGGCTCTTGGCGTTCTGGGCCAGGCCGGTCAACGCCAGACCAGAACAGGCGGCAACCGCACGAACCGATCCCATCTCCACCTCCAGTCACAGGTCACTGGAACTTGCCGTCAAGCGTTTCACGATCTCGTCAGCGGCAGCCACGAGTTTTGACAGGTGCTCCTTGACGACGTTGTCCTGCGAGATGGCGCTCTTGTAATAGAAGAGATTCAGGCACGCGATCGGATCGTTCCTGACAAGCACTGGAACGGCAATCGCGCCGAAACCATCTGCCTTGTGTTCGCTTCGGATGCCGTAACCGCGCTGGCGTGTGTCCAGCAGCAGCCTGGAGAGTGCATCTTCGTCCCGGAGCATGCGGTGGCCTGGGTTCTCGCTGCGGATCGCTCCGATGATCTCGCTCCGGCGATGCTCGGCGCTGAACGCCAGGTAGACGCGTCCGACCGCCGTGAGCAGCATGTCCGGCTGATGGCCGTGCGCCGATGGCTTGATCGCAAATGGACTGAGCATTCTGTTGGAAGATATGACAACCATCCTGTTCCCGTCCGGAATGACGAGATCGCTTGGCCAGACGGCGTCACGGCAGAGCTTGCTCAGAACGGGGACCGACACTTCCTGAAGGGCGACGCGCAGGTCCGGTGTCCTGCGCATGAGAAAATTGTTCGCGCTCAACCGGTATCGCTTGTCGTCGATCGGGCGGAAGACAATTCCTGCGGTCTCGAGCGTTTCGAGGATGCGCAGAAGACTGGGCTTGGGCAGGCCCGTCGCATCGTGCAGCTGCTGCAGGCTGCATGGCTCCAGGTCCATCACGCTTCGAATGACATCCAGCCCCCGCATCAAGCTCTGCATCTTCGGATCGCCCTGTCCCATCACCCTGATACGAAAGTGGATCATAGCGAGATATTCCGCAGTGTGGAACTCATTCGGATTGCGATTGCCGCCTCTGCACTTCGGGGAAACAGTTCGATCCGGTCCGTGACAAAGCCCTCGGCGGCGGCAGGATCGGGCAACCAGCCGGATCGTGCTGCTCGCCACATACCGAATGGGGGAGGAAGATGTCGAAACCCGAAATGGCGCCCGGGCGTCAATCAGGCTGTCCCTTCTCGGCCAGGGCACGCACATTCGATCCCTTCGGCCCCGCATTCCAGGCCAGTCCGGGAGACGCGCTGCGTTGGGCCCGCGACGAGGAACCGGTCTTCTACAGCGAAACGATGGGATACTGGGTCGTCTCGCGCTACGAGGATGTGAAGAGCGTCTTCCGTGATCCGGTTCTTTTTTCCGCCTCGATTGCCCTTGAAAAAGTCACCCCCGCCCCCGAGGAAGCGGGCCGGATCCTGGAACACTATGGCTATGCGCTCCGGCGCACCATGGTCAACGAGGACGAACCCGACCACATGCTGCGTCGGCGACTGCTGATCGACGCCTTCCTGCCGGCCAATCTTGAACGCCATACGGCGATGATCCGGCACCTGACAACCAGACGGGTCGATGCCTTCATCGCCAGGGGCCGCGCGAACCTTGTCGAAGAGCTTTTCTGGGAAGTGCCGATGGAAGTCGCGCTGCGATTTCTCGGTGTGGACAGCAACGATATTGCCGAGCTGAAGTCGTTCTCGGTTGCCCACACGGTCAACACATGGGGAAAGCCGAAGCCCGAAGAACAGCTCCATGTCGCTGAGTCGGTCGGCCGGTTCTGGCAGGCGTCGGGCCGGATCCTGGAAAAGATGCGCAGGACCAAAACCGGCACCGGCTGGATGTTCGACAGCATTCGGCAGAACGCGCTGCATCCGGAGATCGTCACCGACAGCTATCTGCATTCGATGATGATGGCGATCCTTGTGGCCGCGCACGAGACGACTGCACATGCCTCGGCGAATGCGGTTCGTGCACTGCTCTTTGACCCTACCGCCTGGAAGGAAATTGTCGCCAATCCAGGCCTCATTCCGAACGCGGTCGAGGAATGCCTGCGTATCGCCGGCTCGGTCGTTGCGTGGCGGCGGATCGCGACTTCAGATGCGGTGGTCGGCGGGGTCGCAATTCCGAAGGGTGGACGCATTCTCATCGTCCAGGCATCGGCCAACACGGATGAACGCCATTTCGAACGGCCGGAAGAACTTGACCTTTACCGAGAGAATGCATCGGACCATCTGACCTTCGGCTACGGCGCGCATCAGTGCATGGGGAAGAATATCGCGCGTCTCGAGATGCGGATATTCATCGAGGAATTGTCCCGGCGTCTCCCGGAGCTGCGGCTTGCGGAACAGAGCTACACCTATGTGCCCAACATTTCGTTCCGCGGCCCCAGCGAGCTTTGGGTCGAATGGGATGCGGACGCGACGCGCGCGCGCGCCATCCCATCGGCGGCTGCCCGCGATTTCCCGATCGGCCCGCCCGAAAGATCTGAAATTCAACGTCGGCTCATGGTTGCCGAGGCGATTTCGGAGGGCGGCCGGATACTGCACCTGAAGCTTGTCGATCCCGACGGCCGCCCCTTGCCGGAATGGAGTGCGGGCAGTCATGTCGATCTGGTGGCCCACGGCTACACGCGCAAGTATTCCCTTTGCGGCGGGGCGGGGGACGAGGGCAGTTTCCGTGTCGCCATCCAGCTTGAGCCCCAGGGTCGTGGTGGCTCGCGCCATTTCCATGACAAGATGCGGGTCGGGCAGATCCTGCTGGCGGCGGGCCCGAGAAATCACTTCCGGCTGGACGAGGCCGCCGGGTGTTATCTTCTGATCGCCGGTGGCATCGGCATCACGCCGATCCTTGCCATGGCCGACCGGCTCAAGGCGAGCGGGAAATCCTATCGTCTTCTCTACGCGGGCCGCCACCGGGACGCGATGGCATTCGTCGACAGGGTGGCGCGTGATCATGCCGACGCGGCAGAGATCTTTGTGGGCGAGGACGGCCGCCGGATGGATCTGGGCACCGAGCTACGGCAATTCCCCGACGAGGGCCGGATCTATGCCTGCGGTCCCGACCGGCTGCTTGCGGCATTGCAGGAGCTGGGCGCCAAGGGCCCGCCCGGCTGGCTGACGACCGAGAGTTTCTCGGGCACCGATACGGCGCTTGATCCTGCGCGGGAACATGCCTTCACGGTACATCTGGCCGATTCCGGTCGGGATATCACGGTTGCGGCCGACAAGACCGTGCTTGATGCGCTGGCCGAGGCGGGCATCGACATGCCGTGCGACTGCCGCGAAGGGCTTTGCGGCAGCTGCGAGGCTACCGTCATCGAAGGCGGGATCGATCATCGTGACAAGGTGCTGAGCCCCGCAGAGCGGACCGGAGGGACGCGAATGATGACCTGCTGCTCGCGGGCGCAAGGGGATCGCCTTGTTCTCGGGCTCTAGGCGAACCGCTGCAAGATGAGAGATCAAATGAAGGAAATCAGGAACCTCGTCGCGGGCACCTGGCTGGGTTCGGAAAGGACCTGGGTCAAGTCCAGCCCCTTTGACGGTCGCCCGGTGGCACGAGTGAACGAGGCCACACGGGAGATGATCGATGCAGCCGTGGCGGCGGGCAAGTCCGCGGCGCTCGGCGAATGGGGGGCGATGGCAGTCCGTCAGAGGGCAGCGATCATACGGGACATGGGCGCGAAGCTCGCACGGCGGGTCGACGACCTGATCGAGGCCGACATGGCCGATACCGGCCGATCCTACTGGCAGGCCTGCAACTTCGATGGCAAGCGCGCCACCACGCTTTTTGAAACCTATTGCGATCTGGCGATCGGGCTTGAAGGAAGAACCAACGGCTTTCAGGGTGAAGGCGGTTTCCGGGGCCTCTGGATGACGAACCGTCGCCCCAAGGGTGTCATCGCCTGTATCGCGCCCTGGAATGTTCCGCTCCTCATGATGTCGTTGAAGCTCGCTCCGGCGCTGGTCATGGGCAATGCCGCCATTGCGAAGCCGTCCGAGGAAACTCCCTCGTCGACGACGATCCTCGCCGAGGTCATTGCCCAGTCCGATATTCCCGATGGCGCCTTTTCGCTGCTGCACGGGTTCGGCCGCAATTCCACTGGAGAGATGCTGACTTCCCACCCTGGCGTCGATGCCATCACCTTTACCGGCGAGCCAGGGACAGGCAGCGCGATCATGAAGGCGGCGGCGACAGGTCTGCGCGAGGTCGCCATGGAGCTTGGCGGCAAGAACGCGGCTCTGGTGTTTTCCGATTGCGACATGGATGCGGCCATCGAGGGCACGCTGCGTTCGGCATTCTTCAACTGTGGCCAGATCTGCTTCTGCACAGAGCGGGCATATGTCCATCGATCACGCCTTGACGAGTTCCTCGAGCGGCTTGTCACGGCGGCGCGGGCCATTGTCATCGGACAGCCGCACCACGACGGCTTCAGCATCGGGCCGCTGATTTCCACCGTCCACCGGGCGAAAGTCATGGAACTTGTCAATTCGGCGGCGGCTGAAGGAGGCAAGATCGAGACCGGCGGTCGGATACCCGAATTCGGCGATGCGCGAGATGGCGGCGCCTTCTACGAACCGACGATCATCACCGGCCTGTCCGACCGGGCACGATTGATGCGCGAAGAGACTTTCGGGCCGGTGATCCATGTCGCACCCTTCGACGACGAGGAAGAAGTGATCTCGCGGGCGAATGACAGCGACTATGGTCTTGGCGCCGTGATCTGGAGCCAGGACATCAACCGCTGCCTGCGGGTGGCGCCACGCCTGCGTGTCGGCCATGTCTGGATCAATTCATGGCAGATCCGGGATCTGGGAAGCCCGCTGTCCGGTGTCGGCATATCCGGCGTGGGGGAGCAGTTCGGCGTTTCGAGCCTGAACTTCTGTTCGCAGCAGCAGACGATCACCGTCCGCATCACATGATGAGATCACCCGGCATGCCTGTCAGGCCCGGCATCTGCTCTATTCCATTCTGCGGAATTTTTTTCGTCGTTCACGCAAATGAAACTCGCGGAAGATGCTGTTGCCCGGGCCGGGCAGTTCGGTTCACTTCGCAGACAGGTTAACAGGCAGGACAGGGAATGCAGCAATCGGGACCAGAGCCGGTACGCCCGGATGGCACGGGGGGAGGGGGCTTACCGGAGCCGCTGATCGAGCTGTCGGACGTGACCGTGCGGTATGGCGCCGGCCCAGGTTCCGTGCTCGCCGTCGACAAGTTTTCGCTCGCGATCCCGCAGCGCTGCTTTCTGAGCATCATCGGCCCATCGGGCTGCGGAAAAAGCTCGGTGCTCAATCTGATCGCCGGCTACCATAAACCCTCGTCGGGCACGGTTCGGATGAACGGGACCGAAATCGTCGGCCCTGGCCCCGAGCGAATGGTCGTTCACCAGCAGAGCACCGCGCTTTTGCCCTGGTTCAGTGCGGCGAGGAACGTGGCGCTTGCCCTGACGGCGCGCGGCCAGCCCAAGGCCGCCGCGCGCGAAGGTGCGCGCCATTACCTCAACATGGTCGGGTTGGCGGGGTTCGACGATCACCCGATCTATCAGCTGTCCGGCGGCATGCGGCAACGACTTGCGCTCGCCCGGGCCTTGGCGACCGAAGCCAAGGTCATTCTGCTAGACGAACCGCTTGGTGCGATCGACGCCCTGCAACGCGCTGTCCTTCAAGACCTTCTCATCCGCCTGTGGGATGAGACGCATACCTGCTTCGTGATGATCACGCACAGCGTCGAGGAGGCAGTCTATGTCTCGACAGACGTCATTTCCATGTCGGCCCGACCCGGCAGGATCATCCGGCAGCAGAAATTCGACTTCAACCGCTCAGCATTGGCCGGAGCCGACTCGCATGTCCGCGCCAGCCCTGAATTCGCGGAGGCGGAAGAGGAACTCTATGAAACGCTCACGGCTGCATCATCTGGAAAAACGGCCCCATCGGAAGGAGACTGAAATGAACAAGCTTGCGTTTGCGGCTACACTTCTTGCGACCATGGCACTGTCACCGCTGTCTGAGGCGCAGACGGCGAAGGAGCTGCGCGTCACCAATACGGGGTGCGTCTGCTTTCTGCCCGTCAATCTGGCGATCAAGAAGGGCTGGCTTGATGAAGAGATGGAGAAACTTGGCGTAACGGTCGCGATCCAGCAATACGAAGATGGCCCGTCCCAGACCGCGGCTCTTCTGTCCGGCTCGCTCGACATCGCGCAATATGGCTCGACCGGCGTTGTCTCGCTGCTCGCCCGTGACGCGGAAGTGTCGATCTTCATGCTGTCGGACAACGAAGTCAGTACCGAGGGTCTCGTCGTCAAGAGTGACGCGGGAATTGCGTCGGTCGCCGATCTAGAAGGCAAGACGGTGGGCGTGACTGCGGGTACGACCTCCGATTACGGGCTGCGCGCGGCCCTGATCGAGGCCGGTGTGCCCGCCGAAAAGGTTTCGATCGTCGGCATCGCCCCGCCGGCCATGGCCGCTGCATGGGAGCGCGGCGAAATCCAGGCATCCTATGTCTGGGATCCGATCCTGTCCCGCCTCGCCGCCAATGGCGGAACGGTGCTTCAGACCATCGGCCAGCTTTCTGACGCGACGGGAGGCAAGTACAAGATCGTCAACTTCCACGTCGTCTCTGCGAGTTTCGCCGCCGAAAACCCGGAGATCGTGAAGGGATATGTGCGCGCGATCGACCGCGCGACGCAATATATCCACGAGAACACCGAAGAGGTGGCGGCAGAGTTCAAGGATGAGTTCGGCGCGGTTTCGGACGAACAGGCGGCCCAGCAGATCAGGGGCGAACAGTTCTTCCTGGCATCCGAACAGTTGTCGCCGGATCTGATGGGCGACGGTTCGGCGCCCGGTGCCTTGTCGAAGCTTCTGGCCAACGTCTGGCAGTTCAGTTTCGACCAGGGCGCGGTCACGACTGCACCCGACCAGGCCGTGATCGACGCCGCCTTCGACACGCAGTTCCTCAAGTGAGACCGCAGATGGCGACCCGGGAACGCAGGCGTCGGCAACCAAGAGGACCGCTTACAGCCGGGAAATTCCCCACCGTGAGCGTGGTTTCCGTCGTCACTGGCCTTTGCGCCTGGGCCGCCATCGCATCGAGCGGGCTCTTGTCGAAGATCCTCCTGCCGCCGCCGTCCGAGATGTGGCGCGTCGCCGGCATCCTCTTCTCGCAGGGTTATGCCGGTGTTTCCTTCTGGACAAACTACGGAGTCAGCCTCCTGCGGCTGGCAGAAGGCTTCGGTCTTGCGGTCGTCATCGGCACGACGCTCGGTATCGCCATGGGCCGCAACAGGGTCATTTCCAACCTGATCTATCCGCTGATCGAAGTCTATCGACCCTTGCCCGCACTGGCCTATTTCACGCTGCTCGTCCTGGCCCTCGGAACGGGCGAGGCGTCAAAGATCGCGGTGCTGACGCTTGGTGGCCTGCCCCCCGTCCTGCTGGCGACAAGAGAGGCTGCTGCAACGGTGCGCCAGGACCGTGTCGAGGCGGCGCGGTCCATGGGGCTTTCTCCGATAAGGATCCTCATGATTGTCATCTTGCCGTCCTGCCTGCCGGAAATCATCACCGGCGCCCGGATCGGCTTTGGATTGTGCTTCACCACGCTTGTCGCCGCCGAGATGATCGCCGCGAATTCGGGTCTTGGCTGGATGACCTATCAGGCGGGCCAGTACGCGGAATCTTCGGTGCTGGTCATTGGCCTGATCGTCATGGGCTTTACCGGCATCGTTGCCGACCTCGGCTTTCGGCTTCTCTACCGGCGCCTGACGCCATGGGTCGGCAAGGCATGAACCGAAAGCGACCTGTCCACCTTCGCCCCCTCGATGAGATTCTGAACCCGGTCGTCGGAGCCGCGATCAGCTTTTCCCTCGTCATCGTCATGTGGTTCCTGCTTACCCGGAATGCGACAGGCGCCGCTCTTTTCCCGTCACCCGAGCAGGTTGCCGCGGCCTTCCAGCGCATCGTCCGCGAAGGCTATCTCGGCTCGCCTCTCGGCCAGAGCATCAAGATCAGCCTGCAACGCATCGCCCTGGGCTGGAGCGTCTGCATCCTGCTTGGCGTCATCCTCGGCTTTGCGATGAACGCCTCAGCCGTCGTGCGTGATGCGGTGATGCCGTGGCTTGCCTTCTACAGACCACTCCCGCCCCTCGCCTACCTCAGCCTCATCGTGCTTTGGCTGGGTGTTGGCGAGACATCGAAAATCACTCTTCTCGTGCTCGCGGGCCTGCCTCCGGTGATGATCGGCACGATGACCGCGCTGCAAGCGGTGCGGCCAGAGCGCGTCGAAGCCTTCCGTTCGATGGGCGTTGGCCCCTGGCAAACGCTTGCGCAGCTCTATTTCCCGACCGCCCTGCCAGCAATACTCGTGAGTGTGCGCATTTCCTTCGGGGCATGTTTCGCGGCACTGATCGGCGCCGAAATGATCGCGTCGGAGTCAGGCATTGCCTGGATGGTCATCGCTGCAACGAACCGGGGCGCTACGGACGTGGCGATGGTTGGCGTGCTGCTGATGTCTGCAATCGCGCTGGCCGTCGACATGGCGCTCCGCCTGCTTCAGACGCACCTCGTCCCCTGGACCAAGCATGAGCAGTGACACGACTGCCGAAGAACCCGGCGCTTCAGGCGCGATAGATGCAGGAACTACCGCACATGGCTGATACAAGGCCGAACTTCCTCGTTTTCATCACCGACCAGCATCGTGCGGATCATCTTTCCTGCATGGGAAATCCCGTCCTGCGGACGCCGAACATCGACGCCATCGCCGCGCGTGGCAGGCGTTACGAAAAATTCTACGTCTCGACGCCGATCTGCATGCCGAACCGGGCCACGCTCTTCACCGGCCGGATGCCGTCGCTGCATGGGGCGCACTGCAACGGCGCACCGCTCGCCCTGTCCGCCAACACGCTGACCGAGCTGCTGCGGTGCGACGGCTATCGCACCGAGCTGGTCGGAAAGGTCCATCTCCAGAACATGACCGGCCGACCGGCGGCGATGGAGCGAAATTGCCCGTCGGGCCTGCGTCACCCCCCCGAGTCGCATCGCGAGGCCTGGCTGGGTTTGTGGCGCGATGGCCGATATGATCAGGAGAATACCGCTCTCTGGCAAGACAACCCCGCCCACCAGCTTGACCTGCCCTATTACGGTTTCGAGAAGGTGAGGCTCTGCACCATGCATGGTGATGTGGTCGGGGGCGAGTGGCGTCGGTGGGCGGGGCAGATGCTGCCTGATCTTGCCGCTCTGATCGGACCGGCCAATGCCTCGCCCGACCAGCGATACACCGTTCCGCAGGGCTACCGCACCAGGCTTCCCGAGGAGTATTATCCGACGACCTTTGTCGAGCAGCACACGGTTGCCGCTCTCGAGTCCTGTGCGGACGACAGGTCCAAACCGTTCTTCCTGGTCTCGTCGTTCCCTGATCCCCACCACCCCTTCACGCCGCCGGGGCACTACTGGGACCTCTATGATCCGGACGAGATCATGCCACCGTCAAGCCTTGCCGCCCGCGAATGCCCGGCCTCGCCGGTGCTCGACCACATGCGCGCGCGCCATCTTGCGGGTGGCGAGAACAGGCAGGGCACCACGCCTTTCATCGTCGACGCGCGCGAAGCGTGCGAGGCTATCGCCCTCAGCTACGGCATGATCGCCATGATCGACGATGCGGTCGGACGCATAATGGCGCGGTTGCAGGCACTCGACCTTGCTGAAAACACGATCGTCATCTTCATGAGCGATCACGGGGACTTCATGGGCGACCACGGGCTGATGCTCAAGTCCGCGCTGCATTACCAGGGTCTGGTACGCGTGCCATTCATCTGGTCCGAGCCGGGCATGGCCGCGCCTGGACATCCGACGCGAGCCTTGCACAGCACTCTGGATTTCGGTCGGACCATTCTGGCGCGCGCGGGCATTGCGCCGTTCTGGGGCATGCAGGGGCGCGACATGGCGCCCAGCCTCGCCGATCCCGAAGCCGCCGGCCATGACGCGCTTCTGATCGAAGAGGATGGACACGAGACCGGCATGGGATTTTCCGCGCCGGTCCGGGTAAGAACGCTCATGACGGCGCGGCACCGTCTTTCCATCTATGACGATACCGATTGGGCTGAACTTTACGATCTTGAGAATGACCCCGACGAAATGTCCAACCTTGTCGATGACCCTGCACATGCCAGCCTGCGATCCGCTTGCTTCGAGCGGCTCTCGCGTTTGATGACCAGCCTTGCCGACCGCAGTCCGTTTCCAATCGGGCGGGCGTGAGCGGTTTGCAGGCACATGCCGAGCGATGCCCCATCGTGACGCCGCGAGAGCGCCGCATGAGCTGACACCATGACGCGCCAGGCGCCGAGATTCTCGATCGGTCGCCGGCATCCTGTTTCATCCGACGGCGGGCACGGGGGCGGGCGAGCTACGCCGGTGAGGCCAGCCGCTCGGGCCATGTCGGTCCCGGGGCGGAGGTCGGAGCAGCCGGGTGGTCCGTTTCGGCATGGCGGCGCTTGCGGGTCGGTGCTATCCCCGGGACAACCGGGGGCTTGCGCCATCCCGATGCGGCAGGAGGAAGCATGATGACGACGGACAAGGTGGCGCTGGTCACGGCGGGCGGGTCGGGCATGGGCGCGGCGGCGGCGCGCAGGCTTGTGGCGGATGGCTTCCGCGTGGGGATCCTGTCCTCCTCGGGCAAGGGCGAGGCGCTGGCGGCGGAACTGGGCGGCGTGGGCGTGACGGGGTCGAACCAGAACCCGGACGATGTGGCGCGGGTTGTCGATGCGGTGATGGCGAAATGGGGCCGGGTGGACGTGCTGGTCAACAGCGCCGGTCACGGGCCGCGCAAGCAGATCCTGGAGCTGACCGATGCCGACTGGCAGGGCGGCATGGACGTCTACTTCCTGTCCGCCATCCGCCCGATCCGGCTGGTGACGCCGATCATGCAGGCGCAGAAGGGCGGCGCGATCGTCAACATCTCCACTGCCTGGGCCTTCGAGCCCTCGGCGATGTTCCCGACCTCGGCCGTCGCCCGTGCGGGCCTGGCCGCCTTCACCAAGATCTATGCCGACACCTATGCGCCGGACAACATCCGCATCAACAACGTCCTGCCCGGCTGGATCGACAGCCTGCCCGCCACCGAAGAACGACGCCAAAGTGTCCCGATGGGCCGCTATGGCCGCAGCGAGGAAATCGCGGCGACGGTCGCCTTTCTCGCCTCGGACGGCGCGGGCTATATAACGGGCCAGAACCTGCGCGTCGACGGCGGCATCACCCGCAGCGTCTGACCGCATTGCAGAACCGGCCTCGTCGCGCTATCCCCAAGGAAACCAAGGGGGGAACATGAGCCGCGCATTCGTCTTTCCGGGGCAGGGCGCCCAGACCATCGGCATGGGCAAGGCACTGGCCGAGGCCTATCCGGCTGCGAAGGCCGTGTTCGACGAGGTCGACGCCGCCCTTGGCGAAAAGCTCTCCTCCCTGATCTGGGAGGGCGACATCGCCGAGCTGACGCTGACGCAGAATGCGCAACCCGCGCTGATGGCGACCTCGATCGCCGCGCTGCGGGCGCTGGAGGCGGAAGGCTTCGGGCTGGATCAGGCGAGCTTCGTCGCCGGGCACTCCCTGGGCGAATATTCCGCCCTTTGTGCCGCCGGGTCGCTGACGCTGTCCGACACCGCGCGGCTTCTGCGCATCCGGGGCAGGGCGATGCAGGAGGCCGTCCCGGTTGGCATCGGCGCGATGGCGGCCCTGCTGGGCCTTGATTTCGAGACCGCGACCGCCGTCGCCGCCGAGGCCGCGCAGGGCGAGGTCTGCCAGGCCGCAAACGACAACGACCCTGCGCAGGTCGTCGTCTCCGGCCACAAGGCCGCAGTGGAGCGCGCGGTCGAGATCGCCAAGGCCAGGGGCGCCAAGCGCGCGCTGCTGCTGCCGGTGTCCGCCCCCTTCCACTGCGCGCTGATGCAGCCCGCCGCGCATGTGATGGCCGAGGCGCTGGCGGCGGTGCCGATCGCCAAACCGCAGGTGCCGGTCGTGGTCAACGTCCGCGCCGAAGCGGTGATGGAGCCGGACCGCATCCTCGACCTTCTCATCGCGCAGGTCACGGGCTCGGTCCGCTGGCGGGAAAGCGTCCTCTGGATGGAAAAGGCCGGCGTCACCGAATTCTGGGAGATCGGCGCGGGCAAGGCGCTGTCGGGGATGATCAAGCGCATCGCCCAAGGCGCCACCACCCGCGCCATCGCCACGCCCGAAGACATCGCCGCCCTCAAGGCCTGAAAGGACCGCTCATGTTTGATATGACAGGAAAAAGCGCGCTCGTGACCGGCGCAAGCGGTGGCATCGGCGCCGATATCGCCCGCGCGCTTCACGCTGCCGGGGCCACGGTCGGCCTTTCGGGCACCCGTGTTGAACCCTTGGAGACACTGGCCGCCGAGCTTGGCAGCCGCGCGCATGTCCTGCCCTGCAACCTCTCGAACCCTGAAGAGGTGGAAGGGCTTGTGAAGCGCGCCACGGAAGCGATGGGTGCAGTCGACATCCTGGTCAACAACGCCGGGATCACGAAGGACGGCCTTGTCATGCGCATGTCGGACGAGGACTGGCAGTCGGTGATCGACGTCAACCTGACGGCGACCTTCCGCCTCTGCCGTGCCGCGATCCGGGGGATGATGAAGGCGCGCTGGGGCCGGATCGTCAACATCTCTTCGGTCGTGGGCACCACGGGCAATGCGGGGCAGGTGAACTATGCCGCCTCCAAGGCCGGGATGGTCGGCCTGTCGAAATCGCTGGCCGCCGAAGTGGCCAGCCGCGGCATCACCGTGAACTGCGTCGCGCCGGGCTTCATCGAGACCGCGATGACCGGGAAGCTGAACGACCAGCAACGCGCGACGATCCTTGCCGCCGTTCCGGCAGGCCGGATGGGCAACCCGCAGGAGATCGCCGCCGCCGTCCTTTACCTTTCCTCGCCCGAAGCGGCCTATGTCACCGGGGCGACGCTGCATGTGAACGGCGGGATGGACATGGTCTGAAACCGAAGCGGTGCAAGTCGGGTTAAAGCGTTTGCCATAGGCTGCGACCCTTGCTATAGGCGCGCAGGATTGACGCCCGGACCGGGCTAAGCGAAAAAGGCAGGGGCAATTCCTGCCGCAGTATAGAGGAATGGACATGAGCGACATCGCTGATCGCGTGAAGAAGATCGTCGTCGAGCACCTGGGCGTCGAAGCCGACAAGGTGACGGAATCGGCCTCGTTCATCGACGACCTGGGCGCGGATTCTCTCGACACGGTCGAGCTGGTCATGGCCTTCGAGGAAGAGTTCGGGATCGAGATCCCCGACGACGCCGCCGAGACCATCCAGACTTTCGGTGACGCGGTGAAGTTCATCTCGGAAGCTGCGTAAGCGCATTCGTCCCCTTCGGGACAGCAGGGCACCCTTCGGGGTGCCTTTTGCGTTTGGGGGGCCAATCGCCATGCAGCGTGGGCAGATTGCCCACCCTACGAGGCGGCGGCGGGGCCGAGGGGAGTAGGGTGGGCAATCTGCCCACCAAACACGCTCGGCAATCCCTCGCCACAACCACTCTGCCGCCTTGCCAGCCCACCCTCTGCCCGCCACTCTGATCCCATCGCACAGGAGGCACCCATGTCCGGCAACACCGCCCTTGGCACCATGTTCGGCGCGGCCTCCGTGGACACCTTCATGGGCCTGCCGCGCTGCCGTGACCTGTCGCGCCTGACCGCGCAGATGGCCCTGATCGGGGCGAATGGCTGTACGCCCTATCCTTCGGTCGGCTTCTACTGCGCCGGCGGGCCTGCGGCGATCCGCGCGGCGGCGGCGGCCTATGCGGCGAACCTGGCGCATATGAACTTCGACCTCGGCGGCCCGATCTTCCCCGGCGGCGTCTCGGCGGTGGATGCGGGCGACCTGGAGCAGACCGAGGCCGATCCCGCGGGCAACCGGGCGCGCATTTTCGGGGCGGTCAGCCAGATCCTCGACCGGGGCGGGGTGCCGATGCTGATCGGCGGCGACGACAGCCTGCCGATCCCGATGCTGGAGGCTTACGGCGCGCGGGGGCGGGGCTTCACCATCCTGCAGATCGACGCCCATATCGACTGGCGCGACGAGGTGCAGGGAGAGCGGCTGGGTCTCTCCTCCACCATGCGCCGGGCGTCGGAGATGGACCACATCGACGCGATCATCCAGGTCGGCCAGCGCGGCATCGGCTCGGCCCGGGTGCAGGACGTGCTCGATGCGGAAAGCTGGGGCGTGGGCTTCGTTCCGGCGGGCGAGGTGGCGCGCTACGGGATCGACCGGGCGCTCGACCCGGTTGCCGAGGGGGCAGAGGTGATCGTCTGCCTCGACCTCGACGCGCTGGACCCTGCGGTGATGCCGGCGGTGATCGGGCGGACGGCGGGGGGCCTTGGCTACTGGCAGGTGCTGGAGTTGATCGCGGGCGTGGCCGAGAAGGCGCGGATCGTCGGTTTCGACATGGTGGAGTTCATGCCCGAGCGCGACATCGACGGGCAGGGGGCGGCGGTGGCGGCGCAGCTTCTGGCCGCGGTGATGGGCATCGTGGCGCGGCAGGGGTAGACGTTAAGGATTCATGAGCGTCCAGGACCAAGCGATTGATTCTGGTAGATATTGCAAAAATACCCACCGTGGACACTTCGCGCCGCCGCCGATCCCCGTGCCCCATGGTTGCACGGGAAAGGGGGGCCGTGTATCACCCGGAAAAGCCTGATCCTTGGGAGGGAAACGAATGCGTCGTGTCGTGGTCACTGGTCTCGGGATGGTCACTCCGCTGGCCTGCGGGGTGGAGGAGACCTGGTCGCGGCTTCTGGCCGGCCAGTCCGGTGCGGGGACGATCACCAAGTTCGACACCTCGAATGTCGTAACCCAGTACGCCTGTGAGATCCCGATGGGCGACGGCAGCGACGGCACGTTCAACGCCGACGACTGGATGGAGCCGAAAGAGCAGCGCAAGGTCGATGATTTCATCATCTACGGGATGGCCGCCGCCGTGCAGGCCGTGCGGGATGCCGGGTGGGAGAACCCCAGCGAGGAGGAGAAGCTGCGGACCGGGGTGATGATCGGCTCGGGCATCGGCGGGCTGAACTCGATCGCCGAGACGGCGGTGCTGATCAAGGAGAAGGGGCCGAAGCGGGTCTCGCCCTTCTTCATCCCGGGGGCGCTGATCAACCTCGTGTCGGGCCAGGTCTCGATCCGCTTCGGCTTCAAGGGGCCGAACCATGCGGTCGTTACCGCCTGCTCGACCGGCGCGCATGCCATCGGCGACGCGGCGCGGCTGATCATGTGGGGCGATGCCGACGTGATGGTGGCGGGGGGGACGGAAAGCCCGATCTCGGAAATCGGGATCGCCGGGTTTAACGCCTGCAAGGCCCTGTCGACCAAGCGGACGGATGCGCCCGAGCAGGCCAGCCGCCCCTATGACGCCGACCGCGACGGCTTCGTGATGGGCGAGGGGGCCGGGGTGGTTGTGCTGGAGGAATACGAACACGCCAAGGCTCGCGGCGCGAAGATCTATTGCGAGGTGCTGGGCTACGGGCTTTCGGGCGACGCCTACCACATCACCGCGCCGTCCGAAGATGGCGATGGCGGATACCGTTCGATGGCGGCGGCGCTGAAGCGGGCGGGGCTGGAGGCGAAGGACGTGGACTACATCAACGCCCACGGGACCTCCACGATGGCCGATACCATCGAGCTGGGAGCGGTGGAGCGGCTGTTGGGCGACCATGCCCCGAATGCCACCATGTCCTCGACCAAGTCGTCCATCGGGCACCTCTTGGGAGCGGCGGGCGCGGTCGAGGCGATCTTCTGCGTGCTCGCGCTGCGCGACCAGGTGGCGCCGCCGACGATCAACCTGGACAATCCGGCGGTTCAGCCGAAGCTGGACCTGGCGCCGAACAAGGTGGTGAAGCGCCGGATCGACGTGGCGCTGTCGAACAGCTTCGGCTTCGGCGGCACCAATGCCAGCCTCGTCCTCGGCAAGGTGCGCTGAGCGATGTGGCGGTCCGTCGCCTCGAACGCGCTGACGTTCTTCATCGTGATCCTGATCGCGATGGCAGCGCTGGTGGCGTGGGGGCGAAACGAGTTCTTTGCCGCGGGACCGTTGGCCCAGCCGATCTGCCTGGAGGTGGAGCGGGGCGCCAGCCTGTCGGCGGTGAGCCGGAACCTGGAGGAGCGCGGCGCGATCACCGATGCCCGTATCTTCCGGATCGGGGCGGAATATGCCGACCGGGCGGATGACCTGAAGTTCGGAAGCTACATGGTCCCGGCCAGCGCCAGCATGTCGGAAGTGCTGGAGGCGATCACGGCGAGCGGCAAGTCGACCTGCGGGCGAGACCTGAACTACAGGATCGGGGTGACAAAGTCGGATGTGGTGCTGAGCGAACTGGACCTCGCGAGCAACAGCTACACCGAGGTTGCGCGGTTCGACGCGGGAGTTGACCCTTTGCCGCCGGAATACCTGGAGGTGTCGGACGATCCGGCGCTGGTGTTCCGGATCACGGTGGCCGAGGGCGTGACCAGCTGGCAGATCGTGGATGCGTTGAAGAAGGCGGATTTCCTGCAAGGCGCGCCGGAGACGGTGCCGCCGGAGGGGAGCCTTGCGCCGGGCGGCTATGAGGTGGAGCGCGGGACGGAACGCGGGACGCTGATCGCCGAGATGACCGAGAAGCAGGCTGCGATCCTGGCGGAGGCCTGGGCCGCGCGGGCCGACGGGCTGCCCTATGACACGCCGGAGGAGGCGCTGATCATGGCCTCGATCATCGAGAAGGAAACCGGCATCGCCGATGAGCGGGGCCGGGTGGCGAGCGTCTTCATCAACCGCTTGCAGCAGGGGATGCGGTTGCAGACCGACCCGACGGTGATCTACGGCATCACCAAGGGTGAGGGCGTGCTGGGTCGGGGCTTGCGGCAGAGCGAGTTGCGGCGGGAGACACCCTACAACACCTATGTGATCGACGGGCTGCCACCGACGCCCATTGCCAACCCCGGCGTCGAGGCGATCAAGGCGGCGGTGAACCCCGACCAGACGGACGACCTGTTCTTCGTCGCCGATGGCACCGGCGGACACGCCTTTGCCGAGACGCTGGAACAGCACAACGAGAATGTCGCCAAGTGGCGGGCCATCGAGGCGGCGCAGGGCGCGGCGGAAGAGGGCGGCGTTCAGGGCGAGTGACGGTTAACGGATGGTAAAGCCGGCGCGCATCAACATATTGATCTTGCTTCGTTTTATCTTGACTTGGCGCGCGGTCTGATGTAGACCTTGTGACATGCTAGAAGAAGTGTCGAAGCGGCCCGGGGTGGCTCCCCGTTGGCCGCTTTTGCATTTCTCTCGTGCGGGGGCGGCATGAGGGGTGGACGTGCCTAGATGACAGTGAGGTTCACGGGGGATGGCCCCACTCCAGAAGCGGTTCTGGGGGCCACGGAGAAGCTTTACGGCCTGGCGATCATGGAGCTGGAACGCACCATCGACGCGCTGAGCGCCGGGGAATTCAACGAAGTGAAGGCGGCACAGGCGGCGATCCGCGATCTTCGCGCGACGGCGCAACTGGTGCTGCAGGAAAGGGGCAAAGTTGACCAACTCCGCAAACAGATTGCCGACCACGTCGGAGCCGGAGGCGTGCTCGACCTTGACGAGGCCCGAGCTGAGATCGGGCGCCGCCTGGCTTGCCTCCGCAACGCCGGAGGAGGTGGATGAGTTTCTGTCGGGCCTGAGCCAGAACGCGTTGCTGGCGTTGCCTTGGGTGTTCGAGTTCTGGGCGCTGCCGCATCAGCTGCCGCCGCGTGGGGCCTGGAAAACCTGGGTGATCATGGGCGGACGCGGCGCGGGCAAGACTCGGGCCGGGGCGGAATGGGTGCGGTCGCAGGTGGAAGGGGCGGGGCCGGGTGATCCGGGCCGGGCGAAGCGGGTGGCGCTGGTCGGCGAGACGGTCGATCAGGTGCGCGACGTGATGGTGCTGGGCGAGAGCGGGATCGTGGCCTGCTCGCCGCCGGACCGGAAGCCGGAGTGGCAATCGTCTAAGGGACAGCTTCTGTGGCCGAACGGGGCGATGGCGCAGGTGTTCTCGGCCCATGAGCCCGAGGCGATGCGGGGGCCGCAATTCGACGCGGCCTGGGCGGATGAGCTGGGCAAGTGGAAGAAGGGCCGCGAGGCATGGGACCAGTTGCAGTTCGCGCTGCGGTTGGGGAAGAACCCGCAGGCGGTGGTCACGACGACGCCGCGCAACGTGGCGGTGCTGAAGGCGATCCTGAAGAACCCGTCCTCGGTGGTGACGCATGCACCGACCGAGGCGAACCGGGCCTATCTGGCGGAGAGCTTCCTGGCCGAGGTGCAGGCGCGCTATGGCGGGACCAAGTTCGGGCGGCAGGAGCTGGAGGGTGTGCTGGTCGAGGAGGCGGAGGGGGCCTTGTGGAGTTCCGCGATGCTGGAGGCGGCGAGGGTGGACGAGGTTCCCGTGTTCAACCGGGTGGTGGTGGCGGTGGACCCGCCGGTCACGTCGATGAAGTCGAGCGACGAATGCGGAATCGTGGTGGTCGGCGCGGATACACGGGGCGAGCCGAAGGATTGGCGCGCGGTGGTGCTGGAGGATGCCTCGGTCAAGGGGGCGACCCCGGAGGGCTGGGCGCGGGCGGCGCTGGCGGCGATGGAGCGGCATGGGGCGGACCGGCTGGTGGCCGAGGTGAACCAGGGCGGTGACCTGGTGGAGCGGCTGGTCAGGATGATCGACCCCTTGGTCCCGTTCCGGGCGGTTCATGCGACGCGGTCGAAGATGCTTCGGGCGGAGCCGGTCGCCGCGCTGTATGAGCAGGGCCGGGTCCGGCATGTGCGGGGCCTCGGCACACTGGAAGAGCAGTTGGGCAGGATGACGGCTACGGGCTGGCAGGGTTCGGGCTCGCCCGACCGGCTGGATGCGCTGGTCTGGGCGCTGACCGACCTGATGCTGACCCCGTTGCATGGGCTGCGGCCGAGCGTTCGGTCGCTTTAGCGGATTTAGGGAATTGGCAGGTCATATGGCCGGGCGCTTCAGGCAGCCCGGATGGTCGGGATTTGCCCGGGGCATGAAGGAGCGCAAGATGGTGTTCGATTTTCTGCGGAAGGCGCCGGTGCAGGCGGTGCCAGAGCGCAAGGCCTCGGCGGTCGGCCGGGTGATCGCCTGGGGAAGCGCGGGCCGCGTGGCCTGGAGCCCGCGGGACACGGCCAGCCTGACGCGGACGGGGTTCCAGGGCAATCCGGTCGGCTTCCGTGTGGTGCGGCTGATCGCCGAGGCGGCGGCGGCGCTGCCTTTGGTGTGCCAGACTGCCGACCAGCGGTTCGATACGCATCCGGTGCTGGAGCTGATCGGGCGTCCGAATGGGGCTCAGGGGCGGGCGGAGTTCCTGGAGGCGGTTTACGGCTATCTGCTCTTGTCCGGGAACGCCTATGTCGAGGCGGTGCCGGGGGCGGGCTCGGTGCCGGGCGAGCTGCATGTGCTGCGGTCGGACCGGATGAACCTGGTGCCGGGGGCGGATGGTTGGCCGGTGGCCTATGACTACACGGTCGGGGGGCGGACGCATCGCTATGACGTGACGGGCGAGATGAGCCCGATCTGCCACCTCAAGACCTTCCACCCGCAGGATGACCACTACGGGTTCTCGCCGATGCAGGCGGCGGCGGTGGCGGTGGACGTGCACAACAGCGCCTCCAGCTGGTCGAAGGCGCTGCTGGACAATGCGGCGCGGCCTTCGGGGGCCATCGTCTACAAGGGCGCGGACGGGGCGGCCTCGCTGTCTTCCGACCAGTATGACCGGCTGGTGAGCGAGATGGAGGCGCATCATCAGGGCGCGCGGAATGCCGGGCGGCCGATGCTGCTGGAGGGCGGGCTCGACTGGAAGCCGATGGGGTTTTCGCCTTCGGACATGGAGTTCCAGAAGACCAAGGAGGCGGCCGCGCGGGAGATCGCGATTGCTTTCGGTGTGCCGCCGATGCTGCTGGGGATTCCCGGGGACGCGACCTATTCCAACTATCAGGAGGCGAACCGGGCGCTCTACCGGCTGACGGTGCTGCCCTTGGCGACCAAGGTGATGGCGGATCTGGCGCATTGGCTGTCGGGCTTCGCGGGCGAGGCGGTCGACCTGAAGCCCGATCTCGACCAGGTGCCTGCCTTGGCGAGCGAGCGGGATCAGCAATGGGCGCGGGTCGCGGCGGCGGATTTCCTGACGGTGGCCGAGAAGCGGATGCTCCTGGGCCTGCCGAAGCTGGCGGGGGGGGAATGACGGCGCGGCGGTCTGAAGGCGGTTCGCGGTTCCTGTACGACAGTTTCGACGCAGCGGCAGCGCGGATCGAGGCGAACGAGCGGGTCGCGGATGAGCGCTGGGCGGGGCTGGAGTACCGGCTGGGGCTGATCGAGGCGACGCTGGAGCGGCTGGAGAAACGGATCT
Source organism: Tabrizicola sp. (assembly GCF_016793705.1). Taxonomy (GTDB): domain Bacteria; phylum Pseudomonadota; class Alphaproteobacteria; order Rhodobacterales; family Rhodobacteraceae; genus Tabrizicola. The sequence goes on from NZ_JAEULO010000064.1 coordinate 20,484, forward strand.
GGGTCGGCGTCTACGGCGTGGCGGCGTTCCTGTTGGCACAGATGGCCGAGACGGTCATCCAGGCTTCGATGAGGTGAGGGAATGAGCGAATCTGGAGCGCCCGAGCGCAAGTTCCACCGGCCCGAGGCGGGGCTGGTGGTGAGCGAGGGGCATGTGATGCAGGGCTATGCCTCGCTGTTCGGCAAGACCGACCAGGGCGGCGACATCGTGCAGAAGGGCGCCTATGCGGCGAGCCTGAAGCGGCTGGCGGCGCGGCAGGGGCGGGTCAAGATGCTGTGGCAGCACGACCCCGGCCAGCCCATCGGGGTGTGGGACGAGGTGCGCGAGGATGCGACGGGCCTGTGGGTCAAGGGGCGCATCCTGACCGAGGTGGAGCGGGGCCGCGAGGTGGCGGCCCTGGTCCAGGCGGGGGCCATCGACGGGCTGTCCATCGGCTATCGCACCGTCCGGGCGGAGCGCGACGGCAAGGGCCAGCGCCTGTTGTCGGAGCTGGAGCTTTGGGAGGTGTCGCTGGTGACCTTCCCGATGCTGCCCGAAGCGCGGGTTGCGGCCAAGGCGGAGGTGCTGGACGAGGGCTGGCGACATATCGCGGCGGTCTTCGAGGACGCGCGGCGGGCGTTGGCCGACCACCGGACGGGCTGAACAGCCCCCCACCCCCATCCCCTCCCCACGAGGGGGAGGGGAGGCGCGGGTGACGACCGCGCTCTCGATACTGAAACGGAAGGGAAGAAAGATGACCGAGACCAAGTCTCGGGCCGGGGAAGGTCTGTCCCCGGCCCATTCGCCGGCCGAAGAGGCCAAGGCCGCGATGGCCGGTTTCCTGAAAGAATTCAGCAGCTTTCAGGGCGAAGTGAAATCCACGCTGAAACATCAGGAAGAGCGACTGACCATGCTGAACGCAAAGACGATGTCCTATGGCCGCCCGGCGCTTTCGGCCCGCGCGGAGGTGGAAGCCCCGCATCAGAAGGCGTTCAACGCCTATCTGCGGTCGGGCGATGACGATGGCCTGCGCGGCCTGATCCTGGAAGGCAAGGCGATGTCTTCCGCCGTGGCGGCAGACGGCGGCTACCTGGTCGACCCGCAGACCTCGGACCGCATCCAGTCGTTGCTGCTGTCTACCTCCAGCTTGCGGTCAGTGGCGAATGTGGTGCAGGTCGAGGCGACTTCGTTCGACGTGATCGTGGATCGCAGCGAAGTGGGGTCGGGCTGGGCGACCGAGGCCGCGGCCACCACCGAGACGGCGACGCCGGTGATCGAGCGCATCTCGATCAAGCTGCACGAGCTGGCGGCGATGCCGAAGGCCAGCCAGCGCCTGCTGGATGACAGCGCCTTCGACGTGGAAGGCTGGCTGGCCGAGAAGATCGCCACCCGCTTCATCCGCGCCGAGGCGGCGGCCTTCATCAACGGCGATGGCGTCGACAAGCCGAAGGGCATTCTCTTGCCCACCAAGGTGGCGAACGCGTCCTGGACCTGGGGCAATATCGGTTACATCCCCACGGGGGCGGCGGCCGACTTTGCGACCACCAATGCGGCGGATTGCATCATCAACCTGGTCTATGCGCTGGGCGCGGACTACCGGGCAAACGGCAGCTTCGTGATGAACTCGAAGACCGTGGGCGCGGTGCGCAAGATGAAGGACGCCGACGGTCGCTTCCTGTGGTCGGACGGGCTAGCGGCGGGCGAGCCTTCGCGGCTGATGGGCTATCCGGTGGTGGTGTCGGAGGACATGCCCGACATCGCGGCGAACGCCTATGCAGTGGCCTTCGGCGACTTCCGCGCGGCCTATACCATCGCGGAACGCCCGGACCTGCGCATCCTGCGCGATCCGTTCTCTGCCAAGCCCAACGTTTTGTTCTACGCCAACAAGCGCGTGGGCGGCGACATCACCGACTATGCGGCGATCAAGCTTCTGAAGATCGCGGTGTCGTGACGTTCCGGCCCGGTCCCTGCGGGGGCGGGCCTTTCCTGCCCCTCGCGTATCGCAACGGCCCGGTCCGGGCGGAGAGCTGATCATGATGTTGACCGAAGAGACCCCGGTGCCGCTGGCGGCGCTGCCGGTGGAAGAGTTGAAGGACCATCTGCGGATGGGCAGCGGCTTTGCCGATGACGGGTTGCAGGACGGGCTGATCGAGACCTACCTTCGCGCCGCCCTGGCGTCGATCGAGGGGCGGATCGGCAAGATGCTGTTCCAGCGCCGGTTCCTCTGGGTGCTGGAGTGCTGGCGGGATGAAGAACAAGCAATGCCTGTGGCCCCGGTGTCCAGTGTGGTGAGCGTGACGCTGGTCGATGCGGCGGGGGGCGAGGTGGTGGTGCCAGTCGGCGCTTATCGGCTGGTCAAGGACCTGCATCGCCCGCGGTTGGCAGGGAAGGGTGGGGCGCTGCCCACCATCCCCGGTGAGGGGGTGGTGAAGGTGGTGTTCGATGCGGGCTTCGGCGCGGCCTGGACCGACATTCCGGTCGACCTGCGGCAGGCGGTGCTGCTGCTGGCGGGGGAGTTCTACGAGCATCGCCACGACGATGGCGCGCAGGCCGCAGGGCTGCCCTTCGGCGTGGTGACGCTGATCGAGCGCTGGCGGACGGTGCGCATCCTCGGCGGGGGCAAGAAATGAACGCGCCCCATCTGAACCGGGCGCTGGTGCTGGAGGGTGTGTTTCGTACACCGGACGGCGCGGGTGGTTTCACGTCGGCCTGGACGGCTCTGGGCACGCTCTGGGCCGAGGTGCTGCCGGGATCGGGCAGCGATACCTTGGGCGAGGAGCGAATGCTGTCGGCGGTGCCCTACCGGATCACGGTGCGAGGTGCGGCGGTCGGTTCGCCCTCGCGGCCCAAGGCGGGGCAGCGGTTCCGCGAGGGGGTGCGGCTGTTCCTGATCCAGGCGGTGACCGAGCGGGACCAATTCGGTCGCTATCTCACCTGTTTCGCCCGCGAGGAGGTGCCGAAATGAGCTATGGTGCAGCACCCGCCCTGCAGACGGCGGTGTTTCAGCGGCTGTCGAACTGGCCGGCCCTGGCGGGCGTGGCGATCTACGACGCCGTGCCGCCGAACGTGACCGGGACCTTCGTTCTGATCGGCCCCGAGGAGGCGCGCGACCAGTCCGACAAGTCGGGCGCGGGGGCCGAGCATCAGCTGGTGATCAGCGTGATCACCGATGCGACCGGGTTCCTGTCGATCAAGACCATCGGTGCCGATATCTCGGAAGCGCTGATCGGGGCTCCCCTGTCGCTGTCGCGGGGCGCGCTGGTCAGCCTGTTCTTCGTCCGGGCCTCGGCGCGGCGGATCGAAGAGGGCGAGACGCGGCGGATCGACCTCACCTTCCGGGCACGGGTTCAGCTTTAGCGCCCGCCCAACACCCTTCATACGGAGAGCGAATATGGCTGTGCAAAGCGGCAAGGATCTGCTGATCAAGATCGACCAGACGGGGGACGGCCAGTTCGTCACCATTGCGGGCCTGCGGGCGACGCGGATCAGCTTCAACACGGAATCGGTGGATGTCACCAGCCTGGAAAGCCAGGGCGGCTGGCGCGAGCTGCTGGCGGGGGCGGGGGTGAAGTCGGCCGCGATCTCGGGGTCGGGCGTGTTCCGGGACGAGAACACCGACGAGCGGGCGCGGCAGGTGTTCTTCACCGGCGAGATCCCGGATTTCCAGGTGGTGATCCCGAGCTTTGGCGTGATCGAGGGGCCGTTCCAGATCACCAGCATCGAATATTCGGGCAGCCACAACGACGAGGCGAGTTACGAGATGGCGATGGCCTCGGCGGGTGCCCTGACCTTTACGGCGCTTTGAGATGGCGAACCCCTGGGCAGGTGAGGTGGCGATCTGGCTGGATGGTGAGCTGCATGCGGCGAAGCTGACTTTGGGCGCGCTGGCCGAGCTGGAGGAGGCGCTGGAGACGGGGTCGCTTCTGGACCTGGTGCAGCGGTTCGAGGAACGGCGATTCTCGACGCGGGATGTCCTGGCGCTGATCGTCGCGGGGTTGCGCGGCGGCGGGTGGCAGGGGTCGGCTGCGGACCTGTTGCGGGTCGAGATCGGCGGCGGGCCGGTCGAGGCGGCGCGGGCGGCGGCTGAGTTGCTGGCGCGGGCCTTCGCGCTGCCGGAAGAGCCATGAGCGGAATCGACTGGCGCGGGCTGATGCAGGCGGGCCTGCATGGGTTGGGGCTGGAACCGGCGGTCTTCTGGCGGCTCACGCCGGTGGAGCTGAAGATCATGTTGGGGCGGGAGGGTCTGGTCCCGCCCCTGACACGCGCGCGCCTGGCGGAACTGGCGGCGGCGTTCCCGGATGTGAGGAAGGAAAAGCGCGATGGCGGATATCGGAACGATGCAGGAGCAGCTCCAGGCGCTTGAGGCGCAGATGGGGTCGTCGGTGTCGATGGTGGCGGCGTTCGACGGTGAGCTTTCGCGGATGCGGGAGACGATGGCCTTTACCGGTCGTGAGGTGAACACGTTGTCGAGCGGGATCAGCGGGGGGCTGCGGAAGGCCTTCGACGGGCTGGTCTTCGACGGGATGAAGCTGAACGACGCGCTGAAGTCGGTCGCGAACACCATCGTCGATACGGTCTATTCCATCGCGATCAAGCCGGTGACGGGCGCGCTGGGCGGCCTGCTGGCGCAGGGTGTGGCCGGGGTCATGGGGGCGGGGATGCCCTTTGCCAATGGCGGGGCCTTCAGCCAGGGGAAGGTGATGCCCTTTGCCAAAGGCGGAATCGTGGGCGCGCCCACGACCTTTCCGATGCGGGGCGGGCGCGGCTTGATGGGCGAGGCGGGACCCGAGGCGATCATGCCGCTGGCGCGGGGTCCGGACGGTCGGCTGGGAGTGCAGGCGGGCGGGGGCAGGGCGGTCAGCGTGGTGATGAACATCACGACGCCGGACGTCCAGGGCTTCCAGCGCAGCCAATCGCAGGTTGCGGCCCAGGTCAGCCGCGCCCTGTCGCGCGGCCAGCGTAACCGGTGAGGGATGAAATGGCATTTCACGAGATACGCTTCCCGGCCAACCTGAGCTTCGGGTCGGTCGGCGGCCCCGAACGGCGGACCGAGATCGTCACCCTGGCGAACGGGTTCGAAGAGCGGAACAGCCCCTGGGCGCATTCGCGCCGACGCTACGATGCGGGCGTGGGGCTGCGGTCGCTGAACGACGTCGAGACGCTGATCGCCTTTTTCGAGGCCCGCGCCGGGCAGTTGCACGGCTTTCGCTGGAAGGACTGGTCGGACTTCAAGTCCTGCGCGCCGCTTGCGACCCCGGCTCCTGACGATCAGCTGATCGGAACCGGCGACGGGGAGACGAAGGTCTTTCCGTTGCGGAAGACCTATGTGTCGGGCTTGCAGGAATATTCCCGCCCGATCCGCAAGCCGGTTCTCGGCACGGTGCTGGTCGCCGTGGCCGGAGATCAGAAGATCGAGTCGCTGGAGTTCACGGTGAACCCGGAAACCGGTGAGGTGAGCTTCACCCTTGCGCCGGACCTGGGCACCCGCGTCACGGCGGGGTTCGAATTCGACGTGCCGGTCCGCTTCGACACCGATGCGATCCAGACCTCGGTCGCGTCGTTCCGGGCCGGGGATGTTCCCAATGTGCCCATCGTGGAGGTGCGGCTGTGAGCAAGGACGCCCTGCTTTCGCATCTTGCGACCGGCTCTACCACGGTTTGCCGCGCCTGGACGGTGCGGAGCCGGGACGGGTTGGTGCTTGGTTTCACCGACCACGACCAGGACCTTCAGGTCGATGGAGTGGCCTGCCGTGCAGACACGGGCATGACCGCCCGCGCGCTTCAGCAGACGACCGGACTTTCAGTTGACAACAGTGAGGCCTTCGGCGCGCTGAGCGCGGCGGCGATCACCGAGGATGACCTGACCGTCGGTCGCTTCGACGGCGCGGAGGTTCGGGCCTATCTGGTCAACTGGGTGGCGCCGGAAGACTTTGTCCTTCAGTTCTGCGGCAGCCTGGGCGAGATCTCTCGTGTTGACGGCAGCTTCAAGGCCGAACTGCGCGGCCTGACCGAGCTGCTGAACCGCCCGCAAGGCATGGCCTATACACCGGGGTGTTCGGCTGTGCTGGGCGACGGTCGCTGCCGCTTCGCGCTGACCCAGCCGGGATATTTCGTCGAGGTGGCGGTGGACGCGGTGGAGGAGGGCAGGGTCTTCACCTTTGCCGACTTCGCGAGTTTCGAGCGGAGCTGGTTCGAGGATGGGCGCTTCACGGTCATCAGCGGGGCAGCGGTGGGGCTGATGGGTGTCGTGAAGATCGACCGGCAGGAGGGGGCGAACCGCCGGGTCGAACTTTGGCAGTCGCTGCGGGCTCCGATTGCGGCCGGTGACCTGGTTCGCATCGAGGCGGGTTGCGACAAGTCTGCGACCGCCTGCCGCATCAAGTTCGCGAACTTCCTGAACTTCCGGGGGTTTCCGCATGTTCCGGGGGAGGACTGGCTTGCCTCGTATCCGGTTCCGGGCCGGTCGAATGGCGGGGCCCGGCGGTCCGATGGCGGTGGCGCATGACAGTCGGCGCGCAGATCGTTGCCGAGGCGCGGCTGTGGGTCGGGACACCCTATCTTCACCAGGCGAGTGTCCGGGGGGCCGGAACGGATTGCCTCGGGTTGCTGCGCGGCGTCTGGCGGGCGGTTCTGGGTGACGAGCCGGAGCCGGTGCCCGTCTACACGGACGATTGGGCGGAACCATCGAACGAGGAGGTCCTGTTTGCAGCGGCCGAGCGGTGGCTTCGGGAAAAGTCGTGTGCTCAGCCCGCAGTCGGCGACGTGATCCTGTTCCGCATGCGGGAGGGGAGTATCGCCAAGCATCTGGGGCTTCAGTCCGAGACCGGACCGCATCCGCGGTTCATCCATGCCTACACAGGCCATGGCGTGATCGAAAGCTCGCTTTCGGCCCCGTGGGAGCGCCGGATTGCGGCGCGTTTTGCCTTTCCAGAAGGAACCAAGTGAATGGCCACTTTGCTGCTTTCGGCCGCGGGCGCGATGGTCGGTGCCGGTGTCGGCGGGACTGTTCTGGGCCTCTCCGGTGCTGTGATCGGGCGCGCCATCGGGGCGACGATCGGACGGGCAATCGACCAGCGTATCCTGGGCGGGGGGTCGGAGCCGGTGGATGTAGGCCGGATCGACCGGTTGCGCCTTACGGGTGCGGGCGAGGGGGCGGCCATCGGGCAGGTCTGGGGGCGAATGCGGGTTGGCGGGCAGGTGGTCTGGGCCACGGAGTTCACCGAAACGGTCCGTCGTCGCCGGACAGGGAAGGGTGCGCCGAAGCCCAAGGTGAACGAATACAGCTATTCGGTCAGCCTGGCGATCGGGCTTTGCGAAGGCGAAATCCTTCGGGTCGGCAGGATCTGGGCCGATGGCAACGAGATCCCGGCGACCGATCTCAGCATGCGGGTCTACAGCGGCAGCGAAGACCAGCTGCCCGATCCCTTGATCGAAGCAGTCGAGGGGGTTGGCAAGGCCCCGGCCTATCGTGGCCTGGCCTATGTTGTCATCGAGGATCTGGAGCTTGCCGCTTACGGCAATCGCGTCCCACAGTTCAGTTTCGAAGTGGTGCGGGCGGCGCAGGGTCCGGCTGTGGACCGGGCGGCGACGCTGGGCGGCGCGGTTCGGGGTGTGGCGCTGATTCCCGGGACCGGCGAATACGGGTTGGCAACGACGCCGGTTCACTATGCCGAGGCGCTGGGCCGGAACCGCACGGCGAACGTCCATTCGCCATCGGGAAAGACCGATTTCGCGACCAGCCTGGACCAGCTGAGCCAGGAACTGCCGGAGTCGGGTGTAGTGTCGGTTGTCGTCTCCTGGTTCGGTAACGACCTGCGGTGTTCGTCCTGCACGGTCCGCCCGAAGGTGGAACAGAAGCTCCGGGATGGGGTCGGCATGCCCTGGCGCGCGGGTGGCATCAACCGGGCTGCGGCGCAGGAGGTTCCGAAGGTCGACAATGCATCGATCTATGGCGGAACGCCGGCGGATGCTTCGGTGATCGAGGCGATCCGGGCCCTGCGGGACGCCGGCAAGGAGGTGATGTTCTATCCCTTCATCCTGATGGACCAGGTCGCGGGTAACATCTTGCCAGACCCCTGGACGGGCGCCGCCACGCAACTCGCGCTGCCCTGGCGGGGTCGCATCACCCTGACGACCGCGCCGGGACGTCCTGGCAGTGCGGACCGGACCGCAGGCGCGGCGGCTGAAGTCGCCGCCTTCTTCGGGGTTGCCGAGCCGGCGCATTTTTCGGTGAGCGGCGAGACGATCAGCTATTCCGGGCCCGCAGATTGGGGCTACCGCAAGTTCATCTTGCACTGCGCCCATCTTTGCGCGGCTGCGGGGGGCGTGGAATCCTTCTGCATCGGGTCGGAGCTTCGGTCGCTGACGCAGGTTCGAGGCGTCGGCGACAGCTTTCCTGCTGTCCAGGAATTGCGGCGCCTTGCGGCTGATGTCAGGTCAATCGTAGGGCCCCAGGTCAAGATCAGCTATGCGGCCGACTGGTCCGAGTATTTCGGCTATCATGTCGACGGAAACGTCTATTTCCACCTTGATCCGCTGTGGTCGCATCCCGACATCGACTTCATCGGCATCGACAATTACATGCCGCTCTCTGACTGGCGCGATGGCGAATGTCACGCCGATTCCGCCTTCGGCTCGGTCTACAATCCGCAATACCTGCTTGCGAACATCGCGGGAGGCGAAGGGTTCGACTGGTACTACGACAGCCCGGAGGGAGCGCTTGCGCAACGACGCCTGCCGATCATCGACACCGCATATGGCGAGGATTGGATCTTTCGCGTCAAGGACCTGAAATCCTGGTGGTCGAGTTGGCATCATGACCGGCTCGACGGCGTCAGATCGGCGTCGCCGACCGATTGGGTTCCGGCGTCGAAGCCGATCCGGTTCACGGAATATGGATGTGCGGCCATCGACAAGGGGACCAACCAGCCGAACCGTTTCGTCGACGCGAAATCGTCGGAGTCCGGGCTGCCCGCCTGGTCCAATGGACGACGCGATGATCTGATCCAGATGCAGTATCTGCTGGCGATGGCAGCGCATTGGACCGATTCCCGGAACAATCCGGTTTCCGGCATTTACGGCGCTGCGATGGTTGACATGAGTCATGCCTATGCCTGGGCCTGGGATGCGCGCCCTTTTCCGGAATTTCCCGGCCAGACCGAAGTCTGGAGTGACGGTGCGAACTACGCGCGCGGGCACTGGCTGAACGGGCGGGCGTCGAACCAGCCGCTGTCCGCCGTCGTGCGCGAGTTGTGCCGGAAATCCGGGGTGGAGGCGCTTGATTTGAGTGCTCTGTTCGGGCTGGTTCGCGGCTATCAGCAAACCGACATTGCCACCGTTCGGTCGGCCTTGCAGCCCCTCATGCTCGCCTTCGGCTTTGATGTCTTCGAGCGTGACGGGCAACTGGTATTTCGCAATCGCACCGCAAATGTGCTGGCCGACCTTGCCGGGGACGAGGTCGCGCTTGTGCCGGACCTCGACGGACGGATCGAGGTGACGCGAAGCTCGGATGCCGAAACAGCGGGTCAGGTTCGTCTCGGCTATGTCGATGCGCAATCCAGCTACGAGCTTCGGTCGGTCGAAACGCGTTTTCCCGATGAGGAATCCGTCGGCGTTTCCCAGACCGATCTGCCTCTGGCCCTGACGAAATCGGAGGGTCTGGGCGCGGTCGAGCGATGGTTGGCGGAAGCGCGGGTGGCAAGAGATACCGCCAGGTTCGCGCTGCCGAAGTCCAGACTTTCGATCGGAGCCGGCGATGTCGTCCGGATAGCGGATGGTCGCTACCGGGTGGATCGGGTCGAGCAATCGGAAAGCCAACTCCTGGAAGCCACCCGGGTCGAGCCCGGTATCTATCTCCCCTCGGAGAAATCGGAAGAGGTTTCGTCCCTGCGCCCGTTCAATCCTCCGGTTCCGGTGCTTCCCGTGTTTCTTGATCTGCCGCTTCTGACGGGTCAGGAAGTCCCCCATGCCCCGCATGTGGCGGTCGGTGCCGACCCTTGGCCGGGGCCGGTCGCGGTGTGGTCGTCTGGCGAGGACGCCGGTTACGAACTCAACCGGCTTGTCGCTGCTCCGGCGGTGATTGGCGTCACGGAATCGCCGATAACGGTCCACCGTCCCGGCATATGGGACGAAGGCCCGCCGCTTCGCGTCAGGATTGCCGGAGGAGAACTGGCATCCGCCAGCCGGACCTCCGTGCTGAACGGCGCCAATGCCATGGCCATCGGTGACGGCAGTGCGGCCAACTGGGAGGTCTTCCAGTTTGCCGACGCCCAGATTGTCGCGCCCGACACCTATGAGATTTCGGCCCGCCTTCGCGGCCAGCTTGGAACCGACGGCGTCATGCCGGATGTCTGGCCTGCAGGCAGTACCGTCGTTCTGCTTGACCTTGCGCTGATGCAGATAGAGCTGTCGGCCTCGTCCCGAGGCTTGGTGCGCTACTACCGGATCGGTTCCGCATCGCGGGGTTATGATGACTCGAACGTGATCCTGCGCACGGAAGCGTTCGACGGGATAGGGCTGCGTCCCTATCCCGTCGCCCATATTCGGCATACCCAGGCTTCCGGCGATATCCAGCTTGTCTGGCGGCGCCGGACGCGCCTGGACGGCGACAGCTGGCAATCGACCGAGGTTCCGCTCGCCGAAGAAAGCGAAGCCTATCTTGTTCGGGTGATCGAGGGTGGAGAAATCCAGGCGGAGTACGGCACCAGCCAGCCGTCCTTTGCCTACACGAGCGCCATGCGGGCGTCAGATGGCGTTTCCACCGACTTCCAGCTTGCGGTGGCCCAGCTTTCCATGAGCTACGGACCCGGCCCGTTCCGGCAGATCGAGGTGCAGATCTGAATGAGGTGGCTCCTTGATCCGCTGTGACAGCAAAGCCCCGGCTTTGAAATGGCCCGACCCGACACATGGTTGCTTCGCACGAATCCCTTGCCCTGTCCGGCGATTCAGAAGCGCCCTGGACATTTCAACAATTGATGAACGACCATACAGAAATGCGTGTCGCCCCCCGCTTTGGATGTGGTATCAAGACTGCGTATCGGGAGACGCCGCCATGCTTGAAACCAAACCCAAAGTCGCAGCCATCGACCCCGTCTGGCACCGTGTCTGCGAAGAGGCGGTGGAAGCCATCCGCAATGAGCCGCTGCTCGGCGGACTCATCCATTCCGGCCTTCTGCACCATTCCACGCTGGAACGCGCGCTTGCCTATCGCTTCTCGCTGAAGCTCGCCTCTGGCGAGATGAGCGAGCAGATCCTTCGCGAGATTGCAGATCAAGCCTATGACAGCGACCCTTCGATTGGTGCGGCTGCCCGCTCCGACCTCATGGCCGTCTACGAACGCGATCCGGCCTGCCACCGCTTCCTCCAGCCGCTCCTCTTCTTCAAGGGTTACCAGGCCGTCCAGGCCTATCGCATCGGACACTGGCTCTGGCTGGCGGGTCGCATCGACCTGGCCTATTTCGTCCAGATGCGCGTGTCCGAGGTCTTCGGCGTCGACATCCACCCCGCCGCCCGCGTCGGCAAGGGGATCATGATCGACCATGCCCATTCCATCGTCATCGGCGAAACCGCGGTGGTGGGCGACAACGTCTCGATGCTGCATTCCGTCACCCTCGGCGGCACCGGCAAGGAGGACGGCGACCGGCATCCCAAGATCGGCGATGGTGTCCTGATCGGGGCCGGGGCCAAGGTCCTCGGCAATATCCAGGTCGGCCATTGCTCGCGCATTGCCGCCGGGTCCGTCGTGCTGGAGGACGTGCCGCCGAACTCCACCGTTGCCGGTGTCCCGGCCCGCGTCGTCGGCAAGGCTGGCTGCGCCCAGCCCGCGCTGACCATGGACCAGATCCTGAAGGCGGAATGACCGGCCCGGCATGATCCCCGCTCTCCGCGCCTTCGCCGCCCGGGTGACGGGCCAGGCGATTTCCACCTTCGCCCGCTTCATGACCGCGCCCCGCGCCATCTGGCAGGGGATCGAGCCGGTGCCGCATCAGCGGGTCTACTTCGCCAACCACAGCTCGAACGGCGACTTCGTCCTTCTCTGGACCGCGCTCCCCGCGCCTCTTCGCCGTCAGACCCGCCCCGTCGCCGCGCTGGACTACTGGCTGACCTCCCCTATCCGCGCCTTCATCGGGCGCGAGGTGTTCAACGCTGTCCTGATCGACCGCCGCCCCGAGGCGCGGACCGAGGATCCGGTGGCACAGATGGCCGCGGCGCTCGACCAGGGCTCCTCGCTCATCCTCTTCCCCGAAGGCCAGCGCAACAGCTCGGACGCGCCCCTCCTCCCTTTCAAGTCCGGCCTTTACCACCTTGCCAAGACCCGCCCCGGCGTCGACCTTGTCCCGGTCTGGATCGCCAACCTCAACCGCGTGATGCCGAAGGGTGAAATCATCCCCGTGCCGCTGATCTGCACCCTGACCTTCGGCTCCCCCCTGCATCTGACGCCGGACGAGAGCAAGGACGCCTTCCTTGCCCGCGCCACCCAGGCGCTCCTCGCGCTGAAACCGCAGGCACTGTCATGACCTCGCCCCATCTCCTCTGGCTCCTTTCCGGCGTCGGCACCATCCTGATCGTTGCCTCCATCATCGGCGAAATCCTCAGGCTGCGCCTCTCGCCCGCGGGCGAGAACCCGGTGATCGAGAACCTGACCGCCCGCATCAACGCGTGGTGGGTGATGGTCATCTGCCTCGCGCTCGCCTTCATCGCCGGCAAGCCGGGCGTCGTCCTTCTCTTCGCGCTCTGCTCCTTCGCCGCTCTCCGCGAATTCCTGACTCTGACCACCCACAACCGCGCCGACCACTGGTCGCTCGTCGCCTGTTTCTTCCTGATCCTGCCGCTGCAGTACTGGTTCCTCGCGACAGACTGGTACGGGATGTATTCGATCTTCATCCCGGTCTACGCATTCCTCCTCCTCCCCGTCGTTTCGGCGCTTAGGGGCTCCACCAAGGACTTCTTGATCCGCGTCTCGGAAACCCAATGGGCGCTGATGATCTGCGTCTATTGCGCCAGCCATGTCCCCGCGCTCCTCTACCTGCAAATTCCGGGATTCGAGGGGCGCAACGTCATTCTCATCGCCTACCTGATCTTCGTAGTACAGCTTTCGGACGTGATGCAATACGTCTGGGGCAAGCTCGTCGGTCGCACCAAGGTCGCACCCAACCTCTCGCCCTCGAAAACCTGGGAAGGGCTGATCGGTGGCGCGCTCACCGCCAGCGCCGTCGGCACCGCGCTCTGGTGGATGACGCCCTTCTCTCCGCTCCAGGCTGCGGGCATGTGCCTCCTGATCACGCTGATGGGCTTCTTCGGCGGCCTCGTGATGTCGGCCATCAAGCGCGACCGCGGCATCAAGGACTGGGGCCACCTGATCGCCGGGCACGGAGGTTTTCTCGACCGCCTCGACAGCGTGATCTTCGCCGCGCCGATCTTCTTCCACGTCACCCGCTGGGTCTGGTCAACCACATGAGCGAAGCCGAAAACCGCCGCCCGCTGACCTCGCGCAACTCCGCCTGGGCCGCTCGCCTCGCCTCCTGGGCCGTGACGCGCGAGATCACGCCCAACCAGATTTCCCAGGCCTCCATGGGTTTCGCCGCCGCGGGCTTCTTCCTTTACGCATTGTCCACCCAGGGCGACGGCTTAAGCCAATTCCTGTGCCTGATCCTCGCCGCCGCCACCGTGCAGGCCCGGCTCGTCTGCAACCTGATCGACGGCATGGTCGCCATCGAAGGCGGCAAGGGAGCCAAGGACGGCCCCTTCTGGAACGAAGCCCCCGACCGTGTCTCCGACCTCCTGTTCTTCGCCGGCGCAGGCCTAGCTGCTGGTCGCCCGGACCTAGGCCTTCTCGCCGCCGTCCTCGCCATCGCCACCGCCTATATCCGCGAGCTGGGCCGGGCCGAGGGCTTTCCGCCCGACTTCTCCGGCCCCCTCGCCAAGCCGCAGCGCATGGCTGTCCTCACCGCAGGCACGGCCATCGCCGCCCTCTACGCGAGCGAATGGACCCTGACGGCGACTCTCTGGATCGTCGTCGCAGGGACCGCGATCACGATCCTTCGGCGCTCGCTCACCCTGATCAGCAAGCTCAAGACCCGATAGAAAAAGGGGAGCCCAAAGCCCCCCATTTTCTGTCCACAAATATCCCGCGGGGGTGCGGGGGGCGCGAAGCCCCCCGTCCGCCGATTCAAGCCAGCATCACCATCGGGTTCTCCAGCGCCTCGATCACCGCCTTCAGGAACTCCGCCCCCAAGGCCCCGTCGATCACCCGGTGATCCACCGACAGCGTCATCGACATCACCGTCGCCACCCCGATGGTTCCGTCCGCCAGCACGACCGGCTTCTTCACCCCCGCGCCGACAGCCAGGATCGAGCCATGCGGCGGGTTGATCACCGCGTCGAAATTCTCGATCCCCATCATCCCCAGGTTCGAGATCGCGAAGGACCCGCCCTGGTATTCATGCGGCGCTAGCTTCTTGTTCTTCGCCCGCGCGGCCAGGTCCTTCATCTCCGCCGACAGCGCGCTCAGCGATTTCTTGTCGGCATCGCGCAGCACCGGTGTGAACAACCCGCCCTCCACCGCCACGGCAACCGCCACGTCCGAGGGCTTCAGCCGCAGCATCCGGTCGCCCGCCCAGACGGCATTGGCGTTCGGCACCGCCTGCAACGCCATGGCACAGGCCTTGATGATGAAGTCGTTCACCGACAGCTTTACCCCGCGCCCCTCAAGCTGCTTGTTCAGCTGCTCGCGGAAGGCCATCAGCGCATCCAGCCTGACATCCCGCCGCAGGTAGAAATGCGGGATGGTCTGCTTCGCCTCGGTAAGCCGCGCGGCGATTGTCCGGCGCATCCCGTCCAGGGCCACTTCCTCGTATTGCCGGTCGGCATACATCTTCATGACGGTTTCCGCCGCCATGCCCATGGGCATCGCTGCCGCCGCCGGGGCAGGGGCCGCCGCCTTCGGGGCCTCCACCACAGCCGTAGGCCGGGCTTCAGACCGGTTCACCGGAGCCACGCCCTCGACATCCGCCCGCACGATCCGGCCATGCGGACCCGAGCCCTTCACAGCCCCAAGGTCCAGACCCTTCTCCTTGGCGATCCGCCGCGCCAGCGGCGAGGCAAACACCCGCGCGCCACCCACCGCCGGGGCAGGGGCCGCCGCCGCAACCGGCGCAACCGCCGTAGGTCGGGGTTCACCCCGACTCTCCGCCGTCTCCACCGGAGCCACCGCCTTCGGAGCCGCCGCAACTGCCGAAGCATCCTCCCCCTCGTCCAGCAGCACCGCGATGGGCGTGTTCACCTTCACCCCCGCCGTCCCTTCCGCGATCAGGATTTTCCCGACGACCCCCTCATCCACCGCCTCGAACTCCATCGTCGCCTTGTCGGTCTCGATCTCGGCGAGGATCTGGCCCGACTTGACCACGTCCCCCTCCTTGATCAGCCACTTGGCAAGCGTCCCTTCCTCCATTGTCGGGGACAAAGCAGGCATCAGAATTTCGGTAGCCATGTCCTCACCTCACCGGTAGCAGACGGATTTGACGGCGGTGACGACCTCCGCCGGGGTGATCAGCGCGAACTTCTCCAGGTTCGCCGCATAGGGCATCGGCACGTCCTTGCCCGTGCAGGTGATCACCGGAGCGTCCAGGTAATCGAACGCCCGCTGCATGATCGTGCTCGCCAGATGATCCCCGATCGACCCCACCGGGAAGCCTTCCTCCACCGTCACGCAGCGGTTGGTCTTCATCACCGAAGCCAGCACCGTGTCATAGTCGATGGGGCGCAGCGTCCGCAGGTTGATCACCTCGGCGCTGATCCCTTCGCCCACCAGAGCCTCCGCCGCAGCCAAGGCATGTGCACAGCCGATCCCGAAGGAGACCACCGTCACATCCATCCCCGGCCGCAGGATCGACGCCTTGCCGAACGGCACCACGAAATCCCCCTCGGCGGGCACCTCGAACGACCGCCCGTACAGGATCTCGTTTTCCAGGAAGATCACCGGGTTCGGATCGCGGATCGCCGACTTCAACAGCCCCTTCGCATCCGCCGCCGTATAGGGCATGCAGACGCGCAGCCCGGGGATCGCCGCATACCAGGCCGCATAGTCCTGGCTGTGCTGCGCCCCCACCCGCGCCGCCGCGCCGTTCGGGCCGCGGAACACCATGGGCGACCCCATCTGCCCGCCGGACATATACAGCGTCTTCGCCGCCGAGTTGATGATATGGTCGATGGCCTGCATCGCGAAGTTGAAGGTCATGAACTCCACGATCGGCTTCAGGCCCCCCCACGACGCCCCCGTGGCGATCCCGGCAAAGCCCATCTCGGTGATCGGCGTATCGACCACCCGCTTCGCCCCGAATTCGTCCAGCAGGCCTTGGGAAATCTTGTAGGCCCCCTGATACTCGCCGACCTCTTCCCCCATCAGGAAGACCGTCGGATCGGCCCGCATCTCCTCGGCCATCGCCTCGCGCAGGGCCTCGCGCACCGTCATCGTCTTGGTCGGCCCCGCCGGCAAGTCGGTATGCGGCCAGCCGCGCACCTCGGCCGGGGCCGGGGCAGGGGAGGGCGCCACCGGGGCCGCCGCCACCGTCGCCGGAACCTCCGCCGCCGTTGCTGCCACGGCCACCGCCGCCGGTGCAGGCGCGTCGGTCACGCTCTCGCCCTCCTCGACCAGCACCGCAATCGGCGTGTTCACCTTCACGCCCGCCGTGCCCTCGGCCACCAGGATCTTGCCAACGGTGCCTTCATCCACCGCCTCGAACTCCATCGTCGCCTTGTCGGTCTCGATCTCCGCCAGGATCTGCCCCGACTTGACCGTATCGCCTTCCTTCACCAGCCACTTTGCCAGCGTGCCCTCCTCCATGGTCGGAGAAAGCGCGGGCATCAGTACTTGCGTTGCCATGATTTCCCCTCCCTCAGGCGTAAATGTCCGTCCACAGCTCCGCATTCGGCGGCTCCGGGCTTTCCTTGGCGAATTCCGCACTTTCGTTCACAATCGCCTTGATGTCCTTGTCGATGGCCTTCAGCTCCTCGTCCGAAGCCAAGCCCCCCTGCGTCAGCAGGTCCCGGACATGCTCGATGCAATCCTTCTCGGTCTTGATCTTCTCGACTTCTTCCCGCGTCCGGTATTTCGCCGGGTCCGACATCGAATGCCCCCGGTAGCGGTAGGTCATCATCTCAAGAATGTACGGCCCCTTGCCCGCCCGGCAGTGCGCCACCGCCTTCTCGCCCGCGGCCTTCACCGCCAACACGTCCATCCCGTCGACCTGCTCGCCCGGAATGCCATAGGCGACGCCGCGGCCATACAAAGTCTCGGACTTGGTGGCCCGCTTCATGCTGGTGCCCATGGCATACTGGTTGTTCTCGATGACGAAGATCACCGGCAGCTCCCACAGCTCGGCCATGTTGTAGGTCTCGTAGACCTGGCCCTGGTTCGCCGCGCCGTCGCCGAAATAGGTGAAGGTCACGTTGTCGTTGCCCAGATACTTGTCGGCAAAGGCCAGCCCGGCCCCCAGCGGCACCTGAGCGCCAACGATCCCGTGCCCGCCGTAGAAGTGTTTCTCTTTCGAGAACATGTGCATCGAGCCGCCCTTGCCCTTCGAGTATCCCCCGATGCGCCCGGTCAGTTCGGCCATCACGCCCTTGGCGTCCATCCCGCAGGCCAGCATATGCCCGTGGTCGCGGTAGCTCGTCACCCGCTTGTCACCCTCTTTCGATGCTGCCTCCAGCCCGACGACCACCGCCTCCTGCCCGATGTACAGGTGGCAGAACCCGCCGATCAGCCCCATGCCGTAAAGCTGCCCCGCCTTCTCCTCGAAGCGGCGGATCAGCAGCATCTCGCGGTAGTATTTCAGCAAGTCGTCCTTCGAGACATTCGGTCTCGCGTCGGGCTTCTTCGCCATCAGGCTCCTCCCAGGCTGTGTTTGCAGCTGCAGAAAATGGTTTAGTGTTAAACCATCCATACAGCATCGGTGTTTATTGGGTCAAAAGGATTCTCCTGCCCTCGCGTCATCCAGGCAACATGGCACCCATGCGCAAAAGGAAAGGCCCGCCCGGACGGATCACCCCCCGATTCGCCCTCCAAGGTTAACACCTGATGGCAGAGACGCGCGTAAAGACGGAAGGAAGATGGAGGGACGACAGGAAGACGGCTTGTCATCCGGAGGATTACCTCAGGGTCCGCAAGGCCTTAGCGGATGGCGATCTCGTCCGATCGCATATATCCCAGCACATCCCGCGTCTGCTGGTCCAGAAGGTCGAGGTCAAGGTAGTCGTCCGACAGCCGGTGTGTCAGGTTCTGCATCTCCGCCAGATCGGCGGCCAGCTTGTCCCGCTCTGCCCGCAAGGTTTCCGCCTCGGCGTTGATCGCCACCCGGGCGAACATGCCATAATCCCCCTGCACGGCGGCGAAGGTGAAGGAAATTCCGACGGGCACGACCAGGACCAGATAGGCCAGGCCTCCAAAGCTTCGCTGCGAATTTGCTGCCGACATGCGCCCTCAACTCGCCTCTCTTGGACCGGAGGCGTGTGGCGAATCATGACACAAGACGAATCACTTGTGAATCCTGAAAATGCATCCCGCTCAAAGACTTGAGTGGGAGAGTGCTTTCCCTGACGACTTGCAGCCTCAGGTGATCGAGGCCGCGTGGATACTGTCGACCGCGTTCTTCAGCACCTTGTCGAACTCGCCCTCGCTCTGCTGCGCCGACAGCCCCTCGCTCAGCGCCCGGCTGAAGCTCGCGATGATCCCGTGGTTCTTCGCAAGGATCTGGTTCGCGGCATCGCGGGAATGTCCGCCCGACAGCGCGACGACCTTCAGCACCTTCGGGTGCTTGACGAGCGGCTGATAGAAGTCGGGCACCGTCGGCAGGCTGAGCTTCAGCATGACCTGACCCTCAAGCCCTTCCAGATGCTTCAGGATTTCCTCCTGCAGGATGACCTCGGCCTCGGCCTTGTCGGCAATCGAGATCGTCACTTCCGGCTCCAGGATCGGCATCAGCCCGTGGCTGGCCACCTGCCGCCCGATGTCGAACTGCTGCGCCACGATGGCCGCAATCCCCTTGCGGTTCGCCCCATTGATCACCGAGCGTTCCTTGGTCCCGTAGATCCCAGCCTTCACTGCGCGGGCCAGCAGCGCATCGAGGCCCGGGATCGGCTTCATCAACTGGACGCCATCGGCCTCCGCCTCCAGCCCCTTGTCGATCTTCAGGAACGGCACCACGCCGCGCTTCTCCCACAAGTAGGTTGCGGTCGGGATCCCGTCGACCTTGCGGTCCATGGTCTGCTCGAACAGGATCGCCCCCACCACCTTGTCGCCGGTAAAGGCCGGGGACTGGATGATCCGCGCCCGCATCGCATGGATCAGGTCGAACATCTGCTCTTCGCCGGAATATTCGCCTTCCGAAATTCCGTATTGCTTCAAGGCCTTGGGGGTCGATCCGCCCGACTGGTCGAGGGCTGCGATAAAGCCCCGCCCGGCGCGCATCTGTTCGGTCATCTTCGCGTTGGTCATGTCCGTCTCCCGACTGTCAGTGCTGGCATAGCTCCTGCGGCCTAACCCATCAAGGCCTTCACGCCCGGCAATTCCTTGCCCTCCATCCATTCCAGGAAGGCCCCCCCGGCGGTGGAGATGAAGGTGAAATCTTCCGCCGCCCCCGCCGCATTCAGCGCCGCAACGGTATCGCCGCCGCCTGCCACGGAAATGAGCCTCCCCTCACGGGTCAACCGCGCTGCCGCCTGCGCTGCAGCAAAAGTCGCCGCATTGAACGGCTCGATCTCGAAAGCTCCCAGAGGACCGTTCCAGATCAAGGTCCTGGCGGATGCGAACACCCCCTCCAGCTCCTTCACCGTCTGCGGCCCGGCATCCAGGATCATCGCATCCGGCGGACATTTGTGGACGCTCACCACATGGGCTTCCGCCCCCGCCTTGAACTCCCGCGCGACGACCACATCCACCGGCAGATGGATCTGGCAGCCCGCCTTCTGCGCCCGGTGCCGGATCTCCCGCGCCGTCTCGGCCATCTCGCGTTCGGCCAGCGAATTGCCGACCTCGATCCCCTCGGCGACAAGGAAGGTATTCGCCATCCCCCCGCCGATCACCAGATGGTCGACCTTCGTCACCAGGTTTGCCAAGAGCTCGATCTTGGTGGAAACCTTCGCCCCCCCGACAACCGCCACCACCGGCCTTTGCGGCGACCCCAGCGCCGCCTCCAGCGCGCGCAACTCCGCTTCCATCAGCCGTCCCGCCGCCGAGGGCAGAAGCTGCGCCAACCCCTCTGTGGAGGCATGGGCGCGATGAGCCGCCGAAAACGCATCATTCACAAAGACTTGCCCCAGGGCCGCCATCTGCGCCGCCAGCTCGGGATCGTTCTTCTCCTCACCCGGATGGAAGCGGGTGTTCTCCAGCAGAACCACCTCCGCAGGTCCCGCCTTGGCGATCGCCGCTGCCGCTGCTTCGCCCACACAGTCCGAGCCGAACACCACCTTCCGCCCCAGCGACCCCGCAAGCGCATCGAC
The DNA here is from genome assembly GCF_016793705.1 of Tabrizicola sp. Lineage (GTDB taxonomy): Bacteria > Pseudomonadota > Alphaproteobacteria > Rhodobacterales > Rhodobacteraceae > Tabrizicola. Next base: position 40,955 of record NZ_JAEULO010000064.1, read on the forward strand.
CACATGCGACAGGCTCATTTCCGGCACCACCCTGCCTTTCGGCCGGTCAAAATGCGCGAGCAGCACCACCTTGCCGCCCTTGGCAACGATCGCCTCCACCGTCTGCTTGATCTTGTCGATCCGGGTCATGTCGGTGACTTTCCCGGCCTCCATCGGCACGTTGATGTCGACCCGCACCAGCACCACTTTCCCCTTCAGGTCCATGTCGTCGAGCGTTTTCCAGGGCATCGCCATCTCCATCTCTGTAAGCCTGCCCGCTTTTGGCGCGGGGATCACGCCTACGTCAACCGCTTCCGACGCTTTGCCCTTCCCTTGGGCGGATGCCCCCATTACGGTCACGCCCGACCGAAACTTGAGGAACCCCCGATGGCCAACATCAAGGACCCAGAAAACACCATCATCCTGACGCTGAAGGACGGCGAAGTGGTGATCGAGCTGCTCGCCGACGTGGCACCGAAACATGCCGAGCGGATGAAGCAGCTTGCCCGCGACAAGGCTTACGACAACGTGGCCTTCCACCGGGTGATCGACGGCTTCATGGCCCAGACCGGCGATGTGGAGAACGCCAACATGGAAAGCCCCAGCTACAATCCCCGCCGGGCGGGGACGGGCGGCTCGCAGTATCCCGACCTTCCGGCCGAGTTCTCCAAACTGCCGCATGACCGGGGCACGCTTGGCGCCGCGCGCTCGCAGAACCCGAACTCGGCCAACAGCCAGTTCTTCATCAACTTCCGCGACAACCATTTTCTGAACAACCAGTACACGGTCTATGGCCGTGTGATCTCGGGGATGGAGCATGTCGACAAGATCACCCGGGGCGAACCGCCGCAGAACCCCGACCGCATGGTCACTGTCCGGGTGGCTGCCGATGTCGCGTAACCTGATCCTCGCCGCCGCCTTTGCGGCCCTCGCCGCCCCCGCCTTCGCACAAGCCACCGACGGCCCGGGCCCGAACCTCACGATCGAGGTCGCGGGCGCGGCCAACGGCACCGTGGTGATCGACCTTCTCCCCGACCTTGCTCCCCAGCATGTTGCGCAGATCGTCGCGCTGGCCAAGGAAGGCGCCTATGACAATGTTGTCTTCCACCGCGTGATCGACGGCTTCATGGCCCAGACCGGCGATGTGCAGTATGGCAAGGCCGGGTCCGACACCTCGATGGCGGGTATGGGTGGCTCGGACAAGCCGGACATCCCGGCCGAGTTCACCGACAAGGCCAGCTTCCAGCGCGGAGTCGTCGGCATGGCGCGCGCGAATGACCCCAACAGCGCGAACAGCCAGTTCTTCATCACCTTCGGCGATGCAAGTTTCCTCGACGGCCAATACACCATCGTCGGCAACGTGATCTCGGGGATGGATGTCGTTGACGCCATCCAGCGCGGCGAACCGCCCGCGACGCCCGACGTGATGACCAAGGTCACGGTTCAGGAGTGAGCGAACAGCGGGGTGGGCAAGTTGCCCACCCCGCAGTCCTACCCCAGCACCACCAGCGCGTGCCGCTTCTTGCCTGCGGTCAGCTTCATCGGCTCGGCCAGATGTCCCGCGCCATAGCGCAAGCCGCTGTCGGTGATGATCTCGTCATTCACCTTCGCTCCGCCCTCCGCGATCAGGCGCTTCGCATCCTTGCCGCTCGCCGCAAGACCCGCGCGCACGAACAACTGCACGATCCCCACGCCATCGGCCAGTTCGGCGGGCTCCAGCGTGACGGTCGGAAGATTGTCCCCGATCCCACCCTTTTCGAACACTTCCCGCGCCGTGGCCTCGGCGGCCGCAGCTGCCTCGGCCCCGTGCAACAGCGTCGTCACCGCGTTCGCCAGCACGATCTTGGCCTCATTGACCTCCGATCCGCCCAAGGCGCCCAGCCGGTCGCACTCGGCCACCGGCAACTCGCTGTAAAGCTTCAGGAACCGGCCTACATCGGCATCCGGGACATTGCGCCAGAACTGCCAGAACTCGTAGGAACTGAACAGGTCGCCATTCAGCCAGACCGCTCCTGACTGGCTCTTGCCCATCTTCCGCCCGTCGCTCATCGCCAAAAGCGGCGAGGTCAGGCCGAACACCTCCCCCCCGATCACCCGGCGGGTCAGGTCGACGCCGTTGACGATGTTTCCCCACTGGTCCGACCCGCCCATCTGCAACAGGCAGCCATAGCGGCGGTGCAGCTCCAAAAAGTCATAGGCCTGCAAAATCATGTAGTTGAATTCCAGGAACGACAGGCTCTGCTCCCGGTCCAGCCGTGACTTGACGCTCTCGAAGGACAGCATCCGGTTGACGCTGAAATGTCGGCCGATGTCGCGCAGGAAACCGATGTAGTTCAGCGCGTCCAGCCATTCTGCGTTGTTGACCATGATCGCGTCGGTCGGGCCGTCGCCGAAGCGGACATAAGGCGAGAACGCCTTCTTGATCCCCTCGATGTTCGATGCGATCTGTGCATCGGTCAGCAGGGGCCGCTCGTCCGCACGGAATGACGGGTCGCCGATCTTGGTCGTGCCCCCGCCCATCAGCACGATGGGCTTGCCCCCGCACTTCTGCAACCAGCGCAGCATCATGATCTGGATCAGGCTGCCGACATGCAGCGACGTCGCCGTTGCGTCGAAGCCGATGTAGCCCGGTAGCACACCCTTCACCAATGCCTCGTCAAGCGCCTGATAATCCGTGCAATCGGCAACAAAGCCGCGCTCGAACATCACGCGCATGAAGTCAGATTTCGGATGGTAGTTCATGGCCGCCTCGGTCTAGGATGCGCGCGGTATATCTGTGCGAAGGTTCCAAGGGAAGATGCGGAAGGACGGGGCTCTGTGGGCACTCGGTGCCATGTCCGGCACCTCGCTGGACGGGGTCGACGCCGCGATGATCAAGACCGATGGCCACGCGGTCTTCGCCTTCGGCCCCGCCGCCTATCGCCCCTACACGCCCGAGGAGCAGGAGGCCCTGCGCGCTGCCCTCGGCCAATGGCCCGGCGATCCACAGGTCGAGGCTGCGGCGGAGGTGGTCGAGACCGCCCATGCCGAAGTCCTCGCCCGCTTCTCCGGCGCCGAAGTTCTGGGTTTCCACGGCCAGACCCTCGCGCATGACCCGAAGGGCCGGGGCACCCACCAATGCGGCAACGGCGCGCTGCTGGCGCAGCTTCTGGGCCTGCCGACGGTCTGGGACTTCCGCTCCTCCGACGTCACCATCGGCGGGCAGGGCGCGCCGCTTGCCCCCTTCTACCACTACGCGCTCGCCCGCCACATCGGCGCGACCGAACCCCTGGCCTTCCTCAACCTCGGCGGTGTCGGCAACCTGACCTGGATCGACCCCACCGCCCCCGGCCCGGAAAGCCCCGGCGCGCTGATGGCCTTCGATACCGGCCCCGCCAATGCGCCAATCAACGACCTGACGCGCGACCGGCTCGGCCACTCCCACGACGAGGGCGGCGCGCTTGCCGCTCAAGGCGAGGTCGACGAGGACTTCGTTGCCTCGGTCCTGAAAGACCCCTGGTTCGACGCTCCCCCGCCGAAATCGCTCGACCGCAACGATTTCCACGGCCTGATCGACCGGCTGGAGATGCTGTCGGACGCAGACGCCGCCGCCACGCTGACCGCCATCGCCGCGGCGTGCGTCGCCGCCGCGCAAATCCATTTCCCCGCCCCCGTGACCCGCATCCTCGTCACCGGCGGTGGCCGCCACAACCCCACCCTTATGGCCGAACTCCGCCGCCGCATCCCCTGCCCGATCCTGCCGGTCGAGGATGTGGGCCTCGACGGCGACATGCTGGAGGCCCAGGCCTTCGCCTTCCTCGCCGTCCGCGTCCTGCGCAAGATGGCAACCTCCAGCCCCGACACGACCGGTGCGCCGGCCCTTGTCGGAGGCGGCCAGATCAGCCGGCCCGACTAAGCCGCCCGGCCAGGATCGGGGCCGAATAGATCACCAGCGCCGCCCAGATCAGGCTGAAAGCCAAGAGTTTCACCTTGCTGAACGGCTCGTCGAAGATGAAGACCGCGGTGAGGAAGATCATCGTCGGCGCGATGTACTGCATGATCGCGATGGTCGACAGCGTCAGCCGCTTCGCGCCGTTGGCGTAGATCATCAGCGGCACCGCCGTCACCAGCCCGCAGCCCAGCAGCAGCGCATCGTCCCATACCACGCCCTGCCGGAAATGCGACGTGCCCTGCGCCGCCAGCCAGACCATGTAACCGATCGCCGGGATCAACAGGATCAACACCTCCAGCGTGAAGCCCTGGTTCGGCCCGATCGGCAGCCGCTTCTTGAGGTAGGCATAGAACCCCCAGGTCAGCGTCAGCCCCAGCGCGACCACTGGCAGCCGCCCCGCATCCCAGGTCAGGATGCCGACCGCCACCACCGCCAGCGCAATCGCCGCCATCTGCGTCCGGCCCATCCGCTCGCCCAAGAGCACGGCGCCCAGGAAGATCGAGAACAGCGGGTTGATGTAATATCCAAGCGCCGCGTCCAGCGCATGCCCGGACCCGATGGCCCAGACATAGATGCCCCAGTTCACGGAAATCAGCGCCGCGGTCATCGCGCCCATGCCCAGCATCCGGGGCGATACCAGCGCCGCCCGCAGGTCTGCCGTCCGCCCCGTCCACCACAGCACCACCAGCGCCACCGGCACCGACCAGAGCACCCGATGCGCGATCACCTCGGGCGGCGGGATATGCGCCAGGGCCTTCATGTACAGCGGCAGGAACCCCCAGAGGAGATAGGCCGCCAGCGCATAGAGAAAGCCCGAGAGGCTGTCGCCGCCGGAGGCAGTCGGACGGGGCAGGGGGGTGGTGTCGCTCATGCTTCTCCCCTACCCAATCCCCCGACCGACAACCACCTCGTTCTTGTGCCCCGCACAATCCCGCATCGGTCCCGCCTTTCATCTTTGCCGAAATATCCCCGCGCGGCGCGCATCCGCGCTGTCCGACCCGGCGACCGGCCGCAGCCTCAGAGCCGCCGCGCCAGATACTCCTTCGTGAACCCCGCATAGCCCTCGGCCGTCACCTGCAAATCCTGCCGCATCAGCCCGTGCAGCTCGGGCAGGCGGTGGAAGGGGACGGCTGGCCACACATGATGTTCCACATGATAGGGCATGTTCCAGGCCAGGAACCGGACGATCCGGTTGGTGAAGGTCGTGCGCGTGTTCTGGAACATGTTCGCCACCCGCGGGCAATCGCCATGTTCCGCCAGCAGATACAGCCGCAGGAAGGGCTGGCCCAGCAGCACCGGCACCACCCAGACCCACAGCAGCAAGGGCGTCCAGACCAGCGTCAGCCCCGCCAGCGCATAACCAGCCACCATGACCCTTGCCTCGGTGACGATCCGGCCCTTGGCGCTCAACGGCAGATACTCGCCCTCGACCTTGCCCCGCGCCAGCGCTGCGATCAGCCGCAGCCCCGATCCCCAATACGGCAGGCCCGAGACATGGATCCCCCACTCCCGCAGGGTCGCGGGCTTCTCGCTGGCCAGCTCCGGGTCCTTCCCGTCGATGTTCGTCCAGCGATGATGCGCCAGATGGAAATAGCGAAACCACTCGAAGGGCAGAAGCAGCAGGAACCCCGCCAGCCGCCCGGCCCATTCGTTCAGCCAGAGCGAGGCGAAGGGCGTCTTGTGCGTCGCCTCATGCTCCAGCGTGAACAGGAAGACGATCAACACCCCCTGAACCGGCAACAGCGCCCACCACCCCGGCACACCCGCCGCGATAAGCCCGCCCGCCAGCAGGATCAGCCCCACATGCAGCGCCAGATGCCGCAGGCCCGCCCTGTCGGAGCGGGCGGTCATCGCCTCGCGCAACTCGGTCGGAACGCCGGCCAGAAATTCCCGGTGATCCCTCATGACTTCAGTTCCCAGCCCGGAGACGCCAGTTCAAACCCCTGGAAACGGAACCCGGGCGAGACGGTGCAACTGACCAGCGTCCACTCCCCCGCGGACTGCGCCGCCTGCCACCATCCCGCCGGAACCACCGCCTGCACCACATCACCCTCCAGCACATCCGGTCCCAGCCGCACATCGCTGGCAGAGTGCTCCCCCAGCGACAGTATCAGCGGAGCGCCTGCATGCCACAGCCAGATCTCGTCGGCATCGACCCGGTGCCAATGGCTCCGCTCGCCCGCCTTCAGCAGGAACAGGATCGCCGTCCCGCTCGCCCGCCCATCGACCAATGGCCCGACCCAGGTCTGCCGATACCAGCCGCCCTCGGGATGCGGCGCCAGCTCCAGCCTGCGGATGATCTCCTCGGCGCTCATGCTTCCCTCCACTCACCCGGAGCAAGCCCCTCCAGCGTCCAGTCGCCCACCCGACAGCGGATCAGCCGCAGGCAGGGCAGGCCAACGGCGGCACACATCCGCCGCACCTGGCGGTTGCGCCCCTCGCGAATTACCAGCTCGATCCACCCGTCCGGCACCGACTTCCGCACCCTGATCGGCGGCACCCGCGGCCAGAGCCATGCGGGCTCCGCCACCCCCCGCGCCTTGGCCGGCAGGGTCGGCCCGTCGTTCAGCTCCACCCCCTCCCGCAACCGCTCCAGCGCGGCCTCCGTCACCACCCCCTCGACCTGCGCAAGATAGGTCTTCTCCAGCTTGTGCTTCGGGTCCGCGATCCGCGCCTGCAGCTTCCCGTCATCGGTCAGCACCAGCAGCCCCTCGCTGTCCCGATCCAGCCGCCCCGCCGGATAGACCCCCTTCACCGCCACGAAATCCGCCAGCACCGCCCGCTCCCCCTCGCGCGAGAACTGGCAGAGCACGTCATAGGGCTTGTTCAGAAGGATCAGCATGGCGAAGACCTAGCGCAGCCCACCCCCCGTTGCCAACCCAGCCTTCCCATGCCAGCCTCCGCCCCATGACCCAGACCCTGATCATCGGCGCCGGCATCACCGGCGCGGCGCTGGCCTTCCAGCTCTTCCGGCGCGGCGAGGATGTGACCCTGGTCTCGACCCATGCCCAAGGCGGCCTCGCCTCGGCGGCGAGCTTCGGCTGGCTCAATGCCTCGTATTTCCTGAATCACTCACACTATCACCTGCGACACGCAGGCATGGCCGCCCACCGCCGCCTGACCGAAGCCCTTCCGGGCCTGCCGACCACCTGGCAAGGCTGCCTCTGGTACGAAGCGACCGGAGACGCGCAGGAAGAAACCGCCGCCGATCTTCTGGCGCTCGGCTACAAGGTCGAACGGCTGATCAGGTCGCAGATTGTCGACCGCCTTCCCGCCCTCGGACCCGTCCCCGACACCGCGCTCTTCTTTCCGGAAGAGGGCGTGGCCGACCCCGCGATCCTGGCCCGTGCCCTGATCACCGCTTCCGGCGCTGCGGTGGTCCGCGCCACCGTCCAGTCCGTGACCGAGAAGAAGGGCAGGGCGACCGGCGTCCTCACCGACCTCGGCCCCCTGCCTGCCGACCGGGTGATCCTCGCCACCGGCACGGGCACCCCGGAACTGCTGGAGCCGCTCGGCTTTACCCTGCCGATGCTGCAACGTCCCGGACTGATGATCGCGACCAATGCCTTGCCGCCGATCTGTCCGGTCGTCCTCGCCACCCCCGATCAGGAGGTCCGTCAGGACGCGAAGGGGCACCTGATCGCCCCCGCCTCCGCCGGGCATCAGGGTGACCATGCCGAGACGCTGGGCTCTTTCCCCGTGGTGGTGAACGCGACCCTGACCCGCCTCCGCGCCCTGTTTCCCGGTCACGACATCCACTTCGCCCATCAGGCCATGGCGTTGCGCCCGGTGCCGGGCGACGGATTGCCGGTCGTGGGGCAGGGGCCGCTTAAGGGCCTCTGGATCGCGGTGATGCATTCCGGCGCGACGCTGGCCCCGGTGGCGGCGGAACTCTTGGCCGAAGAGATCACCGGCGGCCCGGAAAGCCCACTATTGGCCGATTTCCGCCCCGCGCGCTTCCAATAGAAACGGGCGCCCCTCGTGAGGCGCCCCGCCGATTTCTTCGAAGAAACCGGACCGGAGTTTTCGAAAACTCCGGCCCCGACCGTCAGCCCTTCAGCACCGACCGCCCGGCATATTCCGCCGTCTCGCCCAGCATTTCCTCGATGCGGATCAGCTGGTTGTATTTCGCCAGCCGGTCCGATCGCGACAGCGACCCGGTCTTGATCTGCCCGCAGTTCGTCGCCACCGCGAGGTCGGCAATCGTCGAATCCTCGGTCTCGCCCGAGCGGTGGCTCATCACATTGGTATAGCCCGCGCGATGCGCCATATCGACGGCCTGCAAGGTTTCGGTCAGGGTGCCGATCTGGTTCACCTTCACCAGCATGGAATTGGCGATGCCCTTGCGGATACCCTCGGCCAGCCGCTTCGGGTTCGTCACGAACAGATCGTCGCCGACCAGCTGGATCTTCGATCCCAGCACCTCGGTCAGCATCTTCCAGCCATCCCAGTCGTCCTCGGCCATGCCATCCTCGATCGAGATGATCGGATAGTCGCTGCACAGGCCCGCCAGGAATTCGACATTTTCGACCGAGGACAGCGACCTGCCCTCGCCCTTCATCTCATACTTGCCGCCCTTGAAGTATTCGGTCGAGGCGCAGTCGAGCGCGAGGTAGATATCCTCGCCCGGCTTGAACCCGGCCTTCTCGACCGATTTCAGAATGAAATCAAGTGCATCGCGGGCAGAGTTCAGGTTCGGCGCGAAGCCGCCCTCGTCGCCGATCCCGGTGTTGTGACCCGCCTGCTGCAGCTCTTTCTTCAGCGTGTGGAACACTTCCGACCCCATCCGCACCGCCTCGCGGATGTCGGAGGCACCCACCGGCATGATCATGAACTCCTGGATGTCGATCGGGTTGTCGGCATGTTCGCCGCCGTTGATGATGTTCATCATCGGCACCGGCAGCACCCGTGCCGAGGTCCCGCCGACATAGCGGTACAAGGGCTGCGCCGTGAACTCCGCCGCCGCCTTCGCCACCGCCAAGGACACGCCGAGGATCGCGTTCGCCCCAAGCCGCGACTTGTTCGGCGTCCCGTCCATCTCGATCATCGTGCGGTCGATGCCGACCTGCTCGGTCGCATCGAAGCCCACGATCTCTTCGGCGATCTCGCCGTTCACCGCCGCGACCGCCTCCAGCACGCCCTTGCCCTTGTAGCGCGCCTTGTCGCCATCGCGCCGCTCGTTGGCCTCGTGCGCGCCGGTCGATGCGCCCGAGGGCACCGCCGCCCGGCCCATGCTGCCGTCTTCCAGGGTGACGTCGACCTCGACCGTCGGGTTGCCCCGGCTGTCCAGAATCTCGCGGGCGTGAATGTCGATGATCGTGCTCATGGGGGTTCCTCAAGGCCGAATGGGTGCTCTCACCGGCCCCTTTACCCCGCCTCAGGCCATGAGGGAAGCGCGTTTGCGCGCGCGGGCAAAGGCGTAAAGCCCCGAACCCACCACGATGGCCGCGCCCAGAAGCGTCGATCCTGAAGGCCGTTCGCCCAGGAAGATCATCGCGATCACCAGCGCGAAGACCAGCCGGGTGTAGCGGAACGGGGCCACCACCGACACCTCGCCCAGCCGCATCGCCGCGACGACGGCGTAATAGCCGAAGAGGCCCGAGACCAGAGCCCCGCCAAGCCCCGCCCATTGTCCGGGCGTCGGCCAGACGAAACCCTGTCCCATCCCCGCCATCAGCGCGGCCCCGGCGGGCACCAGCCCCAGATAGGCCCAGGTCGCCACCTGGAACGTCCCGATCCGCGCCGGAATGGCCCGCGTCGACAGATCGCGCACCGCAAGGACAAGAACGCAGGCCACTGTCAGCAGCCCCGTCGGGTCGAATGCCGCATCCCAGGGCTCAAGGATCACCAGCACTCCGACAAAACCCACCAGGACCGAGGCCCACCGCCGCCAGCCAACCTCTTCGCCCAGGAACAGCGCCGCCCCCGCCACCACCACCAGCGGCGAGGCCTGCAACAGCGCCGCCGTCATCGTCAGCGGGGCCAGCGCAAGGGCAAGGATATACAGCACCGCCGCGCCCGCCTCGGCCAGCGAGCGGAGCAGGGCAATGCCGCGCAGGGCATCCATCGACAGGACGGGCTGGCGCTGCCGGGCAGCCAATGCCCAGAACACCAGCGCCCCCGCCCCTCCGGTCAGCGCCAGCACCTGACCGGGCGGCAGCGCCTCGGCCGACCGCTTCAGGAACAGGTCCTCGACGGCGAAGAACGCCATCGAGGCCACCATCATCAGCGCGGCGCGGGTGTTGTCGGCCGCGTGCGGTGCGGGGGCGGTCATGGCAGGCTCCAAAAGGGCGGGCAGCGCCAAGGCCTACAATGCCCGCCCGACGAAGGAAACCCAGCGAAATGCCTGATTTGTTACCGATACAGCCGCGGTGCCCCCGCCTTGTCGTGGATCGCGTTCACCTGGTCGGGCGACAGGTCCAGTTCCCCGGCCAGCTTGTGCAGGTATTCGGCTTCCGCCTTCTGGTCCAGGTTGATCGCCATCAGCGACACCAGATAGACCTGCGGCTCCAGCCCCGCCGGGACCGACCGCGCCAGCCCCACGACATCCATCGGCCGGTTCAGTTCCGCCTGCACCGCCTGAACCTCGCGCTGGTCGGCCTCGCCCATCGCCTGCATCAGGCGCTGACGCTCATCGTCGTCCAGCTCGCCGTCGCATTTCACCGCCTGGATCACAGCCCGCAGCATCAGCGCCGCCGACAGCTCCTGCTCGCGCTCCGGTTCCGGCAGGGTGATCGGCCCGCCCGGTTTGCGGTCGCTCATCACCTGGTCCAGCAGATCGCCGACCCCGCCGCCCGATCCGCCGTCGAAACTGCCGCCCGTCCCGCTGCGGCGTGGCTGCTGCGGCCGGTTCTGCTCCGTCGTCCGGCCGCGGCCCGTCAGCTCGCCCAGAAGATCGTCCAGCCCGCCTTTCGGTGCCGTCGCGCGCGGCGACTGCCGCTTCTGGCCCGAAATCTGGTCCAGAAGATCACCCAGCCCGCCCTGGTCGCCCGTCCCGGATGTGCGTCCGGTCGAGGTCTTGCTGGCGCCGCCAAGCACCTGGCCCAGGATATCCTCAAGCCCGCCCTTGGTCTGGCCGTCATAGCGCGTGCCACGGCCCGCCGTCGTGGTTCCGCCCGAGGGTTCGGCCGCCGCGCCGCCGCCCTTGGTCAGGGCCGTCACACCCTTCACGATCGCAACGCCGATCGCGACTTTCAGCAGTGTCTTTCCAAGACTCATCACGCACCTCCCCGGGGTTTCGGTTCAGCACCCAGCCTTCCTTGCCGCCGCCGTCCGGTCAATGCAAAAGGGGGGCCGGGCAGGGGGGAAAGATGCGCAAATCGAGACTCGACGGTGTGGGCGTCGCCATGCTTCTCGGCGTGCAGGGCCTTCTCGCCGTCAACCAGGTCATCATCAAGCTGGTGAATGCAGGGCTGCAACCGGTCTTCTTCGCCGGTCTCCGTTCGCTTCTCGCCGTCGGCTTCGTCTGGGCCTGGCTTGTCTGGAAGGGCCGCCCGCCGCGCCTGCGGCGCGAAGCCTGGGGCAGCGGCCTGCTGATGGGGGCGATCTTCGCCGCCGAATTCCTGTTTCTCTTCCTCGCTCTCGACCTGACGACTGTCGGGCGCTCCTCGCTCATCATGTATTCGATGCCGGTCTGGTTCGCGCTGCTGGCCCATTTCGGCCTGGGCGAGCGGATCACCGGCACCAAGGCCGCGGGCCTCGCGCTCGCCTTCGCAGGTTGCGCCGTGGCGATCCTCTCGCGCCCCAAGACCGGTGAGGCGAGTCTTGCGGGCGATCTTTGCGCCCTGGGGGCCGCCTGGGGCTGGGCGCTGACCGCCTATATCGCGCGCCGCCCGGTCATGCGGGCCGAGGGGCCCGAGATGCAGCTCTTCTGGATGGTCCTCGTCTCGGCCCCGATCCTGCTTCTCGCCGCACCCCTCTTCGGCCCGCTGATCCGCGACCTGCAAGCACTACATATTGTGGGTCTGGTCTTCCAATCCTCCATCGTGGTGGCTGGGGGCTTCATCGCCTGGCTCTGGCTCCTCTCGGTCTACCCGGCCTCGACCGTGGCCTCGTTTTCCTTCCTGACCCCGATCCTCGCGATCCTCTTGGGTGCGCTCCTCTTCGGCGAAACCATCGGTCTGCCGATTCTCCTCGCCGCTGCACTGGCCGCCGCCGGGATCGTGCTGATCAACCGTCCGGCCCCGGCCACGCGCTGAGGTTCGGTCGGGCGGAATCGCTTCGTTGACAAGGGGCCGCTCCTGTGGGTCGCTGAAGGTCGCGCGCCAAGCGGGCCGCAATGCTTGCAAATCCGCCGCTCTTCACAAACTGCGCGAACCCTGTCCCCAGGGATGTCCACATGCTCCGCTCGCGTGTGCTGACGTTCCCGTGATGTGACCGAAAAAACGTCAAGCCGAAAATCTGCTTCCGCGTGCAATTTTCCCGTTGATCGAACCACGGGATTACGACACTTTGACAAAGCGGCAGGGGCAACCACAAAATCTAGTGCCGCAGCAACAGGCAGAACGCTTCACAAAAAGGGCATCCCAATCGGATGCGACCCTCTTGGCGGCCCGTACCGTCAGGACCGGAAACGTTTTGCCTAAGGCTGCGCCGGAACATGGTCCCTGCCTGGTTTAGTCAATTCTCGGCCGCAAGGGCCGCAAAAACGGGAGACCAGGGGCATGAAGATCGAGCGGAAGTTCACCACGGAAGCCACCGGCGCCTACGGGGCGATGGGTTTCGTCCTCACCACCTCTGAAATCCGAAACCCGGACGGCAAGATCGTCTTCCGCAACGAGGCCGTCGAAGTGCCGGAAGGCTGGAGCCAAGTCGCCTCCGACGTGCTGGCCCAGAAGTATTTCCGCAAGGCAGGCGTCCCCGCCGTGCTCAAGAAGGTCAAGGAAAAGGGCGTCCCCGAATTCCTCTGGCGCTCGGTCCCCGACGAGGCCGCACTGGCCCAGCTTCCCGAAGACAAGCGCATGGTGGGCGAGACCAGCGCCAAGCAGGTCTTCGACCGCCTCGCCGGCGCCTGGGCCTATTGGGGCTGGAAGGGCGGCTATTTCACCACCGAAGCCGACGCGAAAGCCTACTACGACGAGATGCGCTACATGCTGGCCCGCCAGATGGCCGCGCCGAACAGCCCGCAATGGTTCAACACCGGCCTGCACTGGGCCTATGGCATCGACGGCCCGTCGCAGGGCCATTTCTACGTCGACCACGCCACCGGCAAGCTCACCAAATCCGCCTCCGCCTATGAACACCCCCAGCCGCACGCCTGCTTCATCCAGTCGGTCAAGGACGACCTGGTGGGTGACGGCGGCATCATGGACCTCTGGGTGCGTGAGGCCCGGCTCTTCAAATACGGCTCCGGCACCGGCACCAACTTCTCCTCCCTCCGCGGCGAGGGCGAGAAACTGTCGGGCGGCGGCAAGTCCTCGGGCCTGATGGGCTTCCTCAAGATCGGCGACCGTGCGGCGGGCGCCATCAAGTCCGGCGGCACCACGCGGCGCGCCGCCAAGATGGTGATCATCGACATGGATCACCCCGATATCGAGGATTTCATCAACTGGAAGGTCATCGAGGAGCAGAAGGTCGCCTCCCTCGTCGCCGGGTCCAAGATGCATGAGGCCCGCCTGAACGACATCTTCGCCGCCATCCGCCAGTGGGACGGCGCGGAAGCCGACGCGACCGATCCGGCCAAGAACCCCGCGCTGAAAGCCGCGATCAAGGCCGCCAAGAAGGCGATGATCCCCGACACCTACACCAACCGCGTGCTGCAATACGCGCGCCAGGGCTTCGACAGCATCGAATTCCCCACCTACGACACCGACTGGGACTCCGAGGCCTACATCTCCGTCTCCGGCCAGAACTCCAACAACTCGGTCCGCGTGACCGACGCCTTCCTGACCGCCGTCCGCGAAGACAAACCCTGGGAACTCATCCGCCGCACCGACGGCAAGATCGCCAAGACCGTCTCCGCCCGCGAGCTCTGGGACCAGATCGGCCACGCCGCCTGGGCCTGTGCCGACCCAGGCATCCAGTTCCACGACACCGTCAACGCCTGGCACACCTGCCCTGAGGACGGCCCGATCCGCGGCTCGAACCCCTGCTCGGAATACATGTTCCTCGACGACACCGCCTGCAACTTGGCGTCGATGAACCTGCTGACCTTCCACCATGACGGCAAGTTCGACGCCGAGGCCTATATCCACGCGACCCGTCTCTGGACCCTCACCCTGGAAATCAGCGTGATGATGGCGCAGTTCCCCTCGAAGGAAATCGCCCAGTTCTCCTACGACTTCCGCACCCTCGGCCTCGGCTACGCCAATATCGGCGGCCTGCTGATGAACATGGGCCTCGGCTACGACTCCGACGAAGGCCGCGCCCTCTGCGGTGCCCTGACCGCGATCATGACCGGCGTGACCTATGCCACCTCCGCCGAGATGGCCAAGGAGCTTGGCCCCTTCTCCGGCTACGACCGGAACAAGACCCACATGCTCCGCGTCATCCGCAACCACCGCGCGGCGGCCCATGGGCTCGCTTACGAAGGCCTGAACGTCCCCGCCGTCGCCCTTGACCACGCGAACTGCCCCGACCAAACCCTTGTCGCGCTTGCCAAATCCGCCTGGGACGAGGCCCTGCGCCTTGGTGAAGCCCACGGCTACCGCAACGCCCAGACCACCGTGATCGCCCCCACCGGCACCATCGGCCTAGTCATGGACTGCGACACCACCGGCATCGAGCCCGACTTCGCCCTGGTCAAGTTCAAGAAACTCGCCGGCGGCGGCTACTTCAAGATCATCAACCAGTCGGTCCCCGCCGCGCTTGAAACTCTCGGCTACTCCACCGCCCAGGCTGCCGAGATCGTCGCCTACGCTGTCGGCCACGCCTCCCTCGGCCAGGCCCCGGCGATCAACCACACCGCGCTGATCGGCCACGGCTTCGGCCCGCGCGAGATCGAGAAGATCGAGGCCGCCCTCCCAAGCGCCTTCGACATCCGCTTCGTCTTCAACCAGTGGACGCTCGGCGAAGACTTCTGCAAGGGTACCCTCGGCATCCCCGCCGAGAAACTGGCCGACCCGACCTTCGACCTCCTCCGTCACCTCGGCTTCACCAAGGCCCAGATCGACGCCGCCAACGACCATGTCTGCGGCACCATGACCCTCGAAGGCGCGCCGCACCTGAAGCCCGAACACCTGAACGTCTTCGACTGCGCCAACCCCTGCGGCAAGACCGGCAAACGCTTCCTGTCGGTCAACAGCCACATCACCATGATGGCCGCCGCCCAAAGCTTCATCTCCGGCGCGATCTCCAAGACCATCAACATGCCGAACAACGCCACCATCGCCGAGACGCTGGCGGCCTATGAACTCAGCCACTCGCTCGGCATCAAGGCCAATGCGCTCTACCGCGACGGCTCCAAGCTTTCCCAACCCCTCGCCGCCGCCCTGATCGAGGACGATGAAGAGGCCGAGGAAATCCTCGCAACCGGCTCGGCGCAGGAAAAGGCCACCGTCATCGCCGAGAAGATCGTCGAGAAGGTGATCGTCAAGGAGCTGATCTCCCGCCACCGCGAGAAGCTGCCGGAACGCCGCAAGGGCTATACCCAGAAGGCGATCGTCGGCGGCCACAAGGTCTATCTCCGCACCGGCGAATATGCCGACGGCTCGCTGGGCGAGATCTTCATCGACATGCACAAGGAAGGCGCGGGCTTCCGGGCGATGATGAACAACTTCGCCATCGCCGTCTCGGTCGGCCTGCAATACGGCGTGCCGCTGGACGAATTCGTGGAAGCCTTCACCTTCACCCGCTTCGAGCCGGCGGGCATGGTGCAGGGCAACGACTCGATCAAGAACGCGACCTCGATCCTGGACTACATCTTCCGCGAGCTTGCCGTCAGCTACCTGGACCGTACCGATCTCGCCCATGTCGCCCCGAAAGGCGCCAGCTTCGACGATCTCGGCCGCGGTGACGAGGAAGGAAAACGTAACATCGCCGAGCCCAGCGAGACGGCGGCCTCGAAGTCGCTGGAAGTGCTGCGGCAGGTCGCCTCCACCGGCTACATGCGCAAGCGCGTGCCGCAGGAGTTCACCGTGCTGCAAGGCGGGCAGGGCGTGACGGCTTTCGGCGGCGGCCTCGCCACCGGCACCGACATGGCCGCGCCGATGACGGCGGTCCTGTCGGAAACCCGCGTCTCCGGCTTCTCGGAATCGACCAGCACCTTCGCCCTCGGCGCGGCGGACGCCCGCACCAAGGCCAAGCTGCAAGGCTACACCGGCGACAGCTGCGCCGAATGCGGCAACTACACGCTGGTGAGGAACGGCACCTGCCTGAAGTGCAACAGCTGCGGCTCGACGACGGGGTGCAGCTGAGTCATCTCGCCATACCTGTCATCCCCGCGAAGGCGGGGATCCCTTACAAGCGCAGAGGCCGTTCCTATGAACGGCCTTTGATTTTTCACTGGGGCCAAACCTCCCCCCACTGTCATCCCCGCGTAGGCGGGGATCCATTCTTTTGAACCGCCGCCCCATGACCCAACTGGATCCCCGCCTTCGCGGGGATGACACCCGGCAAAGGCTCCAGCCCCAGATCAACCGCCAAATCCCTCCAGTCCCTGTTTCCCGCCTCGATCAGCGAGACCTTCCACTCCCGATTCCATTTCTTGATCCGTTTCTCCCGCAGGATCGCCTCGTTGATGTCCGAATGCTGCTCGAACCACACCAGGCGCGAGACGCCGTACCGGCACGTGAACCCCTCAGCCGTTCCCTCACGATGTTCGACCACCCGGCGCAGCAGATCGTTCGTCACGCCGCAGTACAGCGTGCCGTTCCAACGCGATGCCATAAGGTAGACGAAGAAATTGAACTCTCGCATGGGTCCCCGCTTTCGCGGGGATGACAGTTGCGCGAAAAGGTGAATGTCCGCTTAACCGCATCGCGTGCGCTACAGCGCACCGCCCCAAGATGCGCTGTAACGCACCCTACGCTGCTGCAGCGACATCCCCCTTCCCCCCACCACCCTCAATGCTTACCTCTGTCCCGAACGGAGGCCGCCCATGCAGCACTATTCCTACCTCGACCTGGCCCCGATCCCCGAAGGCCACACCGCCGCCGAGGCTCTTGCGGCCACCGTCGACCTCGCCCAGGCCGCCGAAAAAGCAGGCTTCCACCGCTACTGGCTGGCCGAGCATCACAACATGCCCGGCATCGCCTCCGCCGCGACCCCGGTCCTGATCGGCCATGTCGCCGGTCATACGAAAACCATGCGCGTCGGCGCGGGCGGGATCATGCTGCCGAACCACTCCCCCCTCGTGGTGGCCGAACAGTTCGGTACCCTTGCAACCCTCTATCCGAACCGGATCGACCTCGGCCTCGGTCGCGCCCCCGGCACCGACATGCTCACCGCCCGTGCCCTCCGCCGCAACATGGCACCCGAGGATACCTTCCCCCAGGACGTGCAGGAGCTGATCGCCTACCTTGGCGACACGACAGGCCAGGTCCAGGCCATCCCGGGCACCGGCACGAATGTCCCCGTCTGGATCCTCGGCTCCAGCCTTTTCGGCGCGCAGCTGGCGGCCTGGCTGGGCCTGCCTTACGCCTTCGCCTCGCATTTCGCGCCCGCGCATCTGGACGAGGCGCTGGAGGTCTACCGCCGGACCTTCCGCCCTTCGGACCGGCTCGACAAGCCGCACGTCATGATCGCGGTCGGCGTCTCTGCCGCCGCGACCGACGAGGAGGCGACCTATCTCCGCTCCTCGCAGCTTCTGGCTTTTGCGCGGCTCAGGACCGGACGCCCCGGCCAACTGCCCCGGCCCACCCATGACCTGAGCGAAGTCCCTGTGCCGGTCCTGACCCAGGCGCGCGCCGCCCTGTCCTGTTCCGCCGTCGGCTCGCCCGAGACCGTGCGGCGTGACCTGGCCGTGCTGATCGCCCGCTACCGCCCGGACGAGATGATGATCACCGGGATGATGCACGACCACGATGCCCGCCTCCGATCGCTGGAGATCGCCGCCGGTGTGCTGGCGGACCTGATCACGCCTGCCGCAGCAGCCTGACATGGCCCGAAGTCAGGCACGGTCAAGATGTTAACGCCACCCTAACAGAAAATCACAACCAACTGTAATCAAACGAAACTCCAGATTTGTCCACCGTGGACACATCGGCAAGGTTTGACCCCGCCCCCCCCAGCCGCTACCATCCCCGCATGAAGCAGACCCCCGCCCAGGCCCTCCGTGAGACCGGAGTTCGTGTGACCCGCCAGCGGGAAGTCCTTCTCAAGGTCCTGACGGACTCCGAAGACCACCCCGACGCCGCCGAGCTGCACCGCCGGGCGCGGACCCTCGACGACAGCCTGTCGCTGGCCACCGTCTACCGCACCCTCTCGGTCCTGGAACGGGAAGGCGTGGTCCTCCGCCTCGCCCTCGAAAACGGCGGGGCGCGGTATGAGGTGGCGGACGCCCCCCACCACGACCACATCGTCGACCTCGACAGCGGCCAGATCACCGAATTCCGGTCGGAAAAGATCGAACAGCTCCAGCGCGAGATCGCGGCTGAACT
The DNA here is from genome assembly GCF_016793705.1 of Tabrizicola sp. Taxonomy (GTDB): domain Bacteria; phylum Pseudomonadota; class Alphaproteobacteria; order Rhodobacterales; family Rhodobacteraceae; genus Tabrizicola. The sequence goes on from NZ_JAEULO010000064.1 coordinate 59,402, forward strand.
CGGCTACGAGATCGTCCACCACCGGATGGAACTCTACTGCCGGAAACGGAGCTAGCCCGTTCCTCAGACCGTCCTCACCAGCCGCAGCGCGTCATAGATCGCCGCATGGGTGTTCCGCGCCTCCACGGCATCCCCGATCCGGTAGAGCTGGAACCCCTCCACGGCAGGCTGCGCCCGCCCGTCGATCATCGCCTCATAGTCCACCGCCCCCTTGTTCCCCGAGAGCGGCTTCAGCTCGAAATACACGTCCGCCAGCGGCAGGGTCCCGGCATTGACGACCACCTGGTCAAAGACCGCCGTCTTGTCGAGCTTCATGTAGTCCGACCCGACCGTGGCATTCAGCTGGTTCCCCGCCTTTTCCACCGACAGAAGCCGGTAGGTCACGGTGAAGGTCACGTCCTTGTCCTGCATCGCCCGCATGTAGGGCACCAGGTTCATCGCCATCACCTCCGGCGCGAAGCTGCGGTCGCGGGTCATCACCTCGACCTTGCCGCCCGCCTCGGCGATCACCTGCGCCGCCTGCAGCGCGGCATGGTCGCCGGCGTCGTCGTAGAGCAGCACGTTCGCCCCCGGCTTCACATCGCCCGAGATGATGTCCCAGGAAGAGACCACGAGGTCGCTGCCCGCCGACAGGATATCGGTCTGCGGCATCCCCCCGGTTGCGATCACCACCACGTCGGGGTTCTCGGCTGTCACATCAGCGGCATCCGCCCAGGTGTTGAAGCGGAACTCCACCCCCTTGGCGCTGCACTGGGCCATGCGCCAGTCGATGATGCCGATCATCTCGGACCGCCGCTTCGACTGCGCCGTCAGCCGGATCTGGCCGCCGGGCCGATCGGCGACCTCGAAGACGACGACCGAATGCCCGCGTTCCGCTGCCACACGGGCCGCTTCCAGCCCCGCAGGACCGGCGCCGACGACCACGACCTTCTTCTTCACCGCCGCCTTCGCAATCTCATGCGGCATGTGCTGCTCGCGCCCCGTCGAGGGGTTGTGGATGCAAAGCGCCATGCCGCCCTGATAGATGCGGTCCAGGCAATAGGTCGCGCCGACGCAGGGGCGGATGTCGTCTTCGCGGCCCTCGACGATCTTGCGCACGATATGCGGGTCGGCCATGTGGGCGCGGGTCATCCCCACCATGTCGACCTGGCCCGTCGCCACCGCGTGCCGGGCGGTCGCCACGTCGGGGATGCGGGCGGCGTGGAGAGTAGGCATCCCGACCTCGGCCCGGATGCGGCCGGCGAAGTCCAGATGGGGCGCGGACCGCATCCCCTGGATCGGGATCATGTCGGTCATCGCCGGGTCGGTGTGGATGCGGCTTCGGTTGACGTTCAGGTAATCGACCATGCCGGAGTCACGGAACATCTTTCCAAGGGCGATGCCCTCTTCCATGTCGATGCCGCCCGGCTCCATCTCATCGACGCCGTAGCGCAGGCCGAGGATGATCTTCGACCCGATCCGCCTCCGCACGGCGGCCACGATGTCCAGCGTCAGCCGGGCGCGGTTCTCCAGACTGCCGCCATAGGGGCCGTCCAGCATGTTGGTCAGCGGCGACATGAACTGGTCGAGGAGGTGGCCGTGGCACAGGAACTCGATCCCGTCGACGCCCGCGTCCTTCATCCGCTCGGCGGCATCGACATAGTCGCGGATGATCCGGTCGATATCCCAGTCCTCGGCCGGTTTCGGGAAGGCCCGGTGCGCGGGTTCCCGTTCGTGGGTCGAGGAGACGACGGGCAGCCAGTCGCCCTTGTCCCAGCGGGTGCGGCGGCCGAGGTGCGAAAGCTGGATCATCACCCCGGCCCCCGCCGCGTGGCAATCGTCGACCAGCCGCTTCATCCACGGCACGATTTCGTCCTTCCAGACCAGGAGGTTCGAGAACACCGGCGGGCTGTCGCGGCTGACCGAGGCCGAGCCCGCGGTCATCACCATCGCCACCCCGGCCTTGGCGCGTTCCAGATGATAGAGCCGGTAGCGGTCCTTCGGCATCCCGTCGTCGCCATAGGCAGGTTCATGGCTGGTGGTCATGATCCGGTTGCGCAGCGTCAGGTGTTTCAGCTGGAACGGCTGGAGGAGGGGATCGTTGGACATGGGGGCCCTGGCCTTTTCGCGGGGGGAATCGTGGTTTGCCACGGAGTATGGCAAAACTTGACATAGGTGTCGAGTTTTGTTTCGATCCTCTTGCGCGAAAGGAAGCCGGAGGGTTAGGTCGGGCGGATGGGCATGGAAAAGACCGAACGCGGCTGGCGGGGAACGCCGGATCTTTGGCTGGATGCGGGCTATGGCCTGCTGGTCGAGGGCGGCGTCGAGGCGGTGAAGATCATGCCGCTGGCCGAAAGGCTGGGCCTGTCGCGCACCAGTTTCTACTGGCATTTCGCCGACCGCGAGGCGCTGCTGGCCGGGCTGGTCGCGCGCTGGCAGGCGAAGAACACCGGCAACCTCGTCGCGCGCTGCGAGGCTCCGGCGGCGACCATCACCGAGGCGCTTCTGAACCTGTTCGACTGCTGGTACGACGACGCGCTGTTCGACAGCCGGCTGGAGTTCGCGATGCGGACCTGGGCGCTGACCGATACGACGGTTGCGGCAGCGATGAGCGCGGCCGATGCCGAGCGTGTGGCGGCTATCACCGCGCTGTTCCACCGCTTCGGCTATAGCGAGACCGAGGCCGATACCCGGGCGCGGACGCTGTATCTGACCCAGGTCGGCTATATTGCGCTGCGCTCGGAGGAGAGCCTTGAGATCAGGATGGGGCGGAACCCGGCCTATGTGCTGACCTTCTCCGGCGTGGCGCCGACCGAGGCGGAGATCGCCGCGTTCCAGGCGCGGCACAGGGTCAGGTAAGCCGCAGGAGCAGTTCCTTCAGCGCAGCGGCTTCCTCGGGCGCCAGCGGCGCGACGGTATCGGCCGAGACGGCAAGCGCGGTGTCGATCCGGGTTGCGAAAAGCGCGGTCCCCGCCTCGGTCAGGCTGACGGTCAGGCGGCGGCGGTCGGCGGGGTCGGCGGTGGTCGCAACCAGACCGAGCTTCGCCAGCCGGTCGACCACGCCCTTGATCGTGGCAGCGTCCATTGCCGCGGCGCGGCCGAGGTGGTTCTGCGACACCGGGCCGATCTCGGCCAGGCGAGCGAGGACGGCGAACTGGGTGGTCGTGACCTCGGGGATGGCGGCGGCGAAGATCGCCAAGTGCCGCTGCGTCACCCGCCGCAGGATATAGCCGATCTGGTCATCGAGGCGGTAACTTTTGGCATCCGTCATCCTTCCGCGATACGACTTGCGGTTGATCCGTGCAAGGCTGTTGACAGAATCCCGAGGGGGTCACAGACTTGTTGTTACGCAAATGAATTCGGGGCTTTCCGTGCCGGACTACGCCCGACCCCAGTCGATGACCGAGGCCCTGCGCTTGCTGGCCGAATGCGGCTGGCGGGTGCTGGCGGGCGGGACCGACCTTTATCCCGGGGCGGGGACGCGACTGACGGGGCCGGTGCTGGACCTTGGCGGCCTTGCGCTGTCCAGGATCGAGACCGGGGAGGGGTTGCGCATCGGGGGGGCGACGCCCTGGGCGGCGATTGCCGAGGCCGATCTCCCGCTCGCCTGCCGGGCCTTGCAGCAGGCCGCGCGGCAGGTGGGCGGACGGCAGGTGCAGGTGGCGGGAACCATAGGCGGGAACCTGTGCAACGCTTCGCCCGCTGCCGACGGGGTGCCACCACTCTTGGCGTTGGAGGCGGAGGTGGAGCTGGTCTCGGTCGCTGGGCGGCGGAGGTTGGCGCTGCGGGACTTCCTGCTCGGCCCCCGGCGGACGGCGCTGAAACCGGGTGAGATCCTGGCGGCAGTGGTGATCCCGGAAGCGGCCCTTGCCGGACGGTCGACCTTCGTGAAGCTGGGCGCGCGGTCGCATCTGGTGATCTCCATCGCCATGGTCGCTGCGCGGCTGGTGGTTGAGGGCGGGCAGGTGCGCGGGGCTTCGGTGGCCGTCGGGTCCTGTTCGCCCGTCGCTGTCCGGCTTCCGGCGGTGGAGGCGGCTTTGGCCGGGGCTTCGGTGGCGGAAGCGGTGGACCGGGTGACGGCAGCGGATGTGCAGGCGGCGCTGTCGCCCATCGACGATGTACGGGCGACGGCGGATTACAGGCGCGTGGCAGCGGTAGAACTGGTGCGCCGTGCGGTGGCGGAGGCCTTGGCATGATCCGCTTCGCGCTGAACGGGGTGATGGTCGCGGTGGAGGCGCCGCCGACGGAGCGGCTGTCGCTGATGTTGCGCGAGCGGTTGGGCAAGGTCGGCACGAAGGTCGGCTGCGACGCGGGCGATTGCGGGGCCTGCACGGTCCTGCTGGACGGGGCGGCGGTCTGCGCCTGCCTGACCCCCGCCGCGCGGGTCGAGGGGCGGGCGGTGACGACGGTCGAGGGCGAGACGCCCGAACTGACGTTGCTGCGCGCCAGTTTCCATGCCCATGGCGCGGCGCAATGCGGCATCTGCACACCGGGGATGCTGCTGGCGGCGGCGGAATTGCTGACACGCAACGCTCGGCCGTCCGAGACCGAAGTGGAGCAAGCGCTTGGTGGCGTCCTCTGCCGCTGCACCGGCTATCGCAGCATCATCGCTGCGGTGGTCGCGGCAGGAGAGGGGGCCTGGCCCGAGGCGCCCGTGTCTGGGGCGGTGGGGGCGGCGATCCCTCGCGTCGATGGTGCGGCCAAGGTCGCTGGCGACAGATTCGGGGCCGACGACTGGCCCGAGGGCGCGTTGGTGGTGAGGGCGGTCCGTTCGCCGCATCCGCACGCGGTTTTCGCCATCGGCGACCTGACCGCCTTCCGCGCCCGCCCCGGTGTCGTCGCCGTCTTCACTGCCGCCGACATCCCCGGCCGCAACGCGTTTTCCGTCATCCCGCCCTTCGCCGACCAGCCCGCCATCGCCGCCTCTCCCGCCCGGTTCCAGGGCGAATGCGTGGCGCTGGTGGCCTTCGAGCCCGATGCCGAGCCCGACTTGACCGGCTTTCCGATCAGCTGGACCCCTGTTCCGGCCCTCTCGACTCCCGAGGAGGCCGAAGCAGGCGACCTCCTCCACCCCAACCGCCCCGGCAACCTGCTGATCGAGGGGCGGGTGGTGAAGGGCGATGCCACCGCTGCCCTGGCGGGTTCGGCGCATGTGGTGGAGGGCGCGATGACCACCGCCTTCGTCGAACACGCCTATATCGAGCCCGAGGCCGGGTCGGCGTGGATGGAGGGCGAGACGCTGGCGATCCGTGCCTGCACCCAGGCGCCGGGGATGGACCGCGAGGATACGGCGGCAATCCTGGGCCTGCCGCTGGACAGGGTGCGGATCATTCCTTCGGCCACCGGCGGCGGGTTCGGGTCCAAGCTCGACATCTCCTTGCAGCCGCTGATCGGGCTGGTGACGCTGAAGACCGGGCGGCCCTCGCGCATGGTGTATTCGCGCCACGAAAGCATGACCTCGACCACCAAGCGCCACCCGGCCGAGATGCGGGGGCGGATCGGCTGCGACAGTCAGGGCCGGATCACCGGCATGGAGTTCGAGGGGCGGTTCAACACCGGGGCCTATTCCAGCTGGGGTCCGACCGTGGCGAACCGGGTGCCGGTGCATGTCTCGGGGCCTTATCTCACGCCCCATATCACCGCGAAGGCGCGGGCGATCCACACCCACGGGCCGGTTTCTGGCGCCTTCCGCGGCTTCGGCGTGCCTCAGGGGGCGCTCTGGCAGGAAACGCTCTACGACCGGCTGGCCGAGAAGGCGGGGATCGACCGGCTGGAGTTCCGGCTGCGCAACGCGCTCTGCGACGGCGATGCCTCGGCGACGGGGCAGGTCCTGCAGGCCACCGGCATCCATGACTGCCTGCTGGCCCTGCAACCGCACTGGACCCGCGCTCTGGCGGAAGCGAAGGGCCAAAGGGGCCGGGGCGTCGGCGTCGCCTCCTGCTGGTATGGTTGCGGCAACACCGCGCTGCCCAACCCCTCGACCATCCGCATCGGCCTGTCCCCGGCGGGAGAGGTCGTGCTGCACCAGGGCGCGACCGATATCGGCCAGGGGTCGAACACCGTCATCGCCCAGATCGCCGCTGAGGCGCTGGGCCTGCCGCTGGCTGCCTTCCGGCTGGTCGGCCCCGACACCGGCCTAACGCCCGATGCCGGCAAGACCTCGGCCAGCCGCCAGACCTTCGTCACCGGCCGCGCTGCCAAGGCCGCCGCCGAGGGGCTGCGTGCCGAGATCCTGCGCCGGGCCAATGCCGGTGAGGGGGCGGTGCTGTCGCTGGAGGGCGCGACACTCTCTGTCTGCGACCGGGGGGCCTCGACCCGCATCGACCTTGCTGCCCTGCCGACCGACACCCGCGGCCACGTCCTGAGCGCCGAGGCGAGCTACGACCCGCCCACGGCGCCGCTCGACGCGAACGGCCAGGGTTCGCCCTATGCCGTCTACGGCTACGGCGCGCAGGTGGTGGAACTGGAGGTGGACAAAGCGCTTGGTACGGTGCGGCTGGTCAAGATCACCGCCGCGCATGACCTGGGCCGGGCGATCAACCCCATGCTCGCGCGCGGCCAGATCGAGGGTGGCATCGCCCAGGGAATCGGCATGGCGCTGATGGAGGAATACCTGCCGGGCCGGACCGAGAACCTGCATGACTACCTGATCCCCACCTTCGGCGACGTGCCGCCCATCGAAAGCCTGCTGATCGAGGTGCCCGACCCCGAAGGCCCCTACGGCGCCAAGGGGCTGGGCGAGCATGTGCTGATCCCCACCGCCCCCGCGATCCTGAACGCGATCCGCCATGCCACGGGGGCCGAGATCACCCGCGTTCCGGCCCTGCCGCACCGGTTGCTGGATGCGCTTGGAGGGCTGCCATGACCCCACGCAAGCTCCATTTTCTGTCCGCAAGTATCCCGGGAGGCTGCCATTGGTGCGCCGTTGGTTCGAGCGCCAATGGCGGCGGGCTGGCCCCCGGTCCGACTGCTGCCACGGGGCGCTCGCCATGACCCAGGCGCCCGAAAAGATCCGCTGCGATGCCTGCCCGGTGATGTGCTACATCGCGCCAGGCCAGACCGGGGCCTGCGACCGCTATGCCAATGCCGATGGCCGGATCGTCCGGACCGATCCGGTGGTGATGCTGTCGCATACGGTGGAAGCGGGCGGCCGCGTCGTTCCCTTCGCGGCTCGGGATTGGGACGGCTCTCCGGTCCCGGCGGACGCCTTCGTGACCGGGATCGGCTCGGGCACGACCTACCCGGACTACAAGCCCGCGCCGTTCATCGTGTCCTCGCAGGTCGACGGCGCTGACATGGTGACGGTCGTGACCGAGGCAATCTTCTCCTACTGCGGGGTCAAGGTGAAGATCGACACCGACCGTTTCCTCGGCCCCGAAGGCGCGGTGATCCGGGCGCAGGGTGAGCCGGTGGGCCATGTGACCACCGCCGAATACGGCAGCCAGATGCTGTCGCTGGGCGGGGTCCACCACCTGACCGGGGGCGGCAAGGCGGAAGGCCGTGTCACCTGTGCCGCGATGCTGGCGCTCTGCAATGGCGAGGCTGTGGAACTGGCCATCGACGGCGGCTCGACCGTCGTGGTGCAGGCCGGGCAGGCGCCGGTGGTCGACGGGGTGCGCGAGCGGCGGATGCGGGTCGGCTGCGGCAGCGCGACCATCGGCATGTTCGCGGTGCAGTGGCAGGGGCTGGTGGACGAGGTGGTGGTGGTGGACGACCACATCACCGGCGTCGTCAGCGAGCATCAGGCGGGCAAGGTGATCGGCTGGGAGCCTTCGGGCATCCGCATCAAGGGCCACCGCTCCACCCCGGGCCGCTATTTCCGGGTGTCGGAGCCCGGGCAGGGCTGGGGCGGCACCAGGCTGACCGACCCGCTGGAGATCCTCGGCGACTGGAACCCGGCCAAGGGCGCGCGGCCCGGTTTGCGGCTTCTCATGGTCTCCACCACCGGCGAGCAGTATGCCTATTACGTGTTGGACGAGGCGCTGCGCCCGGTGCAGCAGGAGTTGCCGGATTACCTGAAGAAAACCGTCGAACTCATTGACGAGAACTGCGAACAATCGCTTTGCACCGTGCTGTTCGTCGGCGGCGCGGGGGGCAGTCTGCGGGCGGGAGTGGCGAAGAACCCGGTGCGGCTGACGCGCTCGGTGCAGGGCGGGGTCACGCGGCTTACCTCGGGCGGAGCGGAGACCTTCGTATGGCCGGGCGGCGGGATCACCTTCATGGTCGATGTCACGCGCCTGCCGAAGGGGGCCTTCGGCTATGTCCCCACCCCTGCGCTGGTGGCGCCTCTGGAGTTCACCCTGTCGCGGGAGGACTACCTGGCGATGGGTGGGCATGAGGAAGTGATCCGCAGCCTCGACCGGTCCATGGCCGAGGGCGGGGAATATCCGACGGCGGCGAGGGTCGAGCCATGGCCATGACCGCGCCCGTCGCGTCCGGAGCCGTCGCGGCCCTCTTGCCGGGTGGACGGCTGCATCTTCACCACGGCCCCATCGACATTGTCGCCGAGGCTATCGGAGAAGCTTCCGCAGTGCGCGCCGCCTATGCCCGTGCTGCGACCCGATTTTCCGGCCTGCTGGAAGAACTGGTCGCCGAACTCCCCGCCCTGAGGTCCGAAGATGCGCCGATGGAAGGCGTGATCGCCCGCCGGATGGCCGCTGCCGTCGCGCCTTTCCGGCCCGCCTTCGTCACGCCGATGGCGGCGGTGGCGGGGGCGGTGGCGGAAGATGTTCTGGCGGCGCTGGTTGGTCCCGGCATCAGACGCGCCTATGCCAACAACGGTGGCGATATCGCGCTGGGGCTGGCCCCGGGCGAGCGACTGACCTGTGCGCTTGCTGTCTCGGGCGGGATGGATCGGGTGAGCGTCGCATCGACCGATCCGGCGCGGGGGATCGCGACCTCGGGCTGGCGCGGGCGCAGCTTTTCGCTCGGCATTGCCGAAGCGGTGACGGTGGTGGCGCGGACGGCCGCGATGGCGGATGCTGCGGCGACGATGGTGGCGAATGCGGTGGACGTCGACGCCCCCCGCATCCGCCGCCGTCCGGCGCGGGAGTTGCAGTGGGACAGCGACCTGGGCGAGCGGCAGGTGACGGTGGCTGTGCCGGTGCTTTCGCCAGAGGAACGGACGGCGGCGCTGGACGCGGGCCTCGACGCGGCTGAGGGCTTCCGGGCGCGCGGGCTGATTGAAGGGGCGGCACTTTTCCTTCAGGGTGAGGCGAGGATGACGGGCGCGCTGGTGCTGGCACGGGAGGATCGGGGTGGCTGATTTCGCAGTGCGGAAGATCGTGGTGCAGATGGAGGAGATCCGGCATGAGGGCGGGCCCCTGGTCACGCCGCCGCCGGTGCGCGGCGCGATCTATGCGATCTGCGCGAACCCGTTCGCGGGGCGCTACGTCCCCGACCTGCAACCCGCGATGGAAGACCTTAAGCCGCTGGCGCTGGAGTTGACCGACCGGCTGGTCGCCGTCCTTGGGGGGCGCAAGGGGATCGACGCCTATGGCAAGGGCGCCATCGTGGGCGAGGGCGGTGAGGCCGAACACGGCGCGCTCTGGCATGTCGCGGGGGGCTACGGGATGCGCGAGCGGCTGGGCGAGTGCCGCGCCATCGTGCCGAGCGTGATGAAGGTCGGCGGCATGGGCGCGACGCTGGACTTGCCGCTCGGCCATCTGAACGCGGCCTATGTCCGATCGCGCTTCGATGCGATCACGCTGGCCTGCCCTGACGGGCCACGGGCGAACGAGGTGCTTTTCGCGCTGGGAATGGCGCGGGGCGGGCGGGTGCATTCGCGGATGGGTGGCTTGGAGATCGACCAGGTCAAGGGGGAGGACGGACTGCGGTGAGACTGGCGCCAATATCCTTCGAAGGATTTTGCCAAGGGTTCTCGAAAACCCTTGGGGCCAGCAGTCTGGCGGTGGTCCTCACCCCCGGCCTCGCCTTCGCCTGCGCCCTGCCGCCTTCGGTGATCCTGACGCTGCCCACCGGCCACTACATCACCGCCGCCGCGCTGACGGTGGCCCTGACCGCGCTGATGGGGGCCGCCGCGCAGCGCCTGCCGGTAATGGCGCCGCGCCTTCTTTGGGAGCGGCGGGTCATTCTGCCCGTGACACTGACCTCCTACCTCGCGTTCCTCGCCTTCCTTGCCCTGGTCTTCGTCGGACTCTTCGGCGAGCGCGATCCGATGCACAACCTGATGACGCTGGTCTTCTGGACCGGGGTCTGGATCGTGGTGCCGCTCGGCTCGATGCTGCTGGGCAACCTCTGGCACCCGATCAACCCCTGGACCGGGCCGGTGCGCATCGCCCGCACGCTTCTGGGCCGCACGCGGAGCATCGGCCTTGCCCGCCTCGGCCACTGGCCCGCCGTCGCCGGTTATGCCGGGTTCGCCTGGTTCCAGATCGTCTCGCTCTACCCCGACGACCCGGCGGTTCTGGCCGAGGTCGCAATGGGGTACTGGTTGGTGATCTTTGCCTTAGCCGTCTTGGAGGGCGAGGACTGGCTGGAGCAGGGCGAGTTCCTGACCGTCATCTTCGGCCTGATCGCCAGGGTCGCCCCCCTCTGGCACGAGTCCGACGGTCCCCGCACCCGCCTGATGCTCGGCTGGCCCGGCACGCAGGTCCTTGCCATGCCGCCGCTTTCCGCCTCGGCGGTGGTCTTCGTCAGCCTCTCCCTCGCCGCGCTCACCTTCGACGGGCTGAACGAGACCTTCTGGTGGCAGGCGCTGATCGGGCAGAACCCGCTGGAGCCGACGGGCCGCAGCGCGGTCGTCTGGCAGAACACCGGCGGTCTTCTGGCGGTCTGGGTGCTGACGCTGGGCTTGATCCTTGGCGCGATCACGCTCTGCCGCCGGATCGGCGGGGGCTTTGCGACCGGGCCGGTGATGCTTTCGTTCCTCGCCATCGCCGCGGGCTACCATGCCGCGCATTACCTGGTGATGCTGCTGACCGCCGGACAATACACCCTTGCCGCGCTGAACGATCCCTTCCTGACCGGCGACAGCTGGCTGGGGCTACCGCCCTTCTATGTCTCCTTCGGCTTCCTGACCGATCCAAGGGCGATGCCGCTGATCTATGCCGCGCAGTTCGCGGCGGTCCTCGGCGCGCATCTGCTGGCGGTGCTGCTGGGACTGAAACTGGCGGGGCAGGGCGCGCGGCCCGTGGCGCATCTGCCGATGACGGTGCTGATGGTCGCTTACACGGTGCTGGGACTCTGGCTGCTGTCCACCGCCAGAACCGGATGAAAAGGCTGGACAATCCGGGGCCGCTGGTCCCCCAATGACCCATAGGCCCGCGAGAGGCCGCAACAGTGAGGAGACGGACATGACGAACCTGCTTCATCCCAGCCGCCGCGGACTTCTGATGGCCGGCGGCGCGGGGCTGCTGACGGCGGCGCTGCCGGGCCATGTCGCCGCGCAAGGTGCCCCGATCAAGATCGGCTTCCAGCTGCACCGCACCGGCATCGGCGCGGCCTACGGGCGCTGGTACGAACGCACCGCCCAGGCCGCGCTGAAGGCAATCAACGACGGCGGCGGCATCGCCGGGCGCCCGGTGGAACTCCTGTTCGAGGATGACGCGACCGATCCCAAGCGCGGTTCCGAGGTGGTGGACAAGCTCACCCAGTCCGACGGTTGCGACCTGGTGATGGGTACGCTGTTCAGCCATGTCGTCATGGGCTCCGCGCCGAGGGCGGGCGAGTTGAAAGTGCCCTACCTCGTCTGCTCCGAGGGCTATCACGTCGCCAGCGGCGCCCTGAACCGCTGGACCTTGCAACCCGGCATCACCGATGTCCGCGCGCAGATTTCCACCATGGCGCCCTGGGTTGCGGCGAACCTTGGCAAGAAGGTCACGATGGTCTTCCCCGATTATGCATTCGGCCACGACCACCGCGATTTCTTCACCACCGCGATCCAGGCCCAGGGCGGCGAAGTCATCGCCCAAATCGCCGTGCCCCCGACCGAGACCAGCTTCACCCGCTATTTCCCGCAGATCCCGACCGAGACCGAGGTGCTGTATCACGTCATGGTCGGCCCCGCCGTCCTGACCTTCGTCAAGGAACTGGGCGAGTTCTACGGCACCGGCGCCAAGCCCGCGCTTTTCGGCTTCATCGACAGCCTGGAGGCGGTGGATACCGCGACACCGGGGCTGGAGTTCCTGGAAGGCAGCCATTTCTGGGAGGCACATCCCCGGGTGAAACCCGCCGACGCGGGCGAGCACGAGGCCGCCTACCGCGCCGCCGTGGGGGTGGACGACAACGGTGCCTCGGTCAGCGATGCGGCGGATGTCTCGACCTACAGCCACATGTTCAGCACATGGGAAACGCTCTACTTCATCAAGCAGTCGATGGAGGCGGCGGGCTACACCGGCCCGGCCGACCGGCAGAAGCTGGTCGAGGCGATGGAGGCGATCTCCGACCTGCCCTATGGCATCGAACGCCCGCAGGGGGCCAAGCGCTTCAACGGCAAGACGCACCAGGTCTTCGGGTCGCAGAACATCAGCCAGGTTCAGGGCGGCAAGCTGGTCAAGGTCCACACCACGACCATCGAGGAAGGCGTCTACGAGGACGCGGTCGACTATACGACGATGTCGTTCTGACGCCTGTCGCGAGGGCAGATTGCCCACCCTATGCCGCGTAGGGTGGGTGTTTCACCCACCTTTTCCTTCACCCACGGGACCCGCATGGCCTTCGGACCCTTCCTGCTCCTGGCCCTGATGGAGGGCCTCGTGACCGCCGCTGTCCTGGCGTTGGCGGCCTCGGGCCTGAGCCTCGTCTTCGGCGTCATGCGCGTGGTGAACGTCGCGCATGGCGAATTCTACATGCTGGGCGCGGTGCTGGCCTGGGTCGTTACCACCATGATCCCCGGCCCGCCCGCGCTGGCCTTTGTCGCGGCCCTGCTCATCGCGCCCCTGATCGTCGCGACGCTCGCCGCCCTGGCCGATGGGCTGATCCTGAAGCGGCTCGCCTATGACCCCGAGGCGACCATCGTCGCGACGATCGGCCTTCTCTACATGATCCAGCAGGCGGCGCTGTCGCTTTATGGCCCCAATGCCAATCCGGTGCGGGCCCCGTTCGAGTGGCGCATCCAGCTGCCCTGGTTCGGCTATTCCGGCTACAAGCTGTTCGTCGTCCTTGCCGCCCTGGCCGTCCTCTTGGCGCTGTGGCTGTTCATGACGCGGACGAAGGCGGGCCTGATCATGCGCGCGACGCAGGTGGACCGCACCACCGCCTGCGCCTTCGGGATAAATGTCGACCGGGTCTACATGAGCACCTTCGCGCTTGGCGCGGGCCTTGCCGCGCTGGCCGGCGTGCTCGTCGTCCCGATCCAGCAGGCGCATTACCTGATGGGGGGCGATCCGCTGCTTCTCTCGTTCATCGTGGTGATCATCGGCGGCCTCGGCAGCTTGCGCGGCACACTGATCGCAGCGCTGGTCATCGGGCTGTCCGACGGAGTGATCTCGATGTTCTTCACGCCCACGCTGGCCAAGATCCTCGCCACGCTCCTCGTCGCCATGGTGCTGGTCTTCCGCCCGCAGGGCCTGTTCGGAGCGAAGGCGTGACCGGTGGAGGCGTGAAGCCCTGGGCGCTGCACCTTGCCCTGATCGCGGTCCTCTTGACCGCGCAGTTCTGGCTCTCGCCCTACCACGCCACCAATCTCGCGCGGATCATGGTGCTGGCGGTCTTCGCCATGGGCTACAACCTGGCCTTCGGCTATACCGGGCTCCTCAGCCTCGGCCACGCCCTCCTCCTCGCCGCCGGGATGTATGCGGCAGGCCTTCCCGCGCAGCTCTGGGGCTGGGGCGCAGGCCCCGCCTTCATCGCCGGGGTCGCGGGCGGGGGGCTGATGGCCGCCGCCCTCGGCCTGCTGGCGCTGCGGACGGCGGGGGTCAGCTTCATGATCGTCACGCTGATGTTCGCGCAGGCCGGATACCTGACGCTGCTCTACTTCGCCCCGGTCACCGGCGGGGACGACGGCTTTGCGGTGGCCGCTGCCAGCCGCCGCTTGCTCGGCTTCGACCTTTCGACCGACACCCCCCGCTTCCTGGCCGCGCTGCTGATCTTTGCCGCGGGCCTTCTGATCAGCCTCGCCCTCATCCGCTCTCCCTTCGGTCGCACCATGGTCGCCATGCGGGAAAACGAGGAGCGGTCGAGGATGCTGGGCTACAACCCCTTCACCGTGAAGCTGGCCGCGCTGACGATCTCGGGCCTCTATTCCGGGGCTGCCGGGGCCGCCTATGCGCTCCTCTTCGGCTATGTCGGGGCCAGCTTCGCCACGATCCAGTATTCCATCCTGCCGATGCTCTACGTCCTTCTCGGCGGGGCGGGGACGACTCTCGGCCCCTTCCTCGGCGCGCTGGTGATGTTCACGCTGATCGAGGTCGCCACTGGCCTGACCTCGGCCTATCTCTTCTTCGTCGGAGCCGCGCTGGTGGCCCTCGTCCTCTTCGCGCCGAAGGGGATTCTGGGCACGATCCGGGAAAGGTGGGTCCGATGGCTGCCCTGATCGAGACGCGCGGACTGACCCTGCATTTCGGCGGCCTCAAGGCGGTGGACGGGGTGGATTTCGCCCTTCAGTCCGGCGAAATCCACGCTCTGATCGGCCCGAACGGGGCGGGGAAGACCACTTTCGTCAGCCTCCTCTCCGGGCGGCGCATGGCCCAGTCCGGGACCATCCTTCTGGACGGTGAGGACATCACCCGCCTTCCCGCCCATGCCCGCGTCAGGAAGGGCATCGCCTATACCTTCCAGATCACCTCGATCTTCCCGCGCCTGACCGTGTTCGACAACGTGGCGCTGGCCGTCCAGTCGCAGGGCGCGCGCGACCTTCTCGACCGCACCCGCGCCGCGCTGGCCCGCGTGGGACTGGAGGGATTGGAAGCGCAGGAGGCGCAGGCGCTCAGCTATGGCCACCAGCGGCTCCTCGAACTGGCGATGGGCCTGGCGCTGAACCCGCGGGTCCTGATCCTGGACGAACCGACGCAAGGGCTGGCGGCCAGCGAGATCGACAGCTTCATCCGGCTGGTCGAAAGCCTGGTACCAGAGACCACTGTTCTGCTGATCGAGCACAACATGGAGGTGGTGATGGACCTTGCCACCCGGATCACCGTGCTGAACTTCGGCCAGGTCCTGGCCAGCGGGACCCCTTCGGAAATTCGCGCCGACCCAGCGGTGCAGGAGGCCTATCTTGGCGCTTGAAGTCAAAGGCCTGACCGCAGGATACGGCCCTGTCACCGTGCTCCACGGCGTTGATTTCAGCGCCTCGCCGGGGCGGATCACCTGCCTGATGGGCCGGAACGGGGTGGGCAAATCGACCTTCCTGAAATGCCTGATGGGCCTGATCCCTGTCAGCGCCGGGGCAATCACGCTGGACGGTACCGCGCTCCAAAGCCTTCCCGCTCATGAGGTTCCCCGCCATGGCCTCGCCTATGTCCCGCAGGGCCGCCGGTTGTTCGGGCCGCTGACCGTGGCCGAGAACCTTGCCGTCGGCGGGCTGGTGCGGGGCAACGACCGGGCGACGCTAAACCATGTGCTGACCCTCTTCCCCCGCCTGCGCGA
Source organism: Tabrizicola sp. (assembly GCF_016793705.1). GTDB lineage: Bacteria > Pseudomonadota > Alphaproteobacteria > Rhodobacterales > Rhodobacteraceae > Tabrizicola. Next base: position 74,927 of record NZ_JAEULO010000064.1, read on the forward strand.
ACGGCTGGCCCAGACGGCGCAGACACTTTCGGGGGGCGAACAGCAGATGCTCGCCATCGCCCGCGCGCTGTGTCTTCAGCCGAAGGTCCTCCTGCTGGACGAGCCGACAGAGGGGTTGCAGCCCTCGATGATCACGCTGATCCAGGAGGCGATCCTGTCGCTGAAGGGGCAAGGGGTGGCTGTGGTGCTGGTCGAGCAAAGGGTCGATGCCGTGCTTAAGCTGGCCGACCGGGTTGCCTTCATGGTGGCGGGCCGGGTGGAGGAGACAAGGGAAATCAAGGGTATGGCGGCCGATGACCTCGCCTTCCGGACCTATGTGGGGGTGTGAATGACCGGGCTTGTCGCGGGCGTGGATGTGGGCGGCACCTTCACCGATCTGGTGATCTTCGATCCCGCGACCGGGGCGGTGCGGCTGGCCAAGGTGCCGACGACGCTGCCCAACCAGTCGGGCGGGGTGCTGGAGGCCTTTCATCAGGCTGAAGCTGACCTGTCGCAGATCGACCTGATCGTCCATGGCACCACCACGACGACCAATGCGGTGCTGGAGCGCCAGCTGTCGAAGACCGGGCTGATCACCACGACGGGCTTCCGCGACGTGCTGGAGCTTGGCCGCCGCACCCGCCCGCAGGCCTATGGAATGCATGGGTCTTTCACCCCGATCATCCCCCGCGACCTGCGGCTTGAGGTGCCCGAGCGGATGGATGCGCGGGGCTGGGTGGTGATGGCCCTGGACGAGGATGCAGTCCGGGCGGCGGCCCGGCAGCTGCGCGACCAGGACTGCGAGGCGCTGGTGATCCATTTCCTGCACGCCTACGCCAACCCCGCGCATGAGCTGCGGGCAGAGGAGATCGCAAGGGAGATTTGGCCCAATGATTACATTACCTTGGGCCACAAACTTCTCTCGGAATCGCGGGAGTATGAGCGGGGGGTGACGGCCGCCGTCAACGCCTCGGTCCAGCCGCTTCTGGAGCGCTATGTCGCTCGGCTGGCGGAGCAACTGGCCGCCCGGGGCTACCGCCGCGACCTGCTGGTGATGAATGGCAATGGCGGCATGGTGGCCGCGAAGGACGTGGCCAAGGAGGCGGTGAAGACGGTGATGTCGGGCCCCGCCTCCGGCGTGATGGCGGCGGTGGCGACAGGCCGCAGGGCCGGGATGGCAAACCTTCTGACCTATGACATGGGTGGCACCTCGACCGATGTGGCGATGATCCGGGGCGGGGTGGCCCCGGTCTCGAACGAGATCGAGGTGGAATATGCCATGCCGATCCATGTGCCGATGGTCGATGTGCGGACCGTTGGCGCAGGCGGCGGCTCGATCGCCCGGATCGACGCAGGCGGGATGCTGCGGGTCGGGCCGGAAAGCGCGGGCTCGGATCCCGGGCCGGTCTGCTACGGGCGCGGGGGGACTAGAGTCACGATCTCCGATGCGAATTTGATCCTTGGCCGCCTGCCCGCCAGTCGGTTCGGGCAGGCGGCAGGGGCTGCGCATGAGGCGATGCGGAGCCAGATCGCCGCGCCGCTGGGCCTGTCGGTCGAAGCGGCGGCGGCGGCGGTGATCCGCATCGCCAACACCCATATGGCCGGGGCGATCCG
>NZ_JAEULO010000068.1 GCF_016793705.1 Tabrizicola sp.
AACTCACTCACAAACGATGATCGCGCAAAAACACCCCCGAAAGGCGGTCGCGCAAACCAAGTGTCGCGGGATGGAGCAGCCCGGTAGCTCGTCAGGCTCATAACCTGAAGGTCACAGGTTCAAATCCTGTTCCCGCAACCAATCCCCCGCAGCCCGTCTCCCGTCTGACGTATAAACAGCCCACTCGACTGTTTGCTTGACGGTTGAACCTCGTCAGCCTCATAGTCTGAAGGCTCGAGGTACACGTCGACGGTCCAAACCCTGCCCCCGAAACGAAAAAAGCCACCGAAAACCGCGCTAAAGCAGCTGCTTGATGGGGTTTTGTTTTCCCGCTCCGCACCTGCGTCGACAACATCGATGACCCGGAATCGCAGGCTCAAATCGGGTGTCCCGAAGCTCGCGGCCAGAGGCGACGCGAAGCAGTGGATAGAACGACGGCCCAAGGACAGCCGCAGGTGTCATCGCAGACCGTGAATCTGGGCGTTCAGACGGTGTAGCCGGTTGCCGCTCGGTCTGATCGTGGACAGTTGGCTTTTGCCGGGACCACCGGATGATAGCTTTGATGCGGCACTAGGTCCCTTACGCCACTTCAAGATGAGCAGAATGAAGGGTGCGAGGCGCACGGCAATGGGAAAGCCCTTCTTTACATTCGACAGTGCTTCTTTGCAGACAGGACGAAGCCGATGGGCGACATTCGGTCAAATTTTCTCTTGCCGGAAAAGCCCATGAGCCAATCCCGTCTCAATCTGATCGCCGGTTGCTGCGCCCAGGGGATGAAGAAGGTCCAGCTGGAGATGGGTGGCAAGAACCCGATGGTGGTCACGGCCAGGGCGGACATCGATCTCGCGGTCGGGGTCTGCCTGAACGGAAACTTCTTCTCGACCGGGCAGCGCTGCACCGCCTCGTCTCGACGGATCGTCGACGAGCGGGTCCAGCCGGAATTCACCGACAGGCTTGTCGCAGCGATGGGCACGCTGCGGATCGGCGACCCGCTGGACCCGGTTACGCAGATTGATCCGGTGGTTTCGGAAGTGCGGCTTTCGGGCAATCTGGACTATGTCCGGCTGGCGGGAGAGGAGGGATGCGAGGTCATCGGCGGGCGACACCTGAACCGCCCCGGCAGCTTCCAGGCGCCTGCCCTGTTTCTGGGGGCGCGCAACGATTTGCGCGTCGCGCGCGAGGAAAGACGGCCTGCACGTTCGCGGGACAGGTGATGGAAGATTTCGCCTTTCTGGGCCCGAAGGGCTGGCTGACGGGGACGGATGCGCTGCCGTATCAGCGGGATTGGCTGAACCGCTATGGCACAGCCCCTATCGGGGTGGCGCGCCCGGTCTCGACCGCCGAGGTCGCGCGAGTCATCGCGCTGGCACGAGCACATGGCCTGGCAGTGGTGCCTCAGGGCGGGAACACCGGGCTTTGCGGGGCGGCGGTGACAGAGGGCCGGGCGCTGATCCTGTCGCTGAACCGGATGGCGGCGATTGGGGCGGTCGATCTGGACGGCGGCGCGGTCGAGGTCGAGGCCGGGCTGGTGCTGGCCGACCTGCACGCACGGCTCGAAGGGTCAGGGCTGGTGTTTCCGTTGCATCTGGGGGCCGAAGGCTCGGCGCGGATCGGTGGGCTGATCGCCACCAACGCCGGGGGCTCGCAAGCCTTCCGCCACGGCACGATGGCCGATCTGGTGCTGGGGCTTCAGGTGGTGCTGCCTGACGGTACGATCTGGGACGGCAGGCGCGCGGTGCAGAAGGACAATGCGGGCTATGCGCTGCGGCGGCTCTTCGCCGGGTCAGAGGGGACGCTGGGCGTCATCACCCGCGCCGTCCTGCGGCTTGCCCCGGCGCCGCGCGACGAAGCGACGGCGCTGCTGGCGCTGCCTGACGCCGAGGCGCTGGTCGCCTTCGGTCGCCATCTGCGCGCGACGGCGGGCGAGTTCCTTGCCGCCGCCGAGTTCCTTTCCGATCAGGGCCTGGACTGGGTGTTGAAGCACCTGGCGCTGGACTGGCCGCTGGACAGCCGCGCGCCCTTCTATCTGCTCGTCGCGCTTTCCACGACCTCGGCGCAGGTCGCGCTGGACGACATCTTTGCCGAGGCGCTGGAGACCGGGATGGCGCAGGGGCTGGTGCTGGACGGGGCGATTGCCGCCTCGCTGGCGCAGCGGGCGGCCTTCTGGCGCCTGCGCGAAGAGCAGCCCGAGGGGCAGCGTCTGGAAGGTGTGCAGATCAAGCACGACATCTCGGTGCCGGTGGCGCGCATCCCGGACTTCCTGGCCCAAGGCGCGGCGCTCTGTGCGGCGCATCAGGCGGGCATCCGGATCAACCCGTTCGGCCATCTGGGCGACGGGAACATCCACTACAACATCTCGCCGCCGGAGGGCGCGGGCTTTGCGGGCGACATCGGCCAGCTCAGCCTGCACCTTTGCGCGCTGGCGCAGGACATGGGCGGCTCCTTCGCGGCTGAACACGGGCTGGGACGATCCAAGGTGGCGCTGGCCGACCGGCTTCGCAGCCCCGTAGAGCGGCGGTTGATGGCCGGGATCAAGGCAGCGCTGGACCCGGAAGCCCTGTTCAATCCGGGCGTGATCCTGCGCGATGCGAAAGAAAAACTTTCCTGAAGATCGACGATCTTTGTTTCAGCGGCTTCGGGTTGTCGGCCATACTCTGCAAGGCGCTCGCGGCAGCGCTGGAAGGAAAGAAGACCAAGATGACACGAAACGGCGGACAGCTTCTGGTGAAAAGCCTGCTGGCGCTCGGGGCCCGCAAAGGGTTCGGCGTGCCGGGGGAAAGCTATCTTGCGGTGCTGGACGCCCTGCATGACACGCAAGGTCGGCTCGACTTCGTGAACTGCCGGAACGAGGGTGGGGCGGCCTTCATGGCCGCGGCCTGGGGCAAGCTGACGGGCGAACCGGGGCTTTGCTTTGTCACACGGGGGCCAGGCGTCACCAATGCCTCGATCGGCATTCACACCGCGATGCAGGATTCGGCGCCGATGATCGTCTTCGTCGGTCAGGTCGGCACCGACATGAAGGGGCGCGAGGCCTTCCAGGAAATCGACTACCGCGCCGTGTTCGGCACGATGGCGAAATGGGCGGCCGAGATCGATCAGGTGGACCGCATTCCCGAGATCCTCGCCCGGGCCTGGGTGACGGCCACGACGGGCCGCCCCGGTCCGGTCGTCATCGCTCTTCCCGAGGACATGCTGACCAGCCCGACCGATGCCGCGCCCCTGACCGGACCGGCACGGATCGCCGAGGCGGCGGCCAAGCCCGAGGCGCTGGAGGACGCGCTGGGGGTACTGGCTGGAGCTCGGCGCCCGCTGATCCTGATGGGCGGCTGCAACTGGACCGCAGCAGGCCGGATCGCCTTGCAACGCTTTGCCGAGGCCTCAGACATTCCGGTGGTCGCGGCCTTCCGCTATCAGGACCAGGTGGACAACCACTCCCCCGTCTATGCCGGAGAGGCGGGGGTGGGCATGACCGCCAATGTGAAGCGGCTGATCCGCGAAGCGGACGTGATCCTTGCGGTCAATGTTCGCTTCGGCGAGATGACAACGGACGGCTACACGCTCCTGTCGGTCCCGGTTCCCTCGCAAAAGTTGATCCATGTGCATGGGTCGGACCGCGAGATCGGCAAGGTCTATCAACCGACTCTGGGCATCCATGCCGGGCCGAACGCCTTTGCGGCGGCGCTGCGTCCGGTGACCGGCAAGTGGAGCGCGTGGCGGGCAAAGGCGCGGACAGAATGGGAGGCGGGGTTCGATCTGGGCCCGCTGCCCTCGCCGGTGGACATGGGCGTGGTGACGGCCCATCTGCGCGATCTCCTGCCCGAGGACGTGATCCTGACCAACGGGGCGGGCAACTTCACCGTCTGGCCGAACAAGTTCTTCAAGTTTGGCCCCAAGGCCCGGCTCCTGGCGCCGCAGTCCGGGGCGATGGGCTATGGCCTGCCCGCTGCCGTGGCCGCCAGGATCGCCGATCCCGCGCGGACCGTGGTCTGCTTTGCGGGCGACGGCGATTTCCAGATGAACTGTCAGGAACTGGCGACCGCCGCCCAATATGGCGCGCAGCCCATCATCCTGCTCTTGAACAATGGCATCTACGGCACGATCCGCGCCCATCAGGAACGCGAGTTTCCCGGCCGCGTATCGGGCACCGACATGATCAACCCGGACTTCGTTGCCCTGGCCCGCGCCTACGGTTTCCATGCCGAGCGGGTGGAGACCACCGATGCCTTCCCGGCGGCGATGGCGCGCGCTTTGGCCTCGACCACGGGCGCGGTTCTTGAGTTGACCATCTCGCCCGAGGCGCTGACGCCACGGCAGACCCTTTCGCAGATGCGTGCCGCAGCCCTTTTCAGGAAAGACGCCAAATGACCCTTTCCATCCGCCTGGGGGCCGATATCGGCGGCACCTTCACCGACATTGCGCTGGAAGTCGGCGACCGGATCTTCTCGACCAAGGTCCTGACCAACTATTCGGCCCCCGAACAGGCGATTCTTGACGGGATGGATGCCGTCCTGGCCGAGGCAGGGCTTGGCTATGGCGAGCTTCAGATCGTCATCCACGGCACGACGCTGGCCACGAACGCGCTGATCGAACGGCGTGGCGCGAAGGTGGCTTTCCTCACCACCGAGGGGTTCCGTGACGTGATCGAGATGCGGACCGAAAGCCGGTTCGACCAATACGACCTGAACCTGCGTCTCCCGGCGCCGCTGGTTCCGCGCGAGGACCGCTTCCCGATCGGCGGCCGGATCGGGGCCTCGGGCGCCGAACTGGCCCCGCTTGACGAAGCCGCGCTGCGGGCGCTGGTCTCGGTCGTTTCGCAAGGCGGCTACGGGGCTGTGGCCATCGGCTTCATCCATTCCTATCTGAACCCCGACCACGAACGGCGCGCGCGCGATTTCCTGGCCACCTGCGGGCTACCGATCTCGATCTCGTCCGAGGTCTCGCCGCAGATGCGGGAGTATGAGCGCTTCAACACGGTCTGTGCCAATGCCTATGTCCGGCCGCAGATGGCGTCATATCTGGATCGGCTTCAGGAGCGGCTGAAAGAGCGGGGCGCACGATGCCCGGTCTTCATGATCCACTCCGGCGGTGGCCTGGTCAGCGTAGACACCGCTGCCGAGTTCCCGGTCCGGCTGGTGGAATCCGGCCCGGCGGGCGGGGCGATCTTTGCCGCCGACGTCGCCCGTCGTTTCGGGCTGGACAAGGTCGTGAGCTACGACATGGGTGGCACCACGGCGAAGATCTGCCTGATCGAGGATTACGCGCCGAAGACCGCCCGCAGCTTCGAGGTCGCGCGCACGACGCGATTTGCCAAGGGGTCGGGGATGCCGATTTCCATCCCGGTGATCGAGATGATCGAGATCGGCGCGGGGGGCGGCTCCCTCGCCTGGGTCGATCCGATGGGGCGCATCCAGACCGGGCCGGAATCGGCGGCGTCGGAACCGGGACCGGCCTGCTACCAGCGCGGCGGCACGCGGCCCGCGATCACCGACGCCGACCTGATCCTGTCGAAGCTCGACCCCGACAATTTCGCGGGCGGAGCGATCAAGCTCTCCACCGCCAACGCGGCTTCAGCCATCGCCGCCCATGTCGGCGACCGTCTGGGCCTTTCGCCGCAGTCTGCCGCCTTCGGCATCTGCGAGGTGGTGGACGAGAACATGGCCAACGCCGCCCGCGTCCACGCGGTCGAGAACGGCAAGAACATCTCGGACAACATCATGGTGGCCTTTGGCGGCGCGGCCCCGCTGCACGCGGCGCGGCTGTGCGAGAAGCTCGGGATCGACCAGTGCCTGGTGCCCCCCGGCGCAGGCGTTGGTTCGGCCATCGGCTTCCTGAAGGCGCCGTTCGGCTACGAGGCGCTGGCATCGCGGATCATCGGGCTGTCGGCCTTCGATCCGGCGGCGTTCAACGGGCTGGTCGACGGGCTGAAGGAAACCGCCAGGCGGTTCGTGGCGCAGGGCACTTCCGGCACCATCCTGTGCGAGACGGTCGCCTTCATGCGCTATCGCGGCCAGGGCTGGGAGATCCCGGTGCCGCTGCCCGACCGGCCGCTGACGGCGGCGGATGCCGGATTGATCCGCGACAGGTTCCGCACCGCCTATGCCCGCTTCTTCGGCCGCGCCATCGACGGTCTGGACGGCCAGGGCGCGGGGCTGGAGATCGAGATCGTCACTCTTTCGGTCAAGGCCGCCGACGAACGCTCCGCGCCGACCCCGGTCACGCTGACGACCGGCACCCGCTCGGCTCCCGCCGCGCAACTGCGTGACGTCTTCGACCCCGCCACTGGGGCCGATTTGCCGACCGCCATCGTCACGCGCGACAGTCTTGCAGCGGGCGACCGCGTTGCCGGACCGGCGATCGTCGTGGAGCGGGAAACCTCCACTGTCGTCACTTCGCCCTTCGACGTGGTCAAACAACCGGACGGCTCGCTGCTGATCCTGCGGAAAGGAGCGTGAGATGACCGACCAGACCCAGGAAATCCGGATGCAGGTGATGTGGAACCGCCTGATCTCGGTCGTCGAGGAACAGGCGATGACGCTCTTGCGCACCGCCTTCTCGACCTCCGTCCGCGAGGCGGGCGATCTATCGGCAGGCGTTTTCGATCCGCAGGGCCGGATGCTGGCGCAGGCCGTGACCGGCACCCCGGGACACGTCAACACCATGGCCGAGGCGGTCCTGCACTTCATCGCCGAGATCGGGCGGCAGAATATGTTCCCCGGCGACACCTATGTGACGAACGATCCCTGGAAGGGCACCGGCCACCTGCACGACATCACCATGGTCTCGCCCAGCTTCAAGGGCGACCGGCTCGTCGGCTTCTTCGCCTGCACCGCGCATGTCGTCGATGTGGGGGGCAGGGGCTTCGGGGCCGACGGCAAGTCGGTCTACGAGGAAGGCATCCAGATTCCGATCATGAAGTTCGCCGAGCGGGGCGTGGTGAATGCCGACCTGATCCGCATCCTGCGCGCCAACGTGCGCGAGGCGAACCAGGTGGTCGGCGACTTCTACTCGCTGGCCGCCTGCAATGACGTGGGGCACCAGCGCCTGATCGCGATGATGGAGGAGATCGGCCTGCCGAACCTCAATCAGTTGGGCGACTTCATCTTCTCGCGCACCCGTGCCGCCACGCTGGAGCGGATCGCCGCCCTGCCGCGCGGAGCCTGGGTCAATACCATGATCACCGACGGCTATGATCAGCCGGTGAAGCTGCAAGCGACGGTCGAGACCCGCGACGGCACGGTCAACGTGGACCTGACCGGCACCGACGGCATCAGCCGCTGGGGCATCAACGTACCGATCATCTACACCAAGGCCTATGCCTGCTATGCGATGAAATGTGTCGTGGCGCCGGATATCCCGAACAACTGGGCCTCCCTTGAGCCCTTCACCGTCTCGTCGCCAGAGAACATCCTGAACGCCCCGTTCCCGGCCCCGGTGTCACTGCGCCATGTCTTCGGCCACATGGTCCCCGACCTGGTGCTTGGGGCATTGGCGCAGGCGCTGCCGGGAAAGATCCTGGCAGAGGGTGCGGGGGCGCTCTGGAACATCCACATGTCGGTGAAGCCCACCACGCCCGGCGGGCAGCGGGCCGAGATCCTGATGTTCAACTCGGGCGGGATGGGCGCGCGGCCCGAGGCGGACGGACTGTCCGCGACCGCCTTCCCCTCGGGCGTGATGACCATGCCGATCGAGGCGACCGAGCACACCGGCCCGGTGGTGATCTGGCGCAAGGAACTGCGGCCCGACTCTGGCGGCGATGGCCAGTATCGCGGTGGGCTGGGCCAGATCATCGAGATCGAACCGGCGAAGGGCCACATGATGGACTTCTCGGCGATGTTCGACCGGATCGGCCCGGCCCCGCGCGGACGCGACGGCGGGCAGGCCGGGGCGAATGGCGTCGCCATGCTGGACGATGGCACGAAGCTGCGTCCGAAGGGCTGGCAGCACCTTCCCGAAGGCCGGCGGCTGGTGTTGCACCTGCCGGGCGGCGGTGGCTATGGCGATCCCGAAAACCGCAGCCCGGAGGCACGGGCCGACGATCTCTCGAAAGGCTATGTGACGAAATGAGCTATCTTGCATCCCGACTTGCCGCGGTGAAACCCTCGGCATCCATGGCGGCCTCGATGGCGGCCAAGGCCTTGCGCGCCAAGGGCTTCGACGTGATCGACCTTGGCCTCGGCGAACCTGATTTCCCGACGCCACCACATATCGCCGAGGCCGCGCACAAGGCGGCGCTGGCGGGCGAGACGCTCTATACCGCTGCCGCCGGAACCCCGGCCCTGCGCGCCGCAGTGGCCGAGAAGTTCCGCCGCGAGAACGGGCTGGACTATACGGCGGACGAGATCGTGGTGGCCAACGGCGCCAAGCAGATCATCTTCAACGCCCTGATGGCCACGGTGAACGAGGGCGACGAGTCGATCCTTCCCGCCCCCTATTTCGTCTCCTATCCCGAGATGGTGAAACTCTTCGGCGGGGTGCCGGTCAGCCCGGTCTGCGGGGCCGACACCGGGTTCCGGCTGACACCAGAGGTGCTGGGGGCCGCGATCACCCCGCGCACGAAATGGCTGTTCCTGAACACGCCGGGCAATCCCTCTGGCGCAGTCTATTCCAAAGCACAGTTGCAGGCGCTGGGGGCTGTGCTGGCCCGGCATCCGCAGGTGCTGATCCTGTCGGATGAAATCTACGAGCATATCCTGTTCGACGGGCGCGACTTCGTCAGCTTCGGCGCTGCCTGCCCCGAGTTGCGCGATCGCACGCTGATCGTGAACGGTGTCGCCAAGGCCTATGCGATGACCGGCTGGCGCGTGGGTTATGCGGCGGGGCCTGCGGCGCTCCTGAAAGCAATGTCCACGGTGCAAAGCCAGTCCGTCACCTCGGTCGCGGCGCCGATGCAGGCGGCGGCACTGGCCGCGCTGACCGGCCCGCAGGACTGCATTTCCCGTTTCCGCGAGGCTTTCGAACGGCGGCGCGATCTGGTGGTCGCGGGGGTGGCGAAGATTCCGGGTCTCAGCCTGCCTCCGCCGGAAGGGGCTTTCTACGCCTACATCGGCTGCGCCGGTCTGATCGGCAAGGTGACGCCCGATGGCAGGACGCTGGCGAATGACGCCGATGTCTCGGACTACCTGCTGAACCACGCCCATGTCGGATCGGTCCCCGGCGCGGCCTATGGCGTCTCGCCGTTCTTCCGCATCTCGACCGCGACTGCAGACGAAGTCCTGACCGAGGCCCTGTCCCGCATCGCCAAAGCCGTCGCCAATCTGAAGGACCCGACATGAGCCCGCGCTACGACACGATCCTCCTGACCGGCGCTGCCGGACGGCTTGGCACCGAACTTCGCCGGGCGCTGGCCCCGCTCTGCCGCCGCCTGCGCCTTGCAAGCCGTAACGGTATCGCCGACCTCGCCCCGAACGAGGAGTCGGTGGCCTTCGATCTGGCCGACATGGAGGCCGTCCTTGCCGCCTGCGAGGGCGTCGATGCCATCGTCCACTACGGCGGCGTACCGTTGGAGCGGCCCTGGCAGGACATTCTCGACAGCAATATCCGTGGCAGCTACCACATCTACGAAGGTGCGCGGAAACACGGGGTCAAGCGCGTCGTCTACGCCAGCTCGGTCCACGCGATCGGCTATCACAAGCTGGAAGACCACATCGACACCAACGCCCCCCACCGCCCCGACGGCCTCTATGGCCTGTCGAAATGCTTCGTCGAGGATCTGGGGCGGCTTTACTGGGACAAGTTCGGGATCGAGACGGTGGCCCTGCGCATCTTCTCCTCCTTTCCCGAACCGGCAGACCGGCGGCATCTGTGGTCCTGGCTGTCGTTTGAAGACTGCAACCGGCTGACCGTGGCCGCCCTGACCGCGCCGCGCGTGGGGTTCACCGTGTCCTTCGGCATATCGGACAATGCCATGAAGCCGGTCGACAACCGGCTGGCCGGACATCTGGGCTACGTGCCGCAGGACAATACCGAAGCGTTCCGCGCCGCGGTCGAGGCGAAGTTCCCGACCCCCGACCCGAAGGCTCCGGCGGTCCTGCACCTGGGCGGCTTCTTCGTCGAAATTGGGCACCCGGATGACGAGCCCGCGAAATGAAACCGTCCTATGACGTGGTGATCGTCGGCGGGGCCGTCATCGGCTCGTCTGTGGCCTATTTCCTGACGGCCAATCCGGATTTCACCGGATCCGTGCTGGTCGTCGAACGCGATCCGACCTATCGCTTCGCCTCGACCTCGCTGTCCTCCTCCTCGATCCGGGTGCAGTTCTCGAACCCGATCAACGTGAAGATCAGCCAGTTCGGCAGCGCCTTCATCAGGGACTTCGCCCGGACCATGCAGGTCGCGGACGAGGCGCCGCCGGACCTCAACTTCCACCAGGGTGGCTATCTGTTCCTTGCCGGAACCGAGGCGCAGGAACAGACCCTGCGCGAGAACCATGCGGTCCAGCGCGCCTGCGGGGCGGATGTGGTGCTCTGGGGGCAGGAAGAACTGGCCCGCGCCTTCCCGCACCTGAACGTGGATGACATCCGCCTCGCCAGCTATGGCCGCTCCGGCGAGGGTTGGTTCTCCAACACCGGGCTGATGAACGGCTTCAAGGCCAAGGCCCGCGAACTTGGCGCGGATTACGTCACCGACGAAGTCGTGGCCATCACCCGCGCGGGCGCGCGCGTCACCTCGGTCATGCTCAAATCCGGGGCGGTGATCGCGGCGGGCACGGTGGTCAACGCCTCCGGCCCCCGCGCCGGGCTGACCGCACGGATGGCGGGGCTCGATGTGCCGGTGGAACCCCGCAAGCGCACGCTCTTCGTCTTTGACTGCGCCGCGACGCCCGAGGGCAGCGCCGCGGTCAACCGGGGCCGCCTGCCGCTGATGATCGACCCCACGGGCGTCTTCTGCCGCCCCGAAGGACGCTTCTTCCTGTCGGGCGCCGCGCCCGAGGAGGACCCCGCGGTGGACTTTGATGATTTCGAGCCGCGCTGGGAGGAATTCGAGAACCTGGTCTGGCCCGCCCTCGCCATGCGCTCCCCCGCCTTCGAGGCGATCAAGGTGGTGAACCAGTGGGCGGGCCACTACGACTTCAACGCCTTCGACCACAACCTGATTGTCGGCCGTCACCCCGAGGTGCCGAACTTCGTCTACGCGAACGGTTTCTCCGGCCATGGCTTGCAGCAGGGTCCCGCCGCCGGGCGCGGCGTTGCCGAGCTGATCACCTACGGCCGCTACCGCACGCTCGACCTGTCCGAGGTCGGCTACGAGCGGGTCCTCGCGGGCCGTCCCTTCCTGGAAAAGGCAGTGATCTAGATCACCGCTTCCTCAAGGAAGGGTTTCCCGGCTGGGATGCGTTCATAGGCGAAGGGCGACAGGTCCAGCGTCTGGAACGCGCCATGCACGATCAGCTCGGCCACCGCGCGGCCCGTGGCGGGGGACTGCTGCAAGCCATGGCCGGAAAACCCGTTGGCGAACATGAAGTTGGTGACCTCCGGGTGGAAGCCGACGATGCCGTTGTGGTCGAGCATGTTCATCTCGTAGTGCCCGGTCCAACGGTTCACCACCTTCAGCGCGTCGAAATCCGGGATGCGGTGGTAGAGCGCGGGCCAGATCACATCGTCGAACTCCTGGTCGCGGGGGCCGAAATCCTCGTAATCCGCCGGACCATCGTCGCCGGGCGTGTTGCCACTCAGGAACAGCGGGCCTTCCGGACGGACGAAGGTGCCCGACAGGTCGATGACATTCGGCATCCGGCCGGGGATCGGGTTGGCGCTGGCGAAGACGAAGCTGTAGCGTTTGAACGGCGCCACCGGGATCGACAGGCCCGCCATCGCCGCCACCTGCTGCGCGCGCGGCCCCGCCGCATTGACCAGCACCCCGCAGGCGATCTCTTCCCCCGTCTCCAGCCGCACGCCCGCGACCCTGCCGCCCGCCAGCGTCAGTCCGGTCACGCGGTTGTCGATGTAGTCCACCCCCATCGCCCGCGCCGCCCGGCGGAAGCCGGTCAGAAGGCCCATCGAATCGAACCAGCCTTCCGCCCCGGCCCCCCAGGACCCTCCACCAAGATCGTCCACGTTCAGCCAGGGAAACCGCTCTTTCAAGGCGCCCGGCTCCAGGAACACCGTCTCGGCCCCCAGGTTGCGCTGCATCTCGACCCGGGCTTTCGCGGCCTCCACCCCTTCGGGCGAACAGCAGTAGAGATAGCCATGTTCCTTGAAGCCCAGGTCGGGCGCAGCCTCGCCCGGGAAGTAGGGCGCCATCCGTTCGGCGAAGCTGCGGATGACCTCCACCCCGAACTGGCTGATCTTCACGTTGATCGGGTTGGAATATTGCTGCCGGATCGCGCTGGTCGACAGCGCGGTCGACGAGAATTCGTAACTCGAATCACGCTCCACCACCAGGACCGACAGTCCCGACGGCCCCAGCCAGTAGGCCGTCGAGGACCCCACCGCCGCCCCGCCGACGATGACCACGTCATACGAGCGTCTCTTCGGCGCGAAATAGGGAGGGATCGGCATGACGGCTCTCGATTTCAGTTGTCAGTTGTATGATGACTGATAAGATGCCCCCGTGCAAGATACCAAAGAGGATGCAGATGCGGGGAACGGGGAAGGCGGATGTGTTCGCAATGCTGGCCCATCCGGTTGGCCATGCCAAAAGCCCGGGGGCGGTAAACCAGATGTTCGAGGATCGGGGGCTCGACAGCCTTATGGTCCCCGTCACCTGCGCGCCAGAGCGGTTCGACGCCCTCTGGGAAGGTCTGGACGCGATGCAGAACCTGCGCGGGGTTATCGTCTCGATCCCCTACAAGAGCCGTGTGATGGATAAGGTGGCGAAGGCCCATCCGCGCGCTGCGCGCGTCGGTGCCGCCAACGTGCTGCGCCGCCTGCCCGAGGGTGGTTGGGAGGCGGACAACTTCGACGGCTACGGCTTCATCATGGCGATGAAGGCAGCGGGTCATGTCATGGCGGGTAAAAGGGCGCTTCTGGTGGGCGGCGGCGGGGGAGGGTCCTCCATCGCGCATTGCCTTGCCGAAGAGGGGATAGCGGAGCTGACCATCGCCGACACCGACGGCCCGCGCGTCGCGGCGCTCGTGGCGGCTGTGCAGGCGAACTTTCCGGGCTGCCGGGCGAAGGTCGGCTCGGCCGATCCCGCCGGCATGGACATCGCAGTGAACGCCACGCCCATGGGCATGAAGCCCGACGACCCGCTTCCCATGCCGGTCGAAGCCATCGGCCCAGGCATGGTGATCTACGACATCATCATGGAGCCCGCCGAGACCCGACTGATGGCCGAGGCCCGGGCGCGCGGCGCCCATGCCCATGGCGGTCGCCCGATGATGGATGCCCAGATGCAGGCCTGGTCCGACTTCTTCGACTTCGAAAGGAAACACCGTGGCTGACACGCTGGCCCTGATCATCGGCGGCACCTCCGGCATCGGCCGCGCCATCGCCTTGCGCTTTGCCACCGAAGGGATGCGCGTGGTCGTCACCGGCCGCGATGCGGCGCGGGGCCGGGCGACCGCCGACGCCTGCCGCGCCGCCGGTGCGCCCGAGGCCACCTTCCTGCCGGTCGATGTCTCCGAGGAAGCCAGCGTCAAGGCCCTGTCCGCCGCCCTGCCCGAGGCCCCCGGCATCCTGGTGAACTGCGCAGGCATCCTGCAAAGCGGCAAGCGCGTGCTCGATCAACCGCTGGACGAGGACGAACGGCTCTGGCGCATCAACTATCGCGGCACGCTGATCGGCGCGCAGGTCTTTGGCCGCCGGATGGGCGAGGGTGGCGCTATCCTGAACATCGGTTCGCTGGCCTCTTTCGCGCCGCTGTCGCTCCCGGCCTATACTCCCGGCAAGCAGGCCGTGAAGGCCTTGACCGAAATCCTCGCCTGCGAACTTGGCCCGCGCGGCATCCGGGTCAATGCGCTCGCCCCCGGCTACACGCTGTCCGATGGCCTCAAGGCCCGGATCGCCGCCGGGGAACGCAACCCCGAGGCCATCGTTGCGACCACCGCGCTGCGCCGCTTCGTCCAGCCCGACGACGTGGCCGAGGCAGCACTGTTCCTCTGCTCGCCGCGCGCGGGCGCGATCACCGGCGTCACCCTACCCGTCGACGCCGGTTGGCTGGTCCAGGCCCCTTACGCGCAATATCTGCGCGGCAACCCGATCAAGGAACTGGCATGATTAAGCGCTTCGCCTTCGACACCCGCATCCATCACGGCGTGATCCACAACGGCACTATCTATCTGACCGGACAGGTCGGCACTCCCGGCACCTCCGCCGAGGCGCAGATGGCCGAGGTTCTGGCAAAGATCGATGGCCTGCTCGCCAAGGCCGGGACCGACAAGAGAAGGATTCTGCATGTGCAGATGTGGCTCGACGACATCCGCGACTTCGACGCGGTCAACCGGGTCTGGGATGCCTGGATGCCGATGGACCATGCCCCCGCCCGCTCCAGCGGTGAGGGGCGGATGGCCAAGCCGGGGATGCTGGTGGAGTTGATTGTGACGGCGGCCGTCTGATACACCCGCAGGAAGCAATGGAAGCCCTGCGATGAAGCGCCCCTCTCTCTCGACCGTGGTTTCTGAAAGCCTTCTGGGCAGCATCAGGGCCGGAGAACTGGCGCCGGGGGCGCAGCTGCCGACTGAATCCGAGTTGTGTGCGGTTTATTCGGTTAGCCGCACCGTCGTGCGCGAGGCAATCGCGCGGCTGCGTTCCGAAGGACTGGTGATCCCGCGGCAGGGCAAGGGGGTCTTCGTCTCGGAAGCGCCTCTGGCAAGCTTCTCCATTCCGACTTCCGACCTCGAGGCCTTGCCCCAGACCATCGCGCTTCTGGAATTGCGGTTGGGCGTCGAAGTCGAATCCGCCGGGCTTTGCGCCTTGCGCCGCAGCGACGCGGAAGCCGCGGCGATCCGGGTCGAGATGGAGCGGACGGACTCCGCCCGCCCCGACCCGGACGCCACCCGCGTCCACTATGACTACGACTTCCACCTCTCCATCGCCAAGGCCTGTGGCAACGAGCAAATCTTTGGTTTCCTTGGCTATCTGCGCGGACAGATCGCGCCGCGCCTGGCTTTGGGGTATCTTCTGGCCGCCGGGGTGAAGGACGACTACTTCGACCGTATCCATGGCGAGCATGAAGCCATCGTCGTGGCGATCGAAGCCCGGGACGAGGCCGCCGCCCGAGCCGCGATGCGCGCACATCTGTCAAACAGCCTTGAACGGTTGCGGGCATTGGCGCGTGCTGCAGGCCAGTTGGACGGAACGAAACGCCACCCGCATCGAGCCGCGTCCGAACCTGTCTGATCTCTTGCCCGCTGAGCGATTAGCGCCCGCCAGGCCTCCGGTCCGATCCGGATCGGATCCGTGCGTTACGAAAGCCAAGCTTTCGCTTGCCCGACATTTCTTCCTTTTTTGAATCCCCCCGCCAAGACATCCTCGCCACGAAGGAGAGACCATGACCGAAGTTCTCGTCACCGGAGCGACCAGCGGCATCGGCCGCGCAATGGCCCGGACGCTGCACGCGGCGGGCTATCGGGTCTTGGCGCTCGGGCGGAATGCGAAAGCCCTGGCCGAACTGGCGGCCGAAGGGATCGAGATCCTGGCGCTGGACCTTGCCGATCTCCGGGCGCTGTCCGCGTTGCAGGGCCGCCCGATCGACGTCCTGGTGAACAACGCCGGGATCATGCCGAAACCCGGTCCTTTTGCCGAAATGTCCGCTGTCGAGATCGACCAGACCCTCGCGGTCAATCTGGCTTCGGTCCTGCATCTGACGCAGGCGATCGTGCCCGGCATGATTGCGCGGGGCGCGGGGCATGTCGTCTTCACCGGCTCCACCGCAGCCCATGCGCCGGGCGCAAATTTCGCCGCCTATGCCGCCAGCAAGGCCGGCATTGCGGCTTTTGCCACGGCACTGCGCGCGGAAATCTCGCCCCATGGCATCCGCGTGACCGAACTGGTTCCCGGTCGGGTCGAAACCGGCCTTTACAGCGCCGTCCTTCCCGATTCCGCCCGGGGCGACATGTATGCCAATGGAAACTCCCTGCAACCGCAGGACCTGGCCGACGCGTTGCTGGCCGTCCTGTCGCTTCCGCCGCGCGCGACAGTCACCCGGCTGGACATCCTGCCGACCCGCCCCGTTCCCGCCATCCGGCTGAAGTGAGACCAAGATGAAAGACCTCAACATCGTTATCGTCGGCGGCGCGATGGGCTTCGGCGCGCTCATCGCGGAGATGGCCGTCGAGGCAGGCGCCAGGGGCGTTGGCATCATCGACATCGCCGATGCGACCGATGCCCTGGCCCCCGCCCGCGCCGGGGGGCTGAAGACCGCGCAGACACTGTGCGACATCCGCACCGCGCCTGCCTGCCAGGCCGCCTTCGACCGGATCGTGGCCGAACTGGGCCGCGTCGACACCCTGGTCAACTGCGCCGCGATCTATCCGCGCAAGCCGACGCTGGGCGTCACCGACGAGGAATGGGATGCCTCGAACGCGATCAACATCAAGGGCACCTATCACATGATGGTCGCGGCCATCGCCCATATGAGGACGCTGGATCCGGTGGCCCATGTCCGCGGACGCATCGTCAACATCACCTCGGTCGATGCCTTCAAGGCGCATCCGAAGAACATCCACTACGCCGCCACCAAGGCCGCAGTCGTGAGCCTTACCAAGTCCGTCGCCGACTATGTCGCGCCCGACGGCATCCTGGTCAACTCAGTCGCACCCGCCGGAATGGCCACCGAGAAGGCCCGGCAGTCGGGCTTCCTGGACGAGCTGGCCAAGGCAAGCCCCTTGGGCCGGGGCGCTCTGCCGCGTGAGATCGCCGAATGGGTCATCATGGCCGGCAGCCCGAAGAACACCTACATGACCGGAGAAAACATCATCGTTTCCGGTGGTTACATCTACGCCTGACCCAACCTCCTGACCCCGGCGGCAGACCGGGGCAAAGCCCGAACCGGCGCGGCAGGCCCGGATCGGGGTGGCCGACTGTTGCCTGCCATCACGCCAACCAGGGAGTGGCACCCATGAATTTCAAGACGACGACCGCCTTCGGGCTGGGGATGCTGGCGCTGTCGGCCGTTGCGGTCCAGGCCGATACCGGCGACACGCTGAAGACGGTGCAGGCCCGCGGCACGCTGAACTGCCCCGGCGACATCGGGTCCTACATGGGCTTTGCCGAAGTGGACGACCAGGGCAACTGGAAGGGCCTCGACATCGAGCTGTGCCGCGCGATGACCACGGCGATCTTCGGCGATCCGGCCAAGGCCAACATCGTCCCGATCGACTGGGCGCAGCGCTGGCCGTCCTTGCAGTCGGGCGACATCGACATCGTGATCAAGGCCTCCGGCGGCACCCGATCGCGCGACACCGAACTCGGGCTGCAATTCTCGATGTCCTACTACCTCGGGACCACCAAGGTCATGGCGCACAAGGAGCTGAACCTGGCCTCGCTGAAGGATGCCGAGGGCGGTTCGATCTGCGTGCCCGCCTCGACCTCGACCGAGCGGCAGGTCGCGTCCTATCTGGAAGCCAAGGGCATCAAGATGGAGATCGTCGCCATCGAGAAGAACGAAGAGGTGGAGGCCGCCTATTTCTCGGGCCGCTGCGACACCTATGCCCAGTGGGGGCCGGTCCTGGCTATCGCCGCCTCGCAGTCCGAGGCGCCCGACAGCCATGTCCTGCTGCCCGACGTTCTGGCACTGGAGCCGGAAGTGATGATCACCCGTCAGGGCGATGACAACTGGGTGGACATCGCCAACTGGACGCTGACCGCGCTGATCTATGCCGAACAGGAAGGCATCACCTCGGCCAATGTCGACGAGATCAAGGCCGCGCCGCCCTCGGCCGAAATCGGCAAGTTCCTCGGCGCGACGCCCGGCATGGGTGCGGGTCTCGGACTGGGCGACGACTGGGCCTACAACGTGATCAAGCAGGTCGGCAACTACTCGGAAATCTTCGAGCGCAGCCTTGGACAGGGCTCCCCCTACAAGATGCCGCGCGAGATGACCGCCCTGTGGAAGGACGGCGGCGTGCTGTTCCCGCTGGTGGTCGACTGATCAAGGTCGGGCCCGTGGCGGGTTGTGCCGCCGCGGGCCTCCCCAATCCCCGCTCCCCGTTCTTCGTCCAAGGGCAGACCGATGGCAGGATCAACCTTCTGGCGCAGCAAGTCCGTCCGGGGCATCGTCCTCCAGGGCGGCTTCCTGGCGCTGATCGCCGCCGTCGTGATCGGTGCCACCCTGACCGCGCGCGACACTCTGGCCGCGCAGGGGCTGACGTCGGGCTTCGGCTTCCTGCGGAAGGCGACAGGATGGGAGATGAACTTTTCCCTCCTCCCGACGACCACCAGCGATCCCTATTGGTGGTATCTGCTGATGGGCCTCATGAACACGCTCTTCATGGGGCTGGTCGGCTTGACCGGGGCCTCGGTCCTTGGCCTGATCGTGGGACTCATGCGGTCGGGCCGCAACCCCGCCGCCCGGCTCCTGGGCACGCTCTATATCGAGCTGTTCCGCAACCTGCCGCTGATCCTGCAACTCTTCTTCTGGTATGCGATGGCGAATGCGCTGCCTGCGCCCCGCCAGTCGCTGGAAATCGGCGGCGCGCTGGTCAATGCGCGGGGCATTTATCTGCCGGGTCTGGCCATCGGGCCGGGAACCGTCGCGCTTGCCCTACTGGCCGTGGCCTCGGGGGCCTGCCTTGCCGTCTGGGTTCTTGCCGCCCGCCGGTTCCGCCGGATGGAGCCGCAGGGCCAGCGCCGCCTCTCACTGGCCGCGCTGGGCGCCGGACTGGCCCTTGCCGCCGTAACGGTCCTTGCCGGACACGAACCCGGCACCGCCTGGACCTCCTGGCCCGCGCTCGCAGGGCTGAAGGTCGACGGCGGCTTCCGCATCCAGCCCGAGGTCTATGCCCTGGCCATCGCGATCATGACCTATGGCGCCGCCTATGTCGGAGAGATCGTCCGGGGCGGCTTCAAGGCGGTGGGTCGCGGCCAGATGGAAGCCGCCGCCGCCCTGGGCCTGTCGCCGTGGCAGGTCTTCTCCCGCGTGCGGATGCCGCTCGCCTTCCGCGCCATGCTGCCGATCCTGATCAACCAGTATGTCTGGCTGATCAAGGCTACCACGCTCGGCATCGCGGTCGGCTTCTCGGATTTCTTCATGGTGATCGCCTCGTCGATCAACCATTCCGGCCAGACCTTCGAATTCATCGCCATCCTGATGGGCGGCTTCCTTCTGATCAACTTCTCGCTGGCCGCGGTGCTGAACCGTCTGAACCGGGCCATCGCGCTGAAGGGCCATCAGACGACGGGTGTGCAATGACCAGTGCGGCGCGCTCCAGAACCGGACTCAAGCGCTGGCGCAAGGACTATTTCGGTTCACCCGGTGCCGCGCTGATGACGCTCTTCAGCCTCGCAGCGCTTGGGGCGATCCTGTGGGTACTGGTCGACTGGGGCCTGATCCGCGCCACCTTTGGCGCCGAGGGCAATCAGGAAACCTGCGCCGCCGGCGGCGGGGCCTGCTGGTCGGTGATTGCCGTGCGTTGGCGGGTGATCCTGTTCGGCATCTACCCATTCGAGGAACAGTGGCGCGCAGCCCTCGCCTGCGGCACCGTCGCGCTGGTGATCCTTCTGTCCTGCATCCCGAGGCTCTGGAGCTTCGGCCGCCTGGCCCTGATCTGGACCTTGGGGACGGCGCTCTTCTACGCGCTTATGCGCGGTGGCGTGCTGGGGCTGGCGCCAGTCAATGAACAGCAATGGGGCGGGCTGCCGCTGACGCTCTTCGTCTTCGTCGCCACCGGCGTGATCGGGATGCCGCTCGCCATCGGTCTCGCGCTGCTCAGGCGGTCGGACTATCCGGTCATCGCCCGCGTCTCCGGCTGGATCATCGACACGATCCGTTCGCTCCCCCTGCTCTCGATCCTCTTCACCTGCGCCATCGTGTTGCCGTTCATGCTGCCGGGCTTCCTGATCGGCGAGAAGCTCTACCGCGTTGTCTTCGGCGCCGCCCTGTTCTTCGCCGCCTATCAGGCCGAGATCATCCGTGGCGGCTTCCAGGGCATTCCGTCCGGCCAGGAAGAGGCGGCGAAGGCGCTGGGCCTGTCCTACTGGCAGCGCATGGGCCGCATCGTCCTGCCGCAGGCCTTCCGGCTGGCGCTTCCGGCCACGATCAACCAGTTCGTCATCGCCTTCATGGAAACCTCGCTGATCGTCGTCGTCGGCTTCATGGAACTGCTGGCGGCGGGTAACACCGCCTTCAAGACCGGCGACTGGAAGTTCGCCTATGCCGAGGTCTACGTCTTCATCGCCGCCATCTACTTCACCTTCGTCTTCGGCCTGTCGCGCTATGGTGCCTATCTCGAGGCCCGGATGAACACTGGCCACGCCAAGGACTGACCCATGGACCTGACCGCCCCCGCCATCGAGATCACGGGACTCGACAAGTTCTATGGCAGCTTCCACGCCCTGAAGGGCATCGACCTCTGCGTCGCGAAAGGCGAGAAGGTGGTGATCTGCGGCCCTTCGGGCTCGGGCAAGTCAACCCTCATCCGCTGCATCAACCAGCTTGAGGAACATGACAGCGGCGCGATCCGCGTCTTCGGCACCGCGCTGGACGACAGTCTCGCCTCGCTGGACGAGATCCGCCGCGAAGTCGGCATGGTCTTCCAGCAGTTCAACCTTTTCCCGCACATGACGGTGCTGGAAAACTGCACGCTGGCGCCGATGCTGGTGCGCAAGACCGCGCGGGCCGAGGCCGAGGCCATCGCCATGCGCTATCTGGAAAAGGTCCGCATCCCCGATCAGGCGCAGAAATATCCCGGCCAGCTGTCCGGCGGCCAGCAGCAGCGTGTGGCCATCGCCCGCGCCTTGTGCATGCAGCCCGAAATCCTGCTCTTCGACGAGCCCACCTCGGCGCTCGACCCCGAGATGATCGCCGAGGTGCTGGATGTCATGGTGACCCTGGCGCAGGAAGGCATGACCATGGTCTGCGTCACGCATGAGATGGGCTTCGCCCGCAAGGTCGCCGACCGGGTCATCTTCATGGACAAGGGCGAGATCGTCGAGGAGGCCGCGCCCGAGGCCTTCTTCACCGCCCCGAGAAGCGAACGGACACGACTTTTCCTGTCGCAGGTGCTGGGGCACTGACTTTTGCAGCGGGGGCCGGAATGCTAACGTCGGCGCGCCGACCTGTTCACGGATACCGAATGGCCCCGCGCGTCAAACTGCCGCCCTTGAACTCTCTGCGCGTGTTCCACGCGGTCGTGCGGCACCGCTCCCTGCGCGAGGCGGCTGACGAATTGCTCGTCTCGCCGCAGGCCATCGGCCAGCAGGTCCGCCTGCTGGAAGAAGCGCTCGGTGTCGTGCTGATGGAGCGCGACGGTCGCTCGATCCGCTTCACCGAAAAGGCGATCACCCTGTCCCACTACATCCAGGCCGGGTTCGAGGAGTTCGAGGAAGGCGTCCGCCGGGTGACCGCACCCCGCGAACGCGCCCGGATCAACCTCAACGTCAGCCCCTACTTCGGCACGCGCTACCTGATGCCGCGCCTTGCCGAATTCCGGACCGCCGTGCCCGAGGCCGAGATCGGCCTGACCACGATGATCGACCTGGTCGACCTCGAACGCGACCAGATCGACCTCGCCGTGCAATGGGGCTACGGCGACCGCAAGGACGCGCTGTCGCATCTCTTGCTGCGTGACCCCAAGGTCGTCTGCTGTCGCCCCGATATGGCCGAGAAGATCGCGTCGCCGTCCGATCTTCTGCGCTTCAACCTTTTGCAGCCGGCGCGATCCAAGCGCCTCTGGCCCGACATTCTTGCCTTTCTCGGTGTCGATATGCCTGAACTGGACCGCAGCCTGACCTTCGATGATGCCGCGACCATGCGGCGCGCGGCGCATCAGGGGCTGGGCATCGGTCTGATCTCGCGGCTGGATGCCGAAGAGGATATCGCCGCCGGAAAGCTGATCGCGCCGATCGGAATCGACGCGCTGGCAGAGATGCCGCCGGAAACCGTTCCCGGCTTCTATGTCATCACCACGAAAGCACGGCTCAGGGCGCGGCATGTCGCGGCGCTGCACCGTTGGCTTTTGGAACAGGACTGGCAGGCCTGAAACCCGCCAGTCCCGGCGTCACCCCAGTCGGTGAGAGGCGAGAGCTTCGAGAGCCTTCACCAGGCTGGAGTGATCCTGTTCGCGATCACAGGCGCTCATCAATTCCTGCGCCGTCGCGGTATTGGGCAGTGCGACCCCCAGCGACTTCGCGCTGTCCAGCGCAAGGGTAAGGTCCTTCTGATGCAACTTCAGCCGGAACCCCGGCGCGAAGCTTCGCTTGATCATGCGCTCCCCATGTACTTCAAGCACCCGGCTGGCGGCAAATCCTCCCATCAGGGCCTGCCGCACCCGTGCCGGATCGCAACCCGCTTTCGACGCAAAGACGAGGGCTTCCGAAACGGCCTCGATGGTCAACGCCACGATGATCTGGTTCGCCAGCTTGCAGGTCTGTCCCGCGCCGGTTGCACCCACCAGGGTGATGTTCTTTCCCATGATCTGAAACAGCGGCAGCGCCCGGTCGAAATCGGCCTCCGCACCGCCGACCATGATGGTCAGCGTTGCGTTTTCGGCGCCGACCTGTCCGCCGGACACCGGCGCATCGAGGTAGGAACCACCTTTTTGACCCACCGTATCGGCGAAGCGGCGCGTGGCGATCGGGCTGATCGTGCTCATGTCGATCACCAGGCTTCCGGGCCGAAGCCCGGCGAGAACGCCCCTGTCCCCCAGAAGGACCCGTTCCACATCCGGCGTGTCGGGCAGCATCAGGATGACGATCTCCGAAGCCTCCGCCACCTCTGCCGGAGCAGGCAGGACACGGGCTGCAATTCCCTCGGGAAGGGGGGAGCGGTTGAGCGTCGTTGCGATCTCATGCCCCGCGTTTGCAAGATGCCGGGCCATGGGTGATCCCATTACGCCCAGGCCGATAAAGCCGATCTTCATCTGTCCTCCGCTTGCGAGCGATAATCATATGATGTATGACAACTGATAGGTCAAAAGGAACGATCATGCAAGAACGAGAGAATGTCCTGAAGTCGATGGTCGCAGGGGGTCGGGCCGCCATTGGCCTCTGGTGCTCGCTCGGTTCCGCTCTGACGACCGAGATCGTGGCGGGATCGGGCGCCGACTGGATTCTGATCGACGGCGAGCATAGCCCGAATGATCTGCGGTCCGTCGTGGCCCAACTTCAGGCCGCAGCGGCGTTCCGCTGCGAGGCAGCCGTGCGCCTGCCGTCGGATGACCTTAACCTCATCAAACAGTTCATGGACGGCGGGGCCCGCAGCCTGATGATCCCGAACGTGAAAACCGCCGATCAGGCCCGTGGCATCGTCTCCGCGATGACTTACGCCCCGGGCGGCATCCGTGGCTTCTCTGTCGGCCATCGGGCGAATGCCTTTGGTCGGATCAAGGGCTACCACGCGAATGCCCGGAACCAGCAGCTTCTGGCCGCCCAGATCGAATGTGCGACCGGGGTGGCCAATGCTGCCGAGATTGCTGCGGTCGAAGGCGTCGATGTCCTGTTCGTCGGACCGGGCGATCTTTCCGCCAACCTTGGTGTGATGGGCAATCCGTCCGCGCCGCATGTGCAAGAGGCGATTGCTTCCGTCCTGGCTGCTGCAAAGGCGGCCGGCAAGGCAGCAGGCATACTCGCCCCCAATCCTGCGGATGCAGATCGGTATCTCGCGGCAGGCTTCACGATGGTGGCGGTTGGCTCCGACCTCGGCCTCCTGGCGCGCGGTTCGGATGACCTCGTGTCGCGTTTCAGAACATGGACGGGCCGCACCCTGCAAGCGCCCTTGGGATGAGCGCACTCCTGCCTGCGGGTCGCTCGCGCTGTTTCAACCTGCTCGGCACGGGCAGGGCATCGCGCCCGGCAGGTGGTCCAGGACGCATTCGGTCGGGGAATGCATGGATGGGTGGCAAGGTCAGAGCAACGTCAGGGGATCGTGCTCACGAAACTCTTACAAGGCCCGGCGGATTGGTGACAGCCCGCGCGATTCGCGGGAAATCCCCACTCGCGCGGCGAATGCAAAAGGCGCATGATCCGCCCCATGCGCAGCCTCGTCCTCCTCCTTGCGGTCCTGGCTTCCCCGGTCCTTGCCGGGTCCGAACCCTCGCGCCTGACCGCCGCCGCGCGGGATCAGGTCGGGGTGACGGTGACCTATGACCCGGCCTATGCGAAGCTGGGCTTTCCCGGCGGCGATGTGCCGCGCGACCGCGGTGTCTGCACCGACGTGGTGATCCGCGCCCTGCGCGACGGCTGGGGGATCGACCTGCAACTGGCGGTGAACCGCGACATGAAGGCCGACTTCGCGGCCTATCCTGCACTCTGGGGCCTGACGCAGACTGACCGCAACATCGACCACCGCCGGGTGCCGAACCTTGCCACGCTCTTTGCCCGCGTCGGTGCCGAGGTGCCGCTCCAGGAAGATCCCGCGCCCTATCTCCCCGGCGACATCGTCACCTGGAAGCTGCCCGGCAACCTCGACCATATCGGGATCGTTTCCGACCGCCGGGCTACCGACGGCACACCCCTGATCCTGCACAACATCGGTCGCGGCGCGCAGGAGGAAGACATCCTCTTCGCCTATCCGATGACCGGCCACTACCGGATCGGCAAGGAACAGGCGGACCGGCTGAAGGCGCTGCAGTAGCGCGCCCGACCCCTAAAATTGTCTAAAATCGTGCTTGCTCCTTGCGAAATACTCTCTGGGGGTCCGGGGGGGGAAGCGCCCCCGGCGGCTGGTCACAGGGCTTCGCGGTCACAGGTTAAGAAATCCTTTCCGCCCACGGGCAAGCCTTTGATATTGAGCATTTTTCCAGAAATGTCCACCGTGGACACCCTGCCCTAGAACCCCTCCTCCAGCCGCCCGACCAGCGCCGCCAGCATCCCCCGGCACCGCTCCACCTGCTCGACCGCAACGAATTCGTCCGGTTTGTGCCCCTGGGCCATCGACCCCGGCCCGCAGATCACCGTTGGCACCCCGAGCCGGGCGTCGAACAGCCCGCCCTCCGTCCCGAAGGCCACCTTGATCGTCCCGTTCGCCCCGGTCAGCCCCTTCACGAAGCGGACCACCCCGGCATCCGAGGGCGTCCCCAGCCCGGGGTAATCCCAGAGCCGCTCCACCCGGATCGCCGCCTCCGGGAACTCCCCCCGCAAGGGCGCGACGATGGCCTCCGCCTCCCCTTCCAGCCGCCGGATCAGCCCCGCCACGTCCTCCCCCGCGAGGCTGCGGATCTCGAAATCCAGCACCGCATGGTTCGGCACGATGTTGACCTGCACCCCGCCGGACATCTTCCCCACATGCAGGGTCGAATAGGGCACATCATAGTCCCCGTCCTTCAACCCGCTCGCCGCCACCTCGGCCTGCACCCGCCGCACCGCTCCCAGGAAATCCGCCCCCAGATGCAGGGCGTTCAAGGCCAGCGGAGCCAGCGCGGAATGACCCTCCCGCCCCACACAGGTCGCGCGCAGCGCCACCTTCCCCTTGTGCCCGGTCGCGACCTGCATGCCCGTCGGTTCTCCCACGATGCAGAAGCGCGGCTTCACCGGGGCGGCAGCGAGGAGGTCGATCAGCGACCGCACCCCCATGCAGCCGATCTCCTCGTCATAGGACAGCGCGAGGTGGAGCGGGACCTTCAAGGGGCGGCGGGCGGCATCCAGCATCGCCTCCACCGCGCAGGCGACGAAGCCCTTCATGTCCGCCGCCCCCCGGCCGTAGTAGCGCCCGTCCTCTTCAGTCAGGGCGAAGGGGGGCTTCGTCCAGGCCTGGCCCTCCACCGGTACCACGTCGGTATGGCCGGAGAGCATGACGCCCCCCGCCCCCTCCGGCCCGGTCGAAGCGAAGAGGTTCGCCTTGCCGCCCGCGGCATCGGGGACAAGCGTCACGGTAAGCCCCACGCCTTCCAGGAGGCCCTTCACATAGTCCATCAGGGCGATGTTCGGCTTGGAGCTGACGGTGTCGAAGGCCAGAAGCCGGTCCAGAATGTCGCGCATGTGTCACCTCTTTTCCCCCTGCTAGCGCGAAACCGGCGGGGCGGGAAGCTTTCCCGGCTTGTCGCTGGCACCGGGCTTTGCGATGGTCACGCGAGTTTTCCGAAAGCCCACCCATGCCCCGCCGCCTTGCCCTCATCCTTGCCCTTGGCCTGACCCCCGCCCAGGCGCAGGAGCCGAACCTCTCGCCTGAACTGCGGGCCTTGCCGGGCGGCGCGGCGAGCCAGCTTGTGCTGGCGCAGCGGTTGTTCCGCACCGCGACCGGAACCGGCGATCCGGTGCTGCTTCTCGCGGCGATCCGGCTGGCGCGGGGGGTGACGGTGCGCCCGGCGGTGGGCTGGGAGCGGGCGGCGGGTGACGAGGGAGAGGCGCCGCAGGTCGGCGGCCCGCCCGACCCGGGAAGCGCGGCTGCGCTGGCGATGCTGCAAGGCCTGGCGGTCGACGACCCGGATTTGCAGGACCTCGTCTACGATCTGGATGCGCAGCTGCCGCATGGCAGGCTGCCGGTGGCCACGGTCGCGAAGTCCGGCCTTGGCGGAGGGGCCGGGGAGGAGTGGCGGCTGCCCCTGTCTGGATCGGTCTCCGCCGAGATCGCGGTGATCGGCGATGACGGTTCCAAGCTGGGGCTAAGCGTGACCGACGAGAGCGGTGCGGTGGCCTGCGCCCGGCCCGCGACGACCGACCCGGCGCTGTGTCGCTTTACGCCTGCTCGAAACGGGTTCTTCCGGGTGCGGGTCAGAAACGAAGGTGCGGAGGCCACCGGCTACATGCTGATCGGAAACTGAAGCGGATGACTGCATTTGTCACATTTTACCACCTTCTCAAGCGCATGATCGCCTGCAATGATCCTGCCATTCCGGCCCAATCCGGGCTGGCCAACCGTTAGAGGCCCAGATGTCGCTCAAATCCCTTTCCCTGATCCTTGCCACCACTGCCGTCGCCGCGCTGACCCTTCCTGCCCTTGCCCAGGACAAGACCGGCACGAACGTCGGCGCTGCTGCCGAGGGCGCTGCCCCCGGTGCTGCCTCGACCATGGGGCTGGCGCAGGAGCTTTATGCGCTGGGAGTCGCCCAGGGCGATGCCGTCACGGTGCTGGCCGCCGCGAAGCTCGCCGCCTCGGTCGAGGTCACCTCGGCGGAAGCCGCCGCGCTGGACCCGGCGAAGGTGACGTTCGAGGAGGGGACGGATCAGACGACATTCCGCAAGAAGGCTGCCCCCGGCGCGCCGGCCGCCCCGGCACCGATGATGAATGACGGCAGCCCGCGTACTGCGTCGAAGGCCACCTTCTTCAACGCCGCGAACGAGGATGAGGGTGCCGCGGATGCCCCGGTCACGGCCGATGCGATGTTCGCCAAGGCCAAGGAACTGGCCGCGGACGACGAGGCCCTGCTGGGCCTGATCGACGATGCGATGGCCGAGACTGGCCGGGGCCGGATCGGCGGGGCGGTCGAGTGGTTGTCGCGCCTGCCCGCAGGCCAGACCGATGTCTGGGAAATCCCCTACTACGGCAATTCCTATGCCGAGATCGCCATTGTGGGCGACGGCGACGCGAACCTGGACGTGGCGGTGACGGACGAGAACGGCAACGTGATCTGCTATGATGTCAGCTGGTCGGACAAGCTGTACTGTGACTGGACCCCCGCCTGGGACGGGTATTTCTACGTTACTGTGCAAAACATGGGCGGGTCGCGGAACAGCTACTACCTGATGACGAATTGACCCGGCAGACGGGTCCATATCTGGGGGCCAGCGGCGAAAGTTGCTGGTCCCTGTCTTTCGGACGGCGCCCGGCATGACGCAGCGCATCGTGATCATGGGCGTTTCGGGCTGCGGAAAGTCCTCGGTCGGGGCGGCCCTGTCGGGCGCTCTGGGCATTCCCTACCGCGACGGCGACGACCTGCATCCGCCCGCCAATGTCGCTAAGATGCGCGTCGGCGAGGCGCTGACCGATGCCGACCGCTGGCCCTGGCTGGACCGCGTTGCGGGCGAGTTGGCCAGCGGGGCGCCGCTCATCATCGGCTGCTCGGCGCTGCGCCGATCCTATCGCGACCGGATCAGGGCGGGGGTGGGCGGGCCGGTCTGCTTTGTCCACCTGGCAGGCAGCCGCAATGTGATCTCGGCCCGGATGGCAGCGCGGTCGGGTCATTTCATGCCCGCGTCGCTTTTGGATAGCCAGTTCGCCACGCTGGAGCCGCCCGACCCCGATGAAGCGGCGATCACTGTCGACATCGACAAGTCGCTCGACCGGCTGGTGACAGATATCCTGCACCGGATGGGGCCGCGCAGCTCGGGCTGAACCTAGGGGGCGGCGAGCATCCGGTCGGCCGAAGCCTCGAACAGGCTGCGGGCGTAGGACGTGGTCATGCGGGCGGCGGCGAGGTCTGCGCGGGCCAGTTCCTCGACCGCCTTGCCATGCTGCATGACGAGGATGCGGTCGCACATATGGTCGATGACCGAAAGGTCGTGGCTGACCATCAGGAAGGTCAGGCCCCGTTCGGCCCGCAGGCGGTTCAGGAGATTCAGCACCTCGGCCTGGACCGAGGCATCCAGCGCGCTGGTCGGTTCGTCCAGCAGCAGGATCTTCGGTTGCAGCATCAGGGCGCGGGCGATGGCGACACGCTGGCGCTGGCCGCCCGACAGCTGGTGCGGGTAGCGGAAGCGGAAGCCGGGGGGCAGGCCCACGTCGACCAAAGCCTGCACCACGCGGGCGTCGCTGTCGCGCAACCCGTGGATCGCCAGCGGTTCCGAGAGGGTGCGGTCGATGGTGTGTCGGGGATGCAGGCTGGCGTAGGGGTCCTGGAAGACCATCTGCACCTGCGCGGCGAAGCCGGGCCCTCGCGGACTGGGAAGCGGCTGGCCAGCGATCCGGATCGTCCCTCCGGTGACGGGCGCGAGCCCGCAGATCGCGCGCAGGATGGTGGACTTGCCGGATCCGCTTTCGCCGACGAGGCCGTAGCTTTCGCATTCCTCCACCTTGAGGCTGACGCCCTCGACTGCGTGGACGAGGCGGCCCTGGGCGCGGAAGGTGACGGAGAGGTTGTCGATCTCGATCAGGCTCATTCCGCCCATGCCCCTGTTCGATCGAGCCCCGGCAACGGTTCCCGCGGGCCGCCGATGCGAGGCAGGCAGTTCAGCAGGCCGCGGGTATAGGGATGCTGGGCTTCCAGCAGCTTGCCTGCGGCGACTTCCTCGACGATGCGGCCCTTGTACATGACCAGCACCCGGTCGCAGAAGCGGGCGACAAGGCGCAGGTCGTGGCTGATGAAGATCAGGCTCATGTTGCGGTCGCGGACCAAGTTGTCGAGGATCGAGAGCACCTCGGCCTGCACGGTGACGTCAAGCGCGGAGGTCGGTTCGTCGGCGATCAGGAGGTCGGGTTCCGGGATCAGCATCATCGCGATCATCACCCGCTGGCCCATCCCGCCGGAAAGCTCGTGCGGATAGGCGCCCATCACCCGCTCGGGGTCGCGGATCTGCACGGCCTTCAGCGCGGCGAGCGCCTTGGCAGAGGCATCGGCCCGGCCCAGCCCGTCGCGCAGGCGCAGGCCCTCGGTCAGCTGGCGGCCCACGGTCATGACGGGATTCAGCGAGAACTTCGGGTCCTGCATGATCATGCCGATGCGCTTGCCGCGCAGGGCGCGCATGTCGCGCTCGGAGGCGGCCATCAGGTCCTGACCGTCGAAGGTCATCCGGTCGGCCTCGATGCGGCCCGGCGGGCGGATTAGGCGCAGGACGGCGCGGCCGGTCATCGTCTTGCCCGAGCCGCTTTCGCCGACGATCCCCAGCCGTTCGCGGTTCAGGGAGAAGGAGACGCCGCGCACGGCCTGGACGGGGCCGGTCTCGGTGTCGAAAGTCACGCGGAGGTTCTTGATGTCTAGAAGGCTCATCGCGAGGCACTCCTCGGATCAAGCACATCGCGGAGCCCGTCGCCGAGGAGGTTGAAGCCCAGCGAGACGATGAAGATGGCGAGGCCGGGCATGGTGGCGACCCACCATTGCTCGAACAGGAACTTGCGGCCGGAGGAGATCATCAGTCCCCATTCCGGCAGGGGCGGCTGCACGCCGAGGCCGAGGAAGCCGAGGCCCGCCGCGATCAGGATCACCCCCGCCATGTCCAGCGTGACGCGGATGATGACCGACGGCAGGCACATCGGCACGACATGACCCGCGATGATCCGCGGGGCAGAGGCGCCTTGCAGGCGGATGGCGGCGATGTAGTCGGAGTTGCGCACTGTCAGCGTCTCGGCCCGCGCGATCCGGGCATAGGGCGGCCAAGCGGTCAGCGCGATGGCGAGGACGGCGTTCTCGATGCCCGGGCCCAGGACGGCGACGAGGGCGAGGGCCAGGATCAGCCGGGGGAAGGCGAGGAAGATGTCGGTCAGGCGCATGAGCACCGCGTCGATCCAGCCGCCGAAATAGCCCGAGACGGTGCCGACCAGAAGACCGAGGACCGGGGCGGTCACGGCGACGAGTGCGATGATGTAAAGCGTGATCCGCGCGCCGTGGATGATCCGGCTCAGGATGTCGCGCCCGAAATCGTCGGTGCCAAGCAGGTAGCCGGGAGTGCCGGGCGGCTTCAGCCGGTTGCCGAGGTTCTGCACGAAGGGATCATGCGGCGCGATCCAGGGGGCGAGCAGCGCGACAACCAACAGCAGCCCCACGATGACCAGCCCCGCCATCGCCAGCCGGTTCCTGCGGATGCGCAGCGCGGCTAGCCAGAGCTGCCCCAGTCTGGCTTGCCGCCGCGATGCGGGGTTCGGGTCGGAGAGCCAGGCGCGCAGCGTCGTCATGTCCGCGCCCTGGGGTCGACAAGGCGGTAGAGGAGGTCGGAGGCCATGTTCAGTGTGACGAAGGCCACGCCCACGACCACGGTGCCACCCAGCACGGCAGGCATGTCGGCGGCGAAGAGCGCATCGGTGATGTAGCTGCCAAGGCCGGGCCAGGCGAAGATCGTCTCGGTCAGGACTGACCCCTCCAGCAGGTAGGCGTAGGACAGGGCGATGACGGTGATCAGCGGCACCAGCACGTTCTTCATGGCATGGACCCAGATCACCCGGCTTTCCGGCATCCCCTTCACCCGGGCGGTGGTGATGTATTCCTGCCCAAGCTCGTTCATCATGAAGCTGCGGGTCATCCGGCTGATGTAGGCCATCGAGACATAGCCCAGAAGGCCCGCAGGCAGGATGATGTGGCTGAGAGCGTTGGCGAAGACATCCCAGGCACCGTTCAGCGCAGAATCGATCAGGATCATGCCGGTGTAGGGTTTCAGGGTGAACTCCATCATCATGTCGTAGGTCGGGTCCAGCCGACCGGGACCGGCAACCCAGTCGAGCTGGCCGTAGAAGACCAGAAGCCCGATCAGCCCCAGCCAGAAGACCGGCATCGAATAGCCCATCAGGCCGACGACGCGGACGATCTGGTCGGCGATGCTGCCGGGGCGCGTGGCGGCGAGGACTCCGGCCGGGACGCCGACAAGGGTGCCGAAGATCGTGCCCAGTGTCGCAAGCTCCAGCGTCGCGGGGAAATAGCGCGCGATTTCGCTGGCGATATCCTGGCCGGTGCGGATCGACCGGCCGAGATCGCCCTGCACGGCGTCGCGGACATAGATCAGGAACTGCTGCCACATCGGCAGGTCGAGGCCCAGCTTGTCACGGACCGCCTGTATCTGCGCCTCGGTCGCGCGTTCGCCGACGATGCTGAGCACCGGGTCGATGGGCACGACGCGGCCGATCAGGAAGGTAACAAGAAGCAGGCCCAGAAGGGTGATGGCAAGCGTCAGAAGGCCAAGCCCGATCTGGCCCGACAGGGTCAGCAGGCGGTTCTTACGCGCGGGGGAGGGGAGACCGGACATGCGGTAAAGGGCCGCCCCCGAAGGGACGGCCCAATCGCCTACTTGGTCACGGTCCAGTAGGAGGCAGAGTCGGTCGCGCCACCGGCGTAGAAGCCCGAGACATTGGCGCGCATCCCGTCCTGCCGGGCCTGCTGGAACATCAGCACGAAGGCGGAATTGTCACGCACCTTGCGCTGAATGTCGCCATACATCTCTGCCCGTTTGGCGCTGTCCTTCTCGACCACGGCGGCCTCGGTCTCGGCGTTCAGCTCGGCACCCGGGTCCCAGGCGGTCCGCCAGGCGAGGTAGCCCGTGGCATTCGCCTCGTCGCTGTTGTCGGGGTTCAGCGCGAAGGTCGAGGCGTTGGTATGCGGGTCGGGATAGTCAGGCCCCCAGGTCTGCAGCGTGATGTCATGCAGACGCCCGCGATAGGTGGCAAGACCCTGCGCCCCGTCGCCCACGTCGAGAACCAGGTTGATGCCGATCTGGGCGAAGGTGTTCTGGATCGAGGTGGCGATGTCCATCCGTTCCTGGTTGTTGCGGACGGTGAAGCCGATCTCGATAGGAAGCGTCAGCCCGGATTCGGCCATCAGCGCCTTGGCCTTCTCGATATCGAGCGAGTAGGGGTTCTCGTCGATGGAGCCGAGGAAGCCCTTGGGCAGGAAGTTCTGGTGCACGACCCAGAGGCCCTTGAGGATGCTGTCCTGCATGCCCGTGTAGTCTATGGCCCAGCGCATCGCTTCCTGGACCTTCGGGTTCGCCAGTTCCGCTTTCTTCTGGTTCAGCGCGAGATAATAGACCTGCCCGCCCACGTCGGACTGGATCTTCACGTCGGCATTGCCCGAAAGGCCTTCGAGGTCGGTCGGCGTCAGCTCGCGCGCGATGTCGATGTCGCCCTTTTCCAGCAGCAGGCGTTCGGTCGCGCCTTCGGGGATATGCTGCATGAAGACGTTCTTGATCTTGGCGTCGCCGCGCCAGTGGCCCTGACGGGCTTCCAGCACATAGCCTTCGTTCGGCTTGAACGACTTCAGCACATAGGCCCCGGTCCCGGCGCTGTTGGCCTTCAGCCAGGCATTGCCCATGTCGCCGTCGACCTCGTTCGCCATGACGGTCTTCATGTCGACGATATTCGCCACGCCCGCCGTCAGGCAGTTGTAGACGAAGGAGGGCGCATAAGCCTTGTCGGTCTTCAGTGTGACGGTGTCGCCCTCGAAGGTGATCATCTGGTCGACGTTTTCCGGCGTCAGCCCGAACTGGGTCAGGATGAAGGCCGGGGTCTTGTTCAGCTTGACGACGCGGCGCAGCGAGCCCGCAGCATCCTCGGCGGTCAGGGGGTTTCCGGACGAGAAGGTGATCCCGGACTTGATCTTGAACGTGTAGGTCATGCCGTCATCGGCCACCGACCAGCTTTCGGCGAGACCCGGCACCAGCTCTCCCGGCTTGGCGGGGTCAAGCTCGACCAGCGTGTCATAGGTATTGTTGTTCAGGTCCACGCCCGAGAACTCGAAGGCCTCGTGCGGGTCGATCGACACGATGTCGTCGATGGCATCGGCGACAACCAGCGTGTCGGCCGGAGTCTCTGCCATCAGCGCCATCGGCGAGGTGCCCATCATCAGCACCGCCAAGGCCGCGGCACGGGCAAATCCTTGCTTCAGCTGCATAATCCATCTCCCTGTTCTTTTGTGATCGCGGAGTCGGTCTCACCGCTTCCTTGACCAACAGGACAAATCTGCCGCACGACTGTCAACCGAAATCCCCTCGGCCTGCGGGAAAGCTTGATCCGGCGGCAGACGGGCCTGGCAGCCCGGGTTTCCGGGCCGGTTCGATACTGCCGTGGCCATGCCCTGCCGCAGAGGCTTGCAAGAGCGCGAGACCGTCGCGAGGACGGTGCGCGTGATCGCTGTCTAGATCAGGCCTTCCTTGCGGAACAACGCCTTGAGGTCGGTCTCGGGGCGCGCGCCGAAATGGGAAATCACCTCGGCGGCGGCGACGCAGCCCATGCGGCCCGCGGTAGCAAGCGGCTGGCCGGTCGCGAGGCCATAAAGGAACCCCGCGGCGAACTGGTCGCCCGCGCCGGTGGCATCCACCGGCACGACGCGGCGGACGGGGACCACGGCCTGTTCCTCGCCCCGTACGACGATCACGTCATGGCCCGACCGGGTGCAGACCACCAGCCCCGCATCCGCCGCCGCCTGCTCCAGCGCGGCGGAAAGGTCGGTCTGGTAGAGCGAGGCCCATTCGTGTTCGTTGCCGATCACATAGTCCAGCGACTTCACCAGCCGCCGGAAATCGCCCCGGTGCCGGTCGACGCAGAACGGATCGGAAAGCGCGATCCCGGCCTTGCCGCCCGCCTTGTGGCACAGGTCGACCGCGCGTTCGAAGGCCTGCATCCCTTTCGACTTGTCGTAAAGATAACCTTCCAGGAACAGGATCTCGGCGCTGCCGGCGACGCTGTCGGACACGTCATCGGGGCCAAGCTCGGAGGAAATGCCGAGGTAGGTGTTCATCGACCGCTCCCCGTCCGGCGAGACGAAGATCATCGACCGCGAGGTCGGCAGCTCGCCCCCCGGCACCGGCGGGTTGACGAAATCGGTGCCCTCCTGCGCCATGGTCTGCGCGTAAAACCGCCCAAGCGCATCATCGTGCACCCGGCCGATGAAGGCGGTCGTCAGGCCCAGATTGCCCAGCCCCGCCAGCGTGTTCGCCACCGATCCGCCCGGGGCCTGCTGACGGTTGGTCATCGCGCCGTACAGCAACTCGCCCCGCTCACGTTCGACCAGCTGCATGATGCCCTTCTGGATGCCCATCAGGTCCAGGAAACTGTCGTCGGCGGACGAGAACACGTCGACGATGGCATTGCCGATGCCGACGACCTGGTAGGACTTCATGCGGTCTTCTCCGGGTAAAGGCACCAGTCCCGGATCGGGCAGATGCCGCATTTGGGTTTGCGCGCGACGCAGATATACCGGCCATGCAGGATAAGCCAGTGATGCGCATGGCCCTGGTATTCGACCGGCACGTTGTCCTCGATCGCGCGCTCCACCGCCACCTCGTCACGGCCCGGGCAGATGCCGGTGCGGTTGCCGACGCGGAAGATATGGGTGTCCACCGCCTGCGCCGGATGGTGGAACCACATGTTCAGTACCACGTTCGCCGTCTTGCGCCCCACCCCCGGCAGCGTCACCAGCGCCGCACGGGAGGACGGTACCTCGCCCCCGAAGTCCTCGATCAGCAGGCGCGACAGCTTGATGACGTTCTTCGCCTTGTTGCGATAGAGACCGATGGTGCGGATGTGCTCGATCAGGCCCTCCTCGCCCAGGGCCAGCATCTTCTCCGGCGTGTCGGCGATCTGGAACAGCTTGCGGGTCGCCTTGTTCACCCCCGCATCGGTGGCCTGCGCCGACAGCGCCACCGCGACCAGCAGGGTGAAGGCATTCACATGCTCCAGTTCACCTTTCGGATGCGGCTCGATCTCGGCGAACCGGGCGAAGATCTGTTTCAGCGTGGCATAGGGAAGCTGCGCGGTCATCCGGCCTTTGCAGCACGAAACCGGCGAAGCGACAAGCCGCAGGAAACGGGTCGCGGACGCGACGAGGGGCGGCTACATCGGAACGGACGCTCGACGAGCAGCCCCGAGGATACCCAGATGACCGATCTTTCCCCCGCCTACCACTACCAGGTGATCGCCCGCGCCCTGGCCGTCATCGACAGCGAGGGCCCGGCGCTCACGCTGGATGATCTGGCGCAGCGGATGAACATGAGCCCGGCGCATTTCCAGCGCATCTTCAGTCAATGGGTCGGTGTCAGCCCGAAGCGCTATCAGCAGTATCTGACCCTGGGCCATGCCCGGCGGCTCTTGTCCGAGCGCCACACGATGCTTGGCACGGCGCTGGAGACGGGCCTGTCCGGCACAGGTCGGCTGCACGACCTGTTCCTGACCTGGGAGGCAATGTCTCCCGGCGACTATGCCAGGGGTGGGGCGGGGCTGGAAATCAGATGGGGCTGGTTCGAAAGCCCCTTCGGCCCGACCCTTGTGATGGCGACCGAGAAGGGCATCTGCGGCATGGGGTTTGCCGACGAAATGGGGGCCGATGCCGCGATGGAAGACCTCGTGAGCCGGTGGCCAAAAGCGTCCTTTGTCGAGGACCCGGTGGCGATCCGGCCCATGGTTGACGCGGCTTTCGGCGGGCAGACCGCCCACCTGCACCTGATCGGAGCCCCGTTCCAGATCAAGGTCTGGGAGGCCCTGCTCACGATCCCGACCGGCCATGTCACCACCTATTCCGACATCGCGGGGGCCATCGGCCACGCCTCGGCGCATCGTGCGGTGGGAACGGCCGTTGGCCGCAACCCGATATCATTCCTGATCCCCTGTCATCGGGCGCTCCGCCGCGACGGCGGCCTCGGCGGCTATCACTGGGGCCTGCCCAGAAAGCGCGCCATGCTGGCCTGGGAGGCCGCTCGCACGGAAGTGTAGTGCGCGGAACCCTGCCGAAGCCTTGGGGAACCCGCAGCCTCTCGACGACGTTCATGTATTGTGGCACGGGTCTGAGCGCGAGGCCCGAACGGGCGAACTTTTGAGGCGAGAGCAAACATGATGATGAAGACCCCCCTTATTCTGGCTGCGACCGGAACGCTGTTCCTCACCGCCTGTGTCGATCCCAATGCCTATCCGAACGACCCGAACGCGCGCCAGCGCAATGGCGCAGTGATCGGCGGGCTGGTGGGTGCGGTGACGGGTGCCGCAGTGTCGGGCGACGGCGACGAGCTGAAGGGCGCCATCATCGGTGGCGCGCTGGGTGCGGGCACCGGCGCAATCATCGGTGCCGACCTTGACCGTCAGGCCGCCGAACTGCGCGGTTCGCTCAGCTCGAACATCTCGGTCACGAACACCGGCGAATACCTGATCGTGAACATGCCGCAGGATCTGCTTTTCGCGACCGACAGCGCCTCGGTCCGGCCCGATCTGCGCGCCGACCTGAACACCGTCGCCTCCAGCCTGCTGAAATATCCGAACAGCCGGATCGAGGTGATCGGCCATACCGACAACACCGGCTCCGCCGCCTACAACCAGGACCTGTCGCAGCGCCGCGCCGTGTCGGTGGCCAGCGTGCTCCGCGAAAGCGGCGTGCCGGGCGGCCGCATCGCGGCCTATGGCCGGGGCGAGGACCAACCGATCGCGTCGAACCTGACGGCGGAGGGCCGCGCCAAGAACCGCCGTGTCGAGATCATCATCCGCCCGATCAAGTAATCGCTTTCACATTCCGGAAGGGGCCAGCCGCGGCTGGCCCTTTTTCATTGTGATCCCCGCCAGATCGGTCATATTTCCAGACCAATAGCGGGGTTGTCATGCCGTTCCTGAAAGTCACGCCCGAAAAACTGTCGAACTCCGTCGTCCGTCAGATCGAGCAGCTGATCCTGCGCGGCGTCCTGCGTCCGGGCGAGAGGCTGCCCTCGGAGCGCGACCTCGCCGACAAGCTGGGCGTCTCGCGCCCCTCCTTGCGCGATGCCATCGCCGACCTTGCCGAGCGTGGCCTGCTGGTCAGCCGGGCGGGGTCCGGCATCTTCGTGGCCGAAGTGCTGGGCTCGGCCTTCTCCCCCGCGCTGACGCAGCTTTTCTCCACTCACGATGAGGCGGTCTTCGACTACATCAGCTTCCGGCGCGACATCGAGGGGCTAGCGGCGGAACGGGCGGCGAGCTTCGGGTCCGAAACCGACCTGAAGCTGATCGACACCATCTTCGGCAAGATGGAACTGGCGCACCAGAAGCGCGACCCCTCGGACGAGGCGCAGCTGGATGCGGAATTCCACATGGCGATCATCGAGGCGAGCCATAACGTCATCATGCTGCACATGCTGCGGTCGATGTTCGAGCTGCTGCGGCAGGGGGTGTTCTACAACCGGCAGGTCATGTTCAGGAACCGGATGACCCGCGACCAGCTTCTTGACCAGCACCGGGCGATCAACGCCACGATCCAAACGCGCGACCCGGCGGCGGCACGGGCGGCGGTGGGCGCGCATATGGCCTATGTGGAGCAGGCCTTCCACGACCAGATGCGCGCCGAAAAGCACGAATCCATTGCCCGGCAGCGGCTGGAGCAGGAGGCGAGCCGCTAGCCTTTCAGCGGAAGGTGCAGTTCGGTGATCAGGTCTTCGGGCGCGGTGTCCATCGGCGTGTTCAGATAGACCTCGAAGGAGGGAGCGTCGGCCGGTTCCTCTCCCGACTGAGGCAGCCAGAGGCCGAACAGCTCGTCATAGGCGGCGGGCAGGCCGGCATAGGGGCCCTTGTAGGTCAGCACCGCCTGCCGTCCTCCGGGCAGCGTGACCTCCTCCAGCGGTGCGGACAGGTCGGCCTGGCCCCTGATCTCGAACCCGGCATGGCTGCGCAAGTCCGGTTCGGCCACCGACTGCGGATCGTCGTAAAAGACGGCGATCATCCGGCCCGCGCTGCCGACCAAGTCGCGGCTGGCCATGACGGCAGACAGCTTCTCGAAGGCGCGCGCGATCTCGAAATAGGCGCCCTTGTGCGGCAGGGCGGCAAGGCGGGTCGGGGCTTCGGTGCGGATGGCGATGGGGTGCATGGGGTCTCTCCTCGGTGGGATGTTGCGGACGAAGGGGCGAAGCTCGCCCCGCTTGCGGAAGGCGGTGGGCGACATGAGGAACGCTTCCGCAAAGCAGCGCTTGAAGCTTGGCACGCTCTCCATCCCGACCGAGGCGGCGATGGCGGCCAGCGGCTGGTCGGTCATCGCCAGCAGGTAGGACGCCCGCTGCATCCTGATCCGGCGCACGGCCTGGGCCAACGTCTCGCCCGTCATCGCGCGGAACACCCGGTGCCAGTGGAACCGGCTCATCGCCGCCACATCGGACAGCGCGTCCAGCGACAGGTCCCCGGCGGGGTTGTCGTGGATGTGGTCAAGCACCCGCAAGAGCCGCTTTTCGTTCGCATTCGTCATGTGCCTTTCCCTTCGCCGGGCCACCCTTGCACGACCCCGCCACACAAATCTTGCCGAGTTGCATCACGCTCTGCCCACGGGCATATAAGGGCGGTCCCGTAAAGGAAGCGCCATGCAATACCTCGAATTCGAAAAACCCCTCGCCGACATAGAAGGCAAGGCGGAAGAGCTTCGCGCCATGGCGAAGACCGGCGGCGGCGTGGATATGTCCAAGGAGGCCGAGGCGCTGGACCGCAAGGCGGATGCGGCGCTGCGCGATCTCTACAAGAACCTGACGGCCTGGCAGAAATGCCAGGTGGCCCGCCACCCGGACCGGCCGCATTGCCAGGATTACATCGAGGCGCTTTTTACCGAATACACTGCTCTGGCGGGGGATCGCGCCTTTGCCGACGACCATGCGGTGATGGGGGGCCTCGCGCGGTTCAACGACCATCCGGTGATGGTGATCGGGCACGAGAAGGGCAACGACACCAAGTCCCGCATCCAGCGCAATTTCGGCATGGCGCGGCCCGAGGGGTACAGGAAGGCGATCCGGCTGATGGACATGGCCGACCGCTTCCGTCTGCCGGTGATCACCCTGATCGACACGGCAGGCGCCTATCCCGGCAAGGGCGCCGAGGAGCGCGGCCAGGCCGAGGCCATCGCCCGGTCGACCGAGAAATGCCTCGCCATCGGGGTGCCGCTGATCAGCGTCGTGATCGGCGAGGGCGGGTCGGGCGGGGCTGTCGCCTTCGCGACAGCGAACCGGGTCGCGATGCTGGAGCATTCGATCTATTCGGTGATCAGCCCCGAAGGCTGCGCCTCGATCCTGTGGAAGGACGCCGAGAAGATGCGCGAGGCGGCCGAGGCCCTGCGGCTGACGGCGCAGGACCTGCAGAAGCTGGGCGTGATCGACCGGATCGTGAAGGAACCCCTCGGTGGGGCGCAGCGGTCCCCTCGCGAGGCGGTCGAGGCGGTGGGCAAGGCGATCGAGGCGATGCTGGGCGAACTGTCGGGCAAGAAGCCCGAGGCGCTGGTCAGGGACCGGCGGCAGAAGTTCCTCGACATGGGATCGAAGGGGCTGGCGGCGTGAACCCTTGGGCGATCGTCGCCATCGCCGGGCTGATGGAAACCGGCTGGGCGCTGGGGTTGAAATATTCCGACGGGTTCACGAAGCTGATGCCTTCGGTGGTGACGGTCGTGCTGGCGCTGGGGTCGTTCTACCTGCTCGCGGTCGCGATGAAGTCCTTGCCCGTCGGCACCGCCTATGCGGTCTGGGTCGGGATCGGGGCCATCGGCACGGCGGTCGCGGCGGTGTTCCTGTTTCAGGAGCCGGTCAACCTGATGCGCGTCGCAGGCGTGCTCCTGATCCTCGCCGGGATCGTGGCGCTGAAATTCGCATGATGCGCTGGCTTGCCCTGGCCGTGACGCTGGCCGCTCCGGTCCAGGCGGGGACGCTGGAGGGGCGGCTCGTCACCTTCACGGTGGAAACCTGGGACGACCGCGAGGCCCCCCTGCTGGTCGCGCGGGGGCGGACGGTGGTGGTGGGCAAGGGCGTCGAGTTCGGGCTGGGGCCGGAGGGGTTCACCGGGGGTCTCGACGTGGTGCCGGTCGCGGTGGAGATCGGGCCGACGCGGATCGAGCTGAGCTATCCGCAGGGCATCGGGCGGTTCTACGAGGCGAAGTTCAACGGCTACGTCCTGAGGTTCGAGACTGACTGTGCGCTGTTCGAGAAGGTCGCCATCGACCCGGCGGGGACGACGATGCAGGGGGTCGAGGTCTGGGCGGAGACCGGGGCGCTTTATATCGACGTCGCGGGGCTGGGCTATGGGCCGGACTCGACGCTCGCGCTGGAGCTTCAGGTCGCCGACTGTCCGCTGAGCTGATCTGTCCACGGTGGACAAATCCTGGAAATCAAGCAAAAACAATTAGTTATCTGATTTCATTAGGGATTTGGAAACCTTCGCCCCGCCCTGACCGATCCCTCCTCGTTCGACTTCGTCTTCTCGTCCGTGGCGAGGAAGCAACGAAGTCTGCGACGAGCCTCCGCTTCACCACATCGTCTGCGCCGCCCGGCCCGGCCAGTCGGCGTCGTAGGCCTTGCCGTCGATCCGGCCCTCGGTGATCTCGCGCAGCATGTCGCCCACCGTGGGCAGGCCCGCCGACTGGTCTCCGCCGGTCCAGAGCGCCGAGCGGATCAGCGCGCGGGCGCATTGGGAATAGACCTCGGCGATGTCGATCACGATCACCGTGCGCGGTTCCTTGCCATCGCGGGCGAAGCGCGCGCGCAGGGCGGCATCGGCGGTCAGGCGCGCGGTGCCATTGACGCGCAGTGCATTCAGCGCGCCGGGGATCAGGAACATCAGGCTGACCCGCCCGTCGCGGAGGATGTTGCGCAGCGAGTCGATGCGGTTGTTGCCGAGCCAGTCGGGCAACGCCAGCGTCTGCGGATCGAGCACCGCGGCCACCGACCCCTCGTCGCCGCGCGGGCTGCCGTCGGTGCCTTCCGGGCCGACCGTCGACAGGACGCAGAAGCGGGACCTGTCCACCCAGGCGCGATAGGCCGGGGTGAGGCGGTTCGTGACCTTGACGGTCGCAGCCTCGCCCGGCTGGCCGTACTGCGCGTGAAGGTCTTCGAGCGTGGTGATCCAGTCCATGCGGTGCCCCCTTTGTCGGCCGCGGGGATATAAGGAACGTTTCGGGTCAGGCTTTCGGCTTCCTTGGCTTCTTCGGTTTCGGGGCCGGAAGGTCCGCGGCGATGGCGCGGAGGGCGGGGATCAGGCGGTCGGGCTCGTCCAGCAGGCTGTCGGCGGCAATCCAGTCCTTCGCGCCGGGGAAGGGCGCCTCGCGCGGGCAGTCGGGCAGGGCGGCCAGCCCGCCGGGCGTGGGCTTCAGCCAGAGCCGGTCGTCGCCGATGACCGCCACCACCTTGCCGTCGAGGTAGAGGACATATTCCCCCATCATCCGGCGGTGCGTCAGCGGCAGGGCCGACAGGCAGTCGAGCACAGGGGCAAGGCTTTCGGCGCGACTGCCCATCAGGCCTTGAACCCGGCCTCGGCCATCAGTCGGTTGGAGTGGTCTTCGACCTTGGATTCCAGACGAGTCATGAACTCGGCCACCGGCAGGCCGGGCGCGATGGGATCCAGGAATTCCACCACCGCAAGGCCGGGTTTGCGCAGGATGCCGCGCTTGGGCCAGAACAGCCCGACGTTGGCGGCAACGGGATGGCAGGGCTGGGCGAGCTGTTCGTAAAGCAGCCCGGTGCCCACCTTGTAGGCCTTTGTCGCGCCGGGGGCGACGCGCGTGCCTTGCGGATAGATGATCAGCTGTCCCGGTTCCGCGGCGCCCGCCGCCACGTCGGCCTTCATCCGGGCGATGGCCGCGCCGCGCTTGCCCCGGTCAACGGGGACGCAGCCGATCCGCAGCGCGTATTGGCCGAGGAAGGGGGCAAACATCAGCTCGCGCTTCATGATGAACTTGCCCGC
This sequence comes from Tabrizicola sp., assembly GCF_016793705.1. GTDB lineage: Bacteria > Pseudomonadota > Alphaproteobacteria > Rhodobacterales > Rhodobacteraceae > Tabrizicola. The sequence continues at coordinate 42,256 of NZ_JAEULO010000068.1, forward strand.
CGGGACGGCGTTGAAGATCAGGATGATGTCGAGGAAGCTCTGGTGCTTGGCGGCGATCAGCGCCTCGCCAGCCGGGGGGGTGCCGCGAACCTCGGATTTCAGGCCGGTCAGGACGCGGAGCGAGAAGATCACCCAACGGCAGAAGGTCTTGCAGGCGACGCGCGCGCCGTGGCGGGACACGAGCGCCCAGGGGGCGAAGACCACGGCGATGACGGCCATCGCCAGATACATCTGGATGATGAACACCAGCGACAGAAACCAGCGGATCGGGGTCATGTCAGCTCTTTGAGTTTCTGGAAGGCGGCGCGGCGGGTGGCGAGGAAGGCCACGATAGCAGCGAGGGGGGGCAGGGCAAAGGGCCAGAGCCAGCCGGTGCCGGAAAACCCGAGGCCGGTCAGGAACCCCCCGGCGGCATCGGCGGCGGGTAGTGCGGCGACGCCGACCAGCCCGGCGGCGGCGCCCACGGCGGCCCCGGTCAGGGTGCGCAGCGTGAAGCGGCGGACGAAGGCGCGGGCGATGTAGCTGTCCTTGGCGCCGACAAGGCGCAGGACGCGGATCACCTCGGCATTGGTCGCCAGCGCGGCACGGGCGGCAAGGGTGATCATCGCGGCCATCGTCGCCCCGATCAGCGCGATGGAGAGGACGCCGAGCAGGCGGATGCGGGAGGCCGCTTCGGCCAAGGGGCGGCGCCAGCGGGTGTGGTCGTCGAGGACCGCGCCGGGGGCCTCGGCCGTCAGGCGCTGTTTCAGGCCTTCGGCATCATAGGGCGGGTCGGCCTCGACCACCTCGATCAGGCGGGGGATCGGCAGGGCCTCGATGGGCAGGCCGGGGCCGAACCAGGGTTCGAGAAGCTTCTTCGTCTCGGCATCGTCGATCAGCCGGTAGCTGGCGATGCCGGGGGTGGTGGCGAGCGTGGCGAGGATCGCGTCGGTCTGGATCTGCACCTGTTCCACCGGGGCCGACAGCCGGATGGTGGCGGTCTTCGCCAGTGCCTCGGACCAGCGGGTCGCCAGGCGGCCGGAGGCGAGGGAGAGGGCAAGCGCGAAGACGCAGAGGAAGGTCATCGCGCCGGCGGTGAAGGTGGTGAGCCAGGCGGTGGGGCCGGAGGGCGGGACGACTTCAAGCGCGCGGGTGGCGGGGCTGGCGGGTTTGGCCTTGGGGAACTTCACAGGTCAGCCCCCGCAAGCTGGACGCGGTGTTTGGCGATGCGCAGCACACGCGCCTGAATCTGCGCCTTGGCCTGGCGGATCAGGTTCAGGTCGTGGGTGGCAACGAGGATGGTCTTGCCCATCTTGTTCAGCTCGACCAGCAGGGTGAGGATGCGGAGCGACATCTCCCAGTCGACGTTGCCGGTGGGCTCGTCCGCGAGGATCACGTCGGGGTCGACGATGACGGCGCGGGCCAGGGCGGCGCGCTGGCGTTCGCCGCCCGACATCTGCGGCGGCAGCGCGTCGGCGAGGTGCTTCAGGCCGACCCAGGACAGAAGATCGTCCATGTCCTGCGCATCGCTCTCGCGGTCGGAGACGGTGAAGGGCAGCGCCATGTTGGCGGCCAGCGTCATGTGGTCGAGGAACTTGCAGTCCTGGTGCACGATGCCGATCCGGCGGCGGGTGCGGGCCACGTCATCGCGGGAAAGCTTCGTCACGTCGTTGTCGAAGAGGGTGACGCGGCCTGAGCTGGGAAGCAGCTCGGCATAGGCGAGCTTCAGGAAGGTCGACTTGCCCGCGCCCGAGGGGCCGGTCAGGAAGTGGAACGACCCCGGCGCCAGCTTGAGCGAGACATCCGACAGAAGCTCGCCCCCGCCATAGCTGTAGGCCACGTTTTCAAAGCTGATCACGCTCATTCCTCGCTGCCCCGGCCCGATGGTACGGTCGGCGCACTGCCGCCGCCACTGCGCTTTCCATCGCACAGGGTGAAACGATTGCACAAGGGCACGCGACAAACCCTTGGAACGACTGGAATTTGGGATTACAACTTGGCCGAGCAGCCGGAAAACAGGCGTTGAGGGACGAAAATGCGGTTGGTTTGCCCGAACTGTGAGGCGAAATACGAGGTCCCCGAGGACGCGATCCCGGAAACCGGGCGCGACGTGCAATGCGCGAATTGCGGCCATGCCTGGTATCAGATGCGCCCGCGCGCCGGGGGGGCGGAACCGGCGGTGCCGCCGGTCGTACCACCTGCGGCGGTTGAAGAGAGTGTGCCGGAGCCCGCGCCCGTGATCGAGCCGGAGCCCGTGATCGAGCCGGAGCCTGAGCCCGCTGCCGAGGTGGTGGCCGAGGTTGTTGCGGAAGTCCCGGTCGTGGCTGAGGACGTGGTGGCTGAGGTGGCAAGCGAACCATCGGTCGCGGCGGAGGAGGTTGCGCCGGAGACGGTCGAGGCGGCGGCGGAAGAAAGCGCGGCGGTGGTCGAAGCGGCTGTGGAAACGGTCGCCGAGGCGGAAGCCCCGGCCGTGGAGGCCGAAGTCGCGGCGGCGGTAAGCGAGACAGTCGAAGGGGCGGATGCCGAGGAGGTATCCGAGGACGGGCAGGCCGAAGTCGGGGCACCGGTCCTGGGCGCTGCGGCCGCGCCTGCGGCCTATGCGGTGGACGAATCCGTGCTTGCCATCCTGCGCGAGGAGGCCGAGCGCGAAGCCCGGGCCCGACGCGCGGAAGCGGCGAAACCGCTGGAAACCCAGACCGACCTTGGCATCGAGGCGGCTATTCCGGCCGCGGTGAAGGCGCCCATGCCTGCTGTCCCGGCTGCCGTCGATACGGAGAGCGAGGACAAGCTGGCCGCCCGGCGCACGCGGCTGCCGGATGTCGAGGAGATCAACTCGACCCTGCGCCCGGCAGAGGCGGCGGCAGAAGAGAGCGAGGGCGCCGATCCGCTGCCCGTCGTCGCCGAGCGGCGGAGCAGTTTCCGCAGCGGCTTCCTTCTGGTGCTGACGGTCGCGATCCTGGGCTCGGCGATCTATGGTGCGGCGGATTCGCTGGCGCAGGCCGTGCCCGCGCTGGCCGGGCCGCTGAAGGCCTATGTCGGCTTCGTCGACAGCCTGCGCCTGCATCTGGACGGGCTGATGCAGAGCGCGACCGTCGCGATCAACGGCGACTGACGGCCCAAATCGGCTTGCCCCTGACCGGGCGGGCCTTTATCCCTTGCGGCCAAGCCAATTCCCGCAAGGAGCCGCCATGACCAACCAGCGTTTCGACAAGTCGAAGCTTCCCAGCCGCCATGTCACCGAAGGCCCGGCGCGCGCCCCGCATCGCAGCTATTTCTACGCGATGGGGATCACCGAGGAAGAGATCCACCAGCCCTGGGTGGGCGTGGCGACCTGCTGGAACGAGGCGGCCCCCTGCAACATCGCGCTGAACCGTCAGGCGCAGATCGTGAAGCAGGGCGTGAAGAAGGGCGGCGGCACCCCGCGTGAGTTCACGACGATCACCGTGACCGACGGCATCGCGATGGGACATGAGGGGATGCGCTCGTCCCTGGCGTCGCGGGATGCCATCGCCGACACGGTGGAGCTGACGATGCGCGGGCATTGCTATGACGCCATCGTCGGGCTGGCGGGCTGCGACAAGTCGCTGCCGGGGATGATGATGGCGATGGTGCGGCTGAACGTGCCGTCAGTCTTCATCTATGGCGGGTCGATCCTGCCGGGTCGCTACAACGGCCAGGACCTGACTGTGCAGGATATGTTCGAGGCAGTGGGCAAGCACCAGGCCGGGAACCTGTCGGATGCGGAACTGGAGATCATGGAGCGTGTCGCCTGCCCGTCCTCTGGCGCCTGCGGTGCGCAGTATACGGCGAACACCATGGCCTGCGTGTCCGAGGCGATCGGGCTGGCGCTGCTGAATTCCTCCTCTGCCCCCGCACCCTATGAAAGCCGCGACCAGTATGGCGAGGCGTCGGGTGTGGCGGTGATGAACCTGATCGAGAAGAACATCCGTGCGCGGGATATCGTGACGCTGAAGGCGCTGGAGAACGCGGCGCGGGTTGTAGGCTGCACCGGCGGGTCGACCAATGCTGCCTTGCACCTGCCGGCGCTGGCGAACGAGGCGGGGATCGACTTTGACCTGTTCGACGTGGCCAAGATCATGAAGGATACGCCCTATTTCGTCGACCTGCGACCCGGCGGGAAATACGTCGCCAAGGACCTGCATGAGGTGGGCGGCGTGGCTGTCGTGATGAAGGAACTGGCGCGCGAGGGGCTTTTGCACCTCGACTGCATCACCGCGAGTGGCAAGACCCTGGGCGAAAGCCTGGACGAAATCCGCGGTGAGGCGGATGGCCGGGTGATCTACCACATCAACTCGCCCATCACCAAGACCGGCGGCGTCGTCAGCCTGAAGGGCAACCTCGCGCCCGACGGGGCCATCGTGAAGGTCGCCGGGATGACCGAGGCCGAGCAGGTGTTCTCCGGCCCCGCCCGCGTCTTCGAATGCGAGGAAGACGCGTTCGAGGCGGTGAAGAGCCGCGGCTACAAGGAAGGCGAGGTCATCGTCATCCGCAACGAGGGCCCGGCGGGAGGGCCCGGAATGCGCGAGATGCTGGCGACCACGGCGGCCCTCTCTGGTCAGGGCATGGGCAAGAAGGTGGCGCTGATCACCGATGGCCGCTTCTCTGGCGCGACGCGGGGCTTCTGCGTCGGCCACGTCGGGCCGGAGGCGGCGCATGGCGGGCCGATTGCTCTTCTCAAGAACGGCGACGTGATCAGCCTGAACGCGCTGACCGGCGAGCTGTCGGTGGCGCTGTCGGACGAGGAACTGGCCAGGCGCAAGGCCGAATGGAAAGGGCCGCGCAGGACTCAATACACCTCTGGCGCGGTGCACAAGTTCGCGAAACTGGTCGGCGGCGCGCGCTGGGGGGCGGTGACGCATCCGGGGGCGAAGGCGGAAAGCCACGTCTACATGGACCAGTAAGGCCGATGGCCAGCCGCATCGCCCGCGCCGTGCAGGGCTGGCATCAACGCCGGACCGAAGCGCGCTGGGCACGGCTGGCCGAGACGGCGCCGGAGCTGGAAAGCCATGAGCTGCGCGCCTTGCGGTCCGAGGCGCGGGGGATGCGGCGGCAGCTGGACCGGGTGATGCAGGCGGCGGATGCGCGACTGGCGGTGCCACCCTTGAGCGCGGGCCTGGCGCAGATGCCGCTGGGCACCGACTGGTCCTGGCGCCCCGACCTCTGGCGCGGGGCGCTGCCCGACCCCGGTGCTGTGGCCTCCACCGATCGCACGGCGCTGGGGGAAGGCGTGGCGCTTTATCACGACTGCCCGCTGGGCGAGGTGGTGGTACGGCAGGTCAGGAACGACCGTCCCGAGGATCGTGCGCCCTACGGGTTGGCCATCGACGTCTTCGGCTTCAAGGGCAGCTTCCTGTCGCTGGCGCTGAACCTGCCCGAGGCGGCGGTCGAGGGGCTGAAGGCGCGGCATCTGCTGCGGGCCGAGCTGGTCATAGACTGCGACCGCCCGGCGAAGGCCTTCACCCGGCTGAACATCAAGCATGGGCCCAACCTGGCGCAGCCTGTCAGCAGCCTGCCGGAGCAGGGCCGCGAGAAGCTGGCGGAGTTCGACCTGGCCTATGCCGGGCTGAACGACAGGCGGATCGAGCGCGCCTGGCTGGACCTGATCCTGAACGATGCGGGCATGAGCCGGATCGTGATCCGCGATCTGGTGGTCAGCCGCCGCCCGCGCGCCGAGCTTTGAGGGGAAGACGATGACCGCAGGGTTGAAGATCGAGCAGGGCCGGATCGCGGGCGGGGTCTGGGAAGCGGTTGCGACCGGCTCTGGCGCGGCCCCGGTGATCGAGGCGCTGCATGCGGGCCGGGCGGTCGAGGGCGTGGAGGTCCGGCCCGTGACCGGCAAGGCGGGGCGTTTTGCGGTGCGGGTGCCGATCCCGGACTGGGCGTTGAACGAAGGCGTGCAGACGATCCTGGTGCAGTCCGGCGGGGAGACGCTGGCGCAGGTCACTCTGGTCGCCGGACAGGTGCTGGACGAAGACATCCGCGCCGAGCTGAGCCTCTTGCGGGCCGAGCTGGACCTGTTGAAGCGGGCCTTTCAGCGGCACGCGCGGGAGGGGTGAACTCGGGCCTCGCCGTGCGACTTCGTCTTCTCCTCGGAGGGGCTTTCCCAGCGAGGAGCGGCGAAGCCGACGACGAGCCTCCCGTCAGAGCTGCGACAGAAGGTGTTCGCCCGCCGAAATCTCGCAGCCCGAGCCGGTTTCCGGGTTGAACCGCGTCACCATGCCGTCCTCGGCCAGAAGCGAATAGCGTTTCGACCGACCGAAGAAGCCCAGGTGCTGCACGTCGAAGCTCAGGCCGAGCGCCTTGGTGAAGCTTCCGTCGGCATCGCCCAGCATCGTGATTCCGGCGGCGGTGGCCCCGGTCGCCTCGCCCCAGGCCTTCATCACGAAGGGATCGTTGACCGAGACGCAGATGATCTCGTCCACGCCCTTGTCGGCGAAGGCCTTTGCGGTGCGCATGAAGCTTGGCACATGCGCGGTGGAGCAGGTGCCGGTATAGGCGCCTGGCAGGCCGAAGATCACCACCTTGCGGCCCTTCAGCCGGTCGGCCAGCGTCACCGCTTCGGCGCCGTTCTCGCCCATCTTCAGGAGGGTGGCTTCGGGCAGTCGGGAGCCGGTTGCGATCGTCATTGAGGGAATTCCTTCTTCATCGCGCGTTGCGCCTTGCTTTGAAAGGGTTATAGGGTCCCACGCGAAACATGCCAGAGGGGGATGCGGAATGCGGGTGGTGATCGTGGGTGCCGGGCAGGCAGGTGCGGCCCTGGCCGCGAAGCTGCGGACCCTCGGCCATGCGGGCGACATCGTGATACTGGGCGACGAACCGGCACCGCCCTACCAGCGCCCGCCGCTGTCGAAGGCTTATCTCCTGGGCGATATGGAGGAAGACCGGCTCTGGCTGCGCGCGCCAGAGTTCTGGGCGGAGCACGGCGTGGAGCTGCGGCTGGGGCAGGCGGTGACGGACCTCGATCCGGTGGCGAAGACCGTGACCGTGGGCGGCGAGGTGCTGGAGTACGACCATCTGGCGCTGACCACGGGATCGACCCCGCGGCGGTTGCCTGCGGCCATCGGTGGGTCGCTGGACGGCGTCTATACGGTGCGGACGCTGGCGGATGTCGATGCGATGCGGGCCGAGTTCCGGCCGGGTCGCCGGGTGATCATCGTCGGCGGCGGCTATATCGGGCTGGAGGCGGCGGCGGTGGCTGCGAAGCTGGGGCTGGACGTGACGGTGCTGGAAATGGCGCCGCGCATCCTGCAACGGGTGGCCTCGCCCGAGACCTCGGACTATGTCCGCGCGCTGCACCAGTCGCATGGGGTGAAGGTGCTGGAGTCCACGGGCCTTGACCGGCTGGTGGGCGACGACCGGGTGGAGGGCGTGGCGCTCAAGGACGGGCGGATGCTGCCGGCGGATTTCGTGATCGTGGGCGTGGGGATCACTCCGAACACCCACCTGGCCGAGGCGGCGGGGCTGGCCCTGGACAACGGCATCGCCACCGATGAGTTGGGCCGGACCTCGGACCCGGCGATCTGGTCGGCGGGGGACTGCGCGTCCTTCCCCTGGAAGGGCGGGCGCATCCGGCTGGAATCGGTCGGCAATGCCATCGACCAGGCCGAGGCGGTGGCGGCGAACATCATGGGGGCCGGGGAGCCCTATCGGGCGAAGCCCTGGTTCTGGTCGGACCAGTATGACCTGAAGCTCCAGATCGCCGGGCTGAACAGCGGCTACGACCGGATCGTGACGCGCAAGGGCGAGGGCGATGCGGCGAGCTTCTGGTACTACCGGGGGGCTGACCTGCTGGCGGTGGATGCGATGAACGACAGCCGCGCCTATATGGTGGGCAAGCGGCTGATCGAGATGGGCAAGAGCCCCGCTCCGGATGTGATCGAGACGGCGGCCGACCTGAAGGCACTGCTGAAGGGATGAGGATCATCGGCGGCGCGCGCCGGGGGCTGAAGCTGGCGGAGGTGGGCGAGGGCGACGTGGCGGCGCATCTGCGCCCCACCTCGGACCGGGTGCGCGAGGCGATCTTCAACCTGTTGATCAATGCCCATGGCAACCCGGTCGCGGGCGCGCGGGTGCTGGACCTTTTCGCCGGGACCGGGGCGCTGGGGCTGGAGGCGCTGAGCCGGGGGGCGGCGCAGGCGACCTTCGTCGAGGACGGCGCGAAGGCGCTGGCGCTGATCCGGGCGAACATCGCGAAGATGCGGGTCGAAGGCGAGACGCAGGTGCTCCGGCAGGATGCGACCCGGTTGGGGGGGAATCCGGGGGCAGGTTATGGGCTTGTTTTTCTTGATCCGCCATATGCGAAGGGGCTGGGGGAGATTGCGCTGGCGACAGCGCTGAAGGGTGGATGGCTTGCCCCGGAGGCGGTGGTGATCTGGGAGGAAAGCGCTGCCCTGGCTGTGCCGGAGGGGTTCAGTCAGGTCGACCAGCGCAGGTATGGCGATACCGTCGTGACCCTGCTGAGGGCCCCGAAATGACCCCCCCGGACGCCGTGCTGTTCGACTGCGACGGGGTGGTGGTGGACAGTGAAGGGCCAACATTTGCCCTGTTCCTGCAAGATCTGGCGGCGCACGGCCTGCCGATGTCTCTGGAGCGGTTCGAGGCGGAGTTCCTGGGCGGCACGGTCGAGATGGTGGCGGCGCGGGCGCGGGCGGCGGGGGCGCGGCTGCCGGGGGACTGGGTCGCGGATTTCTATCGGCGGATGTATGCGATGCTGGCCGAAGGCGTGCCGCTGATCGAGGGGGTGACGGGGGCGCTGGACCGGCTGGACCGGGCGGGGATTCCCTATGCCATGGGGTCGAACGGGTCGCTGGAGAAGATGGAGATCACCCTGGGCCAGCATGGGCTGCCGGGCCGGTTCAAGGCGGTTCTGTCCGGGCAGGAGATGGGCGCACCGAAGCCTGCGCCGGATGTCTATCTCGCGGCGGCGCGGGCCTGCGGGGCGCGGCCCGAGGCCTGCGTGGTGATCGAGGACAGCGCCTCGGGAGCGAGGGCGGGGCTGGCGGCGGGAATGCGGGTCATGGGCTTCGCGGCGCATGGGCCGGACACCGTGACTGCCCGGCAACTGAAGGCCCTGGGGGTGCCGCTGTTCCACAGGATGGCGGATTTGCCGGAGCTGCTGGGGCTGTAGCGGAAGCCTCCTCGTGCGACTTTATCTTCTCGTCGGGAGTGACCCCCGCGAGGAATGACGAAGTCATCGACGAGCAAGGCCGTTACAGCCTGCGCCGGGCCCGAAGTGCCGCACCGATGGTGCCGTCGTCGAGATAGTCCAGCTCGCCGCCGATGGGGACGCCCTGGGCCAGCGTAGTGATCTGAGCCTGCGACCCGGAGAGCGCGTCGGCGATGTAATGCGCGGTGGTCTGGCCGTCGACGGTGGCGTTCAGGGCCAGGATGACCTCTCGGGTGGCTTCCTCGCCCACGCGGGCCACGAGGCGGGGAATGCCCAGTTCCTCGGGACCGATGGCGTCGAGCGCGGAGAGGGTGCCGCCCAGAACATGATACCGGCCGCGGAAGACCTGGCCGCGCTCCATGGCCCAGAGGTCGGCCACGTCTTCCACCACGCAGATCTCGCCGGTGGCGCGAGCAGGGTCGGCGCAGATGCCGCAGACCTCGGCGGTGGAGATGTTGCCGCAGATGCGGCAGTCCTTGGCCGCCAGCGCCACTTCGGCCAGCGCCTGCGCCAGCGGGGCCATCAGTTGCGCGCGTTTCTTCAGCAGCACCAGCACCGCCCGGCGGGCCGAGCGCGGTCCGAGGCCGGGCAACCGGGCCATCAGTTCGATCAGCGCCTCGATGCCGGTCTCGTCGGCGGCACGCGGGGGCATGTCAGCCGGGCAGGCTCATGCCGGGGGGCAGGCCCATTTCCTCGGCGATGCGGGCCATTTCGGCCTGGGCGCGGTCATTGCCGCGAATTTGCCCATCGCGGATCGCGGCGAGGATCAGGTCCTCGACCACTTCCTTCTGCGCGGGGTCGAGCAGGCTGGGGTCGATGTCGAGCCCGGTGACACCCCCCTTGGCCGTCACCCGCGCCTTGACGACGCCGCCACCGGCCTCGCCCAACACGACGATGCGGCCAAGTTCTTCCTGGAGGGCGGCAAGCTTGCCCTGCATTTCCTGCGCGGTCTTCATCATCTTGGCCATATCGCCAAGGGCACCCAGGCCTTTCAGCATGTCGTTCTCCCTCTGTTTCGGATCAGATACGGCTTGCATGCGCCGGGCGCAAGCTTACGGCACGGCGCGGAACAGCATTCGGCGGGGTTCGAACCCGTTGGCGCGGAAGAAGGCATGGGCGTCGCGGTTCGCTTCCCAGGTGTCGAGGAGAATTTCATCGGCCTGAAGGTCGCGGGCAAGCTGGCGGGCGGCGGCGAGGAGGGCGCGGCCCTGGCCCCGGCGGCGGGCTTCGGGGGCGACGGCGATGTGGTCGATCATCAGGCGGCGGTAGCCGGGGGAGAAGACCGAGGTCTCGCGGGTCTGGAGGGTGCAGAGCGCATAGCCGGTGGCGGGGTCGCCGGTGAGGAAGGCGGTGCAGGCCGGGTCCGACAGGCGGTCCCTGAAGTGGTCTGTCAGCGCCGTCAGGTCGGGGTCCGGGAAGAAGGCTTCGGGGTAGTGCGCGGCGTGCCAGCCCTGCACATGGGCGTTGAGCCGCGCAAGAGTGGCGGCATCCGTCGGCGTGGCCCGGCGCGGGATCATTCCTCGAACGGGTCCCAGTCGTCGTCGGCCTCGGGCTCGGCCTGGGGCAGCGCGGCTTCGGCAGCCTCGGCGGTGATGGCCTCGGGTGAGCGGACGTCGCTGATCCTGGCGCCGGGGAAGGCAGTGAGGATGGCCTGGACGAGCGGGTTCTCGGCGGCCTCGGCGCGAACTTCGGAAAGGGTGTTGTCGCGGGTCTCGGCGATGGTGGGCGCCCCGCCAGAGGCAACGACCGAGACCCCCCAGCGCGCGCCAGTCCAGCCTTGCAGGCGCTGGCCAAGGCGGGCGGCGAGGTCTGCCTTTGCGCCGGGGGCGGGCTCGAATTCGATCCGGCCGGGGGCGTAGCGGGCGAGGCGGAGGCCGGTTTCCACCTCGTTCAAAAGGAGCATGTCGCGTTTGGCGCGGATCAGCTCGATGACGGAGGCGAAGCTGGCATAGACCTGAAGCTGGCCCTCGGCGAGGGCCGGGGCGGTGGCGGTCATGGTAGGGCCACGGGTGGGGGCAGAATGGACGGGGGCGAGGCGGGGGGCGTGGACGGTGCCGCCACCGGCGGGCGCACCTCCGGCGATGCCGCCTCCGTCGGGCGGGCGGGGGTTGTCCTGGAGTTTCTTCACCAGCGTTTCCGGGTCCGGCAGGTCGGCGACATGGGTCAGGCGGATCACCGCCATCTCGGCGGCCATCATCGCGTTGGGGGCCAGCGCCACCTCCTCGATGGCTTTCAGCAGCATCTGCCACATCCGGGTCAGCGCCCGCATCGGCAGGCGGCTGGCCATGTCCTGCCCGCGGGTCTGTTCGTCCGGCGGGGTGGTCGGGTCCTCGGCGGCGGCGGGGTTGATCTTGATGACCGAAATCCAGTGCGTGATCTCGGCCAGGTCGCGCAGGACGGCCATCGGGTCGGCGCCATCGGCATACTGGGCGCTGAGTTCCGAAAGCGCGGTCGCCGCGTCGCCCTGCATGATCAGGTTGAAGAGGTCGAGCGTGCGGCCCCGGTCGGCGAGGCCCAGCATGGCGCGGACCTGATCGCCGGTCGTCTCGCCCGCACCATGGGCGATGGCCTGGTCCATCAGGCTCATCGCGTCGCGGACCGAGCCTTCGGCGGCGCGGGTGATCAGGGCGAAAGCGTCGGGAGCGAGCTTGGCGCCTTCCAGGTCGGCCACTTTCGCGAGGTGGGCCATCATGACTTCCGGCTCGATCCGTTTCAGGTCGAAGCGCTGGCAGCGGGACAGGACGGTGACGGGAACCTTGCGGATTTCGGTGGTGGCGAAGATGAACTTCACATGCGCCGGGGGTTCCTCCAGCGTCTTCAGGAGCGCGTTGAATGCGGCGGTCGACAGCATGTGGACTTCGTCGATGATGTAGACCTTGAAGCGTGCGGAGGCCGCCCGGTAGTGGACCGAGTCGATGATCTCGCGGATGTCGCCGACCCCGGTGCGCGAGGCTGCGTCCATCTCCAGCACGTCGACGTGGCGGCCTTCGGCGATGGCGCGGCAGGGTTCGCATTGGCCGCAGGGTTCGGTCGTCGGCCCGCCGGTGCCGTCGGGCCCGACGCAGTTCAGCCCCTTGGCGATGATCCGGGCGGTGGTGGTCTTGCCCACCCCGCGGACGCCGGTCATCACGAAGGCATGGGCGATCCGGTCGGCGGCAAAGGCGTTCTTCAGGGTGCGGACCATTGCCTCTTGCCCGATCAGGTCGGCAAAGGTCTGCGGGCGGTACTTGCGGGCAAGGACCTGGTAGGCTTTCTCGTCGGACATGGAACCCTCGTGACTCGGGGGCCAGAGTAGGGTGCGGGGGGCGGAAGGTCCACCGGGAAGGGTGTGGGACGGTGATGGTGGAATTGGCGGTCGGCGGGGGAATGCTGGGGATCGGGCCGATGCCGGGGCGGGGCGGGGCCTATGCCCGCGATCTGGCGGAGGTGCTGGACTGGGGGCCGGGGTTGGTGCTGACGATGACGACGGCGGAGGAACTGGAGGCGAAGGGGGCCGAGGGGTTGCCGGGTGACCTGGCGGCGGCCGGGGTGGAGTGGCTGCATTTGCCGATTGCCGACTATGGCGCGCCATCCGGGGAGACGCTGTTGGCATGGCCGGGGGCGGCGGCGCAGGTGCGCGGGGTGCTGGCCGCGGGCGGCAAGGTCTGGGTGCATTGCATGGGCGGTTGCGGGCGGTCGGGGACGGTGGCCTTGCGGCTGATGGTCGAGGCGGGAGAGGAGCCTCGGGCCGCGTTGGAGCGGTTGCGGCAGGTGCGGCCCTGCGCGGTGGAGACGCCGGAGCAGTTCGCGTGGGCGGCGGGCGGATGGTAAAGGCCTTGCCGCAGATCAGTTCGCGGCTTCCTTGACTTCGGGGAGACTACATCGGCAAATTTTGCCCCGAATGTGGGGTGGGAAAGAAGCGATGCGTGTTATCCAGCCGGCGGGGCAGAGGGGGAGTCTGAAGTGGATACAGCAGGCGGTGCAGCGGTGCCCCGACCTACTTCAGCCACCGAAGCTGCCCCCGATCCGGTGGCTGTCACCGCGCCGCGACGATGACTTTGCGGAGTATCGGGATAGCGCTTTTCTGGAACGTCTTGGTCTGCCGCATCTGTCCGAGGCGCTGAAGGGCTTCTGGCCGAAACGGGGGCCGCAGTGGGACGCGCTTGGCCTGACCGAGCGAGGGCCGGTGCTGGTGGAAGCGAAGGCGCATGTGCCGGAAATCTTCTCGCCGGGAACCAAGGCCAGCTGGGTCTCAAGGAGGATGATCGAAGCTGCCTTTCGAGCAGTGCAGGAAGATTTGGGTGTCAGGCCGTCAACGAACTGGGCGGAAGTCTACTTCCAGTATGCCAACCGGCTGGCGTTTCTGTGGTGGCTGCGAAAGCACGGCGTCGAGGCCGACCTACTGTTCGTGAGCTTTCTGAACGATGACGATATCGGCGGGCCAAGCAGCGCCGAGGCTTGGCATGCAGCATTCGCGGGGGCGGACTATGCGCTTGGCCTGCCTGCGCGGCACAGGCTTGCGGCGAATGTCCACCATGTCACGCCGGACGTGCGGCAGATACTGGACGCAGGGCCGGGATCCGGGATCGAGCCGGATGGTTACGACGGCAGCGGTCCGTAAAGCCGGGCGGGCAGGCCGCGCAGGACGTCGGATTTGCGGCGGGTGCGGGCGAGGGTCCAGCTGCCCTGGAAGCCGATGATGAAGGTCTCGGCGGCTTCATGCGCGGCTTCGGCGGTGATGCCGAGCGCCTGACCATGGCTGGCGGCAGCGGTGATGATGCGGTCGAAGGAGCGTTCGGCCTGGGCGCGGAAGCGGTCCTGGTCGGGGCCTTCGAAGAGAAGGCCGAAGATCGGGCAGGCGTCGGCGCTGTCCAGGATGTCGAACAGCTTGGCCATCTTGTAGCAGAAGGTGGTGACCCCCTGTCGCCAGTCCGGCGCGGCGCGGAAGCTGTCGTCGATCACCCGGATGATCTCGGAGGCGGTCCAGTCGGCGGCGGCACAGGCGAGGTCGGCCTTGCCGTCGGGAAAGTGATGGTAGAGCGAGCCCTTCGGCACCCCCGCCTCGGACAGGATCTCTGCCAGGCCGGTGCCGTCATAGCCCCGCTGCCGGAAAAGGCGCGTGGCTGCGGTCACGAGGCGGTCGCGGGTGGTGGGTTCGTCGGTCATGGCGGTCAACATAGGCGCTGGAGCCCTGCCGGAAAAGACTAGACCGATTGGTCTAATCATGTTACTGGACCAATCGGTCTAATGGACGGAGCACGCGATGCTGGATGCAACGATCCCGGTGGGCGTCAGCGGTGAGGACCTGGACATCCGCAGCGACGGCGCGGTCTTGCGCGGGCGGTTGGTGCGGCCGATGGGCACCCAGCGCGCGGCGCTGGTTCTGCATGGGGCGACCGGGGCACCCGCCCGCTACTATCGGGGCTTCGCCGAATGGGCGGCGCGGGAGCGGGACCTGGCGGTGCTGACCTATGACTACCGGGATTTCGGGGCCTCGCTTCGGGGACCGATGCGGGCCTCGCGGGCGACGCTGGCCGACTGGGGGCGGCTTGACCAGGGCGCTGCGCTGGCGGCGCTGGCCCGGATCTATCCTGACACGCCGCTCTGGGTGCTGGGGCATTCGGTGGGGGGCCTGTGGATGGGCTGGCATCCGGCAATGGGCCGGGTCAGCCGCGCGATCACCATCGGGGCCGGGCTGACCCATGTGTCCGACCATCCCTGGCGCTATCAGTGGAAGGCGCGGGTCTTCTGGTCGCCGCCGGTCCGGGCTCTGGCGCGAGTCGCGGGCTATCTGCCCGGTGGGCTCGTGGGCCTTGGCGCCGACCTGCCGCGCGGGGTCTATGAGGACTGGCGGCGCTGGTGCACCACGCGGGGCTGGCACCTGTCGGACGTCGGCAGGACCCTGCCCCTGCCTGACCCGGCGCGGGTGACGGCGCGGCTGCGGATGATCGCGGTGGCCGACGACGATCTCGTCCCGCCGGACGCCGTCTGGCGCGCGCGGGCGCTGTACCCGGAAGCGATGAAGGAGCAGAAGGTCCTGCGGCCCGGCGATTTCGGGCTGGAGCGGATCGGGCATATCCCTCCCTTCACCAGACGCAACGCGGTCTTGTGGCCGGCGATCCTCGACTAGCCCTGCCTGCGTCGCGCAGAGGTTGCAATGCAGCGAAAGCTGCATTGCAACACAATTGACAAGAATTGCTGCGGCATGCTGGAGTGACGGGATCGCGCCCGCCGGACAGGACACATGGCAAGTTACCAGCCGCCCGAAACCTACGAAGACCTGATCAAGCTGATCCATGACCGGTATGACGATATGTCGAAGTCGTACCAGAAGATCGCCCTTTACCTGACACAGAACCCGAACGACGTGGCGGTGCTGTCGGTCAATGCCATCGGGGCGAGATGCGGGATTCACGCGTCAAGCTTCGTGCGTTATGCACAATCTCTGGGCTACAGGGGGTTCAAGGAGCTTCAGGCGGTGTTCCAGCGCCGGTTGTCGACAGCTGCTCCCGGGTTCGATGCCAGGGTGCGCGCGCTTGAGGCCGAACTGGGCGGCACGCGCGAGGGCGACCTCGGCTTCCTCTCCGATCTCGTCGCGCGGGACGTGGCCTCGTTGCAGGAGCTTCTGGCCAGCATCGATGCCGCGGGTCTGGCCAGGGCAGCCGAACTTCTGGAAGCCGCCGACACGGTCTATCTGCTGGGGCAGTTGCGCTCGGCGCCGGTGGTCGATCTCTTGCGCTACGTCCTGACCATGCTGGGAAAGCGGACGGTGCTTCTGGATGCCAGCGGCGGGCTTGCCACCCACATGGCCAAGGTGGCGCGACCGACCGACCTTCTTTTCGTGGTGTCATTCCGCTTCTATGCGACCGAGGTGGTGAATGTCGCCGAGGAGACGGCGGCTCGGGGTGTGCCGATCCTGGCGATCACCGACAGCACGCTCTCGCCATACGCCAAGCTGGCGCAGGTTCTGTTCGCCGTGCCGGAACACGAATACACCTTCTCCCGCAGCCTCGCCGCGCCGATGTGCCTGGCGCAGGCCCTGTGCGTGGCCCTGGCGGCGCGATTGCAGACCGACGCCACAGCCCCGCGGATTCCGGTGGTGACCGGGCCCTAAAGCCGCATCGGCCCCTCCGGAACCGGCATCCCGCCCGCCACCGCGCCCCAGACCGACTGGTCGAAGTTGACGATAGCCCCGGTCATCAGCCCGGCGTCGTCGGAGACGAGGAAATTCACCGCCCGGGCCGCTTCATTCGGGTCGACAAGGCGACCGAAAGGCAGGGCAGCGGCGGCCTTGGCTTCCCAGTCGGGATCGCCGCCTTCCGCCTGGATCTCGCGCTCGTGGTCCGAGGCCATCCAGCCGACGTTCAGCTGGTTCACCCGGATGCGGTTGGCCATGACTGAAAAGGCGGTGTTCGCGGTCAGGACCGTCAGCGCGCCTTTCGACCCGCAATAGGCGTTGATGAAGGGCTGGCCCGCCAGCGCGGAAATCGAGCCTATGTTGCAGATTGCGCCCTCGATGCCTTTCGCGATCATCAGTTTGATGGCCTCCTGCATCAGGAAATAGGGGCCGCGGACGTTGGTGGCGAAGAGCGCGTCGAAGGTGTCGGGCGAGGTGTCCAGGATCGTGCCGCGCGCGGTGGAGGCCCCGGCGTTCACCAGCACGTCAAGGCGGCCGAACAGGCGGTCGGTTTCGGCCACGACTATGCGGCAGTCCTCGACCTTCGAGAAATCGGCCTGCAGGAAATGCGCCCAGATGCCATGCGCCTCGGCGATCTCGCGGGCGACATGCGCGCCGCGCTCGGCGTTGCGGCCGGTGATGACCACGCCCTTCGCGCCCGCCGCCGCCAGCCTGCGGGCGATGGCCGCGCCCAGACCTTGAGTCGCCCCGGTGACGACGCAGACCTTGCCGTCCATGCGGTTCATTGCGCCACCTCATACCCGGCGGCGGCCATCACGCGCAGGAGTTCCTTGTGACCCTTCTTCGCCATCTCCAGCGGAGGAGATACTTTCGGGTCCTGCTCCGCCTCGACCACGAACCAGCCTTCATAGCCCTTCGCGGCCAGCGCCTTGACGATGGATTCGAAATCCAGCGATCCGTCGCCCGGCACGGTGAAAGCACCTTTCACCACCGCGTCGAGGAAGCTTTCCTTCGTGCGGTCCAGCCCGTTGATCACTGGCATCCGGACGTCCTTGGTATGGACATGGGTGATGCGTCTCCAGTGGTTGTCGATGACCCGCAGGTTGTCGCCACCGGCAAAGGCCATGTGGCCCGCGTCGAAGAGCAGTGGCACGGTGGAATGCTTCATCAAGAGGTCCAGTTCCGCCTCGGTCTCGATGGCGGCGGCCATGTGGTGATGGTAGCTGAGCGGCATGCCGTTCGCAGCGCACCAGTCGGCGAAGTCGCTGATCTTGCGGCCATAGGCGGCGATCTCGGCCTCGGTCAGCTTGGGCTTGGTCGCCAGGGGAGCGGACTTCACGCCCTGCACCGACCGCGCGGTTTCGCCATAGACGATGCAGGGGGCGCCCGCCGCCTTGAAGAAAGCGTGCTGCTGCGCGATCCGCTCTTTCTCCACCTCGATGTCGCCGTCGAGAAGCAGGCCCGAGAACCAGCCGCCGCAGACCGAGATGCCGTATTTCGCCAGGATCGGGCCAAGCTCGGCCATGTCCATCGGGAAGCGGCGGCCGGTTTCCATCCCGGTGAAGCCCGCGACCGCGGCCTGGCGCAGGCATTCCTCCAGGCTCACGTCGTCGCTGAGTTCCGCCAGGTCATCGTTCCACCAGGCGATCGGGGCAATTCCGAGTTTCGCTTTCATCTCATTCGACCCTGTTCTTCAAATACCAACGCGCTGCTTGCTGCGGATTTCGACCTGGCTTTCGCGGGCCTTGTTCACCGTCTCACGGTCCGAGACCTCGGGCACGCCCACGTCCCAGTCGGCATCGCCGGGCACCCAGGCATAGGCGTCGGTCACGATGCTGATCACGGTGGTGCGGTCGTTGCCCTTGGCCCAGTCCAGCGCGGCCTCCAGGTCGGCGAGGCTTTCGCACCGGCGCGCGGCGGCGCCCATGCTTTCGGCGTGCTTGGCGAAGTCGACATGCAGCGGGTTGGTCTTGTCGGTGATCCGGCAGTCCTTCAACAGGTTGTTGAAACCGGGTACGCCCTTGAACTGCTGGAGGCGGCTGATCACCGCATAGCCGCCGTTGTCGCAGACGATCACGATCATCTTGTGGCCGGACAGCACCGTAGAATAGATGTCCGAGTTCATCATCATATAGGTGCCGTCGCCCAGCATGACGATGGGGGTCCCTCCCAGCGCCCCCGGCCCGGATTGCGCCATCGCGCAGCCCCAGCCGGCGGCGATCTCGTAGCCCATGCAGGAGAAGCCGAATTCCAGGTCGAAGCTGTTCGGGGTCTTGACCCGCCAGCCCTTCGCCACCTCGCCCGGCAGGCCGCCCGCAGCGGAGATCAGGGTATCGTTTTCACCGGCGGCCTTGTTCACGACATTGACGACCTGCGCATAGGTCGGGACCGGGGCGTTGGTCGGGGTCTGGTGGTCGTCGAGGAGCGCGTCCCAGTCCTTGAACAAAGCCTGGGCATGGGGCAGGTGCCCGGCGGGGGCCTTCCAGCCGCCAAGTGCAGCGTCCAGCTCGGCCACGCCTTCCAGCGCATCGCCGACCACGGCCAGCGCCCGGTGCTTCAGGGCGTCGAAGCGGGCGGCGTTCAGGCTGATGAAACGGGCGTCGCGGGAGAAGGCGGTCCAGGACCCGGTGGTGAAGTCCTGCAACCTTGTGCCGATGGCGAGGATCACGTCGGCCTCCGCCGCCAAAGCATTGGCGGAGGTGGAGCCGATGATGCCGATGGGACCGGCATGGACCGGGTGGTAATGCGTGAGCCCGCCCTTCCCGGCGATGGTTTCCACCACCGGAATGCCGCGCTCGGCGGCGAATTTGGCCACCGCCTCCTCGGCCCCGGAATAGCGCACGCCGCCGCCCGAGATGATCAGCGGTGTCTTCGCGGTCTTCAGCAGCGCGGCGGCATCCGCCACCGACTTGCGATCGGGGCGCGGGCGCGGGATGGTCCAGAGCCGTTCCTCGAAGAACTCCGCCGGGTAGTCGAAGGCCAGCTCCTGCGTGTCCTGCGGCAGGGCGATGAAGGCCGGGCCGCAATCGGCGGGGTCCAGCATCGCCCCCACCGCCTGCGGCAGGGACTGGAGGATCTGTGCGGGATGGCTGATCCGGTCCCAGTAGCGGGTGACAGCCTTGAAGGCGTCGTTCACCGTGATCGAGGGATTGCCGTAATGCTCCACCTGTTGCAGCACCGGGTCGGGCAGGCGGTTGGTGAAGGTATCCCCGGCGATCAGGAGGACCGGCAGCCGGTTGGCATGCGCCGTCCCCGCCGCCGTCACCATGTTCAAGGCCCCCGGCCCGATGGAGGAGGTCGCGACCATGATCTGCCGCCGCCGCTTGGCCTTGGCGAAGCCCACCGCCGCCAGCGCCATCGACTGTTCGTTCTGCCCGCGCCAGGTGGGAAGCCGGTCCTGCACCGCTTCCAGCGCTTCAGACAGGCAGGTGACATTGCCATGGCCGAAGATGCCGAACACGCCCGCGAACAAGGGCACGCGCTGGCCGTCGATCTCGGTCATCTGCGCGGCCAGCCAGCGCACCAGCGCCTGCGCCATGGTCAGGCGAATCGTCGAGTGTTCCATAGGCCTCTCCTCCCTCGGCTTGGCCCATGCAACATAGTCTCACGCATTGATGGTTGACAATAGGCGATATTCGCAACGAGTATTGCGAAGATGAATCGGGAGGGTCCAGATGAACCGGATCGTTGCGGCAGTGCCAGTGGGCGGGGCAATCCTCCCCTGCCGTTTTTGGCACGGAGGCAGGTAATGTACGCCGGGTATGGTTTTTTCATCGCAGGCGGTTGGCGGAACAGCGCCTCGGGCGCCACGGCCCCTGTGTTCAGCCCGGTGACGGAGCAACCGTTGGGCGATTGCCCGGTAGCCTCGGTCGCCGATACCGAGGCGGCACTGGCCGCGGCGGAATCGGGGTTCAAGGCCTGGGCGGCGACCCCGGCCTTCGACCGCGCCGATGCGCTGCACCGGATCGCCGACGAAATGCTGCGCCGTGCGGATGAGGCGGCGCGGATGATCAGCCTGGAGACCGGCAAGCCCATCGCGCAGGCGGGGCGGGAATGGGGCCTCAGCATCGACCAGTTCCGCTGGTATGCCGAGGAAGCCCGCCGCATCTATGGCCGGATCGTCGAAAGCCGGGTCCCCGGCGGGCGGTTCGAGATCCACCACGAGCCGGTGGGCATCGTCGCCGCCTTCACCGCCTGGAATTTTCCCGCAGCCCTGATCGCGCGCAAGGTCGCTCCCGCCCTTGCCGCAGGCTGCGCCACCATCCTCCGCCCCTCGTCGCAGACGCCGGGCGTGGCGATGGTGATGGTTGACTGCTGCCGGGCGGGCGGCCTGCCCCCCGGCGCGGTCAACCTGGTTGTCGGGCCGACGGCGGCGACCTATGCGCCGCTGATGGCCTCGAAAGCGGTGCGGAAGGTCAGCCTCACCGGCTCTACCCGCGTCGGCCAGCAGATGATCCGCGATGCCGCCGCCACGCTGAAAAAGGTTTCCATGGAGCTGGGCGGCAATGCCCCGGTGATCGTTTATGACGACGCCGATCTGGAGGCCTGCCTGAACGTGGCGGTGCCGACCAAGTTCGCCAATGCGGGGCAGGTCTGCGTGACGGGCGACCGCTTCTATGTGCATGACCGGCTGCACGACGCCTTCGTGGACGGGTTCGTGAAGCGCACGCAGGGGATCAAGCTGGGCGACGGGCTGGACCCCTCGGTCGGCATGGGGCCGCTTATCAACGGCGCACGTCTGGCCGAGATGGAGAGGATCGTCGCCGGAGCCGTCCAGGCGGGGGCGAAACTCGCCACCGGTGGCAAGCGGGCGCAAGGCTTCAATGCCGGGCATTTCTATGAGCCGACCGTGCTGACCCGATGCACCGACGACATGGCCGTGATGGCCGAGGAGAACTTCGGCCCCATCGCCGCGATCACCCGCTTTACTTCGGAAGACGAGGTGCTGGCCCGCGCCAATGCCTCCGACATGGGCCTTTCGGCCTACGCCTTCACGACTAGTCCCGCCCGCGCCCGGCGCACGGTCAGCGCGCTGAAGGCGGGGATGGTCGGCATCAACTCTTTCGCCATGGCGGCTTCGGAGGCGCCTTTCGGTGGCACGAACCATTCCGGCATGGGCCGTGAGGGCGGCACCGAAGGCATCCGCGACTATCTCGACGTCAAATCCAGCCAGATGGTGTGGTCATGATCCCGAACCGCCTCAAGCAACTCTGGGCCGAGGGCAGGCCTTCGATCAACGGCTGGTGCAGCATCGGCAATCCCTTCACCGCCGAGATCATGGCGGCACAGGGTTTCGACAGCGTGACCGTTGACATGCAGCACGGTGCGCTGGACTACAGCCACCTGTTGCCGATGTTCCAGACGATGCGGGCTTCCGGCGCCACGCTGATGGCACGGGTTCCCTGGCTGGAGCCCGGCATCATCATGAAGGCGCTGGATGCCGGGGCCTATGGCATCATCTGCCCGATGGTGAACAGCGCGGAGGAGGCCGCGCGCTTCGTCAGCTACCTGCGCTATCCGCCGCATGGGCAGCGCAGCTTTGGCCCGACGCGGGTGTCCTTTGCGGCCGGGGCGAATTACGCGGGCGAGGCGAACGACAACATCCTCGGCTTCGCGATGATCGAGACGGCGGAGGGGATGGCCAACCTCGACGCCATCGCCGCGACCCCGGGGCTGGACGGGATCTATGTCGGCCCGGCGGACCTGACGCTGTCCTTGCATCAGGGCCGCCTGCCGCCCGGCTTTGACCGGGAAGAGCCGGAGATGATCGCCGCGCTGCAAACCATCGTTGCGGCCTGCAAGCGGAACGGCTTGCGCGCCGCGCTGCATTGCGGGACGCCGGATTATGCCGCCCGCGCAATCGGCTGGGGCTTCGACATGACCACGGTCGGAGGCGACTCCCGCTTCCTCGCGGCGGCGGCCGGGGCTGCCGTGGCGGGCTTCCGCAAGCTGACCGATGGGGTTGCGGCGAAGACCGAGAAGGGGGGCTACTGATGCCGCATCTTCTGGTGGCCGGGAAGCTGCACCCCTCGGGGCTGGAGCTGCTGCGACAGGCCCCCGTGACCTTCGACTATGTCGTGGAAATCTCGGAACCCTCATATCAGGCGTTCCTTCCCAAGGCCGACGCGCTGGTGATCCGCACCCAGCCCCTCTCGGCGGGGTCCATCGCCAAGGCCCGTCGCCTGAAGATCGTCTCGCGCCACGGAGTCGGCTACGACGCGGTGGACGTGCCCGCCTTGAACGCGCGGGGGGTTCCGCTCTGCATCGTCGGCGACGTGAACTCTTCTGGAGTGGCCGAACACGCGATGATGCTGATCCTGGCGGCCACCCACCGGCTGATCGCCGCCGACCGGGCGACGCGGGCCGGAGACTGGGGCTGGCGCAATGGCCTTCAGACGCGCGAGGTGGCGGGCAAGCGGCTCTTGATCCTGGGTTTCGGGCGGATCGGGCAGAAGCTGGCTGGCCTCGCCCGTGCCTTCGGGATGGAGGTCCATGCCCATGACCCGTACATCCCCGCCAAACACTGGCCGGAAGGAGCGCTCTGCGCCACCGATCTTGCCGCTGCGCTGGCGGTGGCGGATGCCGTCTCGCTGCACCTGCCCCGTGCTGACCGCGCGGTGATCGGGGCTGCGGAACTGGCCGTGATGAAGCCGACAGCCGTGGTGGTGAACACCGCACGGGGCGGGCTGGTCGACGAGGTCGCCCTGGCTGATGCCTTGCGGGCGGGCCGGTTGGGCGGGGCGGGGATCGAGGTCTTTTCCGCTGAACCTCCTGGCCCGGAGCATCCGCTTTTCGGGCTGGATCAGGCCGTTCTGACACCCCACAACGCCGCCTTGACCGTGGAATGCGCCGAACGGATGGCCATCGCCTCGGTGCGGAACGTGCTGGATTTCTTTGCCGGGAAACTCGACCCCGCGCTGATCGTCAACAAGGACCATCTGAAATGACCAAACCGAAACTCCGCATCGGCCTGATCGGCACCGGCTTCATGGGCAAGGCCCATGTCTTCGGCTTCACCTCGGCCCCCCGCGTGTTCGAGATGCCCTATGATCTGGAACTGCACACCGTCGCCGACATCACGCCCGAAGCCGCCGAGCGCGCCCGGCAAACGCTGGGCTTCGCCCATGGGACGGCGCGCTGGCAGGATATCGTTGAGAACCCCGAGATCGACCTTGTCTCGATCACCGCGCCGAACGCGCTGCACAAGGAAATGTCGCTTGCCGCGATTGCCGCCGGAAAGCATGTCTACTGCGAGAAGCCGCTGGCCCCGCTTGCGCAAGACGCGCTGGAGATGACGCTGGCGGCGGAGGCTGCCGGGGTGAAGACGCAGGTCGGCTTCAACTACCTGTGCAACCCGATGCTGGCCACCGCCCGCGAGATGATCCAGGCGGGCGAACTGGGGGAAATCCGCGGCTACCGGGGTCTGCATGCCGAGGACTACATGGCCGACGCCAGCGGCCCCTTCACCTTCCGCCATGATCCGGCGGGGGGCGGGGCGCTGGCGGATATCGGGTCTCATGCTCTGGCGACGGCGGAGTTCCTGTGCGGGCCGATCTCGAAGGTGATGGGCGACTGCGTGACGATGATCGGCAAAAGGCCGGACGGGAAGGGCGGCTCCCGCGGGGTCGAAGTGGACGACGTGGGCCGCGCCTTCCTGCGGTTTGACAGCGGGGCGACGGGGAGCATCGAGGGCAACTGGATCGCGACGGGGCGGAAGATGCAGCACGACTTCGAGGTCTACGGGACCAAGGGGGCGCTGGCCTTCAGTCAGGAGCATTTCAACGTGCTCCATTATTTCTCGACCTCGGATGCGAAGGGGCGGCAGGGGTTCCGGCGGATCGAGGCGGGGCCGGATCATGCGCCCTATGGGCTCTTCTGTGTCGCGGCGGGGCATCAGATCGGGTTCAACGACCTGAAGGCGATCGAGGTGGCGGGCTATGTGAACGCGATCGCGGGGAAGGGGGCGGAGCCGTTCAACTTCCGCAAGGGGCTGCGCATCCAGACGCTGGTGGAGACGATCCAGACCTCCTCGCGCGAGGGGCGCTGGCTGACGGTGGGCTGAGCCTGTCCACGGTGGACAGAATTTTGGAGCCTTGAATATCAGAGGCTTGGTCGCGGACATTCAGGATTTTTTAACCTCTGCCCGCGACTGACCGGCACAATCATGGAGACGGGGATGATCCGATATGCGGTGGTCGGGGCGGGCTGGATTTCGCAGGAAGCCTTCCTGCCGGGCGTCGCGCAGTCCGGCAATTCGGTGATTTCGGCCATCGTCACCGGCGACCTTGCCAAGGGCCAAAAGCTTGCCGACTTTCATGGCGTGCCCCGGGTGGTGCCCTATGAAGCCTATGATGCCCTGCTGGCCGAGGACACGGTGGATGCGGTCTATATCGCACTGCCGAACTCGCTGCATGCCGATTATGCGATCCGGGCGGCGCGGGCGGGTAAGCATATCCTTGTGGAGAAACCGCTGGCCACGACCGAGGCGGAAGCCCTTGCGATGATCGAGGCCGCGCGGCAGGCAGGCGTGTTCCTGATGACGGCTTACCGGCTTCACAACGAGCCGGGAACGCTGGCGGTGCTGGACCATCTGCGCAAGGGCAGCATCGGCACGCCCTTGCTGTTCCAGTCGATCTTCAGCTTCCAGATGGCGGCGGGGAACCATCGCCTGCGCGCCGAACATTGGGGCGGGCCGTTGCAGGACGTGGGCGTCTATTGCGTCAATGCCGCGCGGCATGTCTTCGCCGAGGAGCCTTTCGAGGCGACGGCCACCCTGACCCAGCCGCAGGACGATCCGCGCTTTGCCGAGGTGGAGGCGACGATTGCCGCGACCCTGCGCTTCCCCTCGGGGGGCATCGCGCAGTTCATCGGCAGCTTCGGGGCCGGGGCGGTGGACAATTACCGGGTCGTCGGGTCGCTGGGCGATATCGAGCTGGACCCGGGCTTCAAGTTCGAGACGGCGATGAAGATGCGCCTGCGCCGCAACGGCGTGACCGAGGAGACCAGCTTCCCGCAGATCGACCATTTCGGCGCGCAATGCGCCTATTTCTCGGATTGCATTGCCGCCGGTGTGCCGCCCGAGGCCGATGGTGAGGAGGGTCTGGCCGATATGCGGGCGCTGCTGGCCATCGAGGCCGCCGCGCGCACGGGGCAGCCGCAAGCCATCGCCTCGCCGCCCAGGCCGCGCCATCCGACGCCGGACATGGCGCGTCTGGCGCCGGTCACCACCCACCGCCTGCTGCTTTGAAACAAGGTCCCGACATGAGCCTTTCCTTTGCCCTGAACCGCACCTGCGCGCCGCAGCTTGCCTTGCCGGAGTTCATCGCGCTTGCGACGCGAGTGGGCGTCTCCGCCGTGGAAATCCGCAACGACATCGAGGGGCGCGAGTTCCACGACGGCACCCCGGCAGCGGAGGTCAGGGCGCGGTTGACGGAGGCCGGGCTGGCGGTCGCCTCGGTCAATGCGCTGCAACGGTTCAACGAGTGGACGCCCGAACGGGCGCGGGAGGCGGAGGCGATCATCGCCTATGCGGCGGCGCTGGGCGCGCCGGGCGTGGTGCTGTGCCCGGTCCACAATGAAGACCACGGCTGGAGCGAGGCCGAGGCGGAACGGAACCTGCGCGAGGGGCTGCGGCAGTTGCGACCCATTCTGCAAGCGCATGGTGTGACGGGCTATGTCGAGCCGCTGGGGATGAAGGGCTCGACGATGAAACGTCAGGAGATGGCGGTGGGGGCGGTCGGCGACATCGACGGCTGGGACACCTATCGGCTGTGTTACGATACGTTCCAGTTCTTCCGTTGTGGCGATACGCGGCTGTTCCCCGAACGGATCGGGCTGGCGCATATGTCGGGGATCGCGCGCTTCGACCTTGGCCCCGGCGAGCTGACCGAACCCGACCGGGGGCTGATCTTCGTCGGCGACCGGGTCGGCAATGTCGCGCAGTTGCGGGCGTTGCAGGCGGCGGGCTACCGGGGCTTCGTCTCGATGGAGCCGTTCAGCCCCGAGGTCCAGCATGACCCGCGATTGCCCCAGCACCTGCGCGCGAGCCTTGACTATGTGGCGACGCTCTTGTCCCCGGCATGATCCGTGCTGGGCTCAGAGGTCGTGCTTGCGGATGTTCGCCAGCATCTTCTGAAGCGTGCCGACGAAGGCCCGCCGCTCCTCCGGCGGAATGCCGCGGAACATGCGGTCATGCGTCTCGGCCATATGGGGCCAGAGCGTCTCGAACAGCGCGCGGCCCGCTTCGGTGATATGGACCCGCGTCGCACGGCTGTCGGAGGCGTCGGTCTCGCGGCGGATCAGGCCTTCGGTGCCAAGTTGGTCGAGCGCGCGGGAAAGAGTGGATTGTTCGACCACGGAATAGACCGCGAGCTCGCGGATCAGCGGCCCTTCGATCACGGACAGGACGGCCAGTGCCCGCATCTTCGGCGTGGTCAGCCCCAGACCGGCCATTTCGTCCCGGAGCGAGGCGTTGTAGCGGCCCATGATGCGGTTCATCAGATAGGGCGCATAGTTCGCGAGCCCGATCTCGCCCAGGCGGGGAAGGGTTGCGGGCGGGCGGTCGGGGGGCGACTGGTCGGTCATGCGCCGAGCCTTTTCGCCGCGAGGAAACCCGACCCGCCGCCGAGGCCGGGGCCGGGATGGGTGGAGGCGCCGATATGGATGAGGCCACGCACCAGCCCGGTGCCGTTGGTGGACTGCGGGTAGGGCCGGAACAGGAAGAACTGGTCGATGGTGCAGAACCCGCCATAAGGATCGCCGCCGACGAGGTTGACGTTCATCGCCTGAAGGTCCGCCGGGCTGTAGGCGCGCCGGGCCAGCTTGATCGCGTCGAAGTCCTTGATGTGGCGGCCGAGAATGGCTTCGATCCGGTCGGCGAAGGCCTCGCAGGTGGCTTCGGACCAGGTGCCATCGGTGGCGATCTGGCCCGCCGCGTCGCCCTTCACGATGCGCGGCGCGTCGGGGATTTGCAGCCAGAGGATCGCCTTGCCCTCCGGCACCCGCGACGGGTCGAGCCGGTGCGGCTGGCCGACGCAGATCGTGGGGATGGAGGGGAGCATCCCGCGTTCGGCCTCGTTCGCGGATTTGGAGACGGAGTCGATGCCGTCGGCCAGATGGATCAGCGCCACGTCGTCGAGGCCGGGGGTCAGCCAGTCCGGCGGGCGGTCCAGCGCATAATGCAGCTGGAAATTGCCGCGCCCGTGGCGGAAGGCTTTTGCGGCGGCCCTGTCCTCGGGCAGGTTCACCTCGCGCAGGAGACGGTCCTGCAACTGGCCCGGCGCGACCGAGGCGAGGACGGATGGGCAGGCGATTTCCTCGCCGTTGGCGAGCGCCACTCCGCGGACCTTGCCGTCGCGGACAAGGATGCGGTCGACATCGGCGTTGCAGCGGATTTCGCCGCCGTTCTCCTCGATCAGTGCGCGGAAGGCGGCGACGGCTGCGCCTGAGCCGCCCTTGACGATGGGGGCGCCTGCCGCCTCCAGCGCGAAGGCGATGACCTTGCCCATCTGGCCGGAGTAGGTGGATTCGGGGGTCAGCCCGCAATGCAGCACCCAAGGCGCGTAAAGGGCCTGGACGGTGGGCGAGGCATAGGTCGTTTCCAGCCAGCCGCGCGCGGGGACCAGGGCGCGGCCGAACCAGGCGGCCAGTCCGCGCAGGCCGCGCTTTCGGACCTGGCCCCAGAGGAGCCTTGCCGTGGACCAGGACCAGAGCGATCCGCCGAGGAGGGCGAAGAGGAAGGGTGCGTCAGCCTCGACCGCGCCCACGTCGCGGGCATGGGCGGCACCGTCGCCCTGCGAAAGCGCGTCGAAGGCGGCGACGTTCTTCGTCCGATCGGTCGTCAGCACCACCGCCTGACCGTCGGGGCGCAGCACGGCAGTCGGGTGCGGGCTGTGGCAGTAGTCGAAGCCATGCCGGGCGAGATGAGGCCCGAGCGCGGCACCTGCGGGCGAGGTCATGAACAGGACCCAGGTTGCGGCCATCACGTCATGGCGGAAGCCGGGCAGGGTGATCTCCTCGGTCCTGAGGCAGCCGCCGGGAACCGGCTCGCGTTCCAGCAGGAGCACACGGTCGCCCTTCAGCGCCAGCATCGCGCCCGCGACCAGCGCGTTGATCCCGCTGCCGATGATGACGTGATCGGTCCGCATCCTGCTCTCCCCCCTCCATCATCAAATACGCTAGACAGAATTAAATGTATTTGCAATTATCCATCCGTCAATCCGGCGGGGGAGCATGGCTGACACCTTTGACGCAGTGCTGATCGGGGCGGGCCACAATACGCTTGCTGCCGCCCTTCATCTGGCCGCGAAGGGCTGGCGCGTCGGGGTGTTCGAGCAGGCCGCGACGGCGGGCGGCGCGGTGAAGACCGGCGACTACACGCTGCCGGGTTTCCGGCACGACTGGGCGGCGATGAATCTGTCGCTGTTCGCGGGAAGCCCGTTTTTCAAGGCCTATGGTGCCGAGCTGGGGCGGCACGGCTGCGAGTTCGTGTCAGTGGACCGGCCCTTCGCCTCGTCGTTTTCCGATGGAAGCTGGGCGGGTGTGTCGACGGTGCGCGGTGAGACCCTGGCGGCGTTCAGCGCGCTGGACGAAGCCGACGCACGGACCTGGCAGGAGCTGACCGGCCGCTTCGGGCAAGAGGCGCCGCATCTCTTCGGGCTTCTCGGCTCGAAGATGCGAATTCGTGCGCTTGCATATTTTGGGTTTAAAACACTGCGTGCCAAGGGTCTGGGCGGTACACTGGATTTCACCCGGTTCCTGCTCTCCTCGCCCCGCGCCTGGCTGGAGGAAACGTTCCGCCACCCGCACATCCGCGCCCTGCTGGGCGCCTGGGGGATGCACCTGGACTTCGCTCCCGATGTCGCGGGCGGCGCGATGTTCCCCTATCTGGAGGGGATGGCGGGTCAGGCCTTTGGCATGGCGATCGGCAAGGGCGGAGCGGATACCATCGTCAAGGCGCTGACCGCCGCCATCACCGCGCGGGGCGGCAGGGTGGAGACGGGGACACCCGTTGCCCGCATCCTGCGCGACGGGAGCCGCGCGACCGGGATCGAGCTGGCGGATGGTCGCCGGATCACCGCGACGAAAGCCGTCATCGCAGGCACCTCGCCCAAGGGCCTGCGCAAGCTGACCGGCGACACCACCCCCGCCTTCGACCGCGCGATGGACGGCTACCGTCACGCGCCGGGGACGATGATGATCCACCTGGCGATGGACGGCCTGCCCGACTGGCGTGCGGGAGACCAGTTGAAACGCTTCGCCTATGTCCACCTTGCCCCCAGCCTGGACCAGATGGCGCGGACCTACTGCCAAGCGCAGGCCGGGCTGCTGCCGGATGAGCCAATCCTCGTTGTCGGCCAGCCCACCGTCTTTGACCCGACCCGTGCGCCGGAGGGCAAGCATGTGTTGTGGGTTCAGGTCCGCATGGCCCCCGGCACCATCGCGGGTGACGCGAAGGGCGAGATCGCCGCGGGTGACTGGACAGAGGCGGCGGAGCCTTTCGCGGAACGGGCGCTGGCGATCCTGGAGGCCCATGCCCCCGGCACAAGCGCGATGATCCTTGCCCGCCGCATCGTGACGCCGGTGGAGCTGGAGGCGGACAACCCCAACCTCGTCGGCGGCGATCAGGTCTGCGGCAGCCACCACCTGTCGCAGCACTTCCTGTTCCGCCCCGCGCGCGGCCATGCCGACGGCGCGACCCCGCTTGCCAACCTGCACCTCACCGGCGCCGCCGTCTGGCCCGGCGCCGGGACGGGGGCGGGACCCGGATTCCTTCTGGCGCGGAAACTCGCCGGAAACTGACGACCACCACCAAGAACAACCAACAGGGAAAACGACCATGAACCTCAACCGCCGCAGCCTTCTGATGCTGTCAGCCGCCACGGTGGCCGCAACCAGCATTGGCCTGCCCAGCCTTGCGCAACAGATCGACGAGCTGGTCATCGCCTACAACGTCAACCTGCCGTCATGGGACCCGACCACCGGCCCCAGCGCGGTGAACCCGACGATCCAGGGCATCTACCAGTCGGTCTTCGACCAGTTCATCCTGCAACAGCCCGACCTGTCGCCTGCCCCCGGCCTTCTGACCGAATGGGGCTGGAGCGACGACAAGAAGCAGGTCTGGATGACGGTGCGCGAGGGCGTGACCTGGCATGACGGGTCGCCCTTCACCGCCGAGGACGTGGCCTGGAACCTGGCCCGCGTCGCCAAGCCCGAGACGGGCAGCCCGATCCAGTTCGTCTGGGGCACGCTGGCGAACCACCGGGTCGAGGGCAACAAGGTCATCGCCGACGTGGCCCAGTTCGACCCGACGATCTTCAAATGGATGTATTTCCTGACCGGATATGTCCTGCCCAAGGCCTATTTCGAGAAGGTCGGCGCCGAGGGCTTCGAGGCCGCCCCCATCGGCACTGGCCCCTACATGGTCGAGAAGTTTGAGCGCAACGCCTTCGTCCGGCTGAAGGCGAACGCGAATTACTGGGGCGGCAAGCCCGATTTCGACACGGTGACGATCAAGTTCGTCCCCGATGCGGCCGCAAGGGTGGCCGAGGTGGAATCGGGCAATTCCCATGTCACGCTGGAAATGCCCTATGAGGAATACGACCGGCTGAAGGGCGGGCCCCTCGCCGGCGTCGCAACGCCGATCAGCGACATCGGGATGATCTTCCTGAACGACATCGACGTGATGCTGGACCCGAATGTCCGCAAGGCCGCCGCTCATGCCATCGACAAGCAGGCGATCATCGACCGGCTGCTGTCAGGCTATGGGGTGAAGATCGACACGCTGCAAACCCCGGAATACGCGGCCTATGACGCCTCGATCACCGTGCCCTATGACGAGGCGAAGGCGGTTGAGCTGCTGGCGGCCTCGGGCTTCGGGCCGGACAATCCGGTGAAGTTCAAGATCCAGACCACCAAGGGCTTCAAGCCCAAGGATTACGAGATGGTGCAGGCCATCGTCGGGTTGTGGCGCAAGGTCGGGATCGAGGCGGAGATCGAGGTCTACGAGATCGCCAAGCACTACGAGTTGCGCGCTGCCGACCAGCTGGCCCCGGCGGCCTTCTACAACTGGGGTAATTCGGTGGGCGATCCGACCACCTCGACCGGCTTCGCGATGTTCGGGCCAAGCCCACATTCGGTCTGGGACGGGCAGGACCTGATCGACATGATCGGCCCCCTCTGGGGCGAGGCGGACGAGGCCAAGCGGATCGAGGGCTGGAAGGCGGTGGACCGCTACATCGCCGAGAACGCGCTGGTGATCCCGCTGCTGCAATATGTCCAGCCGATCCTGCACGCGCCGGGCGTGGTGGTGACGCCACATGCCTCGGGTGCGTTGTTGCCGCATCTGATGAAGCGGGCGTAAGCTGGCGGAACCCCGGGGGGTTTCACACCCCCCGGACCCTCCGTGGGATATTTGAAGACAGAAAATGAAGGGGCGACTGTCCCCTCCCGGTGCCCATGCCCTTCCTGCGCATCCTTCTGCTGCGGCTTCTGACCACCGCCATCACTCTGGCCGGTGTCGCGGTGATCGTGTTCTTCGTCATCCGCGTGGTGCCGGGGAACCCGATCGCCATGATGCTGCCCCCCGGCGCGACCGAGGCGGATATTGCCCGGCTCTCGGCGCTTTACGGGCTGGACAAGCCCCTGGTCGCCCAGTTCGGCATCTGGATCGCGGGGGTGGTGCAGGGCGATTTCGGCACCTCGATCACCACGCGCCAGCCGGTGCTGGACCTGGTGCTGGGGCGGCTGCCCGCGACGCTGGAACTGTCGATCATGGCGCTGGTCATGGCCTGCCTGCTGGGCGGGGCGGCGGCCTTG
Source organism: Tabrizicola sp. (assembly GCF_016793705.1). GTDB lineage: Bacteria > Pseudomonadota > Alphaproteobacteria > Rhodobacterales > Rhodobacteraceae > Tabrizicola. Next base: position 74,355 of record NZ_JAEULO010000068.1, read on the forward strand.
ACCGGCACCCGCTATCGCGGCGGGCGGACGGAAGGGGCGATCGACGTGGCCAACGGCATGGCGCTGTCGGTGCCGGATTTCCTGTGGGGGCTGGTGCTGATCCTGCTGTTTGGCGTGCTGGTACCGGTCTTCCACATCTCGGGCCGGGTCACGCCCTCGCTGGACCTGCCCTTCGCCACCAACTTCTACCTGTTCGAGAGCCTGATCCGGCTGCGCTTCGACCTCTGGGCCGACATCGTCGCGCATATGTTCATGCCGGCCCTGGCGCTGGCGATCCCGCTGGCGGCGATCATCGGGCAGCTGTTGAAGCAGAGCCTGAAGGAGACGATGAACCTGGATTACGTCACCCTCGCCCGGACCAAGGGCTATGGCGAGACGCGGGTCATCCTGCGTGAGGCCTTGCGCAACGCCGCCCTGCCGACGCTGACGCTGGTGGGCGTGCAGTTCACCTTCCTGATCGGCGGGACGGTGATCATCGAGCGGCTCTTCTCCTATGAAGGCCTTGGCAACATGGCCATCGACGCGGTGATCAACCGCGACCTGCCGCTGATCCAGGGCATCGTGATCCTGTTCGCGGTGATCTTCACGGGTGTGAACCTGATCGTCGACCTGCTCTATACCGTCCTGAACCCGAGGCTGCGGCATGGCTGAGGCAAAGCCCATCGACGGTCGTTCGCTTGTCCGCCGCCGCGCGGGCCTCCGGCTCTGGCTCTCTGCCGGGTGGCTGACGCTCCTCTGCGCCGTAGCCCTCTTCGCCCCCTGGATCGCGCCGAAGGATCCGCTGGCGCAGGACCTGTTCCTCGGCCGGCTGCCGCCCTTCTGGGTCCAGGGGTCGGAATCCGGCTACTGGCTCGGCACCGACTCGCTCGGCCGCGACGTGCTGTCGCGTATCATCTACGGCGCACGGCTGGCGCTGATCGTCGCGCTGGTGGCCGGGTCCGTGACCTGCGTCATCGGGGCCATGTTTGGACTGCTGGCCGGGTTCCTGCGCGGCTGGGTCGACATGGTGATCAGCCGCCTGATCGACATATGGATGGCCTTCCCGCCGGTGCTGTTCTCGATCCTCCTCATCGCCGTCCTTGGCCCCGGCCTCTGGTCGATCATCATCGCCATCGTCGTCATCGACTGGACCCGCTTCGCCCGCGTCGTCCGCGCCGAGGCGATGGCGCAGGGCGCGATGGATTATGTCGCCTCGGCCCGCGTCGCCGGGCGCGGGCGGCTGGGCACGATGCTGCGGGAAATCCTGCCGAACGTGCTGCCGACCATCGTGGTGCTGCTGACGCTGGAGATGGGCATCGCCGTCATCGTCGAGGCAATCCTGAGTTTCGTGAACCTCTCGATCTCCACCGACGATCCCACCTGGGGCGGCATGATCGCCGAGGGCCGCACCTCGGTCCACCAGGCCTGGTGGGTGCTGGTCTTCCCGCTGGTCACGCTGTTCCTCACCGTCCTGTCCTTCTCCCAACTGGGCGAAGGCCTGAAGGACCGCTTCGATCCGGTGCTGCGATGAGCTTCCTGTCGGTCCGCAACCTTTCGGTCCGGCTGAAGAAGGGGCCGCCGCTTCTCCGCCGCGTGTCACTGGAGGTGGCGGCGGGCGAGGTGCGCGGGCTGGTGGGGGAATCCGGCGCGGGCAAGTCGATGATCGGCAAGGCGGTGCTGGGCATCCTGCCGCCCTCGGTCGAGGTGACGGAGGGGGAGATCGTGCTGGACGGCGTGGACCTGCTGCGCTTGACTCTGACGGAACGGCGACGGCGGATCGGGGCGATGGCGGCGCTGATCCCGCAGGACCCGCTGACCGCGCTGAACCCCAGCCACCGGATCGGGCCGCAGATCACCGACCGGCTGGTCGACATCCTGGGCTGGACCCGCGCCGATGCCGCGGCCCGCGCGCGCGAGCTCTTGGCCGAGGTGCAGATCCCCGACCCCGACCGGGTGCTGCGATCGTATCCGCACGAGCTGTCGGGCGGCATGCGCCAGCGCATCCTGATCGCGTCCGCCTTCGCCGCCGAGCCGAAGCTGATCGTGGCCGACGAGCCGACCACGGCGCTGGATGTGACGGTTCAGAAGCAGATATTGAAGCTGATCGCCGGGATGCAGGCCCGCCACGGCACGGCGCTTCTGTTCGTGACGCATGATCTGGGGGTCGTCTCCAAGGTCTGCCAGCGGCTTTCGGTGCTCTATGCCGGGATGGTGGTCGAGGATACTTCGGTCGCCGATTTCTTCGCCGCGCCGCGCCATGCCTATTCGGCCGCGCTGCTGGCCGCGACGCCGAAATACACCGATCCCTCCGCCGGATTGAATCCGGTGCCCGAGGCCGTGATCGCCGCGGTGCAGGCCGAGGTGGCCGCCTTCGACAGGGGTCGTGCGCATGGCTGATCTTTACAGAGTTGACAGCCTGCGCCTGTCGCTGGCGGACATGACGGCGAAACAGCTTTTCGGCGCTGCCCCGCATATCGAGATCCTGCATGGCCTGAGCTTCACCATCCCGAAGGGCGCCGTGGTGGGGATCGTTGGCGGCTCGGGCTCCGGCAAGTCCACGCTGGGCCGCGCGCTGGTGCGGCTGCTGGAGCCTTCCGCCGGTTCGATCCACTTCGACGGCACCGACGTCACCCATCTGCCGGAACCCGCGCTCCGGCCGCTGCGGCGGCGGTTTCAGATGATCTTCCAAGACCCGATGTCCTCGCTGAACCCGCGCCATCGCGTCGGCACGATCATCGCCGAACCGCTGCGCCTGCACCGTTTCGACGCCGTCGCCGACCGCGTGGCCCGCGCGCTGGATCAGGTCGGCCTGCCCCGCGCCTTCGCCAGCCGCTATCCGCACGAACTGTCCGGCGGTCAGCGACAGCGCGTCGGCATCGCCCGCGCCATCGCGCTGGAACCCGATTTCATCCTTGCCGACGAGATCGTCTCGGGCCTCGACGTCTCCTCTCAGGCTCAGGTGCTGAACCTGCTGGAGCAACTGGTGCGCGACCTGGGCCTGACGCTGGCCTTCATCAGCCACGACCTTTCCGTCATCCGCCGCCTGTGCCAGCGCACCATCGTCCTGCATCGCGGCGAAATCGCCGAGGATCGCCCCACCGCCGAGCTTTTCGCCGACCCGCAGGCCAGCTACACGCGCGAACTTCTGGATGCGATCCCGCTGCCCGATCCGGGGCAGGTCTGGGCATAACCGGAGCCAGGTCGCCTTGTCCGGCTGGCTGCCATCCACAGGGGCCTCCAGCGATGACAGAACGGGATTCCATCTTCCCCGCGCAGGCCCTAGCCTCGCGTGATCCGGGAGCCGGGGGAGGGGATATGGCACAGGGAAGCTTTGTCGGGCGTGTGTGGCGGGATGCGGTGGAGGGACCCTCTGTGGTCACGTTCCGCGCCGGGCGGGTGATCGACGTCACGTCGCGCGAAACTCCTACGATGCGCGATCTGCTGGAGCGGGATGATCCGGCTGGATGGGTCGCAAGCGCAGCCGGTCCCGATATCGGGGCCTCGGAGGCGCTGCTGGACGGGACCATTCCCGGCGTCCGCCTTCTTGCCCCGATCGACTTGCAGGCGGTCAAGGCCTGCGGCGTGACCTTTGCGCGGTCGATGATCGAACGGGTGATCGAAGAACGCGCGGCGGGGGATGCCTCGCGCGCCGCGGCGATCCGGGACCGGGTGGGCGCGATCATCGGCGACAGCCTGAAGAACCTGAAGGCCGGATCGGAGAAGGCGGCTGAGGTCAAGGCCGCGCTGATCGAAGAGGGGCTCTGGAGTCAGTATCTGGAAGTCGGCATCGGGCCGGACGCCGAGGTCTTCACCAAGGCGCAGGTCCTGTCCTCGGTCGGGCATGGCGCGGATGTCGGGCTGCACCCGGTCTCGAAATGGAACAACCCCGAGCCGGAGATGGTGCTGGCGGTGGACAGCCGGGGCAGGGTCAAGGGCGCGACGCTGGGTAACGACGTGAACCTGCGCGATTTCGAAGGGCGCTCGGCGCTGCTTCTGGGCAAGGCCAAGGACAACAACGCCTCCTCCGCCATTGGGCCGATGATCCGGCTGTTCGATGCGGGCTTCGGCATCGAGGATGTGCGCAAGGCCGAACTGACGCTGACGGTGACAGGCGAGGACGGGTTCCGGCTGGACGGCAGGTCCGACCTGTCGCTGATCAGCCGCGACCCGCTGGACCTGGTGGCGCAGACGCTGGGGCGGCATCACCAGTATCCCGACGGGCTGGCGCTGTTCCTTGGCACCTCCTTCGCGCCGATCATGGACCGCGATGCGCCGGGGCAGGGCTTCACCCATCACCTCGGCGATGTGGTGACGATCTCCAGCCCGCTCATCGGCACGCTGCGCAACCGGGTGCGGCTGTCGACCGAATGCGAACCCTGGACCTTCGGCGCGGCGCAGCTGATGCGGAACCTGGCCCGGCGCGGGCTTTTGTGAGGCGGGTACTTTACGCGTCTGGCGCTTCCAGGAATCTGTAGCCGATCCCTGGTTCGGTCGCGATGAAGCGGGGATTGGTGGCATCGTCACCGAGCTTTTGCCTGAGCTGACGGATGTAGACCCGCAGATATTGGCTGTCGTCGGCATGGGCGGGCCCCCAGATCGCCCGTAAGATCATTTCCTGGGTCACCAGACGACCGCGATGGCTGACAAGCATCCACAGCAGGTCAAACTCGCGCCGGGTCAGGTGGAGGGAAAGCCCGTCAAGCGTGGCCGAGTGGTCGGCTGCGTCGATCCTCAGCGAGCCAGTTGTCAGGACCGAGGGAATGGCTTCGGACCCCCGGTCCCGCAGGAGACCCCGGACACGGGCCAGAAACTCCTTCACTCCGAACGGTTTGACCACATAGTCCTGTGCGCCCGCGTCCAGCGCCGCGACCTTGCCGGCCTCGTCGGCCCGGACCGAAAGGATGAGGACGGGCACATGGCTCCAGCCCCGAAGGTCGCGCAGGACGGACAGGCCATCGGCATCGGGAAGGCCCAGATCAAGCACAACCAGCGCCGGAGTTTCGCGTGCCGCCGCGGCCAGCCCCGCGCGCGCGGTCGCCGCTTCGAGAACGCCATATCCCTCGGCCTCGAGCGCCACGCGCAGCAGGCGACGGATCGGGGCTTCGTCATCGATGATCAGGATACGGGCATCGGGCGTCACGCGGCCACCTCTGGATTGTGGAGCGGGAGTGCCGTCACGATGCGGGTGCCGGTGCCGTCGGATGAACCGGCCTCGGCCCAGATCGAGCCGCCCATCGCCTCGATCAGACCCTTGCCGATGGCAAGGCCAAGGCCGGTGCCCGCGCGCTGGCGGTCGCCTCCGGCCACGCGGTGGAACATATCGAAGACCCGCGCCAGGTCAGCTGGCGGGATGCCGGGACCGCGGTCGGTGATCGAGATATCGACCCGAAGTCCCTTCTGTTCCGCCTGCACCCTGATCTCGGATCCCTCCGGCGCATATTTGGCGGCGTTGTCCAGGATGTTGACGAGGACTTGCTCCAATAGCACTCCGTCGGCCAGGATCAGCGGCAGGTTCGGCGCAAGGTCGACCTGCAGGTGATGGCCGCGCAGCACCCCTTTCATCCGGGCGCGCGCGCCGCCGACGACTTCGGCAACCTCTTGCGGCGACAGACGCGGCTTAAGGGCGCCGTGGCCAAGGCGGGTCATGTCGAGAAGGTTCTGGACGTAGCGATCCAGCCGCTCACCTTCTTCGCGGATGTTCTCGGCGAGGTCTCGGCGTGCGGCGACCGGAAGGTCGTTGTCAGCGAGATGTCCCGCCGCCCCGATGATGGTCACGAGCGGCGTGCGCAGGTCGTGGCTGACGCTGTTCAGAAGCGCAGTGCGCAGGCGTTCGGTTTCAGAGGCAAGCTGGGTGGCTGCCAGATCTTCCGTCAGGCGCAGCCGTTCCAGCGCCAGCGCGATCTGGTCGACCAGCGCGTCCAGAAGCCGCCGGTCGGTGCGGGCGAGCTGGCGGTCGTCCTCATAGGCGATGCCCAGAACGCCAAGCCGCCTTTCCGCCGCGACCAGCGGCAGGAAGAACCAGCGCGCAGTCGGCAGGGTGTCGGATCCCCGGCCTGCTGGCTCGCCTTTCTCCCAGGCGAACAGGGCTGCGGACTGGTCGCGGACCTCGAGCGTGTCTTCGGGCGGGAACCCACCGACGACCTGTAGTTCGGTGCCGCGCGGCATCAGGAGGACGGCTTCGCAGCGCAGCGTCGTCGCGACGTGACTGACCGAGGCCCAGACCACGTCATCCGCCGTCGCCGCCGAAGCGACACGGCGGCTGAAGTCGTAAAGCTTGTTGGTCCGGTCCGAGATGGCCGACTGCGCCTCGATCCGGGCACGCAGCCGGGCGGCCAGGTTGCCGGTGATCGACGAGGCGACAAGAAAGAGGCCCAAGGTCAGAAGCTCGCCCTGCTGCGAGACCTGGAAAGTGAAGCGCGGCTCGGTGAAGAGAAAGTTGTAGGCCATGAAGCCAACGACCGCTGCGGCGAGTGCGGGGCCGAGGCCACGGCGGCTTGCCACGAAGACCACCGCCGTCATGTAGATGACGCTGAGGCTGGCGATGGGAAAGAGCTGATCCGCGGCGAAGGAACAGGCCGAGGCGAAGGCGACGGCAAACAATGCCTCGATCCAGCCTTTCGTGTCGGACCGGAGAAACGGCATCCGCAGTTTCCGGGCCGTGGGCCGATCTTCTGGCTCGGAAGCGAGGGTGATCTCGAACGGCCCTGATCGGCGCAGCAGATCGGAAGCCACGTCTTCGCCGGCAAGCCGCAGCCAGAACGGGCGCGGACGGGGGCGACCGATGACGATGCGCCGAACATTGCGGCTTTTGGCGTAGTCGAGGATCGCCTTGGCCACGTCATGTTCGGATTCCAGCGTGGCAAGCTCGGCCCCCAGCCGCTCGGCCAGCCGCAGGCTTCCGGCCAGCCGGTCCTTGTCCGCCTCGGGCAGGGTCTCGGCCCGGGCCTGCACCACATTCAGCGCGATCCAGTCGGCGCGGGCCCGATCGGCGCTGCGCTTGGCGACCCGGATCGCCTCGCGCGCGGCGGGGCTTTCGTTGAGGCAGACGAGCACCCGTTCCTGCGTGGGCCAGGGTCCGGCGATCGCGTTCGCGGCCATGTGTTCGCGCAGTTGCGCATCCACCCGGTCGGCAGCAGTGCGCATGGCCAGCTCGCGGAGCGCCGTCAGGTTGCCTTTCACGAAGAAAGACCCCAAGGCGCGCGAGGCCTGGTCGGCCGGATAGATCTTGCCCTGCTTCAGCCGCTCGACCAGCTCGTCCGGCGGGAGGTCGATCAACTCGATCTCGTCGGCCATTTCCAGCGCCCCGTCGGGCACGGTCTCGCGGACGCGGACGCCGGTGATTCGCGCCACGGTCTCGTTCAGCGTCTCGATATGCTGGATGTTGAGCGTGGCGTAGACATCAATCCCGGCCGCCAGCACCTCTTCGACATCCTGCCAGCGTTTTTCGTGGCGGCTGCCTTCGGCGTTGGTGTGGGCCAGCTCGTCGATCAGGGCAAGTCGAGGCTTGCGTGCGAGAAGCGCGTCAAGGTCCATCTCCGTCAACGCGCGACCCTGATAGAGCACCGGCTTGCGTGGCAGTTGCGTCACGCCCGCAAGCTTGGCCTGGGTCTCGGCCCGGCCGTGGGTTTCGATCAGAGCGGCCACGACGTCGACGCCTTCGGCCTGCTTGCGGTGGGCCTCATCCAGCATCGCCCAAGTCTTGCCGACCCCGGGTGCCGCACCAAGGAAGACCTTCAGGCGACCCCGCCCCTCTCGCGATGCCTGCGAAAGAAGTGCTTCGGGAGAGGGGCGGATGTCGGTGTCTGCGCTCATCAATTGCCAGCGGGCGCCATCGGAAAAGCCTCGTCAAGGGCGATGTTGGTCAGAAGGACATTGACACTGGGCTCGCCGTAGAGGCCGAGGGTGCGACCCTGAACGGCGCCCTCGATCAGGGCGCGAATGGCTGCCGGGTCGGCCCCGCGCGCGGCGGCGATCCGGTCGGCCTGCGCCAGCGCTGTCGCCGGGCTGATGTCGGGGTCGAGGCCCGAGCCCGACATCGTCACGGCGTCGATGGGCGCGGCTGCGCCGTTCTCGGCTTCCCAGGTCGCGCGGCGCTCGGCTACCGCTACGATCAGTGCAGCAGAGGTCGGACCAAGGTTCGACGCCCCGGTCCCTGCGGCATTCCAGTCGGAGGCGGAGGGCCGCGGATGGAGCCACGCCGCGCCCGCAAAGGGCTGGGCGATGAGTGCAGAGCCGATGACGGTTCCATCACGCTCGATGAGGCTGCCATTGGCAGCGGCAGGGAAGGCCAGTTGCGCGATCCCGGTCATGGCAAGCGGATATGCGACGCCGGTCAGGAGCGTGAAGAGAACCGTCAGCGAAATGGCAGGGCGAAGATGGGTCAGCATTTCGGTCTCCTCAGGCAAGATTCAGGGCGACAAGGGTCAGGTCGATGGCCTTGATCCCGACGAAGGGCACGATCAGGCCACCCAGCCCGTAGATCAGCAGATTCCGCCGCAACAGCGCCGCAGCGGTCGACGGGCGATACCGCACGCCACGCAGGGCGAGCGGCACGAGAGCCACCAGGATCAGCGCGTTGAAGATCACCGCCGACAGGATGGCCGAGCTGGGCGAGGCGAGGCCCATGATGTTCAGCGCCCCAAGTCCCGGATAGGCCGCCACGAAGATCGCAGGCAGGATCGCGAAGTATTTCGCGACGTCATTGGCGATGCTGAAGGTGGTCAGCGCCCCGCGCGAGATGAGGAGCTGCTTGCCCACCAGCACAACCTCGATGAGCTTCGTGGGGTCGCTGTCGAGGTCGATCAGGTTCGCCGCCTCCTTCGCCGCCGGGGTGCCCACGTTCATCGCCACCCCCACGTCGGCCTGCGCCAGCGCCGGCGCATCGTTCGAGCCGTCGCCGCACATGGCAACCAGCCGTCCACCGGCCTGTTCACGGCGGATCAGGTCCAGCTTCATCTCGGGCGTGGCCTCGGCGAGGAAGTCGTCCACCCCCGCCTCGGCGGCGATGGCGGCGGCGGTCAGGGGGTTGTCGCCGGTGATCATCACCGTGCGGATGCCCATGGCGCGCAGCTCGGCAAAGCGCTCGCGCACGCCGGGCTTGACGATGTCCTTCAGATGGACGGCGCCCAGTATCCTGCCGCCCTCGGCGACGAGCAGCGGCGTGCCGCCCGACCGCGCGATGGCATCCACCTGCGCGCCCAGAGCCTGTGGCGGGGTCTGCCCGGTCAGCCGGATCACTGCATCGGTGGCCCCCTTGCGGAAGCCGCGACCGTCCGCCAGGTCCAGCCCCGACAGCCGGGTCTGCGCCGTGAAGGCCACAGCCTCGGCACCCTCGGGCATCACCGGCACCGACCCCAGCAGCTCGCGCGCCTTGTCGACGATGGACTTGCCCTCGGGCGTCTCGTCGGCAAGCGAAGCCAAAGCCGCGGCTTCTGCGAGCCGCCGCATGTCGACCCCCGGTGCCGGGATCAGCGCATCGGCCATGCGGTTGCCGAATGTGATCGTCCCGGTCTTGTCGAGCAGCAGCGTATCGACGTCGCCCGCCGCCTCGACCGCACGGCCCGATTTGGCGATGACGTTCGCCTTCACCAGCCGGTCCATTCCCGCGATGCCGATGGCGCTGAGAAGCCCGCCGATGGTGGTGGGGATCAGGGTCACGAACAGCGCGCCCAGCACAATCACAGGGATCGTCGTGCCGGAATAGCTGGCGAAGGCGGGCAGCGTGACGACGACGAACAGGAAGATCAGCGTGAGACCCACGAGCAGGATATTCAGTGCGATCTCGTTCGGGGTCTTCTGCCGCTCGGCGCCTTCCACCAGAGCGATCATCCGGTCGAGGAAGCTTTTCCCCGGCTCCGCCGTCACCCGGATCACCAGCCAGTCCGAGACGATGGTCGTCCCGCCCGTGACGCCCGACCGGTCGCCACCCGACTCGCGGATGACCGGGGCGGATTCGCCGGTGATCGCGCTTTCGTTGACCGAGGCGACACCCCGGACCGCCTCGCCATCGGTGGGGATGATCTCGCCAGCCGCGACATGGACATATTGGCCGGGCCGCAGCGCGGTGGACAGAACCTCGGCCGCGTGCCCGGGGCTTTCATCCGGCTCGGAAAGCAGCCGGACCCTGGTTTCGGACTTGGTCGCCCGCAGCGTGTCGGCCCGGGCCTTGCCGCGCCCTTCGGCCAGCGCCTCGGCGAAATTGGCGAAAAGGACGCAGAGCCAGAGCCAGGCCGAGACGTGCAGGCTGGTCCCCGCGCCCGTGGTCCCGGCCAGAAGGTCGCGCAGGCCAAGGACCGTGGTCATCGCGGCCGCCACGGCGGTCACGAAGATGACCGGATTCCTCCACAGCGCCCGCGGCTTGAGCTTGACGAAGCTTTCCCGGATCGCGGCGGGGTAAAGGCCGGACAGGTCGGCCGTCTTTGCATGTTTCGACATCGGATGCCTCAGAAGCTCTGCCCGGCCAGGCGCGCGGTTTCTTCCGCGATCGGGCCAAGGGCAAGGACAGGGAAGAAGGTCAGCGCGCCAAGGATGACGACGGTCAGGATAAGGAGGATGACGAACAGCGGCCCGTGCGTCGGGAAGGTGCCCGAGGTGACCGGGGCCTGCGGTTTTCGCACCATCGACCCGGCGATGGCCAGGAGCGGCACGATGATCGCATAGCGACCGAGCAGCATGACGATCCCGAGCGCGGTGGTCTGCCAAGGCAGCGCCGCGCCCCAGCCGCCGAAGGCCGAGCCGTTGTTGCCGGTCGCCGACGAATAGGCGTAGAGGATCTCGCTCAGCCCGTGGGGTCCGGAATCCTGCACCGAGGCAAGCGCCGCCGGGACCGTCGCGGCAATCGCGCCGCCGACCAGGATGCCGAGAGGCATCGACAGGAATGCGAGCACCGCCAGCGTCACCTCGCGCCCTTCGATCTTGCGGCCAAGATATTCCGGCGTCCGGCCCACCATCAGCCCCGCGAGGAACACGGCGAGGACGACATAGAGCAGGATCCCGTAAAACCCCGCGCCGACGCCGCCGAAGATCACTTCGCCCACTGCCATGTTGATCAGCATCACGAGGCCAGAGAGCGGCATGAACGAGTCATGCATCGCGTTGACCGACCCGTTCGACGCGGCCGTGGTGGACGCAGCCCAAAGTGAAGATAGCATGGCGCCGAAGCGCTGTTCCTTGCCCTCCATGTTCGCGCCGATGCCGATCGCGGGGTTGCCCGTCACCTCATAGGCATGGATCACCGCCAGCCCGGCCAGGAACATCACCGCCATTGCGGCAAAGATCGCCCGCCCCTGCCGCCGGTCCCCCGCCATGCGTCCGAAGAGGAAGCAGAAGGCCACGGGGATCAGCAGGATCGCCAGCGACTGCGCCAGGTTCGAGGCAATCGTCGGGTTCTCGAACGGATGGGCCGAGTTCACGCCGAAGAAGCCGCCGCCATTGGTGCCGAGCTGCTTGATCGCGATCTGCGCGGCGGCGGGACCGCGGGCGATGATCTGCTCCTGCCCCTCGACGCCGGTGGCTGTCACCGCGCCCTGGAGGGTCTGCGGCACGCCCTGCCAAGCAAGGAACAGAGCCAGGATGATTGAAATCGGCAAGAGCACCCACAGCACCGACCGGGTAAGGTCGACCCAGAAATTGCCGAGCGCAGACCCCTTGGCGGCGACAAAGCCCCGAATCACCGCCACCGCCACCGCCATGCCGGTGCCTGCGCTGACGAAATTCTGCACCGTCAGCCCGGCCATCTGTGACAGGTAGGACAGTTGCGCCTCGCCCGAATAGGCCTGCCAGTTGGTGTTGGTGACGAAGCTGACGGCAGTGTTGAACGCAAGGTCGGGGGCCATGCCGCCGATCCCGTCGGGATTCAGGGCCAACGCCCCCTGAGCGCGCAGAATCGCGTAGAGAAGCAGGAATCCCACCGCGTTGAACGCCAGGACCGCCAACGCATAGGCCGTCCAGCCCATGCTGCGGTCAGGTGCGGCACCACAAAGTTGCAAGAGCGCGCCTTCGACCCGCAGAAGCGGCGCGGGCAATGTGCGCGTGTAGACGCGGGCCATCCAGGCGGCCAGCGCCCAAGCCAGTCCGACAAGCACCGCGAAATAGACCGCGTAGGCAAGCAAGGTCATCGCGTGCCTCCCTCAGAAGCGATCGGGGCGCAGGAGAGCTGCGCCGAGATAGATGAAAAGGCCCGTTGCGATGGCAAGGCCCAGAATGATGTCGAACATCGTGCCCTCACATCCGTTCTGCGGCGTGGACGCCCAGGATGAAGGCCGCGAAACAGACGAGACCTAGCGCGAGGTAGACAACGTCTAGCATGGTGAATCTCCAGGTGATCTGGCCCCGAAGTTCGCCCAAGCATGCGTAAGGGCTCTATGTGGGATGTCGACCTTGCCCGTAAGGAATCCGTAAGGACAGCTGTCCAGCCCGCCATCGGACAGCCCATCGGGCGTTCGCCCCCGGGCGGCTGGCGGTGTTCCAAGCATCAGCGGGACAATCGGCTTCAGTCGTCAGGGCACCATCCCCCGCCTTGGAAGCGCAGGAGCCAAACAGATGTGCCGCAAAGATGGTCACGCTTTCGCAGCCTCCTTCGCCGCCACGTTCATGGTTTCGATCGACGTCTTCAAGGGAGGGATGGAACGCGGATTGTCGGGACACCTAACGGATGCGCCCGAGCAAAGTCACCCGGCATCAACCACCTGCTCGACTGCTCAACAGACCGATCACCACCGCAGAAACCGATGGCCGAGCCAAGCGCCGATACTGCCAGTCAAGGCGATCGCAAGCCCATACCAACTCACGAAGAATAGTGGCGAATCCTCAGTGCAGTGCAGCGCATAGCCCGCCGCCACCCCCGCCCCGGTCGCGACGCCGAGCAGTGCCCCGGTCAGCACGGGCCGCGTCGGCGCTGCCCGGCGCAGCAGGAAGACCCCAAGTGCCAGCGGAAGCGCCGACAGCATCCCGATGGAGCCGAGGCAGGCCAGGGCAGTGCTCCCCGCCGCTTCTGACAATAGCGGACCCTCCGCCGTCGCCATGCGATACGCAGCCATCGCGATGGCCAGCGTCACAGGCACGAACACAGGCCACAGGACGACCCGCCCCTCCGGTCGCGCCGAACCAAGGGTCAACCAGACCGCGATGACCGACAACAAGCCCGGCAGCACCGTCTTCGCCTGCACCGGCAGATGCGCCCAAGCTGTGACCAGATCTGACCGAAGGCCGAACTCCGCTGAATAGAGAACCAGTCCCGCCACCGCCAGCCCCACCATGCCGCCCAGCAGGACCGCAGGCGAAAACCGCGCGGGCACGGGGGCCTGCGCGAGATGGCGGATCAGGTCATCCGTGCTTTGCGGATCGCTCATTTCATCATCCTCTCGGCCAGACCAGACAGCCGCCGCATCGCCCGGTGCAGCGCCACCCGCGCCGCGCCGGCAGTCATCCCGACCGTCTCTCCTGCTTCTTCGGCCGTCTTGCCATCCAGCGCCACCGCCCGGACCAGCATCGCCGACCGTGCGTCGATCATGCCCAGCATCATTTCGGTATCCCGCCCCGACAGCGGAACCACCGAACTCTCCTCGGGCAGCACTTCCGCGAATTCCTCGATGGGCAGCGTCACGGACGTCCCGCGCCGCCGGAAGGCATCCACCACCTTGTAACGGGCCAACGCATAAAGCCACGGTCGTACCGGCGCATCCCGCCGCCATGTCTTCCGCTTCAGGTGAATCGCCAGCAGCACCTCCTGCAGGATGTCCTCGTGCTGATCGGGGGGCAGCGCGTCCCCGCGCCGCCGGATCACCGTGCGCAGGGTCGGCGTCACAGCCTGCAGGAACCGCGCGAAAGCCGCGCCATCTCCGTCATTCGCGCGGGCGAGCAGAACCTCCCAGACCTCGTCCTGCGGCACCCGACCCTCCACCCGCGCTGAGAGCACGGTAACCGAGGCGGGCAGCTCCGCACAGTCACGCCTCGGTGAAAGGGCGAAGGCAGCGGTCATGCCACGGCCAGCGCCGCGTCGAAGAGTGCCTTGATCTCGGCCTTGCCGGTCCCCGCAACGATTCGCGCGATCTCCTCCCGCCCCTTAAGCGCGACAAGCGTCGACCGCCGCGGGATCTTCAGCGCACGTGACAGCTCGCCTTCGCCATGCTCGTCCCAATCCACCACGATGAAGCGTATCTTGCGCTCGTAGTCCGGGTTCTCGGCCATCAGCGCGGCGATCACCCTCTCCTGCGCCTGACAGGTGCTGCACCAGCTGGCCCAGAAATCCAGCAGCACAACCTCGCCCGCATCCATCGCCGCCTCGGCCAGACCGGGGGTATAGAAGGTGCGGTCATCCGCCCGCGACGGGCTGGCAAGCAGCAGGGCGGCAGTGGACAGAAGCAACGCGCGACGGTTCATGGGATACCTCTCTGGTTTCAAATGCTGACGGAAAGATCGACGAGCCATGCGGGCAGGATGCGCAACGCGGCCTCGTCAAGGATGTGGTTCAGGCCAAGGAACAGCGCCGCCCCGACGGCAATGAAGACCCAGCCCATCGCGGGCCGCGCACGGGCCGAAAGCGCGACCGCGCGGCCCATGTTGTGCCTCAGCCAGCCGCGAAGCCCATAGGCGGCGGAGAGGATCAGCGTCGCCACGCCGGCGGCAAATGCCGCCATGGTGGCGGCGGCATGACCAAGGCCCTGCCCCGTGCTGGCCAATGCAATGGCCGCGCCCAGTGTCGGGCCGATGCAGGGGCTCCAAACCGCGCCCAACAGCGCGCCGCCCGCGAACTCTGCCCCGATCCCGCGAGGGCTGGAGGAGATGCGGGCATCCGCCGCGGCCGCAATTCCCGCCGAGGCCATGGAAAACCGCCGCCCCAGCGCGGGCAGGACCATGACCAGCCCGAAGCCGACCATGACCACCGCCGCGATGCGCGTGACATCCTCCGGATAGATCCCGAAAGCCGGACCGATGGCCGCCACAACCGTACCGACCACGACGAAGGACAAGCCCATCCCCACCGCAAGCGCCATGGGCGCACGCGGATCGGTTTGCAGACTGCTCGCCACCACGATGGGCAAGACCGGCAGGACGCAAGGATTGATCAGGGTCAGCAATCCCGCGAGATAGGCGAAGACCAGTTCCATCAGCCCCCCGTCCCCCGGTCGATCCCCACCAGACGGTCGAGCGACCACCGTCCCGGTCCCCGCGCCACCACCGCCAGCAGCGGCGCGGCCCAGAGGCCATGCGTCATCCACGCATCGGGATAGACGAAGACCTGTATCACCGCCGTCATCATCAGCAGACCCAGCGCGGAAAGCCGTGTCAACAGGCCGAGGATCAGCAGGACGGGCAGCAGATGTTCAGCCACCGTCGCCATCACCGCCGCCAGCTCCGGCGGGATCAGCGGCAGGGCGTATTCGTTCTCGAACAGGAACCATGTGGAGTCCTTGATCGCGAACCCCTCCACCTTCGTCTGCCCAGACTGCCAGAAGACCAGCGCCGGAAACACCCGCAGCATCAATGCGACCGGCGCGTCGGGGATGGCGGCAAAGCCAAGGTTCAACTTCTGCAGCACCGTCTCACTCCCTTGCATCGACAATCGCCCCCGCCCGCATCAGCACAATCAGCAGCGGTTGCGGATCATGCCCAGCCTCCGCCGCCTGCCCCGCGGACGCTGCAAGCGACAGGCGCTCCCCCGACAGGATCGCCCTCAGCATCGCGGCATCCCCTTGACCCACCGACCGCACCGGCACCTGAAACCCCGCATCCCGCAGGATCAGCGCGAATTCCGGTCCTGCCACAAGCGGCACATCCTCTCTGCCCGGCTGATTGCGCGCCCAGATGGATACCGCCGGACAAGCCAGCGTCAGCAGCGTGACGGAGGGATGCAGCATCAGCCGCACCCGCTCTGGATCAGCCCCCGCAAGGACAGCCGGATCGACAGGCCGCGCATCCGCTGCATGGAACGCCCGCCCACGGGCGAACTCGATCCGCGCCACATCCCCCAGATAGGGATAGGCGGCCAGCGGCGGGAACCCCTCCAGGAACCCCGCGAACCCCGCGCCCCATTCGGCCAGCACGGGCGATTTCGGACGGTCCGTTTCGGCGTAAAGCCGAGCAAGCGGCGCGAAGAACACCTCGCCCACCAGACGCCGGATCACCGGAAACCGCGCGGCCAGCGCCTCGGCCAGGCTGACCGCCACGTTGTTGCGATAGACGGCAAAGCGCCGCTCCACCTCCTCCGGATGACGTGCCACCATCCCCTTTGGGACGGGCGCACCCCGCAGCGCGGCATCGAAGGCAGCGACGAACTCAGGATGCGCGTGCAAAGCCCACACCTCCCGCCGCCAGGATCTCTCCCGCCCGCGCGGCCTCCGCCACCAGGACGGGCCAATCGGGCAGGTCATTGTCCCATTCGACCAGAGTGGGCAAAGGCCCCACCTGCGCGATCACCTCGGCGAACAGCGCCCAGACCGGATTGGCCACCGCGGTCCCATGGCTGTCGATCAGCAGCGGACCGGACGGCAACTCTTCCGCATCATGCCCGCCCAGATGCACCTCCCCCACCTGATGCAGCGGAAAGGCCGCCAGCCATGCGCGGGGATCGGTGCCATGGTTGGTGCAGGAAACGAAGACGTTGTTCACGTCGAGCAGCAGCCCGCACCCCGTCCGACGCGCCACTTCGGCCAGAAACTCCGTCTCCGGGATCGTCGACTGCGCGAAACGCAGATAGGTTGCCGGGTTCTCCAGCAGCATCCGTCGCCCCAGCGCCGCCTGCACCTGATCCACATGGTTGCAGACCAGACGCAGCGTCTCGTCCGTGTAGGGCAGCGGCAACAGGTCGTTCAGATACTCCGCCCCGTGGCTGGACCATGCCAGATGCTCGGAAAAACTTTCCGGCTCGTAGCTGTCGCACAGCCTGCGCAGTCGCGTCAGATGCGCCGTGTCCAACCCTCGCGCGCCGCCGATGGACAGACCCACCCCATGCACCGACAGCGCATGATCCGCCCGGATCGCCCCGAGTTGTGCATGGGGCAACCCGCCCGCACCCATGTAATTCTCGGCATGCACCTCGAAAAAGCCGATCCCCGCCGCACCATGGCGGATCGCGGTGAAATGCTCGGGCTTGAAGCCCACTCCGGGCAGATTGGGAAGCGTCGCTGTCATGGTGCCTCCGCTGGATGGAAGAAAGGGCGCGCGGACCACCCGCGCGCCCCTCTGCATCAGGCCTTGGGAATGTCGCGCTCCAGCGCCTCGAGCGACCCGTTCCGGGCCATGCCATCCTCGGCCGCCGGCAGTTCCATCGTCATGCAAGTTCCCGCCGGAACCAGCTTCCACGAATTGCCCTGAAAATCGACCTTGGAGGTGCCGGCGCAGGTCGTCCCCGGCCCCGCCGCGCAGTCGTTCTGCCCGGCTAGTGCCACGCCGAAGCACTTCTCCATATCTTCCGCCATCACGGGTGTCACAGCCATCGCGCCGAGCGCGCAGGTCAGCGAGGCACCAAGAACGAAACGGGACGTCATCGCAGTCATGTCAAAACTCCCTGTCAAACCGGAAAGGCCATCTGCCCTTCACCCAGCAGTTCGCAGAGAGGATCGGCACCGTTACAGCGATCGCGGTTTCGTGATCCAGAAGATGTCGGCCGACAATTCTTGATTCAACCAAAGCCGATCGGCCGTCCGCTTGGGGCCGGGTGCGACGACGACGTCGCAAGGGGCGGAGAGCGGACCGCCAACCGCCCTGCATCGGGTACGATCAGAGAACCCGTCCGCTTCCATCGAACCACTTTGCCCGGGTCCAATCGACCATGAGCCCGACCCGGTTGCCGGGGCCGTACGGGGTATGGCCCGGCAATCTGACCGTCAGATCCGAGGGCTGCCCCGGCACACGGATATAGGCATAGGTTTCGGCACCCAGACGTTCAATGAGTTCGATCTCGCCAATCAGATCGGCACCGGATTCGGTCGCAATCGCCAAATGCTCGGGCCGCATACCCAGTTCCGTGACGGTCTCCTTGCCAGAAAGAACCGGAACCGGCCTCATGCCGGGCTTTCGATCTGCACGCCAGTCACGCGCACAGGAAGGAAGTTCATCGACGGCGCCCCGATGAACCCAGCGACGAAGCGGTTCGCCGGATGCTCGTACAGTTCCATCGGAGAGCCGACCTGTTCGATCCGCCCTTCATTGAACACCACGATCCGGTCGGCAAGTGTCATCGCCTCGACCTGGTCGTGTGTCACATAGACCATGGTCGCGCCCAGCCGCTGGTGCAGGCGGGCGATCTCAAGCCGCATCTGCACACGCAGGGCGGCATCAAGGTTGGAAAGGGGCTCGTCGAACAGAAAGACCCTGGGATTGCGGATGATCGCCCGGCCAATGGCGACCCGCTGGCGCTGGCCGCCCGACAATTCTCGGGGGTAGCGCGCCAGAAGGGGGGTCAGTTGCAGCGTCTCGGCCACTTCGGCGACGCGCTTTGAGATCATGGCGCGGTCCTGCTTCCTTAGCTGCAAGCCGAAGCCGATGTTGTCGGCGACCGTCATGTGCGGGAACAGCGCGTAGGACTGGAAGACCATCGCGATGCCCCTGTCGGCGGGGCGGGTGCGCGTCACGTCGTGGCTGTCCAGCCGGATCGTGCCGGAGGTCGCATCCTCGAGCCCCGCGATCATGCGCAGCGTGGTGGACTTGCCGCAGCCCGAGGGGCCGACGAAGACGACGAACTCGCCATCGGCGATGTCGAGGTCGAGGCCCTTGATCACCTCGACGGGACCGAAGGATTTGCGAAGGTCGGAAAGTTGAAGCTGTGCCATGGGTTATCCTTTGACCGCGCCCATGGTCATGCCCTTGATGAAGAAGCGCTGGAAGAACAGGAAGACGAGGAGCGTGGGCAAGCTGGCGACCAGCGACAGGGCGCCCTGCACGCCCCAGGCGACGGAATACTGGCCCTTGAGGTTGACGATGCCGATCATGATCGTCCGCTTGTCATCGGACTGGGTGAAGATGAGCGGCCAGAGGAAATCGTTCCAGATCCAGGTGAACTGCAGCGTGGCCAGCACCGCAAGCGCGGGCAGCGACAAAGGCAGGACCACGCGGGTCAGGACCTGCCATTCGCTCGCGCCCTCCATGATGGCGGCTTCGCGCAGCGCGTTCGGGACGGTGGCGAAGAAGTTGCGCATCATCAGGACGCAGATCGGCAGGCCAAGGGCCGAGTGGACGATGATCACCGGCCAGAGCGTGTCGATCAGGCCAATTCCGTTGAAGAGCCGGAAGAGCGGCACCAGGATCACCTGCGGCGGGAAGAACATGCCCGCCACGATCCCCAGGAACAGCACATTCGACCCGCGGAACGGCAGCTTGGCGAAGACATAGCCGGCAAGCGCCCCCAGCGTGATCGACACGGCCGTCGCGGGCAGAGTCACGAGGAGCGTGTTCAGGAAATACTGGTGGACAGCGGGGTTGCCCAGCACCTCGGCGAAGTTGCCGAGGTAGAGGCTGGCGGGCAGCGACCAGAGCTCTCCCATCGAAATCTCGCGCGTGGTCTTGATCGAGGAGAGGAGCACTCCGACGGTGGGCAACAGGAACAGCACTGCCAGCACGCAGAGGATGGTGAAGATCGTCGCGGGCCAGGGGTTGAAGCGGGTGGCGGGCAAGGTGTCAGCCATAGATCCGGTCCACCTTGCGCAGCTGGCGGAAGTAGAGCCCGATGATCGCCAGCGCGATCAGGAACAGCACCACGGAAATCGCAGATCCATAGCCCATCAGGTATTTCTTGAAGCTTTCGTTGTACATGTGCATGGCCAGCGTGTCCGACGAATTGAACGGCCCGCCGCCGGTCATGATGTACAGGATGTCGAACCCTTTCAGCGAGTTGATGACCGAGAGCGCCACCACGACCACCGTCGATGGCGCCAGCAGCGGCAGGACCACGCGGCGGAAGCGTTGCCAGGGCGAGGCGCCTTCGATCTCGCACACCTCGAGCAGGTCGCCGGGAATGGCTGTCAGGCCGGCGAGGTAGATCACCATGGACAGCCCCGTCTGCTGCCAGGACCAGGCCACGATCACCGACCACAGGGCCGAGTCGGGCTTGGCAAGCCAGGCATACTTGAACGTCTCGCCCGTGACCTGGGCGATGATGGTGTTCAGAAGCCCCCAGTCCGGCTGGTAGATCCAGGTCCAGATCTGCCCGACGATCACGGCGGACAGGCAGATCGGCAGGTAGAAGATGCTCTTGAACACCCGCGCGCCGGTCACTCGGGCATCCAGAAGAAGCGCCAGCATCAGGCCAAGCGCCGTGGGCAGCACGATGGCCGCGACCATCCAGATCGTCGTGTTGATCGCCGCCTGCAGGAAAAGCCGGTCCGTGGCGATCTTGGCGAAGTTGTCGAAGCCGACGAAGCTGTAATCGGGGTCGAACCCGTTCCAGTTCGTGAAGCTGTAGTAGAACGAGCTGAGAAGCGGCCAGACCACGAACAGTCCGAAGACCGCCAGGGGCAGGGACAGAAGCGCGATGCGCCAGAAGCGGTTGTGCTGTTCCATCTGTCCTGCGTCCTGCGGTCAGCCCGGGCCGCCCGGATCGGGGCGGCCCGAAGCATGTGTCATTCCTTGAAGGCGGCTTCGGCGTCTGTCGCCACCTGTGCCAGAATGGCTTCGGCTTGCGAAGGGTCGTCGATGAAACGGGCGAACATCGACAGCCCGACTTCCGCCACCGGGGGCGGCGTTGCAAGGTCGTAGTTGAAGGCGAAGGCCTCGGCCGCAGCCACGGTTGCGGCGGCCTTCTGCATGACCGCATTGTAGCTGGCCGGGTCCACGTTCACGTTTGCCGACAAGGCCCCCTGCGCATTCGCCCAGGCCGCCTGAACGCCTGCGTCCGAGACCATGAAGGACAGGAACTTCTCGGCCCCCGCCACGTTTGCGGCATTCGCGGCGATCACCAGACCATCGACCGGGCCGACGGCCGCGTTCGGCACGCCATCCTTGACCTTCGGGAACTCGAAGAAGTCGTAGTCCTGCCCCGGGACCAGCCCGTTGCCGTTCCAGTAGCCGGTGATCCAGGTTCCCATCAGCGTCATCGCCGCCTCGCCCCGCGCCACCTTGTCGGAGGCGTCGGTCCAGTCGTCGGCATTGGCGTTCTCGACGAAATAACCCTTGTCGAACAGGTCCTTCCACATCGCGAGCGCAGCGGCGACCTCGGCGTCGGAATACTTGGCCTCGCCCGACATGAGCTTCGCGCGATAGTCCGGCCCGGCGGTGCGCAGAAGCAGGTAGTCGAACCAGAACTGCGCCGGCCAGCGGTTTTTGGACCCCAGCGCAATCGGCGCAACACCCTTGCCCTTCAGCGCCTCGCAGAGGGCAAGGAACTCCTCCCAGGTCGCGGGCGGCGCGGTCATCCCGGCGTCAGCCAGCACCTTCACGTTGTAGAACATGCCCGCATAGTGGTAGTTCATCGGCACCAGATAGCGCTTGCCGTTGTAGAGCGTGGCACTGTCGGCCACGGGTTTTGCGATCACCGCATCCAAGCCGTTCGTAGCCCACATCTCGTCGATGGGGTGCAGGGCGTTCGAATCGACGATGAACTGCACCCGCGCGCCGGCCCAGTAGCTGAACACGTCGGGCAGGCTGTTGCCCGCAGCGCGGACCAGGATGTCGGTCTTGAAGTCCTCGTGCCCGACCGGGCTTTCCTTCATGGCGATTCCGGTCGCTTCGGTGAACTTCGCGACCTGTTCGTTGAAGGCCTTCAGGCCCAGCTCGCCGGTGAAATAGTGGCTGATCGTGACTTCGCCCGACTGCGCCCAGGCCAGGCGCGCCATGCCCAGCATCGGAATCGCAAGCGACCCCATCAGCAGCCCGCGCCGACTGATCTCTTTCATCTCTTCCTCCCAAGAAGTTGAAATATGCGGCACTTTATTCCGCCGTCTCGTCGTTGATCGCCAAGAATTGCCGCCATGTCAACAAAAAGTGTTGCATAGCGCGCTGGAATGCGAGAAATAGCGGTAACGGGAACCAAAAGCAGGAGAAAGTTGCGCTATGTCAAACTATCAGTTTAGCATAGCGCAAATTCAGTCCCATCTGATCGGAGCCCGTCCCATGCGCCTGCTGCAATCCCTGTCCCGTGGCCTCGAAGCCCTGAGCTTCATGTCCGCCCAGCCCGGGCCCGTCCGGCTGACCGATGTGGCCGAGGCGTTGGGGGTCGACAAGTCGAACGCGGCGCATCTGCTCAAGACGCTGGTCGCGATGGGCTATGCGGTGCAGGACGACAGCCGCCGCTACCGGCCCAGCGACAGGCTGGCCAGCCGTGCGCGCACCGAGCATACGTTGGAGGAGATCGTCGCCGTCAAGGAAGCCTGGCGCGCCACATTGGAGGCGCTGGTGGCGGAGACCGGCGAATGTGCGCATCTGGCGGCGCTGGTGGGGCAGAGGGTCTGGTATATCGACAAGGTGGACAGCCCCTTGCCCCTGAAGGTGGATCACCCGATCGGCGCGCTGTCGCCGCTCCACTGCACTGCGCTTGGCAAGGCTTTCCTGACCTTCGGGCAGGCGCAGATGCCGGACGCGCAACCCTCCTTCACCCCACGCACCCTGACAACGCGCCGCGCGCTGGCAGAGGAGATCGAGCGCACCCGGGCGCGGGGCTATTCGATCGACGACGAGGAATTCGCTCCGGGCATCCGCTGCGTTGCCCGGCCAATCTATGACGAAGCGGGGGCGATGATCGCAGCCATCGGCGTCTCGGGCCCCTCGGTCCGGGTCACCGATGCCCGGTTGCACGAACTTGGCCGCTTCGTGGCCGCCGCCGGACAGGGCGGATTGCAGAAGGAACCACCCAAATGACCACCTCGCCGCTGCGTGTCGGACTGATCGGCACGGGCCGGATCTCGGATCTCCACGCGATCGAATACCTGCAGAATCCCGATGCGCGGATCGTCGCGCTGTGCGACCGCGATACGGCGCAGGCGAAGTCGAAGGCGGCGGCCTGGGGTATCCGGGATGTGGCGGTGGACGATGACATCGACGCCTTCCTTGCACGGCCCGACCTCGACCTGGTGGAAATCCTGCTGCCCCACCACCTGCACCTGCCGGTGGCGCTGAAGGCGATGGCGGCGGGCAAGATCGTGTCTTTGCAAAAGCCGATGTGTCTGAACCTGGAGGAGGCGGACCAGCTGGTCGCGGCGGCCGAGGCGCACGACCGGCCGGTGAAGATCTTCGAGAATTTCATCTTCTATCCGCCGGTGATGAAGGCGCGCGCGTTGATCGATGAAGGCGCCATCGGCACGCCGCTGTCGATCCGCATCAAGTCGAACCCGGCCCGCAGCGCGACCGCCTGGGAGGTTCCCGCCGCGGCGAACGCCTGGCGGCAGGAGACGGGCCATGCCGGCGGCGGGCCGCTGGTCTTTGACGACGGGCACCACAAATTCGCGCTGGCCTGGCACTTCATGGGCAACCCGTCCGAGGTCCATGCCTTCATCGGGGATTGCGAAGGCCCGGGCGGGATCCGGTTCGACGCCCAGTCGATGGTGTCGTTCCGCTTCCCCGGCAACCGCGTCGGCAACCTGGAGATCGTCTATTCGCCCGGGATGGAGCTGATGACCCAGCACTACGCCCAGGACGACCGGGTGGAGATCACCGGAACCGCCGGGGTGATCTTCATCAACGGCGGCCATGGGCGGCTGGGGGCGACGCCCCCGGTCACGCTATACCGCGACGGGGCGCTGACGACCTATGACGTGCCCTCGGGCTGGGAGCACAGCTTCATCCAGTCGACGCGCCACTACATCAACGCCCTGAAGACCGGCGGCGCCCCGGTTCTGACCGCGGCCGAGGGTCGGCAGGTGCTGCGCTTTGCCCTTGCCGCCGAACAGTCCGCCCGCGAGGGCCGGACGATCCGGCTGGACGTCTGACCGGGGGCGCGATCATGCAGGCAGAGTCGCATCGTTTCGCCGATCTTGCTTCGTCCGAGGCACGCGCGCGCTTCCTGGCCAAGGCGGGCGGCCTGCAGGCCTTGCTGGCAGCCGAGGGGGCCGGGCCGACCGTCACGCTGCCCCTGGTCGAGGCGCTGGTCCTGGGTCTGATGCGGCAGGGCGTGACCAAGTATCTGGCGATCTTCGGTCATGGCTCCACCGCGCTTGCGGACGTATTGCGCGTCTACGAGGCGGCCGGGCTGGTGCGCTGCTGGCAGTTCCGCAATGAGGTGGAAATGGCCCATGCGGCCACGGCGCTGAGCTGGGTCTATGGCGAGGTGCCAGCGGTCGTGACCTCGATCGGGCCGGGGGCGTTGCAGGCGATGGCGGCCTCGCTGGCGGCAAGCTCGAACGGGGTGGGCGTCTATCATCTCTACGGCGACGAGACGACGCACGGCGAAGGCTACAACATGCAGCAGGTGCCGAAACCGGCACAGGGGGTCTTTTCCCAGATCTCCTCCCTGATGGGGGCCTCCTACACGCTGCATAGCCCGGGTGCGCTGCGCGATGGATTGCGGAAGGGTGCGTCTTCCGTGTTCCATCCGTGGCGGCCCGGGCCCTTCTACCTGAACCTGCCGCTGAACACGCAGGAATCGCCGGTCATGCTGCGGCTGGACGCCCTGCCGGAGCGGCCGTCCTTCCCGACCCTGGCCCCCGCCGATGACCTGGCGTTGAACCTGGCAGCGCAGGCCATCGCCGGGGCGGGGCGGGTGGCAATCAAGGCCGGTGGCGGGGCGCGCCAGGCGGCGGCGGCTGTCCGGAGGCTGGCCGAAGCGGCAGGGGCGGCGGTGGTCCTGTCGCCCGGGTCCGTCGGTGTGCTGCCCGACGCCCATCCGCAGAACCTGCATGTCGGGGGTTCGAAGGGCTCGATCAGCGGCAACTGGGCGATGGAAGAGGCCGAGCTTCTGGTGGTCATCGGCAGCCGCGCGGTCTGTCAGGCGGATTGCTCGGGCATCGGCTGGCCCAAGGTGCGGCAGGTGGTGAACCTGAACGCCGATCCGGTGGATGTGCAGCACTACAACGCGACTCTCGCCTTGCCGGGCGACGCCGCTGTGGTCGCCGACCGGCTGGCGGCCTTGCTTGAGGGGCGGGAGCGTAACCCGGCCAAGTCCGGCTGGCTGGCCGAGGCGGCGGCGAAGAAGGCCGAATGGCAGGCGTTCCGGGCCGACCGCGCCTCTGGTCCGGCACTGGCCGATCCGTTGTGGCCGCGTCCAGTGATGACCCAGACCCAGGCCATTGCCGCGGCGGATGCGTGGTGCTGCAAGGCGGGAGCGCTGAAGTTCTTCGATGCGGGCGATGTGCAGGCCAACGGCTTTCAGATCGTGAAGGATGACGCGCCGTTCCAGACCTTCACCGAAAGCGGCGCATCCTACATGGGCTTCGCCGTCTCGGCGCTGCTGTCGCAGGGGCTGGCCGACATGGGACGATATGGCGTGGCATTCACCGGCGACGGGTCCTTCATGATGAACCCGCAGGTGCTGATCGATGCGGTGGCGCATCGGGTGCATGGCACGATCCTGCTCTTCGACAACCGCCGCATGGCCGCGATCTCCAGCCTGCAAGAGGCGCAATACGGTGTGAACTGGCGGACCCATGACGGGGTGGAGGTCGACTACCTCGCCCTTGCCCAGGCGGTGAAGGGTGTGGTGGCCTTCGACGGCGGCACCTCGCCCGAGGAACTGACTGCGGCGCTGACCCGCGCCCGGGCTCACCGGGGTCTCAGTCTGGTACACGTTCCCGTCTACTTCGGCCCCGATCCGGCCGGTGGCATGGGAGCATACGGGCAATGGAACGTCGGCAACTGGTGTGCGGCGGTGCAGGCTCGTTATGCCGAAACCCTGATCTGACGGAGCGCGCGATGTATTCGACCCAAGGCCTCTTCATCGCGGGCGCGTGGCGCAGCGCCTCGGACGGTGCGACGATGCCAGTCCATAGCCCGGTGACCGAGGCCGTCATCGGCACGATCCCCGTCGCGACCGAGGCCGATCAGGACGCGGCCCTTGCCGCCGCCGCGCGCAGCTTTCCCCTCTGGGCCGCCACCTCGGCCTGGGACCGCGCGGGCGTCCTGCGCCGCGCGGCCGACCATCTGCGCGCGAATGCCGATGCGCTGGCCAGCGTCATGTCCACCGAGACCGGCAAACCCCTGGCCGAGGCGAGGGCCGAGGTCATGGCTTCGGCCGACCAGTTCGAATGGCAGGGAGAAGAGGCCAAGCGGATCTACGGCCAGACCATCCCGGGCCGGAACCCGCATGAGCGGCTGTCCGTCAGCTACCAGCCGGTCGGCCCGTGCCTTGCGCTTTCGGCCTGGAACTTCCCCATGCTGCTGCCCGCACGCAAGATCACCGCTGCGCTCGCTGCCGGATGCAGCGTCGTCGCCCGCCCGGCCAGCGAGGCGCCGGGTAGCTGCTTTGCCCTGGCCGAGGCGCTGACTTCGGCGGGGTTGCCTGAAGGAGTGCTGTCGATCCTGACCGGGCCTGCCGTGCCGATGGTGGAACGGCTGATCCGGTCGCCGGTGATCCGCAAGGTGTCGCTTACCGGGTCGGTCCCCGTGGGCAGGCAGGTGCTGCGGATCGCGGCCGATGACGTGAAGAAGGTGACGATGGAGCTGGGCGGCCATGCCCCGGTGATCGTCCACTCTGACACGGATCCCGTGGCCGCCGCCCGCAAGCTGGCCGCGACCAAGTTCCGCAACTGCGGACAGGTCTGCATCTCGCCTTCGCGCTTCTATGTCCATCGGGCGATCATCCCGGCCTTCGAGACCGCCTTTGCCGAGGTGGCGCGGTCGATCCGCCCCGGTAACGGCCTTGACCCCGCCACCACGATGGGCCCGATGATCCGGGCGCGGGCCGTCGACGCCGCGCTGTCCCTGATCGCCGACGCCGAGGGCAAGGGTGCGCGGCTTCTGGCCGGGGGCGGACGCCCGGCGCATCTGAACCACGGGCATTTCCTGGAACCGACGGTGCTGGCCGATGTCCCGGACGCGGCCCGCATCATGCACGAGGAGCCCTTTGCCCCCGTGGCCCCGATTGCCGCCTGGGAGGACTTCGACGAGGTCATCGCCCGCGCCAATTCCACCGACTTCGGCCTTGCGGCTTACGTTTTCACCGAAAGCGCGGCGCTTGCCGCCCGCACCGCCGAGGCGCTGGAGGCGGGCATGGTGGGGATCAACGAAACGCTTCTTGCGACCGCCGAGGCCCCGTTCGGCGGAACCAAGCAGTCCGGTTTCGGGCGCGAGGGGGGAAGCCTTGGCATCCTTGACTACCTGACGCCCAAATACACCCGCCACCGCCTGAGCCTTGCGTGAAAGGACCCGACCATGACCAAACCCAGGGGCCTTGAAAACGGGCTGACCAACTACGGCGACCGCGACTTCGCCCGCTACCTGCGCCGGTCCTTCGCCAAGTCGATGGGCTATACCGGTGAAGCGCTGGACAAGCCCATTGTCGGCATCTGTACATCCGAGTCCGGCTTCAA
Organism: Tabrizicola sp.; assembly: GCF_016793705.1. Classification (GTDB taxonomy): domain Bacteria; phylum Pseudomonadota; class Alphaproteobacteria; order Rhodobacterales; family Rhodobacteraceae; genus Tabrizicola. Next base: position 101,723 of record NZ_JAEULO010000068.1, read on the forward strand.
CAACTGCCACCGCCATTTCCCCGAGATGATCGAAGCGGTGAAGCGCGGCGTCCTTGCGGCGGGCGCGCTGCCCGTCACCTTTCCGGTGATCTCACTTGGCGAGGTCTTCCTGTCGCCCACGTCGATGGTCTACCGCAACCTGATGGCCATGGCGGTCGAAGAGATGATCCGGGCACAGCCGATGGATGCCGTGGTGCTGATGGGCGGCTGCGACAAGACCGTGCCCGCCATGCTGATGGGCGCGATCTCTGCCGACAAGCCCGCCGCGATGGTCGTCGCCGGGCCGATGATGACCGGGCGGCACCGGGGCGAACGCCTGGGCGCCTGCACCGACTGCCGCCGGTTCTGGGGCAGCTTCCGCGCTGGCAAGGTCCCGGCAGAGGAGATCGACCAGGTCGAAGGCCGTCTTGCCGTGACCTCTGGCACCTGTGCGGTGATGGGGACCGCCTCGACCATGGCGCTGATGGCGGAAACGATCGGCATGATGCTGCCCGGCTCGGCCGCGATCCCGGCGGTTCATGCCGATCGGCTGCGCAACTGCGAGGAAACCGGAAAGCTGGCCGCGCAGATGGCGTTCACCGGGGGGCCCCGCCCGACCGAGGTCGTCACCCCGGTCGCGATCCGCAATGCGCAGCGCGTGCTGCTGGCGGTTTCGGGTTCGACCAACGCAGTCATCCACATGGCCGCCGTCGCAGGGCGGATCGGGATGAAGCTGGACCTCGACGATTTCAACCTGCTGTCCGACGAAACCCCGGTTCTGGTCGACCTCAAACCCGTCGGCGCGGGATACATGGAGGATTTCCACTACGCAGGCGGGCTGGAGGGCGTGTTGCGCGAGATCGCACCGCAGCTGGAGACTGGAACCCGCAGCATCACGGGAGAGACCCTTGCCGACCGCCTGGCGCGTCCTTTGGCCGATCCGATCGACCGCGCGGTGATCCGCGAGGCAAGCAGCCCGATTTCCCCGGTGGGCGGCCTGATCGCTCTGAGGGGCAGCCTCGCGCCCGAAGGCGCGATCCTGAAGCGCGCCGCCGCGACCGAGGCGCTGCTTGAGCATGAGGGGCGGGCGGTGGTCTTCACCTCACTCGAGGACCTCGCCGCCCGGATCGACGATCCCGATCTGGACGTGACCGCCGAAGACATCCTCGTCCTGCAGAATGCCGGACCGAAAAGCGCCAGCGGCATGCCCGAGGCCGGTTACCTGCCGATCCCGAAGAAACTGGCGCAGGCCGGGGTGAAGGACATGGTCCGCGTCTCGGACGCGCGGATGTCGGGAACCGCATTCGGCACGATCGTCCTGCATGTCTCGCCCGAGGCTTCGGTGGGTGGTCCGCTGTCTCTGGTCAGGAATGGCGACCGGATCCGCCTGTCCGCCAGCAGGAAGCGGATCGACCTGCTGGTGGATGCGGCGACCCTGTCCGAACGGGCGACCGAAACCGTGGGATCAGGCTACAGACCGGCGCGCGGATACGCACGGCTGTATCATGAGCATGTCACATCGGCGACAGAGGGCTGCGATTTCGATTTCCTCGAGCCGATGGAGTGAACGCCAGCGGGAACAAGTCTGTCGGAACTTGAGGATGCGGCAGAGAACCGGCAGACGGACCGCATTTGGCCGGGTGTGTCGGCCTCGGGCGCGGTGCGCAGCGCCATCGAGGCGGCGATTGCGACCATAGCTCCGCCGAACAGCAAGGCCAGGACGATGCCCGGTATCGCCAGCCCGGCCAGCCATGCCTCGCGCAGCGCGGCGGCTCGGCCCGGCCTACACCAGCCACAGGCGCAGCACGCCCGCGACAAGCGCCAGGGCCAGCACGCTTGTGGACCAGATCAGGGCCAGCCAGCCAAGCCGCCGCAGCAAGGTTGGTGCGCTCAATGATAACCCCCCTTGGTGCTGGTCTTGCCGCGGAACACCCAATAGGCCCAGCCGGTATAGGCCAGGATCAGGGGTATGACGATGACGGCTCCGACCAGAAGGAACCAAAGGCTTTCCGGCGGTGCGGCGGCGGCCTGGATCGTCAGCGAAGGCGGAAGCATGTCGGGATAGATGCTGATCGCAAGCCCGGCATAGCCCATGGCGAAAAGGGCCAGCGCCATGACGAACGGCATATGATCGGGCGAACGGTCAATTCCGGTCAACAGCCGCAGCCCCGCCAGCGCGGCGAGCACCGGCACCGGCGCGGCGAGCAGAATGCGCGGGAAGGACAGCCAGCGTTCCCAATAGGCGCCCTGCACGAACAATGTCGCGAAGCTGACCAGCGCGACGAGCCCCAGCACGATGACGGTCAACCCGAAGGTCCAGGTCCGCGCCCGGTTCTGCAAGCGCCCGTCCGTGCGCCAGACCAGCCAGCCGGCCCCAAGCAGCGCATAACCCGCGACCACGCCAAGGCCGGTCAGCAGCGTATACGGCGTCAGCCAGTCGAAGAGCCCGCCCGCATAGGCGTTGTCGGCGATCTTGATCCCCTGAATGATCGCTCCAAGGATCATGCCCTGCGCCATCGCCGCCAGCCCTGATCCAACAAAGAACGCCTGGTCCCAGAGCGCCTTGTGCCGTTTGTCGCGCCAGCGGAACTCGAACGCGACGCCGCGAAGAATAAGGCCCACAAGCATGGCGATGATCAGCGGATAGGTGGCCGGCAGAAGAACCGCATAGACTGTCGGGAAGACGGCCAGCAGACCGCCGCCACCCATGACCAGCCAGGTTTCGTTGCCGTCCCAATAGGGGGCGATCGCGTTCATGGCCTGATCGCGGTCCTCGTCAGACTGAATGCGCGGAAACAGGATGCCGATGCCCAGATCGAACCCGTCCATGACGACGTAGACAAAGACCGCAAAGCCGATAATTCCTGCCCAGATCAGCGCCAGATCCATGGCTCAGCCCTCCTTGCCGGTCAGAGATTTGTGGCCGGCCGCCGGCGTGATCCCTGCCGCCCGCTCAGGCGCTTCGATCATCTCCGATGCGCTGCCGGGCGGTGCTGCCATCAGACGCAGGATGTACCAGATGCCCGCACCGAATGCGGCAAAATAGACGACGATAAAGATCAACAGCGAGGTCGCGACCGCCGAGGCCTGGATCGGTGCGACCGCTTCGACGGTTCGCATCTGACCATAGATCACCCAGGGCTGGCGCCCGGTCTCGGTGGTGACCCAGCCGGCGATCACGGTCACAAACCCGGTTGGCGATGCCACCAGCGCCGCACGTTGCAGCCATGGCGCGTCGTAAAGTCGGCCGCGGAATCTTTGGTAAAGGCTCCACCAGCCGACCGTAAGCATGATCATCGCCATGCCGACCATGATGCGGAAGGACCAGAAAGGTATGTAGACGGGCGGCCAATCCTCTTTCGGGTAGTCCTTCAGGCCGGGCAGCGGAGCCGTCGCGTCATGTTTGAGAATCAACGACCCCAGCTTCGGGATCGCGATCTGGAAGTGGACCCGTTCGTCTTCATTGCTGGGAAAGCCGAACAGGACCAGATGCGCTCCATTCGGGCTCGGGTCAAAATCGCCCTCGATCGCCAGCAGCTTGACGGGCTGATGCTCCAGAGTGTTGCGGCCATGCTCGTCGCCGACGAAAATCTGCACAGGCGTGACCAGAGCCGCCATCCACATCGCCATCGAGAACATCGTTCGCACGGGCGCGGAACTGCGACCCTTCAACAGATGCCACGCCCCGACGCCGCCGACCGCAAAGGCGGTCGTCAGATATGCGGCGAGGACGGTATGGACAAGGCGGTATGGAAAACTGGGCGTCCAGATGATCGCCCACCAATCGGCCGGAACATATTGACCGGCGTCGTTGAACACCGTGCCCTGTGGCGTCTGCATCCAGGAATTCACCGCAATGATCCATGTGGCCGAGACGAGCGTGCCAAGGGCAACCATGCAGGTTGCAAAGAAATGGATGCCCGGACCCACCTTCTCGCGCCCGAACAGCATGACACCCAGGAATCCGGCCTCGAGAAAGAAGGCCGTCATCACCTCATAGGCCATGAGTGGCCCAATGACCGGCCCGGCCTTGTGGGAAAAGGCCGACCAGTTGGTGCCAAATTGGTAGGACATCACCACGCCGGACACGACCCCCATGCCGAAGACCATGGCAAATATCTTTGACCAATAGGCGTAGACCGTTGCGTAGGGCTCGCCCTTCCAGAGCCACAGTCCGTTCAGCACGGCCAGAAAGCTTGCCAGCCCGATGGTGAAGGATGGAAAGATGAAGTGGAACGACAGGGTGAAGGCAAACTGCAGCCGCGCAAGCACCACTGCGTCGAAGAAATCGCTCATGCTTTCCTCCTGTCAGCCCGTTATGTTGGCCTGTCCCCAGAACAGCGCCAAGACTTTTCGCAGGAGCGCACGCCAACCGCTACATTCCGCGATCTAAGCGGCCGCCATGCCTGACGAGGCGACCGCAAGGGCCAGGAACCCTCCTGCCATGGCGACATGCGACAAGAACTGGTTCACATCCTTCCGATGGCCGACATAGCCCGTGACAAGGCACCAGATGCCCAGGAGGACGCTGAACAGGACGACCGGAAACCCGATCACCACACCGATACCGCCGACAAGTTCACAAAGACCGACAAGGTAGGCGAGGGCGGTTGCATCCGGCAGCCCCAGCCCGGCGAGCACCGGGACAAGCTTGGCCTCGCCCCCACGCAGCTTCATCACGCCCCAGATGATGAACGGAATACCAAGCATCAGGCGCGCGATGATGAGTGCAATCCCGGTCATGGAACATCCTTTTCACTTTAGGTGTGACAGTTGATCGATCATTCCCGCGACGTGCCGCATCAAACGATAGGTCGTTGCCGGGGCCGCCATGGTCATGGCACGACCCGAACCGGAATCGACTTTCCTGCCAGAGTGCCGCTGATGCCGTCGTGATAGCCGTTGGGGATCAGCGAATTCAACTCCGGATAATATCCAGCCACGCAGCCCTTTGTCAGCGGATAATCCAGCACTGTCAGCCCGGTGACCCGGCGGGTAAAGCCATCGTCATAAATCGTCTCAAGCCCGATGACCTGTTCGTTCCGCAATCCGCGTGCCGAGCGATCCTCGGGGTTCATGAACAGCACCATCCGGTTGCCCCAGACCCCGCGATAGCGGTCGTTGTCGCTGTAGATCGTGGTGTTGAACTGATCCTGCGACCGGACCGTCAGCAGGCGCAGCATCCCGGGATCGTCCACCGGATCGTCGGCATGCAGGCCGTCGAGGACAAGGAAATTGGCTTTGCCACTGTCGGTATGGAATTCGCGCCGACGCGGCGGCACATCAAGGTAGAACCCTTCGGGCGCCTTCAGCCGATCGTTGAAGCCGACGTAGATGTCACTGAACACCTCGGCGATCTTGTCCCGGATCAGGTCGTAGTCCGCGGCAAAGGCGGCCCAGGTCGTGCGGGTTTCAGACAGCGCGGCCATCGCGATGCGACAGACGATTTCGACCTCGGCCATGCAATCGTCGCTTGGCGGTTCCAGTACCCCGCGCGAGGCGGTGACCTTGGCGATCATGTCCTCGATCGTCAGCGTCTGGGGGCCCTTGGCGGTACGGATCACCTCGGACCGCGCGATCACCGGCAGGATCAGCGCCTCGCGTCCGTGGATCAGATGTCCGCGGTTGAGCTTGGTGTTGATGCCGACTGTCAGGTCAAGCTTGCCCATCGCCGCATAGGTGCGATCCGTGTCCGGGACCGCGCGGGCGAAATTGCCGCCCATGCCGATGAAGACACGCGCCTGACCGGCATACATCGCCTCGACGGCCTTCTGGACGTTGTGGCCATCCTCGCGCGGCGCATCGAACCCGAAGACACGCTGATAGGCGTCAAGCAACTCGGGCGTGGGTCGGTCATTGATACCGCAGGTGCGGTCGCCCTGCACGTTGGAATGGCCGCGCACCGGAACGATGCCGGCACCGGGCTTGCCGATGTTGCCGCGCAGGAACAGCAGGTTGCACAGCTGCTGCAAAAGCTGCGAGCCGCGCTGGTGCTGCGTCAGCCCCATGCCGAAACAGGCCATTGTGGCGTTGGACCGGACATAGACATCGGTGATCCGGCGGATCTGATCCTCGGTCACGCCGGAATGGGCGACGATCTCGGCCCAGTCCTGAGCGGATATGTCTGCACGCACTGCGTCGATCCCGACCGTATGCTGGTCGATGAAAGCCTGATCCAGCGCATCCTCGCCCGCCGAGGCGCGTTCGAAGATAGCCTTCATCATGCCCTTGATCAGCGCCAGATCGCCCCCCGCCCGGACGCGGACGAATTCGCTGGCGATGACGTCATGGCGGAAGGTCGCCATCTGAACCAAATCCTGCGGGCCGGTATATTGCTCCATCGCGCGTTCCGGCATCGGATTGATCGCGATGATCGGGATGCCGCGACGGCGCGCCTCGGTCAGATTGGTCATCATGCGCGGCGAATTGCTGCCGGTGTTCTGGCCGAATATGAAGATCGCCTCGGTGCTGTCGAAGTCTTCCATCCGGCAAGTGCCCTTGCCAATCCCGATCGAAGGCGGAAGCCCCCGGCTGGTCGGTTCGTGACACATGTTGGAACAGTCTGGGAAGTTGTTGGTGCCGAATTCGCGCACCATCACCGACCACAGGAAGGCAACTTCGTTCGGGGTGCGGCCCGACGTGTAAAACTCGGCCTGATGTGGCGTGTCGAGGCCGCGCAGGTGCCGCCCGATCAGCGCGAAAGCGTCGTCCCAACTGATCGGAACGTAGTGATCGGTCGCGGCGTCATAGCGCATCGGCTCGGTCAGGCGGCCCTGCATTTCCAGCCAGTGATCAGTCTGCGCGCGCAACGCGGTCACGCTGTGCTGAGCAAAGAAGGCGCGCGTCACACGTTGCTTCGTGGCTTCGAACGCCAAAGCCTTTGCGCCCTGTTCGCAGAATTCCAGCGTTTGGCGCTTGCAAGGATCGGGAAAGGCGCAACTGGGGCATTTGAACCCGCCCGGCTGGTTCATCGACAAAAGCGCTCGCGACCCCTTGGTCAGCGCACTTTGCTGCATCAGGGCCCTGGCGGTCGCCCCCGCTGCCCCCCAACCCCCCGCCGGATGCGCGTACGTGCGGTATCTGGGTTTGTCTGGCGGCATCTCTAACTACCTATTACTGCACGCACTGGGGTGAGCTTATCCGATCAAGCAAGATGATCAACCGTCAGTCTCAGCTCGAGAACGGGCCAAGCGGGCGAAGCGACCATCCTTGACCTTCAGGTGTGTGACCTGCCCCGCCACGTTCAACCTCATTCTGGCACGGAAAACGGCACCAATCCCTTGAGTTCAAGGGGGTTATTGCACATCAATACCATAAGGGGTGCTTTGGTGAGAGGCTGGACAACGACCCAAGCGGGGCTCGTTACGGCTGCTTCCTTCCGGACCTGACCGGGTTGGCGAGGCGCCTGCCCGCGCCAACCTCTCGCCGGGTGATATAGGCGGCGGCGGCGGGATTGGCAAGGAAGCTCTGGCTTGCATCGGCGTTGCATCGGAGTGGTCCGCTGGTCCAGTCTCATCAAGATGAAGGGGAGGGCAGGGGATGACACGGTTGCAACGCCTGGACTGGCCGGACCAGGGAACGCCGGACCTGCCGCCCGCCTTCTCGCTGGAGGAGGCCGAGGCGCGGCTTTCGGCGGTGCGTGCGGCGATGGCGCGGGCGGGGTATCAGGCGCTGGTGGTGTATGGCGACCGGGAGCATGCGGCGAACCTGCACTGGTTGACGGGGTTTGATCCGCGTTTCGAGGAGGTGGTGCTGGTCGTCACCCAAGGCGACGCGCTGCTGATCGCGGGGAACGAGTGTCTGGCCTATACGGTGGTCTCGCCGCTGGTCGCGGCGGGGCAGGTGCGGACCGGGCTTTGCGCCTCGCTGTCCTTGCCGAGCCAGCCGCGGGGGTCGCGGCGGCTGTGGGAGTGGCTGGAGGAGGTTATTCCTGCGGGGGCCAAGGTCGGCGCGGCGGGGTGGAAGTGGTACGGCTCGGATGAGCTGCCGCCAGGGGCCGACCCGGCGCTGGCGCTGGACATCCCGGCCTTCCTGGCCGATCCGCTGCGCCAGCACGCCGGGCGGATGGAGAATGCGACTGCACTTTTCATGCATCCGGGCTACGGTCTGCGGGCGCGGGTGGGCGTCGACGACATTGCCCGGCTGGAGTTTTCCAACCACATGGCAGCTTCTGCGCTGAAGCGGATGGTCTTCACGCTGCAAGAGGGGATGACCGATTTCGCCGCGGTCGAGGCGGCGCGGATCGGGGGGCTGCCGCTGGGCTGCCATGTCACCTTTGCGATGGGCGAGACGCCGGGCCTGTCGGGGCCGGTGGGCGACCGGATCCGGCGCGGCATTCCCGCCAGCTTCAACATCGCGCATTGGGGGTCGAACATCTGCCGCGCGGGCTGGATGGCGCGCGGCGAGGGCGACCTGCCGCCGGGTGCGGCGGGCTATCTGGAGGAGTTCGTCTTTCCCTATGCCCGCGCGATGTCCAACTGGTGTGCGATGATGCGGCCCGGCGTGACCGGGGGGGCGGTCTGGGCGATGATCGACGACCGCCTGCCGGAGCGCTTCGGCATCACGCTGAACCCCGGCCACCTGATCGGGCTGGACGAATGGATGTCCTCACCCATCATGCCGGGGTCGGGGATTCCGCTCGCCTCGGGCATGGCGATGCAGATGGACGTGATCCCGGCGCATCCGGGCTGGGGCTCGACGCGGATGGAGGACGGCTATGTCATCTCCGACGAGGGCTTGCGCCGGGCGCTGGCGCGGACGCATCCGAACGTGGCCCGGCGCTGCGCGGCACGGGCCGAGTTCATGCGGCGGGTGATCGGGATGGAGGTGCCGGAAAGCCTGCTGCCCTTGGCTGACACCTGCGGGATCATCGCGCCCTGGCTGCTGGATCCGGCGCAAGTCGTGGTGCTGTGACGCGGCGTTCCGGGTGACGAGGCGCGCGGGCTTCGCCATTCTCTGCCTGCGAGGGAGACCGCCATGACCAGCTATCCGCACCTTCTGTCGCCGATCACCCTGGGCGGTGTGACGCTGAGGAACCGCAGCCTGATGGGCTCGATGCACACCGGGCTGGAGGAGACCGGCGACTGGGGCCGGGTCGCGGCCTTCTATGCGGCGCGGGCGCGGGGCGGAGCGGGGCTGATCGTGACGGGCGGCATAGCGCCGAACCGGGAAGGCGGGGTGTTTCCCGGCGCGGCGGGGCTGTTCTCGGCCGAGGATATCGCCAACCACCGGCGGGTGACGGAGGCCGTCCATGTCGAGGGCGGGCATATCGCGATGCAGATCCTGCATGCCGGGCGCTATGCCTATGGCAAGGAGTGCGTGGCGCCGTCCGCGATCAAGTCGCCGATTTCCCCGTTTCCCCCGCGCGAGCTGGACGAGGCGGGGATCGAGACGCAGATCGCCGACATCGCCACGGCGGCGGCGCGGGCCATCGAGGCGGGCTATGACGGCGTGGAGGTGATGGGGTCGGAGGGCTATTTCCTGAACCAGTTCCTTGTTACCCATACAAACCGCCGCACGGATCGCTGGGGTGGGGCTTACGAGAATCGGATGCGCCTGCCGGTCGAGGTTGTGCGGCGGGTGCGCGCCGCGATGGGGCCGGGAGCGGTGCTGGTCTACCGCATCTCGCTGATCGACCTCGTTCCGGATGGATCGACCTGGGACGAGGTGGTGCAACTGGCGAAGGCCATCGAGGCGGCGGGGGCGTCGGTGCTGAATACCGGGATCGGCTGGCACGAGGCGCGGGTGCCGACGATCGCGACCTCGGTTCCCCGTGCGGGCTTTGCCCATCTGACGGCGCGGCTGCGGCCGGAGGTTTCGATCCCGGTCATCACCTCGAACCGGATCAACACGCCGGAGGTGGCCGAGCGGCTGTTGGCCGAAGGCGCGGCGGACATGGTGTCGATGGCGCGGCCCTGGCTTGCGGATGCAGAGTTCATCGCCAAGGCCGCGGCGGGCCGGGCGGCCGAGATCGCGCCCTGCATCGCCTGCAACCAGGCCTGCCTGGACCATACGTTCAGCGGCAAGCTGACCTCCTGCCTGGTGAACCCCCGGGCCTGTCATGAGACGGAGCTGGTCTATGAAGCGGCGACCGCTCCGAAACGAGTGGCCGTGGTCGGCGCGGGGCCGGCGGGGATGATGGCCGCCATCGTCGCCAGCCAGCGGGGGCATCGGGTCACGCTCTTCGACAGGGCGACCGAAGTCGGCGGGCAGTTGAACCTGGCAAAGCGGGTGCCGGGGAAGGAAGAGTTTCACGGGCTGCTCGACTGGTTCGCCACGATGCTGCATGCGCCGGGGGTCGAATTGCGGCTGGGGCATGAGGTGAAGGCCGACGATCTGGCGGGTTTCGATGAGGTGGTGATCGCCACCGGCGTCACCCCGCGCGATCCGGGGATTCCGGCGGAGCCGGGGGCGAAGGTCATGTCCTATATCGACGTGCTGAAGGGCGCGCCGGTGGGCCGCCGGGTGGCCGTGGTGGGCGCGGGCGGGATCGGCTTCGACGTGGCCGAGACGCTGGTGGAGGGCGGCGCCAGCCCGACATTGGATGCGGGCCTCTGGCGGCGGGAATGGGGGGTCAGTGCGCCTTGGAAGGACCGCGGCGGGTTGGACCCGGCGGGGCCGCAGCCGCACCCTCCGGCGCGGGAGGTGCACCTGTTGCAGCGCAAGGCGGAGAAGCCGGGGCGTCATCTGGGCAAGACGACCGGATGGATTCACCGGGCGAACCTGGCGATGAAGCGGGTCAGGATGCAGGGCGGGGCGAACTACGAGCGGATCGTGCCCGAGGGGCTGTGGATTTCGCACGGGCCGAACCGTGACCAGCCGGAACTGCTTGCCGTCGATGCCGTGGTGCTGTGTGCGGGGCAGGAGCCGGACCGGGGATTGTCGGCGGAGCTGGAGCGGCGCGGCATCCCCCACCACCGGATCGGCGGGGCGGATGTGGCCGCCGAACTGGATGCCAAGCGCGCGATCAATCAGGCCGCGCGCCTGGCGGCAGGGCTTTAGAGAAGCTCGTCGAGGACTTCATCCTTCCTTGCGAGGAGAACGAAGTCGCACGACGAGGCTTGCGTCAGCCGTTGGTGGCAGGCGCGGTGATCACGCCACCGTCCAGAGCCGCCTGCAACTCGGTTGCATCGACGTTGCCGTCGGCACTGGTGTCGATTGCCTTGAAACTGTCCTCGGTCAGATCGGTCCAGACTGCCTGAAGCTCGACCAGCGACCAGCTGCCGTTGCCATCGGTGTCCGGCACGTCCGGCAGGGTGGCCTGCGCGAGGGCGGCCGAAGCCAGGGCGAACGGGGCGAGCACGAGTGCGATGCGTTTCATGGAAGTCTCCTTTTTCTATCCACGATTGCGAGGCCCGGGTTTCCCCGGCCCGGCACCGACCTAATCGGAGGAGGAAGGACATTCCATACATTGACGACAAAGGCGAAATCGGACGGCGCTCACCCGCCGGATCGTACATAAAACCGGGACAATATCCCGCCGACCGGTCGGATCCAAACCTTTCCCCGCGCATGGAACCCAGGGCTTTTGGCGGGAGTGTGCCGAGCCCGTGACCCGGTGCAACGTTTCGCTGCCATGAACGATCCCCCACAATACCCCGGATCAACCGCTCGATTGCCACCTTCCTGCCCGATTTCCCGGTGAAACCTGTCTGCAACAAACCGGCGTGACTGTTCCCGAAGAGGACAAGATGGATCGACTGACAGAGATGGAGGCCTTTGCCACGGTTGTGGACCAGGGTGGCTTCACCGATGCAGCCAAGAAGATGGGGATTTCCAAATCCGCCGTCTCGAAACATGTGTCCGCCCTGGAGGCACGGCTGGGCGCCCGGCTTCTGAACCGCACCACGCGCCGCGTCTCTCCCACTGAAATCGGCCTGGCCTACTATGACCGCGCCCGCCGCGTGCTGAATGACGCAGGCGAGGCCGATGCGCTGGTGACGTCGATGCAGTCCGCGCCCTCGGGCCTCTTGCGGGTGTCGGTGGCCACCGATTTCGGCGTGAATCTCCTGTCGCCGATCCTGGGGGACTTCCTGCTGGAATACCCGGATATCACCGTGAACATGGTCCTGAACAACCGCTATGTCGAACTGATCAGCGAGGGCTTCGACATGGCGATTCGGGTGGGTGAGCTGGAGGATTCCTCGCTCCGCGCCCGCAAGCTGACCGAGACGACGAAGCGCATGATCGGGGCGCCGGGCTATTTCCAGAAATTCGGGCGGCCGCAGAAGATCGACGATCTGAACGACCACAAGCTTCTGCACTATTCCAACCAGGCGAATGGCAACGTCTGGAAGATCACCGCCCCTTCTGGCGAGAAGCGGCAGGTCCGCTCGGTCGGCTGGCTGACGGTGAACGACGGGCAGTCGCTGCTCAACGCCGCGATTTCCGGCCTTGGCATCGCCTATCTGCCAAGCTTCCTTTACGCCGATGCGATGCGGCAGGGTCTGGTGGAAGAGGCGATTCCCGGCCTTCCGGTCGAGGTTCTGGGCATCTACGCAGTCTATCCGCCGGGGCGGTTCACCCAGCCCAAGGTGCGGGCCTTCATCGATTTTCTGGCGCGGCGCTATACCGACAAGGGCCCCGACAACTGGTAAGAAACCTTCGGTTCGGGGCCTCTCTCCCCTGGCCGGTCAACGGGTCGAGGTGACGATCACCTCGACCCGTCTGTTTTTCTGCCGCCCCTCCTCGGTCTGATTCGTCGCGCGCGGGGCGAGAAAGCCCACGCCCTTGGCCTCGACCCGGGCGGGGTCCACGGCAAAGCGGTTGATCAGCACTTCGGCCACGGCTTCGGCACGGCGTTCGGACAGCGCCGTGTTCGCGGCGAGGCTGCCCGAAGCGTCGGTGTGCCCGACCAGCGCGATGGTGCCGTCCGGGTTCGCTTGCAGCCACCCGGCCACGGCGGCGAGCGAGGGGTAGTCGCCATCGGCCAGGCTTGCGGCGCCGCTGGCAAAGACCAGATCGTCCAGCACCGCCGAGCCGACCGCGTCCAGTGCGGCGGCGATGTCCGATGCGGGCTGGGCCGCCTCGACACCGCGCGGGGTGGCATCGTCTTCCAGCGTCACCGGGGTTTCGACCGGCGTCACCGGCTCTGGCGCATCCGAGACGCGGGTGATCTGCACATAACCGGCGCCCGCGCTGCGGCTGACCAGGATCGACACCGCCTCGTCCCCGGACTGCGCCGACAGGAAGCGGAAGTCGCCCAGGTCGACATGCATGTCGGGTTCCGGCATCACCTCGGTGTGGAAGCGGAAGTCGAAGCCGCCGCAGGCGCGGGCATCGCATTCGAAGACGACCTCGTAGCCCGCGGCAAGCACCTGGTCGCGCAGGGGGGCGATCAGGGCCAGCGTCGTCATCCCGGCTGCGTCGAGGCGGAAGGCCCGCTGATCCAGCGACCCTTCCACCTGGCGCGCGGGCACGCTGGTGCCGTCGAAGGCGGCGGTCGGAAGGGCATAGCTGCCCGGAAGCTCGCTGCGGGTCTCTTCGGCGAGCACCTTGGCAGGCAGCTCCAGCGTCAGGGCGACGGCAGGCTGGGCCAGGGCGGCCAGGAGAGGGAAAAGGAAGATGGCCTTCGGCACTGCCCGGGTCGCTTTCCGCGATCACTTCATTCGGTAGTGATACTGTCCCACAACTTGCATCCCAAGGCGAGCGTAGAGCGCGCGGGCGGCGGTGTTCTGCCGGGTGACGACCAGCGACAGCCGGGTGGCGCCCTGCCCGGCGGCCCAGTTGGCCGCAGCCTGGAGAAGGTGCCGCCCCAACCCCTGACGACGGCTGCTCTGGCGCACGTCGAGCGCATGGACCATCGCCTCGGCCCCGTGGCAGGCGACGAAGGCCACCCCGGCGGGGCGGTCGCCGGTGCGGCCGAGAAGCGCGGTCTTCGGTCCCGTGACCCGCTCCATGGCGGCAATCCGGGCGGGGCCGATCCCGCCCTCGGCCCAGAGCGAGCGGGCGACCTCCAGCGGCGGCCAGTGCGGGAAGGCGGTGAGGAAGGGAAGCTCGGCGGAGAGCCGGGCGACGGGGGCGGCATAGGCGACGACCGGGTCGATGATGCGCCAGCCACGGGTGTCGAGGGCGTTGTCCAGCGCTTCGTCGCCGTCGCGGATCAGGACCAGCGGTTCGGCCATCGCGGACTCAAGCGCGGAAAGGTCTGAATCGGTGAAGGGACCGTCACAGGTGGCGGCGGATACGCGCTTGCCGCCCCCCGCCCCGTCGCGCAGGGTGAAGGGGCCGAGTGGGCGGCGGCCAGCCGGAGGCCATGTCGCCTCCATCACCTCGGCAAGAAGATCGGGCGTCATGCGAACATCCGCGTCAGCTTGACCATCGCCTGATCCAGCCGGGCGGCATCGGTGCCCCGGATCACCAGGTTCGTGCCATGAGCGCCGTTCTGGATGAAGGGATAGGAGCCCATCGACAGGTCCGGGAACTCGGCCGCCAGCGCGCCGAACGGTCCGGCGATCTCGCCCTCGCCCCGGTCGACGCGCAGCGATTGCGACAGCAGCGGTGGCCCGCCGGTGAGCTTCGGCAGCACGCTCGCGACCATGGCCTGGAAGATGTTCGGCACCCCGGCCATCACATGCACGTTGCCAAGGGTGAAGCCCGGCGCGATGGACACCGGATTGTCGATCAGCGTCGCCCCGTCGGGGATGCGCGCCATGCGTTGCCGGGCTTCGTTGAAGGGCAGGCCCTGGCGGTCGTAATGCGCCTGGAGAAGCGCCAACGCGTCGGCACGGGGACCGATCATTGCGCCCATCGCCTCGGCCACCGCATCGGCGGTGATGTCGTCATGGGTGGGGCCGATGCCGCCGGAGGTGAAGACATGGGTGTATTTGCCGGACAGCGCACGGACCGCCGCGACGATCTCGGGGTGGATGTCGGCGACGATCCGCGCCTCGCGCAGGGTGATGCCGCTGCGGGTCAGTTCCCCGGCCAGGAAATGCAGGTTCGAATCGCGGGTGCGGCCGGACAGGATCTCGTCGCCGATCACCAGAATCGCCGCGGTCGGGTTGGTCATGGCCGGATTCTCCTGATCACATCTGCGGGTATAGCCGCGGCGCACGGGCTTTCAAACCCCGGCCTCTGGCCAATCCGGCGCAAGGCTCTTATGTAGGGCCAAGGAGACTGGCCTTGGACGACATTCGCGCGCGCATCACGAAAGACGGCATCCGCATCTATGAGGACGCGGATTTCGCGGGCATGCGGACGGCGGGCCGCGTGGCGGCAGAGATTCTCGATGCGGTGGCGCCGCTGGTGGTGCCCGGCGCCACGACCGGGGTGATTGACGACTTCATCACCGCCGAGATCGCCCGGCGCGGAGTCACCTCGGCGACCGTCGGCTACAAGGGCTACAAGCATGCCTCCTGCATCAGCGTGAACCATGTGGTCTGCCACGGGATTCCGGGCCCGAAGGTGCTGGTGGACGGCGACATCCTGAACGTCGACGTCACGGTGATCGTCGACGGCTGGTACGGCGACACCAGCCGGATGTATGTGGCGGGCCAGCTGGCGCGGAAGGCCGAGCGGCTGATCGACGTCACGCATGAGGGCCTGATGCGCGGCATCGCCGCAGTGAAGCCCGGCAACACGTTCGGCGACATTGGCCATGCGATCCAGGCCTATGTCGAGGCGCAAAGGATGAGCGTCGTGCGCGACTTCTGCGGTCACGGACTTGGCCGGGTGTTCCACGCGCCGCCGAACGTGCTGCACTATGGCCGCGCGGGATCGGGTCCGGTCTTGGAGGAAGGCATGTTCTTCACCATCGAGCCGATGGTGAACCTTGGCCGCCCCGAGACCAAGGTTCTGGCCGACGACTGGACCGCCGTCACCCGCGACAAGTCGCTTTCCGCGCAGTTCGAGCATTCGGTGGGGGTTACTGCCACGGGCTGCGAGATCTTCACTTTGTCGCCTGCGGGCAAGTTTCACCCGACCTGGGGGTAGCGACCAAAATCCTTGCGGAAGGATTTTGACAAGTTTCTTGCTCAAGAAACTTGGGGCTTAGATCCCCGCGTACCACTCGTATCCCCGATCCGCCCAATAGCTGCCCTTGCCGAAACCCAGGGTGGCGAGGCTGTCCACCAGCTCGATGGTGTGGACATATTTCGCCATCTTGTAGCCGAGCTGCCGTTCCACCCTGAGGCGCAGAGGCGCCCCGTTCGCGACCGGCAGCGGCGCCCCGTTCATCGCATAGGCAAGGATGGTCTGGGGGTGGAAGGCGTCGATCAGGTCGATGCTTTCATAATAGAACACCTCGCCCGAGAGGCTGCGTTCGATGGCGTCGAAGCAGTGGAAGACGGCATAGCGCGCCGTCACTTTCGGCGTTGCGAGGGTCAGGACCGTGCCGAGCGGTACGCCCTGCCATTTGGCGATGCAGCTCCACCCCTCCACACAGTCGTGCCGGGTGATCTGGCTGCGCGACGGGAGCGCGGTGAGGTCGGCGAACGACAGGCTCTGCGGGCTGTCGACCAACCCGGTGACAGTCAGGCGATAGTCGCGGAAGCCGGTCTCGGCCATCCGACGGTACTCGGCGCCGGTGGGGTCGGTCGATCCGTTCGGGCGCTGGCCCTGCCGGATGTCGGCCTCGGAGAACTCGGGCGCGAGCCGGTCGCCGATCAGGGCGCGCTGGGTGGTGCGGGTCAGGCCCTCATGGCTGGCAAAAAGCTTGCGGAGGGCGCTGTCACTGCCCGAGGCGCTGTCGAAGACCTTGCAGCCGGAAAGGGCGAGCGCGGCACTGCCGAGCAGAAGGTGGCGGCGGTCAATCATGGGTTTCATCCGTGCGATACCAGCCGGTCAGGATCGACCGCATCTCGTTCAGGGGACCGGCGAGGAGGATCATCGCCATATGGACGGCGAAGAAGCCCAAAAGTGCCAGCATGGTCAGGAAGTGGATCGTCCTGGCGGTCTGGCGGCCCTGGAAAAGGTCAAGAAGCCAGGGCGCGGCGGCATTGAAGCCTGGCGACATGGAAAGCCCGGTCAGGATCATCAGCGGCAAGGCGAGGAAGAGAACCGAGGCATAGGCGAGCTTCTGCAAGACATTGTATCCGGCGGAATGATGGAAGCGCAGCCGCGCATGGTCGGCGATGTCGCGGGGCAGGGCACGAAGATCGGCGAGCGTCGGCACAAGCTGGCGGAGGTGGCCGTTCAGGGCCGAGGCCGCCAGCCAGAGTGCCAGGGTGCCGACCAGCGTCCAGGCAAAGAAGAAATGGATCACGCGACCCGTCGCGAGGCTTTGGTAGGAGGGGATGGTCAGCGCCGCCGGGATCGCCCGCGCCTCGCCGCCCGAGACGCCGAGGAGGCCGGTCGTGTCGAACTCGGCCCCGAAAAGGCGCGTCATCCCGCGCAAGGTGTCGCCGTCCTGCCGCGCCCCGATTTCAAGGATGGCATTGTCGTACTGGAACCCGGCTTCCTTGCCGATGTGCAGGCTGGGATGGGCGTTGAAGATCTGAAGGCCCGTCAGCATCAGGAAGAAGAGCGATACCGCCCAGACCCAGTGCGCGATCCGGGTGATCAAGCGCTGGCGATAGACGAGGGGACCTTGGGGCATTGCAATTCTCCGCTTTCGCGAAGGAACGGGACCACCCCGCGAAAGTTTCACCCCGCCGACGCGGATTGCCGCCGATTGCAATTCGCGGGTCCCCGGACTATCTCGGAGGCTGACCCGAGGGGCAGGATCGAAGCCGCATGAACTGGATCACAAATTACGTCCGTCCGAAGATCAACTCGCTTTTCTCGCGTCGCGAGGTGCCCGAGAACCTTTGGACCAAATGCCCGGAATGCGGGACGATGCTGTTCCACCGGGAACTTGCGGCGAACCTGAACGTCTGCACCAACTGCGAACACCACATGGCGATCAGCCCGCGCGAGCGGTTCGAGGCTTTGTTCGACGGTGGCATCTATACCGAGGTGAAGGTGCCCGAGGCGGTGGTCGACCCGCTGCATTTCCGCGACCAGAAGAAATACACCGACCGGATCAAGGCGGCGCAGAAGGCGTCGGGCGAGAAGGATGCGATGCTGGTGGCGGAAGGCGAGATCAACCGCACCCCGATCGTCGCCGCCGCCCAGGATTTCGCCTTCATGGCGGGGTCGATGGGCATGTATGTCGGCAACGCGATCATTGCGGCGGCGGAACGCGCGGTGAAGCTGAAGCGCCCGCTGGTGCTGTTCAGCGCCTCGGGCGGGGCGCGGATGCAGGAGGGGATGCTGTCGCTGATGCAGATGCCGCGCACCACGGTCGCGGTACAGATGCTGAAGGAAGCGGGGCTGCCCTATATCGTCGTCCTGACCCATCCGACGACGGGGGGCGTGACGGCCAGCTATGCCATGCTGGGTGACGTCCAGATCGCCGAACCCAACGCCCAGATCGGCTTTGCGGGTGCCCGGGTGATCGAGCAGACCATCCGCGAGAAGCTGCCGGAAGGCTTCCAGCGCGCGGAATACCTCTTGGACCACGGGATGCTGGACCGGGTGGTGCATCGCAAGGCGATGAAGGACGAGCTGGTGACGCTGGTCCGCATGCTGACCGGCCAGCCCCCGGCGATCAAGGGCGACCTGCCCGCGCCGGTCGAGGCCAAGGCCGAAGCGGGCGCCTAAATCATGGCGCAAGGTTCCGACGTCATCCTGGAACGGATGATGACGCTGCACCCGAAGGTCATCGACCTGACCATGGGCCGGGTAGAACGGCTACTGGCGGCTTTGGGGCACCCGGAGCGGTCGATTCCCCCGGTGATCCATATTGCCGGGACGAACGGCAAAGGGTCCACGCAGGCGATGATCCGCGCGGGGCTTGAGGCGGGCGGCGACAAGGTCCACGCCTATACCTCGCCGCATCTGGCGCGGTTCCATGAACGGATCCGACTGGCGGGCGAGCTGATTTCCGAACCCGCACTGACGTCGCTGCTGGACGAATGCATGACTGCCAATGGCTCGGATGAAATCACGTTCTTCGAGATCACGACCTGCGCCGCGTTTCTGGCTTTTGCCCGCACCCCGGCGGACTGGACATTGCTGGAAGTGGGCCTTGGCGGCCGCCTCGATTGCACGAATGTGGTCGATCATCCGCGCCTGACGATCATCACCCCGGTGTCCATCGACCACCAGCAGTATCTGGGCGAGACGCTGGCCGAGATCGCGGGCGAGAAGGCCGGGATCATCAAGCGCGGGGTGCCGGTGATCGTCGGGCCACAGCTTCCCGACGGGCTGGCCGTGATCGAGGCGAAGGCCGCGCGGCTGGGGGCTCCGGTCCTTGCCTTCGGTCAGCACTGGAACGCGTTCGAGGATCGCGGGCGGCTGGTCTTTCAGGACGAGAACGGCCTGCTGGACCTGCCCTTGCCGAACCTGTCCGGCCCGCATCAGGTGCAGAACGCCGGGGCGGCGATTGCCGCGCTGCGTGCCCTTGGCCGCGATGAAGCGGCCTGCGAGGCAGCCGTCACCCGCGCTTTCTGGCCCGCCCGGATGCAGCGCCTGCGGCACGGCCCGCTGGTCGAGGCCGCGCCGAAGGTGGCGCTTTGGCTCGACGGCGGCCACAATCCGGCGGGGGGAGAGGCGGTGGCGGCAACGCTGGCGCGGATGCCTGCGCGCGAGACGCACCTGATTTGCGGGATGCTGAACACCAAGGACGTGACCGGCTACATGGTCCCGCTGGCCCCGCATGTCACCCGGCTGCATGCGGTCTCGATCCCCGGCGAGAAGAACACCCTGCCTGCCGAGGCCACCCGCGACGCGGCCCAAGCGGCGGGGATCGACGCGGTGACGGCGGGCTCGGTCGCCGAGGCGCTGGCAGAGATCGCCGCCACGTCACCGGAGGCGCGGGTGCTGATCTGTGGTTCGCTCTATCTCGCGGGAACAGTGTTGCGCGAGAACGGGTGAATGCCCTTAAACTGTCTAAATCTCGGGCAAAACTCGATCAATCGAATCCTGCCCGAGCGCCCGTCGTGGACCTGTCACCTGCCCCCAGCCCGATCTCGCGTGTCGCCCTTCTGATCGATGGCGACAACTTTCCCCGCTCCGGCCTGCCCGAAGTCGAATTCAGGGCGGCGCGTCTGGGCGAGATCACGATTCGCCGGGTGTTCGGCGACATGGCGCTGCACAAGGACTGGGCACAGGAAACCGCCTATACTGCAATGCATTGCGCGACACTGGCGGGAAAGAACCGGGCGGATATGGCGCTTGTCATCGCGGCGATGGACTTCCTTCATCGCGGACTGGCGTCGACCTTTGTCATCGTATCGGACGACCGGGATTTCGACCCGCTGGTAAGCCACATGCGCGAGCAGGGTTGCAGGGCCGAACGGATTGGCAAAGAGTCCGCGCACTCGACCGAGAAGACCAGTCCCTCGGCCAAACCAAAATCACCGACCGGCGTCGATGCGACGCTCAGAAAGGTTCGCGCCATGGTCGCCGGATCCGGCGCGGCCGGGTATCCGATCCAGCAGCTTGGAATTGCGCTTCATCAGCAGGGTATCTGTATCACGGACACGCCGCAAAAATCGCTGCGCGCCTGGCTGACCTCTTACCCGCAGGTATTCGACTGCGACCCGCGCGGACCAACGGCCCGCGTCCGCCTCAAACCCTAACCCCTCTCACCCCATACCTTGCCAGGAACATGTCCACGGCGCCATGGACGCTGCGGTGGGCAAGCTCGGGGGTGATCGTCTCGGTCATGCCGAAGATCAGCTTCTCGTGGATCGTCGCCTTGCAGAGCTGGGCGAACTGGTCGGCGGCGAGGTCGAGGTCATCGACCGCAAGTTGCCCGTTCTGCACATAGCAGCGCAGGTGGTGGACCAGCCGCGCATGGATCAGGCCCGGCCCGAAGTCGTAGAACTGGCGGCCAAGGCCGGGGAAACGCTCGCCCTCGCCCACCACGATGCGGAACATGCGCTGGCCGAAGTCCGACAACTGGAAGGCCACGATCCGCTCGGCCGCAATGGTCAGGGCCGCCCGCACCGGCAGGTCGCCCTCGACCATCGCCTCGGCCTCATCGGTCTGGCGGTGGCATTCGCAGCGCGCGACTTCCAGAAACAGGAGCTGCTTGTCGGGGAAATAAGCGTAGATCGTCGCCTTCGACACCCCGGCTTCGCGCGCGATGTCATCGACCGAGGCACGCTCGAACCCGTCGCGCATGAAGATCTTTCGGGCGCCTTCCAGCACCTGATCGAACTTCCTGCCGCGCCGGACTCCGTGATCATGGATGACGTTCATCGGCTCCTCCGGACGGGACCATAAACCATCGCGATCCCGTGCGGCAAGCGAGGCGGTCACTTGGTGAGCTGGCAAGTCGCGACTGTGCTGTCGCAGCCTTTGGTGGAGGTCGTCACAGTCTCGGTCGGGAAGGTCAGCGACGGCAGGAGCACGTTGAGCGAGTCGGCAGCGACCGGGGCGGCGAGGGCCAGGCTGGCGGCAAAGGCGTAGGCAAGACGGGTCATGATGATCTCCATTCTGAACTCTTCGGTTCAGAATCGTATCTAAACCGGACAGTTCATTTCCGCAAGCAGAAAATGAACTCTCAAGTTCAAAATCTGGCATTGCCCTATCTGCGCCCAAGCATACATTGGAATCATTCCAAACTAAGGTGTCCCTCCGTGCTGTCCGCCCTTACCTTCCGCCGCCGTTTCGCCGACCTTTCCGAACAGGAGGTTCTGGCGCTGGCCATCTCGTCCGAGGAGGACGACGCCCGCATCTACCGCAGCTTTGCCGAGCGCCTGCGCGGGGACTTTCCAGCCTCGGCGGCAGTGTTCGACGGCATGGCGGTCGAGGAGGACAACCACCGCCAACGGCTGATCGACCTGCACCGCACCCGCTTCGGCGAGGTGATCCCGCTTATCCGCCGCGAGCATGTCGCCGGCTTCTATGCCCGCCGTCCGGTCTGGCTGTCGCAATCGCTCTCGCTCGACACCATGCGCGGCGAGGCGGCGGCGATGGAGAAGACCGCGCAGGACTTCTACAGCCGCGCGGCGGCCCGCACGCAGGATGCGGCGACGCGGAAACTGCTGGGCGATCTCGCAGCGGCTGAAGCCGGACACGAACGTCATGCGCAGCGGCTGGAGGAGACCCACCTGCCGCAGGACGCGCGCGAGGAAGAGGACCGGACCGCGCGGCGCCAGTTCATCCTGACCTGGGTGCAGCCGGGGCTGGCCGGGCTGATGGATGGCTCGGTCTCGACGCTTGCGCCGATCTTCGCCACGGCCTTCGCGACGCAGGACACCTGGACCACCTTCCTCGTCGGCGCGGCGGCGTCAGTCGGCGCGGGCATCTCGATGGGCTTCACCGAGGCGGCGCATGACGACGGCGTCTTGTCGGGCCGCGGCTCGCCCCTGAAACGCGGCCTTGCCTCGGGGGTGATGACGGCGGTGGGCGGCCTTGGCCATGCGCTGCCCTATCTGATCCCGGATTTCTGGACCGCGACCACGCTTGCGATGATCGTGGTCTTCGTCGAGCTTTGGGCGATTGCCTGGATCCAGAACCGCTTCATGGAGACACCCTTCCTGCGCGCGGCCTTGCAGGTCGTGGTCGGGGGTGCTTTGGTCTTTGCCGCCGGGGTTTTGATCGGGGGCGGATGATGTATCGCAAGGGTGAGGTGAGCTACCAGCCGCTGCCGTTGCCGGACCGGGTGCAACTGGACGACGCGCGTTCGCTGGCGGCGGCCGAGGCCTTCCTCGCCTACATGAGGAAGCGCCATTCGGTGCGCGACTATTCGACAAGGCCGGTGCCCGAGGCGGTGATCGCGGCCTGCATCGCGGCGGCCGGCACGGCGCCGTCGGGGGCGAACCATCAGCCATGGCATTTCGTGGCGATCGGCGATCCGGCGATGAAGGCCCGCATTCGCGAAGGGGCGGAGGAAGAGGAGAGCGCCTTCTACGCCGGCGGGGCGGGCGACGAATGGCTGGCCGCGCTGGAGCCGATCGGGACGGGAGTGTCGAAGCCGCACCTGACCGAGGCGCCCTGGCTGATCGTCGTCTTCGCGCAGCGCTATGGCATGACCGGGGACGGCGCGCGCTACAAGAACTACTATGTGCCGGAAAGCGTGGGGATCGCCGTGGGGCTCCTGATCGCGGCGATCCATCATGCCGGGCTGGTCTGCCTGGAGCACACGCCGAACCCGATGAAATTCCTGGGCCCGATGTGCGACCGACCGGAGCATGAGAAGCCGGTGATGATCCTGCCGGTCGGCTATCCGGCGGACGGGGCCACGGTTCCGGCAGTGGCCAAGCGGAAGAAGCCGCTCGACGAGATCATGAGCATCTTCCGCGGCTGACGCCCGGTCCCGCTGCCCCGCTTGCGCCTACCCCAGCGCCGCGAACCGCCGCGGCACCACCGGCGCGGGCGCGCCATCCTCGGCGGCGGCGAGGGCCGCTTCCAGCGCGGACGGCTCTGCCGCAACCGGGTCGGCCGGGGCGGCAATCCCGGCTGCTGCCGGAGCCTCATCGGCGGCGGGCTGTTCCTGCGGTCCGGGCAGGGGCACAAGGACCGGCTCGGTCACCACCATCGTCAGCCCGCGCGGACGGTTCACGGCCAGGGATTGCCGGGGAGGCCGGTTCTGCTTCGGGCGGACCGAGGCATCGTTGACCTTGATCACGGTGAAGCTGATGTTGTCCTGGTCGGGATCGCCCAGCCGGGCCAGTTCCTCCAGCAGACGTTCGGCAATCTCGGTCGAGCGGGTCTTGCGGTATTTCGCCAGCACCTTCTCGATCTGGAGATTGGTCAGGAACTGCAACCCGTCCGAGGAGCAGATCACGATGTCGCCCGCCTTCAGCTCATAGGGCTGCGCCGGGCAGTCGATCTTGGCGATCTTCGACCCCATCAGCACCGACACCAGGCAATTGCGGTCGGGATGGTTCACCGCCGCTTCGGCGTCGAGGAGCCCCGCCTGGACCATGAAGTCGATCTGCGGCGCCATCGAATGATCTTCGTTCAGCTGGCTCAGCCTGCCGTTGCGATACAGGAACAGCGGCGAATCGCCGATGGAGATCCACCACAGGCGGTTTTCCACCAGCGCGGGCACCACCAGCGTCGCGCCCATCCCGTCGGTTTCCGGATGGGTCTCTGCGTGCTGGCGCAGGGTTTCGTTCGCCAGATTCGCCACGCTGCGCAGGATTTCCGGTGCCCGTGCCTCGAAGGCCTCGACATCGGCATAGTGGAACTTCAGCTCTGAATAGACCTCGGTCAGCACCACCTTCGAGGCGACATCGCCCGCTGCATGTCCGCCCATCCCGTCGGCGAGGACGACAAAGCCCGCTTCCGCCCCGACGGGGAAGTCGGCGGTGATGGCATCCTCCTGATAGTCACGTGCACCTTGGCTGATGCCCGAGGCGACGTCATAGCGTGGCTCACGCGATCGCCATATCATGCCCGTCTCCTTCCGCCTCGAAGGTGGACCAGTTGAACGCGGGCGTACACAACACTTTCAGGACCAGCGTCGTCTCGCCGATCTGGATTTCATCACCATCTCCTGCAGGTTCGGTGGACAGAAGCGGATGGCCGTTCAGCCGCACCAGGTTCGACTTGCCGCCGTGGCCGACGTGGAACTGGTGCGAGGCCGGGTCATAGGCGATGGCGGCATGGTTCTGCCGCGAGATCGCCATGTCGCCGAAGTCGAGCGCAACCGTCTGGTCGTTGCCGCGCCCGATCTGCGACACGCCCTGCGACAGCGCGAAGGAGGCGCCTTTGCCCGGACCGTCCTTGACCACCAGCCAGCCGGCCGGGAACATCACATAGCCCTTGCCGGGCGAGGGGGGAACCGTCGGGATCGGCACGCCGTCCTGCCCCTCGAACAGCGGCACCACCTCTGCCGGCTGCGCCTCGAATCCAAGGACACGAGTCTTGGTCCGGGTCGGGCGACGCGGCGCGGCTTCCGCCCGTGCGGGCGCAGGCTCGGGCTTCGGCTCTTCGTCCTCGAGATCCCAGATGCTGCGGGCGGCGGGCGCGATGCCCTCGGGCAGCGGCGCCTTCGCCTTGACCACCCGATGCGGCCGGGCGACCGGCGCCTCTGGTTCCACTTCGGTCTCGATGGTCGCGACCGGGGCAGGGGCCGCAGCGGCGGCCAGAGCCTCGCGCAGGCGTTTCACTTCCAGTTCCGCAAGCGCGGTCATCACGGGATCGGGTCCGGCATCGACCGTGCCGCCGGGATGGCCCGGCTCGTCGGACTCGCCAAAGATAGAGCGAAGGAACTTCAAGGCTTTCTCTCCCCGTCCTCGTGTTTCGGCAAATGCAGGCCTAGCCGGTCACCCCAAGCCGGAATTCCGCATTCAGTGTACTTGCACCTCGACGAATACCAAAACTGTAAGTTGTGACACCGTTCGCGAATTCACGCGTCAGTATGTCCCGCAGGGCGGTTGCGGTTCCCAGGCTCTCGCCCGTGGGCGTGTAGACCAGGAGCACATCGCCCACCGCCAGTGATCCCGCGGCCTCGGGCGGCACTTCCGAAACCACCGTCTCGGTTCCGGTCGCGGTCTCGGCCATCTCGAAGGTCAGCCCGCCGGGCAGGCGCAGCATGTTCGTCACCAGCACCAGCCTGTCTGCCGCCGATGCGGACGCTGCCGCAGGCGTCGCTGCATTGGCCTCACGTTCGGTGCCCCCGGGCTGAAGCAGCCCCGGCAAGGACAGCAGCCCGACCAAGAGCAGTACCGCCGCCGCCGAGGAGACCAGCAGATCGCGCGATCCCCCCGCCGCGGGGGCCGGCTGCACGACCGCCCCGACGTCGGACGCCGTTGCAACGGGTGCGGTACGGACGGGCTGAGGCGCGGTCGCCGCCTCGGATTGCGTTGGCGAATGCGCCGTCACCGGATGCCGCCCGCCTGCGCCATCCAGCATCATGCGCCATTCGGCCACCGATTGCAGGCGGTCGCGCGGGAAGATCTCCATCGCCTTGTCGATGGCTTGCAGGAATTCGTGCGGATAGGCGCGGAACCGGCCGGCCAGAGGGCGCAGCGGGTCGCCCTCGCGGCCGGCGATCGAGGAGAGCCGTTCCTGCGAGGTCCTCGGCGTCTCGCCCGAGATCAGGTGGTAGAAGCTGGCCGCCAGCGCATAGAGGTCGCTCGATGGGGTCTGCTTGCTGCCGTGAACGTAGAATTCCTGCGGCGAGTAGCCGTCCTTGACCACGCGAAGGCCGGACACCGCCCGGCTCTTGCGCGTCACTTCCTTCCGCGAGGCGCCGAAGTCGATCAGGATCGGTTGCCCGGTCGTCTTGTCCAGGAGGATGTTGTCCGGCGAGATGTCGCGATGCAGCAGGCCTTGCCCATGCACATGGTCCAGCGCATCCAGCATCGCGGTCAGGTGCGCGATGATTTCCTTGGGTGTCAGCGGCCGGGCGCTGCCTTCCACCGTCTGCAAGAGGTCGGGACCATCTATATAGTCCATCGCCATATAGGCGGTATCGTTCTCCTCGAAGACGTGCTGGACCTTGACGATATTCGGATGGTCAAGCTTCGACAGCGTCACCGCTTCTTGCAGGAAGCTCTGGACCGCGGCCTGGAAGCCTTCCTGCTGCTGGCGCGACCGCGCGCCGACCGTGGCGCCGATGCGGCGGCAGAAGGCCGACGGATAGCATTCCTTGATCACGACCCGGCGGTCCAGCGAATCGCGCGCCAGATAGACGATGCCGAAGCCGCCGCTGTTCAGGAAGGATTCGATGGTGAACTGACCGAACAGCAACCGCGACCCCGGCGGAAGCTCGTCATTGGTTCCGAATTCGATGTGGTCGATCTTGCGCGCGGCAGCCGTCATTCCGATACCCATTCCATCGCCTCTGCATGCCCCCATCAGAAGCGCGGTGTCTCATCGTCTAACCAATGAGTTGGGCCAAAACGTGAAGCCATTTCGTTCCTTTTTCGCCACAATCCCGCAACTGGAAGCTGAGGCGGCCTTGGTTCCATGCAGCGTAAAGGCTTTCAATTCTGCTGCAAGTTGTGCGGTTTTGCCCGCATAGCGCCGAAACGGCCGGGTTTCGGTGCAACAATGCGCGATTCCAGGCTTGCCAAGCTTTTGCCACAACCTCGGGATGGTCGGCGCAGTCCGCGCCCGCCTGCTTCCGGTGCCGCGCTTGCGTTGACGCCCGATTCCCGGGGCGCGGCCTTGCCCTTTCGAGCGATGCGTGACACCACGGGACCATGCTGGCGATCTTCCTGAAAACCCTGCCGTTCTTCGCGCTGATCGGTGTCGGCTATGTCGCGGGCCGCACCCGCTTCTTCAGCGAGGAAGCGACAGCCTACCTCACCCGCTTCGTCTTCTACTTCGCGCTCTCGGCCATGCTGTTCGGCTTTGCCGCCAATCTTGACGTGGCAGCGATCTTCAACTGGCCTTTCGTCTTTGCCTACACGCTGGGGACCGGGCTTGTCTGGCTTCTGGTCGCCACCGCGGCCCTTGGGCGCGGCACCAGCCGGGAAGAGGCGGTCTTCGAGGCGCATACCGGGGTGATCGGCAATGTGGGCTTCCTGGGGATTCCCATGCTGTCGCTGCTTCTCGGCCCGCAGGCTGTCGGGCCGGTGCTCCTGGTTCTGGCGGTCGATCTCATCATATTCTCCTCGATCCTGACCATGGCGATCACCGGATTGCGCGCCGGAAGGGTCAGTGTGCAGACCTTCGGCATCCTCGCGGTCGGGCTTGCCAAGAACCCGATGATCGTGTCCGTCATCCTTGGCATCGCCTGGGGCGCGACCGGCCTTGCGCTGCCCGGCCCGGTGGGCGAATTCATGACGCTCCTCGGCGCCGCAGCCACGCCCTGCGCGCTGTTTGCCATCGGCGCCTCGCTGGCCGGAAGGTCGGCGGAACGGATCGAGGTCGCGGCCTGGCTATCCCTGTCCAAGCTGGCCCTGCACCCCGCCGCCGTGGCAGCGGCCTGCTGGCTCTTCGGGGTTGGCGGCTATCCGGCAGGCGTGATGATCGCCGCGGCTTCCTTGCCGGTGGCGGGCAACGTCTTCATCCTTGCGCAGCACTACCGCGTTGCGCCACAACGGGTTTCCACCGCGATCCTTCTGTCGACCGCCGCGTCGGTCCTGACCGTGACGGCCGTGATCGCTCTGATCAGCCAGGGGGGCTACACATGAAAACCGTCTCGGAAAACCGGGCTTTCGGCGGCGTTCAGGGCGTCTATACCCATGCCTCGCAGGCGACCGGAGGCGATATGACCTTCGGTCTCTTCCTGCCAGAACAGGCCGAGGACGGGCCGGTGCCGCTCTTGTGGTTCCTCTCCGGCCTGACCTGCACGCACGAGAACGCGATGATCAAGGCCGGGGCGCAGCGCTGGGCGGCCGAGGCCGGGATCGCGCTCTGTTTCCCCGATACCTCGCCGCGTGGCGAAGGGGTGGCGAACGATCCGGACTTCGCGCTGGGCCAGGGGGCGGGCTTCTACGTCAACGCCACGCAAAAGCCTTGGACCCCGCATTTCCGCATGTGGGATTACGTGACGGACGAGCTGCCACGCCTGCTCTTCAACGCCTTCCCGCTGGCCGAGGAGGCGCAGGGGATCACCGGGCATTCGATGGGCGGCCACGGTGCGCTGACCATCGCGATGAGCTTTCCGGGCCGGTTCAAATCCGTCTCGGCCTTCGCGCCGATCTGCAACCCCACGGCGAGCGATTGGGGCCGTCCGCAATTTTCTGCCTATCTCGGGAAAGACGAGTCGTCCTGGGCGGCGCATGATGCCACGCTTCTGATGCGGCGCCGGGGATTCGACGGGCCGATGCTGGTCGACCAGGGGACGTCGGACCAGTTCCTCGACAAGCTCCGCCCCGAGGCGCTGGCCGAAGCGATGGCCCAGGCGCGGCAGGGGGGGACGTTCCGGATGCAGAAGGGCTATGACCACAGCTATTTCTTCGTTTCGACCTTCATGGAAGACCATGTGTCGTTCCATGCACAGGCTTTCCTGGCTTAGCGCGACCCTTCTGGCCCTGTCGCTGGTGTCGCCGGTTGCTGCCGGACCGGCCGAATCGGTCCTGAGTGCGATCAACTCGGCGCGGGCCAAGGCGGGATGCGGGCCGTTGCGGCTGAACGGCAAGCTGGTGGCGGCGGCGAAGGCCCATGCCCGGGCGATGGCCGAGCAGAACTTCTTCGGGCATGCAGGGAAGGACGGCAGCCGGTTCTCGAACCGGATCAAGCGGCAGGGCTACAGCTACAGCACGGCGGCCGAGAATATCGCGGCGGGGCAGAAGTCGGCGTCGCAGGTCGTCGCCAGCTGGATGAAAAGCTCGGGCCACCGGAGAAACATCCTGAACTGCCGGATGACCGAAACCGGGATCGCCGTGGTCTACCAGGCCGAGGACAGGCCGATCCGGGGCAATCCGGCCCCGCTGCGATATTACTGGGTACAAGTGTTCGCCGCGCCGGGGTGACGGGCTGTCCACCGTGGGCACTTTATCGCGCCAATGAAATCAATATCCTGTCTGTGGGCGTTTACGAACGGCTAACCAGGCTGCGGCGGAAACACCCATCCCTCGGGCAAGCCTTCGCTGTTGTGCGGTGGGCAGAATTGCGGGTAGCCTTTCGCCAAACGGAGGGGGTGACGCGATGCGCAACTTGGCTACGATTGCACTGGTCGTGGTGGCTGTGATCCTGGGGTTCTTCGCCTACCAGTCCAGCCAGAAGGGCAATGCCGTCCAGGCCGATCTTGCGGCCAAGTCCGAGGCGGTCACGGCGCTGGAAGCCGAAAAGGCGACACTGACCGACGAGATCGCCAAGCTGAAGGCCGAGGGCGAAGCGGCGGCCAAGGCGGCCGGCGATGCTGCTGCGGCGGTCGAGGTCGAGGCGAAGGGGCTGCTGGACAAGGTGACGGCGCTTGAGGCCGACAAGGCGAAGCTGAACGAGATGGCCGCGACCCTGGAGGGCGAGCGGACCGGCCTGTCCGAGAAGGTGATGGCCTTGGAAACCGAGAAGGCGCAGCTGAGCGAGCAGATCGCCGCACTTGCCGCAGAAAAGGCGGCGCTGACCGAACAGGCGGCGGCCTTGCAGGCCAAGGTCGACGAGTTGACGGCTGCGGCAGGCGCGACGACCAGCCCGTGAGGCCAGCCTGCCCGCGTCAAGCGATGTCGCGGGCAGGACAGACGGAACCGGGCGGCGCGGATCATCTGCCCGCATGGCCCGTTCCCCCGCCCTGACCGGCATCCTTTTCGCCATCGGCGGCACGCTGATCTTTTCGGTCAACGACGTCTCGATCAAGTTCCTGTCCGGCGGTTATGCGCTGCACCAGGTGATCCTGATCCGCGCCTTCGTGGCGATGACCTTCATCCTGGTGGTGATCGGCCAGTCGGCACGCGGCTTCGGCCAGTTGGCAACCAGTCGCCCCCTCACGCATCTGGTGCGGGTCTGCATCGTGATGGTTTCCAACCTGACCTATTTCACCGGGCTTGCCGCTCTGCCCTTGGCCGATGCGGCGGCGGTGGCCTATGTGAGCCCGATCGTCATCACGCTGCTGTCGATCATCTTCCTGGGCGAGAAGGTCGGGCCGCGCCGCTGGGCGGCGGTGATCGTGGGGATGCTGGGAGTGATCGTCATGCTGCGGCCGGGGGCCGGGGTGATCCAGCCTGCCGCGCTGCTGGTGCTGATCTCGGCGGTGCTTTATGCCGGTGGCAACCTGCTCGCCCGGCACATGGGCGACACGGAAAGCGCCATGACGCTGGGCTTCTATGTGCAGGCGGGCTTCATCGTTGTCAGCCTCTCGATGGGACTTTGGGTCGGCGACGGGCATCTGGCGACCGACAACAAGCTGTGGGCCTTCCTGTTCCGGCCCTGGATATGGCCACCCCTGGCCGACTGGCCGGTATTCCTGGCCACCGGGCTTGCGGTGGGGCTTGGCGGGATGATGGTGACGCAGGCCTATCGCACCACCGAGGCCGGGCTGATCGCACCTTTTGAGTATGTGGGGATGCCGCTCGCCATTCTTTGGGGGTTGGTGGTCTTCGGCACCTTCCCGGATGCGGTCTCCTGGGTGGGGATTGCGCTGATCTGCGGCTCCGGCCTTTATGTGATCTGGCGGGAAACGGTGCTGAGACGGGAAAGCGATGCAGCCTGAGGCAGTGATCTTCGATATCGGCAACGTTCTTACGCGCTGGCAGCCCGAGGCGTTCTATGACCGGGTGATCGGCGAGGACCGGCGGCGCGCGCTGTTTCAGGCCGTCGACCTGCACGGGATGAACGCGCTGGTCGATGACGGGGCGCTGTTCCGCGAGACGATCTATGGCTGGGCCGACCGTCACCCGGACTGGGCTCCGGAAATCCGGATGTGGTATGATCGCTGGATCGAGTTGGCCTCGCCCCGGATCGAGGGCTCCATCGCGCTGCTGCGCGCTTTGCGGGGCAAGGGCGTGCCGGTGTTCTGCCTGACCAATTTCGGCAGCTACTCCTATGAGGAAGCCCGCGACAAGCTGGATTTTCTGGGCGAGTTCGACCGGGAATACGTCTCGGGGCGGCTGAAGGTGTCGAAGCCCGACCCGCGCATCTATCAGGCGGTGGAGGAGGAGTGCGGCATCACGCCGGACCGGCTGCTCTTCACCGACGACCGCGCCGACAATATCACCGCCGCCGCCCGAAGGGGCTGGCGGACGCATCAGTTCGAAAGCTGGCAGGGCTGGGCCGCGCGGCTGGTGGCCGAGGGGCTTTTGACCGCAGAGGAAGCAGGCATATGACCGAGATCGTTCCGAAGGAAGCCGAGGCGCTGCTGTCCTGGCAGGGGCTGCTGGCGGCGTTCGAGGCCGGGCACAAGCTGCCGCTGTCGGACATCAAGGATATGTTCCTGTACCGCGACAAGGACACGATCCTGAACCGCGGAGCCTGGATCGACGGGCTGGGAGCGCTGGTCAAGGCCGCGACGGTCTATCCAGGCAATGCGGCCAGGGGCCTGCCGACGATCTTCGGCGTGGTGTCGCTGTTCGATGACGTGACGGGCGAGTTGAATGCGATCCTCGACTTCCATCTGGTGACCAAGTGGAAGACGGCGGGGGACAGCCTGCTTTCCGCCTCGCGGCTGGCGCGGAAGGATGCGCGGGAGTTCCTGCTGGTCGGCGCCGGGGCGGTGGCGCGCAGCATGGTCGAGGCCTATTCCTCGGTCTTTCCCGAGGCGCGCTTCACGGTCTGGAGCCGGACGCGGGAAAGTGCTGCGGCGATGGGTCTGCCGGTGGCCGACGATCTGGAGGCGGCAGTGCGCAAGGCCGACGTGATCTGTTCGGCGACAATGGCGACCAGCCCGCTGATCAAGGGCGACTGGTTGCGGCCCGGCCAGCACATCGACCTGATCGGGGCCTACAAGCCGGGAATGCGCGAAGTGGACGACCGGGCGATGCAACGGGCGCGGATCTTCGTGGATTCGCGCGCCACGACGATCCACCATATCGGCGAGCTGATCGACCCCATCGCCTCGGGCGCGATCACGGAAGCCGACGTGGTGGCCGATTTCTATGACGATCCCGCGCTGTATGCGCGCCGGTCCGATGACGAGATAACCCTCGCCAAGAACGGCGGCGGGGCGCATCTGGACCTGATGACGGCGAGCTACATCGCCGAGCGCTGGCGGACGCGCTGACCCGGTCGCCGTCTCACGCCCGGGCCGGTCGCCGCAGGATCAGCGCCAGCGGCATGGCGAGCAGCGTGACCCACATCATCAGCTGGAAGTCGTCGACGTAGGAAATCATCGCCGCCTGCACATTCACCAGACCGTCCAGCATTTGCAGGGTGGTCGGGTCCCCCGCGACAGCCGCCGGGTAGGCCTGCGCCACGGCCGGGTTGTAGGGCTGGATGAAGCTGCCAAGCTCGGCATGGTTGGTCTGGACGTTGCGCGCCAGCGCCGCGGTCACGATGGAGATCCCGATGGAAGAGCCGATGTTGCGCACCAGGCTGAACAGGCTGGTCGCATCGGCGCGGAAGCGGGGTTCCAGCGTGGCGAAGGCGATGGTGGACAGGGGCACGAAGACAAGGCCGAGGCCAAGGCCCTGCACCACCCCGCTGCGGATGATCGGCCAGCTGTCCATCTGCGGCGTGAAGCCCGTCATCTCGTAAAGCGACAGCGCGGTCAGCGAGAGGCCGGCCAGCACCAGCGCGCGCGGGTCGACCACGCGCACAAGGCGGCCGACGATCAGCATCGAGATCATCGTCCCCACCCCGCGCGGGGCCATGACCCAGCCGGTGGTGATCACCGGATAGCCCAGGATGCGCGACAGCATCGGCGGCAGCAGCGCGAGGCTGGCAAGGAGGATGATCCCCACCACGAAGATGAAGATCAGGCCGATGCGGAAGTTGCTGTCGCGGAACATCTGGGGGTCGAGGAAGGGATGCTCGCGGGTCAGGATGTGGACGCAGAACATCCAGAAGCCCGAGATCGAGACCATCAGGTAGACCCAGGTTTCGGCGGCCGAGAACCAGTCGACCTCGCCGCCGCGGTCGAGCATCAGCTGCAAGGAGCCGATGGCCAGCGACAGAAGCGCGAAGCCCGCCATGTCGAAGCTGCGCCGCTTGCGGGGCAGCTTGGGCAGGTAGGCAAGGCAGCCCAGAAGCGCCAGCGCGCCGACCGGCAGGTTGATCAGGAAGACCCAGCGCCAGTTGTAGCTTTCGGTCAGCCAGCCGCCCAGCGTGGGGCCGATGATCGGGCCGACCATGATCCCCGCGCCCCACATCGCCATCGCCTGTCCCGCCTTCTCGCGCGGGTTGATGTCAAGGAGGAAGGTCTGCGACAGGGGCACGATGGCGGCGCCGAAGACGCCCTGCAACAGGCGGAAGGCGACCATGGAAGGCAGGCTCCAGGCGATGCCGCAGGCCAGCGAGGAGGCGACGAAGCCGACGATGGAGATCAGGAACAGCTCGCGCTTGCCCAGCCGGTCGGCGAGCCAGCCGGTGACGGGGGTCATGATCGCCGAGGCGACGATATAGCTGGTCAAGACCCAGGTGATCGTGTCCTGCGAGGCGCCGAGGTCGCCGGTCATCGAGGGCAGGGCGACGTTGGCGATGGTGGTGTCCAGCACCTGCATGATCGTCGCGGCCATGATCGACAGCGTGATCAGGCCGCGATGCTTGACTTCGATGGCCGGGGCCGCCCCCGCCCCCGCAGGAGCGGCGGGTGCCGCTTCCGGGATGTCGGACATGGCCGCCTACTCCTTCGCGGCCAGCCGCGTGTCGGCAGAGCCGGAGGTGTCGACCGTCACTTCCGCGCTGAGGCCCGAGGCCAGCATCGCCGCGCCCTCGGCATCGTCCAGCTTGATCCGTACCGGCACCCGCTGGGTGACCTTCACCCAGTTGCCGGTCGCGTTCTGCGCGGGCAAGAGCGAGAACTCGGCCCCGGTTCCGGCACCGATCGCCTCGACCGTGCCGCTGAAGGTCTTGCCGGGGGCCGCATCGAAGACCACCTCGGCGGGCTGTCCCTGCGCCAGATCGGCCAGCTGGGTTTCCTTGAAATTGGCGTCGACCCAGGCCTCGCCGGTTTCGACGAGCGCAAAGACCGGCTGGCCAGCCGCCAGCATCACGCCTTCGTGGAACGAGGAGGCCTGATAGATCACGCCGTCCGCAGGCGCGGTGACGCGGGTGACGGAGAGGTTGTAGCGGGCGCGGTCCAGCTCGACCAAAGCGGCGCGGACGGCGGGATGGTCATCGGTCGCGGCCTTCGGATCGCCGCCGAGCGCGGCGCGGGCGGTGTCGGCGGTCAGTCGCGCCACTTCGGCCTTCTCGCGCGCCTGGCGGCTGGTATGGCGCACCTCGTCCAGCGCGCTGGTCGAGGTCACGCCCTTGCCCGAAAGCGCCTCCTGCCGGGCCAGCTCGTCGGCCTGATAGCTCGCGTCATCCTCGGCCAGCGCGGCCTGAGCTTCGGCCTGCGCCAGCGCCGCCTTCATCTGCTCGACCTGCAACCGCGCGGCATTGACTGCCGCTTCGGCCTGGGCGACGGCCAGTTCATAGGGCTGCGGATCGACCTGGAACAACAGGTCGCCGGCCTTCACCACCTGCAATTCGTGCAGGTTCACCGCGACGACACGGCCCCCGACCGTCGGCGCGATGGAGATGCGCGCCTGGTGCAGATAGGCGTTCTCGGTGCTTTCCCGGTCCGCGCCGGTCAGCCACCAGCCGCCGACGCCGGCGATCAGCAGCGCGGGAACCGACAGCATCAGCAGGGCCTTGCGCAGGGGGCGGGCGGGTTTGCCCACGGGGCCCGGCGCAGCGGCAGGGGCCGTCACGGCGGCGGCAGGTTCGACGGGGGTGGTGGTGCGGGCGTTCATGTCTGGGTCTCGAATGGGGTGGGAAGCGCCTCGGACTCCTTGCTCGGGTCGGGGGCCTTCAGGTTTTCGCTGATCTTCACCAGCGCGGCTTGCAGCACGCACCGGTCGTCGTCGCTCAGTCCGGCCAGCGCCTCGTCGTATAGCGCGTTGACGATGGCTTTCGCCTCGGGGCCGATCCGGCGGGCCTTGTCGGTCGCCACCACGATGCGCGCCCGGCGGTCGTCGGGATGCGCCTCGCGGTGCAGCCAGCCGCCCTGCTCCATCCGGTCGATCAGGCGCGAGACGCTGATCGGCTCCACCTCCAGCAATGCCGCAAGCGCGGTCTGGGTCGAGGGGCCTTCGCGCAGGAGATGGCCCAGCAGCCGCCATTGCGCCGCCGACAGCCCGTATGAGGCGGTCCGCTGTTCGAAGCGGCTCCATATCTTGCGGCTGGCGTCCTGCAGCAGCGGCCCGAGTTTTTCGATGCGGTAATTCATTAAGCGTGCTTACTATAAGCGTTGCTAGCTTACAAGCGTCGTGACCGCGCCAGGCTGCATGGCTGCCCTGCGCGCATTGCATGGCATCTGTGCAGCGCTGCCCCTTCCAAAGCGGAAAGCTTGCCGTCACACTGCCCGCCGAGGGCGGCGCGCTGGTGCCGAGGGGCAGGAGAGCTAAAGATGACGACGATGACCGCCCGGTCCGGGGGCGCCAGCTTCCTGCCGCTTCTGGTGGTGCTGGGGATCACGCATCTGCTGAATGACCTGATCCAGGCGTTGATCCCGGCGATCTATCCGATCCTGAAGGCGGAATTCGCGCTGGACCTGGTGCAGATCGGGATGATCACCCTGACCTTCCAGATCGCCGGATCGCTGTTTCAGCCGCTGGTGGGGCTTTACACCGACAGGCATCCGCTGCCCTATTCCTCGGCGGTGGGCATGGGCTTCACGCTGACGGGGATCACCGCGCTCGCCTTCGCGCCGAGCTATGCGATGATCCTCGCCTCGGTCGCCTGCATCGGCATCGGTTCGTCGATCTTCCATCCCGAGGCGACGCGGATGGCGCGCTACGCTGCACAAGGAAGGGCCGGGCTGGCGCAGGGCATCTTCCAGGTCGGCGGGCAGATCGGCGGGGCGGTGGCGCCGCTGGTTGCGGCCCTGATCATCGTGCCCTGGGGGCAGCAAAGCCTTGCGGGTTTTGCCGTGGCACCGATCATCGCCATGCTTCTTCTGATCCGCATCGCGGGCCAGCACGACCGCCTGCGCGAGGCGTTCCACGCGGCGGCAAAGGTGGCGCAGTCGCGAACGACAGCGGCCCTGAGCCGCGGCCAGGTCCGGCTGGGCCTTCTGATCCTGGTCCTGCTGATGGCCTCGAAGCTGGCCTATCTGGAAAGCTTCCGGTCCTTCTACACCTTCTATGTCATCGAGACCTTCGGCGTCTCGATCCCGCAGTCGCAGGTGCTGCTCTTCGTGATCTTCATCTCCTCGGCCATCGGCGTGCTGCTGGGCGGCATGGTGGGCGACCGGATCGGGCGGCACCGGATCATCTGGATCTCGATCCTCGGCCCGCTGCCGCTGACGCTGCTTCTGCCGCATGTCGGGCTGGCGGGGACGGTCGCGCTGACCGTGCTGATCAACCTGATCATGGCCAGCGCCTTCGCCTCGATCATGCTCTACGCGATGGAGCTGATGCCGGGCCGGATCGGGTTGATCGGCGGGGTGTTCTACGGGTTGAACTTCGCGCTGGGCGGGCTGGCGGCGGCCTTTCTGGGCGCGCTTGCCGACAGGATCGGCCTGCACGAGGTCTATGTGATCTGCTCGTTCCTGCCGGCGGTCGGGCTGGTGACTTGGTTCCTGCCGAAGACCGGGGCCTAGTGCCGGGCAGAGTCGGGCGTCGCCGATCTGTCGGCCATCGGCGCGACCCCATCCCGGGCGGCGAGATTTCGCAGGGCTCCGCTCGACCGGCCCCGGTATCGGCCCGAGCATGTACGGTTGTTCGGGCTTCCTCTAGCCGTTACACTCGGGGCATCTGACAGCGCGGATCGGAGGCAGTCATGTATAGCACGATCGTTCTGGCTTACGATGGGTCTCTCGAGGGTCGCCTCGCGCTTCGCGAGGGAGCCCGTCTTGCCCAGATATGTCACGCCCGGGTGGTTCTGGTGGCCGTGGTCGAGCCGTTCTCGGAGGCCTTCGTCGGAGATTTTGGATCGATCCATATCCCCGTCGACAAGACCGACGACGTGCAGACCATCCTCGACGAGGGTATCGCGCGTCTGAAGCGCATGGGTCTTGTCCCCGAGGCGAGACTGGAACGTGGGCAGCCATCAGAACGGATCAAAAGCGTCGCGGAGGACGTCGGTGCCGATCTGGTCGTCGTTGGACACCACAAGCAGGGCGCGCTGGCCCGGTGGCTGGTGGGATCGGTCACCGCATCCCTCAGCGACACGCTGTCGTGCAGCCTGTTGGTGGCGCGGATGGACATTGCCGAGGACGTGCTGTTCGAGACGGCTGCCTCGCCAGGGTAAACGGCCAGCGCGCGCCCGATCTTATGCGCGTCGAGCGTGAACGGGCGCTCCCCGGCCAGGAACCTGAGCTTTGCGGTCGATCTGATCGGGGTGGTCGCGCTGCTGGTCGGCAGCGCGTGTCTACCTAAGCCACTCGCCGTCCCTGGACCCAGACTCCGCGCACGGCTCCGGCACTCCCGATCCTGGAAACCCGGACGAGGTCGGCTCGCGCGCCCAGTTCGATCTTTCCGCGATCCGACAGCCCCACGGCGTTGGCGGGGGCGGCGGTGACGGTGGAAATCCCGCGGGCGGTGTCTCCCCACAGATCGCCGAGCATCAGGGCGGCCGAGAGGAGCGATGATGGCACGTAATCGGAGGAGATGATGTCCAGAAGCGCGGCTTCGGCCAGATCGGCGGCAGCAACATTTCCGGAATGACTGCCGCCGCGAATAAGGTTGGGCGCACCCATCATGACCTTGATGCCGTGATCATTGCAGGCGCGGGCTGCCTCGACGGTCGTGGGAAATTCGGCGAAGTGTACGCCGTGTTCGGCCGAGCGGGCGACATGGGAAACGTCGGTGTCGTCATGACTTGCAAGGACAGCGCCGTAGCGGCGCGCGGCAGCAACGGCGGCTGCTTCGTGGTCGGCACCGTGGCGGGCCGACAGCGCCTTCTGGGTGGCGACATGCGTCTCGAACTCGGCTTCGCTGATACCGTGCTTGCCCATGACATACTTGCGCAGCTGGGCAATGTCGCGGAACTGCCGCTCGCCCGGCGTGTGGTCCATGAGGCTGACGATCCCGATGCGATCGTCCGGGCCAAACTTGTCCAGTTCCTCGACCAGTGTCTCGGAGCAGACCTCGGCCCGCAGGTGCAGGAAATGACTGATCTTCAGCGCGCCTTCGGTCCGCAGACCCAGGATCTCGTCGGCCAGCGACCGGGCATATTCACCGTAGTTCGCCTTCGCATTCGACACGACGGACCCCACGCGGAGGGCGTCGAAAACCGTGGTGATCCCGACGCTTGCAAGTTCCGCATCATGCGCGATGATCGCGGCGGCGTGCGGCCAGTCGACCTTGGGGCGCGGTTCGATGTGGCGTTCGAGGTTGTCGGTATGCAGCTCGATCAGACCCGGCATGATCAGGTCGCCACCGCAATCCTCGGCCCCGGGCGGAAGGTCCGAGCCGCAAGCGATGTCAGAAATCCTCCCCTCGACGATCCGCACCTGCCCGCGCAGGGTCTCGCGCGGCAGGACCAGGGTGGCATTGGCAAGGATGGTTTCGCGGGTCATCTGGTCCTCTGAGGTCATGCGGTCCGAAGGTCGTTCGCTTCTGGTGACATGGCCCTGTCACACCGGTGTGACAAAGCTGGTCTACCGGGGCTCACATGGACCAGATGAAGCGCTATGCGGTCTACTACGCCCCGCGCGAGGGGGCCTTCGCCTTCCGCGCGAACGAATGGTTGGGGCGCGAACCTGGCAAGGGACGCGACCTGCCGCAGCCGGTTCTGGCAGGCATCGGCGATCCCCGCGGCATCACCGCCGAGCCGCGACGCTATGGCTTTCATGGGACGCTCCGTGCGCCGTTCCGGTTGGCGGAAGGGATGACGGAAGCCACTGTGCGCGACTGCGTGACCAGGCTTGCCAGCCGCCTTCCCCCGGTGGTCTGCGACGGGCTTCACCTGGAGACGCTGCGCGGCTTCGTCGCCCTGACGCCGATGGGCTGCGAGGCGGCGCTTCTGGACCTCGGCGCCGCAGTTGTCGAGGGAACGGATGCCCTGCGCGCGCCCTTGACCGAGGCCGAGATCGCCCGTCGTCGGCCGGATCACCTGTCCCGCCGACAGCGGCAACTGCTGGAGCGCTGGGGCTATCCCTTCGTGATGGAGGAGTTCCGCTTTCATCTGACGCTCACCGACCGGCTGGAGGCGCCCGATCCCGTCCGCGCCGCGCTGGAGGCCTTCTTCGCCCCGGTCCTGCCGCGCCCCTTCGTGATCGAGGACCTGTGTCTCTTCGGTGAAGACCAGTCGGGCCGGTTCCATCTCCTGCACCGCTACGCCCTCGCTGGCTGAAGCGCCGCCAGCAACCGCGCTACCCCGATCTCGGGGCTGGTGTCGTTGATCACCGTCTGGAAGGCGATCCCGTCGGGCATCCGGAAAGTGGCGCGGGCCAGGCGGGCGCGGATATCCTCGGCGGATTCGCGGCCTCGGGCGGCAAGCCGGGCGGACAGCACGATGTCCGGCGCCGTGACGAGGATCACGCGGAGGCCGGGGAAGGTGCGGACGGCCAGAGGCAGGGCCCCGCGGCTGCCGTTGAAGATCACGTCCCCGGGTCCCGGAACCTGGGCCTTCGGGATGCCATAGGACAGGCCATGCGCCTGCCAGGTCAGGGCAAAGTCGCCGCGCGCCTGGCGGTGGGCGAAGTCCTCGGGGGTAAC
Source organism: Tabrizicola sp. (assembly GCF_016793705.1). Lineage (GTDB taxonomy): Bacteria > Pseudomonadota > Alphaproteobacteria > Rhodobacterales > Rhodobacteraceae > Tabrizicola. The sequence goes on from NZ_JAEULO010000068.1 coordinate 141,781, forward strand.
GCCCTCGAAATCCTCGCTCCCGGCCTCGGTCGGGCGGGTGATGACGCGGCGGATGAGGCGGAGGTCGGGGCGGGCGGCCAGTGCCCCCCGGATCAGCGTGTCCTTTCCGGCGCCCGAGGGGCCGACGATGGCCAGGATCATGCGGCAGCCTTCGGGGTGAAGCCGGTCACGTCGACCAGCCGGTCGCAGACCCGCGCCCGCGCGCCTTCGTCATGGAAGATGCCCAGGATCGCCGCACCGCGCGCCTTGGCCTCTTCGATCAGGGTCAGCACGACCTCGCGATTGGCGGCGTCAAGGCTGGCGGTGGGCTCGTCCAGAAGCAGGGCCGGATAGGCATGGGCAAAGCCGCGCGCGATATTCACCCGCTGCTGCTCGCCGCCCGAGAAGGTGGTCGGCGAAAGGGCCCAGAGCCTGTCGGGGATGTTCAGGCGCTTGAGGAGGCTCGCCGCCCGGCCCCGCGCCTCGGTTGCCGGGGTGCCAAGCGCCAAGAGCGGCTCGGCCACCACGTCCAGCGTCGGGACGCGGGGGACGACGCGCAGGAACTGGCTGACGTAGCCGAGGGTATGGCGGCGCAGCGCGATGATCTGGCGCGGCTCGGCACTGGCAACGTCGGTGTCGCCCACGACAAGCCGGCCCCCGGCGGTCAGGTAGTTACCATAGACCATCCGCATCAGGGTGGATTTGCCCGCACCCGACTGGCCGGTAAGGCCGACGCATTCGCCAGCCGACACGGTCAGCGCCACCCCGGTCATCACCGGGATCACTGCGCCGCCCTGGTTGTGCAGCGTGAAGGACTTCGACAGGTTCTCGATACGGATCATGGGCTTACACCTGCAGGACGGAGGATACGAGAAGCTGCGTATAGGCGTGCTGCGGATCGTCGAGCACCTGATCGGTCAGGCCCTGCTCCACCACCCGGCCGGATTTCATCACCATCAGCCGGTGCGCCAGAAGCCGCACGACGGCAAGGTCATGGGTCACGATGATCACCGATAGGCCCAGGTCCCGGACCAGCCCGCGCAGGAGGTCCAGAAGGCGTGCCTGCACGCTGACATCGAGGCCGCCTGTGGGTTCATCCATGCACACCAGCCGCGGCGAGGTGACGAGATTCCGCGCGATCTGGAGCCGCTGCTGCATGCCCCCTGAAAATGCCGAAGGCCGGTCATCCACCCGGTCGGCGGCAATCTCGACCCGGCCCAGCCAGTCCAACGCCTTGCCCCGGATCTCGCCATAGTGCCGGGCCCCCACGGCCATCAGCCGCTCGCCCACGTTACCGCCCGCGCTGACGCCCATCCGCAGCCCGTCGCGCGGGTTCTGGTGGACATAGGCCCAGTCGGTGCGAGAAAGCCGTCGGCGCTCGGTTTCTGACATCGCGAGCACGTCGCGCCCGTCGTAGCTGACGCGACCAAGGTCCGCGCGCTGATGCCCCGCCAGGCAGGAGAGCAGCGTCGACTTGCCCGAGCCGCTTTCGCCGACAATCCCCAGCACCTCGCCCGGCCAAAGGTCGAAGGACACATCCGCACAGCCGATCCGCGGCCCATAGCGCTTGGTCAGCCCCTCGACCTTCAGCAAGGGCTGCTCGGTGGCAACCACCTTCCCCATCACCGTCATGCCGCGCCCTCCGGCTCGGGCGCCCAGAGACGCCCCTTCATGCCCCGCGCCCGTCGCCCCGCGCAGTAGTCGGTGTCCGAGCAGACGAACATCCGCCCGCCCTGATCGTCGGTGATCACCTCGTCCAGGTAGCTGTCCTTTGCCCCGCACAGATCGCAATCATGCGGCGCCTTCGAGGTCTCGAACGGGTGGTCGTCGAAATCGAGGCTCACGGCCTGGGTCCAGGGCGGCAGTGCATAGATCCGCTGCTCGCGCCCCGCGCCGAAGAGCTGGATCGCCGGATTGCCCGACAGTTTCGGATTGTCGAACTTCGGGATCGGCGAAGGGTCCATCACATAGCGCCCCTCGACCCTCACCGGATAGGCGTAGGAGGTCGCGATCTGGCCGTGCCTCGCGATGTCCTCGTAAAGCTTCACATGCATCAGCCCGTATTCCTCCAGCTCGTGCATCTTCCGCGTCTCGGTTTCGCGCGGTTCCAGAAAACGCAGGGGTTCCGGGATCGGGACCTGATAGACAAGGATCTGTCCCTGTTTCAGCGCGGACTCGGGAATGCGGTGGCGGGTCTGGATCACCGTCGCCTGGCCCGTGGCTTCCGTCACCGCGACCCCGGCCGTGCGCTGGAAGAAGCGGCGGATACTGACGGCGTTCGTCGTATCGTCCGCCCCCTGGTCGATGACCTTGAGCCGGTCCTCGGGGACAAGGCAGGCCGCCGTCACCTGCACCCCGCCGGTCCCCCAACCGTAGGGCATCGGCATCTCGCGGCTGGCAAAGGGTACCTGATAGCCCGGCACCGCGATCCCCTTCAGGATCGCGCGGCGGATCATCCGCTTGGTCTGCTCGTCGAGGTAGGCGAAGTTGTAGGCCCCGGCTGCAAGATGTTCGGTCATTCCGCAGCCTCCTGCATTGCCCCGGCCTCGGCCCGCAGCTTGCGGACCAGCTCCAGCTCGGCCTGGAAGTCGACGTAGTGCGGCAGCTTGATATGTTCGAGGAACCCGGTGGCCTGGATGTTGTCGCAGTGCATCAGGACGAACTCCTCATCCTGCGCGGGCGCGCCGGTGAAGTCCTCGCCCAGCTCCTGCCAGCGCAGGGCCCGGTCGACGAGGGACATGGCGATGGCCTTGCGCTCCGACTGGCCGAAGACCAGGCCGTAGCCGCGAGTGAACTGTGGCGGCTCGGTGCGGCTGCCCTTGAACTGGTTCACCGTCTCGCATTCGGTCAGCTCGACCTCGCCGACCTCGACCGCGAAGCCCAGCTCGGGGATGTCGACCTCGACCGCGACTGTTCCGATCCGCAACTCGCCGACGAAGGCATGGGTCCGACCATAGCCGCGCTGGGTGGAATAGGCCATCGAGAGCACGAAGCCCTCGTCGCCCCGCGTCAGGGCCTGAAGGCGCAGCGCGCGGCTGGCGGGCAGCTCCATCGGCTCGCGCGTCAGGTCGGGTGGCATCGTGTCGGAAGGCGTCGCTTCTTCGATAAGCCCGTCCTGGTTCAGGAAGCCGGTCACATGCGGGGCGCGGGTTTCATCTTCACAGCGGCCCTGCCCCTTGAGGGGAGAGGGCGACCCTTGGTCAGGCGTCGCGCCTTCGGCCATCAGCGTGAAATCCAGAAGCCGGTGCGTATAGTCGAAGGTCGGCCCCAGCACCTGCCCGCCCGGCAGGTCCTTGAAGGTGGCCGAGATGCGCCGGTCCACCGCCATCGCACCCGTATCCACCGGACGCGAGGACGCCAGCCGAGGCAGGGTCGTCCGATAGGCACGGATCAGGAAGACCGCCTCGATCAGGTCGCCGCGCGCCTGCTTGATCGCGAGCGCGGCGAGGTCGGGGTCGTAGAGCGAGCCCTCGGCCATCACCCGGTTCACCGCCAGCTTCATCTGCTCGCGGATCTGGGGGATGGTCAGCTCGGGCACCGCCGGATTCCCCCGGCGCTCCTCGGCCAACCACTCATGCGCATTGTCGATGGCGCGTTCGCCACCCTTCACGGCCACATACATCAGATCGCCTCCACGCGGGTGGACCGGGGCAGACCGGCGATGCGGTCGCCGGCGGTGAAAAGCGTGTCGAAGCCCAGGGGGAACAGCGCACGGTTGGCACGGAAGGCCGCCGTCTCGGGCAGGTTCAGCCAGGTTGCCGTCTCGATCCCCGGGCCGGTCAGACAGGCGCCGTGGTTCACCAGCCGGTCGCATTCGACGATCAGCGTGGCCGAACGGTCGGGATAGTCGGGCTGGCCGATCCGGAAGCGGAGGGACGGTTGCAGCGCCTCCCAGGTGCCGACCGCAAAGTCTGCGTCTTCGGCGACAGCCAGCGGCGCGCCGATGTGGAAGGCCACCCAGTCGCGCACCGCAGGGCAGTCGGCCTCGCCCGCCAGATGCAGGCGTGTCGTCGGGTCGGCAAGGACCAGAAGCGCCACGCCCGCCGCAATGGACAAGGGGGCGGGCGGGGTCGCTCCCTGGACGCGCCGGATCGTGCCCGGACGCGCCATTGCCTCCAGAATCTCGCGGAAGGCCCGGGCGGACTGGACGGGGGCCTCGGTGAAGCCGCCCTCAAGCGCGTCGGTGATCATTTGTCCTCTCCCCGGACCATGGTGAAGAAATCGACCCTGGTGCCTGCGGCCTTCGCAGCTCGGGTGGCCCGGGCGGCCCGGGCTTCGGCCTCCAGCGGCTGCACAACCCGCGACATCAGCTCGGCGGCCTGGCCGGTCTGCATCAACGCATCCACCGCCGCCGCCCGCAGCGCATGGCCCTTGTCGCGGCCCTGCACCCAGGCATGCCCGACCTCACCGGTCGCAAGCCGGACCGACGCGCGTGTGACTGTCATCTCGCCAAGATTGAAGGCCGAGCCGGTGGCCCCGACCCGACCCCGCACCATCACCGCGCCGATCTCGGGCTGGCGAAGGACGGTATGCGCCGGAAGGTGCGGCACAAGTGCCACCAGACGGGCGGGCGGAGCCTTGGCAAGCGTGGCCATCCAGGTCTTGCGGGCCAGAGGCGAGGCGTCGGTCATTTTCATCTCGACAGGTTGAGGGGGTTGTCTAGTATCCTATACAACTATACAAATCATAACTGACGGTCGGCCCCCGGCCAACCGGAGAGTTGTGAATTTTTCATGACGGGATAAGCCCTTGAAGGAATCCATCTGGTCCGCCATCGCGGCCGCGCTGACCGAAGAGATCGCGGCGGGTCATTACCGCCCCGGCGACCGGCTGCCCACCGAGGCGGCGCTGGCGGCGCGTTTCGGGGTGAACCGTCACACCGTCCGCCATGCGCTTTCCGCGCTGGCCGAGCGTGGCCTCGTCCACTCCCGCCAGGGGGCGGGGGTCTTCGTGGCACAGCGGCCGACCGATTATCCGCTGGGTCGGCGGGTGCGGTTCCATCAGAACGTGCTTGCCGCGGGGCAGACCCCCTCGCGCCGGATCAGCCGGACCGAGACGCGACCCTGCGATCCCGAGGAAGCCCGTATCCTCCGTTTGAAGCCGGGCGATGCGGTGCATGTGGTCGAGGGAATCTCGCTGGCCGACGGGCAGCCCATTGCGACCTTCCGGTCGATCTTTCCGGCCGCCCGGTTTCCGGGCCTGCTGGCCTCGATCCGCGAGACGGGCTCGATCACCCGCTCGCTCGCAGCTTCAGGTCTCACCGACTACACCCGCGCCGAGACGCGGCTGACGGCGCAGCTGGCGGACCCGGTGCTGGCCGTGGCGCTGGCGGTGCGGCCCGGCGCGCCGGTGATGCGGACGGTGGCGGTGAACGTCGACCCCGGCGGGGTTCCGATTGAGCTTGGAACCACCTGGTTCGCGGGAGAGCGGGTCACGCTGACGGTGGCGGATCAGCCCTGATACTTCTCCAGGAACGCCTCGGCCTTCAGCGAGCGGAAGTCGAGAAGGGCGGCGCGAAGCCGGTCGTGGCTCCAGTCCCACCAGGCGAGCGCCATGAGACGGTCGGCGATGCCGGTGGCGAAACGGGGCCGGAGAGGCTGGGCGGGGATGCCGGCCATGATCATGTAGGGCGGCACATCCTTGGTGACGACCGCCCCCGAGGCGATGATCGCACCGGCGCCAATCGTGACCTCGGGCTTCACGATGACGCCGTGGCCAAGCCAGGTATCGGGGCCGATCACCGTGCGGCGGCTGGCGCGATGCGTCATGAACTCCGCGTCATCCGGCACATCGTCCCAATAAGAGGTCGAGCGGTAGAGGAAATGGTGGAGGCTGGCGTTCGCCATCGGATGATCGGTCGGGCCGATCCGGGTCATCGCGGCGATGTTGGCGAACTTTCCCAAGGTGGCATTGGCGATGTCCGAAAGGCGATCGCAGTAGGCATAATCCTCGAATGTCGAATTGAGGACGCGCGAGCCCTCGCCCACCTCGCACCAGGCGCCGAAGGTCGAACCGATGATCATGCATCCGGGGTGGACGAAGGGTTCGGTGGCCGAAAGCTTGGGCATCTTACGTCCCCTTGATCAGCTTGCGGCGGAGCCAGCCCGACAAGCTGTCCATCAGCATCACCATCAGGACGATGAGGACCATGTAATAGGCCACTTCCTCCCAGTCCTTCTGTGTGATGATCGCCTGGGTGAGAAGAAGGCCGATCCCGCCGCCGACGATCGCGCCGATCACGGTCGCGCTGCGGGTGTTGGATTCCAGATAATACAGCACCTGCGACAGCAGCACCGGTGTGATCTGCGGGATCACCCCGAACCGGGCGCGTTGCAGGGCGCCGGCACCGGTGGAGCGGATGCCCTCGACCTGCCTCTCGTCGATGTTCTCCAGCGCTTCCGAGAAGGTCTTTCCGAAGGTGCCGGTATCGGTGATCGCGATGGCGATGGCGCCGGTCATCGGGCCGGGACCGAAGGCGCGCGAGAGGATGATCGTCCAGATCAGGCCGTCGACGCCGCGGATGAAGTCGAATATGCGGCGCGCGGCAAAGCGCAGGGGGCCAAGCGGGTTGAAATTCCGTGCCGCGAGGAAGCCCAGCGGCAGGGCGACCAGCGCGGAAGACATCGTGCCGAGGAAGGCCATCAGAACCGTCTCGAACATCGCCCAGGCCACGTCGCCGTGACGCCACATCCGGTTGGTCCAGAAGTCATGCGCCATGTGGACAAGGTTCGACTGCGCCGGGTCGATCCGGTCAGCGCTGGCGGCCAACCTCACCAGTTCGCCGAAGGACTTGCCGTAGAACGGGCTGTCGAGGGTAAAGAACCACAGCTCCCAGCCAGGTTCATACTTGAAGGTCTCGACCTTGGAGCGAGAATAGCTGAAACGGCCGTGGTCGGTGGTGACAGAGACCTTGTTCTCGGACACGCTGATCCAGTCGGGGATCGGCTGCGGCGCGGTCAGGACCGGCTTGCCGCCTTCGGGCCGGATGTCGATGGTGCCGTAAGCGGGGACGACGTAGCGTGCGCCCTGGTCGTCGTAGGTGATCACGTGACCGTCACCAAGGTCGATCGTCGTGGTGGTGCCGTTGATCGTGACCCAGTCGGGCAGCATGCCGTCGGGGTAGGTGCCCTTGGCCTCGCCCTCGATGGCGACGGTGACGCGGTCTGTCCGGTTGTCGCGGGTGACATGGGTCTTGTGCGACCAGAAGTCGCCCAGAAGAATCGCGGCATTGTCGAGGCGGGCGCGCTGCACGAGGCCAACGATGTCGAAGCTGATCGCAGCGTAGACGAGATAGGCCAGGATCGCGGCGGGGATGGCGAAGGCCAGCCGGGTCCTGGCCGCGAAGCGACGGGTCACCGTGTCGGCGAGACTGGCGGCGGGCGTTGCGGTCATTGGGTCGCCCCTTGCGCTGGCATTGGCGTCGCCCCTCGCCATTCCTCCCCCCTGGTCGGCGGGCGATGGGTTTGGGGGGCTGCGGTGCAGATGAGGTGCATGACTCAGGTCCCTTGGACCAGCTTCTGCCGGTAGCGGTCGGAAATCTGGTCGATCACGACGATGGTCACGAACAGAAGCGCGAAGATGGCGACGACTTCGTCATATCGGCCCTGGCCCCATTGCATCGCGATCTTGAGGTCATGCCCGATGCCGCCCTCGCCGACGAAGCCGAGGATTGCGCTGGCGCGGACGTTGATCTCGAACCGCAGGAGCGCGTAGCTGAGCCAGTTCGGCGCGACTTGCGGCAGGACAGCCAGCCACATGCGCTGGCCCCAGGTGGCACCGACGGAGGCCAGCCCTTCGACCGGTTTCAGGTCGGCGTTCTCGGCCACTTCGGAGAAGAGCTTGCCCAAGGCGCCGCCGGTGTGAAGCGCGATGGCAATCACGGCGGGAACCGGACCGCCGCCGAGCATGAAGATCAGCACAAGCGCGATGACGATTTCAGGGATCGCGCGCAGGGCGTCCATGAGGCGGCGAAAGAGCGGGATCAGGGCGGGCCAGCGGGCAAGGCCGCGCGTCGCAAGAAGCGAAAGCGTCATTGCGGCCAGCCCGCCGAGGAGGGTGGCGACGGCGGCGATGTTCAGTGTCTCGATCAGGGCGGGGATGTGGTCCAGGAAGATGCCGGGCAGAACCGCGCGCTTTTCCCAGGCTTCGGACAGGACTTCCAACGGGAAGGCGAAGATCTGGTGCAATCCGTCAAGAAAGCCGCCCGCGTTGCGGTCCTCGGCCAGCCGCCAGCCTGAAGCCATGAGCGCCACGAAGACCACCAGCAGGATGCCGCCATACATCCGCTTGCGGCGGATCATGTCGAGATAGGCCTCGCGCGGGTCGGCAAGGTTCGGGCGGCGGCCCGGTTCGGGCCCGAAGGCGGCGTCAACCATGGAGCGGTCCGGGAAAAGGGAAAGGCCGGACCCCGGGAAGCGTCGGGGTCCGGCCGGGCAAGGCTCAGGTGCCTTCCTGCATCCGGCGGGCGGCAAGGATGCCGTCATAGGCGGAATGTTCGACCGGGACGAAGTCCTTGGCCTCGCCCGCAGCGACGGCATAGGCGCATTCGGGGTCGGTCTCCCAGAGGTCGGCGGTGAGCTGGGTCACCTTGTCCTTCACGTCCTGCGGGAGCGCCTTGCGGACCACCATCGGGCCTTCCGGGATCAGCGCCGAGCGCCAGATTTCCACCAGGTTCGACATATCGACCAGCCCTGCGTCGGCGGCCTTGCGGAAGGCGCCGGAATTGTAGCCGTCCTCCCAGTTGCCGAGGCCATCGGCCCAGGACACGCCCGCATCGAAATCGCCGTTCGCGACGCCGACGATGGTCTGCTCATGCCCGCCCGACATCTTCACTTCGCCGAAGTAGGACTTCAGGTCACCGTATTTCGCGGCCAGTTCGGCGCCGGGGACAAGGTAGCCGGAGGTGGAGTTCGGATCGGCGAAAGCGAAGACCTTGCCCTTGGCCTCGTCCATCGAGGTGATGCCGGTGTCCTTGCGGGTGAAGCCGATCGAGTAATAGCCGGTCGAGCCGTCCATGTTCTGCTTGGTAAGCTTGACCTCCACCGCTTCCGGGTCGGTCAGGTAGATCTTGGCATACCCCGAGGCACCCAGCCAGGCATAGTCGAGCGTGCCGCCCAGAAGGCCCTGGATCACCCCGTCATAGTCGGCGGGCGTGAAGAGCTTCACGGGGACACCCAGGGCTTCTTCGACCTTGGCGCGGAAGCATTCGTTCGAGGTCAGGCGGTCCTGGGCGTTCTCGCCGCCGAGGATGCCGATGTTGAACCCGGTGATTTCCTGCGCGCTCGCGGCAGAGGCGAGGATCGCGGTCAGGGCGGTTGCGGTCAGCAGCTTGTGCATGGGGTCTCCATGAAGGTTGAGGCCAGGGTGGCCAGGGAAGTCACGACAGCATGAGATCCGCGTAGCTGCGGTCTGCCGTGGTGTCTGCGGGGATCGCGGTGGAGGTCGCGGCCTCGTTGAAGCTCGCATCCGCGCCGTAGATGTCGCGGGCGACGCCGGTGGACAGTTGGTCGGGCGTGCCGTCAAAGACGATGCGGCCGTCGCGCATGCCGATCACCCGGTCGCAATAGCGGCGGGCGGTGTCGAGCGTGTGGAGGTTGGCGATGACCATCCGCCCGTCCTCGACGTTGATGCGCTTCAGCGCGTCCATGACCACCTGGGCGTTCATCGGGTCGAGCGAGGCGATGGGTTCGTCGGCGAGGATGATCTTCGGGTCCTGCATCAGGGCGCGGGCGATGGCAACGCGCTGCTGCTGGCCGCCGGACAGGGCCTCGGCGCGTTTCGGGGCCTGTTCGGCGATGCCGAGGCGATCGAGGATCTCCAGCGCGCGCAGGATGTCCGCGCGGGGCCAGAGGTTGAACATCGTCTGAAGCGTGGAGCGGCGGTTGAGGATGCCGTGCAGCACGTTGGAGGCGACGTCCATCCGGGGCACCAGGTTGAACTGCTGGAAGATCATCGCGCAGTGCGATTGCCAGGCGCGGGCCTCGGCGCCCTTCAGGGCGAGGACGTTGCGGCCGTTCACCCGGATCTCGCCCGAGGTGGCGTCGAGGAGCCGGTTCATCATGCGCAGGAAGGTGGATTTCCCGGCGCCCGAGCGGCCGATGATGCCCACGAAGGCCGGGCGGTCGATCTGGAAGCTGATGCCGTCGACGGCTGCCTTCTGGCCGAACATCCGTGTCACGCTCCGCACATCCAGCATCGGTCATCCCTTCGCTTTGGTCTGGCACGGTCGTAGCGGGCGGATATGACAGTCGTCCGAAGGGTGGGTGAAGCTTGTGTGACTTCTACCACCTGATGTGGCTGGGCCAGACGAAGACCTCGTCGGGGTCCGCCAGCGCGGGAACGGCCAGCGCCATGCAACGGCGGCGAAGCTCGGTCGCCACCCGGTTGCGGTCGATCTGTGCGAGTTCGGAGGCCGAGATCGGCGCGCCGATCCGCAGGTTGACCGGCTGGCCGATACGGCGCCGGGTTTCGTGGAAGATCAGCGCGACGCGCAGCGGATAGGCGGTATGGCTTGCGATCTGGAAGAGGCGCGAGTTCTGGCCGGAGAAATGCACCGGCAGCGTGGTCACGCCGGGAATCGTCGCCAGCCGCCCGACGAAGGGATGCCAGGGCGAATCCACCGCGCGGCCCGTAAGCGGCCGGTTCGCGGTCGCCACGCCCCCGGCCGGGAACACCGCAACGACCTTGCCCGCCTGGAGAAGCGCCGCCGCCCGCCGCCGGGTCTCGGCCGTCAGCCGTCGCGCCTCGGGCGTGCCGGAGAAATCGACGGGGAGCAGATAGGGGTCGACCTCGGGCACCCGGCAGAGCAGGCTGTTGGTCAGAATGCGGACGTTGCCGCGAAGCTGCATCCCCAGGTGGCCGATGGTCAACCCGTCGACGACGCCGAAGGGATGGTTCGCCACCAGAAGAAGACCGCCCGAGGCCGGAAGGGCATTCAGGTGGTCTTCCCCCGTGAGGATACGCGGCTGGATATCCAACTGGCGCAGCGCGGCAGAGAAGACGGGCACGCCGGGCATTCCGTCGCTCCACACCCAGTCGAGGTAGAGCCTTCGCAGCTTAGGCTGGCCGGTCAGCATTTCGACCGCCCGGATCAGGCCGCGTCGAAAGCGGGACTGGCCGGGGTGGGAATAGGTGAAATCGACCTGGGGCGCGACCGGGAGACTGTCGAAGTTGGCAAGCGCGTCGAACATCTTGGCTCTCCTCAGAGGGCAGGTTCGGGTTGGGGGAGTGAGGGCAAGGCGGAATAGCCGGGACGACCGGAAACCCAGGTTCGCAGAGGGGCCGGGGCATGGCCTTCGGGCCAGTCGAGAAGAAGGAGGTCCGCCCGCTGACCGGGCGCGATGCGGCCCCGGTCGGCAAGGCCCATGGCACGGGCGGGATTCAGCGAGACGAGTTTCCAGAGCGCGGGAAGCGGAGCCACCCGGTCGGTATGCAGGCGGACCATCGCTCCCAGCATGGCCGGGTAGAAATAGTCCGAGGCGAGGATGTCGCAGAGTCCTCGCGCGATCATCTGCGCGGCGCCGGGGCTGCCAAGGTGACTGCCGCCGCGCATGGCGTTCGGCGCGCCGAGGACGATGGCATCGCCTGCCTCGCGTGCGGCATGGAAGACCCGGTCATGCATCGGAAACTCGGCTACGGTGGCACCGAGGCTGCGGTAGTAGCCGCGCGTCTCGGCCTGGCTGTCGTCGTGGGAGAGCATCGGGGCCCTGTGCGACCGGGCCAGTGCGGCCATCCGGGCGATATGGGCGGGGACTTCGCCACGCCGGGTCCAGACGCCGGTCAGGAGGGCCACGTAGTCTTCGGGCAGGACATGGGCGCGACGGGCCTGGTCGGCCATCTTCTTCAGGAAGCGCGGGGCGTCGAAGGGCGTCACCGGATAGGGATCGGCCTGGTCGAAGGGCCGGTCCTGCACGGCCACGTCGGGGTGCAGAAGCATCGAGGTCGTATGGTCGTTGAACGCCAGCGCCGGGCGGTCGGGGCCAGAGAGGACATGGGCGATCAGCGGCTCCGCCTCATGGCAGAAGGTCTCCCACCGCAGTTGCAGGCGGTTCTCGGCGGTAAGACGGGGGCGAAGGCGTTCCAGCGCGCGAACAATCTGCCAGCCGGTATCCACGCTGCGCAGGCCCGGCTCCCAGGACAGGGTAAGGGCATGGTAGGCGGTCGCGATGCCGTTCGAGGCAAGCTGGCGGTCGGTTTCCAGAAGCGCGGTTTCCACCGGCACCATGACGCCGGGGCGCGGCATGACTTGCCGCTCGAAAGCGTCGCCATGGATGTCGACGAAGGCCGGCGCCAGCAGGCGCCCCCGGGCAGGAACAAGGCTTGCCCCGTCGGGGGCCACATCGATGCCGGTGATCCGCCCGCCCTCGATGCGGACCGAGGCGGTCTCGACCCGGTCTTCCAGGATGACACGGGCGCCTTCGATCAGTTCCGCGGTCATGTCAGACGCTCCGCCAGAAGATGCCAATGCCAGGAGCCGGGCTTGACATGGGGCCGGTCGAACAGCGTGAAGACCTCGAACCCCCAGAGCAGCGACAGAAGGTCGGTGCCGGTACAGAAGTAATGCGGGTGAACCTTGTCGCCCTCGCCCTCGAAGACCCAGGTGTTGCGGCTGATCTCCCGGCCCCTGGCCTTGGCCTGTTCGACCGGCAGGCGGCGGGCGGACAGCATTGTCGCCATGAACGTACCGCCGGGCCGCAGGACGCGGGCGATCTCGGCAAGGGTGCGGCGGACGACGGATTCGTCGCCATGGTAGACGACGTTCCAGGCGAGCACGTGGTCGAAGCTGGCGGTCTCGAAGGGCAGGTCGGTCATCGGGGCCTGTACGGTGTCGATGGTCAATCCCTTGGTGAAGGCCGCAGCGGCAACGGCGGCCGTTGCGGCCTCGGATGCGTCAAGCGCGGTGACGTGGTGCCCGTCTGCCGCAAAGGCCAGCGCATGACGGCCGATCCCCGCGCCAAGGTCCAGTATGTGCGAACCGGGGGGAAGCGTGCTGACATGATCGATGGCCCATGGCTCGGGCATCGCCCAGGGCGAGGTGCCGTCGGCCTTCTGCCACTCGGCGTTCCAGTAGAGATGCGCGGTGTCGGTGAGCATGTGGTTCATATCAGCTTCCTGCGGATCCAGCCCGAGCCCTGCTCGACGGCGATGACGAGGGCGAGCATCATCAGGATGATCGCGAGGGCCTCGTCGTAGTTGAACAGGTCGAAGGCGACCTTGAGGTCCACCCCGATGCCACCCGCGCCGACAAGGCCCAGGGCGGCGGAACCGCGCACGGATTTCTCCAGCGCGAACAGAGACGTGGCGGTGAACGAGGGCAGGCAGGCCGGGATGACGGCGGAGCCGATGATCCCCAGCCGGGACGCCCCGATGGCACGAAGCGCGTCCTGTGGGCCGGGGTCGGTTTCCTCCATCGCTTCTGCGAAGAAGCGCCCCGCGAAGCCGATCTTGTCGACCATGATCGCCATCACCCCGGCGGCGGGGCCGAGACCGACGATGATGATGAAGATGATGGCCCAGACCAGGTCTGGCACCGTGCGGAAAAGCGCGATGAGGGCGCGCGCGGCGTGGCGGACCAGCGGGTGCGGCGACAGCCGGTCGGTGGCGAGGATCGCGAAGGGAAGTGCGAGGATCAGCCCCAGAAAGCAGCCGGCGACGGCCATCTGCAGGGTCTCCAGAAGCTTCCAGCCGATGGGCACGATGCGGGTGAAGTCGGGCGGGAACATCTGGGTCAAAAGGCCCGAGGGCGCGAAGAGCCGCGCGATGCCGCTGCCCAGCTTGCCGGGCGCCGGGGCGGTGGCCGCGAGCGAAGCTGCGACCAGCGCCAGCACGGCCAGAAGCGCGGCATATTCCACCAGGCTGCGGTGCTGGAAGCGGGCGGGGGCGAGGGTGGTCATGCGGCCTCCGCCTGATCGAAGAACTGCCGCAGGCTGGCGGCATTGGCGCGCCGGGTGGGAAGGTCCAGCGCGATCCGGCCGTTGGCAAGGCCGAGGATGCGGTCGGAAAAGCGCAAGGTGTGTTCCAGCCGGTGCGAGATGACCAGAAGCGACAGCCCCTCTTCACGCACCAGGCCGAGGAGCAGGGACATCACCTCTTCCCCGGTCTGCGGGTCCAGACTCGCGTCCGGCTCGTCGGCCAGGATGAAGGTAGGGCGCTGCATCAGCATTCGGGCGATGGCGATACGCTGCTGCTGGCCGCCCGACAGGCTGTCGACCCGCACGAGCGCGCGATCGGCAAGGCCCACGCGGGCCAGACAGGCCATCGCCTCGTCCCGGACTGCCGCCGGGGCCAGCGATTGCGTCCAGGCGCGGGGGCCGGTCATCCGCGCCTGCACGCCGTGGATCACGTTCGACAGGGCCGAGAGGCGGGGCACGAGGTTGTGGCGCTGCCAGACGATGCCGACCTCGGCCCGCAGGCGGCGGAGCGCGCGGGGCGGAAGGGCGCGGATGTCCCGCCCGAGCATGCGGATCTCGCCACCCGAGGGTTCGATCAGCCGGACGAGGCAGCGCAGGAGCGTGGACTTGCCCGACCCGTTGGCCCCGATCAGCGCCGTCGCCTGGCCGGGGGCCAGCGTGAAGCTCAGGTCCTGAAGCACGGTGCGGCCTGGGAAGTCCTTGGTCAGCCCCCGGACGGCAAGGACCGGCTCTGCCAGGGCAGAACCGGCCAGCGTCCGCGGCGGAAGCGGTGCGTTCACCGGGTCACTCGCCGACGAATTCGGTGAACTCGGTGATGCCGATGTTCTCGAACATCTTGCGCACCACATCGTAGTCGGCGTCGGTCACGGTCGGGTTGAACGTGCCGCCGATGTATTTGGCGTTCTCTTCGGTCGAGGTCAGCGCCTCCAGGATTTCGGCGCCGTGATCGGCGAAGGTCCGGCGGACGGTCTCCACCACCTCGGGCGGGACCTTCTCCGAGGCGAGGAGGATGTCGTCGGGAAGCTGGTCGCCCTTTGCGAGAACCCGGAACTTCTGGTCGGGGAACTTGCCGGTGATGCTGTCGAGATGGGTGCGGTTCAGGCCGATCCCGGCGATCTCGCCCTTGATCAGCGCCTCGACCGCGACATTGCGGTTCAGGAAGACGGGCTGGTAATCTACCGCATAGGTCAGCCCCGCCTTGGCCAGCAGGTCGACCGGGCCGAGGTGCTGCGAGGTCGAGCCGATCTCGCCGAACGAGATGATCTGGCCCTTCAGGTCGGCGGGCGTCTTGACCGGGCTGTCCTCCAGCACGACGACGGTGGAGTAATAGTCCGGGCGCACCCAGGTCACGACCGGCTGCGCATCGAGCCGGGCGTTGAAGACCACATATTCCGCCGGGCCGGTCAGCACGAAGTCGATCTGGTCCGCCGCCATCGCCTCGACGGCCACCGTGCGGCCCGAGACCGGGAAGAACTCGACCTTCAGGCCCGAGGCGACCTCGAACGCCTCCTTGAACGGCCCCATCTCGCGCTGAAGCGCTTCCATCCCGTCGATGTCGGTGACGGCGAAGCGGATGGTCTCCTGAGCGGCGCAGGCGGTTGCCGAGACGATTGCAGCGGCGAGCAGGCCGGGGGCAAGAAGGTGTTTCATGGGGGGCGTCCTTTCAGTGATCTGACGGACGGCTAGCAATCAAAGACTACAGTGACGCGACGGAGAGGTCACAGGACTGCGACAGTCCCTGAATGGACCGAACAAGGTGCCGATCGACCGGGTGAGGTCCATCGCGAAGGCTCCGGAAGTGGGCCGCGCATATCTGCGCCTGGACCCGGCACGAGGCATCGACGCGCAGGGCGAGCCGGTTCCCGGACTCGAATCGGAAAACTCCGATCTTCGCGGATAGCTCCAACACCTCCAGGCGACTTTGCGGCGCGATGCGAAGCCGCCAGACAGCCCCGCTTTCCCGTCTGGAAAACCGTACCGGTCGCGAAATCTGCGCTGCTCGAAACTATCGCGATTCCGGGATTTTTTCTATTGGTCGGAGCGAGAGGATTCGAACCTCCGACCCCCTGCTCCCGAAGCAGGTGCGCTACCAGACTGCGCTACGCTCCGACCGATGACGCGGGGGTTATCCCGTCTGTCCGGCTTTGGCAAGGGGCCTCACGCCTGATCGCCGCCCCTTTCGAAGCGCTTCAGCCAGCTGGAAATCCGGGGAAAGGTTCCGATCTCCCAGCGCGAGCGGTTCTCCAGCACGGGGCGGTTCTGGCTGACCGAGGGGGTGCCTTCGCGCAGGACGATATAGATACCGGACAGGATGATCACACCCGAGCCGATGGCGGTGTAGACATCGACCCCTTCGCGGAAGAACAGCCAGCCGTAGATTGCCGCCCAGATGATCTGGGAATACTGCATCGGCGCGACGATCACCGCCGGGGCGACACGGTAGGCGGCGATGCTGCCAAGCGCGCCCAGCGTGCCGAGCAGCGCCATCACGGCGGTCAGCGCGAGATGGGTCACCGGCATCGGCTGGTAGACGAGCGGCATCAGCGCGCCGGTGGCGACGAAGGTCAGCACCATCGGATACAGCATCAGCACGACCGAGCGTTCGTCGCGCCCGATCTTGCGCACGATGATCGAAGAGAGCGAGCCGGTGGTCGCCGCCCCCAGCGCCGCCAGGTGCCCGAGTGAAAAGCCGTCGCCGCTGCCGGGGCGCAGGACGATGATCACGCCGACGAGTCCCACGATGACCGCAATACCGCGCCGGAGGCCGACCTTCTCGCCCAGCATGGGGATCGCCATCAGGGTGATGAGGAGAGGCATGGCGAAGAAGATCGCATAGCATGTGGCCATCGGCAGGACCGAGAAGGCGTAGAAGCCCATCGCCCCCGTGACCACCGCGCTGACGGTGCGGATCGCGGTCCACCAGGGATGCCGGGGAATCAGCGTCCCGTCGCGCCGGTCGCTGAGCAGCAGGATCGTTACCAGCGGAAAGCCCATCAGGCCGGCGAAGAACATGGTCTGGAACGAGGAGTAATGCCCGCCGAGATATTTCACCACGACATCATGCGTGGCGTAGGCGGAGAAAGCGGCAAGCGACAGGAGGGCGCCGCGCAGGGTGGGGGACATCGCGAAAATTCCGGGGGCGGCGGGTGCCTTGTATGGCACCCCGTTGGCGGCAACACTTTCGCGCGAAACGGGGGCAGGCGCAAGGGCCGGAGCCCCGGTTGCGGCGCGGCTATTCGGCTGCGGCGGGCCGGGCCCTGTCCTGCCGCGCGATGACGAGCATCCCGGCGGCAGCGATGATCGCCATTCCGATCGCCATACCTGCCGTCATCGGCTCGGCGAAGAACAGCGCGCCGAACAGCGCCGCCCAGGCGATCTGCGAATATTGCGTGGGCGCCACCACGACGGGTGGTGCGGCGCGGTAGGCGGCAAGCATCATCAGCGTGCCGCCGAACCCTCCCAGCGCCAGGGCGGCCATGGCGGCAAGGTCATGGAGCGGCATCGGCGCATAGCGCCCGGGCAGCAGCAGGAAGGCGGTCATCGTCTGGCCCAGTACGGGGTAAAGCAGCATCGGCACCGCCGCCTCGGCACCGCCGGTCTTGCGCACGATCAGATAGTGCACAGCGGCCAGAAGCATCCCCAGCACTGCCGCGAGGTGGCCCATGCCGAACTCGACCCGGCCGGGGTTCAGCGCCACGATCACGCCTATGAGCCCAAGCACCACCGCCATCCCGCCCGTCGCATCCACCCGGTCCCCCAGCAGGGGCCAGGCCATCAGGGTCAGGACCAGGGGCAGGGTGAAGAAGATCGCATAGGCCTGCGCCAGCGGCAGCGCGGTGAAGGCATAAGTGACGAGAAGGCCGTTGCCGACCACCGCCAGGGTGCGG
Source organism: Tabrizicola sp. (assembly GCF_016793705.1). Taxonomy (GTDB): domain Bacteria; phylum Pseudomonadota; class Alphaproteobacteria; order Rhodobacterales; family Rhodobacteraceae; genus Tabrizicola. Next base: position 159,557 of record NZ_JAEULO010000068.1, read on the forward strand.
ATCGCCATCAGCCAGGGATGCACCGGCTTCAGCGGGACCGGCGATTGCAGCCAGAGAAGCCCGATCAGGGGCAGGGTGAACAGGTTCATGAAGGCCACGATCTGTACCGGGTGATAGCTGCCACCCAGGAACTTGATCGTGGCATCCGCCATCGAGAAGAGGCCGAACCCCGCCAGACCCAGCAGCGCGCCTTTCAGGGAGGGGGACATCGGCGGCTCCTGCCGGGGTGGGCCGGGGCGGTCGGCCCCGGCATCTGGTGTCAGAGGCTGGCGTCCAGCGCGGCGAGCACGGCATCGCCCATCTGGCTGGTCGAGACCGGCGTACCGCCTTCAGGGCCCATCAGGTCGGTGGTGCGAACGCCGTCGGCCAGCACCTTCTCCACCGCCTTCTCGACCCGCGTGGCTTCCTCGCCCAGGTCGAACGAATAGCGCAGCGCCATGGCGAAGCTCAGGATGCAGGCGATCGGGTTGGCCTTGCCCTGGCCCGAGATATCGGGCGCGCTGCCGTGGACAGGTTCATACAGCGCCTTCGGACGGCCATTCGCCATCGGCGCGCCAAGGCTGGCCGAGGGCAGCATCCCGAGGCTGCCCGTCAGCATCGCCGCGCAATCCGACAGCACGTCGCCGAACAGGTTGTCGGTCACGATCACGTCGAACTGCTTGGGCCACCGCACCAACTGCATCGCGCCGTTGTCGGCATACATATGGCTAAGCTCCACATCCGGATAGTCGCGGTCGTGCACCTCCTGCACCACGTCGCGCCACAGGATGCCCGATTCCATCACATTGGCCTTCTCCATCGAGCAGACCTTGTTGCCCCGCTTCCGCGCCAGTTCGAAAGCCGATTTCGCCACCCGGGTGATCTCGCTTTCGGTATAGCGCTGGGTGTTGATGCCCACGCGTTCGTTGCCTTCCTTGAAAATCCCGCGCGGCTCGCCGAAATAGACGCCCGAGGTCAGCTCGCGCACGATCACGATGTCGAGGCCCGCCACCACCTCGCGCTTCAGCGACGAGAAATCGGCCAGCGCGTCGAAGCACTGCGCCGGGCGGAGGTTCGAAAACAGGTCCATCTCCTTGCGCAGGCGCAACAGTCCCCGCTCCGGTTTGACGGAAAAGTCCAGCTTGTCGTATTTCGGCCCGCCCACGGCGCCCAGGAGGACCGCGTCCACTTCCTGCGCCTTGGCCATCGTCGCGTCCGTCAGGGGCGTGCCATGCGCATCATAGGCGCAGCCGCCCACCAGGTCCTCGTTGACGTCGAACCGGATGCCACGTTTCGCGCCCATCCAGCCGATGATCTTCTTCACCTCGGCCATGACTTCCGGGCCGATGCCGTCGCCGGCGAGGATAAGGAGGGAAGGATTTGCCACGCGCTTGCTCCTGGGAAAACTGTCGCGGAGGGCCTAGCTTTTCGCCGCGAAAACTTCAAGCGGCGAGCGTCAGGGCATGGCGATGTCGACCCAGACCGGGAAGTGGTGCGAGGCGGCGGCGAGGTCGGTGAGCAGCGGGTCGCCCTTGGCGGGCCAGAGCACGCCCGCAGCAGTGACCGCCAGCCCGGCCGAAGGCAGCACATAGTCCAGCCGCAGCCCGCCAAGGTCGGGGTAGAGCACCGTATCAAGCCGCGGGTCGCCGCTCTGGCCGGGGTCCGTCCGGTCTTCTCGCCCCTTCGGCGCGGGGTCCTGCACGGCGGGATGCGCAAGCAGCCCCGCGATCCCCTCGCGCAGGCCATCGCCATCGGAGGGGTCGAGGTTGCCGTCGCCCAGCAGGACGAACGCCCCCTCCGGCGGGGCCATCGGCAGGGCGCCCTTCAGGAACAGCCGCCAGAACGCCGCCTCGTCATGGTTGCGGCGGCCGTTCCTGTCCTCCGGCCCGTCGAAGACCGGCGGGGTGGCGTGCCAGGCCAGAAGGTGCAGCGGGCCGGAGGCTGCCTCCACCGGCACGTCCCAGAATCCGGTCGTCGCCAGCCGCTGCACCGCGGCCAGTTCCGGCGGGTCGTCCGAAAGCCCGCCCGGCAGGTCGCGCCAGAGGAAGCCCGAGAAATCCCGCGCCCCCGCCTCGTCCACCGGCAGCCGCGACAGGATTGCCATCCCGCCCTGCCCGGAGAACAGCCCGAACCCCTGCGCATCGCGCGGATCGCCGGGCCGCCCGTTGCCATCGAGATCGAAGCCGGTCTGCGTGCCGGTGTTCGGGCGGAAGGCGAAGCGATGCGGATAGTCCGCTCCCGCCGCCGCCAGTCTTTCCGCCAGCAGCCGCAGCGCCACCCCGCCGCGGTCATAATCGACCGAAGTCAGCAGGATCACGTCGGCGTCAAGCTGCGCCAGCACCCGGACGATGGCTGCGATCTGCGGGTCCTCGCCCCGGTCCAGATCCCGCACCAGGAGCCCCGGCCCCTTGCGGTCCAGCCCCAGGTTCCAGGTCGCCACCCGCAGCGTCTCGGCGGCGGCGGGCGTGCCAAGCAGCGCAGTCAGAAGGAGGAGCCGCCTAAAGATCGTCGTCCTCGTCTTCGTCGTGATCCAGCTGCGAAGGCTCGATCGCGCCCAGCACCGCCAGCTTCGCCGCCCGCTTGATGCGGATCATGTCGGCGATCCGCGCCATGGCGACCGCCCGCATGATCAGCGCCGCCGGCATGTAGGCCCAAAGCGCCATGGTCCAGATCAGCGTCTGCGGCGAGGTCAGGGTATCCGCCGGAATACCGGAGGTCAGCACTGCGACGACGGCCGGGATCACGAAGGGCAGCAGGAACCCCACCGCCAGGTTGGCATGGGAATCGCGCACCAGCCGGTCGACCACATCGCCGCCCGCGGTCGGCTCGAAGGTGGGCAGGTTCACCCAGACGTTGAACGCGGCTTTCGTCGAGGGCCAGCCGACCAGCTTCAGCACGATCACGAAAAGCGCGAGCGAAAAGAGCGAGATCAGGTAGGCGGTCCCCGCCGCCACCTTGACCTGCACGATCTGCGCGGCGGTGGCGGTGTCGTCCAGCATGTAGCTGGCCAGGCGGACCGGCGAATAGGGAAAGTCGAGCGAGGCGCCGATCAGCAGCCCGAGCGCATGGAAGAAGCGCGAGACCGTGGTCGACGCCTCCATGTCCGCGACGATGGAGGAGAGCACGACCACTATGGTCAGCATCATCAGATAGCGGATGCGGTTGTAGGGCGCGCCGTCGCGGAACTCGATCAGGCTGGGGTAGACGGCGTTGTATTCGAAGAAGACCAGCGCCCCGCCGAACAGCGACAGCAGGGCGACGATCTGCTTGGTGTCGGTGCCGATCCCCGGCAGGATCACCGAAGGAGCGACGATCAGGATCATCACCAGGAAGGCGCGCACCGCCGCCGCGATCGCCCGCGAGGCCCAGGTTCGCGCCCAGCCGTCCGTCGAGGTTACGGCGGTCAGCCGCAGCTTGCTGCGCAGCGCCTCGATCCATGCGGTTCCGTTTGCCACAATTCCGCCCAATTCCGCACCGATTCCCGTAGTCACGCTCTGGTTGTGAGCATCTAGCCCAAGCTTTGTGGCCATTTAAGGGTCAGTCTTGGCCCAATGGGCGGCGTCGTGCAGAATCCCCGCACAATCCTGCGACCTCCCCCCGTCAGCTTTCGCGGAAGGCATGGGCGAAGTAATCGGTGAAGGGCTTCACCAGATAGGCCAGTGGCGTGCGGCGCCCGGTCTGCAGGAAGACCTCGACCGGCATTCCCGGCACCAGCGCCCGGTCGCCCAGTCGCGCGCGTTCGCCCTCGGCCAGTTGCAACTCGGCGGTGTAATAGGTTGCGCCCGATTGCGGGTCGCTCAGCGCATCGGCCGAGACCCGCGTCACCCGGCCCGTCAGATGCGGGGTGTCGCGGGCCGAAAAGGCCGGGAAGACCAGTTCCGCCGCCTGCCCGACCGACACCTCGTCGATATGGATCGGCGCGATTCGCGCCGTGATGACCAGCGGGCGGTCCTGCGGGATGACATAGAGCACAGGTTCCGCCGGGCGCAGCACCGCTTGCGGCGTGGTGACCTGAAGGCCAAGTACGATGCCGGCGACCGGCGCGCGAATCTCCAGCCGGTCGATCCTTTCGCGGAGCGCGCGGCGGCGTTCGGCAAGCTCCAGCAGCATCGGCCCGACCTGGCGCAGCTCGGTCGTGGCCTCCTCGCGCCGGGCGGTGTCGAGGCTCGACATCTCGATCTCGATCTCGGTCACCTGGCCCTCGGTCCGCGCGAGTTCGGCCTGAAGCTCGCCGATCTGGCCCTCCAGCCGGGCCTCTTCGCGTTGCAGCGCCAGCACCGCCCCGGCTTGGGCCAGCCCCTTGTCGAGCAGGCTTTGCTGCGAGGCGAGCTCCTGTTCGATCAGGGCAAGCTGGCGGGTCAGCGCCGCGCTTTGCGCCGAGATTCCGTTCGATTGTGCGGCGATCTGGTCGATCCGCCGGGCCAGCAGCTCGCGTTGTTCGGCCAGCGTCGCAGCGCGGGCCTCGAACAGGCGGCGCTGGCCTTCAAGCTGGGCGGCAACCTCCTGCGAGGTTTCGGCGAGGCTCAGGATCTCGGCGGGAAACGCAAGCTCGGCCAGCCCGTCGCGCTCGGCGGTCAGCCGCGCCGCGCGTCCGGTCAGTTCCGAAAGCTGTCCCTCGACGATGGTCAGTTCCGACCGCAGGGCGGCGCCGTCCAGCCGCAGGAGAACCTGCCCCGCCTCGACCCGCGCCCCCTCGCTGACCAGGATTTCCGCGACGACGCCGCCATCGGGGTGCTGGACGACCTGGCGGTCGCGCTCCACCTCGATCTGCCCCTGGGCGACGATCGCACCCGAGATATGGGTCAGCGTAGCCCAGAGGCCGAAGCCCGCGACCAGCGCCAGCGTGGCAGCCAGCCCCAGAAGCGCCGGGCGGCGGATGGAAAGGGCAGGGTTCATGCCACCCCCCCGGGCGCGGCGGAGCGGACGAGTTCTGTCGCATTCCGCACGGTTTCGCGCAGGACGGCGTCGCGCGGGCCGAAGGCGGCAACGGCCCCCTCGTTCAGCACCAGAAGCATGTCGCATTCCTGGATCGCCGCCGGGCGGTGCGCCATGATAAGGACCGAGGCCCCCCCCGCCTTGGCGGTGCGGATCGCCTGGTTCAGCGCGTGCGAGCCGTCGTTGTCGAGGTTGGAGTTCGGCTCGTCCAGGATCAGCAGGACCGGGTCGCCGTAGAGCGCGCGTGCCAGGCCGATGCGCTGGACCTGCCCACCCGACAACCGGCTGCCGATGCTGGCGACCTGGGTGTCATAGCCATCCGGCAGGCGCAGGATCATCTCATGCGCGGCGGCGGCCTTGGCGGCGGCGATGATCTGCGCCGGATCGGCCTCCGATTGCAGGCGCGCGATGTTGTCGGCGATGGTGCCGTCGAACAGCGTCACCCGTTGCGGCAGGTAGCCGATATAGCCACCAAGCGTATCGGGATCGTATTGGTCGAGCGTCGCGCCATCCAGCCGGATGCGCCCCGCCGCGGGCCGCCAGACGGCGGTCAGGGCGCGGGCGAGCGAGGATTTCCCCGACCCCGAAGGCCCGATCACCCCCAGCGCCTGCCCCGGCGGCAGCTGGAAGGTCAGCCCGCGCAGCACCGGGGTGGCACCGCCGGGCGGGACGACGGCCACGCCCTGCACGTCCAGGATCGCCCTGGGACGCGGAAGCTCGGTCCGGGGCGGTGGCGGCGGGGTCTGGGCCAGGAGCCCGGAAAGTCGATCCCGGGCCTGCCGCGCGCGGGTGACGACCGGCCACTGGCCCACCGCCTGCTCCACCGGCTGCAAGGCGCGGCCCATCAGGATCGAGGCGGCGATCATCGCGCCCGCCGACAGTTCCTGCCGCAGCACCAGCCAGGCGGCAAGGCCGAGCATCGCCGATTGCAGGAACAGCCGGAAGGTCCGGATCGCGACCGCGTAGCGCCCCGAGATGTCCGAGGCGGCAAGCCCCGCCGCCAGCGCCCGGTCGCGGCCAAGCTTCAGCCGGGCAAAGGCGGCCCCTGACATCCCCAGCGCCTGGATCAGCTCGGAATCGGATTTCAGGTTCTCGGCCTGCCGGTCCGCCGCCAGGGTGGCAAGGTTCGCGCCCTTGAGCGGCGCCTCGGTGCCCTGCTGGTTCAGCCAGCTGAGGCCCACGATTACCAGCCCGCCGAAAATGGCCAGCCAGCCCAGCCAGGGGTGAAAGACGAAGATCGCCGCGACGAAGACCGGGGCCCAGGGCGCGTCGAACAGCGCCAGAAGCACGGGCGAAGCCCAGAAGCGGGCGATGGCGTCGAGATCTTTCTGCGCCGCCAGCGCGGCGGTGTCCTGTGGTGCCACAGTCAGGCGGCGGAAGGCTGCCGTCAGCACCCGCCCGTCCAGCCGATCCTGCAACCGCGCACCGACCCGCGCCATGATCCGGCCCCGCGCATGGTCCAGAATCCCCATCATCAGGAACAGGAATCCCATCAACAGCGTCAGCGCGAGAAGCGTCTCTTCCGAGCGCGAGACGAGCACCCGGTCATAGACCTGCAGCATGTAGAGCGGCGCGGTCAGCATCAGCAGGTTGACCAGCGCCGAGAAGAGGAAGGCGAGCGCCAACGCCCGGCGCGAGGCGGCGCGCGCGACGGCAATCTCGGACAGGCCGGCCGGGACTTCGGTGGACTGCTTCGCGGGCGCTGCCATCGTTCCTTCCTTGGCGTCTTCCTGCCATGCGCGGCGCATCTGCCACGCTTGCCGGTTGTCTTGGGCAAGTCGGGGTTCTATGCCTTGCCAACGCCCGCGCAAGACTGTCGTTGGCGGCGTGGTGGCCGGACAGTAGGGACATGGGTCTGAACATTCCATTTATTTTCAGAAGCGGGACACGAATTTCGGCGCTTGTGGTGGCGGCGGGACTGCTGGCCGCCTGTGGCCCGGCCCCGGTTGCGAACGGGATCAACGACCCGTTCGAGCCTGCAAACCGCAAGGTCCATGCCTTCAACAAGGGGGTGGACCGTGCTTTGGTCGGCCCGGCCTCCAAGGGCTACGGCGTGGTGCCCGAGCCGGTGAAGCGCGCCGTGGGCAATGTGGCCGACACGCTGGACCTGCCCGGCGACATCGCCAACAACCTGCTCCAGTTCCGTCTGGCCGATGCTGGCGAAAACTCTGTCCGCCTGTTGGCAAACCTGACCTTCGGCGTCTTCGGCCTGGTCGACTTCGCCTCCTACGCCGGGGTCGAGGGCAAGCCGACCGATTTCGGCGAGACGCTGCATGTCTGGGGCGTGGGCGAGGGCCCCTACATGGAACTTCCGCTCGCCGGTCCCTCGACCGCGCGCGACACGGTGGGCATGCTTGCCGACCTCGCGCTGAACCCGGTGCGTCTGGCCCTGCCGACGAAAGAGGCGAATGCCGCGACGATCCTCAAGCTCTTCTCACGGCTTGGTGATCGCGACCGCTTCTCGGCGACAGTGGATTCGCTCCTATATGAAAGCGCGGACAGCTATGCTCAGGCGCGGCTCCTCTACCTGCAAAACCGGCGCTTCCAGCTGGGCAAGGGCGGTGGAGCGGCAGGTGGCACCGGCGACGACGGTTTCATCGACCCCTATGCGGACGCCGCGAGCGATACGGCTGCCCCGAATGACGACGGCTTCATCGACCCCTACGAGGACCCCTATGCCCAATGACCTGATCCTCTCGCGCCGCGGTTTCGTGACCGGCCTGGCCACCACCGGCGCGCTGGCCGCGCTGCCGCTGCCCGCCCTTGCCCTGACCGCCGATGCCGCGAAGACGCTGGTCGACAAGACGGTGGGCGACATCAACGGGATCATCAACTCGGGCAAGTCCGAAGGCGCGATGCTGAAGGATTTCGAGAAGCTCTTCGCGCGCTACGCCGATGTGCCGGCCATTGCCCGCTCCGTCCTCGGCACCGCGGCGCGCTCGGCCTCCAAGGCTCAGCTCTCGGCCTATACCAAGGCCTTTCAGGGCTACATCAGCCGCAAATACGGCCGCCGCTTCCGCGAATTCATCGGCGGGCGGATCGAGGTGTCGGATGCCCGCGCGCTGAAAAGCTACTTCGAGGTGATCTCGACCGCCTACATGACCGGCGAATCCCCGTTCGAGGTGCGCTGGCATGTGTCCGACAAGTCGGGCAAGAGCCTGTTCTTCAACATCATCATCGAGGGCGTGAACATGCTGGCCTCCGAGCGCACCGAGATGGGCGCGCTCCTCGACCAGCGCGGCGGCGACCTGGACCGGCTGATCGGCGATCTCGCCAAGCTCTGACCAGCGGCTCCTCGTTCGGCTTCGCCTTCTCATCGCGAGAGCCCAGATCGGCCAACTCGCGTGACCTGTCATCCCCGCGAAAGCGGGGACCCATCGCGCCATCTGGCCCCCCCCGGCTTCCGCGGGGGTGACAGGTTGAACTTGCCGCCGCGCTTGCACTCATACTAGCGCGGCAGCTTGACCCCCAGCTTCTCCAGCGCGGCGGCGACTGCTGCCGTCTGGTCGCCCGTCAGATCGGAAAGTCCCGTCATCCGTGGCCCGAGCCAACCATTGATTGCCTCGACCGTCCGCGATGGTCCCGGGCCGCTGGTCGAATAGGGCGTCACCGGCACCTGCCCCGTCATGCCGGAGAAATGCATCACAGCCCGATAAGTGGTGCCGGAATTCCCGGACCGGCTCGCCGCCAGCGAGGCCCCTTGCAGATCGGCCAGCGGATAGGCCGCCTCGTTCCGGCCCAGCACGCCCCGGCTGACGACTGTCACCTTGCCGGAGGGGCGGTCAAAACTCAGCCGCCGGGTCTTGATCAGGAACACCCCGACCAGAAGCGGGATGACCGAAGCATAGCCCAGAAGATTCATCCCCGGCGCGCGGGGCAGGGCGGACAGGCCCATGTCGGACATCCCCATCAACCCGGCGATGGCGGGCAGGAACAGCCGCATCCCGAATCCGAGGACGAAGAACAACAGGAACAGCCCCACGCACAACACCATCAGCGCGACGGGGCGGATCTCCAGCACCAGACGGTCAGGGGTCTGTTCCACGATGCGCATGGCGCTCTCCGGTCAAGGCGGACCTGTCCGGAAGGCTATGCCCGGCGCGGCTGTCCGGCAAGCGCGGCGTCAGTTGTTCCCGCCCAGCATGCCATCCAGCAGTTGTTCGACGAGGTCGCCCCTGCGGGGCGCTTCGGTCACTGGCCCTTCCAGCACCGCGCCGTCCGGGGGCGGGCCGTCATAGACCGGGATGGATTCGCCGGTCGCCGGGTCGACGTAGACCTCGTCATAGGTCGGGGCGTTCGGATCGTCGAAATAGGGCACGTCCTCGGCTGCGATGGCACCCTCGCCGGTCCCGGTCCCGACCGGGGCATAGGTCGACTCGGGGATTTCCTTGATCAGCGGCTTCGCGGGCAGGCCCTCGTTGACCCGTACCATGACCTCGTGCCAGATCTCGGCCGGCAGTCCGCCACCGGTGACCCCGGTCAAGGGGCTGTTGTCGTCATAGCCCATCCAGACGCCGACCACGTAATCCGCCGTGAAGCCCACGAACCAGGCATCCCGCGCGCTTTGCGTGGTGCCGGTCTTGCCCGCGGCTTCGCGGTCCTTCAGCCGTGCCCGGCCCCCGGTACCGGAGTTCAGCACCTCGGTCATCATGTAGGTCAGCGCATGCGCCGCCTTCTCGCTGATCACCCGCTCGCCGATCCCGCCGCCCGCGCCGAACAGGGGCTCGTCCATCCCCTTCAGCTTCAGCGCGTTGAGCCCGTAGGGCGTCACCGAAGACCCCCCGTTCAGAATGCCCGCAAAGGCCCCGGTCATGTCGATCAGCGTCGATTCCGACACCCCGAGCGCCAGCGCCGGCCCGTCGGCAAAGTTCTGCGCCAGGCCGAAATCGGTCGCCACCTGCTTCACCAGATCGCGGCCCACGGCTTCCGAGACCCGCACCGCCGGGATGTTCCGGCTTTCGGCCAGGGCCTGCGTCAGGGTGATCTGGCCCTTGAAGGTCTTGTCATAGTTCTGCGGACACCAGTCGCCCGACCCTGCCGTGTAGATGCAGAGCGGCGTATCCTCGACATAGTCCATCGGGCTGTAGCCCAGATCCATCGCCACGGCATAGATGAAGGGCTTGAAGGTAGACCCGGTCTGCCGCAGTGCCTGGGTCGCGCGGTTGAAGTCGCCGGCGTTCGGCAGGTTCCGCCCGCCCACCATCGCCCTGACCGCGCCATCCGCGCTCATCACCACTATGGCGGCCTGCGCCTTGGAGCCGGACTTGACCTTGTTCTCGAAGACCCAGGCCAGCGCCTCCTCGGCCTTCTTCTGCAAATCCTGGTCCAGCGTCGTCTCGATGATCACGTCTTCCGTCGTGTCGCGCGCCAGATAGTCCGGCGTCGTCTCCATCACCCAGTCGGCGAAGTAGCCGCCCGATTTCTGCTTCGCAGCCTTCGACAGCACCGCCGGATTGGCCCGCGCCTCGTCGGCCTCGGCCTTGGTGAGGTAGCCCTGCTCCTCCATCAGCCCGATGACCACCGCCGCCCGGTTCCGTGCGCGTTCCATGCTTGCGGTCGGCGCATAAGTGGAAGGCGCCTTCAGCAGTCCCGCCAGCATCGCCGCTTCCGCCGCCGAGACATCCTTCGCCGATTTGCCGAAATAGCGCTGCGCCGCCGCCTCGAATCCCCGCGCGCCCGCGCCCAGATAGGCCCGGTTGAAATAGATCGTCAGGATCTCTTCCTTGGAATACTTCGCCTCCATCGCCATGGCGAAGGGCACTTCCTTGATCTTCCGCCACATCCCGCCCTTGCGGCAGTCCTTCTCGTAGTCGGCTTCCGACTTCCACTGCTTCGGGTCCCACTCGACCCCCAGGCACAGAAGCTTGGCCGTCTGCTGGGTGATCGTGGACCCGCCGTTGCCTTCGAACGCGCCCCGGCCTTCCGACAGGTTGATCCGGATCGCGCTGGCGATGCCGCGCGGCGAGATGCCGAAATGCCAGTAGAACCGCTTGTCCTCCGTCGCCACCACGGCGTCGTGCAGATAGGGCGACACGCTTTCCGCCGTCACCATGCCCCCGAAGGTCTCGCCCCGCCAGGCGAAGACCTCGCCGTTGCGGTCCAGCATGGTGACCGACCCCCGCGCGCGCCCGTCGATCAGGTCGGTCACTTCGGGCAGCTGCGCGTAGAAATACCAGACGATCCCGCCATAGATCAGCGCGCCGATCGCCGCTCCCCGCCAGGCGATGCCCCACAGGACGCGCCAGATCGCCGCGATCAGCCCGATCACCAGCCCGTGCTGCCGCCGGGGCCGGGGCGTCCGGCTGCGCTTCGGCTTGGCCGCTTTCGGAGGCGCAGGCTTCTTCGGCCCGCCGCCCGACGGGGCCGCGCGCGAGGAGGAATACCGTCTGTCCGCCACAAGGGGGCCGCGCCCCCGGTCTTTCGCTGCCATGCCTGCTCTGCCAACTCGTGACCTGGGCCTGTTCCAGCCCGTTTGGCGGCGACCATATCCCGGATTTGCCGGAAAGCGAAGTCAGGCCGACCACGATTCGCATCGCTTTGCCGCTCAAGAATTGGGCATCTGCCCCGAGAAGTGCAGAAATTGTGCACTTAACGACCTCTCCGCCACCTCCACCCCCGTCCATTTCTTGTGCAGGTGCAGCATTCGACCGCCTCATTCCCCACGAAGGGTTCGCCCTGATGCAACGGAACGAGGGGACAGAAGGTGAAGCTCATCATTGCAGCAATCAAGCCGTTCAAGCTCGACGAGGTCCGCGAGGCGCTGACCGCCATCGGGGTGCGCGGCATGATGGTGACCGAGATCAAGGGGTTCGGCAGCCAGTCGGGCCACACCGAGATCTACCGCGGCGCCGAATATGCCGTGAACTTCGTGCCGAAGGTCCGGCTGGAGATCGTGGTGGCCGATGCCCTGGCCGACCAGGTCGTCACCACGATCCAGACCACGGCCCGAACCGACAAGATCGGCGACGGAAAGATCTTCGTCCTGGACGTTGAACATGCCGTGCGGGTGCGCACCGGCGAAACCGATGACGACGCGCTTTAAGGGGCGGGAAGAGGGGAACACCTGAGATGAAACTGCAATCCAAACTTGCCGGACTTGGCGCGCTGTCTGCCGCGCTCCTGTCCAGCCTGCCCGCCTGGGCACAGGAAGCCACGGCCGAAGTTGCCGAAACCGTGACCGAGGAAGTCGTCCCGGTCATGGACAAGGGCGATGTCAGCTGGATGATGATCTCGACCGTGCTGGTCCTGTTCATGACCATCCCGGGCCTTGCCCTGTTCTACGGCGGGCTCGTGCGGTCGAAGAACATGCTGTCGGTGCTGATGCAGACCACCGTCATCGCCTGCGTGATGATGATCGTCTGGGTGATCTACGGCTATTCCTTCGCCTTCGGCGGCTCGACCAGCGCCTGGTGGGGCGGCACGGCCAAGCTCTTCCTGTCCGGCGTCACCGCCGACAGCATGGCTGCGACCTTCTCGGCGGGTTACGTGATCCCGGAATACCTGTTCATCGTCTTCCAGATGACCTTCGCCGCGATCACCCCCGCGCTGATCATCGGCGCCTTTGCCGAGCGGGTGAAGTTCACCGCCGTCCTCGCCTTCTCGGTCCTCTGGGGCACATTCTCGTACTTCCCCATCGCCCACATGGTCTGGGATGCGAACGGCTATCTCTTCGTCAAGGGCGCCATCGACTTCGCCGGCGGCACGGTCGTCCACATCAACGCCGGGATCGCGGCGCTGGTCGGCTGCATGGTGATCGGCAAGCGTGTCGGCTTCGGCAAGGACAACATGGCCCCGCATTCGATGGTCATGACCATGATCGGTGCCTCGATGCTCTGGGTCGGCTGGTTCGGCTTCAACGTCGGCTCGAACCTGGAAGCCAACGGCGGCGCGACGCTCGCGATGATCAACACCTTCATCGCAACCGCAGCGGCGACGCTGACCTGGTGCGCCATCGAAGGCATGGCGCGGGGCAAGGCCTCGATGCTGGGTGCGGCCTCGGGCATGGTGGCGGGGCTTGTCGCCGTCACCCCGGCCTGCGGCACCATCGGCCCGATGGGGGCGATCCTGCTCGGCGTGATCGTCTCGCTGGTCTGCTACTTCTTCGTGACCACGGTGAAGCACAAGATGGGCTATGACGACAGCCTCGACGTCTTCGGCATCCATGGCATCGGCGGCATCATCGGTGCCGTCCTGACCGGGGTCCTGTCGGCGGCAGCCTTCGGCGGGGTCAAGGGCGACGACTATGCGATGATGTCCCAGCTCTGGGTCCAGATCGAGGGCGTGCTGATCACGATCGTCTGGTCCGGCGTGGTGTCCTTCGTCGCCTACAAGCTGGTCGACCTGACCATCGGCCTGCGCGTCGACAGCGACACCGAGCGTCAGGGTCTCGACCTCATCAGCCACGGCGAACAGGCCTACCATAGCTGAGGGCATGGCCTGCCACTGAACCGGAACGGCCCGCGGAAACTCGCCGCGGGCCGTTTGCCTTTGCGGGACCCCGATGGCACCGCATGGCCTTCCCCAAGCCAAGGGTGCGGTCTAGGCTGGCGCTGTAGGAAGGGGACCGACATGATGACAACCACCTGGCAGTTCTGGGCCTTCCTTTCGGCCATCTTTGCCGCCCTGACCGCGATCTTCGCCAAGATCGGCGTCAGCGGCCTTCCCTCCGACTATGTCACCCTGCTGCGCACCTGCGTCGTGCTGGCCGTCCTGGCCCTGATCGTCGCCGGGACCGGCCAGTGGCAGAACCCCGCCCGGGTCTCCTGGACGACACTGGGGGCGATCGTCCTGTCCGGCCTTGCGACCGGCGCGTCCTGGCTCTGCTATTTCCGGGCGCTGAAGCTTGGCGATGCCTCGCGCGTGGCGCCGGTCGACAAGCTCAGCGTCGTGCTGGTCGCGATCTTCGCCGCCGTCTTCCTGGGCGAACGGATGTCGGCGGCGAACTGGACCGGAGTCGTGCTGATCGCGGCCGGGGCGGTCCTGGTGGCGCTGAAGGTCTAGGCAGGGCAGGGCGGCTCCGACCATGCATCCCGAAGGCAATCCCCTGAAAGGCGTGGCGCTGGTCGTGGCCGCGACCCTGCTTTTCGCCGGGGGCGATACGCTCGGCAAGCATCTCTCCATGCTCTATGCCGCGCCGCTGATCCTGTCGGCGCGCTACATCATCAATGTAGCCCTTGTCCTCGTCACCATGTGGCCCCGCCACCGCAGCGTCGTCTGGCGAACACAGCGCACCGGCCTCGTGATCCTGCGCGGTGTCCTCCTCGCCTTCGCGACCATCACCATGCTTCTCGCGCTCCGGGTGATGCCGGTGGCCGAGACGGTGGCGATCATCTACATCACCCCGGTCCTCCTCATGCTCGCCTCCGGTCCGATCCTGGGTGAAAGGGTCAGCCCGCTCGGCTGGCTCTGTGCGGCGCTGGGCTTCGCTGGTGTCCTCCTCATCGCCCGGCCCGGTTCCGGGCTCGACCCCTGGGGCGTGGCGCTCTGCCTCCTGAACGCCGTCCTCGGCAGCGGCTACCATCTGCTGACCCGCATCCTGACCCGGACCGAGACGACGATGGCGCTCCTCTTCCACACCGCGCTGGTCGGCTCGGTCCTGTCGGTCGGCATGGTGCTGGTCCTTGGCGTCCCACGCTGGCCCGATGCCCCGGATGCCGGGTTGGTGCTGGTCTACGCCACCTGCGCGACCCTCGGGCACCTGCTTTTGACCTCCGCCTACCGCGAGGCCCCGGCCTCCACCCTTGCGCCGGTGAACTACATGCACATCGCCTTCGCGACAGCTCTGGGCTGGCTGGTCTTCCACCAGCTTCCCGACGTCCTGGCCTTCACCGGCATGGCGCTGATCGCCGTCTCGGGTCTCTTGGCGGCATGGCGGGCCAGCCGGTAGGCCCGCATCGCCTATGCGCCTCGACCCGAAATCCTCGACTTTCCTTTCACATTTGCCCAAGTATCCCCGCCGGAGGCCCATCCGAGCCGGCTTGTGTCCTTCACACAAGCCGGCGAGACAAGGAGTCTTCGCGCCGCAGGCGCTCGATTTGACAGGCGCCCCCAACTCGCGAGTCATTAAGAAATCCTGAATGAAAAATGCCAAGATATTGAATCTAATGCACTAACAGATTTTGTCCACCGTGGACACTCTCAGAAGAATCCCCGCGGGATCAGCCGATGCTCGTAGGCCTCCCGTTCCAGCTCCTCCCGGAAATCCGGGTGGGCGATGGAAATCAGGGCCCGCGCCCGCTCGGCGATCGACCGCCCCTTCAGGTTCGCCATCCCGTATTCCGTCACCACATACATGATGTCCGTCCGGGGCGTCGTCACCACGTTGCCCCTTGTCAGCGCCGTCACGATCCGGCTCCGCCGCTCCCCCTTCTTCTCGTAGGTCGAGGCGAGGCACATGAAGCTTTTCCCGCCCTTCGACCCATAGGCCCCCCGCACGAACTGGAGCTGCCCCCCGGTCCCCGAGATATGCCGGAACCCGTCCGACTCCGACGCCGCCTGCCCCTGCAAATCGACCTGGGTCGTGTTGTTGATCGACACCACCTTGTCGTTCCGCATGATCATGTGCGGCAGGTTGGTATAGTCGACCGGATGGAACTCCACCTCCGGATTGCGGTGCAGGAAGTCGTACAGATACTGCGCCCCGAGCGCGAAGGTGCAGACCATCTTGCCCGCGTTCATCTGCTTCCGCGCCCCGGTGATCCGTCCGGCGCGATACAGGTCGACGATCCCGTCGGTCAGCATCTCGGTGTGGATGCCAAGGTCCTTCACCGGGCTCTCCGCCAGCAGCGAGCAGACCGCGTTCGGCATCCCCCCGATGCCGATCTGCAGGCAGGCGCCGTCCTCCACCTCTGCCGCGATGAGCCGGGCGACGGCCTTGTCGACTTCGGTCGCCGGGGCCTTCGGCAGCTCTGCCATCGGGCGGTCATGGCCGGGGATGATGTAGTCGACTTCAGAGACGTGGACCCCGGTTCCCTGGCCCATGACGTAGGGCAGGGTCGGCGTCTCCTCGACGATCACCACCTTCCCCCGCTCGACCAGCGCCCGCATCCACAGCACGTTGGGGCCGAAGTTGAAGAAGCCCTTCTCGTCCATCGGGGCGGTCTTGAAGACCACGATGTCCGGCGGGTCGATGAAGCGGCGGTAGTAGTCCGGCACCTCGCCCAGATTCACCGGCAGGTAATGCGCCATCCCGGCGTCATGCTTCCTTCGGTCGTAGCCGGAAAAATGGGTGGAGAACCAGTGGATGTGCTTCCCCTCCGGGTCCGCCTCCAGCACGGCGCGGGGGCGGGCGGTCAGGACCGACCGGAAGCGGATGTTCGTGAGGGGGCCAAGCCGGGCGGCCAGCGCCTCGTCGAAGGCGTCGGGCTGGCCCAGCACCGCCCCGTAGTCGAGCCACATGCCCGGCTGGACCAGCGCCGCCGCTTCCTCCGCCGTGATCCTGCGCGCCGCGCGTCCCATCGCCGCCCCCCGGTTTCGGGCCAGTCAAGCACGGGCAGGGGGTTCTGCCAAGCCTCAGGTGGAAAGGCTGATCAACGCGGTTCCGACGACTGCCAGTACCGCCCCGACCCAGGCGAGCAGGCCGGGCATCCGGCCATGCAGGACCCAGACCATCGGCAGGATCAGGATGGGCATCGTCGAGGAAAGCGTGGTCACGATTCCGACGTTGCCGCGCGCAAGGGCCGCCATCAGCAGCGACATGCCAAGCACCATGCCGGCGACGGAGGACAGGCCGATCCGCCGGATCGCGGGCAAGGACGGCAGCGCGGCAGGCCGAAGCCCCGGAAGCGCCAGAAGAAGGATGAAGAACAGGGCACCCGTTCCCGACCGCACCGCCATCGCCGCGACCGGATCGGCCCCGGCAAGCATCGCCGGGCGGGCCAGCAGGCTTCCGGTTGCCTGGGCAAGCGAGGTCAGGAGGCCGAGCCCGATCCCGATCCACAGGGGCTTTGGCACCCGTGCGCCCTCATCCCGCTTCGGGCCGATGACCGCCAGCATGATCCCGGCGACGATCAGCCCGACGCCGGCCGCCTGCTCAAGGCTGACGGTTTCGCCCCGGAACAGGAAGCCCAAAGCCAGGGCGAAGGGCGAGGCGGTGGTGAAAAGCAGCGCCGAAATGCGCGGGCCGGTGAACTGGATGGTCGCGATGAAGGTCAGCGAGCCCAGCATGATGCCCGATACGGACGAGGCGGCAAGCCAGAGGATCATCGACCCGTCCATCGTCCGCCAGCCGCCCGTCACAAGGACGATCGCGCCGGTCATCAGGAAGGCAAGGCCCATCTGCCAGCGGGACAGTTGCAACGGCCCGACCCGGCCCGAAACCGAGTTGATGAACATCGCGGAAGCAGCGAAGCAGACCGCCGCCCCAAGTGACAGGACGATGGCCAGCATGATGCGTCAGAGGACCTGCGCGATGGCGGCGGCCAGCACAGGAACGGTCCTCGCGTTCAGGCCCGCGATGTTGATCCGGCTGTCGCCGACCATGTAGATGCCGTGCTCTTCCCGCAGCCGGTTGACCTGCGCTTCGGTCAGGCCAAGGCGGCTGAACATGCCGCGATGGCTGGCGACGAAGTCGAAGCGGTCGGTGTTGGTCGCGCGGCGGAGTTCATCGGCCAGCTGTTTGCGCAAGGAAAGCATGTTCTGGCGGACGTCTTCCAGCTCCGCCTTCCAGTCTGCGGTCAGCGCGGCGTCTTCCAGTATCATCGTCACCAGCCGCGCGCCGTGGTCGGGCGGGAAGCTGTAGTTCTGCCGGTTGAGGAAGTTCAGGTTGCCCTGCACCACGGCTTTCCGGTCGGGGGAGGTCAGGGCGATCAGGATACCCGTCCGCTCGCGGTAGATGCCGAAGTTCTTGCTGCACGAGGCGGCAATCAGCACCTCGGGGAAGGCGGCTGCAATCTTGCGGGTGGCAGCCGCGTCTTCGTCCAGCCCGTCGCCGAAGCCCTGGTAGGCGAGGTCGACGAATGGGATGGCGCCCTTCTTCTTCAGAAGCGCGATCACCTGATCCCATTGCGAGCCGTCAAGGTTCGCCCCTGTCGGGTTGTGGCAACAGCCATGCAACAGCACGGCATCCCCGGCGCTGACGCCTTCCAGGTCGGCCATCAGGCCGGGAAAGTCGATGCCCGAGGTGGCGACGTTGAAGTAGCGATACTCGACCCCGGTCATGCCGAGGTACTTCACGATCGACGGGTGGTTCGGCCAGGTCGGTGCCGACATCCAGACGCGAGCCTTGGGGTTGGCCATCCGGATCAGCTCCAGCGCCTGTCGGATCGCCCCGGTCCCGCCGGGCGTCGCCACCGAGGCGGCGCGGTCGGCATAGCCCTCGCCCAGGATCATTCCCACCAGCGCGGCGTTGAAGGCGGGCTCGCCTGCAAGGCCGGTGTAGGTCTTCGTCGTCTCCGTCTCCCACAGTTTGTGCTCGGCCGCCTTCACCGCGCGCATGACCGGGGTCAGGCCGGTCGCGTCCTTGTAGACGCCGACGCCAAGGTCGATCTTCGTGGTCCTGGGATCGTCGCGGAACATCGCGATGAGTTGCAGGATCTTGTCCTGCGGCTGGGGGT
Source organism: Tabrizicola sp. (assembly GCF_016793705.1). Lineage (GTDB taxonomy): Bacteria > Pseudomonadota > Alphaproteobacteria > Rhodobacterales > Rhodobacteraceae > Tabrizicola. Next base: position 178,024 of record NZ_JAEULO010000068.1, read on the forward strand.
TCAGGGTCTCAAGCATCATGTCCTCTGGCCGTCACGGCCCGGTTGCGACCCGCAGGTCGTCGTACATGCCCCATTCGGCCCAGGAGCCGTCATAGAGCGCATGGTTGCGGTGGCCGATCCGTTCCAGCGCAAGACTGAGGACGGCCGCCGTCACGCCCGATCCGCAAGAGGTGATCGCCGGCTTCTTCAGGTCCACCCCGGTCGCCTCGAATACTGCCTTCAGCGCGGCGGGCGGTTTCATCGTGCCATCGGGGTTCAGCACCTCGGCGAAGGGAATGTTCTTCGACCCCGGGATGTGACCCGAGCGCAGACCGGCGCGGGGTTCCGGCGCCTCGCCACGGAAGCGGGGTGCGGCGCGGGCGTCGAGGATCTCGGCCTCGCCCAGCTTGGCCGCATGGGCGACCTGGGTCACGTCCTTCACCAGATGGTTCTGGCGGGAGACGGTCATGTGCCGGTCGCGGATCACCGGCGGCATGTCCTCGATCTCGCGGTTCTCGGCCTGCCATTTCGGGAAACCGCCGTCCAGCACCGCCACGTCGGTCTTGCCCATCAGCCGGAAGGTCCACCAGACCCGCGCGGCCGAGAAGATCCCGGCGCCGTCGTAGACCACCACCTGATGCCCGTCGCCCACGCCCATCGCCCGCATCCGGCTGATGAACTTCTCGGGCGGCGGGGCCATGTGCGGCAGGCTGGAGCGCTGGTCGGAAATCTCGTCGATGTCGAAGAAACGCGCGCCGGGGATATGGGCGGCGGCATATTCCGCCTTCGCGTCGCGGTTCTGCGCCGGTAGATACCAGCTGGCATCCAGCACCCGCAGGTCGGGGTCGCGCAGGTGCCTCGCCAGCCAGTCGGTCGAGACCAGGGTCTTGGGGTCGTCCTGCGGCGAAGGGGTCATGGCGCATCTCCCGGGATCACCGGGATATATCCGCGCCTTTGCGCCGGGCGCAAGCGGCCTCGGCCGTGGTCAGGTCGCGCGGGGGCTCGCCTTCGCGCGACCTGTCGTATCGTGTTACTTCACCAGCGCCTTTTTCAGCATCCCGAGGATCGCCGTCAAAATGGCACCGCCGGCACCGCCGCCGACGACCGACTGGATGATCGAGCCGATGTCGAGGCTGGCAGCCGCATCCGCTGCCGCGCCCGCGTCACCGCCGAGCATGCCCATGAGCAAACCACCAAGGCCACCACCAACTGCACCCGCGACGGAATTGCCCGCCGTCCCGAGGCTCAGATTCTTCAGTCCCGCGCCTGCGGCGTTGCCGCCAAGCAGACCCGCGATGATCTGGATGATCAGGTCCATACCCATGACATTACCTTTCCCTACTGTCGCCGGTTCCCTGTCCGGTTGACCCGGCTTATGCCCCGGACTTTCTGTCCGGTATGGGAAATTCTGCCAGATGAACGCAATTCCGGCAAGAAATGTATGATTTGTGCAAATTCAGTCGCGGCTGTTCTGCTTCAAAAGCCGCGCCTTCTGCCGGTCCCAGTCGCGCTTGGCGCTGGTTTCCCGCTTGTCGGCCAGCTTCTTGCCCTTGGCGATGCCAAGCTTCAGCTTCACGATGCCGCGGTCGTTGAAATACATCTTCATCGGCACGATGGTCATGCCTTCGCGCCCCACGGCGGACCAGAGCCGCGACAGTTCCTTCTTTGACACCAAGAGCTTGCGCCGCCGCCGCTCCTCATGCCCGAAGGTCTTGGCCTGGAGATAGGGCGCGATGTAGCCGTTGATCAGCCACAGCTCGCCCCCTTCGACCGAGGCATAGCTTTCCGCGATGTTCGATCCGCCCTGGCGCAGGCTCTTCACCTCTGACCCCAGCAGCATGATGCCGGCCTCCAGATCGCTTTCGATGTGGTAATCGAAACGCGCCCGCCGGTTTTCGGCGATGAGTTTGGAGTTGGGATCGGACTTGGCCACCATGATCGCCGTGAGATAAGGTCTGGGACGGGCTTAGTCCAGAAGGTTCACATGCTTCTCCAAATCCTCCTGGGCTCCGGCCTTCTGGTCCTGAACGTGCTGGTGATGGCGCTGGCCGCGCTGGTGCTGGAGATCGCCTTTCGCGCCACGCACCCGTGGCTTGTCCGGCCGCCACAGCGCCCCAAGCTGGTGCTGATGCTGGTGGCCGTCGGCCTCTGGGTGCTGGCGGTGCTGACGCTGGGCATCTGGACCTGGGCCTGGGTCCTGTTCGAGACCGGCGTTTTCAAGTCGCTGGAGGAATCGCTCTACTTCGCCATCGAGGCCTTCTCGACGCTGGGACTGGGCGACGTGGTGCCGCACAAGGACTGGCGTATCCTGGCGGCGATGGCGGCGGTCAATGGCCTGTTGAGTTTCGGCCTCATGACCGCGCTTCTGGTCGAGGCGCTGCGGCAGGTGCGGCTGGCGCAACTGGAACGACGGCACAAGCCTTAGCCCTTGAGTTCCTCGGTGATCCTGACCGGCCCGACCGCGCCCTTCAGTTTGGCGCGGTAGATCACCACGCCTTCGGCCACCCGCATGACGTAGGTGCGTGTCTCGGCGAAGGGGATCGTCTCGATCCAGTCGACCACATCCACATCGGCGCGGCGCGGGTCGCCGAATTCGGTCATCCAGCGTTCCGGGCGGCGGGGGCCGGCGTTGTAGCCCGAGGCAACAAGCGCGATGGAGGGACCGAATTTTCCGACCATCTCGGCCAGATAGGCCGATCCCATGGTGACGTTGTAGGCCGGGTCCGAGATCAGCTTCGCCGCATCGAAGGGCTTGCCCAGCTTCTCGGCCATATGCTTCGCGGTGCCGGGCAGCACCTGCATCAACCCGCGCGCATCGGCCGAGGACCGCGCGGCAGGGTCGAACTCGCTTTCCCGGCGCGAGATCGACAGTGCCAGCGCGCGGCTGACCTGCAAGCCATCGGGCACGAAGTCCGGCACCGGGTAATAGGCATGCGGCAGGATCAGCCCGCGTTCGGCGGCCTGCTTGGCGATCAGCACGGCCAGATGCGGCTCGCCCCAGTCCAGCACCATGTCGGCCATCTGCGCCAGCCCGATCTCGTCCTGACTTTCGGCAAGATGCAGCAGGAACCGCTTGGCCAGCGTCCGGTCCCCCGCCTTCAGTAGCAGTTGCGTCGCCGCCAGCACCGAGGATTGCGCGTAACCCGCATCGCGCCAGTCCGGTGCCTTTGGCTTTGCCAAAAGCCGTTCGTCCAGCGACAGGCCCAGTCGTTCCGCCGCCAGAAGCCCGTAGAAGGCCGTCTGGTGTTTCGCCGCGGCCTTGTAGCTGGCGCTGCCGTCCTGCCCTGCGGCCTCTTCCGCGCGGCCGATCCAGTACTGCGCGCGGGCCAGGCTGATCGGGGTCGTCACCCCCGCCAGCAGGTGCTTGAAATGCTTCAGCGCCACCGCCGGGTCGTTGAGCCGCCGCAAGGCGATGAAGCCCGACAGGAACTCCAGGTCGGCATAGGCCGAGGCGCCGCTGTCGGTTTGCAGATGGTGGTTGGCGGCGATCCGGTAGGCCTCTTTCGCCCGGCCGTTCCGCATCAGATAGCGGGCCAGCACCGCGCGCCGTTCGGCCCAGGCTTCCGGGCGGCCCAGGCTTTCGGCGGATTTCGACCGTTCCAGGATCAGCTCGGCTGCCTCGTCATACAGGTCCTTCTTCATCCGCCAGATGAAACGGTCATAGGCAAGGCCCGCATCCGAGGTCTTCGCCTTCGGCACCGCCTCGATCAATCCGGTGACGCCCTTGCTTTGCGCCTGCAAGGCCAGCCGCGCCCGGGCCAGCGCGCGCAGGTCCTCGGGCACCCGCTTCAGCATCCGCTCGGCTTCCTTCGACCGGCCTTCCCACAGAAGGTTCTCCAGACGTAATTCATGCACGAAACCCACCGCTTCCGGGGCAAGGTCGATCAGCGCCTGCTCTTCGTCAGCCGCGAAGGGCAGGGTGGACCAGGCCCGCATCGCCTCGGTCTCGGCATCCGCCGCCCGGCCCGCGGCCAGAAGCGCCGTGACATAGGCGATGGCGCCCTTTCCCGTTTCCGGCGGACCGGCGTCGAACCAGGCGATGACTCGCGCCGGATCGGTCGACCGCGCCACGGCTTGCTCGCCCTTTTCGCGTAGCAGCGGCAGGCCGGGCCAGTCCGGGCGGCGCGAGAGGAACTCCTCATACTCCCCCAGCCGCCCCTCGCCCGCCCGCAGGCGCTGCCATTCGATCACGTCGCGCCCGACGCCCGAGGGGGCGACCGACAAGGCGCCCGCCCAATCCTTCTTCGCGGCCAGCTCCAGCGCCGTCCGCATCGATTGTGTGGTATCTGCCGCGCCCGGGTTCGCAAGGATGGCCAAGGCCACCGCCAGCGCCCGGATCATCTTTGTCCTGCCTGTCATGGCCATGAATCTGCCTGACACGACGCCCCTTCACAACCCACGAGTGCGTTAGCGGCAAGACTTGGCTTTGTGCCGGTCTGCCGCTATGAGAGGCGCGCTTTGCTCGGGCAATTTCGCCCCATCACGATAGGAGAAGCGTCATGATCAGAGGGTCCCTTCCTGCCCTGGTGACGCCGTTCAAGAACGGCGAGCTGGATCTGGTGACGCTGAAGAAACTTGTCGACTGGCACATCGCCGAAGGCTCGCACGGGCTGGTGCCGGTGGGCACCACGGGCGAAAGCCCGACGCTGAGCCACGCCGAGCACCAGAAGGTGATCGAGGAAGTCGTCGCTGCCGCCGCGGGCCGGGTGCCGGTTATTGCCGGGGCGGGGTCGAACAACACGGTCGAGGGCATTTCCCTCATGCGCCATGCCGAAAAGGTGGGGGCCACCGCCGCGCTGGTCGTGACCCCCTATTACAACAAGCCGACGCAGGCGGGCCTGATCGCCCATTTCACCGCGCTGCACGACTGCTGCGCGCTGCCGATCGTGATCTACAACATCCCGGGCCGGTCGGTGATCGACATGACGCCCGAGACGATGGGGACGCTGGCCAAGCTGCCCCGGATCATCGGGGTCAAGGACGCCACCGGCAAGATCGAGCGCGTCAGCCAGCAGCGCGCCTCTTGCGGGGCCGATTTCATCCAGCTTTCGGGTGAGGATGCGACTGCTCTTGGCTTCAATGCCCATGGCGGTGTCGGCTGCATCTCGGTGACGGCCAACGTCGCGCCTCGCCTCTGTGCCGAATTCCAGGAGGCGACGCTGGCGGGCGACTACGCCAAGGCGCTGGAGTATCAGGACAGGCTGATGCCGCTGCACGAGGCGATCTTCATCGAGCCCGGCCTCGTCGGCGCCAAATACGCGCTCTCGATGCTGGGTTTGTGCAGCGAGGAGGTCCGCCTGCCGCTGGTCGGGCTGACCGACGGGACCAAGGCGAAGATCAAGGCGGCGATGAAGCACGCCGGGCTGATCTGAGACAAGCTGCCTCGCGTCTGACCGCATCACGGCCGGCCAAGCGCAAGCGCGGCCGAAATCCTACAGCGGCCAGACGATCAGCAGCAGCGGCAGGCTGACCGCAAGCAGCACGATTTCCAGCGGCAGGCCCAGGCGCCAGTAATCGCCAAAGCCAAAACCCCCTGGGCCCAGGATGAGCGTGTTGTTCTGGTGCCCGATCGGCGTCAGGAAGGCGCAGGACGCGCCGATGGCCACGGCCATCAGGAAGCTGTCGGGATTGACGCCCAGCGCTGCGGAGATGCCGATGGCGATGGGGCAGAGGACGGCGGCGGTGGCGGCGTTGTTCATCACGTCGGACAGGAACATCGTCGTGACCAGCACGACAGCGAGGGCCGCAACCGCATTGTCGCGCGCGATCGTGTCGACCAGAAACCGCGACAGGACATCTGCGGTGCCGGTCGATTGCATCGCCTCGGCCACCGGGATCAGGGCGGCGAGAAGCACGATCACCGACCAGTCGATCGCCCGGTAGACCTGCTCCAGCGGCAGGGTCCGCGCCAGCATGGACGCGATCATCCCAAGGGTGAAGGCCACGGCGGCGGGCAGAAGGCCGAAGGTCACCAGACCCACCGAACCCAGCATGATCGCCCCGGCAATCAGTGCCTTGCGCCTGTCGGGGATGCGCAACTCACGTTCGCCCAGGGGCACGCAGCCGGTGTCGCCGATGAAATCCGCGATCACTTCTGTCGGCCCCTGCATCAGCAGAAGATCACCCGCCTTGAGCTTCAGCGTCCGCAATCGTGCCCGGGGCAAAGTGCCCTGACGCGAGACGGCCAGAAGGTTCAACCCATAGCGCGTGCGCAGGTGAAGGTCGCTGGCCGACGACCCGGCAATGCTTGAACCGGGCAAGACGACCAGTTCGCGCAGGACAATGTCCTCGGTGGCTCTTGCCTTGTCGGTCCCATCCTCGCCAGCTTCGGTCGTTGTCCCCGGATGGGCGCTGCCTTTGCCGGTTGGGCTGTCCTTGCCGGATGACGATCCCTGCTCCTCCAGCTTGATGCCGTAGACCGACAGAGCCTTGCCGACCGTATTCACATCCGCCTCCAGCACCAGGATGTCATCGGCACCGATGCGACGTCCGCCATGCGGCGCGTTGATGCGCACGTCGTTCGAAACGAGGCCGACGATCTGCGCGCCGCTGTTCTCGATCCCGCGCTCGAAGGCCCGGAGCGTCAGGCCGATGGCCTTGCTGCCCTTCGGCACCCGGACTTCGGTCAGATACTGGGCGGTCTCGAACTCGCCGCCCGAGATCGACTTGCGCGCCGGCACAAGGCGCCAGCCGAAAAGCGCGATGAAGGCGACGCCTGCCAGGGCGACCGCCACGCCGACCGGGGCAAAGTCGAACATGCTGAACGCGGCCCCGCCGGCCTCGACCCGGAAGCCCGAGACGATCAGGTTCGGCGGCGTGCCGATCAGCGTGGTCATGCCACCCAGGATCGTGCCGAAGGCCAGCGGCATCAGCACCTGTCCCGGGGCCAGGCCAAGTTGTCCCGCCAGCCGCACGGCAATCGGCATCAACAACGCCATCGCGCCGACGTTGTTCATGAACCCCGACAGAAGCGCGCCCAGACCCATGAGGGCGGTCATGCTCCTGAACCTCCCGGCCTTCTGCGGCAGGACCTTGCGCGCCAGCCAGTCGACCGTGCCCGAATATTGCAGCCCCTGGCTCAGGACCAGAACGCAGGCCACGGTGATGACGGCGGGGTGACCGAATCCCGCAAAGGCGTCGGAGGCCGGCACCAGCCCGCCGATCACGCAGGCCATCAGAGCGATCAGCGCGACGATATCGTGCCGGAACCGTCCCCAGAGAAACAGCACCATCGTCCCGGCTAGGATCGCCAGCAGCAGGATCTGGGGGGCCGTCATCCCGACACTTTCGCAGGGGCGGACGGGGCGACGGCAAGGCGGGGCGGATGCACGTTCTTGGGCCTTCTTCTGGGGGACAGGGCGGCGTCGGCACGGCGAAGGATGATCGGCACCACCGGCCCGGATGCCGACAGGATCGATCCATCGGCGCGCAAGATCAAGACCTTGAGCCGACGGGCGGGCGGGTCGCCTTGGCCGGTCCTTGCCATTCCCGCGCTGCTGGCACAGGTTGGCCGCCAGGCCCGGAGGCGTTCCATGCGCAGTTCGAAGACCATCCATGTCATCTCGGCCCATGCCGAGGGTGAGGTTGGCGATGTCATCGTCGGCGGCGTCGCGCCACCTTCCGGCACAACGCTCTGGGAAATGCGCGAGGCACTCTGGCGCGACCAGACCTTGCGCAACTTCGTCCTGAACGAACCGCGCGGCGGCGTCTTCCGGCATGTGAACCTCCTCGTCCCGCCCAAGGACCCCCGCGCGCAGATGGGCTTCGTCATCATGGAGCCCGAGGACAATCCGCCGATGTCCGGCTCGAACTCGATCTGCGTCGCGACCGTGCTCCTCGACAGCGGGATTCTCCCGATGACCGAACCCGTCACCGAAGTGCTGCTGGAAGCCCCCGGCGGGCTTGTGGCCGTCCGCGCCGACTGCAAGGACGGCAAGGCCGAGCGCATCCATGTACGGAACCTCCCCTCATTTGCCGACAGGCTTTCCGTGCCGTTGGACGTGCCCGGCCTCGGCAGGATCACCGTCGACACCGCCTATGGCGCCGACAGTTTCGTTGTCGTGGACGCCGAGGTGCTGGGCTTCACCCATTCGCCCGAAGACGCGCATGAAATGGCGAAGCTCGGCGTGCAGATCACCACCGCCGCCGATGAACAGCTTGGCTTCAGCCACCCCGAAAACCCCGACTGGCGGCATTTCTCCTTCTGTCTCTTCGCCGGCCCCCTGACCAAGGTGGCTGACGGCTGGGAGACGAAGCACGCGGTTTCCATCCGTCCCGGCAAGATCGACCGCTCGCCCACCGGCACCGCCGTTTCCGCCCGCCTCGCGATCCTCGCGGCGCGTGGCCAGATCGGACCGGGCGAGGTGCTGCGCGCCCGCTCGCTGATCGGCGGCCAGTTCGAGGGGCGGATCGTGGGTGCCACCAGGGTCGGGGACCTGCCCGCGATCCTGCCGGAAATCTCGGGCCGCGCCTGGATCACCGGCACGCACCAGCACATGCTCGATCCCGCCGATCCGTGGCCCGAGGGTTATCGGCTGAGCGACACCTGGGGCGCGCGGTGATCCTTTCCGGCCCGCTCGCCGAACCCTTCGTACCCGCCTCGCCGTGGGCCGCCGAGCGGCGCGCGATGTGCTTGAGGAGGGTGCAGCGATGACCGACAACCACCGCGGCGCGCTCTACATGACCGCTTCGATGGCGGGGTTCGCGGTCGAGGATGTCTTCGTCAAGGCGGCCGCGCGGGGCCTCCCCCTCGGCCAGGTTCTGCTGACCATCGGCCTGAGCGGGATGCTGATCTTCGCCGCCATGGCCGCCCGCCGGGGCGAGGCGCTCCTGCCACCCGCCTTCCTGTCCCGTCCCATGCTGGTCCGCTCTGCCTTCGAGGTGACGGGCCGCCTCTTCTATGGCCTCGCCATCACGCTGACCGCGCTGTCCACCACCTCGGCGATCCTGCAAGCCACGCCCCTCGTCGTCGTCGCCGGGGCGGCGCTGGTCTTCGGCGAAAGGGTCAGACCGCATCGCTGGCTGGCCGTGGTGCTGGGCCTCATTGGTGTGCTGGTGATCCTGCGACCGGGATCGGATTTCTCCGCCCTCTCGCTCCTCGCCGTCGTTGGCCTCCTCGGCTTCGCGGGACGCGACCTTGCGACCCGCGCCGCGCCAAAGGGCCTGTCGAACCGCCAGCTCGGCGCGCTCGGCTTCGCGATGCTCGCCAGCGCCGGGGCGATCCTGCTGGTCGTCACCGGTGGCGCGACGATGCCGACCGGACTCGGGCTGCTCTACCTGGCAGGCGGCACGGTCTTCGCGGTGGCGGGCTATCACGCCCTCACCTATGCCATGCGGACAGGCGAGGTCTCGGCCGTCACGCCTTTCCGCTACACCCGGCTCATCTTCGCCATGGTCCTGGCGATGGCGCTCTTCGGCGAACGCCCCGACCTCACCACCTGGATCGGCGCCGCGCTGGTCGTGGGCTCCGGGATATTCGCCCTGAAACGGTAGGGTGGGTGAAACCCACCAGACGCCGGGTTCAGCCCGATCCGATCCCTCAGAACTCCACCTCCGCCACCACGGCCCGGTGATCCGACGGCCAGGGCATGACCACGATGTCGCTCCTCGGCCCGTCCTCGCCGACGATGGCGGCGTCCCTCACCCGCAAGCCGTCGCCCTTTGCCAGCACGAAGTCGATCCGGTCGGGATGGTCGTCGGTCGCCGCCTCGTCATAGCTCGGCGTCCAGGTATAGGCCGGTTTCGCCACCGGGTCGGCATGGACGGCCCGGTAGGCATCGACGAACCCGGCCGCCACCAGTCGCCCCGTCGTGGGCCATTTCACCGCCACCGGGTGATGCCCCGCAGCAACCGCCTCGGGCGTCCAGTCATGCACCGAAGGCTCGTTGAAATCCCCCGTGACGAAAACCGCCGCAGCCCCCTCGGCAACCGCCATCTCCGCCTCCAGCAGGTCCAGCGCCGGCCCGCGGGTCTCGGTCGCAAACTTCAGCGCTTCGGCCTCGGTGGTGATGAAGGGTGCCGGGCCATATTCGATGCCCAGAAGCTGGTACGGCTGATAGGGTTCGTCGTCGAGATGGACGTTGAACAGCCAGACCGTCCTGCCGTTCACGTCCAGTGGCACCCCCAGCCCGTTCGGCGACTGCGCCCCGATCGGATAGCGCGAGATCACCGCATTGGCCCAGAGCGCGACATTGTCCCCGGTCTGGTCCACCACATGCCAGCCCAGCGCCTGCGCCAACGCCGGGGCGACGCTTTCGCCCACCGCCGGACAATGCTCCGCCGTGCAGGGATCGCTTTCCAGCCGGGTCTCCTGCAGGCCCACCACGTCGGCCCCGGCCGCCTTGATCGCGGCGACCGTTTCCTCGATCCCCTTGCCCTCGTTCGCGCCGCCGCCCCAGACGTTGAAGCTCATCACCCGCAACGTCTCGGCCCCCACCGGGCCCGCGCACAGCGCCAGAAGTCCTGCCAGTCGGATCATCATCCTTCCCTTCCCCCAAGGTTCCCCTTGCGGTCAGGCTAGCGCAAAGCGCCGCAACGGTCGACGGTTCCGACTACCCGCGCCGGAACCCCGCAATCGCCTCGCCCTGGTGGCGAAGCTTCTTGCCCAGTCCCATCTGGTCGATCCAGGCCTGCATCGCGGGCGAGATCGGGCCATAAAGATCCGTCCGCGCCAGCCGCGCCGCCGCGCGCAAGGCCACCATCTCCTGCCAGCCCATGATCAGGTCATGATGCCCGACCCAGGCTTCCGGCCCCTCGTAGATCGCCACCAGCCGCCGCTCCTTCGGGCCGGACCCGAAGAAACGGTAGCTGCGCAACCCCTCATGCCCTTGCAGCCGTACCCTGGGCACCAGCGCCCGCAACGCGCGGTCGAAGCCCGCAGCATCGCGCAGGGCGTAGAAATTGACGACGACGATCTCAGGCGTCATCGCGGAAGCGGTTCACGATGGGATAGCGTCGGTCCAGCCAGAACGCCTTCTGCGTGAGGCGCACCCCCGGCGCGGACTGGAAGCGCTTGTATTCCGCCAGATAGAGGAGGTGTTCCACCTTCTTCACCACGGCCCGCTCAAATCCCAGTGCGACGATCTCGGCAACCGCCATCTCCTTCTCCACCAGACACTCCAGGATCGCATCCAGCACCTCATAGGGCGGCAGGCTGTCGTCGTCGCGCTGGTTCGCCCGCAGCTCGGCGGACGGCGGGCGCGCGATGATCCTCTCCGGAATGACCTCGCCCGCCGGGCCTTTCATCCAGGCCCGGTGGTTCTCGTTCCGCCAGCGCGCGGTCAGGAACATCCGGGTCTTGTACATGTCCTTGACCGGGTTGTAGCCGCCGTTCATGTCGCCATAGATCGTGCAGTAGCCGACCGCCATTTCCGACTTGTTCCCGGTGGTCAGCAGCATCTCGCCGAACTTGTTCGATAGCGCCATCAGCATCAGCCCGCGCAGGCGCGACTGGATGTTCTCCTCCGTTATTCCGGCTTGCGTCCCCGCAAACAGGGGCGCCAAAGCCTCCCCTACCGCCCCCTGCGCGCCCGAGATCGGCACCGTGTCATAGCGGCATCCCAGCGCCTTCGCCGCTGCCGTGGCAAGCTCCAGCGACTCCGCACTGGTGAACTCCGACGGCAGCATCACGCAGCGCACGTTCTCCGGTCCCAGCGCATCCACCGCCATCGCCGCGACGATCGCGCTGTCGATCCCGCCCGACAGGCCAAGAAGCGCCTTCTTGAACCCACATTTCCGCATGTAGTCGCCCAGCGCCAGCACGCAGGCCCGGTAATCCGCCTCGCCAATCGGCGGGATTTCAGAAATCTCCCCCGGATCGGCCCGCCATCCCTCCGCCCCACGACGGAAGGTCACCATCACCTCCGCCTCGTCGAACTGCGGCAGCTGCGCCATCAGCCGACCGCCGGGGTTCAGCACCATCGAAGAGCCGTCGAACACCTGGTCATCCTGCCCACCCACCATGTTCAGGTAACAGAGCGGCAACCCCGTCTCGATCACACGGGCCACCATCAGGTTCAGCCGCAAATTCGGCTTGCCCCGGTGGTACGGAGACCCATTGGGGATCAGCAAAATCTCCGCCCCGGTCTCGGCCAGCGTCTCGGCCACGTCCGGGTGCCAGGCATCCTCGCAGATCGGGGTTCCGATCCGCACCCCCTTCACCACATAGGGCCCATGCACATCGGCCGAGGCGAACACCCGCTTCTCGTCGAACACCGCGTCATTCGGCAGGTGATGCTTCAACACCCGCGCATGTACCCGCCCGCCGTCCAGCACATAGTACCCGTTGTAAAGCCTGCCCCCCACCGGCACCGGCCCACCGATCCCCAGCGCCGGGCCATCGGCACAGCCCACCGCCAAGGCCTCCACCGCCGCAATCGCCGCGCTGACGAAGGCGGGCTTCAGGATCAGGTCCTGCGTCTGGTAGCCGGTCACGAACATCTCGGTCAGCGCGACCATGTCCGCCCCCGCCGCCCGGCCCTTGTCCCAGGCCGCCTTGGCCCGCGCGATATTCCCCGCAATGTCCCCCACCACCGGGTTCAGCTGCGCCAGCATCAGGTTGAACGTGTCGGTCATGCACCTGCCCCCACTAGATACACCATTTCTAGCAGACTGAGGCCCAAGGGAAAGTGGTTCCGGTCCGCTCCTCCAGCCGTGACCGCCAAATCCTTGTCACCTTGGAAACCGCCCCTTACCCTGCCTCCGATCACCGCCCGAAGGATTCGTCCATGCGCCTTCCGACCGCCTTCTTCCTCGCCCTCCTCGCCACGCAAGTGCAGGCCCAGGACGGCGAAATCATCACCAAGCAATACGACGACGGCTCGGTCTACGAAGGCACCTTCCTGAACGGCCGCCAGCACGGGACCGGCACCTACCGCCTTCCCTCCGGCTTCGAATACACCGGCGACTGGGTCGAGGGTGAGATCACCGGCCAGGGCACCGCCCGCTATCCGAACGGTTCGGTCTACGAAGGCACGTTCGAGCAAGGTCAGCCCGACGGCATCGGCAAGATCACAGCCCCCGACGGCCGCACCTATGAGGGTGACTGGGTCGAGGGCCAGATGACCGGCGAAGGGAAGGCCATCTATGCCAACGGCTCGGTCTACGAAGGCAGCTTCGTGAAGGGCACGCACAACGGCAAGGGCAAGCTGACCAACCCCTCCGGCTATACCTACGAGGGCGACTGGGTGCTGGGCGTCAAGGAAGGCACCGGCAAGATTACCTACCCCGACGGCACCGTCTACGAAGGCACCCTCGTCAAGGGCCAGCGCTCGGGCAAGGGCAAGCTCACCATGCCCGACGGGCTGACCTATCAGGGCGATTGGGCCGACGGCCAGATCAACGGCAAGGGCCTCCTGACCCAACCCAACGGCGACCTCTACGAGGGCAGCTTCAAGGACGGTTTGCGCGAGGGGCAGGGGAAGCTCACCCACAAGAACGGCGACATCTACTTCGGCAGCTGGGCCAAGGACCACCGCCAGGGGCAGGGCAGCTTCACCAGTGCCGACGGCTTCAAATACGAAGGCGCCTGGGTCGCGGGCCGGATGGAGGGCACCGGTTCGATCACCTACCCGGACGGCTCGGTCTACATCGGCGCGATGAAGGCCGACCAGCCGAACGGGCAGGGCGCGATCACCTACCCCGACGGGTCCACCTACCAGGGCAACTGGGTGGCCGGAGTGATCGAGGGCCAGGGCCGTGCCACCTACAAGGACGGCCGCGTCTACGAAGGCGCGTTCAAGCAGGCCAAACCCGAGGGCAAGGGCCTGATGACCTATCCCGACGGCTACCGCTACGAAGGCGACTGGGTCGGCGGTGAACGCCAAGGCATCGGCGCCGCGGTCTACCCCGACGAAAGCCTGTACAAAGGCGAGTTCAAGGCCGGTTTGCGGCACGGCCAGGGCGAGTTCTCCACCACCGACGGGTTCAAATATGTGGGCGCCTGGGTCGCAGGCCAGATCGAGGGACAAGGCGTGGCGACCTACCCCGAGGGGGATATCTACGAGGGGATGTTCAAGGCGGGGAAACGCGCGGGGCAGGGCAAGCTGACCTACAAGTCAGGCGAGGTGGCCGAGGGGGTCTGGCAGAACGGGATACTGACCGCGCCGCCCGAAGCCCCCGCAGAAGCGGCTCCGGTGGAAGGCGAGACCCCGGCAGCCCCCGCCGAAGGCACCACCCCGGCAGAACCCGCTACCAACCCGTAGGTCGGGCTTCAGCCCGACTCCGGTAGGGTGCGCTACGGCGCACCGATCATGCGCAACTTGACGCCCAACTGAACTTAGTTCCGTAGACTACTCAGCAGGTGGCGATTCCTTTTTCAGCTATCTCTTTCCACTTTTCGCCCAGCACGCCCTTAGCATCGACTCCGCGCTCATATCCCGCATCCCCGCGCTTCAAGAGCAGCACCCCAAGCGACGCGTCATGCGTACCGTAAACGATGGTATTTCCGCCTCCAAACTGAGTGTTGGAATATCCGTAGCCAGTGTTGCCGTAGGTGTTCAGCGTAGTCGTCGTGGTCGCGTAAGTTGGCGCAGTCTGGAATACCCCGGTATTGTTCTGCTGCGCAGCTCCGGTGATGATGAAACGATCGTAACCTCGGCGCAGGGCTTCCACGGCAGCCATCTTTACGGCGACGTTTTGCGCACCAGTTCCGCGGCAGATCGGTGCGGCGCTCGTATTGATTATGATCTGGTTTCTTGCGACGGGAACCACAGAGGTCTCGACACAAGCCGACAAAGTCAGAAATGCACCTAGTGAAATCTCTTTGTACATGACTTCCACCTTCGTGAGATGACTCGTTGCGATTCGAGCTACAGGCACTTCTTGACAACCACGAGTAGATTTTCCGGCGAATTTTGGACGTTTTCCCGCTGTCATCCCCGCGAAAGCGGGTACCCAGTTTTTCAAAGCCAACCGCCCGGCCCATCTGGGTTCCCGCTTTCGCGGGAATGACAACCAGCGCGAATCGACCCCGGTTAACCCCACCCTACCACCCAAACCCAACCCCTTGAAATCCCACACCTCCCCCTCCCTGTCCTGCGTGGACAGCCAGTCCCCCTTGCGGCCCCCGCCCCCGCCCCGCTACTCCTTCCCCATGCGCCAGACCCTGACCGAGATCTACGAGGCCCGCGTCGCCCAGGGCACCCTCAGGGCCGACCCCGCCCAGCACGCCCTCCTCCCCCGGATGGAGGACCTGCGCGCCTGGCTGGAGGCGAACGCGACCCGCAAGGTCGGCCTCTTCGCCGGCCTCTTCGCCAAGCCGATCCAGCCCCCGAAGGGCCTTTACCTCTGGGGTGGCGTCGGGCGGGGCAAGTCGATGCTGATGGACCTCTTCACCGAAGCCACGGACATCACCCAGAAACGCCGCGTCCACTTCCACGCCTTCATGCAGGGGGTCCACAAGGGAATGCATGCGGCCCGGCAACGCGGGGTGGAGGACCCGCTGGTCCCCGTCGCCGACGAGATCATCCGCGACCTCCGCCTCCTCGCCTTCGACGAGATGCAGATCACCGACATCACCGACGCGATGCTGGTGGGGCGGCTCTTCGAGAAGCTCTTCGCCGCCGGGATCGTGATCGTCACCACCTCGAACCGGCCCCCGCAGGACCTTTACAAAGACGGGCTCAACCGCGGCATCTTCCTGCCCTTCATCGCCATGCTGGAGGAGCGGCTGGAGGTGGTAGAACTGGAAAGCCCGACCGACTACCGCCAGCACCGGCTGCAAGGCGCGCAGGTCTACTTCCACCCGGCCCGCTCCGCCACCACCCAGATCGCCGCGATCTGGTCCGATCTCACCGGCGGCGCACCCGAAGCCCCCCTGACGCTGGAGGTGAACGGGCGGCAGGTCTCTGTTCCGCGCTTCGCGAGCGGGGTCGGGCGGGCGAGCTTCTGGGACCTCTGCTCGAAACCCCTCGGCCCGGCCGACTACCTTGCTATCGCACGCGCCGTGCGGGTGCTGATCCTGGAGGACATCCCACAGCTCTCCTCGGCCAACTACAACGAAGCGAAGCGCTTCGTCACCCTGATCGACGCGCTCTATGAAGCGAAGGTCCGCCTCATCGCCTCAGCCGCCGAGACACCAGAACGACTCTATATCGAGGGCGAGGGCAGTTTCGAATTCGAACGCACCGCCAGCCGCCTGCGCGAGATGCAGGGGGCAGACTGGGGCATCTAGCCCAAAGCCTGCCACAAGAGCCGCAGCGCCATCGCGGTCGAGACGAAGACCAGCAGCGGCTTGATCAGCCGCGCCCCCACTCGCATCGCGACGCGGGCCCCCAGCGCGGCCCCGGCGATCTGCCCCAAGGCCATCGCCAGCCCCACGCCCCACCAGGTCGCGCCGGAAAAGACGAAGACCACAAGCGAGCCGATGTTCGAGGCGAAGTTCAGCATCTTGGTATGCGCGGTCGCCTTCAGCACGCCGTAGCCCGCCAGAAGCACAAAACCCATCATGAAGAACGATCCCGTGCCCGGCCCGAAGAACCCGTCATAGGCCGCGACCAGCGGCACCACCGTGGCCCCGAAGACCGGCAGCGGAATCCGCGCGGCGCGGGCGTCGTCGGAAAGACCCGGCTTCAGCGCGAAGAAGGCGGCGACCCCGATCAGCACCACCGGCATGATGATCCGCAGTACCTCCGCCGGGATCAGATGCGCGACCATCGCCCCTGCGGCCCCGGCGCCTGCGCTGACCGCCGCCATCCCCAGCTGATCCGCCAGCCGCACATGCCCCGCCCTGGCATAGGCCAGCATCGCCGTCCCCGACCCGAAAGTCCCTTGCAGCTTGTTGGTCGCCAGCGCCTCGACCGGAGAGGCTCCGGCCAAAAGCAGCGCAGGCACCGAGACCAGCCCGCCCCCGCCCGCGATGCTGTCGATGAACCCGGCGCAGAAGGCGACAAGGACCAGAAGCAGGGCAAGATGGGTCGCGATCTCGAACATGCCCGGCTTGTCGCCGGTTCGGCGGGCCGGGGCAAGGGCCGTGCAGATGTCAGACGCGGGCGAACTCGTCGCGGGAATAGCCCTGCAGGTAGAGAAGCGCGGTCAGGTCGCCGTGGTTGACCCGGACCTCGCATTCCGCCTGCACCCGCGGCTTGGCGTGGAGCGCGACGCCAGTGCCCGCCGCCAGAAGCATCGGCAGGTCGTTCGCCCCGTCGCCCACCGCGATCGCCTCCGCGGGCGAGATGCCCAGCCGCGCGGTGATCTCTTTCAGCGCCAGAAGCTTGGCCTCCTTGCCGAGGATCGGCTCGGCCACCGTCCCCGCCAGCAGCCCATCGGCGACATGCAGCGCGTTGGCGCGGTTCTCGTCGAAGCCCAGCTGCTCCGCCACCGCCGCAGTGAAGGCGGTGAACCCGCCCGAGACCAGCGCCGCATGGGCGCCGTTCGCCTTCATCGTCGCCAGCAGCACCTCGCCTCCCGGCATCAGCGTGATCCGGTCGCGCAGGACCCGGGCGATGACCCCTTCCGGCAGGCCCTTCAGAAGCCCCACCCGCTCGCGCAGCGCGGTCTCGAAGTCCAGCTCGCCGTTCATCGCCCGCGCGGTGATCCCGGCCACATGCGCGCCGACCCCCGCCTCGTCGGCCAGCTCGTCGATGCATTCCTGCCGGATCATCGTCGAATCCATGTCGGCGATCAGGAGCCGCTTCCTGCGACCCTCGGCCCGCTGCACCGCCATGTCGACGCGCAGGCCTTGCAACCCCTCCCAGACCTGCCAGCGGTTCTCCGGCACCCTCTCCACCTCGAACTCCGCCGCCACCCCGGGGTCGAGCCAGCGCGCCGCCCCGCCGCCCCAGGCATCGCGCAGGGATTCGACCGTCACCCGTTCCAGCACCGGGGTTTCGGGGTTGGTCAGCAGGGTGACGACATGCATGGGCAGGTTTCCGATAGTGAACAGGCCTGTCGCTTTTTCGCGACCAGGCGGCGGATTAGCGCGATTTTTCCGCTTGCGCCAGAGCGGCTGCGTCTTTAGCCAAGGCGTCGGGACACCCTTCCCCAACGAAGGGCTTTTAGCTGGAAGGCTACCATGACTGACCTGACTCCGCCGGCCAAGCGCCCGGCCAATCCGCGCTTCTCCTCCGGCCCCTGCGCCAAGATCCCCGGTTATTCCCTCGACATGATCGCCGACGCCCCCCTCGGGCGGTCGCATCGTGCTGCCGTCGGCAAGGCGAAGCTGAAAGAGGCCATCGACCTTACCCGCGAGATCCTCGGCGTTCCTGCCGACTACCGCATCGGCATCGTCCCCGCCTCCGACACCGGCGCGGTGGAAATGGCGCTGTGGTCGCTGCTCGGCGCCCGCCCGGTGGAGATGCTGGCCTGGGAAAGCTTCGGCGAGGGCTGGGTCACGGATGTGGTCAAGCAGCTGAAACTCGACGCCACCGTGCGCAAGGCACCCTACGGGCAGATCGTGGATTTCGCGCAGGTCGACTTCGACAAGGACGTGGTCTTCACCTGGAACGGCACCACCTCCGGCGTCCGCCTGCCGAACGGCGATGCAATCCCGGCGGATCGCGCTGGCCTGACGATCTGTGACGCGACCTCGGCCGCCTTCGCGATGGACCTGCCCTGGGACAAGCTCGACGTGACCACCTTCTCCTGGCAGAAGGTGCTGGGCGGCGAGGGCGCGCATGGGATGCTGGTCCTCAGCCCCCGCGCCGTCGAACGGCTGGAAAGCTACACCCCCGCCTGGCCGCTGCCAAAGATCTTCCGGCTGACCGCGAAGGGCAAGCTGATCGAGGGCATCTTCCAGGGCGAGACGATCAATACGCCCTCGATGCTGGCGAACGAGGATTACCTTGTCGCCCTGAAATGGGCGAAATCTGTCGGTGGGCTGAACGGCCTGATCGCCCGCGCGAATGCCAACGCGCAGGCGGTTCATGACTTCTGCGCCGCGAATCCCTGGATCGCGAACCTCGCCGAAGACCCGGCGACCGCCTCCACCACCTCCGTCTGCCTGAAGTTCACCGATCCCCGCATCACCGACGGCGAGGCTTTCGCCAAGGCGGTGGCGAAACGGATCGAGAAGGCCGGCGCGGGCTTCGACCTCGGCGCCTACCGCGACGCCCCTCCGGGGTTGCGCATCTGGTGCGGGTCCACCGTGGAAACGGCGGACGTGCAGGCGCTGATGCCCTGGATCGCCCACGCCTTCCACGCCGAGATCGCCGCGCTGGCCCAGGCCGCGTGACCATGTGCCGGGGCACGCCCCGGCCTACGTAGGTCGGGGCGTGCCCCGACTCTCTCCCAAAATATCCAAGGACCATCCCATGCCCAAAGTCCTCGTTTCCGACGATCTCTCCGAAACCGCCGTCCAGATCTTCCGCGACCGCGGGCTGGAGGTCGACTACCTGCCGAAGCTCGGCAAGGACAAGGACGCCCTCCTTGCCGCTATCGGCCAGTATGACGGCCTTGCCATCCGCTCCGCCACCAAGGTCACCGAGAAACTCCTGGAGCAGGCCACCAACCTCAAGGTCGTCGGCCGCGCCGGGATCGGGGTCGACAATGTCGATATCCCGGCGGCCTCGAAAAAGGGCGTCATCGTGATGAACACGCCCTTCGGCAACTCGATCACCACGGCCGAGCATGCCATCGCCATGATGTTCGCTGTCGCCCGGCAAATCCCCGAAGCAAACGCCTCGACCCATGCCGGAAAGTGGGAAAAGTCCAAGTTCATGGGGGTCGAACTCTTCAACAAGACCCTCGGCGTGATCGGCGCGGGCAACATCGGCGGCATCGTCTGCGACCGCGCGGTGGGGCTGCACATGAAGGTGGTGGCCTACGATCCCTTCCTGTCCGAGGAGCGCGCCAAGGCGATGGGCGTCCACAAGGTCGAGCTGGACGAGCTTCTGGCCAAGGCCGATTTCATCACGCTGCACGTGCCCCTCACCGACAAGACCCGCAACATCCTGTCGCGCGAGAACCTTGCCAAGACGAAGAAGGGCGTCCGCATCATCAACTGCGCCCGGGGCGGGTTGATCGACGAAGCCGCATTGCTCGACGCGCTGAACGCGGGCCATGTCGCCGGCGCGGCGCTGGACGTGTTCGAGGTGGAGCCCGCCACCGACAGCCCGCTCTTCAACCACCCGAACGTCGTCTGCACCCCGCATCTCGGCGCCTCCACCACCGAGGCGCAGGAGAACGTGGCCCTGCAAGTGGCCGAGCAGATGTCGGACTACCTGCTGACCGGCGCGGTGCAGAACGCGCTCAACATGCCCAACGTCACCGCTGAAGAGGCCGCGGTGATGGGGCCGTGGATCAAGCTTGCTTCCCATCTCGGCAGCTTCATCGGCCAGATGACGGACGAGCCGATCAAGGCGATCAACATCCTCTACGACGGCACCGTCGCCACGATGAACCTCGCCGCGCTGAACCAGGCCGTCATCGCGGGCGTCCTGAAGGCGCAGAACCCGGACGTGAACCTCGTCTCCGCACCCGTGGTGGCGAAGGAAAAGGGCATCCAGATCTCCACCACACGGCAGGAGAAGACCGGGGTCTTCGACGCCTACATCAAGGTCACGATGGTGACGGACAAGCGCGAACGGTCCGTGGCGGGCACATGCTTCAGCGACGGCAAGCCGCGCTTCATCCAGATCAAGGGCATCAACATCGACGCCGAGATCGGCCGCCACATGCTCTACACCACCAACGAGGACGTGCCCGGCATCATCGGCCTTCTCGGCATGACGATGGGCAAGAACAACGTCAACATCGCCAACTTCACCCTCGGCCGGTCGGGCGTGGGGCAGGACGCGATCGCGATCCTCTACCTGGACCAGCCGATCGACCCGAAGGTGATCGAGACGCTGGAAGGAACCGGCATGTTCCAGCAGGTGAAGGCCCTGCAATTCGAGGTCGCCTGATCTTGCCCTTTCATACTGGGACAAATATCCCACGGGGGTCCGGGGGTGTGAAACCCCCGGCGCTCTCCATCTGGACCTGACCCATGCACATCTATGCCATCGGCGACATCCACGGGCATCTCGGCCTCTTGAAGGCCGCTCATGACCTGATCGCCGCCGACATGGGCCGTCACGGCAAGGGCCAGGTCATCCATATCGGCGACCTCGTCGACCGCGGCCCCGACAGCCGGGGGGTGATCGACCACCTGATGCAAGGCCAGGCGCGGGGCGAGGACTGGGTGGTCCTGAAAGGCAACCACGACCGGATGTTCACCCGCTTCCTCAACGATCCCGGCGAACCGGAGCCGGGCCTGCGGTCGGAATATTCCTGGCTGCACCCCAGGCTTGGCGGCACCACCACGCTGGCCTCCTACGGCGTCGGCAAGGCCGCCGACCGCCCGGTCCCCAAGGTTCATGCCGATGCGCTGGCCGCTGTCCCACAAACGCATCGCGACTATCTCTCCGCCTTGCCCGCGCTGCACCAGGCGGGCGAATGCGTCTTCGTCCATGCCGGTATCCGTCCCGGCGTGGCGTTGGACCAGCAGACCGAGACCGACCTGATCTGGATCCGCGACGCCTTCCTGATCGAGGCCGTGAGCTTCGGCCCCCTGATCGTCCACGGCCACACCGCCATCGACCATGCCACGCACTACGGCAACCGCATCAACCTCGACAGCGGCGCGGCTTACGGCGGGCCGCTCTCCGCCGTGGTGATCGAGGGGCGCGAGGCCGCCCTTCTGACCCCCGAGGGCCGCAGAAAGCTTCCCGGCCCCGCACCGATGCTGTTCCAGCGCGCCTGACGCAAGATCGCGCTGGACGGCAAGCCCCCGGCGTGATTCCTTCCGCAGCATGACAGACCGCAGCGCCCCGAACCGCCTTGTCCCGATCCTGATCACCGCCGGGATCATCCTCCTCACCGCCGCCTGGCTCCTCTGGATCGGGCGTGAGCCCTGGTGCAAATGCGGCTATGTCAAGCTCTGGCACGGGCAGGTGGTCAGTTCGGAGAATTCGCAACACATCTCCGACTGGTACACCCCCAGCCACATCATCCACGGCTTCCTGTTCTTCGGCGCGCTCTGGCTGGTCGCGCGCAGGCTTTCCTTCGGCTGGCGGCTCGTCCTCGCGACGCTGGTCGAATGTGCCTGGGAGATCGTCGAGAATTCCGACGCAGTGATTGAACGCTACCGCAGCGTCACCATCTCGCTGGATTATTACGGCGATTCCGTCCTGAACACGGTCTGCGACGTGCTGGCGATGGTGCTGGGCTTCTGGCTGGCCGCGAAGCTGCCGGTCTGGGCCACGGTCGCGCTGATCGTGATCTTCGAGGGAGTGACGATGTGGATCATCCGCGACGGCTTGGCGCTGAACGTGCTGATGCTGCTTTACCCGCTCGACTGGGTGGCGGAATGGCAAGCCGGACGCTGAGCGAGCCTGAGAATCTTCTAGAAAGTTCTCAGACTTTCATCCGCCGCAGCGACAGCACCGCCGCCGCCGTTAGCACCAGCGTCACCCCGGCAACGACCCAGAAGAACCCGCGATCCCCCATCCCCGCCATCATCGGCGCCAGCACCAGCGGCGCGCCGATCCCTCCCACCAGGCCTGAGGCGATGATCGTTGGCGGCACCCTGATGTCCTCGCCCATCTTGCCGCTCGCGGTCACGTAGAAACCGGGGAAGAACAGTCCCGCCGAGGCCCCCATCGCGACGAAGAAGATCGAGGGCGAGACGAAGACCGCCCCCAGCGCACAAGCCGCCGCCGCCCCGACCGCAAGCGTATACAGCAGGAACGGCGCGATCCGGTGCGCGAAGAAGATCAGCACAACCCGCGCGGCCAGGAAGACCACGAAGAACGCGCTGAGAAGCTCCGCCGCCGTCTTCTCGGCCACGCCCGCGCGGATCAGCGCGGTGGGGCCAAGGCCGATCAGGCTGGCTTCAAGCCCGATCGCCACCGCGCCGAAGGCCATGATCCCCCAATGCGGCCGGAAGGTCCGCACCTCGGCCTGCTGTGCCACGCCCTCGCGCCCCGCAGGTCCGGCAAACAGCCAGATCGCCGCCGCGAAAGCCGCCGTCAGCCCGAAGGAGAGCCGCGGATCGCTGCCGAGCGCCACGAAGATCAGGGGCGCGGCAATCGCCCCCACCCCGAAGGTCGCGTTCAACAGGCTCAGCATCGACGGCCCGCGCCGCCCGAAGGCGCGCAGCACGCGCGGGTTGAAGACCGCGGTCGAGAGGCCATAGCCCAAGCCGAAGATCACCGCGCCCGTGATCGTCGCCCACCACCCTGCCAGCGCTGCCACCGCGGCCGCCCCCAGCGCCATCGCCGCCAGTGCATGCCTTGGCGTGATCCCCGCCCCGCGCAGATACATGATCGCCACGCCCAGGAAGCAGCCCACCCAATGCGCCGACACCAGGACACCCGCCTGCGCCTCGCTGACCGCGAAGATGCGCGAGAAGGCGGGAAGCGCCGGGCCATACAGCGACTGCCCCGCGCCCATCATGACAAAGGTCGCCACCCCGGCAATGAGAAGCCCGGCGTGGGCCCGGATCAGGTCTTTCACGATATGCTCCCGCTGACCCGTCTGATCTCCCCTGCCTGTCAGCCGCTGTCAATGGCGCCCGTGACGCGACGTCCTCTCTGCAATCGCCGCCGGATGGTGCAGAGTGTCGCGAAACCCCGGAGGCCCCCATGACCGAAATCCACATCCTCTCCGCCGCCCGCACCGCCATCGGCGGATTCGGCGGTTCGCTTGCCGCGATGCCGGCCATCGACATCGCCACCCACGCCGCGAAAGCCGCTCTGGACCGTGCCGGGGTAGAAGGCGGGCAGATCGGCCAGGTGGTCATGGGCCATGTCATCAACACCGAACCGCGCGACATGTATCTTTCCCGCGTCATGGCGATGAACTCAGGGATTCCCGAAACCACCCCGGCGATGAACGTCAACCGCCTCTGCGGCTCCGGCGCGCAGGCCGTGGTCTCCGCCGTCCAGGCCCTGATGCTGGGCGACGCCGACATGGCGCTGGCGGGCGGGGCCGAATGCATGAGCCGCTCGCCCTACATACTTCCCGCCGCCCGCTTCGGGCAGAAGATGGGCGACACCCGCGCACTCGACATGATGACCGGCGCGCTGACCTGCCCCTTCCGCACCGGCCACATGGGCGTGACCGCCGAGAACGTCGCCGCCGAATATGGCATCACCCGTGCCGACCAGGATGCCTTCGCGCTGGAAAGCCAGACCCGCGCCGCCCGCGCCATCGCCGAGGGGCGGTTTGCCGACCAGATCGTCCCGGTTGAGATCAGCGGCAGGAAGGGTCCCGTCATCTTTGCCGTGGACGAACACCCGAAGACCACCAGCCCGGAGGCGCTGGCGGGCCTGCGCCCTGCCTTCCAGAAGGACGGCACGGTGACGGCGGGCAATGCCTCTGGCATCAACGACGGTGCCGCCGCACTCGTCCTGTCGCGCAACGCCAAGAACAGTCGCGCCCGGATCATGGGCTATGCGCTGGCCGGGGTGGACCCGAAGGTGATGGGGATCGGGCCGATCCCCGCCGTGCAGGCGCTGTGCAAGAAACTCGGGGTCACGCCGCAAAGCTTCGACGTAGTCGAATCGAACGAAGCCTTTGCCGCCCAGGCCCTCGCCGTTTCCCGCGCGCTGGACCTTGATCCGACGAAGGTGAACCCCAACGGCGGCGCCATCGCGCTTGGCCACCCGGTCGGCGCGACCGGCGCGATCCTCATCGTCAAGGCGCTGCACGAGCTGGAGCGGACGGGCGGCAAGACCGCCGTGATCACCATGTGCATCGGCGGCGGACAGGGGATCGCCTTGGCCATCGAGCGGACATAGGCGATTTCTTCGAAGAAATCGTCGCGGAGCCTTCAAGGGCTCCGGTCCGGAGTTTTCGAGAACTCCGGAGCCCGGCCTTACGGCTCCAGCGCGTCGATCATCCCGACCCGCAGGGCGTGGCGACCGCCCTCGAACCCGGCGAAGAGGAAGGCGTCGACGATCTCCAGCGCCAGCCCTTCGCCCACCACGCGCGCGCCGAGCGCCAGCATGTTGGCGTCGTTGTGCATCCGGATCATCCGGGCCGAGAATGTGTCCGAACAGACCCCGCAGCGGATGCCCCGCACCTTGTTCGCGGCCATCATGATCCCCTGCCCGGTGCCGCAAAGCACGATCCCCAGGCCGCAATCGCCCGAGGCGACCCGCCGCGCGGCCGCCGCGCCATGTTCCGGGTAATGCGTGCTTTCCGGCGTGGCCGGGCCGATGTCCACCACCTCCCAGCCCTAGGCGGCGATATGGGCGGCAATGGCGCGGCGCAGCGGAATGGCGGCGTGGTCACTGGACAGGACGATACGTCTGGCGGCGGTCATCGGGGCCTCTTGCGGTTTCAGCGGTCGCGCCCCGGTACGCCAAACCGGCCCCGGTCTCAACGCCCCGCCGCTACCTGACCCGCACCTGCACCCGATCCGACCGGCCTTCCGCGTCGATCACGCTCAGCGTCACGAAGCCCGCCCCCGGCATCGCCAGCATCGCCTCGCGCGCGTCGGACCCCACCACCACCGGCACCCCGTCCGCCAGCCAGGTGAAGGGCGCTGTCCCGCCCGCGACCTTGACCTTCAGACCTGATGCCAGCAGCTCCACCTCGGCCCCGTCCGGCGGGAAGGCCACCGCCGGAGCGTCCTCCGCCGCCTCGAACACCGCCGAGCGAGACTTGAACCTTTGCAAGGGCAGCGGCAGTTCAGCATTCGCCACCAGAAGCGTCGATGCCGGGGCCGCAGGCTGCGGGTCAAGCTTGCCCTTCAGTCGGTTGAAGGCCTGGAACAGCACGGGCGCCGCCACCTCCGCTCCGAAGGCCCCCGGCACCGGCGTTCCATCCGCCCGGCCCATCCAGACGCCGATCACATGCCTGCCGTCGAAGCCGATGGCCCAGGCATCGCGGTGTCCGTAGGAGGTGCCGGTCTTGTAGGCCAGCCGGTTCGATGGCGCCCCCGGCGGCGGGGCCAGTCCAGCAAGGATATCCCCCACCTCCCAGGCCGCAACTTCCGAGACCACCCGCTGCCCTTCCGGCACCTCGGCATCCTGACGCCATGACAGGGGTCGCACCACGCCTCCTCGCGCGATGGCTGCGTAAAGCTGCACCATGTCGGAAAGCGTCACCCCGACGCCCCCCAGCGCAATCGCCAGCCCCGGCTTGTCGCCCGGAAAGACCGGCTTCATCCCCGCCTTCTCCATCGCCGAAACCAGCTTGGCGGGCCCCAGCGCCTCGGTCAGCGCCACCACGGGGATGTTGCGCGACAGCTGCAAGGCCTCACGCATCCGGATCGTGCCCAGGTGGAGCTTGTCGAAATTCTGCGGCGCATAGGTGCCGAAGCTCATCGGCTTGTCGTCGATCATCGTCTCCGGATGGCCCAGCCCCTCATCGAAGGCCAAAGCATAGACCAGCGGTTTCAGCGTCGACCCCGGGCTTCGCAGGGCCTGCGTCATGTCGACGAACCCCTGCCGCAGATCGGCCTGATACCCCGCCGAGCCGACGCTGGCGAGGATCTCGCCCGAGGCATGGTCCGCCACCAGAATCGCCACCTGCAACTGCTCGCCCTTGCCCGCCACCGCCTCCTGCGCAAGCGTCTCCAGCTTCTTCTGCAACTTGCCGTCGATGGTCAGGCGATGCGCCAGGGCGAGCGGCTCCTCCTCCCGCGCGCAGTCTGCCAGATGCGGCGACAGCGCCGGGAAGGGCTTGCGCAACCCCGGCACCGCCTCACGCAGCGCCGCCCCGGCCTCCTCGGCGTCGATCACGCCCTCCCCGACCGCGCGGGTCAGCACCCGGTTCCGCGCCGCCTCGGCCCGGTCGGCAGCGCGGTCCGGGCGACGGGTCTCCGGCGATTGGGGAATGGCCACCAAGAGCGCCGCCTCCGCCGGGGTCAACCGCGCCGGTTCTTTCCCGAAATAGGAAATCGAGGCCGCCCGCACCCCCTCCAGGTTTCCCCCGAACGGCGCAAGGTGCAGGTAAAGCTGCAAGATCTGGTCCTTCGTCAGCCGCCGCTCCAGCGCCAGCGCCACCCGCATCTGCCGGAGCTTGCCGCCAACCTGGCCGGTCGTGCCTTCCTCCAGCAGCCGCGCCACCTGCATCGTCAGGGTCGAGCCGCCCGAGACGACGCGCCCGTTCCACGCCGCCTGCAACCCCGCCCGCAGGACCGACCGCCAGTCCACCCCGGAATGCACACGGAACCGCTTGTCCTCATAGGCCAAGAGCATCCGCAGATAGAGCGGGTCCACCCGGTCCACCGGCAGCGCCAGCCGCCAGCGGCCATCGGCGACGGTATAGGCGCGGAGGAGGTCGCCGTCACGGTCCAGCACCTCGACCGACATCTCCAGCGCCAAGGGGGGCAGGATGGTCGCGTCGATCCATTGGTCGAAACGGTCGCGGCCAAGGGCTGCAAGCCAGAGGGCCAAGGCCAGGCAGATGATCCACCGCGCGCGCATCAGCCACCCCACGCGACGGTGGGTCGGTCAGCGCTTCCCTCCCCCCCTGTGGGGGAGGGGGATGGTGGGGGGGCTTCGCCACATGGTCCGGAGGCCCCCCACCCCCATCCCCTCCCCACAAGGGGGAGGGGAGGCGCGTATGCCTGCCCGTGACTCACTTCGTGATCGTGATCTCGCCCGTCTCGCTCCGCGCCCGGAAGTCCGGTCGATACATGTCCTCGACCGAGGCCGCGGCATGGTGGAACGTGCCGGGGCTGACCGCGCGGACCACGTAGGCCAGCTTGAAGGGTTGGTCCGAGGACCAGTCCACCGCCGTCAGGAACCGGTCCTGCCGGAACTCGGAATGCGCCACCTCGTTCAGCGTGTCCAGCCAGCCGAGTTCCGAGGTCGAGCCCGCCGACATCAGGTTCGGGTTGTCGATCTCGAACCCGGCCGGAAGCGGATCGCTGACCATCAGCCGCGCTTCGCCATAACCGAACGGAGTAATCTCCAGCACCGTCACCAGCCGCGTCCCCGCCGCCACGCTGTCCAGCGTCACAGGCTCGCCCGCCATGGTGTAGTAGGTCCGGGTGATGGCATAGCCGTTGCCCCCCGCCGGTTCCGGCTCGGACGGCACGCCATAGGTGGTGACGGTGACGGTCGTGTCCGCGCCATCGTTTTTCACCACCACAGGCGTCACCGCGCCTGCATCCAGCACCCGCACCAGCGGCCCGTCCGCAGGCTTGCCGTCGATGGTGATGCCTTCCGCCCCCGGCCGGTCGATCAGCGCATTCGTCGCCAGCAAGGCCCAGGTCGCCTCCTGCGTGGACAGGTTCTGCCCCTGCACGGCGATCCGGTCGGTCAGCGCCTCACGGTCCACCGCCTGGCTCCCGGCCTCCACCGCCAGCGTCAGCAGAGCTGCCGCATCGCGGTAGCGGGTGCCATAGTCCACCCGCCAGATCTGGCCCTGCTCCGGCTCCTGTGCCTCCATCTTCGCCACGGCCTTGCGGAACATCGCATCCGCCCGCGCCTGGTCGCCATAAGAGGCCAGGGCCGCCCCCAGCTGCGCCTGCGCGATGGGGGTGGAGAAGTCGTCCCCCTTCACGTCAGCATAATAGCGCAGGTCGCCGATCGCCGCCGCGCCTTCCCGCGCCAGCACCATCAGCGCATAGGCAAGCGCCTCGCCGCCGCCGTTGACCTGGTCCGAGAAGTCCGGCGCATAGTTCACCTGGTTGCGCAGGTTCGCCAACGCGTTCCTGAACGCCAGGTCGGGCACCTGATACCCCTGCGCCTTCGCCCGGCTCAGGAAGTCGGTGACATAGGCGTCCAGCCAGAAGTCGCCTTCATATGGCCCCCAGAGCCCGAAGCCGCCGGTCGCCGACTGGTTGGACAGGATCTCCACCACCGCCTCGTCGATCCGCTTCTGGATGTCCTCCGCGCCCTTCAGGTCCATCACCTGCGCCACCTCGTCGAAGTAGAGGAGCGGCAGCGCGCGCGAGGTCATCTGCTCGGTGCAGCCATAGGGATAGCGGTCCAAGGCCGCGAGCAGCCCCGGCGCGTTCAGCCGCGCCAGCGGGCCCACCGCCATCGTCGCCTTGCCCGAGCCCGGCACCAGCCCGGCGAAGACATTCTCGTCGAAGGTGAAGGTCTGCCCGCTGGCGAGTTCCAGCCGCGAAATCCTCGCAACCTCGGGATCATTCACCTGCACCGGCACGGTCAGCGTCTTCTTCAGGATCTTCCCGTCCGGCGTGGTCAGGCTCACGTCGATGGTCTGGATCCCCACCGCCCCCGCCGTGACCGGCACCTCGAACACCGCCTTGGCCTTGTCGCCGAGGTCGAAGCCCGAAGGCACCTCGCCCAGGGTCAGCCCGGTCGCCGTCACGTCCAGCCCCATCCGGCCCGAGGGCCCGGTGGCATGGACCACCTCCAGCAGCAGCCGCGAGGTATCCCCCGGCGACAGGAAGCGCGGCACCGAAGCCGTCACCACCACCGGATCGCGCACCAGCACATCGGCGCTGGCCTGCCCGACCCCGGTCTTCGACCAGGCCACGGCCATCACCTTCACCGTCCCGTTGAAGCTTGGCAGGTCGAAGGACGCACGGGCATAGCCATCCGCCCCCACTTCCACCGGCCCGGTGAAATAGGCCACCAGCTCCTCTGTGGGCGGCGGCGCCTGCAGCCGCGCCTGCGCGCCCGCGTCTCCGCCGGAGCGGACCTCGCCGGTCGCCCCGTTCAGCCCGTCGATCAACCGGCCATAGATGTCGCGGATGCCCACGCCCAGCCGCCGCTGGCCGAAGTAATAGTCGCTCGGGTCGGGGGCCTCGAACCCGGTCAGGTTCAGGATGCCCACGTCCACGGCCGCGATGGTGACATAGGCGGTTTCGCCCGCCGTCACGCCATCCACCTTCACCGCCACGTCCAAGGGCGCGCGCGGCGCTGCCTCGGCGGGAACTTCCACCGTGGCCGCAAGCGCCCGTGCGCCGGGGTCGATGCTGGCATGGGTCAGCCCCAGCGCCCGCGCCGGGTTGCGGCCCGCCGCCACGTCCATCGGCCGCAGGACCGAGGCCGTCACATAGACGCCCGCGCCCCATTCGTCCGTGACCGGCAACTGGATCAGGTTCTCGCCTTCCTTCACCTCGACCGCCTGCATCGCCACCAGCCGGTTCGACAGCACCGTCACCAGCGCCGTCCCTGCCGCACGCGGCACGATCCGCAGCGTCGCCGTCTCACCCGGCTTGTAGGCCGGTTTGTCCAGCGACAGTTCCAGCGTGTCGGGCGTGGCCGAGGCATCCGCAGGCGCATACCAGCCCGCGTAGAACTCGGTCGAGGTCGCGGCCTTGCCGCCGTCCACCCGCTCGACCAGCAGCTCATAGGTGCCCCAGTCCACATCCGCCGCGATCTCCACCGGGGCCGTGCCCAGCGTCGCCTCGCCCTCGGCCACGATGGACCGGCTCACCACCGGCTCCCAGCTCCAGTTGCCGTAGCTCTGGTACCACTGGTAGTCATAGTCCACGCGGCTGACCGTCCACTTCACCGGCAACGCAACCGCCGTCTCGCCATCCACCGCGATGATCTGGAACCTGGCCTCGCCGCCTTCCGGGGCCACTCCGTCGAACAGCGGCTTCACCCCGATCATCGGATCGGCGGAAGAAACCACCTTCGTCACCTGCCGCTCCACCGGGCGGCCCGAGCCTTCGGCGACGCGGATCGTCACCCGCGCTTCCAGCGGGCGATGCGGGTCCTCGATCATCGGCAGGTAGACCGGCAGCACGGCATTGCCCGCCTCGTCCGTCTCCGCCCCGTTCAGCGATTCCATCTGCGCGCTGAACGGCTGGTCATGCCGCCCGAAGACATACCCGGGGAAAGCCTCCAGCCCCGCCGCCGCCCGCAGCAGCACCTCGCCCTCGATGGCAAGCCCGGCACCGGGCGCCCCGAACAGATAGCGCGCAGCCACCGTCAGGTCGACCGCCGAGTCCTGGCCCACGAACAGCGGCTCATCCGCCAGCGTCAGGTCGAAGTCGATCCGTTCCGGCAGGAAATCCTCGACCAGGAAGGTCTTCGACGCCAAAGCCGGGGCTTCCAGATCGGCATACATCTCCAGCCGCCAGACGCCCCGCGGCGCCGACCCGGCGATGGGGAGCGAGAACACATGCCCGCCCGCGCCCTGATCCTCGACCAGTTGCCGGGAATATTCCACGCCATCGGGCCGCGACAGGACCGCCGTCAGCGGCAGCCCCTCGACCGCCGCCTGCTCCGCATCCCGGGCAAGTGCTGTTACATAGACCGTCTCGCCAGCGCGATAGGCGCCCCGGTCGGTCGTCACGAACACATCCACCGGCGGCGCGGCCTCGCGGCCTTCCACGCCCCGGTCGGACAGGTCGAACTCCGGGTCGGTCAGCGACAGGAAGGCGATGTCCTCCGCCCCCTCCTTCACCACCACCATCGCCGGGGCCGAGCCGCCCGTGCCGCGCGTCAGCCCGGCATCGAAGCGGGCATAGCCCTGCTCATCCGTCGTCGCCGTCCCCAGCACCGTATTGGCCCGGTTCAGCAATTCCACCGTCACCCCCGCCTTCGCCCCCGCCGTTCCCAGCGAGCGGACGAAGACATGCAGCCCATCGACCCCCGACATCGTCGTGACCCCGAGGTCCGAGACGACGAACCACTGCCAGCCCGGCGGAATGGTATAGGGGTCCACCCCCGGCACTTCCGCCTTCAGCGCATAGATCCCCGCTGGAAGCCCCTCCAGCGCCTCGCCCAGCGGCAGGCGGGTGGTGACGTCCTTGTTCACCTCCTGCGCCACCGTGGCCGTCCCGGTCCACAGCTCCTCGCCCACCGTGTCGGCGAAATATTCCTCGGAATAGACGTTGATCGGCGCGCCGAAGTAATAGTCCTGGATCGACCGCAGCAGGTTGCGGTCGGTCACGCGATAAAGCTTCAGGTCCAGCTTCTCGGTGTTCACCGTTTCCACCGGCAGCGCGGGCTCCCCCGCCTTCGGCAGCACATAGCCCCGACCGGGGAACTTCACCCCAGGCGCGCGGTCGCGGATATATTGCGTCACCTCGACCGACTTGGCCATGACCTGCCCGTCGGCGGCGGGAAGCCCCTCGCGGAAGGTCACCGTATAGCGCTTGCCATGCTCCAGCCCGCTGACGCACAACTGACGCCAGCCGCCGTTCTCCACCACCATCCCGGCTTCGGGCAGCTGCACGAAGGTGGAATAATCCACGCCCGAGGCCACCAGATCCTCGCTGAACGTCGCGCAGATGCGGGGCCGCGCGAGGTCGGATTGCACCAGCGTCTCGGCAATGCGGAAGCCATACTTCCCGATTGCCGCATCCAGCAGCGCCGCCGTATCCACCCGCTCCTGCAAGCTTTGCGCCAGCCGCAACGCCTGCACCGTGTCGCGGCCCCGCCCGTTCCGCTCCAGCACATCGCCCATCGTCAGGAGGATCGTGTGCCGCAGCGCCGGACTGTCGGCCCTGAGATAGGCGTTGATCGACGACAGGAACGCCTGGTTGAAGAAATAGCCCGACTGGTTCTGGTCCGCGATCCCCGCCTGCAACTGCCGCCGCGCGAATTCGCCCCAGGTCGCCGCGTCATCCGTCAGGTTCAGTGCCGCGCCCGTATAGGCCGCCGCCGCCGCCCAGTCGCCCCGCGCCTCGGCCTCGGACGCCGCCGCCAGATGCTCCTCGGCTGACCACGGCCCCGTGGTGTGCTGCCGCCCCAGCCCCTGCGCCTGGTCGAAGGCGGGCTGGATGTCCCAGTCCGGCAGGAAGGCCAGTTCCCCCCGCCGCACCTTCGCCGCCTCGCGTGAGCTTTTGTCCGCCTCGATCACCGTGGCCGAGAAGGCCCCCGCGAAATAACTCCCCTCGCCGGGGGAGTTCTTCACGAAGCACGCCCCGTTCCGGGTGTTGTAGACATAGGCTTCGCAGCGCGCATTGGTAACGCAGGCGCGCTCGCAGGCCTCGATGGTGGTGTCGAAGATCGACGCGATATCCCCGCCCGGCAGGTCCTGGTCCTGCGTCACGACGAATCGCCGCTCGGGGATCAGGTCCTGCGCCAGGGCCATCCCGGACCCGCCCAGAACCACAGAAGCAATCGCCGCCTTCAGAAACCACCGCATCGAAAATGCCTCCCTTTGGATTGGCGGAACTGTCGCATGGCCCGCCCCGTGGTGGCAAGCGCACCCCAATTCCTTTCGGCGTTAAGGCTTGGTTCATCTTGGCTTGCGAGGCTAGTCGCGAAAACCGGATGTTGCGGTCCCCCGCGCCGCCGGACACAGGCAGAATGTCGGCTGGAAAGCGATGGATCTTTCGGAACGTCTGGTCAGGGAACGGCGCGCGCGGCTGGCGGCCGAACGCCTTCTCGAACAGAAAAGCCGGGAACTTTTCGCCGCCAACGAAAAGCTCGCCATCCACGCCCGCGCCCTCTCCGACCAGATCGTCGAGCAGCGCCAGGTCGTGAAGTCGGCGCTTTCGCAGGCCGAGGTGCTGAAGGACCAGAACCTCCGCTTCGTCGAAGACCTCGACCGCGCCCATACCGCCGCCGTCATGGCCGAACGCCGCCTCTGGGACGCGCTCGAAACCATAAACGACGGTTTCGCCGTCTTCGACAGCGCCAAGCGGTTGGTCAGCGCCAATGCCGCCTGGTTCGGTCCCTTTGGCCAGGTCATCGCCCCCGGCTGCCCCTATGGTGACATCATCCGCCAGTCCGCCGAGACCATCATCGACCTCGGCGAGGAGACGGCCGATGCCTTCACCGCCCGGATGCTCGCCCGGGTCGAGGGCGACCCGATCGAACCCGCCACCCTGAAACTGCGCGACGGCACCTGGATCAAGATCCAGGAACGCCGCGCCCGCGATGGCGATCTCGTCTGCCTTGCCATCGACATCACCGAACAGATGCGCATCTGGGCCGCCATCGACGTGCTGCCCGACGCCTTCGTCCTTTTTGACCGGGAGGAACGTCTTTTGGCCTGCAATCAACGTTATCGCGAAATGTTTCCCGACTCTGCCCCCCTCATGCAGCCGGGCACCACCTTCGAGGACCTGCTTCGACACGGGTTGAAGCACGGCCATGTGCCGCAGGCCGTGGGGCGCGAAGAAGACTGGCTCGCCGACCGGCTCGCCCATTTCCGCGCCGCCGACACCATCGCCGAGAACACGCTCGCCAACGGAAGGGTGGTGCTGGAATCCGACCATGTCACCCCGGACGGTGGCCGCGTCGGCCTGCGCACCGACATCACCGCGATCCGCGAGCAGCAGGCACAACTCGAAGCCGCCCGCCAGGCCGCCGAGGCGGCGAACCGCGCCAAATCCGCCTTCCTCGCCAACATGAGCCATGAGATCCGCACGCCGATGAACGGCGTCGTCGGCATGGCGGAACTCCTGTGCGACACCGCTCTGTCCGAGGAACAGCGACTCTTCGCGGAAACCATTCGCTCCTCGGGCGAGGCGCTTCTGGTCATCATCAATGACATCCTCGACTATTCCAAGATCGAGGCGGAGCGGCTCACGCTCCGCCCCGAGCCTTTCGACCTCGAACGCACCATCCACGAGGTGACGATGCTCCTCCAGCCCCGCGCGCGGGAAAAGGGCATCGACCTGATGATCGACTTCGACATGTTCCTGCCCACCCGTTTCGTCGGCGATCCGGGCCGCCTGCGGCAGGTGCTGACCAACCTGATCGGCAATGCGGTCAAGTTCACCGAAAAGGGCCATGTGCTGACCCGTGTCGTCGGGGTCGACTCGGAAGACGGCAGCCAGACCCTGCATGTCACGGTGGAAGACACCGGCATCGGCATCGCGCCGGACTATCTCGACCACATCTTCGGCGAGTTCAACCAGGTCGAGGATGAGCGGAACCGCAAGTTCGAGGGTACCGGGCTTGGCCTTGCCATCACCCGCCGCCTGATCGAGCATATGGGCGGCGCGGTCTGGGTCGACAGCGATCCCGGCCAGGGCTCCAGCTTCGGCTTCCGCGTGACGCTCCCGGTGGCCGAGGATGCCGCCCCCGTGCAGGTCCCGGTCGCCGTGAAGCGCGTTATCGCCGTCGACGACCAGTTCATCAACCGCACCATCCTGGAACGCCAGCTCGCCCCCTGCGGGATCGAGGTGACGCTCTGCCGCTCGGGCGTCGAGGTGCTGGAAAGGCTCACCGCCGACCCGGCCTATGACGTGGTGCTGACCGACCATGCCATGCCCGAGATGGACGGGGTCCAGCTCCTCGACCACATCCGCGTCGCCGGGCATACGCTGCCGGTGATGCTGCTCTCTTCCAACCCCACGGGCCTGGGCAATCTCGCGCATGACTTCGCCGCGATCCTGCAAAAGCCGATCCTGCGCTCCGACCTCTACCGCCACCTCCAGGGCCTGACCGCCCCGGCGCTGGCAGAGACCCCGCCCGAAGCCCCACCTGCGCCGTCGGACCTGCGCCAGATGCGGGTGCTGGCCGCCGAGGACAACCGCACCAACCAGCTCGTCTTCCAGAAGATGGTCCGCGACATGGATATCGACCTGCGCTTCGCCGACAACGGCCGCATTGCGGTGGAGATGTTTGCAAGCTTCCAGCCTGACCTGATCTTCATGGACATCTCGATGCCCGAGATGGACGGCAAGGAAGCGGCCCGCACCATCCGGTCGTTGGGCTCCACTGTCCCCATCGTGGCGCTGACCGCGCACGCGATGGAGGGCGACGCCGAGGCGATCCTCGCCGCCGGGATCGACCGCTACCTGACCAAACCCCTGCGCAAGACCGCCATCGAGGGTGCGCTGACCGAGTACACTCCGCGCGAGGCCCGCCCTCCGGTCGCAACCCCCGCAGAGAACGCTGCCTAAACGTAGGTCGGGGTTCACCCCGACTCTGCCCGCCAACCT
Organism: Tabrizicola sp.; assembly: GCF_016793705.1. GTDB lineage: Bacteria > Pseudomonadota > Alphaproteobacteria > Rhodobacterales > Rhodobacteraceae > Tabrizicola. Next base: position 213,713 of record NZ_JAEULO010000068.1, read on the forward strand.
GCATCCGTCGCCTCAGCGCCGAGACCGCCGCACCTGGCCAACCCGTAGGTCGGGCTTCAGCCTGACTCTTCCACGCACCCAAGGCGCGGCAATACCGCGCCGAAAGAAAACCAGAACATTACCAAACGCCTAACACCCGCAACCAACCCATTGAAATCATTCACGCCAAAATTCTGTCCACCGTGGACAGCCCCGGCCTCACCCCTCCCGCAGCACCGCCAGAAACGCCTCCCCGAACCGCTCCACCTTGGCCTCCCCCATCCCGCCGATCCCCATCAGCTCCCCCAGCGTCGAGGGCCGCCGCTCCACCACGGCCCGCAGCACCGCCTGAGAGCAGGCCATGTATTTCCCCGTCCCGTCCTCCCCCCGGGCCAGCGAAAGCTGCACCTCCGCCAGCCGGTCGAAGACCACCCCCTCCGGTCGCCCGACGAGCCGCATCCGCGCCGGATGCAGCCCCTCCGCCGCCCCGGTGATCACCTCCAGGAAGGCCGCTCCGTAGCTTTCCAGCTTCTTCGCCCCGACCCCGGTGATCCCCGCCATCCGATCCAGCGTCGCGGGCTTCCTCTCCGCCATCTCGATCAGCGTCTTGTCCGGGAAGACCACATAGGCCGGGACATTCTGTGCCTCCGCCAGCGCCCGCCGCCTGGCCTTCAGCAGGGCCAGCAGCCCGGCATCCTCCTCCGCCACCTGCGCGCGGACCACCGGCTCCCGCTCCCCCGCCGCCGCCACCGTGTCGCGGCGCAGCGTCACCGAGGCCTCGCCCCGCAAGACTGGCCGGGCCGCATCGGTCATCCGCAGCGCGCCGTGGCGGTCGGGGTCGGGGCGGACAAGGTCGCGCCCCATCATCTGCCGGAACACCGCGCCCCAGGCGGGTTTCGACAGGTCGCGCCCCACCGCGAAGGTCGGCAGCTGGTCATGTCCCCGCTCGCGGACCTTGTCGGTGGCGGTGCCGGTCAGGATGTCGATCAGATGCCCCGCCCCGAACCACTCGCCGGTCCGCAGGATCGCCGACAGCGCCTTCCTGACCGCCTCGGTCGCGTCGAACAGAAGGGCAGGGCGGTCGCAGAGGTCGCAGTTCCCGCAGGGTTCCGCCGCCTCGCCGAAATAGCCCAGCAGCACCTGCCTCCGGCAGCCCAAGGCCTCGGCCAGCCCCAGCAGGGCATTCAGCCGGGCATGATCGGCAGCCTTGCGGTCGGGCGGGGCTGCTCCCTCGTCGATCTGGCTCCGCCGCAGCCGGATGTCGTCCGGGCCGTAGAGCGTCATCGTCTCGGCGGGAGACCCGTCCCGCCCGGCGCGGCCGATTTCCTGATAGTAGGCCTCGATCGACTTCGGTAGGTCGGCATGCGCCACCCAGCGGATGTCGGGCTTGTCGATCCCCATTCCGAAGGCGATGGTCGCCACCACGATCAAGCCATCCTCGCGCTGGAAGCGGGTCTCGACCCGGCGGCGCTCGTCGGCCTCCATGCCCCCATGATAGGCCACCGCCTCATGCCGCGCCTCGCGTAAGGCGCGGGCCAGCGTCTCGGTCTTGGCCCGTGTGGCGCAGTAGACGATGCCGGACTGCCCCCGCCGGGCGGCGGCGAAGCGCAGGATCTGCTCGCGCGGCTTGTCCTTGACCGCGAAGGCGAGATGGATGTTCGGCCGGTCGAAGCCGCGCAGGAAGGTGACGGGCGGTTCGCCGTCGAACAGACGGGTGACGATTTCCGCCCGCGTCTCCTCGTCTGCCGTCGCGGTGAAAGCGGCCAAGGGCACCCGCAAGCTGCGGCGCAATTCACCGATCCGAAGATAGTCGGGGCGGAAGTCATGGCCCCACTGGCTGACGCAATGCGCCTCGTCCACCGCGATCAGGCTGCACTTCGCTCGCCGCAGAAGCGCCAGCGCCCCGCCGGAGGCCAACCGCTCCGGCGCCATGTAGAGGAGCTTCAACCGCCCCGCGTCGATGGAGGCGAAGACCTCTTCCGTCTCCTCCTCCGTATTGCCCGAGGTCAGCGCCCCGGCCTCCACCCCCGCCGCGCGCAAGGCCCGGACCTGATCCCGCATCAGTGCGATCAGCGGCGAGATGACGACCGTCACCCCGTCGCGGCACAAGGCGGGCAGCTGGAAGCACAAGGATTTCCCGCCGCCGGTCGGCATGATCGCCAGCGTGTTGCGCCCCTCCAGCACCGATTGCACGATCTCGGCCTGGCCGGGGCGGAAGTCCGGGAAGCCGAAGACCGAATGCAGAAGCCGGGAAGCGCCGTCCACGCCGCGCCTCAGAGGAAGGCGGCGATGTTGTTCCGCAGGATGATCTGCAAGGCGTAGATCGCGATCAGCACCACCAGCGGCGCGAGGTCGAGCCCGCCCATCGGCGGCAGGATGCGGCGGACCGGGGCGTAGATCGGCTCCAAGAGCCGGTTCAGCCCGTCCCAAATCTGGCGGACCAGCGGTTGCCGAATGTTCAGCACCTGGAAATTGACCAGCCAGCTCATGATGACCTGCGCCAGGATCAGGAACTGCGCGATCTGCAGGATCAGCATCAGGATCTGGTAGAGCGAGGTCATCGGGCACTCCATCGGGATTTCGTCACAGGTATCCGCAGGGGCAGCCAAGGGCAATGGCTTCCGCAGCGTTCTGCTTGACGAAGCGTTGATGCCGCGCCAGTCCGGGGGTAACAGCCGGAGGCCCCGATGTACCCTTTCCTGCGCATGTTCAAGGAACTGGCCCGTGCCCGGCGGATGCCGCCGCTCGGCCTGTTCGACACCCATGTCAGCCATCACCTCTGCTGGCCCTGGGACCTGGACCCCTGGGTCGAGTTGAACAACGGCCGCACGCTGACGCTTTACGACCTGGGCCGCCTGCCGCTTGGGGCGCGGACCGGCATCCACCGGATGCTGAAGGCGAAAGGCTGGGGGATGACGGTGGCGGGGTCTTCCGTGCGCTACCGGAAGCGGGTGACGATGTTCTCACGCCTGACGACCTACAGTCGCTGCCTTGGGTGGGACGACCGCTTCCTCTACATGGAACAATCAATGTGGAAGGGCGATGACTGCACCTCGCAGGCGCTGATCCGCTCGGCCATGGTGTCGAAGGCAGGGATCGTACCGCCCTCGGAACTGGCGAAGGCGGCGGGGGTTTCGACAACCAGCCCCGAGTTGCCAGACTGGGTCAAGGCCTGGATCGTCGCGGATGCGACCCGGCCCTGGCCGCCGCAGCGCTGATCGGCGGGCGAAGGCGCCCCGCATAGCCTTCCCTTGCGCCGCCCCGCTTTTCCGGCTTCACTTCGCGGAAAACAGGGGGCGGGAATGGCAAGCGCGCGGCAGCGGATCTGGGGCTGGTATTTCTTCGACTGGGCCAGCCAGCCCTACAACACGCTGCTTCTCACCTTCATCTTCGGTCCCTATTTCACGGAAATCGCCATCGGCTACTACATGGGCGAAGGTCTTGACCCCGACGCGGCCGCAGCCGCGGCGCAGGGCTTCTGGGGCTGGGGGATCGCCGCGAGTTCCGTGCTGATCGCCATCTTTGCGCCGATCCTGGGCGCCATGGCCGACAGCACCGGGCGGCGGCTGGTCTGGGTCTGGTTCTTTTCCGCCTTCTATGTGGTGGGGTCCTGGGCGCTTTGGTGGGTCGCGCCCGGCGGCGGGATCGACGTGCTTTACTGGGCGGTTTTTTTCTTCGGCCTCGGTTTCATCGGGATGGAGTTCGCCACGATCTTCACCAATGCCCTGATGCCCAGCCTGTCGGCGCATGACGAGCTTGGGGCGATCTCCGGCTCGGGATTTGCCTTCGGCTATCTTGGCGGGCTGGTCGCTTTGGTTATCATGCTGGGATTCTTCGTCTCGAAACCCGAAGATGGCCTGACCTATCTGGGCCTGCCCCCCCTTCTGGGCGAGGATGCCGAGACCCAGGTCGGCACCCGGATCGTCGGCCCCTTCACCGCCGTCTGGTATATCCTGTTCATGGTGCCGTTCTTCCTCTGGGTGAAAGAGCCGCGCACGACGGCGGCGCATATCGGCCTTGGCCGGGCCATCGGGCAGGTCAGGGAGATGTTGGCCTCGCTGCGATTCCGCAACAGCCTCAAGGCCTATCTGGTGTCGTCGCTGCTGTATCGCGACGCGCTGAACGCGCTTTATGCCTTTGGCGGCGTCTACGCGAAGGGCGTACTGGGGTGGAGCATCGGGCAGATCGGCATCTTCGGGATCGTCGGTGCCGCGGCGGCCGTCCTCGCCTCGTGGATCGGCGGCAAGCTGGACCGTGCCTTCGGTCCAAGGCCGGTGATCGCCGTCAGCATCCTGGTGCTGATCCTCGTCTGCGCGGTGCTGGTCGGCATGACGCGCGAACAGGTCTGGGGCATCGCGCTTGACCCGGCCAGCAAGGCCTCGGACGACATCCTCTTCTTCTGCGGTGCACTGATCGGGGCGGCGGGCGGCACGGTGCAGGCGGCAAGCCGCACGATGATGGTGCGCCACACGACGCCCGAGCGCGCGACCGAGGCCTTCGGCCTGTTCGCCCTGTCGGGCAAGGTGGCAAGCTTCATCGCGCCGGCGCTGATCGCGATTGTTACAGGGATCAGCGGATCGCAGCGCATCGGCTTTTCGCCGCTGATCCTGCTGTTTCTCCTCGGCCTGATCCTGCTAGTTTGGGTCAATCCCAAAGGTGAGCAGCCGAGATGATCCCCCGTTTCCTCGCCAGCGCGCTGTTGTGCGCGGCCCTCCTGTCCCCCGCCCCCGCCCAGGCCGAGAAGCTGGCCAACAAGCTTTTCGGCGCGATGGCGGCCCCTTCGGCGCAGGATGCGATGCCCATCGGTTCCTACGCCAAGGGTTGCGGGGCCGGGCTGGTGGAGCTGCCGGAAACGGGGCCGACCTGGCAGGCGATGCGGCTTTCGCGGCACCGCAACTTCGGCCAGCCGGTGATGATCCAGTTCCTGATGGACCTTTCGGCCACGGCGCGCGAGATCGGCTTCGGCAAGGGCCTCTACATCGGCGACATCAGCCAGCCGCGCGGCGGGCCGATGACCAGCGGTCACGCCAGCCACCAGATCGGGCTCGACGCCGATATCTGGATGCTGCCGCCGCGCAGCCTGACCCTGACCGAAGCGGAACGCGAGGCGATCAGCTCGATCCCGGTGCGGTCGGCGGACCAGCGCTCGGTGACGGAGAACTGGACAAAGGTCCACCGCGAGCTGCTGAAGCAGGCCGCGCTCGACCCGCGCGTCGACCGCATCTTCGTGGCCGCGGCGGTCAAGATCGAGATGTGCCGCACCGCCAAGGCCCGCGACAAGAAATGGCTGCAGAAGATCAGGCCCATCGCCGGGCATGACACCCATTTCCACGTCCGGCTGAAATGCCCCAAGGGCGCGCGGCTGTGTGAAACCCAAAGCCCGACGGTCGCCGAGCTGTCGAAAGGCGGCGACGGCTGTGACGAGACGCTGATGTGGTGGGTGACGGATTACCTGAACCCGCCCAAGGCCGACCCGAAGAAGCCGAAGGACGAGGATGCGCCGAAGAAGAAAGGGCCGCGCGAATTCACCATGGCCGACCTGCCCAAGCAGTGCAAAGGCGTGCTGGCCTCGGATTAGGTTGACTTGGGCCTTCCGTCGGCATAGATCGCGCCCGCTCCCGCCCCGATGGTGGGGGCCAAGTCTCCGCGACCTTGCCAAAACGGAACAGCACATGCGCATCTTTCTGCCCGGCGTCATCGCCATGGCGATCATCGTCGTCGCCTCCAACATCCTTGTCCAATACCCGCTCGGGGCTTTTCTGACCTGGGGGGCCTTCACCTATCCTTTCGCTTTCCTGGTGAACGAGATCGTCAACCGCTTCGAAGGCTCCGCCGCCGCCCGCAAGGTGGTGCTTGTGGGGTTCGTCACCGGGATCGTCTGCTCCTTCATCGGCACGCAGGTGCAGGGCGAGTTCGGCCCGCTTGTCACCTTCCGCATCGCCCTCGGCTCTGGCGCGGCATTCCTGTCGGCGCAGCTTCTGGACATCACCATCTTCAACCGCTTCCGCCGGGGCCTGTGGTGGAAGGCGCCGCTGATCTCGCCGGTGATCTCCTCCACCCTCGACACGGCGATCTTCTTCACCATCGCCTTCTCGGCGGCGTTCACCTTCCTGGAACCCGGCGTCGACGTGTCCTGGGCGACGCAACCCGCCCCGCTTCTCGGCATTGGTCCCGAGGCGCCGTTCTGGGTTTCGCTGGCGGTTGGTGACTGGCTGGTGAAGCTTCTGCTTGCCGGGGTGGCATTGTTGCCATTTCGATTGGCACTGGCAAAGCTCGCCACAAGGGTTGCGTGATTTGTTTTGACAAACACAAAATCTGTGTCACCCTCCCCCTATCGGCAACCATTTGAAAGGAGGTGATCCAGTGTCTAGAGTGATATTGGAGAGAGGTGTCGGGACAGTCGGAGGGCGTATTTTCTAAGGGCAGCCCCTGGGAAATAAACCACCGATTGGATTTGGATGCCTAACTGGCCCATCTCCTTGGATCTCGGAAAGGGTTGCCTGAGCAGGGCAACCCTTTCTCTATTTCTCCTGGCCGATACAAAATTCTTCTGCGAAGAATTCCGGCCCGCAATTCTTCGCAGAAGAATTGTGCCCGCGCCCCGCAACCAAGACCTGACCCATGCTGCACGTCACCGAAACCCTTACCATCGCCGAATGGGAACTCACCGAAAGCTTCATGCGGGCCTCCGGCCCCGGCGGCCAGAACGTCAACAAGGTCTCGACCGCCGTCGAACTGCGCTTCGAGGCGGAGCGGTCGCCGCATCTGGCGCCCGGCGTGAAGGCGCGGCTGAGGAAGCTGGCCGGGCGGCGCTGGACCACCGAAGGCGCCATCGTGATCCAGGTCGATGAAACCCGCAGCCAGGCCCGCAATCGCGACATCGCACGGGAGCGGCTGGTGGAGATGATCCGTGCCGCACTGGTCGCGCCGAAGCGGCGGATCGCCACCAAGCCAACGCTCGGCAGCCAGCGCCGTCGCATCGCGGCCAAGACCCAGCGCGGCGAGGTCAAGGCCCTGCGCGGCAAGGTGGGGGACGAGGAATGACCGCAGCCGAAATCGCAGCAGAGGCCTGGGGCGCCCGCATCCTCCGCACCCTGCGCGACCGCGAGAACCACGTCTGTGAATGCGTCCTGCCCTCGGGCGACCGCGCCGCGCTGCGCCTGCACCGCGCGGGCTACCAGTCGCCCGCCGCCATCCGGTCCGAGCTTTGGTGGTGCGCCGAACTGGCCCGCGCGGGCCTGCCCGTCCCCGCGGCCCTGCCGGCCCGCGACGGACAGCTCCTCGTCAGCCTGCCGGATGGCCGCCATGCGTCGGTCATCGCCTGGATCGAGGGCGAGGCCCTGGGCGAGGCGGCGAAGCCTTTCAGCCGCCCGTTGCCGCAGGTGCTGGACCTCTACCACAGCCTCGGCGCGCTGCTGGCCCGCGTGCACCGGGCGACGGATTGGATGACCCTGCCCGAAGGCTTCACCCGCCCCCTCTGGGACCTCGATGGCCTTGTCGGCGAAACCCCGTTCTGGGGCCGCTTCTGGGACCATCCCGCCGCCACCCCGGATCAGCGCGGGGTGCTGATCCGCGCCCGCGACGCCCTGCGCGAGCGACTGTCGGGCGAGCTCGGCCTGATCCATGCCGACGTGCTGCGCGAGAATGTGCTGGTGAACGGCCGTTCGGTATCGCTGATCGACTTTGACGATTCAGGCTTCGGCTTCCGGCTATACGACCTCGGCACCGCTCTGGTGCAAACGGTCTTCCACCCGCAGCAGCCGCAGTTGCGCGAGGCGCTGATGGCGGGCTACGGCACGACCGACGAAGCGATGGTCCGGACGTTCACCCTTGCCCGCACGCTCGCCTCGGTCGGCTGGACCATGCCGCGCCTCCAGCCCGATGACCCTATCCACAAAAGTCACCTTGCGCGGGCGGTCATGGTCGCGGAACAGGTCCTCGGACCCGTGTGACACTCATGTAACGGATTGCGGAAACTTTTGTGAACGGCTAGTCGGAGCGCCGGAACGCAGGCCCACGCCCGGAGAGTCGCCATGTTCAAGCTCATCAAGGCCATCATGCCGCGGTCGGACAATTTCTTCGACCTGTTCGAGGCCCAGGCCCACAAGGCGCAAGAGGCGGCGCAGACCCTGCGGGCCATCCTGGACGGCGGCCCCGATACGGCGGACAAGTGCACGCGCCTCTCCACGCAGGAGGAAGAGGCCGACCAGATCAGCTACGAGGTGATGCAGTCGATCCGCCGCAGCTTCATCACCCCCTTCGACCGGTCCGACATCAAGGCGCTGTCGACCTCGCTGGACGATGCCATCGACCAGATGAACAAGACGGGCAAGACGGTGATGCTGTATGACGTGGCCGCCTTCCAGCCCAACATGCGGGCGATGGGCGACCGGATCATCCTCTTGGCCAATATCGTTGCCGACGCCCTGCCGCTGATGCGCAACATCGGCGCGCATTCCAGCCAGTTGCACCAGATGGTCGGCGAGATCAGCCGGATCGAGGAACAGTCGGACCAGATGTATGACACGGGGCTGAAAGAGCTGTTCAAGGCCACCCCGAAGGATCAGGCGCTGGACTTCGTGATCGGGGCCGAGCTTTTCGACCGGCTGGAAAAGGTCTGCGACCGCTTCGAGGACGTGGCTCACGTCATGAGCGACATTGTCATCGAGCACGTATAGGGCGCGCCATGGACGCCGGTTCCGTCACCTTCCTGCTGGTCTTCCTGATCGGCATCGCCTTCCTGTTCGACCTTCTGAACGGGATGCACGATGCGGCGAACTCCATCGCCACCATCGTTTCGACGCGGGTATTGTCGCCCTTCCTGGCGGTCCTCTGGGCCGCCTTCTTCAACTTCGCCGCCTATTTCATCGGCCACCATTTCGGCTTCGAGGCCAAGGTCGCCTCGACCATCGGCAAGGGGCTGATCGACCCTGACATGGTCACGAACGCGGTGATCTTCGGCGCGCTGATGGGCGCGATTGTCTGGAACGTCATCACCTGGCGGCTGGGGATCCCCTCATCCTCCTCGCATGCTCTGGTCGGCGGCATCATCGGGGCAGGCGTCGCCAAGGCGGGCTTCCCGGCGATCCAGTGGGCGGGTCTGTCGAAGACGCTGGTCGCCATCGTGCTGTCGCCGGTGACGGGCTTCGTCCTCGGCATCCTTCTGGTGGTGCTGATCAGCTGGCTTTTCGTCCGCGCCAATCCGGCCCGCACCGACGGCATCTTCCGCAAGCTCCAGCTTCTGACCTCGGCGCTCTATTCCATCGGCCACGGCTCGAACGACGCGCAGAAGACCGCCGGGATCATCGCCGTGCTCCTCTACGCCAACGGCTACTACACGGAATTCACCGTCCCGGCCTGGGTCGTCCTGTCCTGCTTCACCATCATGGGCATCGGCACCATGCTGGGCGGCTGGCGCATCGTGCATACGATGGGGTCGAAGATCACCCGGCTGACCCCGATGCAGGGTGCCTGCGCCGAAAGCGCCGGGGCGTTGACCCTGTTCGCGGCGACCTATATGGGCATCCCGGTCTCGACCACCCACACGATCACCTCCTCCATCGTCGGCGTGGGTGCCGCCCGCAGGGTCCATGCCGTGCGCTGGGGGTTGGCGAGCCGTATCGTCTGGGCCTGGGTCATCACCATTCCCGCCGCCGCAATCATGGGCGCGGTGTTCTACGGGATCGGCGAGTTGTTCATCGGCACCTGACGTCGGTCAGACCAGCACTTCCTGCGCCTCCTGCTGGCCCACACCGAAGACGCGTTTGTAGCGTTCGATCTCGTCCTTCGGGCCCATGGCCTTGGCCGGGTTGTCCGACAGTTTCACCGTGGGCCGACCGTTCGCCGACAGCGCCTTGCAGACCAGGCTGAACGGCGCCAGCGCATCGCCTGCGACCAGCCCGCGAAAGTCGTTGGTCAGCATGGTGCCCCAGCCGAAGGAGACCTTCACCCGTCCGTGGAACTGCGCGTAGAGCTGTTCGATGGTATCGACGTCCAGCCCGTCCGAGAAGATGACCAGCTTCTGCCGCGGATCCTCGCCGCGCTCCTGCCACCAGCGGATCGCGATCTCCGCCCCCTTCGCCGGATCGCCGGAATCGATGCGGATGCCGGTCCAGCCCGCCAGCCAGTCAGGCGCGTTCTTCAGGAAGCCCTCGGTGCCATAGGTGTCGGGCAGGATGATCCGCAGGTTGCCCTCATGCTCTTCCTGCCAGTCGGCCAGAACGCGATACGGGGCCTGGCGCAGCTCCTCATCTGAATTGGCCAGGGCACTGTAAACCATCGGCAATTCATGCGCATTGGTCCCGATGGCCTCGATATCGCGGCGCATGGCGATGCGGCAGTTCGAGGTGCCGGTGAACTTCGATCCCAGCCCCTCCTGCATCGCCTGCACACACCAGTCCTGCCACAGGAACCCGTGCCGTCGTCGGGTTCCGAAATCGGCGATCTTCAGCCCGTCGATCTTCTTCAGCCGCTCGATCTTCTCCCAAAGCCGGGTCATCGCGCGGGCATAAAGCACCTGCAGCTCGAACTTGCCCATGTCGTTCAGCACGGCGCGGCTGCGCAGCTCCATCAGCACCGCCAGCGCCGGGATTTCCCACAGCATGACCTCGGGCCAGCGCCCCTCGAAGGTCAGCTCGAACTGCCCGTCGCGCTTTTCCAGGTGATAGGCGGGCAGGCGCAACCCCTCGAACCATTCCATGAAATCAGGGCGGAACATCTGCCGCTTGCCATAGAAGGTGTTCCCCCGCAGCCAGGTGCTTTCCCCCCGCGTCAATGAGACGGTGCGCACATGGTCAAGCTGCTCGCGCAACTCGCCCTCGTCGATCAGGTCGGCGAGGCGCACCTTGGTCGAGCGGTTGATGAGCGAGAACACCACGTTGGTGTCCGGCTTGTTTCGGAAAATCGATTGGCACATCAACAGCTTGTAGAAGTCGGTGTCGATCAGCGACCGCACGATCGGGTCGATCTTCCACTTGTGGTCCCAGACCCGCGTCGCGATATCCACCATCTATGCCTCCAGCGCGACGCCGGCCGCGCGCATCTTGTCCCGCGCTTCGGCCAGGCTGCCGTTCAGGTCGATGGCCCGGGTCGCGCCTTCCAGCACGGTCGCCTTGAATCCCAGTCGCGCCGCGTCCAGCGCGGAATAGGCGACGCAGTAATCGGTGGCGAGGCCGACCAGCGTGAGCGCCGTCACCCCCCGGCTCCTCAGATAGCCTTCCAGCCCGGTGGGCGTGCTGTGGTCGTTCTCGAAGAACGCGGAATAGCTGTCGATCCCGGCGCGAAAGCCTTTGCGGACAATCAGTTGCGCGGGATCGGTGCGCAAAGTCCAGTGGATCTCGGCCCCTTCCGTACCCTGCACGCAATGGGTGGGCCACAGCACCTGCGGCCCGTAGGGCATGTCGATCAGGCTGAAGGGCTCGGCCCCCGGATGGTTGTCGGCAAAGGAGGTGTGGTCGGCCGGATGCCAATCCTGTGTCAGCACAACGGTCGGGAACTCCGTCATCAACCCATTGATCCGACTGATGATTTCATCGCCCCCCGCCACGGCCAGGGCGCCGCCGGGGCAGAAGTCGTTCTGCACGTCGATCACGATCAGCGCTTCGTTCGCGGCTCTCATGGCGGCCTCCCCCGGATCATCCCTCCTTGGTTAGGTCCGGGGGCGGGGTGCGTCAAGCGAAGCGCTTGAAATTCCGGGAGGTTGGGCGCAAAGGGGGGCCATGCTGACCGTCGCTGCGCTGTATCACTTCACCCGCTTCCCCGATCCCGCTGCCCTGAAACCGGGGCTCCTGGAGGTTTGCGAGACGCATGGCGTGAGGGGGTCGCTGCTGCTGGCGCCAGAGGGGATCAACGGCACCATTGCCGGGACCCGCGAAGGGATCGACGCCGCCTTGGCCGCGATCCGCGCCCTGCCGGGCTGTGAAGGGTTGGAGTGGAAGGAAAGTTTTGCCGAGGCAATGCCATTCGGGCGGATGAAGGTGAAGCTGAAGCGCGAGATCGTGACCATGGGGCAGCCCGGCGTGGACCCCCTTGCCCGAGTCGGGAACTATGTCGCGCCTGCCGACTGGAACGCGCTGATCTCGGACCCCGATACCGTGCTGATCGACACGCGGAACGACTACGAGGTGGCCATCGGCACGTTCCGGGGGGCGGTGGACCCCGATACGCGAGCCTTTGGCGAGTTTCCCGATTGGTGGCAGGCGAACCGCGACCGCTTCGCGGGCAAGCGGATCGCGATGTTCTGCACCGGGGGCATCCGTTGCGAGAAGTCGACGAACTACCTTCTGGGGCAAGGGGTCAATCAGGTCTACCACCTGAAGGGCGGCATCCTGAAGTACCTGGAAGAGGTCCCGGAGGCGGAGAGCCTGTGGCTGGGCCAGTGCTTCCTCTTCGACGACCGGGTGTCGGTCGGGCACGGGCTGGTGCCGGGGGGCCTGAAGGTCTGCGGCGCCTGCCGGAGGCCGGTGACAGAGGCGGATCAGGCCGCACCGGAGTATGAGGAAGGGGTCTGCTGCCCGGCCTGCGTCGAGGAATACTCGACCGCCGACCGGGCGCGGTTCCGGGAAAGGCACCGCCAGATGATGTTGGCAGCCAGGCGGGGCCGCCAACATCTTGGGGCCTAGGCCGCCTTGTCGGCCAGCATGTCCTGCACCATCGGGATGACCTTCTCGCCATAAAGCCGGATGCAGTCCATCAGGTCGGCATGCGGGACGGGACCGGTGGAGTATTTCATGTCGAACCGCTGGATTCCCAGCGTCTTCACGGTCTTCGCGATCTTCCGCGCCACCGTCTCGGGCGAGCCCACATACAGCGCGCCGTGGTGAACTTCGCCCAGGTAGCGGTCCTTCGTCACCGGCGGCCAGCCCCGTTCCTTGCCGATGCGACCGAACATCTCGGCATAATGCGGCCAAAGCTTTTCCTGCGCGATTTCATCCGTTTCCGCAACGAAACCGGGCGAGTGGACGCCGATGGGCCGCACGGGTTTCTCCAACTGGGCGCAGGCGCGCTGGTAGAGGTCGACATAAGGCGCAAAGCGCGCCGCATCGCCGCCGATGATCGCCAGCATCAGTTGCAGGTCCTGCCGCACCACCCGCACCACGCTTTCAGGGCTGCCGCCGACGCCAACCCAGACCGTCATCGGCTGGCCCAGCGGCGGGAAAACCTGCTGGTCTTTCAAGGCGCTACGGGTTTCGCCCGACCAAGTCACGCGCGGCTCGCGCAGGAGCTTGGCGAAGAGGTCAAGGCGCTCCTCGAAGAGCTGGTCGTAGTCGTGCAGGTCATGCCCGAAGAGCGGATAGCTTTCGGTAAACGACCCGCGCCCGAGGATCGGCTCCGCCCGGCCGTTCGACAGGGCGTTGAGCGTGGAAAACCGCTGGAAGACGCGGACCGGGTCGTCGGTCGACAGCACCGTGACGGCGGTGCCGAGCTTGATCCGGCTGGTGCGCCCGGCGATGGCGGCCAGCACGATCTCGGGTGAGGAAATCGCGAAATCGGGGCGGTGGTGTTCGCCAAGGCCAATGAAATCAATGCCGATTTCATCGGCGAGCGTGGCCTGGTCCAGGACTTCGCGCAGCACGCGGTCCATGCTTTGCGGCTGGCCGTCAGGACCGACCGAGACGTCGCCGAACGTGTCGAGGCCGAGAGAGATGGGGGTCATGGGAAGCTCCTTTCCGGCCAAGGTAGGGAGGGAGCCGCGACAAATGAATGCGGATTTCGAGAGAGGGGCGGTTCAGCGCCGCACGCATCGGGCAAGCCACGACGAACGCTGGATTAATTGGACGGATCGGCAGCGATCCGGGCGTCTTCCTTCCGTCCCCATCGCGTCTACATTCCGTCGATATGCACGCACGTCCTGCAACCGATTAATCATGGCGGCGAATCGGCGGGCCGGGGCAGGATGACAGGGAAGGAGACCGACATGACATCACCCGAGAAACTGGCCATCGAGATGGGCCTCGACATCCCCGACTTCGACCGTGACGGCTATTACGGCGCGGGTTACGGCACGATGAAACCCTATCATCGGGTCGGCAGCCTGCTGTTCCTGTCGGGCCATGTCGCGCAAAGGGGCACCGAGATCACCCAAAGGGGCCGCCTCGGCGCCGATGTGACGGTGGACCAGGGCTATCAGGCGGCGCGGCGGACCGGGGTGAACGTTCTGGGCGGCATCCGGCAGGCGGTGGGGTCGCTCGACCGCGTGAAGGGGATTGTCCGCAGCCTCAACTTCGTCGTCTGCGCGCCGGAGTTCGAGGAGGTGAACAAGGTCTCCTCGGGTCTGTCGGACCTGTTCGTCGAGGTCTTCGGGCGCGAGCGCGGCCTTGGCGGTCGGGCGACGATTGGCGTGATGGCGCTCGCGAATGGTGTCTGCTTCGAGACCTGGGTCACGGTCGAGGTCGAATAGCCTCAGCGGCAGGGGGCCTGCGCGGCGACATGCGGTTTCAGCGAGGCCCAGGCCGTCAGTCGGGCAATGGCTGCGGTCCAGCGCTGGCGACGATCTGCGCGGAGGACGGCCAGATGTTCTGCCAGATGTTGCGCGTGGGCGGAGCGCGGGGCGATGCGGAGAAGGTCGAGGTTGACGCCGTTCATGGCTTTCGTTCCAGAATTCGATTGCCCTTTGTCATTGCCACAAATCCTGCGATATCTCGACTCAGCAATTTCCTTGGGAAGAAAGTTGAAGTTACGTGTCGCGCTGGCGTGATCTCCCCTCCCTGTCCGCGTTGCGGGCCTTTGACGCCACGGCGCGCAGCGGCAGCTTCGCCGGGGCGGGGCGGGTGCTGAACGTCACCCATGCCGCGGTGACGCAGGCGGTGCGCGGGTTGGAGGCGGATCTGGGCATGCCGCTCGTGAGGCGGACGGGACGGACGGTCAGCCTGACCGAGGCAGGTGAAAGGCTCGCCCGCGCGCTGGACGAGGGGTTCGGCACGGTGGCGGCCGGCATCACCGCCCTGCGCGAGGCCGAGGCGCGGCGGGTGGTGCGGGTCACCACGACGACCTTCATCGCGGAAACCCATGTCATGCCGCGTCTGCCGGACTTCTGGGCGAAACATCCCGGGGTCGAAGTGGCGCTGTCGCCCACTCCGTCGAAGGTCGAGCTGGCCAGGGATGGTTTCGACATGGCGATCCGGGCCTTGTCGGACGGCTGGACCGAACCGCAGGGCGAAGAGATCAGGCCACTGGCCCGCATTCCGCTGCTGGCGGTCTGTGCACCATCGCTGATCGCGGGCCGACGGATGGACTTGCAGGCCCTGCCCTGGATCGTGGGGGAGGACAGCCCCTGGGACAACGAGCAGCTTGGCGCGACGGGGATCGACCCCGCGCGGCTGAACCGGGTGCAGGTGGGCAGTCCGCATCTGGAGATGTCGGCCTGCCGGCAGGGCCTGGGCGCGATGCTGGCGACCGAGATCATCTGCCGGGCGGATCTGGAGGCCGGGCGCCTGGTGCGCCTGCCGCTGGCCGATCTGCCGGAAGTGACCTATGCGGCGGTGCTGCCAAGTGGCCCGCGTCGCCCGGCGGTGGAGGCCTTCGCCGACTGGCTGGCAACGATCTTCTGAGGCTCAGGCCCCGGATCGGGCCCAGGGGTCAGGCCTCGGGGTCAGGCCTTGTCGCGGACCATCAGGTGATTGCCTTCACCCTTGGTCACGTCGAAGCGCCCGGTGCGTTTCAGGAGATCGGAGAGTTTCGCGCTGCCGTAGCTGCGGGGATCGAAGTCGGGATAGAGCTGCACAAGGACGTTGCCGAGCTGGCCGAGAGAATAGCTGTCCTCCTCGACGCCGATCTTCTTCATCGCCGCAAGGATCAGCGGGATGGCTTTCGAGGGCGCGTCTTTCTCGGCCCGGCTTGGCCTGGCCGGTGCCGGGGCATCGGCCGCGGGTTCCGGGGACGCCGAGAGGTTTTCAAGGAAGATGAAGCGGTTGCAGACATTGCGCAGGCTTTCGGGGGTCTTCTTCTCGCCCACCCCTATGACCTGGAGCCCGTCCTCGCGGATGCGGCTGGCAAGCCGGGTGAAATCGCTGTCCGACGACACCAGAACGAAGCCGTCGACCTTGCCCGCGTGCAATATGTCCATCGCATCGATGACAAGGCCGATGTCGGAGGCGTTCTTGCCCCTGGTGTTCGCGGATTGCTGGTGCATGACAAGGCCAAGGCTGCGGGCCTTTTCCTTCCATTGCGCCAGTGCGGAGGAGGACCAGTCGCCATAGACGCGACGGACCGAGGGTTCGCCATAGGCGGCGAGTTCGTCGAGCACGGCCTCGATGTGGCGGGCGGGAATGTTGTCGGCGTCGATCAGGACGGCAAGGCGGGGATCGGCGGGCATCGGGGCCTCCTTGGGGTGCTCCCTTTGTCGCCGAACCGGGTCGGCGGGGGAAGCGGAAAGCGTCAGGCGATCAGCGGCAGGGCCTGCGCGGAAAGTGCCCGGAGCGCAGCCTCGGGCGTGAGCGACAGCAGGAGCCCGCGCTGGCCCGCGTTGATCCAGACACGCGCGGCGGTGCAGGCTGTGCCCTCGATAGCCGTGGGAACAGCCCGCTTCTGCCCGAAGGGAGAGATGCCGCCGACATGATAGCCGGTCAGCTTCTCGGCCTTCGGCGCGGGCATCATCGCGGCGGACTTGCCGCCAAAGGCCGTGGCAACGCGCTTCATGGAAAGCTGCCGGTCCGAGGGGATGACGCAGCAGGCGGGCTTGCCGTCGATCTCGACCATCAGGGTCTTGAGCATGACGGCAGGGTCGATCCCCAGCGCCTCTGCCGCCTGCAGGCCCGTCGCCTCGGCCTTCGGATCATAGGCGTAGGGGTGCAGCGTGACCTCGATCCCGAGGCCAGCCAGCGCGCGGAGGGCAGGGGTGGAGGACATGGGTCAGACCAGCGGTTCGGGGAAAGGTGATTGCACCTTGGCTCCGGTGGCGAGGAAGGCGCGGTCACCGGTGACGACCGTCGCGTCCAGCGCGAGAGCGATGGCGGCGATCTGGAGATCGGCGCCGGTATTGCCGATGCGGGCGGAAAGCTGACCCCAGATGCGGGCGGCCGGGGCGTCGAAGGGCAGGATGCGGTCGGCGAAAAGCCGGGTGGTGCGGTCGAGCCAGGCGCGAAGCTCGCCGGCGAAGACCGGGTCGCGACGGGACTGCTGGGCGATGCCTCGTTCGATTTCGCCAAGGGTGATGACGCTGAGAAACAGTGCATCGTCCGGCTTGTCGGCCAGCCAGCGGGTGACATGCGGTGCGCGGTCGGGGCGGCGCAGCGCCGACAGGACGTTGGTGTCGAGGAGGAACATCAGAAGGAAACGTCGCGTGGCAGTGCCCCGGCCCTGTCGATTTCCCCGCCGGGAAAGGCAAGCAGGTGGTCGGCAAACCGGCCCCGATGTTGGCCCGCCTCCGAGACGAGACGCGCGTAGTCGCTGGCCGACAGCACGACGACGGCAGGCTTTCCGCGCCGGGTCACTTCCTGCGGTCTTCCGCCAAGCGCGGCTTCGACCACTTCGGAAAAGCGATTCTTGGCGTCCTGCAAAGTCCACATGAGCACACCTATCTAGCCAGATAGCTAGCTAGATAGGTTGAAGGCTTTCTCCCGTCAAGCCTAGTACACCACCACGGCCCGGATCGACTTGCCCTCGTGCATCAGGTCGAAGCCCTTGTTGATGTCTTCCAGCTTCAGGATGTGGGTGATCATCGAGTCGATCTCGATCTTGCCGTCCATGTACCAGTCGACGATCTTCGGCACGTCGGTCCGGCCGCGCGCGCCGCCGAAGGCGGTGCCTTTCCACACCCGGCCCGTGACCAGCTGGAAGGGCCGCGTCTCGATCGTGGCCCCGGCGGGCGCAACGCCGATCACGATCGACTGGCCCCAGCCACGATGGGTGCATTCCAGCGCCGCCCGCATCACCTTGACGTTGCCGGTGCAGTCGAACGAATAGTCCACCCCGCCGATCTTGTCGAAGGGCGTCTTCGTCATGCCGACGATATGGGCCACCACGTCGCCCTCGATCTTGGTCGGGTTGACGAAATGGGTCATCCCGAACTTGCGGCCCCATTCCTCCTTGTCGTCGTTGATGTCGACGCCGATGATCTTGTCCGCGCCCGCCAGCTTCAGCCCCTGGATCACGTTCAGCCCGATCCCGCCCAGCCCGAACACAGCCGCCGTCGCGCCCTGTTCCACCTTGGCGGTGTTCAGCACCGCGCCGACCCCGGTGGTGACACCGCAGCCGATGTAGCAGATCTTGTCGAACGGCGCGTCGTCGCGGACCTTGGCCAGCGCGATCTCGGGCAGGACGGTGTGGTTCGCGAAGGTCGAGCAGCCCATGTAGTGATAGATCGGCGTGCCATCCAGCATCGAGAACCGCGTCGTCCCGTCCGGCATCAGCCCCTTGCCCTGCGTGTCCCGGATCGCGGTGCAGAGGTTGGTCTTGCGCGAAAGGCAGGACGGGCATTCCCGGCATTCCGGCGTGTAGAGCGGGATCACATGGTCGCCCGGTTTCAGCGTCTTCACGCCGGGGCCGCATTTCACCACCACCCCCGCGCCTTCATGCCCCAGGATCGAGGGGAAGATGCCTTCCGGGTCGGCACCCGAAAGGGTGAATTCGTCGGTATGGCAGATGCCGGTGGCCTTGATCTCGATCAGGACCTCGCCTTCCTTGGGGTCGTCGAGGTTGACCTCCATCACCTGCAATGGCTTGCCTGCGGCGACGGCAACGGCGGCACGGGTGCGCATGGGGTTTCCCTCCCTTGAAGAATTTTTCGGAACCTGTGCCAAACTGGGGCGTAAAGCAATGACGGATTCGACTCCGAAGCATGAAGGATGCGACCCATGAAACACGCCTTTCCCCTGCTTGTCTGCACCCCCCTGCTGCTGTCGGCCTGCGTGATGGAGCCGGTGCCGATGCCGCCCCCCGACCCGCTGGCCAGCTGCGGCGCGGACGAACTGCAATACCTGGTCGGTCGCCCCGGCGTGGTGCTGGACGGAATGCGCTTCAGCCAGGACGTGCGGGTGATCCAGCACGGCATGGCGGTGACGATGGACTACAGCGCCCAGCGGCTGAACTTCTGGCTTGACCGCCGCGACGTGATCGAGCGCGTGACCTGTGGCTGATCGCGGGGCGCTGGCCGGGGTCCTGTGTCTGGTGCTGGCCGCCTGCGTGGACCAGCCAGGTCCCGACGCCTGCGGTGCGGCAGGGATGCAGGACCTCCTCGGCCAGGATCGGGGCGTGCTGGCGGCAATGACCCTGCCGACCGGTACCCGCGTGATCACGCCGGGCATGGCCGTGACCGAGGACTACAGCGCCTCACGCCTGAACATCGACCTCGATGCGCAAGGCCGGATCACCGGCATCTGGTGTGGATAAAGCCGCAGGAAAAGCGTCCCGGCCTTTCGGTCGGGACGCTGCATCACCGGGGGTCTGCGTTATTCCTTCATGATGCGATAGGTGGTGTGGCAGTCCTTGCAGGCCCCGCCGAGCGCCCCCATCCCCGCCTTGATCGTATCCACCGAAGCGACGTCCAGCGCGCCCGCGGCATCGTTCGCGGCCTTGGCCTTCTTCAGGAAATCGTCCCAGTTTGCCCAGATCTCCGGCTTGGCTTCCGAGGCCGGGTCCGCCGCGCCCTGGTCCTTGAAGGTGGCCTCGATCTTGCCCGTCGCCTCGACCAGCGCGGCCTTGGCGCCTTCGGCAGCGGCGGCGTCGAAGGCGGTCTTGCCACCTGCCATGTCGCCGATGATGCCGACGTTCTTGCCGATGGTTTCCATCAGCTCCTCGCGCGCGATGGCGTTCGGGTCCGTGCGTTCTTCCTCGGCGAAAGCGGCCCCTGCGGACAGGGTGGCACCGATGATCAAGGCTTTGGCAAACTTCATGTACTGGCTCCCTCGCTGGCTTTACCTTGGCCACTATAGGCGGGGCATTCCGTCACGATAGCCGGACGGTTGTGCTCTCACGCACTTGTCATCTGCGGTGGTGCGGGCTCAGCAGCGCGCAACCCAGGCCCTTGCGGCAGCGCGCTGTCCGTGGAAACCATCCACACATGAAGTCCCGCAACCGCATCTCGGTGCATCAGACGCAGCGCATGGCGCTGACCACCGGGCTTGCGACCTCGATCCGCATCCTGCGCGCCGATGCTGCCGGGCTCAGCCGCTATCTCGAGGAAGCGGCAGTGGAGAATCCGCAGATCATCCTGACCCGGCCGCAGGTGCAGGAATGGCTGCCGCGCTGGAAATCGGCCTTCGGCTCGGACGACCGGCCCGAGCAGGAAGCCGCGGGGCCGAGCCTTGTCTCGCATGTGCTTGGCATGATCGAGGCGCTGCGGCTGGCCCAGGCCGAGGCCCGCATCGCCATGGCACTGGCCGAGGCGCTGGAACCCTCGGGCTGGATCGGCCGCGCCCTGCCGGCGATTGCGGGGCAACTGGGGGTCGGGGTTCCGGCGGTGGAAAGCGTGCTCAGCCGTCTGCAACAGCGGGCCGAGCCGACCGGGCTTTTCGCCCGCAACCTCGCCGAATGCCTGCGGCTGCAAGCCGAAGAGGCGGGGGAACTCGACGCGCCCATGGCGGCACTTCTGTCCCGGCTCGACCTGCTGGCCAAAGGCGAGATCGACCGCATCGCGCGCGAGGCGGGGCTGGATTTGACGGACCTGCGCCAGGCCTTCGGGCGGCTGCGCAGCTATGACCCGAAACCGGGCGCCGGGTTCGAGGTCAATGCCGCCCCGGTGCGCGAGCCCGACCTGATCGCCGAGAAGGGCGCGGCGGGCTGGATCGTCTCGCTGAACCGCTCGGCGCTGCCCTCGGTCTCGGTCGCCGAAGGCCGGGGCAAGGGACGGGCCGAGGCGCGGGCGCTGATCCGGATGATAGAGGGGCGGAACGCAACGCTTCTGTCGGTGGGGCAGGACATACTGACCCGGCAGACCGCTGCCCTCGAACACGGTCTTGGGGCGCTGGTGCCGATGACCATGGCCGAGGTGGCAATGGCGCTGGGCCTGCACGAGGGCACGATCAGCCGGGTCGTCGCGGGCACCGCGGTCGATACCCCGCGCGGCACCTGGTGGCTGCGTGCGCTCTTCACCAAGGCGGCGCGCGACGGGGGCCTGGCGGCAGGCGCGCTGCGCGACCGGCTGGCGAAGCTGGTGGCGGGGGAGGACCCGGAGCATCCGCTTTCCGACGACGCCCTTGCCGCGGCTTTGGCCGAGGGCGGCACCCCCATCGCCCGGCGGACGGTCGCGAAATACCGCACGATGCTGAACCTGCCCCCGGCCCATCGGCGCAGGCGGCGGCACTGATGTCGCTTCCGGGGCTGACAGCGGCGTGAACCTGCCTTAGCTGGCGGAAGGCGAAGCGGGGCAGGGACGAAGATGGCGATCTTTCTGGGTGTCGATACCGGGGGCACCTATACCGATGCGGTGATCCTGGACGAGGCGGCGAATACGGTCCTCGGCAAGGCCAAGGCGCTGACCTCGCGGCACGACCTTGCGGTGGGGATCGGCGAGGCGGTGGATGCGGCCATCGCGGCGGCGGGGGTCGGGGCGGCGGACGTGGCGCTGGTGTCGCTCTCCACCACTTTGGCGACCAACGCGCTGGTCGAGGGCCAGGGCGCCCGCGTGGCGCTGGTCTTCATCGGCTTCGACGATGCCGACCTCGGCCGCAGCGGCCTGACCGAGGCCTTGAAGGGCGACCCGGTGGTGAAGTTGCCAGGCGGGCATACCCATGCCGGGACCGAGGCCGCACCGCTGGACCTCGGGCTGCTGGAACTCATGGTGCGGGAACTGGGCGACGAGGTGTCGGGCTTCGCCGTCGCCTCACAATTCGCGACGCGGAACCCCGCGCACGAGATCGCGGCGCGCGACCTGATCCGCCGGGTGACGGGGCGGCCCGTGACCTGCTCGCATGAGCTGTCCGCCAACCTGAACGGCCCGAAGCGCGCCCTCACCGCCGTGCTGAACGCCCGGCTGATCGGGATGATCGACCGGCTGGTCGCCGCCTGCGAGCGGCATCTGGTGCAGGTGGGCATCGACGCGCCGCTGATGGTGGTGCGCGGCGACGGGGCGCTGATTTCCGCCGCCATGGTGCGCGAACGGCCGATCGAGACGATCCTCAGTGGCCCCGCCGCCAGCATCGTCGGCGCGCGCTGGCTGACCGGGGCCTCCGACGCGCTGGTCAGCGACATCGGCGGGACGACGACCGACGTGGCGCTCCTGCGCGGCGGGCTGCCCGAGATCGACCCGCAGGGCGCGCGGGTGGGCGGCTTCCGCACTATGGTCGAGGCGGTGGCGATGCGCACGACCGGCCTTGGCGGCGACAGCGAGGTGCATCTGGTAACGGAAGGCCTGACGGGCGGGTTGCGGCTTGGCCCCCGTCGGCTGATGCCGGTCTCGCTCCTCGCGATGGAGCATGGCGAGATGGTCCATGCGGCGCTCGACCGCTGGCTCTCGTCCGAGGCGGTGGGCGAGATGGACGGCCGTTTCGTCGTGCCGATGTCGGGCCAGCGCGGCGGGTTGAACGCCCGCGAACTGGCGGTGCTGGAGCGGATCACCAGGCCGATGACCATGGCCGCCGCGCTGACCTCGCGGCTCGAGGTCGCGGCGCTGGAACGGCTGGTCGCGCGGGGGCTGGTGATGCTCTCGGGCGTCACCCCCTCGGACGCGGCGCATGTGCTGGGGCGGCTGGACAGCTGGGACGGCGCGGCAGCGGAAAAGGCCCTGCGCCTGATCGCCAAGAGGCGCACCGGGGCGGGCGAGCGCTTCGCCACCGGGCCGAAGGTCTTCGCGCAAGCGGTGGTGGATCAACTGACGCAGCAGACAGTCGATTGCCTTCTGGAAGCCGCTTTCGGCGAGGATGCGGAGTTCGCGGATGAAGCGCCGGAAACCCTCGCCCGCCACACGCTGACCAGGGCGGGCCTCGCCCGGCACCGGGGCGTTCTGGAGCTGGACGTCAGGCTTGGCGTCCCGGTCATCGGCCTCGGCGCCTCGGCCCCCTCCTACTATGGTGCGGTGGGCGAAAGGCTGCATTGCCAGACGATCCTGCCCGAACATGCCGGTGTGGCGAACGCCATCGGCGCGGTGGCGGGGCAGGTCAGCCAGCGGGCAACCGGCACGGTGTCGTCGCCCGCCGAAGGCCGCTACGTCGCGCATCTGGCCGAAGGGCTGGAAAGCTTCTCCTCCTCGGAAGTCGCTCTCGCCGCGCTGGAAGCCGCGCTGGTCGCCGACGCCTCTTCCCGCGCGCGGGAGGCCGGGGCGGTGGACCTGCGGGTGACGGTCGAGCGCGAGGTGAACGAGGTCGAGATCGAGGGCCGCACCATGTTCATCGAAGCGCGGGTCACGGCCACGGCTTCGGGCAGGCCAAGGGTGGCGCACTAGGGCTGCTCCTCATTCGGCTGTTCCCGACGAGGAGACGAAGTCGAACGAGGAGGCCCAAGCCGAGCCGATTCACCCTTGACCTCTTCCCGCCGCGCCCTTAATCCGCCCGCCAGTGGCTAGGTAGCTCAGCTGGTTAGAGCGCGCGACTCATAATCGCGAGGTCGAGGGTTCGAGTCCCTCCCTCGCCACCACTTCCCGAAGACCCTGACGATCCCGGAGGCCCGTAGCCCCGCCTCGGTGCGGCCGTCCCGCGGCCAAGAAAGCCATTGCAGCGCAGGCCGGGCGCTGATTGATTGCATTAACAATGCCTTGCCCTGACCAGCCCTTGCGACGGGGTCCGGACCCTTGACCAGTCAGACCGACAGCTTCCTGGCGCGCTGCCTGTCCATTGACCTGGAGGTGGACCCGAAGACCGCGCGGCTTTTCGCCTTCGGCGCGCTGCGGGGCGGGGAGACGCTGGCCTACCGCGCCGGACCCTGGGCCGCTCTCGACATGGCACTCGACCGGCTGGAGGCGTTCAGTGCCGGGGCGACACATCTCGTCGGGCACAACATCCTGCGCCATGACCTGCCGCATCTGGCGGCGAACCGGGCGCGGCTGGCCGGGCTGGGCGCAGCGGCCGTCGACACGCTTTGGCTGAACCCGCTCGCCTTCCCGCGCAATCCCTATCACCACCTGGTCAAGCATTATCAGGACGGGCGGCTGGAGGTCGGCCATGTCAACGACCCGGTGGAAGATGCCCGGCTGGCGATGCAGCTTTTGTCCGACCAGATCGCCGCCTTCGCCCGGCTGGGAGAGGAAAGCCCGGACACACTGGCCGCCTGGCACCACTTGACCACCCGCGGGTCCGAGGCGCCGGGCTTCGATGCCCTCTTCCAGGCGCTGCGCGGCCCCGCCCCCGGCGAGGCGGCAGCCCATGCGGCGATCCGGCGGCTCTTGACGGGGCAGGCCTGCAACCACCGGCTCGACCAGACGCTCGAGCGCCTCTCCGATCCGCAGAACGGCTGGCCGATGGCCTATGCGCTGGCCTGGATTTCGGTCGCGGGCGGGGCCTCGGTGATGCCGCCCTGGGTGCGGTTGCAGTTCCCGCAGGCCGCGCGGATCGTCCGCGACCTGCGCGACTCCAACTGCGGCGACCCGGCCTGCGCCTGGTGCCGCGAGGGAAACGATCCGGGCCGCGCGCTGGAGCGCTGGTTCGGCTTTCCCGCCTTCCGGCCAGAGCCCGTGGACCCGGAAACCCGCAGGCCGCTTCAGGAACGCATCGTCGCCGAGGCGATGGCGGGCAAGTCGGTGCTGGGCATCCTGCCCACCGGCACCGGGAAATCGGTCTGCTACCAGATCCCGGCCCTGTCCCGCTTTGACCGGACCGGGGCGCTGACGGTGGTCATCTCGCCCCTTGTCGCGCTGATGGCAGACCAGGTGCAGGGCATGGCACGGGCGGGCATCTCCTGCGCCGTCACGGTGAACGGGATGCTGTCGCTGCCCGAACGCCACGACGCGCTGGAGAAGGTGCGGATGGGCGATGCGGCGATGCTGCTGATCTCGCCCGAACAGCTGCGCTCGCCTTCCGTCCGCTCCGTGCTGCACCAGCGCGAGGTCGGGCTCTGGGTGCTGGACGAGGCGCATTGCATCTCGAAATGGGGCCACGATTTCCGCCCCGACTACCGCTATGTCAGCCGCTTCATCAGGGAATCCTCGGGCGACAGCGTGCCGCCGGTCCTGTGCCTGACCGCCACGGCGAAGCCGGAGGTGGTGCGCGACATCCGCGACCATTTCCAGACGCGTGTGGGCGTCGACCTCATGCTTCTCGATGGTGGCGCGGTGCGGACCAACCTGCATTTCGATGTCCTGCCGACGCAGAAGGCCACCAAGCTCTCCGACATCCTGACGGCAATCGAGGCGCACTTGCCGTCCGAAGGTGGCTCGGGCGCGATTGTCTATTGCGCCACGCGCGCCACGACCGAACGGGTGGCGGGGCATCTCAAGGCGCAGGGGCTGGCGGCGGACCACTTCCATGCGGGCCTTGAGCCCGAGCGCAAGCGCGAGGTGCAGGAGGCCTTCCGCACCGGCCAGCTTCGGGTCATCGCCGCGACCAACGCCTTCGGCATGGGCATCGACAAGCCCGACATCCGGCTGGTGGTGCACGCCGACATTCCGGGCTCGCTGGAGAACTACCTGCAAGAGGCGGGCCGCGCAGGCCGGGACCGGGCACCCGCCCGTTGTGTGCTGCTCTACGACCCCGAGGATGTCGAGCGGCAATTCTCGCTCTCGGCCCGGTCGCGACTGGCCCGGCACGAGATCGGCGCGATCCTCAAGGCGCTTCGGCGGATGGAGAAGCACAAGTCGGGCGAGGTGGTCGCCACCCCGGGCGAGATCGTGCGCGAGGAGAAGGACCAGGCGTTCGAGCGCGACCGGCAGACCGACGACACCCGCGTCAAGACCGCCGTCGCCTGGCTGGAGGAGGCGACGCTCCTCTCGCGTGAGGAGAACCGGGTGATGGTCTTCCCCTCCGCGCTACGCATCCGCACGGTCGAGGACGCGGCGGCAATCCTTGACCGTGCCGATATCACGGGGGCGCGGAAGAAGCAGCTTCTGGATCTTGTCCGCCATGTGATGAACGCGGCCCCAGACGCTGGCGTGTCGACCGACGATCTGATCGGCGCGACCGGGCTTGCGGGCAAGGGCGTGGCCAAGGCCCTGGCCGATCTGGAGGCGCTGGGGATCGCCCGCAACGACACCGCGATCACCGTCTACCTGCACCTCGGCGTCGAGGACGCCTCGACCCGGCGGCTGGAGCAGGCGGCACGGCTGGAGACCGACCTGATCGAACTCATGCAGGAGGCCGCGCCAGATGCGCAGGGCAGCGTGCTGCCACTCCATCTGACCGAAACCTGTCAGGCGCTCCGCGACCGGGGCCATGTCCAGGTGCGGCCCGATCTGGTCGAGACGATCCTGCGCAGCATGGCGCAGGACGGGCGCGACCACGAGGGCAAGAGCGGTAGCCTGACGCTGCGAAAGCTCAGCCGGAACAGTCTGTCGCTGCGGCTGGGGCGGTCGTGGTCGCTGGTCGCGCGCATCGCCGATCTCCGCCGGCAAGGGGCGCAGGTGTTGCTGTCGCACCTGATCGGGCGGGCGGCAAAGGGCGCGCGGGGCAAGGATGTCCAGGTCGACACCATCCTTGGCGCGATGCTGGACGCGCTGAACGGCGATGCCCTTCTGCGGGCTGACGTCAAGGACATGACCCGGCTGATGGACCGCGCGCTTCTCTGGCTGCATGAGCAGCGGATCGTGACGCTGGGCCGCGGGCTGACCGTGTTCCGCCCGGCAATCACCGTGCATCTGAACCCGAAGGGTGGGCTCTTCACGCTGAATCATTTTGCGCCTTTGGAAGAGCATTACACCGAAACGACGATCCAGACGCATGTGATGGCCGCCTATGCCGAAATCGGGCTTGCCGACATCAATCGGGCGCAGAAGCTGGCCGAGGATTACTTCAGGCTCGACCGCGACAGCTTCCTGCGGCAGTGGCTGCCGGGGCGCTCCACCGACCTCCGGCGGCAGACCACCAGCGCCTCATGGCGCGCCATCGTCGAGGCGCTGGACAATCCCGCCCAGGCCGAGATCGTGCGCGACGACCGCGAGCAGACCAACGTGCTGGTGCTGGCGGGGCCGGGGTCGGGCAAGACCCGCGTCCTTGTCCACCGCATCGCCTATCTGGTCCGGGTCCGGCGCGAGGACCCGCGCGGCATCCTGGTTCTGACCTACAACCGTCACGCCGCAGCCGAAGTCCGCGAACGCTTGCGCCGCCTGATCGGCGAGGATGCGGTGCTGGTCACGGTCTTGACCTGCCACGCGCTGGCGATGCGGCTGGTCGGTGCCAGCTTCGCGGGCGACCCGGGTCGCGAGCGCGACTTTGACGGCATCGTCATGCAGGCGGTGGCGCTTCTGCGCGGCGACGGCCTCACCCGGCCCGAGGCCGAGGCCCTTCGCGAGACGCTGATCCAGGGCTACCGATGGCTTCTGGTCGACGAATATCAGGACATCGGCCCCGAGGAATACGCCCTGATCGGCGCGGTGGCGGGCCGGTCGCTGGAGGACCCCGACCTGAAGATCAGCCTCTTCGCGGTGGGCGACGACGACCAGAACATCTACGCCTTCGCCGGGGCCTCGATCGACTTCATCCGCCGCTTCGAGGCGGATCATGCCGCGAAGCCCGTCTGGCTGACCGAGAACTACCGCTCCACCGGCCATATCATCGCTGCCGCGAATGCCGTCATCGCCCCGGCGGCGGGGCGGATGAAGGCGGGGCACGACATCACCGTGAACCGCGCGCGGGCGAAGGACCCGCCGGGGGGCGACTGGTCTGCACTCGACCCGGCGGCGCAGGGCCGCGTCACCCTGCTCGACGCCGGGCCGGGCGCGCGGGCGCAGGCGGTGGCGGCCCTGGACGAGTTGCAGCGCCTGTCGCGTCTCGACCCGGACTGGTCCTGGCGCAGATGCGCCGTGATCGCCCGCGACTGGAAGCGGCTCCTTCCGCTGCGCGCCCATGCCGAGGCGCTCGGCATCCCGGTCGACATGGCGAACGAGAAGATGCCAAGCCTCTGGCGCCTGCGCGAGATGCAGGCCTTCATCCGCGCGCTCCTGGCAGACCGTGCGCGGATGCTGGGTGTCGACGACCTTGTCGCGCTCCTCAACGCCCAGCCGCAGACCCGCTGGACCGACCTGGTCGGCGAGGGGATCGGCGCCCTGGCCCGCGAGCTGGCGGAAAAGACCGCGACCGTCCCCGATCTGGTGCAATGGTTCGGCGAATGGGCCCGCTCGGCGCGGGGCGAGCAGCGCGGGCTGTTGCTTCTGACCGCGCATCGTTCCAAAGGGCTGGAGTTCGACCATGTCGCGATCCTGGACGGCGGCTGGGACCGCCCGTCCCGCAACGAGGATGCCGAGGCCCCGCGCCGCCTGTTCTATGTCGCCATGACGCGGGCAAGGCAGACCCTGACCGTGCTGACCGGCGGCGCCCATGCCCTTGTCCGGCCGGGCGGGTGCGTCCTGCCGCGCCGGGTCCGTCCGGACCTTACCGCCGCGCCCGGCGTGCACCGGCACTACATTCCTGCCGATCCGAAGCTGGTGGACCTGTCCTACGCCGGACGCCTGAAACCCGGCCATCCCGCGCTTGCCGCCATCGCCGCCGCGCGTCCGGGCGATCCGGTGCGTCTTCTGCGGCAGGGCGACCGCTGGCAGATCGAGAACGAGGCGGGAATCGTGCTGGGCCGCATGTCACGCTCTTTCCACCCACCCGATACGGGCGCACTCCTGTGCGGCGAGGTCGCCGCGATCCTCGGCTGGCGCGGGAAGGACGGTCAGGACGACTACGCCCGCCACCTGCATCGCGAGGCTTGGGAGGTGGTTCTGCCCGAGCTTGTCTATACGCTCAGCGCACCCGCCCCGGCAGCGTGAGCGTCCTCAGCCTTTCGCCCAGGGTCCGTGCGGCTGGTCCAGCCCGTCAATCCGCTGGAATCCGTGCAGCCCGAAGAAATCGCGCTGGCCCTGGATCATGTTCGCCGTCCCGCGCGCCGTCCGCATCAGGTCGAACCAGGCCAGCCCCGCCGACAGCGCGGGCAGCCCCAGCCCATGCAGCGCGCCCGCCGCCACCACCCGGCGCAAGGCCGGAAGCGTCCGGCGCAGGTGATCGGCAAAGAAGGGGGCCAGCATCAGGTTGCGACCGGGGTCCTCGGCAAGCGCCTCTGCCATGTCGTTCAGCATCGCCGAGCGGATGATGCAGCCCGCCCGCCAGACCCGCGCCACCCGGGGCATGTCCAAGGCCCAGCCGAACTCGCCCGCCGCCGCCGTCATCATCGCGAAGCCCTGGGCATAGCACAGGATCTTCCCCGCGATCAGCGCCTGTTCCAGATCGTCCAGCGCAACCTCAACCCGCTCCGGCCCCGGCCCGTACAAGGCCTCGCCCGCTGCCCGCTCGCCGCGCCGGGAGGACACGTTCCGCGCCATCACCGCCGCCTCGATCACCGGGATCGGGGTGCCGAGGTTCTGCGCCTCGATCGCCGTCCAGCGCCCGGTGCCCTTCTGCCCCGCCGCATCGACGATCATGTCCAGAAGCGGCCCGCCCTTGACCGGATCCGCCGC
The DNA here is from genome assembly GCF_016793705.1 of Tabrizicola sp. Lineage (GTDB taxonomy): Bacteria > Pseudomonadota > Alphaproteobacteria > Rhodobacterales > Rhodobacteraceae > Tabrizicola. The sequence goes on from NZ_JAEULO010000068.1 coordinate 243,144, forward strand.
CCCTGCCACCGCCGCCGAAATCTCCACCAGGTAGGACCGCAGCACGCCCTCGTTCCAGCGCGCGAAAACCGGGGCGATTTCTGCGGCGCTCATCCCCAGCCCGTCGCGCATCACGCCATAGACTTCGGCGATCATCTGCATGTCGGCATATTCGATGCCGTTGTGGACGGCCTTGACGAAATGGCCCGCGCCGCCTTCGCCCATGTGGTCGGCGCAGGGGGTGCCGTCCTCGGCCCGGGCGGCGATGGCCTGGAACACCTTGCGCATCCGCTGCCAGTGGATGGGCAGGCCGCCCGCCATGATCGCCGGCCCATGCCGCGCCCCTTCCTCGCCCCCCGACACGCCGATGCCCATGAAGCCGAAGGGCAGGCCCGCCGCCGCCCGGCGGTTGGTGTCGTGGAAGTTGGCGTTGCCCGCGTCGATCACCAGATCCTCGGGCTGGAGGAGCGGCGCCAGCGCGGCGAGTTGGTCGTCGACCGGCTGGCCCGCCGGGACCATCAGGATGATCGAGCGCGGGCCTGCCATCGCCGCGACCAGCGCCTGCAGCGTGTCGGTCGGCACGATCCGCGCGGCAAGATCGCCCGCCCCGGCGTGGAAATCGTGCGTCACGCTGGTCGTCCGGTTCCAGACCGCGATCGGAAACCCCTTCTCCGCGATGTTCAGCGCCAGTGCCGCCCCCATGGTGCCAAGGCCGACCAGCCCGACCTGCGGTTTCTGCATCGCGATTCCTCCCATTCCGCCGCCCGGCGGTGTTTGCGCAAACAGACCGCCGGGACATGTCGGGGTCAAGCCCAAAGCCACCCTGGCCGGGGGGCATGGCGCGAACCCGCGGCGTCGCCGCCGGGACCGGCGGGAGTCGCTTCTGGCGCTGGCTGCGACGCCGCCGCGCATGATAAGGGGGCGCATGACCTATCGTTTCATGATCCAGGGCGCAGGCTCGAACGTCGGCAAGTCGCTGCTCGTCGCGGGCCTCTGCCGTCATTTCACGCGGCTCGGAATGACCGTCCGCCCGTTCAAGCCGCAGAACATGTCAAACAACGCCGCGGTGGCGACGGGCGGCGAGATCGGCCGCGCCCAGGCCCTGCAGGCCCGTGCCTGCAAGGCGTCGCCGCATGTCGACATGAACCCCGTCCTTCTGAAGCCCGAATCCGAAACCGGCGCCCAGGTCATCGTGCAGGGCCAACGCCTGACCACGGTGAAGGCCCGCGACTATGCGGTGCTGAAGCCGCAGCTGATGACCCCGGTGCTGGACAGTTTCCGCCGCCTGCAGGCACAAGCCGACCTCGTCATCGTCGAAGGCGCGGGCAGCCCGGCGGAAGTGAACCTGCGAGCGGGGGACATCGCCAACATGGGCTTCGCGCGCGCCGCCGATGTGCCGGTGATCCTGACCGGAGACATCGACCGCGGCGGCGTCATCGCGCAACTGGTCGGTACGCAGGCCGTTCTCGACCCCGAAGATGCCGCGCTGATCCGGGGCTTCCTGGTCAACAAGTTCCGCGGCGACCCCCGGCTTTTCGACGAGGGCTACCGCCTGATCGAAAGCCGTACCGGCTGGCAGGCCCTCGGCGTCATCCCCTGGTTCCCCCAGGCCCACCGCCTCCCCGCCGAAGACGCGGCCGATCTCGGGGGCACGCGCGGCAGCGGCAGCTTCCTCATCGCCGTCCCCCACCTGAACCGTATCGCCAATTTCGACGACCTCGATCCGCTGGCGCAGGAGCCCGGCGTCACTCTGAAGATCGTCAAGCCCGGCCAGCCCCTGCCGGTCGAGGCCGACCTGATCATTCTGCCGGGAAGCAAGGCCACCATCGCCGACCTCGCCCATTTCCGGGCGCAGGGCTGGGACATCGACCTCGCCGCCGCCCTGAGACGCGGCGCAAAAGTCCTCGGCCTCTGCGGCGGCTACCAGATGCTCGGGAAGGAAATCGCCGACCCCGACGGCATCGAGGGCAAGCCCGGCTCCGTCCCCGGCCTCGGCCTTCTCGACCTCACCACCACGATGACCCCCGACAAGCGCGTCACGGAAACCGAAGCGATCCATCCCGCCTCCGGCACCCGCGTCACCGGCTACGAAATCCACCTCGGTCGCACGGACGGCCCCGACCGCGCCCGCCCGATGTTCACCGTGAACGGCCAGCCCGAAGGCGCGATCCGCGCCGATGGCCGCGTCATGGGCAGCTACCTGCACGGCATGTTCAGCGAAGACAGATTCCGGCGCGCCTTCCTCGCCAGCCTCGGCGCCACGCCGGGCAATGCCAGCTACGACGCCACGGTCGAGGAAACCCTCGACGCCCTCGCTGACCACCTGGCGGCGCATGTCGACTGCGAAGCCCTGTCGAAGCTGGCGTAGGTCGGGGTTCACCCCGACTCTCCCGCCGCATCCCTGCATCCTTCCGCCCCTGTGACAACTCAGCCGCAGCCAAAAGAATTCACAGTTTCGCATGCTTTTCGGCCACAATCAGGGCGGGTAAACTTCCCGCATCTTCAGTGTGCAGGTTCGGGCCGTTCGCCCGCCGCCGCAAAAAAAAGGATCAGGAAATGAAACTCGCCATCCTCGCCGCCGCTTCAGCGCTTCTCCTCGGCCAGAGCGCCGCCGCCCAGGATGGGTTCTACTACGGTATCGGCCTTGGCCTCACCCGGACCAGCACGGTCTCTCCGGTCGTTCCCGGCTATGAAGCGGATGCGACCGACGTTTCGCTCGCCCTGACGGCGGGCTACCGCTTCGCCGGCACGGCTGCGCTGAGCTACGGGATCGAGGGCAACCTCGACGTGCTCGGCGGCGCGACGATGAGCGATGGCGCCGACGCCTGCACCGGCAGTTCGCCCTCCTGGTGCAGCGTCGACACCGTCCTGCGCCTGCGCGGCACGCTGACGAACCAGCTGGCGAACGGCGGAGAGCTGACCTGGTCGCTGGGCGCGGTCATGGTCAAGGGCATCAGCGAGAATGGCCCCGGCAACAATCTCGATACCACCGGGCGCGGACTGTCCGTCGGTCTGGGCTGGCAACCGGGGGGCGGCATGCCGGTGCGGGTCGATGTGAACTACGATGCGATCCGCGACGACAACCAGCCCGCCTATGAGCGTGATCTCGACCTGTTCGGCCTGCGCGTCTCGTATATGTTCTGATCCGGCCAGCACGGGCGGGGTGGGCAGTCCTGCCCCCTTCCGCCCGTGGTTTACCGATCCTGAACACCCACGCGCAATTCCTTGAAATCATTGAAGGCCGCCAGTCCGTCCAGCGTGGACATCACCCGCCCGCGCAGTCCGCGATCGTTTCCGCCAGACCGCGCAGCAGCGCCGCATAGGCCCCCGGCCCGGCCTCGAGCGAGGACCCCACCGGATCCAGTGCGGCGCCGATCCTGACCCCGGTCCCCTCGGCCAGCTGGTCCATCAAGGCCGGGTCATGCTGCACCTCCGGGAAGAGGCAGACCACGCCCCCCGCCTCGATCTGCTGCCGCAACCCGGCCAACCGCGCGGCACCGGGCGACGAGGCATCCCCCAGCGCGATGCTGCCGACGAAATCCAGCCCGTAATGGTCGCCGAAATAGCCGAAGGCATCGTGGAAGCTGACGATGGGCTTGCCCTGCACCGGCGCCAGGATCGCCGCCACCTCTGCGTCCAGCGCCGCGACCTGCGCCGCCGCCGCCTCTGCATTGGCCTGATAGGTGCCCGCATGCTCCGGGTCCAGCCGCGCCAGTTCCGCCGCGATCAGCCCAAGCCAGACCTGCGCATTGCCGGGGTCGAGCCAGGCATGGGGGTCCTCGGAGCCATGGTCGTGGCCCGCTTCGTCGTGGTCGTGATCGTCCTCTCCCTCGCCCTCGGCATAGCTGCGGCGCAGGGTTCCCTCGGCATCCAGCAGCGCCAGCGAGGCCGCGCCTTCGGGCCGGGTTTCCAGTGCACCCTCCAGCCAGGGCGTCAGCTCCGGCCCGATCCAGACCACCAGACCGGCCCCGGCCACCGCCCCGGCCTGGCTGGGACGCAGCTGGAAGTCATGCTCGTCCGCCCCCTTGGCCAGCAAAAGCTCCGGCTGCCCCAGATCGCCCATCACCTGCGCGACCAGAGCGTGCACCGGGGGGATGTCGGTCACGACCGAAGGCACCTCGGCGAGGGCGGGGGTGGCGGTCATGAGGAGAGTAATGATATAACGCATCAGTCTGGCCTTTCCTTTGCGCCGATCTATGTATGTAATATCATAACACGTCAACCCCCGTGATACCGCCCATGCCCGATTCCACCTCCCCCGACCTCGCCTTCGCCGCCCATGACCACACCCATTGCGCCCATGATGCGCTGGAACGGGCCGAGGCGCTGACGAAGGCCAGCGGCGCAAGGATGACCCCGGTCCGCCGCCGGGTTCTGGAAATCCTGCTGGAAGAACACAAGGCGCTCGGCGCCTATGACGTGCTGGCCCGGCTGGCGGTGGAGGGCTTCGGCAACCAGCCCCCCGTCGCCTATCGCGCGCTGGAATTCCTGGTGGAGCAAGGCCTTGCCCACCGCATCCAGCGGCTGAATGCCTTCACCGCCTGCACCCATCCCGGTCAGGACCACGCCCCCGCCTTCCTGATCTGCCGCCTCTGCCACATGGTCGCCGAGGCCGAAGCCTCCGCCGCCCGCACGGCACTCGACGCCGAGGCCGCCCGCGCCGGTTTCCAGGTCGAACGCTCGACCATCGAGGCGCTCGGCCTCTGCCCGAACTGCCGGGAGGCCGCATGAGCCTGATCACCGCCGACCACATCTGCGTCCGCTTCGGGGCGGAGGAAGTGCTTCACGACATCAGCCTGACCGTCCGGCCCGGCGAGATCGTCACCATCCTCGGCCCCAACGGGTCCGGCAAGTCCACGCTGCTGAGGGCGCTCCTGGGCATCGTTCCGGCCGCCGAGGGGCGGATCACCCGCCAGCCCGGCCTGCGCATCGGCTATGTCCCGCAGCGGCTGACGATCGACCGCACCATGCCGATCACCGTGCGCCGGTTCCTGTCGCTCCCCTCCCGCGTCAGCGATGCCCAGGCCGGGGAGGCGCTGGCGCGTGTCGGCATGGCGGGGCAGGGGCATGAGCAGATGACCACGCTGTCCGGCGGCCAGTTGCAGCGGGTGCTGCTGGCCCGCGCGCTATTGGGTCGCCCGCAGCTCCTGATGCTGGACGAGCCGACCTCCGGCCTCGACCAGCCCGGCGAGGCGGCCTTCTACCGGCTGATCGAGGAGGTGAGGGCGGAAACCGGCGCCGCCGTTCTGATGATCAGCCACGACCTGCATGTGGTGATGGCCGCCAGCGACCGGGTGATCTGCCTCAACGGCCATATCTGCTGCGAGGGCACGCCCCGCGTGGTCTCGACCGCGCCGGAATACCGCGCGCTCTTCGGTCTCGGGACGCAGGGCGCGCTGGCGCTCTACCGCCACGAACACGACCACGCGCATGAGGACGGGCCGCACCACCATCACCACGGGCACGACCACAGCCATGATCATCCCCATGCTTGACGATTTCCTTGTGCGCGCCGGGCTTGCCGCCGTCGGCCTCTCGCTCGCCACCGGCCCGCTCGGGTCTTTCGTCGTCTGGCGGCGGATGGCCTATTTCGGCGATGCCACCGCCCATGCCGCCGTCCTGGGCGTGGCGCTGGCGCTGGCGACCGACCTGCCCATCGGCCTTGGCACGCTGACCGTTGCCCTTGCCATGGCCGTCACCGTCGCGGGCCTCTCGGCGCGGGGCTGGGCGATGGACACCACGCTCGGCGTCCTGGCCCATTCCGCGCTGGCCTTCGGCCTGGTTGCGGTCAGCTTCTTCCCGACCGTGCGCACCGACCTCTCCGCCTATCTTTTCGGCGACATCCTCGCCGTCAGCCGGGGCGACCTTGCGCTGGTCTGGCTCGGCGCGCTGGCTGTCCTCGCCCTTCTGGCCTGGCGCTGGCAGGCGCTTCTCACCGCCACCGTCAGCGAGGACCTCGCCCATGCCGCCGACATCCGCCCCGACCGCGAGCGGCTTGTCCTCGTCATCGCCCTCGCGCTGGTCGTCGCCGTGGCGCTGAAGATCGTCGGCGCGCTTCTCATCGCCGCCATGCTGATCATCCCCGCCGCCACCGCCCGCAGCTTCGCCCGCACACCCGAGGCGATGGCCGCCCTCGCCATCGCGATCGGCGCCGCCTCCGGGATCGGCGGCCTCGCCCTCTCGCTCTGGCAGGACACGCCCACCGGCCCCTCGATCATCGTGGTGGCCGCCGGACTCTTCGCACTGGCTTCGCTTCGGCAACAAAGTTAGGCGGATACCCGCATCCTGCCCGAAGCTTGCCAAAATTGCCCGCTATCACCACTGCCAGACCCGCCTAGGCCGCCGTTCCCAGGGCCAAAGTTACCAAGGACTGACCCGTGTTCCGACTGATCGGTTTTCTCGTGATCTTCGCCCTCAGTGCCGGGGGGTTCATGTTCGTCGACTACAAGATGTCCGCCCGATGGTCCGGGCGCGAGGATGCCGGGGGGCTGACCTTCGGCGAATATCTCCAAGGGCTTTCCGGGCGCATCTCGGGAATGGGCGGTGGTGGCGCACACGGGATGCCGAAGAAGCTTGCCGACATGCTGCCGAATCCGCCCGAAGGCTGGAAGGCCCGCCCGGTCGAAGCCGGCGACATCGACGGCTTCCTGCCGAAAAGCAGCAAGAACGCCGACAAGAAGGGCGTCGCGGCAGTGAAGGCGATGGCCGAGGGCGCCGCCGGTTCGGGCGTCGAGGTCGCGGCCCTGACCTTCCAGAAGGGCGACCGCAAGGTGATCGTCAAGGCGATCCGCTATCCCAACATCATCTTCACCAGCTTCGCCGCGATGCAGCAGCGGCTGGAGCTTCGGATGAAAACCGCCGAGTTCCGCGGCACCGAATTCGCCACCGTGCGCGGTCTAGACGTGACCGAGGACCTGTTGCCCGACGGATTTCGGGGCCGCTACTTCCTCGCCGATGTGGGCGCACAGATCCATCTTCGCATCCTCGCGCCGAAACGGATGACGGACGAAGAGTTGGTGCCCTTCCTCGAAACGCTTCACGTCAAGGCGATGAACGCAAGCGTCGTCGACAAGGTCGAGGGGCTGGGCGAGGTGCCGGTGATCGTTCTCGCCTCGGCGCTGGACGGGGTGGAACGCGATGCCTATCTCGCCGATGTCGCCGCGCGCTCGGCCTCCGAGGCCACAAGGGCCGAGACCGAACGCGCCGAGGCCGAGGCAGCCCAGGCAGAGGAGGTGCCAACCGAAGAGGGCAGCGGCGGCGGATTCCTGAGCGGCCTCTTCGGCGGCGACGACGACGCGGGACCGGCAGAGGAAGCCAAGGCCCCGGCGAATGCCGCCAAGCCCGGCTGCAAGACCGGCAAGGACGGCGTCAAGCGCTGCACCGTCGAAAGCGCGGTTCCGGCGGAAAACTAGAAGGTCAGCCCCGAAAACCGCGACGGGTTCTGCGGCACGCCCGGCAGGACGCACAGCATCTCGTACAGGAAATTCGCCCCGATCAGCGCGGTGTTGCCCGAAGGGTCATGGGGCGGTGACACCTCGACCAGATCGCAGCCGACAAGGTTCAGCCCGGCGCAGCCCCGGATGATCTCCAGCCCCTGCCAGGTGGTCAGCCCGCCCGGCTCCACCGTCCCGGTGCCGGGGGCGAAGGCCGAATCCAGGCTGTCGATGTCATAGGACAGATAGACCGGTGCATCGCCGATCTTCTCCCGCACGATCTTCATCAGGGGGGTCAGCGACTTGTGCCAGCACTCCTCGGCCTGCACCACTGTCCAGCCCTGCCTGCGGCCCCAGTCGAAATCATCCGCCGCATAGCCGGTGGCGCGGAGCCCGATCTGGAACACCTTGTCGTTGATCAGGCAGCCATCCTCCCAGGCCCGGCGGAAGGGGCAGCCGTGCGCGACCTTTTCGCCGAACATGGTGTCGTTGATGTCGGCATGGGCGTCGATGTGGATCAGCGCGACCGGCCCGTGCCGCTCCTTGATCGCCCGCAGGATCGGCCAGGTCAGCGTATGGTCGCCGCCCAGCGTCAGCGGGATCACCCCATGCGACAGCACCTCGCGGTAGTGCGCGGTGATGATGTCGACCGTCTTCTTCAGATCAAAAGTGTTGATCGCCACATCGCCCAGATCGGCCACCTGCAGGTGGTCGAAGGGCGCAGCCCCGGTGGCCATGTTGTACGGCCGGATCATCCGGGATTCATCCCTGATCTGCCGCGGGCCAAGCCGGGTGCCGGGACGGTTCGAGGTGCCGTGGTCCATCGGAATGCCGATGAAACCCGCATCCAGCCCATTGGCAGAGGTCGCCGCAGGCAACCGCATCATCGTCGCCGGTCCACCGAAGCGCGGCATGTCGTTGCCCCCGAGGGGTTGGTTGAAGCCGCTCATCTCATCCGCCTTCCGTACTGGTCCGGGCCAAGCTTGCGCAGATTTCGCGCGGCGGCAAGCCGGGTCGCCTCCTCGCGCGCCTTCGGCTTCTCGTCGGTGGCGAGGAGAAACGAAGTGCACGACGAGCGCCCCCGTCAGCGCGCCGCCAGAAGCCGGTCCAGTACCGCCCCGATCTCCGCCCCTTCGCTGATCTGCGGCAGGCTCTGCGTCAGCCCGTCCGCCGCTTCCTTCCGCGCCACGTCCTGCGCCGCCAGCGGAAAGGCCTTGCGCGGGTCCGGCTCCGACCGCAGCCCGAGATCGAAGAACGACCGTCCGAACTCCGTCCACTCCGCCCCGTCGCGGCACCCGAACGAGGTCCGGTCCCCCCGCGCCGCGGTGATGATCAGCCGGTCGGGCGCGGCGATGTCGTCGATGAACGACCCCGAATGGCAGGCCGAGACGACGATCACCGCGGGGCCGATCCCGCTGGCCTCCAGCATCGCCGCAAACTCCGTCGCCATCAGGTCACGGGTCCCTGCCTCGGGGAAATCCAGCGCAAAGCTGTCCTCACGGCCATGCGAGGCGAGGAAGAGGAAAGCCACATCCTCCGGCCCCTGCCGTCGGCCGATCTCGGCCAGCGCGCGGGCCAGGTTCGCCCGGTTCGCCAGCGGATACCGCATCGGATGGTCGTGGCTGTTCGCCAGCCGCAGCGTCCGCCCGCCCGAACCAAATTGCACGTCAAGAATGGCCGAGACGCTGTCCACCTCGGTCAGGAACACCGACTGCTCCGCCGTGCCCCCCAGCGCCAGGGCAAAAACCTCCGGCACCCCCGGCACCTGCGGCGTCAGCGCCGCGACCTGCTCCCCCATCAGCCGGTCTTGAGCCGCATACAGCGCCTCGACATCGACCGGCGTATAGGCCTCGTCCCATTCCGCATCGGGGAAAACATACAGCGCGTCCACCGGGAACCAGCGCAGCGCCACCTCCTTGGTGCCGAGGAACACCACCGCCATCACCAGCCCCGCCCGGAGCCATTGCCGCCACGGCCCCCGCAGCAGCCAGACCAGCAGCGCCACCTGCAGCAGATGCGACACTCCCCGCACCGCCGCCACCCGCGCCTCGGTCGCGAACAGGCCGGGCGCCTCGCGAACCAGCGTCCAGAGCGCCAGGTTCAGCACTGCCCCCAGCAGGAACAACAGCGTCACCGCCCGCGCCAGCAGGTCCAGCCGCCCCACCAGCGCCAGCCCGAGGACCAGCCCCGCCACCACCACCGCGCTTTGCGCCACCGCCGTCTGCACGCCCCAGAGCGACAACTCGCCCCCCGGCCCGAACGTCCCCACCTGCGCCGCGATCTCGGCCAGCCACGAAACGACAATCGCCCCCAGCGCCACCAGCGCGGGCCGGGCCGAATTGCGCGGAAGCGTGTCGCTAACGATCATGCCCGATTCCCTTTTCCGCCCTTCAACCCCAGAATCCGGGCAAGACTGCGGCGGCTTGTCGCGAATGTCGTTTTCTGACGCCAAAGGTCGGGTGGACTTGCCCGCCTTCTCGCGCCTCTGTCAGATAGGGGCAAACCTTTTGCGGGAGCCCCCAGATGAAAACCCATGTGAAAGCCCTTGTCGTCGGCGGCGGCGCGGTCGGCACCGGGATCGCCTACCACCTGGCGAAAGCCGGCTGGGACACCATGCTGGTGGAACGCGACGAGCTGACCGCGGGCTCCACCTGGCACGCCGCCGGTCTGCTGCCGCTCTTCAACATGGGCTACGCGACCACCCACATCCACAAGTACTCGGTCGACTTCTACAAGGGCCTGCAGGCTGAAACCGGCCTCGACGCGGGCTTCTATGTCGTCGGCAACCTGCGGATGGCGCAACACCAGCAGCGGATGGACGAGTATATGCTCTACTCCTCCGTCGCCGAGACCGCCGGGGTCTATCACGAGTTCCTTAGTCCCAAGGAAATCAAGGACCGCTGGCCGCTGGTCCGCACCGAAGACCTGATCGGCGCGCTCTACCACCCGCAGGACGGCTACATCAACCCGGCCGACGTGACTCAGGCCATGGCCAAGGGCGCCCGCCAGCACGGTGCCACCATCGAGCGCAAGGTTCAGGTCGACGGCTACCGCTGGACTGGCAGCGAATGGATCGTCTCCTGCACCCGGCTTGAGGAAAAGGGCGGGATGCTGGTCGCCACCGACGACAAGTTCGACATCACCGCCGAGCACGTCGTCACCGCCACCGGCAACCACGCCCAGCGGACGGCCAAGCTCCTCGGCATCAAGACCCCCGCCGTGGTGGTCGAGCACCAGTATATCGTGACCGAACCCGACCCGGCGCTGGTGGAATGGCGCAAGACCAACCCGCAGCACCCGGTCCTGCGCGACGCCGACGCCAAGTGGTATGTGCGCGAGGAACGCGGCGGCTGGATCCTCGGCCCCTACGAGAAAGGCGCCCCCGCCCGCTTCCAGTATGGCGTCCCCGACAGCTTCCGCGCCGACCTCTTCCCGCTCGACCTCGAAAGGATCGAGCAGGAATACATGTCCTTCATCCACCGGATCCCGTCCTCGGAAACCGTGGGCCTGAAGGACGACTACAACGGCCCGATCTGCTATACCCCCGACGGCAACCCGCTGGTCGGCCCCGCCCCGGGCCTGCGCAACATGTGGCTGGCGGAAGGCTTCTCCTTCGGCATCACCGCCGCGGGCGGCACCGGCCATTACCTCGCCCAGCTGATGACGCAAGGCGAGGCCGAGATCGACATGGCCTCGCTCGACCCCAAGCGCTTCGGCGGCTGGATGACCACCGAATACGCTTCCCGCAAGAACGAGGAATGCTACGACCACGTCTTCATCCTGCACCACCCGGACGAGGAACGCGAAGCCTGCCGTCCCTTGCGCACCGCCCCCGCCTATGACCGCCAGAAAGTGATGGGCGCGCAATTCGGTCAGGTGAACGGCTGGGAACGCCCGAACTACTATGGCCCGAAGGATGCCCCCGCCGACTTCGACCACAACTCGCGCAGCTTCCGCCGGGGTGAGTGGTGGCAGTATGCGAAGGCCGAGGCCGAAGCCGTCCGCAACACCGTCGGCATCATCGACGCCTCTGCCTTCACCAAGCACCTGGTCCGTGGCCCCGGTGCGACCGCCTTCCTCGACCACTTCACCTGCAACAAGCTGCCGAACGTGGGCCGGATCAACCTGACCTATGCCCTGACCGACCACGGCACGACGCGGACCGAATACACCATCGTCCGGCTGAAGCAGGATGAATACTACCTGATCTCCGCCGGCGCCTGGACGGCCTACGACTACGACTTCCTTCAGAAATCCGCCGACGACTGGATGGCCGCAGGCAAGGGTGCCATCGACATCCATGACGTGACGACCCAATGGGGAGTCTACGCCCTCGCCGGTCCGAACGCCCGTGCGCTCCTGAAAGAGATCGTCAAGGACGCCGACCCCGACACCGTCCTGTCGAACAAGCGCTTCCCCTGGCTCAGCTACCGCGACATCGAGCTGGGCATGTGCCCCGTCCGCGCCGTCCGCGTGGCCTATACCGGCGAGCTTGGCTGGGAACTGCACTACCCGATCGAATTCGGCCGCTATCTCTGGGACCTGATCTGGTCGGTTGGCGAAAAGCACGGCCTGAAGGGCGTCGGTGCCCGGGCGCAGAACTGGCTGCGGCAGGAAAAATCCTACCGTGCCTTCGGCAACGAGCTTGGCCGCGACGCGACCCCGCTGGAGGCGGACCTGCCGCGCTTTGTCGACCTGTCGAAAGAGTTCCGCGGCAAGGCCAGGATGCTGGAAACCGGCATCCGCTCCAAATGCGTGACACTGTTGATCGACGGCCCGGCGGACGCCGATCCCTGGGGCAAGGAAGCCATCCTGAACGGCGGCATCAAGGTCGGCCGCCTGACCTCGGGTGGCTATTCGGTCGCCTTCGGCAAGCAGATCGGCATGGGTTACGTCCCCGCAGACCTTGCGGTTCCCGGCACGAAGCTGAAGGTCAAGATGCAGCTCAAGGAATGGGATGCCGTCGTGACCGAAGACAGCCCCTTCGACCCGACCAACGCCCGCATCCGGGTGGACGGTTGACCGATTTCTACGAAGATATCGTGCCGGAGCCTTCAAAGGCTCCGGTGCAAAATCCTTGAAGATTTCGGCGGCTCACACCCGCCCCGTCACCTTCTTCCACCACCAGCGCGTGCCGACCAGCAGGAAGCGCCAGTCCTTGAAGAACTCCGGCGGCTTGCCCTCGATGGCGTGGCCGATGAACTGCAAGGCCCAGCCCAGGACGAACAGCCCCAGGGCCCAGGGCCAGAGGCCCGCGACGAAGATCGCCAACATTCCCAGCGCAATCGCCACCACGATCATCGGGATGCCGAAAGTATGCGTCAGCCGGTTCCACCGGTTCCGGTGGCTTTCCGCATATTCGGCGATCCAGTCGTCCCAACTGCGTCCGTTCAGCATCGCTTGCTCCTCTCCGGTCAAGGGTAGGCCCGGCTTTCCTCCTGGCCAAGCGGAATCCGGCCTCTGCCCCGGTCCCGACTTGAAGCTGTAAGACTCGGTCTCCATTTTCGTCACCATGGGGGCACGGATGACCAACGGCGAACGCAGGTTTCAACGACAGTTCGACGCGCTGGCGCGGCTGATCCCGCCCCTGCGCGGGCCGATGTCGACGCTGCGGCGCGACAGCTGGTTTCCAGTCCGCTTCCCCCTTGCCCTGATCCTGATCGCGGGCGGTTTCTTCGCCTTCCTGCCCGTCCTTGGCGTCTGGATGCTGCCCCTCGGCCTTCTCCTCCTCGCCGTCGACCTGCCTGTCCTGCGCGGCCCGATCTCGGCACTGATCATCCGGGGCCGCCGCAAGGGCCGTCGGCTCGCGATGCGCTGGCGACACTGGCGGCGGGGACATTAGTCCTCCTCCGACAACTCCTGCTCCAGAAACCGTTCGAAGGCATCCAGGTCCAGCGGATCAACCTGCCCGAAGGCCCGCATCCAGACCGTCGCCTCGCGCATCGCCTCAGGTTCCAGCTTGCACCAGATCACCCGGCCGCGCTTTTCCCGGCTGATCAGGCTGGCCTCCGACAGGACCGCCAGGTGCTTGGAAATAGCGGCCAGGCTCATCGCGAAGGGTTCGGCGACATCCGTCACCGCCATGTCGTCTTCCAGCAGCATGGCCAGGATCGCCCGCCGTGTCGGGTCGGCCAGCGCGGCAAAGACGGTATCCAGTCGGTCGGTCATCCGCCGCTTATCCCGCGCGCCCTGGCAATCGTCAACCGCGGGGTTGAATATGGGAAAGCGCACCCGGGGGCCACCAAGGCACCGCATGACCTTCCAAACTCAAGCAAATACAGATACTTGCCTGCCGCTCTGCGCGCTTGACTCTCGCCCCCCCGCTCCGTAGAACCGCGACGACCGTGAAGGGGCCAAGCCTTATGGCAACCGAACCCGATCCTGACCGTCTCCGCGCCCTGGAAGCGCGGCTTCATCAGGCGAAGGGCAAGCCGGAGGTGAAGCCGACCGAAACGGCCAGGGGTTTCTCGCAGGGCGAGGTGGCCTGGAGGATGGTGATCGAGCTGGCGACCGGCATCCTGCTGGGGTCCGCCATCGGTTACGGGCTCGACGTGCTGTTCGGCACTCTGCCGGTCCTTCTGATCATCTTCTCGCTCTTCGGCTTCGCCGCGGGCATCAAGACGATGCTCGGCACCGCGAAGGAACTGGGACGAAAGACCGGCAAAGCCGGACAGGACGAAGGGAACTGACCATGGCGACGGAAGAACACGGCAGCGGGCTGGCGATCCATCCGATGGATCAGTTCATCGTCAAGCCGCTGTTCGGCGACGGCCCGATCCACTGGTACACCCCCACCAACGTCACCCTCTGGATGGGCATCGCCATCCTCGCGATGATCGCGCTTCTCGTCCTGTCGACCCGCCGCCGCGCCATCGTCCCCTCGCGCGGGCAGTCGGTGGCCGAGATGTTCTACGGCTTCATCCACAAGCTGGTGGAAGACGTCGCGGGACACGAAGGCCTGAAGTTCTTCCCCTATGTGATGACGCTTTTCATGTTCGTCTTCCTGTCGAACATCCTGGGCCTCATCCCGATGTCCTTCACCACCACCTCGCATATCGCCGTCACCGCGGTGCTGGCGTTGATGGTGTTCCTGACCGTCACCCTCGTCGGCTTCTACCGCAAGGGCCTCGGCTTCCTCTCGATGTTCTGGGTTTCCTCGGCGCCGCTGATCCTGCGCCCGATCCTCGCCGTGATCGAGCTGATCTCGTATTTCGTTCGTCCGCTCAGCCATTCCGTCCGTCTTGGCGGCAACATGATGGCCGGTCACGCCGTGATCAAGGTCTTCGCCGGGTTCGCCGGCGCGATGGGCGTGGCTTCGGTGCTGCCGATTGCCGCCATCGCGGCGGTCTACGGGCTTGAACTCCTGGTCGCCTCGGTCCAGGCCTACGTCTTCACCATTCTGACCTGCGTGTACCTGCGCGACGCCGTCGGCGACGCCCACCACTAGGGTCCGGACAACCAACCTCAAGCATTCCATCCATAGGAGAGACATCATGGAAGGCGAACTCGCTCTGCTCGGCAAATACATCGGCGCCGGTCTTGCAACCATCGGTCTGGGCGGCGCCGGCATCGGCGTGGGCCACATTGCCGGCAACTTCCTGTCGGGCGCCCTGCGCAACCCGTCGGCCGCTCCCGGCCAGATGGCCAACCTCTTCGTCGGCATCGCCTTCGCCGAAGCGCTCGGGATCTTCTCGTTCCTGATCGCGCTCCTGCTGATGTTCGCCGTCTGATCCGACGAACGACGCCCAGCGATTGGCGGCGCCGGATCATCGGCGCCGTTCCGGCGTGAAGACGAACCCGATGGGGGACGACGATGTCAACTGAACCGATCGTTGAGGAGGCCGCCGGCCTTTGCGTCAACGAACATGGCGGCGCCATCGGCATGCCGCAGCTTTGCGGCGACTGGATTCCGAACCAGGTCTTCTGGCTTCTGGTCACGCTGGTCGTGATCTACTTCGTGCTGTCGAAGATCGCCCTGCCGCGCATCGCTGCGGTGCTGGCCGACCGGAAAGGCACGATCACCAACGATCTCGCCGCCGCCGAAGAACTGAAGCAGAAAGCCGTCGCCGCCGAAAAGGCCTATAACGACGCGCTGGCCAATGCGCGGACGGAAGCGGGCAAGATCGTTGCGGCAGCCAAGGCCGAGATCCAGAAGGATCTCGACGCCGCCACCACGAAGGCCGATGCCGAGATCGCCGCGAAAGCCGCGGAATCAGAGAAGACCATCGCCGGCATCCGCGACGGCGCCGCCGCTGCGGTGGCCGAAGTCGCCCGCGACGTGGCTGCCGAACTGGTCGGCGCGCTGGGGGGCGGGGCGGATGCGAAGACGGTCACGGCTGCCGTGACGGCACGGCTGAAGGGGTAAGGCGATGAAGAAACTCTCCATCCTCCTTGCCCTTCTGGCCTCGCCCGCGATGGCGGCCTCGGGTCCGTTCTTCTCGCTGCAGAACACCAACTTCGTGGTGCTCATCGCCTTCATCGCCTTCATCGGCATCCTGATCTACGCCAAGGTTCCCGCGAAGCTGACCGGCATGCTCGACGCCCGCGCGGCGACGATCAAGGCCGAACTGGACGAAGCGCGGAGCTTGCGCGAAGAGGCCAAGTCGATCCTCGCCACCTATGAGCGTCGGCAGAAGGAAGTGCAGGAACAGGCCGACCGGATCGTGTCGCAGGCCCGGGAAGAGGCGCTCGCCGCCGCCGCCCAGGCGAAGGCCGATCTCAAGGCCTCCATCGCCCGCCGTCTGGCTTCGGCGACCGAACAGATCGCCTCGGCCGAAGCAGCCGCGATCCGCCAGGTGCGCGAACAGGCCGTCTCGGTGGCCGTGGCCGCGGCAGGCGACGTGCTGTCGAAGCAGATGACGGCAGAGGCTGCGTCCTCCTCGATCGACGACGCGATTGCCCAGGTCGAAGCCCGGCTGCACTGAGCACCACTTGCAGAAATCGAAACCGGCGGTCCGCAAGGGCCGCCGGTTTTGCTTTGCGGGAACCGCTCGTCGAGCACTTTTCGTGCACTCCTCGCTGGAGCACCGCCCTCACGACGAGGAGCCGAAGGCGAACGAGGAGTAGCCCCTCAAAGCCCCGCCCAGCGTAGCCCGGCCACCACGACAACCCCCAGCAAAGCCGCCGCCACGTCGCTGCGCAGCACCAGCGTCAGCCCCACGACCGCGGCCAGCGCCAGCCCCTCCGCCGGCCCGCCCGCCTGCACCGCCAGCGCGGTGATCCCGGCCATCACCCCCAGCGGCGTCGCCCGCAGCGCGGCCTCCACCCTTGGCGAGACCGGAACGAAGCGCATCAGCGTGAACCCGGCGACCCGGCACAGGAGCGCCGCCGATGCCATCACCGCCAGCAGGACCGGGAAACTGTCGGTCATGCCTCCCCCCGATGCATCAGTGCCGCCACAGCCCCGGCGGCCAGCCCCGCCCCGATGATCGCGGGCGCAGGCCCAGCGAGATGGAAGATCGCCAAGGCCGCCCCCGCGCCCACCGCCACCGGCAGCAGGTCGACCCGGCTGTGCACCATCGCCGTCACCATTCCGGCAGCAAAGCAGGGCAGCATCAGGTCGAAGCCCAGCGCTTCGGGACGCGGCAGCACCGAAACCGCCGCCGCCCCCAGCGCCGTGCCCGACAGCCAGCCCACCGCAATCGGCGCGCCGGTGCCCGCCAGGTAGGCCCGGTCCTCCTCGCCCGCCCGGATCGCCCGCATGGTCATCAGCCAGTTGGCGTCCCCCAGCAGCAGCAGGCTGCCATAGGCCTTCACCGGCCCCGCCCCCCACAGCCAGGGCTGCAAGGTCGCTCCGAACAACAGGTAGCGCGCATTGATCACCAGGATCGCCGCGAACAGCGCCCAGATCGTCGCCTGCCCGGTCTGCAACAGATTCACTGCCGCCAGCTGCGCTGACCCGGAATAGATCGCAGCACTCATCGCCACCGACTTCACGACGCCGAACCCCGCCTGCGCCGCGACCAGCCCGAACCCCAGCCCGTAGGCAAAGATCGACACCGCCAGCGGCACCCCATCCCGCGCCCCGCGCCGGAAACCATCCAGGGAGAAGACCACCCCGCTCATCGTAGGTCGGGGCGTGCCCCGACTCTGCCCCCACCCCGAATCATCGCGCCGCCGCCCGCAGCACCCGGTCCAGCACGTCCAGGAACCGGCTCCGGTCCGCCTTGGAGAAGGCCCTCCCGCCCCCCTGCCGGAATGGATCAGCCGACCGCAGGTCCTGCATCAGGTCCCTTGTGGCCAGCGCCATCCCGACATTGGCCGCCGTCAGTTCCTCGCCGTTGTGCTTGACCACCCGCGCCCCCGCCGCCACGCATTTCGCCGCCAGCGGGATGTCTCCGGTGACAACCACATCCCCCGGCCCGCAGGCTTCGGCGATCCACTTGTCCGCTTCATCGGGGCCGCTGGAAACGAAGACGCTCTCCACCAGCGGGTTCTGCGAGGGTCTTATCCCCCCGTTCGACACCACCACCATCCGCACCCGATGGCGCGTCGCCACCGTCTCGGCCTCACCCTTCACCGGGCAGGCATCGGCGTCGATATAAAGCGTCATGTGGCCCCCGGATGGGCGTGGACAGGTGTTAAGAAACCCCTAACGGAAAATCGCAACCCATTGATTCTGAGGGAAACGCGGCGATTGTCCACCGTGGACACCTCAGATCGCCGCCTTCCGCATCTCGTCCAGATAGATCTCCCGTAGCCGCGCCGCGACCGGCCCCGGCTTGCCGGTCCCGACCGGCTTCCCGTCGACCTCGACCACCGGCATCACGAAGATCGAGGCCGCGGTCGAGAACGCCTCGTCCGCCCCCTGCGCCTCGGCGGGAGTGAAGGCCCGCTCCTCCACCTCGAACTGCGCCTCCCTCGCGAAGCGCAGCACCGCCGCCCGGGTGATCCCGTGCAGGATATCGTTGCCCAGGGCCCGGGTGATGATCCGGTTCCCCTTTACGATCCAGGCGTTGTTCGAGGTCCCCTCGGTCACCGCCCCGTCGTCATCCGTGAACCAGCTGTCGTCCACCCCCGCCTTCTTCGCCGCCATCTTCCCCATCGAGGGGTACAAGAGCTGCACCGTCTTGATATCCACCCGGCTCCACCGCAGGTCCGGGATGGTGATCACCCGGAACCCGGTCTTCGCGGCGGGCGCATCGGCCAGGTTCGGGATATCCTGCGTGAAGGCGACGATGGTCCCCGGCAGGTCGGCGGCGGGGAATACAAAGCTGCGATCCCCCGGATTGCCCCGCGTGACCTGCAGGTAGATCATCCCCTGCTCGATCCCATTCCGCGCGACCAGTTCCCGGTGCATCGCCAAGAGTTCCGCCTCGCTGACCGGGCAGGTCATCTCCAGCTCCGCCAGCGACCGCCAGAGCCGTTTCACATGCCCGTCGAAGTCGATCAGCTTCCCGTCCAGCACCGAGGTCACCTCATAGACCCCATCCGCCATCAGGAAGCCCCGGTCGAAGATCGACACCTTCGCCTCGCTTTCGGGCAGGTAGTCTCCATTCACATAGACGGTGCGGGTCATGCTCTATCCCCAAAGCTGCGGCAGGGCCGGGTGGATGTGGCGGTCGTCGTATCGGACCGGATTGTCGCGGTCCTGCGCCATGTCGGCGGGGCCGTCAAGGTCGGACCAGTCGGCCGCCTGCGCGACCAGGATCGCGGGGGCCATCGAGAGCGAGGTCGAGATCATGCAGCCGACCATCACCTTCAGCCCCAGCCGCCGGGCCTCGGCGCGGGCACGCAGGGCCTCGGTCAACCCGCCGGTCTTGTCGAGCTTCAGGTTCACCACATCGTACTTGCCCACCAGCCCGGGCAGCGAGGCCGCATCATGGGCGCTTTCGTCGGCGCAGACCGGCAGCGGGCGAGCGATCTCGGCCAGCATGTCGTCGGCCCCCTGCGGGAGCGGCTGTTCCACCATCTCCACCCCCAGCCGGATCAGGTGCGGGGCAAGGTCGGTGTAGACCTCGGGCGTCCAGCCCTCGTTCGCGTCGACGATCAGGCGGACCTTCGGGGCGCCCTGCCGGACCGCCTCGATCCGGGGCATGTCGGCGGGGGTGCCAAGCTTGACTTTCAGCACTGCACGATGGGCGTTCCGCGCGGCGGCAGCGCGCATCGCCTGCGGCGTGTCGAGCGAGAGGGTGAAGGCGATCTCCACCGGCTTCGGCTCGGCGAGACCGGCAAGCTGCCACACGGGCCTTCCCGCAGCCTTCGCCTCCAGATCCCAGAGCGCGCAGTCCACCGCATTCCGTGCCGCGCCGGGCTTCATCGCCTGTTGCAGGGCGGCGCGCGTGATCCTCTCGGGCAGGGCGGTTATTGCCGCGATCGCCTCCTCCACCGTCTCGCCATAGCGCGGATAGGGCAGGCCTTCGCCCCAGCCGCGATACCCGCCGCGGGTGACGGTGGCGGTGACCACCCGCGCCTCGGTCTTCGAGCCGCGCGAGATGGTGAAATGGTTGCGGAGCGGGAAGGTCTCGGCCTGGGCGGTGATCATGGGCGGGACTGTAGGGGGCAGCGCCGGGTTTGGAAAGGCGCGCGAGTTTCTGCATAAGCAAAAGGAATGTTGCGCCGCCGCGCGCAACAATATAACCCTGGCAAAGCAACCCGCGACATATCCTTGCCCACAGGAATCCCCATGAGCTTCCGCCTGCAACCCGCTGCCCCCGCCCGCCCGAACCGCTGCCAGCTTTTCGGCCCCGGCTCGCGGCCCGAGCTTTTCGCCAAGATGGCGGCAAGTGCTGCGGATGTGATCAACCTCGACCTGGAGGACTCCGTCGCCCCGGCGGACAAGCCGCAGGCGCGGGCGAACATCATCAAGGCGATCTCCGAGGTCGACTGGGGCCGCAAGACGCTGAGCGTGCGGATCAACGGGCTGGATACGCCGTTCTGGTACCGCGACGTGGTCGACCTGCTGGAGCAGGCGGGCGACCGGCTGGACCAGATCATGATCCCTAAGGTCGGCTGCGCGGCGGATGTCTATGCGGTGGATGCGCTGGTGACCGCCTGCGAGGCGGCGGCGGGTCGCAAGAAGCGGATCGGGCTGGAGGTGATCATCGAAACGGCGGCGGGGATCGCGCATGTCGAGGAGATCGCGGCCTCCTCCCCCCGCTTGCAGGCGATGAGTCTTGGCGCGGCGGATTTCGCCGCCAGCATGGGAATGCAGACCACCGGCATCGGTGGGACGCAGGAAAACTACTACATGCACCGCGAGGGGCAGAAGTATTGGTCCGACCCCTGGCACTGGGCGCAGGCGGCAATCGTGGCGGCCTGCCGGACACATGGCGTCTTGCCGGTCGACGGTCCGTTCGGGGATTTCTCGGACGAAGAGGGGTTCCGGGCGCAGGCGCGACGTTCGGCGACGCTGGGGATGGTCGGCAAATGGGCGATCCACCCGAAGCAGGTGGCGCTGGCGAACGAGGTCTTCACGCCGTCCGAGGCGGCGGTAACCGAGGCGCGGGAAATCCTCGCGGCGATGGAGGCGGCGAAGGCCGCAGGCCAGGGCGCTGCGGTCTACAAGGGGCGGTTGGTGGATATCGCCAGCATGCGGCAGGCCGAGGTGATCGTGCGGCAGGCGGAGCTGATCGGGGTGTAAACCGGGAGGTTGGGTCGAACCCCACTCTACACTTCGCTCACCGCACATTCCGGAAGCAGGCGCATCACGTCTTCCGGGCGACAGAGCTGGGTCGCGTCGGTGGTGACGGCGGCGGAAGCCGCGGCGGAGCCCATCGCCAGCGCCTCGGCGTTCGACTGGCCGCGCGACAGGGCCAGCACGAAGGCGGCGACGAAGCTGTCGCCCGCGCCGACGGTGGACTTGACCCGCACCTTGGCGGCCTTGGCGAAGAGCTTCTGACCGGCGTCGGCCAGAACGTTGCCTTCGGCCCCGCGCGCGACGATCACCGTCCTGGCCACGCCGCGCCGGACCAGCGATTGCGCGAATTCGGCGGTGTCGGCGAGGGTGGGGAGCGGCTTGCCGGCCAGTTCCTCGCCCTCGGGTCCGTCCATCCGCAGGACTTCCAGGCCGGGAATCGGATGGCGCACCGCCTCGGTCAGGGTGGCGCCGGACGTGTCGAGCACGATGCGGCTTTCGGGCATTGAGGCGGCGAGTTGCGCGGGAAAGTCGATCGGCACGCCGGGGGGCTGGCTGCCGGAGATCACCGAGATGCCGCCGGGCCGGGCGGTGGCGCGCAGGAGGGTGAAGACGCGGGCACGTTCCGCCTCGCCCCAGACAGGCCCTGGCAGCATGAAGCGGTATTGCTTGCCGCTGGTGGCCTCGTTCACGGTCAAGGACTGACGCGTCTCGCCGGGGCCGAGGATGGAGAGGAAGGTCACGCCCTCGGCCCGGATCAGGCCCGCCAGCCGGTCGCCGGTCAGCCCGCCGATGGCGACAAGGGCGAGGCTGTCACCCCCCAGGGCCTTGATCGCGCGGGAGACGTTGAGTCCGCCGCCGCCGGGGTCGAGGAGCGGTTCGGCACAGCGCAGCTTGTGGCCGGGAGTCAGCTCGTGCACCTCGGTCGCCATGTCGAGCGCTGGGTTGAGCGTGAGGGTCAGGATCGGAAGCTGGGACATGCGGCACCTGTTCGTGTTACCGCTATCATAGTGGCTTCGGCGTGAAATGGAACTGCTCGCGGCGGGTGGGGCCGGGGGCAAAAGTTTTCGAAAACTCTTGGCAGATTCCTTGGAAGGGTTTGGGCCGGGCCTCACTCCCACCAGGGGTCGATGGCGGCGATGTCGTCGTCGGACCAGCCGAAGTGATGCGCGATCTCGTGGATCACGACATGCGTCACCAATTCCTGGATCGAGACATTGCCGCGTTCGGCCCATTCGTCGAGGATCGGGCGGCGGAAGAGCCAGACCACGTCGGGGCGGGTCATCTGGTCGGCGGTGGATTTCTCGGTCAGCGGAATGCCGTCGTAGAGGCCGGTCAGGTCGAAGGCATCGTCGACACCCAGTTCCTCCAGCACCTCGTCCCCGGGGAAGTCCTCGACCCGCAGGCGGATGTGGGTGGCGGGTTCGCGGAACGGGTCGGGCAGGGTCGAGATCGCCTCATGCGCGAGCTGTTCGAGGAAGGCGAGGGAAGGGGCGATGCTGTCAGGCGAGGGGTTGGTCATGGGCGGAAGATAGGCGGCCCGCGAGGTGGGGGGAAGGGGGCGCGGCGATGCGCTGCCTGTGTTAGGCTGGGTCGGGCGGGAGGTCGGGATGGCGAAGGAAGCGAAGACGAAGAGCGCGCCGCTGGACCGGGAGGCATGGCTGGCGGGGGTGGACCCGAAGCGGCGGGAGGAGGCCGGGCGGCTGCTGGCGATCTTCGGCGAGGTGACGGGCTGGGAGCCGCGGCTCTGGGGGCCGTCGATGGCGGGTTTCGGTCGCTATGCCTATCGCTATGCGAGCGGGCATTCGGGGGAGAGCCTGGCCACGGGGTTCTCGCCGCGGACGGCCGAGCTGTCGATCTACATCATGCCCGGCTATGCGGACTTCGGCGCGCTTCTGGCCCGGCTTGGCCCGCACCGGACCGGCAAGTCCTGCCTTTACATCCGGCGACTGGCGGCAGTGGACGAAACTGTGCTGCGCGAGCTGATCCGGGCGGGGCTGGAGGATCTGGCGCGGTACTGGCCGGTGCATCCGGTGTGATCCTGGAACGGGGAGCCGGCCTCGGGGCATCGAGCCCCTCGGACGGCGTTGCCACGGGATGCGGCACCGTCGGCGAAAACTGGACAAAGGCGGGGGCTTGTGACAGGGAAGGGCGCTTGAAGGAGCCCCCCGATGACCGTCACCACCCGCTTCGCCCCCTCGCCCACTGGCTGGATCCATGTGGGCAACCTGCGCACTGCGCTGATGAACTACATGATCGCCCGCCAGAACGGCGGGACCTTCATCCTGCGGCTGGATGACACCGACCAGGAACGGTCGAAACAGGAATATATCGACGGGCTGAAGGCGGACCTCGACTGGCTGGGCATCCGCTACGACCGGATCGAGCAGCAGTCGAAGCGGATGGACCGTTATGCCGCGGCGGCGGAGCGGCTGAAGGCGGCAGAGCGGTTCTACGAATGTTTCGAGAGCCCGGTCGAGCTGGACCTGAAGCGGAAGAAGCTGCTGAACATGGGGCGTCCCCCGGTCTATGACCGCGCGGCGCTGGCCCTGACCGAAGAGCAGAAGGCGGCCTACCGCGCCGAGGGGCGGCAGGGCTACTGGCGCTTCAAGCTGGATCAGGAGCGGATCGAGTGGAAGGACGGGATCATCGGGCCGATCTCGATCGACGCCGCGTCCGTCAGCGACCCGGTGCTGATCAAGGCGGACGGGCAGGTGCTGTATACCTTCGCCTCCTCGGTCGATGACGTGGAGATGGGGGTCACCCATATCGTGCGCGGGGCCGATCATGTGACGAACACGGCGACGCAGATCCAGATCATGAAGGCGCTGGGGGGCATCCCGCCGACCTTTGCGCATCACAGCCTCCTGACCGGACCGCAGGGCGAGGAATTGTCCAAGCGGCTGGGCGTCCTGTCGCTGCGCGACCTGCGGGCGCGGGGGGTGGAGCCGATGGCTTTGTTGAGCTTGATGGCGCGGCTGGGGTCGTCGAAGCCGGTGGAGCTGGCGGCCTCGATGGACGATCTGGTCGCGGGGTTCGACATCGGGTCGTTCGGCGCGGCGCCCACCAAGTTCGACGCCGAGGACCTGTTCCCTCTGACCCGCCACCATGTGCAGGCGCTGCCCTTCGCGGCGGTGAAGGAGCGGATCGTGGGCTTGGGTGTGCCGGACGCCGAGGCAGAGGCGTTCTGGGCGGTGGCCAAGGGCAACATCACGGTGCTGGACGATCTCGGGCAGTGGTGGACGCTCTTCCGCGACGGGGCGGAGCCGGTGGTGGACGAGGCGGACCGGGAATTCGTGGCGCAGGCCCTGGCGATGTTGCCGGCGCGGCCCTGGACCACGGCGACCTGGGGCGAGTGGACTTCCGCCGTCAAGGAGGCGACGGGGCGCAAGGGCAAGGACCTGTTCCGCCCGCTGCGCCGGGCGCTGACGGGTCGCGATGCCGGGCCGGAGATGGCGGATGTGATGCCGCTTCTGCGCAAGGTGCCGGGCGTCTGAGCCCTTGGGCAGCCGCCGGGGGCGCTTCGCCCCCCGGACCCCCCGAGGATATTTGGGCAAATGTGAAAGGGCTTTGGCATGGCGGTGCCGCAGGCGAGGTTTGTCGAGGGCAACCTCTTCCGTCATGTGGCGGTGATGTCGCTGACCGGATCGGTCGGGCTGATGGCGATCTTCATCGTCGACCTCATCAACATGGTCTATATCTCCTGGCTGAAGGACCCGGTGCTGACGGCGGCCACGGGCTATGCCGGGGCGGTGATGTTCTTCACCACGGCCTTCGGCATCGGGCTTTCGATTGGGGTGTCGGCGCTGGTGGCGCAGGCGGTGGGCGCGCGCGATCCGGTGCTGGCGCAGGAGCGGGCGACGGTCGGGCTGATGCTGAGCCTGATCCTCGGCACCGGCTTTGCGGCACTGGTGTTGGTGCTGCTGCCCTGGATCGTGCCCGCTTTGGGCGCGACCGGGCGGACGGCGGACGAGACGCTGCAGTTCCTGCAGGTCTACACGCTGAGCCAACCCCTCCTGATCCTTGGCATCGTCGGCTCGGCCATCCTGCGCTCCTATGGCGAGGCGCGGCGGGCGATGATGGTGACGGTCTGGGGCGCAGTGGCGCTGGCCGCGCTGGACCCGGTGCTGATCCTCTGGGCGGGCTGGAAGCTGGAAGGCGCGGCTATTGCCGGGGCCGGGTCGCGCGTGGTCATGGCGACGGTGGCGCTGATGCCGGTCTGGCGGCGGATCGGCGGTTTCGCTCCGCTCAGTCGCGAGGCGTTGACCAGCGGGCTGGGGCCGTTGTTCGCGATCTCGGGCCCGGCGATCCTGACCCAGATGGCGACGCCGGTCGGGCAAGCCATCGTGACTCGGATGGTCGCGGGCTATGGCGAGGCGGCGGTGGCGGGGATGGCGATTGCCGGGCGGCTGACGCCGGTGGCTTTCGCGATGATCTTCGCGCTGGCCGGAGCGGTGGGGCCGATCATCGGCCAGAACCTCGGCGCCGGGCAGATGGCGCGGGTACGGCGGACCTTCCGCGAGGCGGTGGTCTTCACCGCGCTGGTCATCACCACGGTCTCGGCGGTGCTTTTCGTGCTGCGCGGGCCGCTGGCGGACCTCTTCCATGCGACGGGCGAGACGCGGGAGCTTCTGTTCCTGTTCTGCGGGCCGCTGTCGCTTCTGTTCTTCTTCAACGGGCTGATCTTCGTCGCCAATGCCACCTGCAACAACCTTGGCGCGGCCTACCAGTCGACCGTGATCAACTGGGCGCGGCATACGCTCGGCACGGTGCCCTTCGCCGCGCTTGGCGCGCAATGGGCGGGCGCGGCAGGGGTGCTGATCGGACAGGCGACGGGGGGCGTGGTCTTCGGTCTTCTGGCGATCTGGCTGGCCTGGCGGGTGATCCTGCGCCGCACGCTGTGATGTCGCTGGCCTGCGGCATACCGTCGTATTCCGTTTTCCTCTTGCCCGGACTGGGGGCTTTGCGCTAGGCAAGGCGCGTCAGGTTCGGGAGAATCCGGCGGGCCTCAACAGCCCAAAGGTGCCGAAGGAGCAACCGCCCCGGTAAACTCTCAGGCGCAAGGGACCGTAGCTGACGAAGAGACTCTGGAGAGTTCCCGCGCAAGGCGGGACGCCGAAGGGATAACGATCTCAGGCGTGCCGCAAGGCGCAGGGACAGAGGGGGCATCGCAGGGTGGGGATCGGCCCGCCTGTCGGTGCCGGTGCGTTTTCCGGCCAATGGGGGAGGGGCGGCGATGGCCGACCTGAAGGAAGCGGACCTGCTGCATCTGGGGCTTGAACGCCTGCATGAAGAGCTTGGCGGCAAGATGGTGCCCTTCGCGGGCTACCTGATGCCGGTGCAATACCCGGACGGCGTGCTGAAGGAACACCTGCACACGCGCAGCGCCGCCGGGCTGTTCGACGTCAGCCACATGGGGCAGGTGATCCTGCGACCGAAGGGCACGATGGAGGCGCTGAAGCTCGCCTTCGAGGCGCTGATGCCGGTCGATGTGCTGGGGCTGGCCGAGGGGCGGCAGCGCTATGGCCTGTTCACCAATGACGGCGGCGGCATCCTCGACGATCTGATGTTCACCAACCGGGGCGATCACCTTTATGTCGTGGTGAATGCGGCCTGCAAGGCGGCGGACATCGCGCACATGACCGCCGGGATGCCGGGGGTTTCGGTGGAACCCGTGACCGACCGGGCACTGCTGGCCTTGCAGGGGCCGGGGGCCGAGGCGGCGCTGGAGGCGGTCGTGCCGGGCATCGCGGCGATGCGGTTCATGGATCACCGGGTGATCGGGGACATCTGGGTCAGCCGGTCGGGTTATACCGGCGAGGACGGGTTCGAGGTCTCGGTGCCCGAGGCCGAGGCCGAAGGGTTCGCGCGGAAGCTGCTGGCGCAGCCGGGCGTGGCGCCCATCGGGCTTGGCGCGCGGGACAGCCTGCGGCTTGAGGCGGGGCTGTGCCTCTACGGCCATGACATCGACACCTCGACCTCGCCCATCGAGGCCAATCTGACCTGGGCGCTCCAGAAGGCCCGCAAGGCCGGTGGCGCCCGCGAGGGCGGCTTCCCCGGTGCGGCGCGGATCCTGAAGGAACTGGCCGAGGGGCCGGAGCGGGTGCGCGTGGGCCTGCGCCCCGAGGGCCGGGCCCCGATGCGCGAAGGCGTGGAGCTGTTCGCCGATGACGGCACGCCGGTCGGCCGCGTCACCTCGGGCGGGTTCGGGCCTTCGGTGAATGCGCCGATTGCGATGGGCTATGTCGCCCGCGCCCATGCTACACTCGGCACGACCCTTCTGGGCGAGGTGCGCGGCAAGCGCCTGCCCGTGACCGTATCCGAGCTTCCCTTCCATCCCACCACCTACAAGCGTTGAGGCAATGCGATGAAATACACCAAGGAACATGAATGGCTGCGCGTCGAGGGTGACCATGTGGTCGTCGGCATCACCGAACACGCCGCGACCCAGCTGGGCGACGTGGTCTTCGTGGAACTGCCGGAGACCGAGACGCAGGTGGCCGAGGGCGACGAGGTCTGCGTGATCGAAAGCGTCAAGGCGGCCAGCGACATCCTGGCGCCGATCGACGGTGAGGTGGTGGCGGTCAACGAGAAGCTGGTCGACAACCCGGGCCTGGTGAACGAGGACCCGACGGGCGCCGCCTGGTTCTTCAAGCTGAAGGTTGACGACCTGAGCGTGCTCGATCAGTTCATGGACGAGGACGAGTATCAGGACCTGATCGGCTGACCGCCCCACGCGCGCGCGCGCCCCAAATTTCTTAAGCAAGAAATTTGGCAAAATCCTTGCTTAAGGATCTTGGGGACTTGGTGCCGGGCGCATTCACTGACCATTCGAGGTGTCCCATGACCTTCACCCCCACCGACTACAACCCCTACGACTTCGCCAACCGCCGCCACATCGGCCCCTCTCCGGTGGAGATGGAGGAGATGCTGGCCGCGACCGGCGTGCGTTCGCTGGACGAGCTGATCGAGCAGACCGTGCCGGCCTCGATCCGGCAATCGGAGCCTTTGAGCTGGGCGCCGCTGGCCGAACATGAGCTTCTGGCGAAGATGAGCGAGGTATCCCAGAAGAACCGGGTGATGGCCTCGCTGATCGGGCAGGGTTATTACGGCACTGTCACACCCCCGGCGATCCAGCGGAACATCCTGGAGAACCCGGCCTGGTATACCGCCTACACCCCCTACCAGCCCGAGATCGCGCAGGGACGGCTGGAGGCGCTCTTGAACTTCCAGACCATGATCTGCGACCTGACGGGCCTCGACGTGGCGAACGCCTCGCTCTTGGACGAGGCGACGGCGGCGGCGGAAGCGATGACAATGGCCGAGCGGGTCGCGAAGTCGAAGGCGAAGGCCTTCTTCGTCGACCGCTTCTGCCATCCGCAGACCATCGCAGTGATCCGCACCCGGGCGATGCCGCTCGGGATCGAGATTATCGAGGATGACGTGCGGAATCTCGACCCGACCAGGGTGTTCGGGGCGATCTTCCAGTATCCCTCCAGCTACGGTCATGTCGTCGACTTCACCGTCCGCATCGCGAAGCTGCATGCGGCCGGGGCTATCGCGATCATGGCGACGGACCTTCTCGCGCTCTGCATGCTGAAGGAACCCGGCGCGATGGGTGCCGATATCGCGGTCGGCTCGGCGCAGCGCTTCGGCGTGCCGATGGGCTATGGCGGGCCGCACGCTGCCTTCATGGCGGTGAAGGACGCGCACAAGCGGCAGATGCCGGGGCGGATCGTCGGGGTGTCGATTGATGCACAGGGCGGCAAGGCCTACCGGCTGTCGCTCCAGACCCGTGAGCAGCATATCCGGCGCGAGAAGGCCACGTCGAACGTCTGCACGGCGCAGGCGCTTCTGGCGGTGATGGCCAGCATGTATGCCGTCTTCCACGGACCGAAGGGGCTGCGGGCGATTGCCGAGCGCGTGCATTTCCTGACCCAGCGGCTGGCCCGCGCCTTGAAGGCGGCGGGGGCCAAGGTCTCGCCGAAAGGGTTCTTCGACACGATCACCGTCGAGGTCGGGGTCGGTCAGGCGGGCATCCTTGCGGCGGCGCGGAACGAGGGGCTCAACTTCCGCAAGATCGGCCTCGACCGGGTGGGGATCAGCCTGGACGAAACGACGGATGAGCGGGTGCTGATCAAGGTCCTCCGCGCCTTCGGGATCGAGGGCGTGCCGCCGCACCGGGCGACGCTGGGCTTCCCGGAAGAGATGCTGCGGACGACCGACTACCTGACCCATCCCGTCTTCCATATGAACCGCGCCGAGAGCGAGATGATGCGCTACATGCGCCGGCTGTCCGACCGCGACCTGGCGCTGGACCGGGCGATGATCCCGCTCGGCTCCTGCACGATGAAGCTGAACGCGGCGGCGGAGATGATGCCGATCACCTGGCCGGAGTTTGGCTCGCTCCACCCCTTCGCCCCGCGCGACCAGGCGGCGGGCTATGCCGAGGCGATCACCGACCTGTCGGCGAAGCTCTGCGAGATCACCGGCTATGACGCCTTCTCAATGCAGCCGAACTCGGGCGCCCAGGGGGAATATGCCGGACTTCTGACCATCCTCGCCTATCACCGCGCGCGGGGGGACCATGATCGCAAGGTCTGCCTGATCCCGACCTCGGCGCATGGCACCAACCCGGCCTCGGCGCAGATGGCGGGGATGGAGGTCATCGTCGTCAAATCCGCTCCGAACGGCGACGTGGATGTCGAGGACTTCCGCGCCAAGGCCGAGGCGGCAGGCGACCGGCTGGCGGCCTGCATGATCACCTATCCGTCGACGCATGGCGTCTTCGAAGAGACGGTGAAGACGATCTGCAAGATCACCCATGACCACGGCGGGCAGGTCTATATCGACGGGGCCAACATGAATGCCCTCGTCGGGCTGGTGAAACCCGGCGAGATCGGTGGGGATGTGAGCCACCTGAACCTGCACAAGACCTTCGCCATCCCGCATGGCGGCGGCGGGCCGGGCATGGGACCCATCGGGGTGAAGGCGCACCTTGCGCCGCATCTGCCGGGTCATCCGGAGACCGAAGGCTCCGATGTGGCACGGCTGCACGACAACGATCTCGGGACCGTCTCGGCGGCGCCCTATGGGTCGGCCTCGATCCTGCTGATCAGCTGGGCCTATTGCCTGATGATGGGCGGGCCGGGCCTCACGCAGGCGACGCGGGTGGCGATCCTGAACGCGAACTACATCGCGGCGCGGCTTTCGCCCCACTACCCGATCCTGTTCATGGGCAACAAGGGCCGGGTTGCGCATGAATGCATCCTCGACACCCGCCCCTTTGCCGAGGCGGGGGTGACGGTGGACGACATCGCCAAGCGGTTGATCGACAACGGTTTCCACGCGCCGACGATGAGCTGGCCGGTGGCGGGGACGCTGATGGTGGAGCCGACAGAGTCCGAGACCAAGGCCGAGATCGACCGTTTCATCACTGCCCTTCTGGCAATCCGCGAAGAGATTGCGGCGGTGGAACGCGGCGAGATCAGTTCCGAGGACTCCCCCCTCCGCCACGCGCCCCACACCGTTGCGGCGCTGGTCGGCGAATGGAACCGGAAGTACAGCCGCGAGGCCGGATGCTTCCCGCCCGGCGCGTTCCGGGTCGACAAGTACTGGCCGCCGGTGGGTCGGGTCGACAACGTCTACGGCGACCGCAACCTGATCTGCACCTGCCCGCCGATCGAGGCCTATATGGAAGCCGCGGAGTAACCCAAGGGCCGGGCCCGCGACAGGGCCCGGCTACCCCCGCCGATGCGTCGCCGCCACGCGCGAGATTTCCTCGTAGATGCCCGACAGCAGGTTCAGCGTCCGCGTCGCCTCGGCCAGGCGGTCGGAAAAGCCGGGCACGTTGGCCACCGCCTGCAACAACAGCCGCCGCCTGAGCGCGCCGTAGTCATCGGTCACGCGGCGCCCTTCGTCCGTCACCATATAGGTCACGCCCGACCGCCCCGCCCCCTTGCGCAGCACCAGCCCTGCGCCGATCAGCTTGCGCAGGGAATACTGGATGTTCGGCACGTCGTCGCGGTTGGTCAGCCGGGCGAGGTCCTTGATCGTCTTGGGCCGGTCATTCATGCGGATGATGTGCAGCAGCGCATTCTCCGGCCCGGTCGCCGCCAGATCACAGACCGAGGCCAGGCATTCCGACTGCCAGCGCCCGAATCCCTCGAAGGTCCGCATCAGCGCGAATTCCAGTTCGGTCGTGTCGACCTCGACCGCGCTTTCCGCCAGGTGCCAGCGCAGGTCGAGGCCGGGGGTTTCACCGGCATCATTTTGAGTTCGAACCATTTTCTTCTCCCGCCGCCGCGCTCTGCCAGCCTGCGAAGTTTTGCCGCACCTGACGGTTGACGCAAATGGAATTTACGATAGACTTTCAAACATAAAATATCACCAAAACCACAACAGGGATCACCGACATGCCACACCACCCGATGCTCTCGGGCGACCGTTTCCGCTTGGGTACTTTTTCGACCAACTGCTCCTCGGGGATGACCCCCACCAAGGTGCCCGAACGCTGGGTCAACAGCTGGGACAACAACCTGAAGCTGGCGAAGATGCTGGACGAGGCCGGGATCGACTTCATGCTGCCGATCGCCCGCTGGATCGGCTATGGCGGTGAAACCGATTTTCACGGCGGCGTGCTGGAGACGATGACCTGGGCCGCGGGCCTTCTGGCGGCGACGAAGAACATCGCAGTCTTCGCCACCATCCACACCGCGGCGAACCATCCGGTCGTGGTGGCCAAGCAGATCGCCACCATCGACCAGATCGGCCACGGCCGCGCGGGCCTCAACATCGTCGCGGGCTGGAACAAGCCGGAGTATGAGGCGCTTGGCCTCAGCCTGCCGGACGACCATGAAACCCGCTATGCCTATGCGCAGGAATGGTTCGACCTGGTGCAGAAGCTCTGGACCTCGGACGAACATTTCGACTGGGACGGCACCTATTTCAAAGCCAAGCGGGTGAAGGGCGACCCGAAGCCGATCCGCGGCTCGGTCCCGATCATCAACGCGGCGGGCAGCCCGCAGGGGCGCGGCTTCGCCACCGACAACGCCGATTTCCTGTTCACCCCGGCCATCGACCTGGAGCGGTCGAAGGGCGAGATCGCCGAGCTCAAGGCACAGGCCGCCGCCAAAGGCCGCAAGGTCGACGTGCTGACTTTCTCCCACGTCATCTGCCGCCCGACCGAGGCCGAGGCGAAAGCCTATGCCGACTACACCGCCGTGCAGAACGCCGATACCGATGCGGTCGACAACCTGGTGCGGCTGCAGTTCGCCCATGCCCACAGCTTCCCGCATGACCTTCTGGCCCAGATCAAGCATCTCTTCGCGCTGGGGCATGGCGGCTACCCGCTGATCGGCACGCCGGATCTGGTGGCGGAAGGTATCCTGAAGCTGCACGCGACGGGCTTTGCGGGAACCACGCTGTCCTTCGTCGACTATGTCGAGGAGTTCCCCTATTTCCGCGACACTGTGCTGCCGAAGCTTCAGGCAGCGGGCATCCGCTAGTGGACGCGAAAAGCTTCCGCGAGGCGACCAAGGCCTTCGTCGGCAATTGCAGCGTGATCACCGTGGGCGATGGTGACGAGGCTTCGGGCCTCGTCGTCACCTCGGTGATCTCGCCCTCGGCTGATCCGCCGCTGCTGTTGGCCGTGGTCAACCGCAGCGCCTCCAGCCACGGGTTGCTTCACAGCTATGGCCGCTTCGGCTGGTCCTCGCTGGGCCGGGCGCATCAGGCGGTGGCGGAGCGGTTCTCGGGCTTCGGGGGCGTGAAGGGCGCCGCGCGCTATGAGGGGGCGGAGTGGGAAACCGCCGTCACCGGCGCGCGGCTTCTGGTCGGCGCGCCTGCCGCCTTCGACTGCACGGTCGAGGAGATGATCGAACGCGACACCCATTCGATCCTGACCGGCCGGGTGCAGGCGGTCCGCACCACCCCCGGCGCCGGAGGGCTGGTCTACTGGAACGGGGCCTTCCGGGCGCTGGATCCCGCCTAGGGCTGCGGCTTCGGCGCGGGCGTGCCAAGCGCCCCGCCGGGCCGGGTGCCAAGCCCGCCGCCCGAACCGACGCCGCTGGTCTTCGGCTTGGTCAGGTCCGGCACCTTGGGCGGCGTCTTCACGCCGGGCGTCGTACCCAACACCTTGCCGCCGCCGCCTTGTCGCGCCAGGCAATCCTGCGCCTGCACCAGCGCCGGGCTGATCCCGTCCACGTCGAAACCGTCGTCGATCCCCATCCCCAGCATCCGCAGGTAGCGGCCGCTGTTCAGGAAATCCACCGTGGCCTGGATGCCGTCATAGGTGATTCCGCCATAGTCGGCGTCCCAGGCCTCGCCGTTGCCGATGGCGGGGATGCCGGTTTCCATCATCACCCACAGCTCGAACTTCTGGCCGGGCTGGAACTTCACGTCGGGCTGCCGAAGCAGGATCGACAGCGTGTCGTTGGGGTAAAGCCCGATCCACAGATCCTGCCCGTTCTGGTAGCTGACGGTGATGTAGCAATAGGAGAACGCGCCGCGGTCGTCGGTGTAGGCCCCGCCGATCCAGTTGCCGGCCTCGAACTCCGACCCGGGGATTTCCCTGGATTGTGCGAGGGCCAGCGTCGGCGCAAGGGCGAGGGCGGCAGCGAGGGCAAGCGAGCGCATGGGGCGGTTCCTGAGCAGGTTTCGACGATCAGAATGACGGCGCGGGGCGCATCGCGCAAGTCAGGCTTTCCGCAACAATGACGCAGCATTGACCGGAGGCGCTGCCCAAGGTAGCGCTTGCGGCGATGACCCGGACCCGCCCGCCTTTCCTTGACGGCCTTGCCGCCAGCCTGCCCATCGTCATGGGCTATTTCCCCATCGCCTTCTCCTTCGGCGTTGCCGCCACCCAGGCGGGCTTCACCGGGCTGGAGGCCTTTGCGCTCTCGCTGATCATCTACGCCGGGGCCTCGCAATTCCTGGCGCTGGCGCTCCTGTCCTCGGGCGCGCCGGTGCTGGTTGCCGCCTTCACGCTGATCGCGATGAACCTGCGCCACGTCCTTTACGGTCCCGCCCTGATGCGCGAGGCGGGCGAGGGCGCGACCCGCCGCCATGCCTGGGCCTGGGCCTGGGGCCTGACGGACGAGGTCTTCGGTCAGGCTTTGGGCGCGCTGGCGCGAGGGCAGCGGTTTTCCGAACCCTATATGTTCGGTCTCGGCCTTGGCGCCTATGCCTCCTGGGTCTCGGGTACCGTGGTCGGCGCCTATGCCGGGGGTGGCGCGCTGGAGGGCTGGCCCGCGGTGAACGCGGGGTTGGGTTTCATGCTGCCCGCCCTCTTCCTCGCGCTTCTCCTGTCGATCCTGAACCGGCGGCAGCTGCCGGTGATCGTGGTGGCGGGGTCGGTGACGGTGGTGGCCACGCTGGCGATCAGCGCGACCAGCGGCATCCTTCTGGGAATGCTGGCCGGGGCGGTGGCGGGGGTCCTGCGCAAATGAGCTGGGACCTGCTGACCGTCGCCCTGATGGCCGGGGCCGCGAACTGGGCCTTCCGCGCCCTGCCGATCCTCGCGCGGATGGAGCGGGTGGCCGCCTCGGGCTGGCTGGGCCGCTTCCTCGCCTCGACCGGCCCGGCAGCCATCGGCACGCTTTTCGTCGCGGCGATCCTGCCCTCGCTGGTGCCCGACCTCGCCCGCCTCCTGCCGGTGATCGTCGGCACGCTGGCGGTGCTGGCGGTCTGGTTCACCCGCAAGTCCGTCGTGCTCGCCACGCTGGCCGGGGCGCTGGCGCATGGTGCGACGACCTGGACCCTCGGCTGATGCTTGCGCGCTGCCGCCCATTGCGCGACCATGCCTGAAACGAAGGAGACCGCCATGTTCGAGATCAGCCCGCAGAAGGTGGTGCATGTGATCTACCTGGCCCGCGAAACGGGGGCGGGGGATGCCGAGCTGCACGCCTTCATCGACGCGCTGAACGATGACGATAAGGCGCAGCTGACGGCGGTCGCCTGGGTCGGTCGCGGCGCGTTCGAGCCCGAGGATTTCGACGAGGCGGTGGCAACGGCGCTGGCCGAGGCGACGACGCCCACGGCGGACTACCTGATGGGCATGCCGCACCTGGCCGAGAACCTGGAAGCGGGCCTTGAAGCGCTGGGCGTCGACGTGGCGGGCGAGGAAGAGGATTTCCTCTGACGCCCTTGCGCGCGGGTCGGGCGCAGCACATCTTCAAGGCTTGAAAGATGTGGGGAACACCATGCCCGTGGTTGATGCCGTGAAACTGACCTGCGCCACCTGCGGCCAGTCAAACCGCGTGCCGGTCGCCCGGCTGGCGGACAGCCCGAAATGCGGGGTTTGCGGTGCGGTGCTGCTGGATGGCGGCGTGGCCGAACTGGATGCCGCGACGCATGACAAGGTGACGCAGGGTGATGGCCTGCCGGTGCTGGTCGACTACTGGGCGCCCTGGTGCGGCCCCTGCCGGATGATGGCCCCTGAATTCGCCAAGGCCGCCAGGACGCTGGCTCCGGGCGTGCGGCTGATGAAGCTGAACACCGAGGACCATCCGCAGGTCTCCGCCCGCGCGGGCATCCGCGGCATTCCGGCGCTGATCCTTTACCGCAAGGGCCGCGAGATCGCGCGCCTCGCAGGTGCGCGCCCGGCGGCGGACATTATCGCCTTCGTGCGTGACCATGCCCAATGAAGCCGCGTCGGACCCGGCTTGACTCTCCCCCCGATTTGCGATGAATACGGCGGCGCGGATGGGGCAGTAGCTCAGTTGGGAGAGCGTATCGTTCGCAATGATAAGGTCAGGGGTTCGATCCCCCTCTGCTCCACCAATCTCCATTGATTTTTTTGAAAAAAATGGGGGCTCTTGCGCTGTACCCGCCTAAGCGCCCGCCTAATTCAGAACGCTTAAGGTTCTACTCTGGCAGCTCTCGTGGACGAGTTGCGCTGCCTTTGAGGCGGGCCGGACGACCGGTTGTTACCGGCGAATAGCAGACACAGATCGACTCCCGTAAAGGTTGCAGATTCTGAACACAGTCGCGTCACTCTCTCACCCCTTTTCCCGGACAACACACCCGGACATCGATCAACCGTGTCTAGGAAGAAGTCCTCAAATGAATGTAAAGACAGTCTCGCTCGTTGGTGTGCTCTTGCTTTCGGCGTGTGCCAAGCAGCCCGACCAAATCGCCGCCGTCGAGGTGGGGGCGGACTCTTACTCGCGCCATTCGTGCAAGCAGTTGGTTTCTGAGAAGACCAAGATTTCGCAGGAACTGGACAACCTCAGCGCCCGGCAGAAGTCTGCTGCCAGCGGTGATGCTTGGGGTGTTTTCCTGCTTGGTTTGCCGCTCTCCAGCATGTCGGGTGGCGACCAAGAGGCGCTGATTGCAGTCGCCAAGGGCAAGGTGCAGGCTATTGACCGTCAGATCGTGGCCAAAGGCTGCCGTTAACGGAGGCCGTGAAGGAACCCCAACACCAGCGATTTAGCCACCATGCAACTCCGCTACAAAGAAAAGCCCCGCGCGACGCGGGGCTAGTTCCGGGGAAGGGTCCGGGATGGTGGGTTTAGGCTGCTGCCTTCAGGTAAGTCTCAATCGTGGCATCTGGGCGAATGATCGGCGCAACACTGGAGATTAGCTGAAGCTTCGGCCCGACCATTTCGGGCGTAGGTGTTACAGCGATAAGGCGTGGAGCTTGTTCCAGCCGGGACAGGTCAGAAAGCTTTGTGAATGTCGCGGCTATCGAGATCGGATCCTTGGTGAACATGTCGAACACCAGTAGACCACGATCAGTCTTTACCACAGCGTCCACTTCATACTCGGCAGTAGAAGCCCCGATCATCCCCGCGTGGTGCTGGACCTCGGCATTTGGGAAGGCCATGCCGATCCGCTCATACAGGGTGTTAATGGTGCTGGCGGCCTTTGCGCGGGCCGCGCGGGCGATGGCCTCATCCACCACTTCCTTGATCAGGCTGGCCATGGCGACAATCGCCCCGTGCAGTCTTTCTGCGCCGACGCGAATGAAAAGCATGGAGTGACCGTCGAACAGCGCGCCATAGGGCGTAATCTTGGCGCGCGCCACGGCTCCGAACGTGCGTTCGCTGACCATGGCCAAGGTGGCCTCGAAGTGGGCGGTTCCATCGTCGGAGACCATGAACGTCCCACCTGGCTCTGCCCAGACAGAAACGTCGACCATGGACCCGGTGCAAAGAGTGACCGGCATAGAAATACGATAGCGCCCGCCAACGGCATCCAAGGACACCAGCCGGGCGACAGCTGCATCGACTGCAACGTCAACGCCCTTCAGATGAGTGTGGTTCGGGGTTCCCATGGCGGTACTGGCATGTCCTTCAGGTTCTGAATATGGAGCAATTCGCCCGCTTGTGCTAGAAGATCGTCAAGATTGTCTGGGATCGGGTCCAAGGGTAACGCGACTGGCAAGTCGTATCCTCGGTCAAAAAGTTCATCGAAGCCAAAGAGATAGTGCAGTTCTGGGTCGTGGAAGTGTGTCCGACCTGCATCAACGAAGCGATGCGGGCCACACCCGGCCAACGTGTTTCCGTGTCCTAGGCCACGCCAATCCACCCTGGCGATGCATCTCGGTCTCAGCTTGATTTCGGCGAGAAGGTTGAGGGCCATCCGCTCGTCGGGCCGCTCTGGCGCGCACATGGCCATGAAGGTAACGCCGCTCATGATGAAGCCATCCGCTTCCAAGCTGCCCGTTAGGCGCAGCGTGTCGTTGACGGGCTTCCATGACGAGAAGGCAAGGACACGCTTCGGTGCATTTACCGCCGCACAGATGTCCTTAAGGCTTTTCAACGCCCGCGCCTCACGGGTTCTTCTCCGCTTCCACCATCGCCGCCCAAGCCTTATCCCCCAGCACGATCCGCAGAACCGCGTCCACTGTCGGCAGGTAGCTCACCCACATGGGGCCGCCGTCGAACATGACGTCTGGCGGGTGGCCTTCGAGGTTGCAAAGGGCGCGAGCGGCGCGCTCGCGGGGGGATTTGGGGCGGGAAGTCATGGCGGCCAGAGAGCTTTCGTCGGATCGTCTGCTGTGGCTGAAACTGACTCAGTCGCAACGCACCCGTCCAGTGCTTTTGTTTGGCATCTGCGACCGGGGCGCTGGTCGCAGGGGGGAAGGTCTATAGGCGCCACCTGCGCAAATGGAAAAGCCCCGCGCTGGGCGGGGCGTTTCGTCGCTGTGAGGGCCAATGCCGGGATTGGTAGTTTGACAGGTGATGGTCAGGTGTCCGCGCATCCGTATTCTGCTTCGCGTGCAATCCTCTTGGCGTTGCCGAGAATGGCGCTGAGATGGTCCAGATCGCGGGACAAGAGTTCCAGCGCCCACATAACCTGATCCGCAAACCAGAGCAGCGCATCACGATCCGGCCCCGGATTGGCGGTATCCAAGTCCCGGATCATCGGACGCAGTGCCTTGGCCATGTGCAAGGCTTCCTCGAACTTGCCGGGATAGGTCGCGCCGTTCGGGTGCATAAGCCTAAGGGCTGCATCTACAATGGCCTCTGGATCTGTTGGAAGCGTGGCTTCAAACGCTGCTTGCCGTTGCCGCAACGCGTCAACTTTCGCGCGGTTGTCGTTGAGAATGAACTCTGCGCAAAGGGCGTAGCCCTCTACCTGCTCGTTCTCCCAAAGAGAGACGGGCCGCGTCATGCATCCTCCTCCGGCAGGTTGGTGCTGTCCAAGCCCAACTGCAGCTCTTTCACCAGCGTGTAGATTTCCCCGACAAGAACGAAGCCAAGGTTTTCCCGTTCCGGGCGACCGAAGCAGGCAGACAATGCGCCCGACAAGCATTCGGCGAGATTGGCGGTCTGTTGCAGTTCGTGGAAGTAGGCTTGCCGATCGTTCATTGTGCCCGCTCCATGGCTGCGTGGCTAATCTTGATGGCAAGGCGCTGGTGCAGCACCGCGTTCATCAGAAAGTCGGGCGTGAAGTCCTGCGGTCGCTCGCCCAGCGCGTCCAGCGCCAAGGTGAGCATGTCGTGCAGTTCGTTCCACTTCTCCTCTGGCAAAACGCCGGGGGCCGATTGGCTGCTCTGGCTCTGCATGGGCAGGTTCCTTTCTCGGTTGTCAGGATGGGGAGGCAAGCCGATCAGGCCGCCGGGGGAAAGTTGTGCGTCGCGCCGTCTACCTTGATAGTCAGGACGGTGGCGAGGTTGACCGACCGGGGGGCTTTCGCTTGGGTATCCCAGACCGGCAGGAGGTTCGGATGGCGCTGGGCGCGGGCTTCAGCCGCCTTGCGCCCTGCCTCGCTGGCGGCCTCGCCCTTGACGTGGAACTTGAGGGCGGCGGGCTGCACCCGCATGACGCGGCGGGTTCCGTCGGTCTTGATGAAAGTGACGACGCAGAAGCGACCTTGTGCGGAGGCGATCAGCGCCCGCTTGGCGGCGAAGTCCTCGGCCACCGCGTCGGCTTCCCGCGCTACAGCCTCGCCTAGCGCACGGCGCGCGGCGGCGAGACGCTCGATACCGTCGAAGCCCAGCCGGTCGGTGTTTTCCATGTTTTCGATTTCCGCGCGGATCGAGGAGGCGGTGCGCCCGGCGAATTCAGCTACCCGTTCCGCAGCCCGGCGGGCGGTCTCGACAGCGCGGCGGGCCGCTTCCTTCGCATTCCACCAGACCAGCTTGAGGGCGCGCGACAGGCGCTGGCCCCAAGTCTCGCGGTTGCCCGCGAAGCGGCGGGCGATGGTCCAGGCTTCCGTCATGATCTGGGCGCGGTCGAAGGTCATTGCGGCTTCTCCGTTGTGCTGTTAGCATATAAATAGGGCCGACAGCATATGCTGTCAACCCACTAAAAGTGCTGACAGCACAAATATTGAGGCATCATATGACCGCAGATCAGTTCAGAATGGCGAAAGCGGCGCTGGGCATCGCCAATCCAGAGCTTGCCGAAGCGACCGGCCTGCACCGGAACACGCTCAACAAACTCGACAAGGGCGAAGGGAAGGCGTCTACGGTCCAGCTCGTGCGGCTGACGCTAGAGGCCCGGGGGATCCAGTTCCTGGAAGGTGGCCAAGTGGCGGCGGGACCGGGTGTTGCAGTGAAAGGGGCGGTCGATGGATGACGACGACTTCAAAGAGGAAATGGCGAAGCTGAGAAAGTTTAGGAACGAAACTGAATGGCTTCCGCTGCTCGTCATTGCCATTTTCTGGGGCGGGCTATGGTGGAACGGCATCAAGCCGGAGCCACAAATCAATGCCCTCTTAGGGGCCGTCGCCGTAGTCGGATACCTTGTTTTCCGGGAAGTGCGGGCCATGCATGCGACCATCCTGCATTCGCAAATTTTGGCGGCAAGAGGCAAACACATTCGATTGTAATCAGTGCTCTATCGCCGTAAGCGCGCCTCTGGTTTTTGCCTGCAATAACAGTTGCAAAACGTAGGTTCACTTATCGTCCGCGACCCGGGATTTAGCGGAACTCTTCAAACTTCGTCGTGCCCCCATCGCTCCGGTCCGCTCAGATGATCGGTTGTCCATGGGCGGCGGTCAATCCAAGGCTGCACCGTCAACGCATCAAGAATGCTGCCGCGCGCCAGAGCGAGAAACGCCTCCGCTGTCGCATGGAAACCCTGTCTCTCGGCTGCGCTGGCGGCCAAAAGAGCACGGAAAGTCACTTCGTCAGGAAACATGGCGGAAAACTCCTCGCAGCCACTCCAAAGCCGTAGCAGCAGCCGGTTAACAGGCGGTTAACCCGGTCGGCCATGAATGCCAAAGGCTTCAAGCACCTCAGATGGGGTCCGAATGGAGCTGCGCTGACGCCGGTCGGCTGGCGCAAGACCGCCGCCGTAGCTGCGCCAGTCATTGCCATGGACGGCAGCCCATATCGCTTCCAGCCTTGGCCGTTGCAGCCGTGCCTCCGCCTGGTAGGCCTCGGACAATGGGGAAAACCTGGTCCTGATCTGATCCTCTCTGAACTGCTCCGCCAGATGGCCATAGGTCGCCGCGACAGAGCGGGTGTCTGCGTGACCAAGTTGGCGGGCCACAAGGCTCAAGGGCACTCCGTTCCGCACCAGGTCGCTGGCGTATGTGTGGCGAAGTCCATGGAACACGAATTCCGGGGGAAGCCCGGCTTGGCTGACCGCACGCCGGAACAGGTTCGCGTGCTGCCGATTCCAGACCTTCCCCTTGTCGGATAGCAGGACGCGGTCGCCCTGTTCCTTGCCCTCGCAGAGCGAAAGAAAGAACGCCATCGCCTCATCAGGCAGGAACACAAAGCGGGCAGGCGCGAGTTTGAACGCGGACACATGCAGCCCAAAGACCTCTCTACCCACATCACCGACCCTGAGTTGCCCCAACTCGCCAACGCGGCATCCGGTATAGAGTCCCGCTAGCACCAGGTTCGCGAGCGCTGGCGTACAGTTGCTCAACAGCCTGTGGCATTCGTCGCGGTCTAGGAACAACGTCCTGGCCGCCGGAGGAACCGCAATCCGATGCAGACACCTCAGGGGGCGATCCGACGAAATTCTTCCGCTATCCCAGGCATGCCGAAACGCCATCCGCAGTACGGTGATGACGCTATTGAAGGCCCGCTTCGCGCGCCTGACCAGATCGGCAGAAGGATCAACGTTGGAAGTCCCAGCTCTGGCCCGCGTGGCGTGCGTGGCAAGAACACGTTGCGCAATGTCGCGCAGGTGGCGGGCGTTGAACTCTTCCAGGGCCTCGCTCAGTATCGGCCCCGACAGGTGAAAATTGATCAGCACGATATTGTTGTAGTGTCCGCCGGGGGAGCGGGCGATGCGCGACCATTCAAGGTAGTCGGCAAGTGCCGAACCGACCGTGTAGACCGACCCATAGGGGCAGAAATTGAGACCTTCCGCCTTTCCTATCGGCCTC
Source organism: Tabrizicola sp. (assembly GCF_016793705.1). GTDB lineage: Bacteria > Pseudomonadota > Alphaproteobacteria > Rhodobacterales > Rhodobacteraceae > Tabrizicola. Next base: position 284,928 of record NZ_JAEULO010000068.1, read on the forward strand.
GCGCTTTTCGCGACTGCGCGGACAGGTTCGCTCTCGAACCATGCGATGGCGAGACGAAGTGCGCTTTCGTAGCTGATGGCTTCCGGGTCGCATTCGCGTGCCGAGGCCAGCCTGCGCTGAACGTAGCGGCCTCCAACGGTCATGAAGCGCGCTGTCCAGGTGCAGATTCTGGCGTTTGGGACGTAGACACCGATTTGCCTGCACCTTGCCACCGAATGCCAATAGGGCGGCTCGCGCGGCCTCAGTTCGCGGCGTTGCTCAACCTTTGAAAAGGGGCATACGGGGGCTGACGCCCAGCCCATTGGCGCAAGCCGATCACATTCCGGGGCCTTCATTGTCGCTTCCTCCATGTCCGTGACCGATGGTGTGTAGCAGCGCATGGACCGTCCGAAGAACGCAACGACCGAGCGCTCTGGCGCGAGGGGATTAATCATTGCGGCGGCAACGGCCCGATTGCGGCCTATGTTCTGACAAGCTCGCACGGGAAGCTTGCCATTCAACCTGGAGGATACCATGCGAATCTTTGTCACAATCGCTTTTGCGACCGCCATTTCTGCTCTGTCTCCCCTGCCTGCAGATGCTCATGGCGGCGGGTGCCGCAAGAACTCCCCGCCCGGTCAGTGCTGCCACATGGACAACAGCACCGGGTACGTGCACTGCCACTGACGGGCATTTTCGGTTATAGTTTCAGTGCCTGATCAGTACCTATTCTCGGGTGCGTCAGGCCCGCCTGTTACCAAGAGATAACAGGCGGGTCCGGGCGCTGATCTACCGTTGTTTTCAGCGCGTCTTTTGGCTGCCGAAAGACCTTCATCGAGTGTGACCAGCGGGACGGGACCTCAGGGTTATGTTAGGGTGGTGAGCGGTGCGCCTGACAGTCTGATCCGCCCCTGTTTTCAGCATCAAGAGGGGTTAGCGTCCGTCCGTTGTGCTGCAGTGGTCTTGAGTGCTTCGGCGTGACGAAGGCCAAGACTTCTTCGGCATTGTCGCATCCAGACTTGCGCGAATCTTGCGCGAATGTTCTCTCTATGTTCTCGTGGTTGGCCTCGACAGGAATCACTGCCATGCCCGCCGCCGGTCCATCCGGGAACCCGTTCCGCAACCGCCGCATGTGCGATGCCGCCCACGACGGGATGCTCATCACCCTGCGCTGCAACGGTTGCCGAAGGACATTGCACTTCTGGGCTGCCGATCTGGTCAAGGTCGTGGGTGAGCATCACCAAGTCCACCTTGCACCCTGGCCGTGTAGCCGGTGTCAAACGGCAGATTTCATCGACGTCTCGTGGACCGTTCCGGGCGCTGCGATGCTGACTGGCTTGACCGTGCGGCGCCCTGTCCGCAAGATCGAGCGCTGGCTTTGGCGGAACGAAAAGGCCTGACGATGTGCAACCTCTACAACCAGACCACTGCCGCCGAGGCCATGCGCCAGCTTTTCGCCGACATGGACAATCAGGCGGGCAACGTCGAAACAGGCGACGTCTACCCTGACCGCATGGCGCCTATCATCACGGCAGAGGGTGGCGGTCATGCCCTGCGCAGCGCCAGATGGGGCCTGCCGTCGCCACCGCAGTTCCACAGCCCGTCTGGCATAGACCGGGGCGTGACCAACGTCCGCAACACCGGCTCGCCCCACTGGCGGCGCTGGTTGGGGCCGGATCACCGCTGCCTGGTCCCTGTGACCAAATTCGCCGAACCGCGCCCCGGTGGCAGAGGATCGGGCAACGCCTGGTTCCGGTCGCGCGAGGAACGCCCGATGTTCTTCGCCGGGATCTGGGTGCCGGACTGGACCTCGATCCGCAAGCTGAAGGATGGCCAGACGACCGATGACCTCTATGCGTTCCTGACCTGCCCACCGAATGCCGAGGTGGGGGCGATCCACCCCAAGGCGATGCCGGTCATTCTAACCGAGGCGGATGAGTGGTCAGAGTGGCTGACTGCACCTTGGGCCGAGGCGGTGAAGCTGCAGCGACCGCTGCCGGACGGGGCGCTGGAGGTGGGTGATTAGCGCAGGCAGCGCGCAGTTCGGAGTTTCCTGCTTTCAGGAAAGGGAGGATCCATCTGAGGCGGCTAATCGGAAGTATCAGACCCGATCAGAGGAAGGGAAATCTCGCGGCTTTCGCGCAGCAGTTCCGCGACCATCTTGCGCATCTCCTCAGCCTGCTTCGCCCGACCGCCGTGGCGATAGGCCGGGTTGAGCTTCCCAGGCCCAGCGCCGCCGCGCGCGCCGTGCATCCGGCACACGGTCCAGCCCCGGACGGGGTGATTGCAGCAAGGCAGGCCTGTCCGCTTGCTGCGTGCGGTGCAGCGGGGAACCTGCTGCAAGGGGTAGCCGTCAGGTTTCATCTTCGCCCCTCCCCCCGTGGTTGACGTTTCCAACGACTGCTTGCGCCCCGTTCTCGACTGTCACCCGCTCGACCCGGACAACCTGTTGCCCCTTCGATCGATAGCGCTTCAGCGTGTCCATCTGGACGGCATAGCTGCGGCTGAGCTTGTTCAATGCCCGCTCGGCTGCATCCTGTTGCGGGATATTCTCGACATGGTTCAAGCGCCGGGCGAGCATCAAGGTCGCCTGGTGAATGGCGGCCATCTGCGTCAGCAAGAGCACTTCGGCGGCATCGCGGGGCTGCATGGCATCGACAAAGCCAAGTACGAAGTTCGTGGACTTTTCGTCCGCGCGCTTCTTGTGCGAGCCGAGACACGCTGCTTGAGAAAGCACCATGTCGGCGACCGGCACGGTGCTGGCACCTTTCAGGATGCGGTCCCATTTCCCGCGCGCAGTGATGTGCAGTACCTCGTCTTCCCACTTCAGTTCGGCACGGGGCGGATCGACATTGGCGGCAGTGGGAGACCACGCGGCAGGTTGGTCCATATCCTTGCCTTTGGCTTTCAAGCTCCGTGAGGTCATGCCTGCGTCCTCCCCGGGTGTGTGCTGCGTATTGTCTGGCATGCGGGGTTAGCCACCGTCGTTTCCTTTCCAGGGTGTTGGATAGCTGGGCAGCGCCGCGAGAGTATCGCGGGCCAAGGTGCGGGCGGCATTTGGCGAAAGGGGGCGGCTATATGTCCCGCATTTCCAGCATCTCCACAAAACCCCCACCCCCGGTTTTGCCTGCTCTCGGAGCGAACGAAGGGGGGCGCGGGTAGCCAAGAGACCGGCCCTCCAGACTTTTGCCCACCCCCAATGTTCGGCGTCTTGTCGATCCGCAGAGGTGCCATGCAGCACCGCCGAGGCGGTGGGTATGGTAATTAAGGATGTCCTCATTTTAGGGACAGGGACGGTGCAGAAACTGCTCATTTCGTCCCTCTTTTTGGGACAGGCTGTCCTCTTTTTGGGGACAGGGTTTGCCGAAACGTCCCTATTTCGATGACAGGGTTGTCCTCATTTTGGTGACAGGGTTTTGTTTTTCCGTTCCTGCCGGTCGGGTTGTTGGTCAGCGTCTTGATGACCGGGAAATCGCCGCCCTCGCGCCAGCTCTGGTAAAGCTTCCGGCCTGAGGGCTGGTTCGGCAACTCGATCTCGGTCAACTCATAGGCTGGGGATTTGGCCTCGCCAGTGAAGCCAAGGCTCGCCGCTTCTTTGACGACCAGGAAGCCCTTCTTCTGCAGGGCTATGAACGCCTGTGCCGCCGCGTTCTTGCTGCACCCCATCCGATCTGCCGCCTGCCTGACAGACAGCCTGAGCGTGCCGTTGTTGTTGGCCTTCGGTCCGTGCCATTCCAGCTTCAGCCACGGGTAGAGGGCTTGCGCAGTTGGCCCAAGCGCCCGCCAAGCATCGGTCTGCATAAGGTTGCGGACCATGACTGTGAAGTGTTCGGCCCGCCTTTCGTTTCTCTTGTCGCGCCCCATCAGTCGCCTCCGCCGTCGCTAGGGGCCACGATGGAGCAAATGGCCTTCGCGACTTCCAATGCACGATCCGGGCGCAACGCGATGCCCTGCTTGCCGGGTCGCATTTCGCCGTCTTGGGCGAGATACCAGGTGCGGATGTTCAGCAGGGGTGTGCCTCGGAAGTCGTCAAGTGACACTCTGACTTCCTCGCTGCGGTTCTTCTGGATGACTATCATTCTCTGCCCTCCCCATAGGCGAGGTGAGCGAGGGCGGCTGCCACAGGGCCAGAAAAGCCCCACAGGCGACGAAGGCGCAGGAGACGAAGGGCGGTCATGCGGTGCCCTCCATGCCCTGACAGGCGCGGAAGGTGTCAAGGCGGCCCTTCCCGAAGCGAACCGCCTCAACTGTCTCGGGGCCACACCCCAGCACGTCCGCCGCGTCGGCAGCAGCGTCACCCGTCCGAGTCGCATAGTCGCTGATGTTGTCCAGGATGACCGCCAGGTCAGCAGGGCCGCTGTTCAGGCCCTTTGTCGCCGCCTCTCGCGTCAGCGCGGCCAAAATGGCGATGTAACCCAGAAGACGGGCTTGCGGCGGCAGAGCCGTTTCGTCTGCGAGATGCGCAACGGGCTGTTGATCCGCGTCGGTCATGCCGCCACCCCCAGCCGGTCGAGGAGCAACAGGCGTGCTTCAGCTTCGCGGGCCAACACATCCACCCGTACCGTCGCAATCTGCCTGGCCTCCACCGCATCCCGCACGATCTGCGACAGCAAATCCGGTGGAATGGCCTCTGCCTGAACGGTCTCGCCCTGAAAGGCTCGATTGTCGGTCGGTTTGGGCGGGGCAGTTGGCAGGCCCAGCGCCTCTGCCTGTGCCCGTGTCACGGCAAGGCGGGTGAAGTTCGGGAAAGGCCCGCCAAGGCTCTGCACCATCGCCGAGACGTCTTCCGCAAGCGCGCTGAACAGGTGGACGCCGCTAGGGTCATGGTCGCCGACATGCAGGATTTCGACGCCCTCGCTGAATCCTTGGGCATCGGCGATTTCGCGGGCAAGCTCGTGCTTCGCAGTCAGGCTGTCGAAGCCACCGGACGATAGGACAGGGATGCCGTAGTCGGCGACCGCAGAGGCCAGCATCGGGGCCATGCCCGAGGCTTCGCAAAGCAGCCAGAGACGCGTTGGCTGGCCCTCCTGCCGGTCAAGCCTGAAGTTCCGCGCGGCCCTGGCGACGCCTTGCAACCATTCCTGCGGCCCTGACCACACATCGCCGCCGTGCCGTGTCCCGCCATCGTCCCGGATCGCGTCAAAGGCGATGAACCCGGCGCGGCGGGCGCGGCCCAGCGTCTCGCAGAGCCGGGAATAGGCCTGTTCCGTCTTGTCGTAGCCATGCACCCCAACAAGGCGATAGAAGACCTGCCGAATGGTGAGCGGCAGGTGCTCCTGATACTCGTCCAGCACACCGCGCACCTGCGCCAAAAGGGCCAGAGTGTCGGGCCGGGGGTTCCATGGCGCGAAGCCGCGCGGGCGGGTTTTCGGGCGCGCTTTCATGCGGCCACCGGCTGGGTGGCCTTGCGAGCCACCTTCGATCTGAGGAAATAGCGCCCGTGGCGGCCCGGGAAATCGCCCCCGTGCGGCTCGTCTTCGCGGATGATGGTCAGCCCGTGCTCGTGCCGCAGATCGAAGACATAGGCATGCAGCCGAGGCCCGTTCATTTCGATAGCGGTAAGGCCGCGCGGGCCTGCCAGGATCAGCATTTCCAGCGCCCAGCGGTCGCGGCCCATCAAGACAATTTCCCGCGTTTCTTTATCGGAGTCTTGGACCGTGTAGACCGCTCGGCCCCAGCGTTTCTGTTTCTCTTGGGTCATACTCTCTGCCTCATTGCGGGCAGGGTCGGATCGGGCTATATTCTGAGCATCCTGTAATGCCGTGAACGAATAGAGCCGCCGCCCTGCCGAGGTGTGGCGGTTTCGTTTAGGCGGCATGCGCCCGCGATTTCTCCCAAGCCTCAACTTCCGAGAGCCGCCAGCGGGTGCAGCCGGGTGTAAGGTTCACGGGTTTGGGGAAGGACGGATCAACCTTGGCCCAGCGCCAGGGGGTTGCCCTGTGGACGCCGTATCGGGCCGCGACTTGGGCGTCGGTGACGTAAACTTCTTGCATGTTGCGCACTCCCACGGATTACGATGGGAGGCAGGGTATTGCCGCGAAGTTGGCGCAGCGAGATGATCAAAAAGCTCAAAAATGTTTCAGAAAGTTATGATCTATTTCTGTTCTCGCTCTTTCGCTTCCTTAAGGTCAGCGAAGGCGCGTTTCAGTGACATCAAGCTGAAATCGTCGTCTAGAATGTCCAGCATCTCGCGGTGGACCTGCTTCCAAGACTTCGTCCGCTCGCTGCTACCGTAGTGTCGGAGGGCGGCTTCTGCAATTCTTTCACGTTTTTCCTTGGTTCTTCCCGGCCCTTTGGCCCGCTTCTGATGCTCGGTCTCTCTCTCGGGTGTAGCAGAATCGTCGATCCCATGAAGTGCATCGAGGTACGTCCTGAGGTCCTTCTCCAGAGACTCGAACTCGAGGATTTTCATGCAGAGTGCGCGGCCACGAAAACGGGCTGCCATCCAGTAGGCGTCGAGCCAATCGCTCAGCCTAAACCTGGCTGCTAGGGTCAGGACCCATTGATCTTCCACTTTCGGCGTGATTCAGGCTCTGCGAGGAGACTGACCGATGAGCAACCTTTTCTGGCTGACCGAAGCGCAGATGGCGCGGCTGCAACCCTTCTTTCCCAAGAGCCATGGCAAG
>NZ_JAEULO010000005.1 GCF_016793705.1 Tabrizicola sp.
TCGATGGTCTGCATGCCCGTCGACAGGATCACGGGCTTGCCCTTCCGGGCGATGTGGCGGATGAGCGGCAGGTTGTCGGCCTCGCCACTGCCGATCTTGTAGGCGGGGACGTCCTGCGTCTCCAGCCAGTCGGCCGCCGCCCGGCTGAAGGGGGTGGAGATCCAGATCAGGCCCAGGCTTTCGGTGTAGCGCTTGAGGTCCGCCTCTTCGTCGAGGGTGAGGGCGCAGCGTTCCATGACATGCCAGATCGAGACATCGGCGTTGGGCGGGAAGATCGACTTCGCCTCCTCGGTCATCTCGTCTGCGATGATATGGGTCTGGTGCTTGATCATCTCGCAGCCCGCCCCGGCGGCGAGGCGGACCATCTCCTTCGCCACGGCGAGGTCGCCGCCGTGGTTGATGCCGATCTCGGCGATGACGAGGGGTGGGTGGTTCGGGCCGATCTCGCGGTGGGCGATCTTCATGGGCGTCTCCGTGTTTGCCGACCGTGGTGCGTCAGGGCGCATCGGCTGTCAAGCCAGGGGGGTCAGCGGGTAGCGGGCGAGGACCTGGTACTGCGCGCCGCGGGAGGTCAGGTGGCTTTGCCAGAGCGTGAATTCGGTGACATCCCAGGGGCCGCTGCGGAAGGTGGCGCCCAGGGCGATGGCGCGTTCCAGGCGCAGGGTGTCGGGCGGCGGCGGGAAGCGGCCGAGAGTGACGTGGGGGAGGTATTTGCGCGCCTCGACAGGGCAGCCGGCGCGGCGGGCGATGGTTTCGACTTTCGCTTGCAGGTGGAGAAGGTCAGGCGACGGGGCGACCCCGGCCCAGGCGGCGCGGGGCTTGTCCTTGCCGAAGAGGCCGAGGCCTTGCAGGAAGAGAGGGAAGCCGGGGGCGCGCAGGGCCTCGAACCCCTCATGCGCGGCGTCGAGCGCGGGTTCAGGGCAGTCGCCCAGGAAGACGAGGGTGAGGTGCAGGCTTTCGGGGTCCACCTTGCGCGGCAGGGGGAGGAGGAACTGCTGGACCTGAAGCGCGCCGCGTATCGCGGAGGGCAGGTCGATCCCGAGGAAGGCGCGGATCATTCGGTTCGCCGGCGCCGGTCGCAACCGGGCGCCGGAGGGGCCTTGCGGTCGCCGATCTTGATGTCCTCGTGCCTCATGCTGCCGGAAGGTAGGGCATTCCGACCCCGCCCGCGATCAATTCCATGGGAATTCACTGTAATTTCGCCTCTTTCCATGTCATATTCGTTCTTGAGGACAACGGGCAGCGGCGAGACCCGGTAACCGGGCGGCCAAATAGGCGTGACATGGGCTGGCAAGACAAGATAGCGGCACAAGGGGCCGGGATGAACGGCACCCGGATGCAGTATGGGGCGCTGTGCTGGCGTCTTGGCGAGGCGGGGGCGGAAGTGCTTCTGATCACCAGCAGGGACACCGGGCGATGGGTGATCCCCAAGGGCTGGCCGATGCCGGGCCTGTCGCCCGAGGCGGCGGCGGCGCAGGAGGCCTGGGAAGAGGCCGGTGTCTCGGGCGAGATGAACCCGCTCTGCATCGGACGCTATGGCTATCAGAAATGCCTGTCGGTCACTTCGTCGGTGCCCTGCGCGGTGGCGGTCTACGGCATGCGGGTCGACAAGCTGGCCAGGAGCTTCCCCGAGATGAAGGAGCGGCGGCGCAAGTGGTTTTCGCTTGCTGAAGCCGCAACCCTGGTGGCCGAGCCGGAGCTGGCAACGATCATCGCGGGCTTCCTGCCGCCGGTCGCGGGCAGGGCGGCACCGATCGCGGGGGATGACGACGATGATGCCGCATCCTCTGCCCTGGGCCGCAAGCGCAAGGGGCATTGATCTTTCCGGCGCGGTGCCTAGGTATTTCACCGTCAAGACCGCGGGACCAAGGCGATGATCCGCTACAGCCTGAAATGCGAGGCCGGGCATGGCTTCGACAGCTGGTTCAAGGGGGCCGAGGCCTTCTCGACCCTGGTTTCGGCTGGTCAGGTGGTCTGCCCGGTCTGCGGCTCGGCACAGGTGGAAAAGGGGCTGATGGCTCCTGCCGTCCGCCCCGCCCGCAAGGCCGAGGCCCTGCCCGCGAAACCGGATCTTGCGGCCCCTGCGTCGGACCTGGAGGAAAAGATCGCTGCGCTTCGTCGGCAGATCGAGGAGAACTCGGAATATGTCGGCATGAACTTCGCCGCCGAGGCGCGGGCGATCCATGCCGGTGACGCGCCGGAGCGGACAATCCACGGCGAGGCGAGGCCCGACGAGGCGCGGGCAATGATCGAGGATGGCCTGCCGGTCGCCCCCCTGCCCTTCCTGCCCGCCCGCAAGGTGAACTGACCCCGCATCCCCGCCCGGCTTGACGCAAGGCCCCCGCTACGCGACGCTTCCCGTGCAGCACCCGGTGCGTGCTGCCAGGAAAGGAATTGATCCATGCGTATTCTCACCGCCTTGCTTGTTTCCAGCCTTGGCTTGGCTGCCGCGTCCACCCAGGCCGCGACCCCGGAGACCGAAACATTCGGCCAATGCCTGATCGGGAAAACCAATGGCGACGACCGCCTGTTGCTGGCCCGCTGGATCACCTTTGCCTTTGCTTCCCACCCGATCGTGCAGGACACCGTGAGCATGGACACCTCCAAGCTGGCCGAGACCGATGAGAACGTGGCCAACCTGGTGATGTCGCTGCTGACCGAAAGATGCGCGGGCGAGGCGAAGGCCGCCGTCGCAGCCGAGGGCAATGCGGCCGTCGCCATGCAGAAGGCCTTCGAGATGCTGGGCATGGTGGCGTCGCAGGAAGTGATGATGGACGCAACGACCCAGGCCCGGATCAATGCCTTCGGAGGCTATCTTGACGAAGCCCGGCTGAACAGCGCCCTGACCCCCTGAGGCCCGCAACCTGCCCTTTGCGCGACCCTAGTAGATGTAGCGGATCTGTTCGCTCCAGAACCGCTCCATCCGCTTCAGGGAGATGTTGATCTCGTCCATGCCGGAGGCGTCGATCAGCCCGCGCCTTTCGATCCCGTCGGAATGCCGGGCGAAAAGGTCAGCGAGGAGCCCCCGGACATGGCGACCCTTTTCCGTCAGCTTCACGCGGACCGAGCGGCGGTCAACTTCCGAGCGCTGATGGTGCATGTAGCCCAGTTCCACCAGCTTCTTCAGGTTGTAGCTGACATTCGAGCCCTGGTAGTAACCGCGCGACTTCAGCTCCCCGGCCGTCACCTCGTTCTCGCCGATGTTGAACAGCAGCAGCGCCTGGACCGAGTTGATCTCCAGAATGTTCAGCCGTTCGAATTCGTCCTTGATCACGTCGAGCAGCAGCCGGTGCAGCCGTTCGACCAGCGCCAGGTTGTCAAGGTAACAGGACAGGAACGCCTTCTGCGATCCGTCCAGCACCGGGGCATAGATTGTCATACCGTTTCTCCACCGTTCGGACGGGGGCAGAATCGGCACAAAGCGCAAACATTCCGTAAACTTGCCGAGAACTTATGTCGGTTTTCTGCCTTTCAGGCGGGTTTCGGCGAAGCGGGTGATCCGGGACAGGAGCGGGGCAAGCGCCGCCGGGGGCGCGGACTGGCCGAGTATCCAGTCCATCAGGTCCTGGTCGTTTTCCGCCAGGAGCGCGTCATAGGTCAGCAGGTCGGCCTCGGCGAGGCTTGCCAGATGCGCGTCGGCGAAGGGACCGAGCACCAGGTCCATCTCCTTGGTGCCGCGGCGCCAGGACCGCATCGCCATCCGCTTCAGGCGTGCTTCCTTCGTCTCCACCGTCCGCTCCCCCCCGGCCTTTCCGGTCATGCCGCCTTGCACATCGCCTGCCGCATCTGGCGTTCCACTTGCGCCAGTTTGTCGGCCAGCGCAATCGCCCCGGCGCGCAGCCGCTGCAACTCGGCCAGCGCCGCCTCGGCCTCGGCTCCCAACTGGATCGGTGCCGCGTCGGGAGCGTCCAGTCCATCGCCCTCGGCAGTGAGAAGCCAGGTCAGCGAGACATTCAACATTCCCGCCAGCATCTGCAACCGGTTGCCGCGCGGCTCGACCACGTCGTCCTCCCAGTTCTGCACTGTGGTCAGCCGCACGCCCAGCCGCTTCGCCAGGTCCTCCTGGCTTAGTCCTGCCGCTTCGCGCGCACCTGCCAGCCGGTCACCGAATGTTGCCACATCCGCCGCATACCACCGGCTCTCGGGGCTTGTTTCCGCCATCACGCCTCTCCTTCTTTCGATATCGCTTGTGTCGGTTGGGGGGCCACCCTAAGACCTTCAGCCGACAATCGCAAACCGCTTGCCGGAGATCTGACCGATGGCCTTCCTGTCCGACACGCTTGCCCGCGTGAAGCCTTCGCCCACCATCGCAGTGACGACCAAGGCGCAACAGCTGAAATCCGAGGGCAAGGACGTGATCGGCCTCGGCGCGGGCGAGCCAGATTTCGACACGCCCGAGAATATCCGCGCGGCGGCGAAGCGGGCGATCGACGCAGGGAAAACACGCTATACGGCGGTGGACGGCATCCCCGAGCTGAAGGCGGCGATCTGTTCCAAGTTCCTGCGCGAGAACGGGCTGACCTATACGCCGTCGCAGATCAGCGTCGGGACCGGGGGCAAGCAGATCCTCTACAACGCGCTGATGGCGACGCTGAACCCGGGCGACGAGGTGATCATCCCGGCGCCCTACTGGGTGAGCTATCCGGACATGGTGCTCTTGGCGGGCGGGGTGCCGGTGCCGGTGGTGGCGGGGATCGAGACGGATTTCAAGCTGACGCCTGAACAGCTGGAAGCGGCGATCACGCCGAAGACCAAGTGGTTCATCTTCAACAGCCCGTCGAACCCGACCGGGGCGGGATATTCGAAGGAAGAGCTGAAGGGGCTGACCGATGTCCTGATGCGGCATCCCCAGGTCTGGGTGATGTCGGACGATATGTACGAACATCTCGTCTTCGACGATTTCGAGTTCTGCACACCCGCCGAGATCGAACCCGGCCTCTATGACCGGACGCTCACCTGCAACGGGGTCTCGAAGGCCTATGCGATGACCGGCTGGCGGATCGGCTATGCCGGGGGGCCGGTGGCGCTGATCAAGGCGATGGGGACGATCCAGTCGCAGTCGACCTCGAACCCCTGTTCGGTCAGCCAGTATGCGGCGCTGGAGGCGCTGTCCGGCCCGCAGGAGTTCCTGGCCGACTGGCGGGGCGTGTTCCAGGGGCGGCGCGACCTGGTGGTCGGGATGCTGAACCAGGCCAAGGGCATCCGCTGCCCGAAGCCCGAGGGGGCGTTCTACGTCTACCCCGACATCTCGGGCTGCATCGGCAAGGCCACGCCGGCGGGCACGGTGATCTCCAACGACGAAGTCTTCGCGACGGCGCTTCTGGAGGAAACCGGGGTGGCGGTGGTCTTCGGCGCTGCCTTCGGCCTTTCGCCCAACTTCCGTGTCAGCTACGCTACCTCGGACGAAGTGCTGCGCGAGGCCTGCTCCCGCATCCAGCAGTTCTGTGCCGCACTGGTCTGAAAGGACATCATGGCCGACCGGATCACCGCCAATCTTCCGGCCCGCGATCTTGCGGCGACTTCGGCATTCTACGGCGCGCTCGGCTTCCGCGAGGACTTCCGCGACGAGGGCTGGATGATCCTGAAACGCGGGCCCTTGGTGCTGGAGTTCTTTCCGCATCCCGGCTGCGACCCGAAGAGCAGCTGGTTCTCGGCCTGCATCCGGGTCGATGATCCCGATGCCCTCTTGGCGGAATGGCGCGCTGCCGGTCTGCCATCCGACCACAAGTCGATCCCCCGGCTGACCGGCTTCTTCAAGCAAGGGGCCGCGCCGCGGATGTTCGCGATGGTCGATGAGAACGGCAGCCTGTTGCGCGTGATCGACAACCGCGACGCGGGGGAACGCGATGACGGCTGACCTTCCCGACTATTACTTCCGGGTGCGCGAGAACGGCGCGGTGGTGTTCCGGCTGGGCACGGAGAACCGGCAGCGCCGGATCGAGATGGACGAGATCGCCACGGTCAACGTGAAGAACGGCAACATCAAGCCGCATGGCGAGGTGGAGCTGACCGCCGCGGACCGGGCGGCGATCGGGGAATGGCTGGCGGCACGGCAGGCGCAGCTGGCGGCGCGCGAGGTCGACGACATCCTGCGTACGGTCGATCACCTGAACCTGACAACGCAATGGGCGCAGGCGCGGGCGACGGATGCGCAGCTGGAAGCGGTGACGGATGCGCTGCTCCTGGCGATGCACGACCTGCGCTCGATGCTGGTCCGGCGCAAGGCGGACCGGCTGGCCAAGGGCGACTGAAGGCTCCTCGTGCGACTTCGTCTTCTCGTCGCGATGAGGGAGAAGGCACCGACGAGCGGCGCCAGTCAGATCTGCTTTTCCGGCATCTCGACGCGCAGACCGTCGACTGCATCCGTGACCTTGATCTGGCAGGTCAGGCGCGAGCGGACCGGGTCGGGGTTCCAGGCGAAATCCAGCATGTCGGCTTCCATGCTGTCCTTTTTCGGCAGCTTCTCGACCCAGGCCGGATCGACATAGACATGGCAGGTGGAACAGGCGCAGGCGCCACCGCAATCGGCCTCGATCCCCGGGATACCGTTGTCGCGCGCGCCTTCCATCACGGTGAGGCCGTTCGCGACCTCGACCACATGCTCCTTGCCGTTGTATTCGACGTAAGTGATCTTCGCCATTCCAAAGCTCCCGGGCTCGTCCGCCCCGTGACATAGGCCAGTCCGGCGGAATTTGCCAGAGGGGGCGGGGAGCAGGCTTCCGGCACGAAGGTCACTGCTTTCAGGGCAGAGTTTGCCAGACCTCTTGCGAAAGAAATCTGGCGGCGAGTGGAACCCGCCGCCAGTCAACACTATGATCTGCCGGCGTTATTCGATGGACAGCGCAACGAAGCGCGGATCGCCGCTGCGGCGGACCAGAAGCAGGATCGACTTGCGACCGGCGTCCTTGGCCTGCTTGATCATATCCTCCAGATCCTGAAGCCGGACCACCTTCTGCTGCCCCGCCTCGGTGATCAGGTCGCCCTCGACGAGGCCTTTGGTGAAGGCTTCCGAGGCCTGGTCGACCTTCATTACCATCAGCCCCTGGGTGGAAGCGTCAAGGCCGAGCCGCGAGCGCATGTCGTCGTCAAGCGGCGCAAGCGTCATGCCCAGCGTCTCCATCTGCTTCGGGGCGTCAGGCGCGGGCGAGGAGGCGGGCATCGTCTTCGCCTCGGCATCCTCGCGGCGGCCGAGGGTGACGGCCAGCGTCTCGGTCCGGCCGTCGCGGAGCACGATCACCGGCACCGCCTCGCCGATGGGGGCGTCGGCCACACGGCGGGTCAGGTCGCCCGCGCTGGCCACGTCATTGGTGTCGAAACGGGTGATCACGTCGCCGGACTGGATGCCGGCGTCCTTTGCCGGGCCGTCGGGCACGTCGGTCACAAGCGCGCCCTTGGCATCGGCGAGACCCATGGATTCCGCGATGTCCGGCGTCACGTCCTGGATGCGGACGCCAAGCCAGCCGCGCCGGGTTTCGCCGAACTGCTTCAGCTGGTCGACGACCTTGGTCACCACGTTCGAGGCCATCGAGAAGCCGATCCCGATGGAGCCGCCGTTGGGCGACAGGATCGCGGTGTTCACGCCGACGACCTGGCCGTCCATGTTGAACAAGGGCCCGCCCGAGTTGCCGCGGTTGATCGCCGCGTCGGTCTGGATGAAATCGTCATAAGAGCCCTGGAGCTGCCGACCGCGCGCCGAAACGATCCCCGCCGAAACCGAGAAGCCCTGCCCCAGCGGGTTGCCCATCGCCATGACCCAGTCGCCCACCCGCATCAGGTCGGAGTTGCCGAAGGTCACGAAGGGCAAGGGCTTGTCGCTTTCCACCTTGAGGAGCGCGATGTCGGTCTTGGGGTCGGTGCCGACCAGCTTGGCCTTGAGCCGTTCGCCCGAGAAGAACTCGATCTCGATCTCGTCGGCGCCTTCGATGACGTGGTTGTTGGTGACGATATAGCCGTCCTCGGAAACCACGAAGCCCGAACCCAGCGCTTCCGACCGCTGCGGGCCGCCCTGGCCCGGACCGCCGAAATCATCGAAGAAATCCTGGAACGGGCTGCCTTCCGGCACCATCGGCATCCCGTCGGTCGGCGCGGCGATCATCGCGCTGGTGGTGATGTTGACGACCGCCGGGCTGATCTTCTGGGCCAGCTCGGCAAAGCTTTCCGGCGCGCCGAAGGCCTGCGCCTCGGTGACGGGCGCGACGCTGAGGCCGAAGCCCAGGACCAGCGCCAGAAGCGTGCTGGACCGCAGGGCATTGCGGATGGTGGGGGTGAGATCGGGCACGATGCGAACTCCTGTTCATCGGGACGGGCGGTGGTGGCATCCCTGCGGGGACCCTGCCGCTTCGGTGCTGAACAAACAGTTAGTGAAAGGCCATCGCAATGCAAACCCTGTCGCGGCGCTTCAAAGGGATGTGAAGGAATTTGTCATCCAGGCCCTGCCAGCCAGACCAGAAGCACGCCGAGCGCCAGGGCGACGAGCCCGATCACCCGGCGCTGGTCGATCCCGAGCGAGGCGACGAGCCGCAGCGCGTCCTCGATCCGGCGGGGGGCCAGTGCCATGACCAGCCCCTCCACCGCCAGCACCAGACCCAGTGCCAGGACCAGATGGCTCACGGCGCCGCGGGGGCCGGAACCGGGGCCCCCGGACCGCGATCCGAGCGCAGGTAGTCGAAGAACTCGCTGTCCGGCTGCATCACGATACTGGAGTTGCCGCCCTTCAGACTTGTCTCATAGGCCGAGAGCGAGCGGATGAAGGCGAAGAACTCCGGGTCCTGGCCGTAGGCTTCGGCAAGGATTCGGTTCCGCTCGGCATCGGCCTCGCCTCGGATCACCTCGGCCTGGCGCCGCGCATCCGAAGTCAGCTCGACCACCGTCCGGTCCGCCGCCGCGCGCACCCTTTGCGCCGCCTCGCCGCCCCGCGCCTTCTCGTCCGCCGCTTCCCGCTCGCGCTCGGCGCGCATCCGGGCAAAGGTGGCCTCGAGGTTCTGCTCGGGCAGGTCGGTGCGGGTCAGGCGCACGTCGATCACGTCGATCCCCAGCGCCGCGCCCTCGCGCTTGGCGATGGTCAGGATCTGGCCCATCAGCTCGAAGCGGTCCTGCGACAGCACCTGGTCCTGCGTCGCATTGCCCAGCACTTCCGGGATCGCCTGCGACAGGATGTTGCCCAGAAGCTGCTGCGCCCGATCCTCGCCGCCGGTGCCGACCGACTGGCGGAATTCCACCAGATCGACGATCCGCCAGCGGGCAAAGGCGTCGACCACCAGGCGGCGGTCGGACAGCAGCGTCACCTCTATGGGTTGGGTTTGCAGGCCGAGGATGCGGTCTTCATAGGTCACCACGTCCTGCACCAGCGGGATCTTGAAGCCGAGGCCGGGATCTTCCTTCACCTGCATGACCTGGCCGAATTGCAGGACAAGCGCCTTCTTGCGTTCGTCGACGATGAAGACCGAGGACAGCACCAGCACCAGAAGCACGACCAGCGCCGGAACGACATACATGACTCGCATCAGTTGTTCCCTCCCGTGGTGCCCGCATTCTGGCCCGCATTCTGGCCCGCGTTCTGGCCTGCGCCCTGCGCCGGGGTCATCCGGCCCAGCTCGTTCAGCGGCAGGAAGGGCACCACGCCCTGCCCCGTCTCGCCGCCCGAGACACCGTCGAGGATCACCTTGTTCATGCCGCCGAGCACCCGCTCCATGGTTTCGAGGTAAAGCCGCCGCCGGGTCACTTCAGGCGCCTTCACATATTCGGTATAGACCGACAGGAACCGCGCGGATTCACCCTGCGCAGAGTTCACCGCCTCGGCCCGGTAGCCTTCGGCGGCCTCGAGCAGCCGAGCCGCCTCACCCCTTGCGCCCGCCGTCACCTGGTTGGCATAGGCGTCGGCCTCCTTCTCCAGCCGGTCGCGTTCCTGCTGCGCCGCCTGCACGGCGCGGAAGGCGTCGATCACCTCGCGCGGGGGCTGGGCCACCTGGAGGTTGACGCGGATCACGGTGATCCCGGCGTTGTAGCTGTCGAGTGTCGCCTGCACGGCCGTCCGCAGGTCGGCGGCGATGACGCCCCGGTCGCGGTTCAGGATCGGCGACAGTTCCGAGCGCGCGATGATGTCGCGCATCGCGCTTTCGCTGACGGCCCGGATGGTGTTTTCCGGGTCGGCCAGGTTGAAGAGATATTTCTCCGGGTCCGAGATGTTCCAGACCACCTGGAAGCCGATGTCGACGATATTCTGGTCGCGGGTGAGCATCAGGCCGCTGTCGGTGCTGCCGGCGACGGTGCCGATGTCGGTGGTGCGCTCGCCGGTAACCTGGACCTTCTCGTAGGTCACGATTGGCCAGGGCGCGAAGTTGAGGCCGGGGTCGCCGACGCCCGAGCTTTCGCCCAGGAACAGCTCGACCGAGCGTTCCTCGGGCCGCACGGTGTAGAAGGACATGAACGCCCAGACCGCGACCAGCGCCAGCACGCCCAGCGCCATGCCCTGCCGGGTGAAGATCGGGCTGCCGGGATCGCCGCCGGGACCGCCCGTCCCGCGATTGCCGCGCCCGCCCATCAGAACGCGCAGCTGTTCCTGACCGCGTTTCATCAACTGGTCGATCTCGGGGATCTGCGGCCCACCTTCGCCGCGCCGACCGCCGCGACGGTCGTCATCGTCGTTGTTGCCCCGGCCGCCCCGGTCATCTCCGCCCGAACCGCCGCCGCCCCAGGGGCCGCCACTTCCTGCCATTGATCAGAACCTCTTCTTCAACTTGTCCCTAAGCTGGTCATATCCAGCCGGAAATCA
The DNA here is from genome assembly GCF_016793705.1 of Tabrizicola sp. Taxonomy (GTDB): domain Bacteria; phylum Pseudomonadota; class Alphaproteobacteria; order Rhodobacterales; family Rhodobacteraceae; genus Tabrizicola. Next base: position 10,772 of record NZ_JAEULO010000005.1, read on the forward strand.
ACCCACCGCGACCCCTTGTCAGGCCGTTCGCACCGGTTTTCGCATCGTCACCAGCTCTTCCGCCATGGTCGGATGGACCGCGCAGGTGGCGTCGAAATCCTCTTTTGTCGCCCCCATGCCGATGGCGATGGCGGCAAGCTGGATCATCTCGCCCGCTTCCGGCCCGACGATGTGGCAACCCAGAACCTTGCGCGAGGCCCGCGAGACGACGAGCTTCATCAGCACCCGGTCCGCCTTTCCCGCGAAGGCGGTCTTCATCGGGCGGAAGGCGGTCGCGTAGACCTCGATCGGCTCCTGCTCGCGCGCGGCTTCCTCGGACAGGCCGACCGAGCCCAGTTCGGGCTGGGTGAAGACCGCCGAAGCGACAAGCCGGTGATCGAAGGCCGTGGGCTTCGCGCCGAAGACCGTGTCGGCGAAGGCATGACCCTCGCGGATGGCGACGGGGGTCAGGTTGATCCGGCCCGTCACATCGCCCACCGCGAAGATCGAGGGCACCGCGGTCTGGCTGTAGGCGTCCACCGGAATTTCGCCATCGCGGCCAAGTTCCAGCCCCAGCGCCTCAAGCCCGAGCCCGGCAGTGTTCGGGCGGCGGCCCGTGGCGTAGAGCACCAGGTCGACCTCACGTTCCGACCCGTCCGAGCCGATGACACGGATACCGCCTGCGGCCCGTTCAAGCTTCGTGACGGCGGCGCCGAGACGGATGTCGATCCCCGCCTCGCGCATCGCAGTGGCGACATGGCCGCGCACTTCGTCATCGAAGCCGCGCAGGATCTGGGCACCCCGGTAGTACTGGGTGACATTGACCCCCAGGCCGTTGAGGATGCAGGCAAATTCGCCCGCGATATAGCCGCCGCCCACCACAAGCGCCCGCTTCGGCAGGGCGTCGAGATGGAACATCTCGTTCGAGGTCACCGCCAGTTCCGATCCGGGGAATTCCGGCACGAAGGGCCAGCCGCCGGTGGCGACCAGGATATGCTTGGCAGTGAACTCCTCGCCCGTCGCCAGCCGAACCCGATGCGCATCGGCGATGGTGGCGCGGGTGTCGTGGACGATCACCCCCGCGGTCTTCAGCGTGTTGCGGTAGGCGGCTTCCAGGCGATCCAGCTCTGCCTCCAGCCGGGCCCGGAACGCCAGCCAGTCGAAGCGGGCCGGTTCGGCCTGCCAGCCATAGGCCCGCGCCTCATCGAACAGGCCGGGAAAACCGCTGGCGAAGACCATCAGTTTCTTCGGCACGCAACCCCGGATCACGCAGGTGCCGCCCATCCGGCTTTCCTCGGCCAGGCCCACTTTCGCCCCGTGCTCGCCGGACGCCACGCGCGCCGCCCGGACGCCGCCAGAGCCGCCGCCGATGACAAAGAGATCGTAGTCGAAGGTCATTGCCTGCCCCGTCCGCCGCCGTTCCGCGACCACAGCTATGCTGTCCGGCGTCCGGGCGAAAGACCCCCCACCGGCTTTTCGGACAATGGTGCGCGGCGGGTCAGTCGAGGTCGGCGAAGATGTTGCGGCTTTCGGTCACATCGACCGACCCGGTCTCGACCCGGCCCGAGTTGATGTCGCGCACCGTGACCCGCCCGTCGCCGTGGCCGATCACCACCACGTCGCAGATGTCGATGAAAAGCCCGTTCTCGACGACGCCGGGGATCTGGTTCAGGACCAGCGCCAGCTGCCGGGGGTTGCCGATCCGGGTCAGGCTGAGGTCAAGGATATAGTGCCCCTCGTCGGTCAGAAGCGGCACGTCCTTGGCCATCCGCAGCGCAACCTCGCGGCTCATCACGTCCAGCGAATAGAGCGTCTCCTCGATCAGCGCCTTGGTGGTCTGCCAGCCGAAGGGGATCACCTCCACCGGCAGGGGAAAGGCGCCAAGTTGTGCCACCTCTTTCGCGGCATCGGCGATCACGATCATCCGGTCGCTGGCCGTCGCCACGATCTTTTCCTGCAGAAGGGCCGCACCTCCGCCCTTGATCAGGTTCAGGTTCTGGTCGAACTCGTCCGCGCCGTCGATCGTCAGGTCAAGCCATTTCGTCTCGTCCAGCCCTACGACCGTGAGGCCAAGCTGCCGTGCCAGCTCTGCCGTGCGCGCGGAGGTGGCGACGCAGGTGACGGCCAGTCCTTCCTCGCGCACCCGCTCGGCAAGGCAGCGCACCATCCAGGCCGCTGTCGAGCCGGTGCCGAGGCCCAGCTTCATGCCGTTCTCGACGAAATCCACCGACCGGCGGGCGGCCACGAACTTGGCCTGGTCGATCGGCGAAAGGTCGGCTGCCATGACTATTCCCCTGTTTCAACCCCGGATAGCGCAAACTCCGCCCAAGGGCGAGAGGCTTCGCGAGCGAAAGACTGTTCGCGATTCGAGGACTGCGGCGCGTCCCGGCCGAAGTCCCCGAAGGCGGGCGGCGCCGGTCAGGTCGCCGGATCGGCCAGGACCAAGGCGGCGGCAACCTCGTCGGGGGTCAGCGCGCGGTTGCCGTCGCGGTCAAGCGCCGTCAGCCCGCGCAGCGCTTCGGCCTCATCCTCTCCCAGCGCGCGCAGGCCCGCATCCCGGCCCTTTGCGGCGATCTCGGCCGGGCTGACCTGCCCGTCGCCATCGGCATCGGCGGCGATGAACAGGCGTTCCAGCCGCCCCCGGGCCGAGGCGCTGGCCGCGCGCTGGCTGACGGCCAGTTCCGCCCGGTCCACGGTGCCATCCGCGTCAAGGTCCATCGCCAGGAACCGCCGCACCTCGGACGCGCGGGCCGCGGCACGTTCCAGCACGATATGCTCCTCGATTCCCGCCGCGGTCAGGCCCTGCGGCCCGCCGAAGCCTGCGATCAGATCGGTCATCCGGGACAGGAAGCGGTCGGGATCCTTGCCGACCAGCAGGTCAAGCGTCACCTCTTGCGCCAGACCCGTCCGCGCCAGACCCAGGACTGCCAGCATCAGTGCCATCCCCAGCCGTCGCATCCCGATCCCTCCTGCCCAAGTCCGGGCAAGACTGCCACCAGAACGGTTGCCGGAAGGTTAACGCCACCCTGCCGCTGTCGCGACGGCCTCACAATGCTGCGCAGTCCCGCGACATTCGGTCGCTTTTCGACCTGCGCCGGGGCTAGAGTTCGGCATCTTGGCAGACAAGGTTCAGGACCGCCGATGTACAAGCTGCACTATGCCCCGGACAATGCGTCGCTGATCATCCGGCTGGTGCTGGATGGCGCGGGTATCCCTTATCGTACCCAACTGGTCGACAGGTCCCGGCGCCAGCAGGATAGCGCCACCTACCGGGCGCTGAACCCGACCGGGCTGATCCCCACGCTGGAAACGCCCGTGGGCCCGATCTCGGAAACCGGGGCGATCCTTCTGTGGCTGTCCGACACTCATCACCTTGGCCCCTCGCCCGTCGATCCGGACCGGCCCGTCTTCCTGAAGTGGCTGTTCTTCCTGTCGAACACCGCCCACGCCGAGCTGCGCCAGATCTTCTACCCGCATCAATACGCCCCCGCCGACGGCCATGACGCGCATCTGGAGATCATGTCGACCCGGATGCTGCGGCACTTCGCGCTGCTGGAGACGGCGGCGCTTCAGCACCCGAAGCTTTTCGCCGCAGGCAAACCGCTCGGCGTCTATGCCATCGTGCTGACCCGCTGGGCCGCGCTTTACCCGGAAAATGGCCCGCGCTGGCTGGACCTGTCCGACTTCCCGACGCTGAAGGCACTTGCCCGCGCGCAGGAGACGCGGGTAGAAACCCCGGTCGTCGCCCGGGCCGAGGGGCTGGGCCCGCATCCCTTCACCCGCCCCGAACAGCCGGACCCGCCGGAAGGAAGCGTGTTGTGACCCTGACCCTGCACCATGCCCCCGACTTCGCCTCGACCATCGTCCGCTTCGCGCTGGAAGAGCTGGAACTGCCGCATACGCTGGCCATCGTCGACATCGAGGGGGGTGCGCTGACCAGTGCCGAATACCGCCGGGTCAACCCGGTGGGCCTGATCCCGGCGCTGGAAACCGATCATGGCCCGATGTTCGAGACGGCGGCGATCCTCCTCTGGCTCGTCGACCAGACCGGGCGTCTCGGCCCCGGGCCGAAGGATCCCGATCGCGGCGCGTTCCTGTCCTGGCTCTTCTTCACCTCGAACGCACTGCACCAGACGGCGCTGGCGATGTTCTACCCGCACCGCCCGGCGGGCGAGGCGAACACCGATGCCGCCCGCGCTGCGGCACACGACCAGATCACCGCGCGCCTTGGCCTGATCGAGACGCTGATCGAAACGCAGTCCCCGCGCTGGCTGTCGCCCGACCATCCCGGCGTGCTGGGCTACTACATCGGCATCCTCGTGCGCTGGCTGATCTCGCTGCCGCCCGCCCCCTACGGCATCGACCTCGCCGACTTCCCCCATCTGCACGCCGTCCTCGCCGCGCATGAGGCCCGCCCCGCCGCCCTGCGGGTCGCGGCCTCCGACGGGCTCGGCCCCACCCCTTTCACCAATCCAGGCTCCTGATGTTCCTCTCCGTCTTCGATATGTTCAAGGTGGGCATCGGCCCCTCGTCCTCGCACACGATGGGCCCGATGGTCGCCGCCGAGCGCTTCCTTCAGACGATGCGCGCCTCGCCCTTCCATTTCCACGGGCTCCGCGCCTCGCTGCACGGCTCGCTGGCCTTTACCGGGGTCGGCCACGCCACCGACCGGGCGACGATCCTCGGCCTTGCGGGATTTGCCCCCGATACCTACGACGCCGACAAGGCCGAGGCGGCGCTGGCCCGCATCCGCGAGACCAAGACCATCGAGGCCCCCGGTCTGGGGATCCTGGCCTTCGACCCCGCGAAGGACCTGACCTTCGACTATGGCCCCGCGCTTCCGGGTCATGCCAACGGCATGGTCCTGAAAGCCACCGACGCCCAGGGCGACGTGATCCTGGAGGAGACCTATTATTCCATCGGCGGCGGCTTCGTGCTGACCGCGGCAGAGCTGGCGGAAAGCGGCGGGGCCAAGGCCAAGGCGCGGGCGGATGTGCCCTGGCCGTTCGAGACGGCGGCGGAAATGCTGGAGATGGCCAGGAAGTCCGGGCTCTCCATCGCCGCAATGAAGCGGGCGAACGAGCTGAAGTTCCGCACCAGTGCCGAGCTGGACGCCGGGCTGAACCGCATCTGGCAGGTGATGAACGACTGCATCTCGCGCGGCATGAAGGGCGAGGGCATCCTGCCCGGCGGATTGAAAGTGCGCAGGCGGGCCAAGGGCATCCATGACGCGCTTCTGGCGGAGCGCGGCCTGAACCTGACCCCGCCGCACACGATCAACGACTGGATGAGCCTCTACGCCATGGCGGTGAACGAGGAGAACGCCGCGGGCGGACAGGTTGTCACCGCCCCCACCAACGGCGCGGCGGGCGTCGTCCCCGCCGTGATCCGCTACTGGCTGGACCATGTGCCGGGGGCCTCGACCGCGAAGGTCGGCGACTTTCTCCTCACCGCCTCGGCCATCGGGGGCCTCTGCAAGCACAACGCCAGCATTTCCGGGGCCGAGTGCGGCTGCCAGGCCGAAGTGGGCAGCGCCGCCGCGATGGGGGCCGCGGGCCTTTGCGCCGTGCTGGGCGGCACCCCGGAACAGGTGGAAAACGCCGCCGAGATCGCGCTGGAGCATCACTTGGGCATGACCTGCGATCCGGTGAAGGGTCTGGTGCAGGTGCCCTGCATCGAACGGAACGGCCTTGGCGCGATCAAGGCGGTCTCGGCCGCGTCCCTGTCGATGCGCGGCGACGGGCAGCACCTCGTCTCCCTCGACGTCTGCATCGAGACCATGCGCCAGACGGGCCGTGACATGCACGAGAAATACAAGGAAACCTCGCTCGGGGGCCTTGCCGTCAACGTTCCGAACTGCTGACGGCAAGCCCTTTCACCTGGCTCCAAATATCCCACGGGGGCTTGGGGGTGTGAAACCCCCATCCTCCGAGGAGGAGGGCGCAAGCCCCGACGACGAGACAAAGGGTCTTCGCGCGCCAGCGCTCATTTTGAAACCCGCCCGCGATGTCGCTTTCAGGCAGGCGGCCCGCGCAACCACCGGCTAGGCAATCCTCATGACCCGCGACACGACCCTCCAGGGCGTCATCCTGATGCTCGCCTTCTGCGTGATCGCGCCGCTTCTGGACGTGGGCGCCAAGCTCGCGGCCGAGAATGGCATCCCCGTGGGCCAGATCACCACCGCCCGCTTCGTGGTGCAGACCGCACTGATGCTGCCCGTCGTCCTGATCATGCGGTTTTCGATGCGGCTCTCGGGCAAGGCGCTGGCCTATACCACGCTGCGCGCGCTCCTCCTCATCGTCTCGACCTTCGCCTTCGTCTCGGGCATTCAGGTCATGCCGCTGGCCGATGCGCTGGCCATTGTCTTCGTCGAGCCCTTCATCCTCTTGATCCTCGGCCATTTCCTGTTCGGCGACCAGGTCGGCCCGCGCCGCATCGCCGCCTGCGCGGTGGGCTTCGTCGGTGTCCTCCTCGTCATCCAGCCATCGCTTGCGGCCTTCGGCCTCGTGGCACTCTGGCCTTTGGCAACCGCAGTCCTCTTCGCGCTCTACATGCTGGTCACGCGGGGGATCTCCACCTGGATGCATCCCGTCGCCATGCAGTTCCATACCTCCTGGACCGGGCTCCTGCTCTGCCTGCCGGTGATGTTTCTTGCCGACGGCTCCGGCATCCCCGCGCTGGACCCGGTCTGGCCCGCGGGCTGGAACTGGCTCTGGCTGTTCATGGTCGGCTTCTTTGCCGCCGTCAGCCACTTGTGCATGACCTATGCGCTGAAGTTCGCGACGGCATCCGCGCTCGCGCCGCTGCACTATCTGGAGATCGTCACCGCCGTGACCCTCGGCTACCTGATCTTCGACGATTTCCCCAATGCGATGACCTTCGCGGGCATGGCGATCATCGTCGCCTCCGGCCTTTACATCATCCACCGCGAGCGGCTGGCCGCGAAAGCCAAGGCGCAGGAACCGCAGTTCACCCTGCTGCCAGAAGAGCCCTGATCGCCGCATCCAGCCGCCGCCGGGGCAGGATCACCAGCATCCCCCGCCGGTCGAACTCCAGCACCACCCGCCGCGCCGTGACCCGGTTCGAGGTGCCGATCATCCCGTCCGGCGCGAAGCTGATTCCCGTGATCGGCCATTCCAGCCCCTCGCTGCGACCCATCACCGGAGCCATGGGAAACAGCGACAGGGGCTCGCCCGGAACAAGATGCAGCTCCAGCCGGGGCGGCGCGGCGAAGGCCAGGTCCTGCGGGCCGATCAGGATGCAGCGCCGCTCGGCCCGAGCGATCAGGGTAGAAAGGGCCGCAAGCCCGTGGTCCAGCCGCGCCCCGGCAAACCCCAGCGCCAGCACCAGCGGAGCCTCGATCAGCCGCAGCGCCTTGTCGAAGTCCGTCGTGATCTGTTCGGATACAACATACTGGCGTTCCAAGGGAATCTCAGCTCGCGCCCTGTCCGAGATCGAATCCATATCGCCGATCACCGCCGCTGGCATCGCGCCCAGCTTGAGCAGCCGGTCCGCCCCGCTATCCGCCGCCACCGGCACCGGGGCCCGCTTCAGCGCAAGCATCAGATCGCGCGCGGAAAAAGGCCCCCCACCGGCCAAGGTTACACCGTGGGTTGACTGGACAATCGGCGCATTCATGTAAGACTGTATCCAATTAAGGCAGGATTCTCGGGGTCCGGCCACAATCAATCCATCAAATTACCCCTGTCTGTCCATGCTATAGGGCGGTCGCAGGGTAGTATGGCGCGACGAGCAAGGCGAAAGGCTGTCCAGTCATGACCAGTGAAAGCAAGATCCTGACCGTGTCCTACGGGACCTTCAGCTGCACGCTGGAAGGGTTCGACAACCCCTTCGACACGATGAAGGCGATTGCCGAATACTTCCGCGACCTTGCCGCGCAGGACCGCCATTTCGGGGCCGAACCGCCGCCGCCCGATGCCGCCATGCTGCACCGCCTGGCCGAACGTGAGGTTTCGCGCCTGGCCACCAGCCGCGCCGCAGAAGCCGCCCGCGCGCCAGAGCCCGCCGAGACGGCCGTTGCCGAAGCTCCCGTCGCGCCGCGCATCCAGATCAACCCGGTCAACCGCCGCCCCGCCCATCCCCCCGTCGAGCCGGAAACCGAGATCGAGGACGACATCCTCGCCCCGGAACCTTCGTTGCAGGATGTGATCCCGGATGGCGTCGCAGCCAAGCTGGCGCGCATTCGCCGCTCGGTCGGCCCGACGGTGGCCGAAGCCGCCGCCCCGCTGTCGGCCTTCGCCGCCGGTCCCGATCTACCCGAGGTTTCGGAGGAGGAGGAGGATGCAATCGCCGCCGTCTCCACCGGAATCGAAGCCGATTTCGAGGAGGCCGAGGAACTGGCGGCCGCGCCGGGCGCTGCCGAGGATGTCGAGGCGGTTGCAGCCTGGCTGGAGGAAGCAGTTCCAGCGGATACCGTTCCCGAGGCCGAGGCCGAGGCTGAGGCTGAGGCTGAGGCTGAGGCTGAGGCTGAGGAGGTCGCAGCAGCTGACGCCGCCCAGGTCGAGGACGAAATTGCCGATATCGCTTCGGTTGCCGATGACCTGACCGTCGCCTTCGCCACGGAAGAGATTGCGTCCGACCTCGACGACAGCTGGGATGCCGAGGCGGCGACCGCCGTCGACGAAGCCGACGAAGACCTTGAGCGGGTTGCCGCGCTGGATGGGGTCGTCGCCGATGCCGCACTCCTGGACGACGCCCTGCCCGAAGACCTGCCGGCCGATTTCGCCCTGACGGAGATGGCGGTCGAAGACCCACTGCCCGAGGCCGCCGCCGAAGAGCCGGTCGAGGCTGCCCTTATCGAAGAGCCGGTCGAAGCCGAGATGGCCGAAGAGCCGGTCGAAGCTGCCCTGGCCGAAGCGGAGGGGATCGAGGTCATCGAGCCTGCCGCCGAAGCACCCGCTGAGCCCACCGTCGCCGCAGAGCCCGAGCCGCCGGTGGCCCGGCCCGGCGGAAGGTCGCGGCGGGTAAGTTCGCGCGTCGTCCGCCTGCACCCCGACGAGACCCCCGACGCCGATTACGACTTCGGCGCCACGCGGGTGCTGGCCGCAACCGGGGAATCGGACGAGATCGCCCGCCTGCTGCAACAGGCCGAGGAGGTGATGGCAGAGGACGAGAACCGCCGCCGTCAGGAAGCGCTGTCGCGCCTCAAGGCCGCAGTCGTCTCGACCGAGGCCGACCGCGCCGACATCGACTATGAGGCGCCAAAGTCCCAGGCGAACCTCGACCCCTATCGTGACGACCTGGCCGAGGTGATCCAGCCCGACCTGACGCCCGAGCCGCCCGCTGCGGCCGAAGTCAAGCCGCGCCGCAAGTCGGTCAACATCCGACCGGCCGAGCCGCGCCCCGGCACCATCCGTCCGGGCATGATCAGCCCGCCACCGCTGGTCCTCGTCTCGGAACAGCGGATCGACCGCGTGGGCCCGGCTGCTGCGCCCGCTGCTGCACCCGCGCCCGCCAAGGCTCCGGCCGCGCCCGGGATCAGCCCGGCGCCCGAAGGCCAGCCGATGATCGCGCTGCGCACCGGTCGCCTTTCCGGGGCCATCGGCGCCGGCGCGGCGGCGGTCGCCACCAGCATCCCGGCCCGCAATGTCGTGTTGGAAAAGCCCTCCTACGGCACCGCCACCGAGGCGGACGAGGATGACGATCTGTCCGAAGACAGCAAGGAGCTGGACGAGACCGGGCTCGCGGCCTTCGCCGAGATGGTCGGCGCCAAGTCGATGGCCGAGATGCTTGAGGCCGCCGCCGCCTATGCCACCTGCGTCGAGAAGCGCAGCCAGTTCACCCGCCCGCAGTTGATGCGCCGGATGGTGGCCTCGGCCGGCGGCAAGCCGGTCAGCCGCGAGGACGGGTTGCGCAGCTTCGGCACGCTCCTGCGCACGGGCCGGATCGAGAAGGTCACGCGCGGCCATTACAGCCTGGCCGACAACTCGCCCTATCTGGCCGAGGCGCGCAGGCTGGCCTGAGCTTTCGCACGCCCCTGAGGAAGGTTCAGACGGACGGGCCCGCCCCGTCCGTTTTCTTTGCATCCGGGTCGGGCTGGCCGATCCCGCGGAAGATGAAGCGGAACGGGAGCGCCCAGGCGAAGCCGAGACCGAGATAGATCGCCAGTTCCACCAGGACCGAGGGCCGCTCGATCAGCCCGACCAGCGTCACCGCCGCCACGACATAGACGGGCAGCCCGATCAGCAGGATCACCAGCGCCCAGCGCCTGCGGGCCTTGTAGCTCAGCGCCATGGCTTCCCCTCAATCCGCGAAAGGATCGGTCACCAGGATGGTGTCATCCCGCTCGGGCGAGGTGGACAGCAATGCGACCGGGCACTGGATCAGCTCCTCGATCCGGCGGACATATTTGATCGCCGCCCCCGGCAGCTCCGCCCAGCTCCGCGCCCCGGCGGTGGTCTCCGACCAGCCTTCCAGCTCTTCGTAGATCGGCTTGCAGCGCGCCTGTTCGTCGGCGGCAATCGGCAGGTAATCCAGCCGCTCTCCCTCCAGGTCATAGGCCACGCAGATCTTCAGCGTCCTGAACCCGTCCAGCACGTCGAGCTTGGTCAGCGCGATGCCCGAGACGCCGGACGTCGCGCAGGTCTGCCGCACCAGGACCGCATCGAACCAGCCGCAGCGGCGCTTCCTGCCCGTCACCGTGCCGAATTCATGCCCGCGCTCGCCCAGCCGCTGCCCGTCTTCATCGTGCAGCTCCGCCGGGAACGGGCCTTCGCCCACCCGCGTCGTGTAGGCCTTGACGATCCCCAGCACGAAGTCGATGGCCGTCGGCCCCACCCCCGTCCCCGTCGCCGCCTGCCCGGCGATGGTGTTGGACGAGGTCACGTAAGGGTAGGTCCCATAGTCGATGTCCAGGAGCGACCCCTGCGCGCCCTCGAAGAGGATGCGCTTGCCCGCCCGCCGCGCCTCGGTCAACACCTTCCAGACCGGCCCGGCATAGGGCTTCAGCTTCGGCGCGATCTCCAGAAGCTGCGCCTTCAGCGCGCCTGCGTCCACCGGCTCCAGCCCCAGCCCGGCGCGGAGCGCGTTGTGGTGGGTCAGAAGCCGCCCGATCCGCGTGTCCAGCGTCGCCGCGTCGAACAGGTCCGCGACGCGAATGGCCCGGCGGCCGACCTTGTCCTCATAGGCCGGGCCGATGCCGCGGCCGGTGGTGCCGATCTTGGCGACGGAGGTCTGCGTCTCGCGGGCCCGGTCCAGTTCGCCATGGATCGGCAGGATCAGGCTGGCATTCTCGGCCAGCATCAGGTTCTCGGGCGAGACCTCGACCCCCTGCCCGCGCAGCTTCTCGATCTCGGCCACCAGATGCCAGGGGTCCACGACGACGCCATTGCCGATGACGGACAGTTTGCCGCCGCGCACGATGCCGGAGGGCAAGAGCGACAGCTTGTAGACCGTGTTGCCGATCACCAGCGTATGCCCGGCATTGTGCCCGCCCTGGAACCGCGCGATGACATCGGCGCGCTCGGACAGCCAGTCGACCAGCTTGCCCTTGCCCTCATCGCCCCACTGAGCCCCCACGACGACGACGTTGGCCATGCTGCTTCCCCGAGTCTGTGACAAACGAGGCGGGGTATATCGGCAGCCCGTCGCAGGGGAAACCCTTCAAATGCGCCGCGGCCCGTCATAGACCTGTTGCAAATCCGTCCTAGAGGCGAAGCATGGACACGATCATCTACCACAATCCCGCCTGCGGCACCTCGCGCAACACCCTGGCCCTGATCCGGGCCGCCGGGATCGAGCCGGTGATCATCGAATACCTGAAGGCCCCGCCGTCGCGCGACACCATCCGCGACCTCGCCCGGGCGATGGGCCAGCCACTCCGCGCCCTGATCCGGGAAAAGGGCACGCCCTATGCCGACCTCGGCCTTTCCGACCCCGCGCTCACCGACGACCAGCTCCTCGACGCGATCGAGGCACACCCGATCCTCCTGAACCGCCCCATCGTCGTCACGCCCAAGGGCACCCGCCTCTGCCGACCGTCCGAGGCGGTGCTGGACCTTCTGCCCCCGATGACCGGCAGCTTCACCAAGGAAGACGGCGAGGTGGTGCAGCTCGGATGACCCGCGCGCTCGACGTTCGATCCCTCGCCGCCGAGGCCATTGGCACCGCCCTCCTGGTCGCCACCGTCATCGGCTCGGGCATCATGGCCGAGCGGCTCTCGGGCGGCTCGACCGGACTGGCGCTTCTGGCAAACACGCTTGCGACCGGCGCCATCCTCGTGGTGCTGATCTCGACCCTCGGGCCGCTCTCGGGCGCGCATTTCAATCCGGTGGTCAGCCTGGTCATGGTGCTGCGCCGCGCCCTGCCCTGGTCGCAGCTTGCACCCTATGTTGCGGCTCAGCTCATCGGAGGCGCGGCGGGCGCAGTGCTGGCGAACCTGATGTTCGACCTGCCTGCCGTCACGCTGTCGGATACCCTACGGGGCGGCACCGGCCAGCTGGTCTCGGAAGCCGTCGCCACCTTCACCCTGATCGGCGCGATCCTCGGCGGGCTTGCGGTTGCGCCCCAGGCGATCCCCTGGCTTGTCGGCCTGACCATCACCGCCGGCTACTGGTTTACCGCCTCGACCTCCTTCGCGAACCCCGCCGTGACCCTGGCCCGGACGCTCTCGGACAGCTTCGCCGGCATCGCGCCGGCTTCCGTTCCCGGCTTTCTCCTCGCGCAGCTGGCGGGCGGTCTGACAGGCGCGGTTCTCTGGGGCTGGCTCTTCGCCGCGCCTTCATCACAAGGCCGTCGCGACGAAACCATCGTGTGACGGGCCTGCAAGGGAAGCCGATCACCATGGCAGAAGGGGCGCGCCGATGGCACGCCCCTTCGTTTCCGTTGGTGCCGGGATCAGAACGCCGACGTCAGTGCCGCGTTGAACGCCCCGTGCCGCGCGTTCAGCACCGAATCTGCCACGCTGTTCATCGGCAGCATCGGGCCCTTCTTGCCCATGGGCAGGGTCAGACCCAGCCGCAGCGTGTCGATGTCGGTGGTCGCAAGATCGGTCTGCGCGGCCTCCAGCGACAACGTCGCCGAGAAGCCCGTCATCGCGCCCAGATCGTAGCCGATGCCGATGCCCGCCGTGTCGATATCCACCAGCCCCGCCAAGTCGGTCTTCGCGAAGCCGCCGAACAGGATATAGCTGTCGTTCATCACATAGGTCGCGGCCAGACCCTTGAAGTCGATGTCTTCCGCCGGGCCGCCCGCCGACAGTTCCGCCCGCAGGTAGGCCGCGCCCACCTCAAGCCCCGCCACACCGCTGTATCTGGCGGTGATGCCGACATTGTCGATATCAAACGGCAGCGGAATGCTGAGCGAGGTGTTGGCCACGAAGGCCTCCACGTCGAACCCGTTGGCTTCATAGCCAAGCGACAGGCCGTTGGTCTTCAGCGTCACGTCGATCGGGGCGCCGAAGGAAAAGGTCAGCCGGTCGGCAAAAAGCCCGGCCTTCGCGCCGTTCGAGAACTTGTAACCGGCTTCGAGCGCGATGAACTCGGCGTCGATGTCCATCGCCACCCCATCCTGCGACATGCGGCTGGCGCCGACCTCCAGCCCGAAGCTGAACCCGTTGCCGAAATCGGTCTCCATCCGGCCGTCGAGCCCGCGGCTGTCGATCTCGGCGGGGCCGGAATCCTGACGGGTGAAGCTGAGCGTCAGGCCGCCGGTGATCGTCTGCGCCTCAAGCGCGACCGGGGCGACAGGAACGGCCGAAAGCGCCAGAGCAACCAGAATACCACTTTTCATGCGAGCCTCCCTGCGGATGAACTATCCGCTGCAATCCTGCCGAAAGGTTAACGAATTGCCTCTCCGCCTACCATTTCGCGCGCGCCGGAGCCGCGCGAAAAGGCCGCAGATGTTGCAATATATACACACAAGCGCATGGGTGTATACAAGCGGCGACCACTCGCCCAGGTTGTCTGCGTCGATCGGTCACCGCCGCCCGACCGCCCGCCCTTCCAGCATCTGACACTGGACAAGTGCCCGCCGATTTGTCACCGCTGTCGGGGAAGAGGAGGGCAGACGAATGGGTGTATTCTTGCGCTGGCTCGGGGCCTTCGTCCTTCTCGCGGCGATCTTCAACCCGACCTCCTGGAACTATGTCTCCTGGGCGCGCGGCGCCTGGGGCCAGCAGACCCCGCTGATCGTCTTCATCGGCCTGATCCTGGCTGTCATCGCCATGGTCTACCTCGTCGCCACGATGCGCTCGATCGGCATTCTTGGCGCGATCATCATCGCCGCGATCTTCGCCGCGGGCCTTTGGGTCCTGACCGACTGGGGGCTCCTCGGCCTCGACAATTCCGCGCTGAACACCTGGCTCGGCATCCTGGTCCTGTCGCTGATCCTCGGCATCGGCATGAGCTGGTCGATCCTGCGCCAGCGGCTGTCGGGCCAGCAGACCACCGACGAGGTCGATGGCTGAGAGCCACCGAGGGAACGCCTCCGCTCTCCGCAAGGCCGCACCCGCGCTTTCATCCTTGCCCAAATATCCCCGCCGGAGGCGCCCGCCCGCCCCGAGAGGCCAGAGCCCGAAGTCCGGTCCGCGGCAGCGCCGTCCGAGCGGCTCGATGCCGCGAGGACGGCTCGCCCGCGCGGAAAGCCGACCCTTGCGCGCACCCTTGCGCCTCGGCCCCCTTCCGCCTAGATAGGCGCGTCAGCCTTCGGGAAGCCCCATGGAAAACGTCGTCCTCACCATCCACCTGATCCTTGCGCTCCTCCTCATCGGGGTCGTGCTTCTCCAGCGCTCCGAAGGTGGCGGGCTCGGCATCGGCGGGGGCGGCGGCACCATGTCGGCCCGGGGCGCGGCGACGGCGCTGACCAAGCTGACCTGGATCTTCGCCGCAGCCTTCATCGTGACCTCGATCACGCTGACCATCCTGTCGGCCCGCGGCGGCAACACCGGCTCGGTCGTCGATGCCTCGGCCCCCGCTGCCGAGGCTCCGGCCACCGAAGACCCCGCCACGACCGGCGGCGGGCTGGCGGGCACCGACCTGACGCTGCCCGGCCCCAGCAGCGACGCACCCGCCTCGCCGCCCCCGGCGGATGCCCCGGTTGCGCCCCCGGCCAATCCCTGATCCACAACTGCTTGGCTGTCGCCCCGGCCTTGTCCGCATGATCTAGCGGGGGCGTTGCCTATTCGGACGGGAGGCGCTATATCTCGACTCCCGTGGTGCCGCGATTCCACCCCACCCGAATCGCGCTGTTAGACACGGGAGTCCGCCTTGGCGCGTTACATCTTCATCACCGGCGGCGTGGTTTCCTCCCTCGGCAAGGGCCTTGCCTCGGCGGCGCTCGGCGCGCTCCTTCAAGCGCGCGGCTACACCGTGCGCCTGCGCAAGCTCGACCCCTACCTGAACGTCGACCCCGGCACGATGTCGCCCTTCGAACATGGCGAGGTCTTCGTGACCGACGACGGCGCCGAAACCGACCTCGACCTCGGCCATTACGAACGCTTCACCGGCGTCCATGCCCGCCAGACCGACAGCATCTCCTCGGGCCGGATCTATTCCAACGTGCTGGAGAAGGAACGCCGGGGCGACTACCTCGGCAAGACGATCCAGGTCATCCCCCACGTCACCAACGAGATCAAGGACTTCCTGAAGATCGGCGACGACGAGGTCGACTTCATGCTCTGCGAGATCGGCGGCACGGTTGGCGACATCGAGGGCCTCCCGTTCTTCGAGGCGATCCGCCAGTTCATCCACGAACGCCCGCGCGGCCAGTCGATCCTGATGCACCTGACGCTTCTGCCCTACCTCGCGGCGAGCGGAGAGCTGAAGACCAAGCCCACCCAGCACAGCGTCAAGGAACTCCAATCCATCGGCCTCGCCCCTGACGTCCTCGTCTGCCGCAGCGAACACCCGATCCCGGACCGCGAACGCGAGAAGATCGCCCTCTTCTGCAACGTGCGGAAAGAGGCGGTGATCCCCGCCTATGACCTGAAGACCATCTACCAGGCGCCGCTGGCCTATCATCAGGCAGGCCTCGACCAGGCGGTGCTCGACGCCTTCGGCATCACCCCCGCGCCGAAACCCAACCTCGCCCGCTGGGAAGACGTGATGGACCGCATCACCCATCCCGAAGGCGAGGTGCGCGTCGCCATCGTCGGCAAATACACCCAGCTGGAAGATGCCTACAAATCTATCGCCGAAGCCCTGACCCATGGCGGAATGGCGAACCGCACCAAGGTCCGCGCCGAATGGATCGACAGCGAGATCTTCGAACGCGAGGACCCCGCCCCCTGGCTGGAGAACTTCCACGCCATCCTCGTCCCCGGCGGCTTCGGCGAACGGGGGACCGAGGGCAAGATCAAGGCCGCCACCTTCGCCCGCGAGAAGAAGGTGCCTTACCTCGGCATCTGCCTCGGGATGCAGATGGCGGTGATCGAGGCCGCCCGGAACCTTGCGGGCGTCAAGAATGCCGGAAGCGAGGAATTCGACCACGAGAAGGGCGCGAAACGCTTCACCCCGGTGGTCTATCACCTGAAGGAATGGGTGCAGGGCAACCACACCGTCCGGCGCAAGGCCGATGACGCCAAGGGCGGCACCATGCGGCTCGGCGCCTATACCGCCAACCTCAAGGACGGCTCTGCCGTGGCCCGGATCTACGGCACCACGGTGATCGAGGAACGCCACCGCCACCGCTACGAAGTCGACATCCAGTATCGTGACGACCTGGAGAAATGCGGGTTGATCTTCTCCGGCATGTCCCCCGACGGTCGCCTCCCCGAAATCGTCGAGGTCAAGGACCACCCCTGGTTCATCGGCGTCCAGTTCCACCCCGAGCTGAAGTCGAAACCCTTCGCGCCGCATCCGCTGTTTGCCGATTTCGTCCGCGCCGCAGTCGAGGTGTCGCGGCTGGTGTAAGCCGCGACCCTGAAGCCCGGCACGATGGGGTTGCGACCCGCCTGCCCTGCCGCGCAATCATGAATTTTGTGTCATACTGCACCGCAGAAAATCAAAAAAGTATCATGAATCGGTCTGCGCAGTGGTAGCAGCCGCTGATTCTTTGCGGCACTCTTGTCCTTGTGGGCCGTCGCTGCCGCCGACCGTCCATCCCGTGCAGAGGAGCGCGGGCCGTGGGGGAGGATGCGATGCAACCGGATCTCGAAGTCGTCCAGATCGGACAGGGCCAGTCCTTCAAGGCCTGGGAACATGGCTATCCTTTCCACACCGTCCGCTGGCATTTCCACCCCGAGCTTGAGGTCCACCATGTCGTCGCCACGACGGGGCGGTGCTACATCGGCGACCATATCGGCGAATTCGGGCCGGGCCAGCTGGTCCTGACCGGGCCGAACCTGCCGCACAACTGGATCTCGGACGTGCCCGAGGGCGTGGTGATCCCGCTCAGGAACCGGATCGTACAGTTCCCCGAGGCGCTCTTGCACCGGATCGCCGAGCTGTTCCCCGAGACCGGCGGCTTCACCCCGCTTTTCGACCTCAGCCGCCGGGGCGCGCTGTTCACGGAAGGCTGCACCACCCGCGTCGCCCCGATCCTGGCCGAGCTGGTCGATGCCCGCGGCCCCCGCCGCGTGAGCCTTTTCCTCGACCTGCTGGCACACCTTGCCACCGACAGCGGCGCGCGGGCGCTGGCCTCGGACGCCTATCTGCCCGACCCCTCGGGCTTCATGACGGCAGGGGTGAACAAGGCGCTGGCCTTCATCAACGACAACCTGACCGAGGATTTCACCGAAGCCGATCTTGCCGCGACGGCGGGGATGACCGCCTCGGCCTTCTCGCGCAGCTTCCGCCGCCATACGGGCATGGGCGTGGTGGAATATGTCAACCGCCTGCGGATCAATCTCGCCTGCCAGATGCTGATGAACGACACCGGAAAGACCGTGACCGACATCTGCTATGCGGTGGGCTTCAATAACCTGTCCAACTTCAACCGCCAGTTCCTGCGACGAAAGGGAATGCCGCCCAGCCGGTTCCGCGCCCTGCACGAGGACAACCGCCCGCTGGCCGCCTGACCGAAAGACCCAAGCCGAACGACTGGCCGCGCCCGACCCTCCGGTGCGCAGCGTGGCCGGTTTTGCCCGAAGCTTCGGGCAAGCCACGCGCAACCGGGAAACGCCCCGAACGTCCCTGGACGGCCGGGAGAGATTTGCGAACCACCAAGGGAGAGACACCATGACCAAGACCAAACTGATGCTGCTGGCCGGGACGGCGCTTGCGCTGACCTCGGGCACCGGCTTTGCGCAAGAGGCCGCCACCGTGGCCTTCCTGATGCCCGACCAGGCCTCGACCCGCTATGAAGAGCACGACTTCCCCGGCTTCGAGGCCGAGATGAAGAAGCTCTGCGCCGACTGCACGGTGATCTACCAGAACGCCAATGCCGACGTGGCGCTGCAACAGCAGCAGTTCAACTCGGTCCTGGCGCAGGGCGCGAAGGTGATCGTGCTCGATCCGGTGGACAGCTCGGCCGCCGCCGCGCTGGTGACGCTGGCGCAGTCGCAGGGCGTCAAGGTCATCGCCTATGACCGCCCGATCCCGGATGCCCCGGCCGACTACTACGTCTCCTTCGACAACAAGGGCATCGGCCAGGCCATCGCGCAGTCGCTGGTCGACCACCTGAAGGCGACCGGCGTGCCGGACGGCGCGGGGGTCTTGCAGATCAACGGCTCGCCCACCGACGCCGCCGCCGGGCTGATCCGCGATGGCATCGACGCCGCCCTCGACGCCTCGCCCTACAAGACGCTGGCCGAGTTCGACACCCCCGACTGGGCGCCGCCGGAAGCCCAGCAATGGGCGGCGGGCCAGATCACCCGCTTCGGGGCCGAGATCGTCGGCGTCGTCGCCGCGAACGACGGCACCGGCGGCGGCGCAATCGCAGCCTTCAAGGCGGCAGGCGTCGATCCGGTTCCCCCGGTGACGGGCAACGACGCGACCATCGCAGCGCTGCAACTGATCATCTCTGGAGACCAGTACAACACCATCTCGAAACCCTCCGAGATCGTCGCGGCGGCGGCGGCCAACGTGGCGGTGGCCTTCCTGAAGGGCGAAACGCCGGAAGCCAAGACCACGCTCTACAACACGCCGTCCGAGCTTTTCGTCCCGGCGGTGGTCACCGCCGAGAACATCAAGGCGGAAATCTTCGACAAGGGCATCAACAAACCCGAGGAAATCTGCACCGGCGAATATGCCGAAGGCTGCAAGGCCCTGGGGATCACCCAGTAATTTGACCAAGGCCCGGTCCCATCGGGGCCGGGCAACCACATCGGGGGGAGAAGACATGCAGGCACGCGAAAGACTGCCCGCGAAGGGCGAACGCATCCTGTCGCTCAGAGGCGTCTCGAAACGGTTCGGCGCGGTGTCCGCCCTGACCGACATCGAGCTTGACGTCCACGCGGGCGAAGTGGTTGCCCTGGTCGGCGACAACGGCGCGGGGAAATCAACGCTGGTCAAGGTGCTGGCGGGCGTCCACCAGCCGACCGAGGGCGCCATCGAATACATGGGCCGCCCGGTCACGCTGGATACCCCCGCGACGGCGCTGGAGATGGGGATCGCCACCGTCTTCCAGGACCTTGCGCTTTGCGAAAACCTCGACGTGGTTGCGAACCTTTTCCTCGGGCACGAGCTGTCGCCCTGGCGGCTGGACGAGGTGCAGATGGAAGTCCGGGCCTGGACCCTCCTGAAGGAACTCGCCGCCCGCATCCCTTCGGTCCGCGAACCCGTCGCCTCGCTGTCGGGCGGGCAGCGGCAGACCGTCGCCATCGCGCGCTCGCTCCTCCTCGACCCCCGGATCATCATGCTGGACGAACCCACCGCCGCGCTTGGCGTCGCCCAGACCGCCGAGGTCCTGAACCTGATCGAGCGTGTCCGCGACCGGGGCCTTGGCGTCATCATCATCAGTCACAACATGGAAGACGTCCGCGCCGTCGCCGACCGCATCGTCGTCCTGCGCCTCGGCCGCAACAACGGCGTCTTCACCCGCGAGACCTCGCACCAGGACCTCGTCGCCGCCATCACCGGGGCGGCGGAGAACTCCGTCTCTCGTCGTCAGGACCGGCTCGCCGCCGAAGCAGGGGGGACCCCGGCATGACCAACAAACCCACTCTCGACCGCGCCGACGCCCGCGTCCGGCACGACGACAGCCTTAAGGGCGCGCTGAAGGACTTCACCGACCGCCTGCGTTCCGGCGACCTCGGGATGCTGCCGGTGATCGTCAGCCTGATCCTGATTTCCACCGTGTTCTCGATGTTGAACCCGGTATTCCTCGCACCGAACAACCTCGTCAACCTCCTCTTCGACTGCGCGACCGTCGGCGTCATCTCCCTCGGCATCGTCTGCGTGCTGATGCTGGGCGAGATCGACCTCTCCGTCGGTTCGATGTCCGGTCTCGCCTCGGCGATGATCGGCGTCCTCTGGGTCAACGCGGGCGTCTCCCTGCCCCTCGCGATCCTCGCCGCACTCGCCACCGGCGCGCTGATCGGGGCGGTCTATGCCATCCTCTACAACCGCCTCGGCATGCCCAGCTTCGTCTCCACCCTCTCGGGCCTCCTCGCCATCCTCGGGTTGCAGCTCTACATTCTCGGCCCCACCGGCTCGATCAACCTGCCCTTCGCCTCGCCGCTGGTGGGCTTCGGCCAGCTCTGGATCCTGCCCGCCTGGCTCTCCTATCTCCTCGGCCTCCTCCCCGGAGCGGTGATGGTCTGGGTCGGCCTTTCCGTCATGAAGCAGCGCCAGGCCGCAGGCCTCTCCTCGCAACCCCTCACCCGCCTCGTCCTGAAAGCCGCCGCCCTGACCGTGGCGCTGGAAGGCGCGATCTACTACCTGCACCTCGGGCGCGGCGTGCCCATGATGTTCGGCCTCTTCGTCCTTCTGGCCGTGATCCTGAACTACGGCCTTACCCGCACCCAATGGGGCCGGTCCATGTTCGCCGTCGGCGGCAACAAGGAGGCCGCCCGGCGCTCCGGCATCAACGTCCGCCGCATCTACCTGTCGGCCTTCATGCTCTGCTCCACGCTTGCGGCGCTTGGCGGCATCCTCTCGGCCTCGCGCCTCGCTTCCTCCAGCCAGCAGGCCGGGACCGGCGACGTGAACCTGAACGCCATCGCGGCGGCGGTGATCGGCGGGACCAGCCTCTTCGGCGGGCGCGGCAGCGCGTGGTCCGCCGTCCTGGGGATCATCGTGATCCAGGCGATTTCCAACGGGCTGACGCTTTTGAACCTGTCGTCATCCCTGCGTTACATGATCACCGGGGGCGTCCTTGCCGTCGCCGTGATCGTCGACAGCCTGGCCCGCCAGTCGCGCGTCAGCCATGGCCGGGGGTAAGGAGACCGACATGAAACTGACGGGAAAAACGGCCGCGATCACCGGCGCGGCCTCGGGCATCGGCCTCGAATGCGCCCGCGCGATGCTGGCCGAAGGGGCAAGGGTCGTGCTGATCGACCGCGCCGGGGACAGGCTGCAAGCGCTGTGCCAGGAGCTTGGCCCGGAGGCGAGGCCGCTGCAAGTCGACCTCCTCGACGGCGCGCAGGTCAGCGGGATGCTGCCCCGCATCCTGTCGCTCACCGGCCAGCTGGACATCTTCCACGCCAATGCGGGATCTTACGTCGGCGGCCCGGTGCAGGACGGCGACCCCGATGCCTGGGACCGGATGCTCAACCTCAACATCAACGCGGCCTTCCGCTCGATCCATGCGGTGCTCCCCCACATGATCGAGCGGAAGACGGGTGACATCCTGCTGACCTCCTCCATCGCCGGTGTCGTGCCCGTGGTGTGGGAACCGATCTACACCGCCTCGAAATTCGCCGTGCAGGCCTTTGCCCACACCATCCGCCGCCAGCTTGCGCCCCACGGCATCCGGGTGGGCGCGGTCCTGCCCGGCCCGGTGGTGACAGCGCTTCTGGACGACTGGCCCAAGGCGAAGATGGAGGAGGCGCTGGCCAACGGCAGCCTGATGCAGCCCAGCGAGGTGGCCGAGGCCGTCCTCTTCATGCTGACCCGCCGCAAGGGCGTGGTGGTGCGCGACCTGGTGATCCTGCCCAATACGGTGGACCTGTAAGATGCTGATCGGAGTCGATGTCGGAACGGGATCGGCGCGGGCGGGAGTCTTCGACCCCTCCGGGCGGCTTCTGGGCGTGGGCAAGCATCCCGTCACCATGTGGCAGGACGCAGGCGAGATCGTCGAGCAATCCTCCGACCAGATCTGGCAGGCGGTCTGTTCGGCGGTGCGCGAGGCGATGGCGGCCTCTGGCATCGACCCGCAAGCAGTCACTGGCATCGGCTTCGACGCCACCTGCTCTCTCGTCGCCGTGGGGGACCGGGGCCAGGGCATCCCCGTCGGCCCCTCCGGCGACCCGGCGCGCAACGTGATCGTCTGGATGGACCACCGCGCCCAAGCCGAGGCCGAGGAGATCAACGCAGGCGGCCACGCCGTCCTCGCCTATGTCGGCGGCCGCATCTCGCCGGAAATGGAAACGCCAAAGCTCCTCTGGCTCTCCCGCCACCTACCCGACAGCTTCGCCAGCGCCGCGCATTTCTTCGACCTGTCCGACTACCTGACCTGGCGCGCCACCGGTCGGCTGGCGCGGTCCTCCTGCACCGTCACCTGCAAATGGACCTACCTCGCCCACGAAGCCCGCTGGGACGCCGGTTACTTCCGCGCCATCGGCCTTGGCACCTTGGCCGACGAAAGCTTCCGCCGCATCGGGACCGAGGTCGTCCCCCCCGGCACCGCGCTCGGCCCGCTGAACGCGATGGCCGCGCGCGAGCTTGGCCTGCCGGAAAGCGTCACCGTCGCCGCCGCGCTGATCGACGCCCATGCCGGGGGGCTCGGCACCCTTGGCGTCACCCTGCCCGGCGACGTCGACCCCACGCGGCGGCTGGCCTATATCTTCGGCACCTCCGCCTGCTCGATGGCCTCGACGCCCGAGGCCACCCCCGTCCCCGGCGTCTGGGGCCCCTACTTCGACGCTATGCTCCCCGGCCTCTGGCTGAACGAGGGCGGCCAGTCGGCGGCGGGCGCGGCGCTGGACCACCTCGTCCACCTGCACCGCGACGCGGGCACCATCGCCGAGGAGGCCGCACAGCAAGGCCGCAGCCTCATCGCCCATGTCGCCGACCACGCCGCCCGCATGGCGAAGGACCCCCTCGCCGCCATCCGCGCCCTCGAAGACCTCATCGTCGTGCCGGAATTCCTCGGCAACCGCTCGCCCTTCGCCGATCCGCAGGCCCGCGCGGTGATCTCCGGCCTCGGCCTCGACCGCGGGATCGACAGCCTGGCGCGCCTCTACCTTTCCGGCCTGACGGGCATCGGCTACGGTCTCCGCCAGCTCCTCGACGCCTTCACCGACAAGGGCATCACCATCACCACCCTGATCGCCAGCGGCGGCGCCGCGCAAAGCGACCTCGCCTGCCAGATGCTCGCCGACAGCACCGGCCTGCCCGTCGCCTTGCCCGAGGCGCCCGAACCCGTGCTCCTTGGCGCCGCCATGCTGGGCGCGATGGCCAGCGGCACCCACCCCGACGCCGCCGCCGCAATGGCCGCCATGTCCGGCACAGCGCGCCTTTACACCCCGGCGACCGGAGACCTCGCCGCCCTGCACGACAGGCGCTACGCCGCCTTCACCGCCCTGCAACAGGCCGCCCGCGACATTCGCAGGATTCTCGCCACCCCCTGACCGGGGCTGCCCTTACTGCCCAACCAGATGGCCCCCGCCGATATCGGCCAGCCTGACCCGGAGTGGCCCTGACCCCGGCGCGTGCAGCGGGCTTGGCACCTCTCCGGCCAGACCCGGGGCGGCGGCGCGCTGATGGGCCGGGTCGGGCACCGGTACCGCGTCGATCAGCCGCCTTGTATAGGGGTGCTGCGGATTGCCGAAGATTTGCGCCCGCGTCCCCAGTTCGACGATCTGCCCCAGATACATCACGCCCACCCGGTCCGAGATGTTCTCGACCACCGCCATGTCGTGACTGATGAACAGGTAGGACATGCCGAACTCTGCCTGAAGCGCGCGGAGAAGGCCCAGCACGCGGGCCTGCACGCTGACATCCAGCGCGCTGACGCTTTCATCGGCGATGATCAGGTCAGGTTGCAGCGCCAGCGCCCGGGCGATGCAGATGCGCTGCCGCTGCCCGCCGGAGAATTCATGCGGATAGCGGTCAAGCTGCGACGCCTCCAGCCCCACCCGCGCCATCAGGTCGGCAGCCTTCGCGCGGCGGTTGGCAGCCGTGCCGAGGGCGTGGATCAAGAGCGGCTCGGCGATCAGCTCGCCCACCCGCATCCGGGGGTTCAGCGCAGCCATCGGGTCCTGGAACACCATCTGCACCTTGCGGCGCATCGCCTTCTGCCCCGGCGCATCCAGCCCGGCCAACGCCTGCCCGGCAATCTCGATCCGCCCGCTGTGCGGCGCCAGCCCGACGAGCGCCTTGGCGATGGTCGACTTGCCGCAGCCGGATTCGCCGACCAGCGCGAAGGTCTCGCCCCGGCGGATGTCGAAGCTGACATGCTCGACCGCGTGGACGTTCTGCGTGACCCCGCCCAGAAGCCCGCCACGCAGCGGATAGCGGACGACCACATCCTCCAGCCGCGCGACCGGCTCCGTCGTGACCGGAGGCCGCACCAAACCCTGCCCCATCCGTGGCACGGCGGCCAAGAGCGCGCGGGTATAGTCGGCCTGCGGCTTGCCGAAGATGTCGACAGTCGCCGCCGCCTCCACCTGCCGCCCCTGCCGCATCACGATCACACGGGTTGCCATCTCGGCCACCACGCCCATGTCATGCGTGATCAGGATGATCGCCGTCCCCATCTGCCGTTGCAGGTCGCGCAAGAGGTCCAAGACCTCGCGCTGCACGGTCACGTCCAGCGCCGTGGTCGGCTCGTCGGCGATCAGCACCTCCGGCTTCAGCGCCAGCGCCATCGCGATCATCACCCGCTGCCGCATACCCCCCGACAACTCATGCGGATACTGCCCCATCCGCCGCTCGGGCTCCGACAGCCGCACCGCCCGCAAAGCCTCCACCGCCCGTTTCGCGGCCTCGGCCCGGCCCACCCGCTCATGCGCCCGGATCGCCTCGACCAGCTGCGCGCCCACGGTCATCACCGGGTTCAGGCTGGTCATCGGCTCCTGGAAGATCATCGCGATCCGGTCGCCGCGCACCGACCGCAGCGCCGGCTCGGGCAAGCCGATCAGGTTCTCGCCCCCCAGCAGCACCCGCCCCCCCGTCACCCGCACCGCAGGCGGCGGCAACAGCCCCATGATCGCCAGCGAGGTGATCGACTTGCCCGATCCGCTCTCCCCGGCAATCGCCAGCGTCTCGCCCTTCGCCAGCGTGAAGGACAGGTCCTGCACCAAGGGCTTCAGCCCGCCCTCGGTGCGGACCGAGACGCAGAGCCCCTCGACCCGCAGCACGGGGTCCGGGGCCGTCACAGCCCCGGCGCTTGGCAGGACTTCCGCCAGCGTCATTCGAAGACGACCCGGGGGAAATAGAAGCTGACCACCCAGTTCGGCATGTCGACGATCTCGGAAATCCGAAGGTCGCCGCAGACCGAACACAGCATGTAGGCGTCGACCGCCGAAATCCCCTGCTGCGCGGTCAAGAGGTCGACCATCCCCGCCACCGCATCCCGCGCGGCGCTCATCAGGTCCGGCCCGATCCCCGTCGTCGCCTCATAGCCCTTGGCGTCCAGATGCCGCGTCACCGGCCCCGGCGTGGTGAAGCGCGGGGTCTTCAGCGGCTGGTTCTTCACCAGATCCAGCGTCAGCACCACGTTCATCGGGCTTTCGATCGCCGTCCCGCAGACCTCGCCATCGCCCTGCGCCGCATGCGTGTCGCCCACGCTGAACAAGGCCCCCTCCACCTCCACCGGCAGGTAGAGCGTCACGCCCGAGGTCAGGTCCCGGATGTCGAGGTTCCCCCCCACCCGGCGCGGCGGCACCACGGAATGCAACCCGGCTTCGGCAGGCGCGCAGCCGATGGTGCCGGAGAACGGCTTCAACGGCACCCGCGCCGAAGACCCCCACATCGCCGGCTCCATGCTGGCCGGGTCATAGGACCACAGGCACAGCGCGGGGTCGGCGAACTGGTCGGCGAGCAGCCCGAAGCCCGGAATATTCGCCGTCCAGCCGAAGCCCTTGCCATCGAACACCTTGGGGGCGAACCCCTCCAGCGTCACCTTCAGCACGTCGCCGGGCTTGGCCCCGTCCACGTAGATCGGCCCCGACACCGGGTTGATCTTGCCGAAGTCCAGGTCGACCACGCTTTGCACGGTAGACGACGGGCCAAGCTGGCCCGCCGAGGAATCATGGCAATGGAACTCGATGGTCGAGCCCGGCGCGACGCGCAGCGCGGGCGGCAGGGAATTGTCCCAGCCGAAGTGATGCTGCGCGCCGTGGATCGTATAGTCGCAGGCCTTGCACATTACTGTTTGACCCAGACGTAGTCGTAGTTGACCGGGATCGACACCGGATCGACATAGAGCGCATCCTCGCCGCCCATCCGTTCCGACTTCATCGTGTAGCGTTCCTCGTTGAAGACCGGAACCCAAGGGGCCTCATCCATCACGCCCATATAGACGTCGGACCAGGCCTTCAGCCGATCCGCCGCCTTGGCCGGATCGAACATGCTGTCTGCGGCCACCGCCTTGGCGTCCAGCGCCTCGTCGCAGAACTTCGACCAGTTCCAGCCGCCCTCTGCCGCGCCCGCGCAGCCAAGGATCGGGCCATAGAAGTTGGATGGATCGGGGAAGTCGGCGATCCAGCCCATGCCGCCGGACCAGATCATCGGGGCGGTGCCCGCGCCCCCGGCCTCGATCACGTTGGCCTGGGCGAGGTTCTGGATGTTGGCCGTGATCCCGATGGCCGCAAGGTCCTGCTGGATCGCCTGCGCGATGCGCGGGTTCGGGTCGGTGTTCATGACGTAAAGCTCGGTCTCGAACCCGTCGGCCAGCCCCGCCTCGGCCAGAAGCGCCTTGGCCCCCTCCGGGTCATAGGCATAGCCTGCATAGCCTTCCGTATAGCCCGGCATCGAGGGCGGCAGCGGCTGGGTCGCGGGCACCGCGCGGCCGTTGATGATCTGGGTGATCCGCTCCTTGTTGATCGCCATGTTCACCGCCTTGCGCACCTCCAGCTTGTCGAAGGGCGCGATCTTGACGTTCAGCGTGATGTAGCCGGTGTGAAGCTGGCCGCCCACTACGACGCGTGCGGCCTGCGCCGGGTCGCCCATCACCTCGGTGAACTTGGCGGGCGGGATGCCGTCGCCGGGCACATCGACTTCGCCGTTCTGCAACCGCAGCAGCGCCACCACCGGCTCCTGACCGACCTCGAAGACGATGGAGTCAAGGAAGGGCACGCCGGGCCGCCAGTAATCGGCGTTCTTCTCGAAGACCAGCCGTTGCCCCAGCGTCCATTCCGCCAGCTTGTAGGCCCCGGTCCCGACCGGCTTCTTGCCGAAATCGGCCCCGGCCTCGTCGACCGCTTCCTTCGGCACCACGGAAGCAAAGTTCAGCGCCATGACATGCAGGAAGGTCGCATCGGGGCGGGACAAGGTGATCTTGACCGTCGACGGATCGACGACTTCCACTCCCGACAGCCCGTCAGGCCCCGCCTTGTCAAACCCGGCGATGGCCCCGAAGAACCCGGCCCCCGGCGACTGGGTTTCCGGGTTGGTCACGCGGTCCAGCGAATATTTCACATCCTCCGCCGTCATCTCGCGCCCGTTGTGGAACTTGACGCCCTTGAGGAGATGGAACGTGTAGACCAGCCCGTCTTCGGAAATCTCGTAGCTCTCCGCCAGACCCGGGCGCAGCGTTGTGGTGCCCGGCACATAGTCCATCAGCCCGTCGAAGATCGACTTGATCATCGACCAGTTCTGCCAGTCATAGCCGATGGCCGGGTCCAGCGTCGCCACATCGTCCTTGTAGGTGATGGTGATGGTCCCACCCGGCCTGGCGTTCGGGTCGGGCGCATAGTCCTGCGCCAGCGCAGGCAGGGCCAGCGCCAGCATCACGGCGGTCGAGGCGAGCAGGTTTTTCATTCTTTCTCTCCTGTTGGTTTGTCAGCGAAGTCTTATGCGGGGGTCGATGAACGGGGCGATGAGGTCGGCCAGAAGGTTGCCAAGCACGATGGCGCAGGCCGAGACCAGCGTGACGCCCATGATGATCGGAATGTCGACGCGCTGGATCGCCTGCCAGGCCAGTTGCCCGATGCCGGGCCAGCCGAACACGCTTTCCACCACCACGATCCCGCCCATGAAGACGCCGATGTCGATCCCGATCATGGCGATCACCGGCAGGATGGCGTTCGGCAGCGCATGGCGCAGCACGATCCGCGCGCGGCTCAACCCCTTGGCGCGGGCGGTGCGGATATAATCGGCGCGCAGGACGTCGATCATGCTCGACCGCATCATCCGGGAATACCAGCCCGAGCCGAGGATGGCCAAAGTCACGGCCGGCAGGACCAGGTGTGCGAAGGTCCCGTAGCCGCCGATCGGGAACCAGCCCAGCTTCACCGCGAAGACGTAGAGGAGGAGCAGGCTCACCACGAACTGCGGCGCCGAGACGGTGACGAAGGAAGTGACCATCAGCGTCTGGTCCACCGCCCTTCCCCGCCACAGCGCCGCGATGATCCCCATCGTCAGGCCCAGCACCAGCTCGCAGACAATCGCCGCGACCATGAGGAGCAGCGTGGCAGGCAGCCGCGACAGGATCAGCTCGGCAACTTCCGTCTTTTGCAGGTAGCTCCGCCCCATGTCGCCCTGCACCAGCGCGCCAAGATAGCGGGCGTATTGAACCACGAAAGGCTTATCGAGGCCCAGCTGCTCGCGGATGTTCTCGACCGTCTGCGCCGTCGCCGACCGCCCGGCGATCTGGCGCACCGGATCGGCGGGCAGGACGTAGAGGAGGAAGAAGGTGATGAAGCTGACGCCGAGGAGGATCAGCACTGCCTGCACCAGCCGCCGGATCAGATAACCCGCCATCAGTCGCGCCCCCTTTGCGTCGGGTCCAGCACGTCGCGCAAGGCGTCGCCCACCAGGTTGAAGGCCAAGGCCAGAAGGATGATCGCCGCGCCGGGGATGAAGACCAGCCAGGGCGCGGTCTGGAACCAGGTCTGGTTCTCGAAGATGATGTTGCCCCAGCTTGCCGTCGGCGGCTGCACCCCGATGCCGAGGAAACTGAGCGTCGCCTCCAGCAGCACCGTCGTCGAAATCCCCAGCGTCCCCCAGACGATGATCGTCGGCAGAAGATGAGGCAGGATATGGCGGAAGAGGATGCGGCTGGTCGAGGCCCCCAATGTCCGCTCCGCCGCGATGAAGTCGCGCGTGGCCAGCGACGAGGTCTCGGTATAGATCACCCGCGCCGTCTGCACCCAGTTCACCAGCGCGATGACCAGCGCCACGATCCACAAGGACGGCTGGAAGATCGCCGCCAGGCAGATCGCCAAGAGCAGCGCCGGGAAGGCCATCATCAGGTCGGTGAAGCGCATCAGCACGCCCCCGATCCAGCCCCGGAAGAACCCGGCGGTGATCCCCACCAGCGTGCCGATGACCAGCGCGAGGCCATTCGCCACCACCCCGATGATCAGCGACGTCTGCGCCCCATAGAGCAACCGGCTGAACAGGTCGCGCCCCAAGAGGTCGGTCCCCATCAGGAACTGTCCGCCCGGCGGCATCGGCGCGCCCTCCAGCGTCAACCCGTCGAACATCTGGTCGTTCGGATCGAAAGGCGCGATCCAGGGCGCGAAAACCGCCCCGGCAACCACCAGCACGATGATCGCCAGCCCGAACAGCGCCATCTTCCGCCGCAGAAGGCGGGCCAGCGCCCCCGGCGCCGCCGCCTCACCCGCGCTCAGATCCGTCATCCGTTTTCCTCACAACACCGGCCCCATGATCGCCAGCGCATTGTTGACCAGCCGCCGGACGGAGCCCCACGCCGCGACCTCCGCCGCGGAAATCCGGCGCGACTGCGCCAGAAACTCCTCCTGCCTTGCCCGCAGCGCCGTGGTCGCCGCCGCATCCGCCAGCAGGATGTTGTTCTCGTAGTTCAGGTCGAAACTCCGACGGTCCATGTTGGCCGAACCGATCAGCGCCAACTCGCCGTCCATCGTCAAGGTCTTCGCGTGCAAGAGGCCAGGCTGGAACTCGAAGACCCGGACACCGGCCTCCAGCAGGCTTTCATAGTGGCTCCGGCTGGCGGCGCCGACGGCAAGGTCGTCGTTGCGGGCCGGGAAGATGATCGTGACCTCCACCCCCCGATAGGCCGCCGAGCAGATCGCCGCCTGCACCGCCTGCGTCGGGACATAGTAGGGCGTGGTGATGAAAAGACTGGCCCGGGCGGCAAAGATCAGGCTGGTGAACATCTCGGGCATCGCCGCGTCGCGGTAAGTCGGCCCGGTCGCGACCACCTGGGCGACAAACCCCGCTCCGGGCGCCGGCTGCGGCCTCCGCAGCAGCCCCGTCACGTCGTCGCCGCCGTTGCCCATCCAGTCGCAGGCGAAGAGATGCTGGTTCTGCCGCACCACCGGCCCGGTAAAGCGCATCACCACATCGACCCAGGGGCCGAACCGCGCCTTCGGCAGGAACGCCGGGTCGGCGCAGTTCTGGCTGCCGCAATAGGTCACGCTGTAGTCGATCACCAGCACCTTGCGGTGATTGCGCAGGTCGATCCGGCCGTTCAGCATCCGCAGCAGCGGATTGCCGACCGGCAGGGCGGTCCGGGTCTGCGCGCCCGCCGCCGCCATCTGCCGCCACAGCTCGCTCCGGGTGAACTTGCGCGACCCGATGTCGTCGACCATCACCCGGCAGGCCACGCCGCGCCGCGCCGCCCGCATGACGGCTTCCGCCATCTTCCGGCCGTTGCCATCGTCCAGCCAGATATAGAAGACCAGGTGGACATGATCCGTCGCCGCGTCGATATCGGCCACCATCGCGTCGATCGCGCTGTCCGAATCGGCCATCAACTGCATCCGGTTGCCGCCGACCGGCCCATAGCCCGAGATCGACCGCCCGACCTGCAACAGGCCCCGGGACTGCCCCGGCAGAGCCTCCTCCGCAGCCAACTCCGGAGCTTCGGACCGGGGCAGCTCCGCCATGACGCGCTGCATCGCGCGGATTCGCGCCTTGCCGATGCTCGTCTGGCCAAGCAGCAGATAGGCAAGCGCGCCCAGGTAGGGCAGGCCCAGCACGATCAACAGCCATGCGACGCGCGTTTCGGCAAGGCGGTGGCGCCGCAAGAGGATATGTGCCGACAGAACCAGCGTGACGCCGAAGTGTAGCAGGATTGCGAACATACCGGCCCCGATTCCACCGTTGCCCGGGCACTCTAACAGCCTCGCGGCGCTGCTGCGGTCGTTTTTCGCCCTGCCTGCGGGGTGCGGCTTCCCCGCCGGTATTTCGACAGCTATCCTTTCGGCATGTCGAAAAACCGCATCCTTTCGGCCCCACCCCCGGTGCCGCAGCTTCTGCGCCCGGTCGCGCCGCCCACCCGCGTCAGCTTCGTCATCGTGCCGCGCTTCAACATGGCGACACTGATCACGATGATCGAACCCTTGCGCGTGGCGAACTATCTCGCGCCGGAACCGCTCTACCAATGGGAAATCCTGTCACTCGACGGCCCCGAGATCCCTGCCTCGAACGGGCTCTCCATCACCGCCCAGCCGCTCGACGACCGCAACCGGCGCGGCGAGACGATCTTCGCCCTCGCCTCCTGGGGAGCCGAGGACTATGCCAACCGCGAGCTTTTCGCCTGGCTCCGCCGCCAGTCCCGCGACGGCGCGCGGCTCTGCGCGGTCGAGCTTGGCTGCTACCTTCTCGCCCGGGCCGGCCTCCTGACCGGCCGCCCGCTGGCCACCCACTGGTCCTGGGCACCGGGCTTCCAGGAGCGCTACCCTGACATCCCCCTTGTCGAACAGCTCTACACCCTCGGTGACAGCATCCTCACCTGCGCGGGTGGCATGGGCGGGGTGGACCTGATGCTCCGCCTCATCGCCGACCGCCACGGCGAGGGCATGGCGGGCGAGGTCGCCGACCAGATCCTCTACCAGCCGATCCGCCCGCCCACCGCCCCGCAGCGCCGGACGCTGGGACAGGGCACCGACCAGTTCCCGCCGATCCTGCGCCGCGCCATCGCGCTGATCGAGGCGAACATCGCCGATCCCCTGACCGTGCCCGAGGTTGCCGAGGAGCTGGGTCTCTCACAGCGCCAGCTCGAACGCCTGTTCCACAAGGGCCTCGGCTGTTCGGTGGTGCAGTTCGGCACCCTCGTCCGGCTGCAACACGCCCGCGTCCTCTTGATCGCGACCAAGCTTTCGGTCCGCGAGATCGCCACCGCCACCGGCTTCAACGCGCTCAGCCACTTCGCCAGCGCCTTCCGGAAATGCTTCGACCGCCGCCCCAGCGACTATCGGCAAGGGTGGGCACCGACGGAAGCCGCACCCTCCTGGCCCGGCACCCTGACCGGCTATCTCGAAACCCTGCAACAGCGCACCACCCGCGCGGTCCGGTCGAAGGCCTCCTCGTTCGACTTCGTCTCCTCGTCGGAATAACCCGGCGAGGAGAAGCCGAAGGCGAACGACGAGCAGCCGCTCACGCGAAAGCCGGGATGACTTCCTTGCAGAACAGTTCCAGCGACCGCTTCTGTTCCTTCAGGCCCAGGCCAAGGCTCGCGTAGTAGATGAACTCATCCACCCCGATCGCCTCGTATTCCTTCAGCTTGGCGATCACCTCGTCCGGCGTGCCGAACATCAGGTTCCGCGACAGCATCTCCGGGTCATACTCCGCCCGGTTGCCCAACTGGTCGAAGGGGATCGACTTCGGAAAGCCGTTCTCCACATCGCCCATGTTCTTGAACAGGTTCTCGAACTGCGAAAGCTGCCGCTGCGCCGCGCGGACCGGGACCATCCAGTCCTCCTTCCGGTCATAGAGCGCGGTATGGCGCATCATCGCCATCGTCGGCCGCTTGGCGCCGGGGTTGTTCGCCACCGCCTCGTTCAGCCGGTCCATATAGGCCTGCGCCTCGCCCATGTCGCGGGTCAGGGGCCAGGACTGGATGTTGCAGCCCTGCTTGACCGCATAGTCATAGGTGATCGGCGCCCGTGCCGCGACCCAGACCGGCACCTCCTTCTGCAAGGGCTTCGGGCAAGAGGTCGAGGCCGGGAAGCTCCAGTGCTCGCCGTTGTGCTCGGTATCGCCCTGCCACAGCGCGCGGATCACCGGCAGCATCTCCTGCATGTAACGCCAGGCGTCGGTCTGCTTCAGCCCCGGCCGCATCCGGTCGAACTCGCGCTGATAGGCGCCCGAGCCGATGCCGAACTCCAGCCGCCCGCCCGAGATCAGGTCGACGAAGGCCGCCTCCCCCGCCGCCTTGATCGGATGCCAGTAGGGCGCGGCGATGACCGCGGTCCCGAGGCGGATGTTCGACGTCTCTCCCGCCCACCAGGTCAGGATCGAAAACGGGTTCGGCGCGATGGTCATCTCCAGCGCGTGATGCTCCGCCGCCCAGGCGATGCGGAACCCGCCCCGGTCGGCCATCTGCACCATTTCCAGCGTGTGCTTGGCCACATCCTTCATGTCGAGCGTGTCGTCGATTCGCTCCATGTTGATCGCAAGGTGGAATTTCATCTTCTATCTCCCTGAAATATCAGCGCATCACGAAGGGGTTGGCGATGGGCTCGGATGAGGTGTTGACCCAGATCGTCTTGGGCCTGGTGTAGTCGTACAGGGCCTGGAACCCGCTCTCGCGGCCGTAGCCCGATCCCTTGACGCCGCCAAAGGCCGCGATGGGCGAGACGGCGCGGTAGGTGTTCACCCAGACGATCCCGGCGCGAATGGCCTTCGCCACCCGCATCTGCCGCGCCCCGTCGCGGGTGAAGATCCCGGCGGCCAGCCCATGCTCCGACCGGTTCGCCAAAGCGATGGCCTCCTCCTCGGTCCTGAAGCGCAGTACCGACAGCACCGGCCCGAAGAGTTCCGTATCCACGATGGTCAGGTCGGGAGACGGGCAGTCGATGATCGTCGGCTCGTAATAGGTCCCGCCCAGCGCGGGTTGCCTGCCCCCGGTCAGGACCGTCGCGCCTTCCGTCACCGCCAAAGCCACCTGCGCCTCGATGTGCCGCAGCTGGCCCTCGGTGCAAAGCGGCCCCATCTGCGTCTCGTCCGCCAGCGGATCGCCAATGCGAATGGCCTGCGCCGCCGCCACCATCCGTGCCAGGAATTCGTCGGCCACCGCCTCATGCACGATCAGCCGCGACCCCGCGACACAGCTCTGCCCCGTCGCGCCGAAAATCCCGGCCACCGACCCGTTCACCGCGCTTTCCAGATCGGCGTCCTCGAACACCACGAAGGGCGATTTCCCCCCCAGCTCCAGCGACACCTCCGCGAAATTCTCCGCCGAGTTCCGCACGATATGCCGCGCCGCAGTCGGCCCGCCGGTGAAGGACACCCGCGCCACCAGGGGATGCGAGGTCAAGACCCGCCCCACCTCGCCATGCCCGGAAATGATGTTCACCACCCCCGCAGGAAACCCAGCCTCCGCGATGAGGCGGCCAAACTCCAGCATCGGTACCGAGGCGTGCTCCGACACCTTCAGCACCACCGTATTCCCCGCCGCGAGCGCCGGCCCCAGTTTCACCGCCGACAGGAACAGCTGCGAATTCCACGGCACCACCGCCGCCACCACACCCAGCGGTTCCCGGTTGGTGAAGACCAGCAAATCCGGCTTGTCGATCGGCAGCACCTCGCCGCTGATCTTGTCCGCCGCCCCGGCATAGAAATGGAAGAACTCCGCGATATACTTCGCCTGCCAGCGCGTCTCCTTCAGCATCTTGCCGGTGTCCAGCGTCTCCGCCCGCCCCAGCTCCTCCGACGCCTCTGCCAGCAGATCGCCGAGCTTCCGCAGGCACTTCCCCCGCGCCGAGGGCGTCATCCGCCCCCATTCGCCCGAAAGCGCCCGGTCCGCCGCCCTGACCGCCCGGTCGACGTCCCTACCCGTCGCCTCCGGCACCTCGGCCCAAACCGCTCCCGTCACCGGAGACACCGACGGAAACACCGCCCCGTCCGAGGCGGAAACCCAGTCCCCGTCAATCAGCATCTGGCAGCGCTTGATCTCAGCCATCTCGGTCCTCCGCAGCTTCCCCCGTTGATGCCGCGCCGAAATGCCGCATGTTTCCGAAATTTCGCCATTGGTTGACGAAATTTCGAAACTCGACCGCGGACTGCGATGGCAAACGAAAGCACCACCGGGAAAGGAGGCCGCTGCGATGATCGACCCCCACGGCACCGTCTATGACCTGACCGGCCCCGAGGCCGCCCCGGTCGTCGTGCTGATCCACGGCCTCGGCCTCACCCGCGCCGTCTGGCAGTGGCTGACGCCCGACCTAAGCCGCTTTCGCGTCCTGAGCTATGACCTCATCGGCCATGGGCAGTCCGCCCCGCCCGAGGGGCAACCCACGCTCCGCGACCTCGCGGCGCAACTTGCCGCGCTTCTCGACCACCTGGACATCGACCGGGCCGCCATCGTCGGCTTCTCGCTCGGCGGCATGATCGCCCGCCGCTTCGCGCAGGACCACCCGGCCCGCACCGCCGCCCTCGTCATCCTGCATTCCGCCCATCGCCGCAGCGAAAAGGCGCAAGCCGCCATCCTGTTCCGCGTCGCACAGGCCGAGGAGCACGGCCCCGCCGCCACGGTCGAACTGGCGCTGGAGCGCTGGTATACCGAAGCCTGCCGCACAGCCCGGCCCGACCTGATGGACCTGACCCGCCGCTGGGTCTTGGCCAACGACCCGAAGGTCTACCCCAGGCTCTACCGCATCCTCGCGCATGGCGTGGACGAGATCGTCGCGCCAAGACCACCGATCTCTTGCCCGACCCTCGTCCTCACCGGCGACGAAGACCACGGCAACAACCCCGAAATGTCCATCGCCATCGCCACCGAAATCCCCCGCGCGCGGCTCGTCATCCTGAAAGGCCTCCGCCACATGGCGCTGGCCGAGGACCCGCCCGCGGTAAACCGCCCCGTAGTCGGTTTCCTCACCGAGGTGCTCAGATGACCCGGATCGACCCCCGCGCGCTGCGCAACGCCTTCGGCACCTTCGCGACCGGCGTCACCGTGATCACCACGCGGCAAGCGGACGGCACGCCCCGCGGCTTCACCGCGAACAGCTTCACCTCCGTCTCGCTCGACCCGCCGCTCCTCCTCGTCTGCCTCGCCAAGACCGCGCATTCGGCGGATGTCTTCGCCGAGGCTCCGCATTTCGCCGTCAACATCCTCGCCGAAGACCAGAAAGCCGTCTCCGGCCTCTTCGCCTCGCGCACCCCGGACAAGTTCCAGAACTGCGCCTGGACACCCGGCCACGCGGGGGTTCCCCTGCTTGACGGCGCGCTGGCGCAATTCGCCTGCGCGAACCACCAGCTTGTCGACGCGGGCGACCACCTGATCCTGATCGGCCGGATCGAGGCCTTCGCCACCAACGAAGGCCAACCCCTCGGCTATTTCCGGGGCAACTACTTCTCCATCGGCATCGAGCGCGACCTCGCCGAAGCCGCCGCTGCCGCGAAAGGCAGCCGCCTCGGCGCGGTTCTGGCCTGCAACGGCGGCGTGCTCCTCAAGGACGATCACGGCGCACTGAGCCTGCCCCTCGCCCCGCAGCCCACGCTCGACAGCCTGACCGCCGCGCTGACGGCACAGGGCCTGATGCCCACCATCGACTTCGTCTACGCCGCCTTCGATGACCGCACGACCGGCGGCCATGCGGTCTATTACCACGGCAAGGTCTCCGGCACCCTGCCGCAGGGCTACCGCATCCTGCCGCTCGCCGACCTCGCCAAAGCGCCGCTCGCCAACCCGACCGAGGCGCAGATGCTCGCCCGCTATGCCGACGACTTCAGGAACGGCAGCTTCACCCTCTACCACGGCACCGAAACCTCGGGTCATGTCCGCCAGATCGGCGCCCGCTGAGACAGAAAGGAAATCCCATGTCCCTCCCCGAACTCCGCAAGCTTGTGACCTATGACGAGGATACCGTCAGCGACGGCGGTCGCGCCTGCACCCCGCCGCTCCGCATGATCGCGGTCGCCGCCGTGGTGACGAACCCCTGGTATGGGCGCGGTTTCGTCGAAGACCTTGGCCCCGAAATCCGCCGCATGGGACCTGCCTTGGGCCAACTCCTGACCGACCGCCTGATCCGCCTCGCGGGCGGGGGCGACAAGATCGAGGCCTATGGCAAGGCCGCCCTCTGCGGCACCGCCTGCGAGCTGGAACATTGCTCGGCGCTGATCCACACCCTGCGTTTCGGCAACTTCTTCCGCGAGGCGGTGGGGGCGAAGACCTACCTCGGCTTCACCAACAGCCGCGGCCCCGCCAACACGCAACTCCAGATCCCGCTGATGGACAAGCACGACGCCGGGCGCCGCTCGCACTATCTGACGGTGCAGTTCTCGGTCCCCGATGCACCGGGCCATGACGAGCTGGTCATCGCCCTCGGCGCGTCGCTCGGGGGCCGCCCGCACCACCGCATCGGCGACCGCTACCAGGACCTGAAGGAAATGGGCGGCGAGGTCGACAACCCGGCGGGGGTCTGACGGCCCCTCCTCGTTCGCCTTCGGCTCCTCGTCGGTCAGTCCCGGCGAGGAGAAACGAAGTGCACGACGAGCGGACCGTCAGAGTGTTAACCCCATCCTGACGCCCGCGCCCAACCCATTGAAATCACTCAGGTCGAAATCTTGCCCTGCGTGGACAGATCACCCATTGAACAGGAAGTGCAGCACGTCTCCGTCCTTCACTTCGTAGGTCTTCCCCTCGACCCGGAACTTGCCCGCTTCCTTGGCCCCCGCCTCGCCGTTCCCGGCGATATAGTCGTCATAGGCCACGGTTTCCGCCCGGATGAACCCCTTCTCGAAATCCCCGTGGATCACCCCCGCCGCCTGCGGGGCAAGCGTCCCTTTCGTGATCGTCCAGGCCCGCGCCTCTTTCGGCCCGACGGTGAAATAGGTCTGCAAGCCCAGCAGCGCGTAACCCGCCTTGATCAGCCGGTCGAGCCCCGCCTCGTGCAGCCCCATCTCCTCCAGGAACATGACCGCCTCGTCCTCGGGAAGCTGCGCCAGCTCCTCCTCGATCCGGGCCGAGATCACCACCGAGGCTGCGCCCTGCTTCGCCGCCATCTCGGCCACCCGGTCCGACTGGGAGTTGCCCTCGGCCGCACAAGCCTCCTCGACATTGCAGACATAGAGCACCGGCTTCGCCGTCAGCAGTTGCAGCATCCGCCACTGCCTGCGGTCGTCCTCGGCGATCTTCAGCGACCGCGCCGGTCTGCCCTCGGCCAGCGCCGCCTGCGCGGCCCGCAGCAGCCGATCCTGGTCCTGCACCTCCTGATCCCCGCCGCGCAGCTTCTTGGCCAACGCCGCCAGCCGCCGCTCGACCGATTCCAGATCCGCCAGCATCAGCTCGGTCTCGATCGTCTCGGCATCGGCCACCGGGTCGATCCGGCCCTCTACATGGGTGATGTCCCCGTCCTCGAAGCAGCGCAGCACATGGGCAATCGCGTCGCATTCGCGGATGTTGGCAAGGAACTGGTTGCCGAGCCCCTCCCCCTTCGACGCCCCGCGCACGAGGCCCGCGATATCGACGAAGGTCATCCGCGTCGGGATTATCTGCTTCGACCCGGCAATCCCGGCCAGCTTCTCCAGCCGGGCATCCGGTACCGAGACCTCGCCGACGTTCGGCTCGATGGTGCAGAACGGGAAGTTCGCCGCCTGCGCCGCCGCCGTCCGGGTCAGCGCGTTAAAGAGGGTGGACTTGCCCACATTCGGCAGCCCGACGATGCCCATCCTGAAACCCATGATGCCCTCCATTGGCGACGCGCCGCTTCTACGGGGGCGGAAGGCGAGGATCAAGGTTCCGCGACTCGGG
Organism: Tabrizicola sp.; assembly: GCF_016793705.1. Classification (GTDB taxonomy): domain Bacteria; phylum Pseudomonadota; class Alphaproteobacteria; order Rhodobacterales; family Rhodobacteraceae; genus Tabrizicola. The sequence continues at coordinate 49,598 of NZ_JAEULO010000005.1, forward strand.
CCCGTCCCGTAGGGTTATCGGCAAAGAGGAGACACCGATGAGCTTCGATCCCTACATCCATTTCCAGGGCGACTGCCGCGCGGCGATGGAGGCCTACCGTCAGGTCTTCGGCGGCACGCTCAGCATCATGGGCTACGACCAGATGCCCGACGCCCCGCCCGAGCTGAAGGGCTCGCCCCTCGTCATGCACTCCACCCTTCACATCGGCGGGCGCAGCCTGATGGCCTCGGACTTCCCACCGGGCCACGCGGGCGCGCCGCAGGCTTCCGTCACCATCAGCCACGAGGCCGGGTCCGACGCCGAGGCCAAGCGTATCTTCGCGGCGCTGGCCGAAGGCGGCAGCGTGATGATGGACTACCAGCCGACCTTCTGGTCGGACGGGTTCGGAATGCTGAAGGACCGCTTCGGCACGCACTGGATGATCTCGGCCCCCTGGCGGCAGCAGGGCTGAGCCGCTCCTTGATTTCCCCCGCTCGCCCGTGGCAGATGGGACCGGACTTGCAGGGGGCCAGCATGACACGGATCGACGACACCTTCGCGCGGCTGAAAGCCCAGGGGAAGAAAGCCTTCGTCGCCTATATCATGGGCGGCGACCCTGACGAGGCGACCTCGCTGGCGGTCATGCAGGGCTTGCCCGGTGCCGGTGTCGACGTGATCGAGCTGGGGATGCCCTTCACCGACCCGATGGCCGATGGCCCGACGATCCAGGCCGCGGGCCAGCGCGCGCTGGAAGGCGGCATGACCATGGACAAGGTCCTGAACATGGTCCGCGCCTTCCGGGCCGGGGACACCACCACGCCCATCGTCCTGATGGGCTATTACAACCCGATCTATTCCCGCGGCGTCGACCGCTTCCTGAAGGACGCCATCGAGGCCGGGATCGACGGGCTCATCGTCGTCGACCTGCCGCCCGAAGAGGACGACGAGCTTTGCATCCCGGCGCAGAAGGCGGGGCTGAACTTCATCCGCCTGGCCACACCCACGACCGACGACAAGCGCCTGCCGAAGGTGCTGCAGAACACTTCCGGCTTCGTCTACTACGTCTCGATCACCGGGATCACCGGCGCCGCCGCCGCCCAGGCGGGCGACGTTGCGCCCGAGGTGGCGCGGATCAAGCGGTCGACCGACCTGCCGGTGATCGTCGGCTTCGGGATCAACACGCCCGGGCAGGCGAAAGCCATCGCCAGCGTGGCCGACGGGGCCGTCGTGGGCTCGGCCATCGTCAAGGACATCGGCGCGGGCGTGCCGGTGGCCGAGGTGCTGGCACGGGTGAAGGCGCTGGCGGATGGAGCGCACTCGGCCTGAGGCTGCCATGACCGCCGAATCCGCACCTGCCGGAACCGTCGCCGCACGCACGATCGCGCTGGTCGTTGCCTCGGCCCTGTTCATGGAGAACATCGACAGCACCATCCTTTCGACCGCCCTGCCGACCATCGCGTCGGACCTGCGGGTCGATCCGCTGGCGCTGAAGCTGGCGCTGACCTCCTATCTGGTCAGCCTTGCGATCTTCATTCCCCCGTCCGGATGGATCGCCGACCGCTTCGGCGCGCGACGGGTCTTCGCGGCCGCCGTGCTGGTCTTCATGGCCGGATCGGTGGCCTGCACGACGGTGTCCACCCTGCCCGGCTTCGTCGTCGCGCGCTTCCTGCAAGGCATGGGCGGGGCGATGATGGTGCCGGTGGGGCGGCTGATCGTCGCCCGCAACACGCCGAAGGAAGGCTTCGTCTCGGCGATGACCTGGCTGACCATGCCCGCCCTTCTGGGACCCGTCCTTGGGCCGCTTGTCGGCGGGGTGATCGTCACCCACTACCCCTGGCACTGGATATTCCTCATCAACCTGCCCATCGGCCTCATCTGCCTGACGCTGGCGCTTCTGCTTCTGCCGCGCGAGGCGCCGCGCGCGGTCGGCCGCTTCGACGGGACGGGCTTCGTGCTCTCCGGGATCGCGCTGTCCGCGCTGATGCTGGGGTCGATGGAGTTGACCGAGATGACCGGCCCCTCGGCCGGAATGCTGGGCCTTCTGGCCATTGGCGCGCTGATGTCGGTGGCGCTGGTCTGGCACTGCAACCGGGTGTCGGAGCCGATCCTCGACTTCTCGCTCCTGCGCATCGCGACCTTTCGCGGCTCCGTCCTGGGCGGCACGCTGTTTCGCACCGGGATCGGCGCCATCCCCTTCCTCCTGCCCCTGATGCTGCAACTGGGCTTCGGCCTCTCGGCCATCGAATCCGGCGCGCTGACCTTCGTCTCGGCCCTTGGGGCGCTGTTCATGAAGCCGGTGAACGTCCGGATCCTGCGTCGCTTCGGCTTTCGCCAGGTGCTGCTGGTCAACGGAGTGCTGGCCATCATCTCGCTGGCGGTGATCGGGCTTTTCCGCGCCTCGACCCCCCATGCAGTGATCTACGCGGTGCTGTTCATCGGCGGCTGCCTGCGTTCGATCCAGTTCACCAGCCTCAACTCCATCGCCTTCGCCGACCTGAACCAGGAGCAGATGAGCCGCGCGACCTCGCTCTCCAGCGCGGCGCAGCAGGTGTCGCTGGGGCTTGGCGTCACGCTGGGTGCGACTGCCGTTGCCGCCAGCATGGCCTGGCGCGGCGGCGACATGCTGACCGCCGCCGACTTCCCCGCCGCATTCCTGATCGTGGCTGCCGTTTCGGCGCTGTCGCTCCTCGTGTTCCGCAGGCTTCCCGAGGACGCGGGCGCGCAGATGTCCGGCCGACCGAGGTGACCGCCCCGCAGAACCGATTGTGCGCGCGACCGTTCATTGGTAAGGCGTTCTTACCAGTTTGACGAAGGAGCTGCGAATGCCCGTCATTACCTGCATCGAGGACCTGAAGCGCCTGCACCAGCAGCGCACGCCGAAGATGTTCTGGGATTATTGCGAATCCGGCAGCTACACCGAGCAGACCTTCCGCGAGAACAGCTCGGACTTCGCGAAACTGCGCCTGCGCCAGCGCGTCGCGCGCGATCTGTCTGGCCGGGTGCTGGAAAGCACGATGGCCGGGCAGAAGGTCTCGATGCCGGTGGCGCTGTCGCCCGTCGGTTCGACCGGGATGCAGCACCCCGACGGCGAAATCCTCGCCGCCCGCGCTGCCGCCAAGGCCGGGGTGCCCTTCACCCTCTCCACCATGTCGATCTGCTCGATCGAGGATGTGGCCGCCGCAAGCCCCGAGCCGTTCTGGTTCCAGCTTTATGTGATGACCGACGAGGATTTCGTCGACGCCATCATCGAACGCGCCCGCGCCGCGAAATGCTCGGCGCTGGTGCTGACGCTGGACCTGCAAATCCTGGGGCAAAGGCACAAGGACCTGAAGAACGGGTTGACCAGCCCGCCGAAGCTGACGATCCCGAACATCCTGAACATGATGACCAAGCCGCGCTGGTCGCTGGGGATGCTGCGGACCCCGCGGCGCCAGTTCCGCAACATCGTCGGCCATGTGAAGGGGGTGAAGAAGCTCTCCGACCTCACCGCCTGGGCCAATGAGCAGTTCGACCCGAAGCTCGACTGGTCGAAGGTCGCCCGCATCCGCGACCAGTGGGGCGGCAAGTTCATCCTCAAGGGCGTCCTCGACCCCGAAGACGCCAAGATGGCCGCCGATGCCGGGGCCGATGCGGTGATCGTCTCGAACCATGGTGGGCGGCAGCTGGACGGAGCGCTCAGTTCGATCCGCATGCTGCCCTCGATCGTCCGCGCCATCGGAGACAGGACCGAAGTGTGGCTCGACAGCGGCATCCGCTCGGGTCAGGACGTGGTGAAGGCGCTGGCCCTGGGGGCGAAGGGCACGATGATCGGCCGCGCCTATGTCCATGGTCTCGGCGCGATGGGAGAGGCGGGGGTCACGGCGGCGCTGGAGGTGATCCGCAAGGAGATGGACATCACCATGGCGCTCTGCGGCGAGCGCGACGTGAAGAACCTCGGTCGCCACAACCTGCTGGTGCCGCGGGATTTCGAGGGCGACTGGGTCTGACGCGGGCCACTCGCCGTTCGACTGCGTCTCCTCGCTTGACGGCCGCGAGGAGAAGTCGCAGACGCACGACGAGCCGCCGCTTGCCTTTTGATCAAATTATGGCGCATAACCGCAGCGACGCTTTCCGGGGCCTGCCATGTCCACTGATCTCATCGCCGGTATCCGCCGTGACCACCTTGCCGCCTTCGCCGCGCGCGAGGCGGACATCTATGTCAAAACCCGCCCAAAGGCCGCGACGGCGCTGGCGGAAGGCGCGGGCAGCTTTCTGGGCGGCGTGCCGATGCACTGGATGGCCGACTGGCCGATGCCACACCTGCTGCTGGTGGCCAAGGCCCATGGCGCGCGGATCTGGGACATCGACGGCCAGAAGCTTGACGATTTCTGCCTCGGCGACACCGGCTCGATGTTCGGCCATTCGCCTGGCCCGGTCGCCAAGGCGATCCGTCAGCAGGCACGCCGCGGCCTGACCTACATGCTGCCGACCGAGGCCGCGCTCACGGCCGGTCGCCTGCTCGCCGACCGTTTCGGTCCTTTCCGCTGGCAGATCGCCACCACCGCGACCGATGCCAACCGCTTTGCGTTGCGCGTCGCCCGCGCAATCACGGGGCGCCCCAAGGTGCTGGTCTTCAACGGCTGCTACCACGGCACGGTGGACGATACCTTCGTCAGCCTGGAAAACGGCAAGACCGTCGCCTCCCCCGGCCTTCTGGGCCAGGTCAGCGACCTGACGCGGACTGCTGTCTGCTGCGAATTCAACGACCTGGCAAGTGTCGAGGCCGCGCTGGCCAAGGGTGACGTCGCCGCGATCCTGACCGAGCCGGTGATGACCAACTCCTGCATGGTCCTGCCCGAGGCCGGGTTCCATGACGGGCTCCGCCAGCTGTCGCTGAAATATGGCGCGCTCCTCATCATGGACGAGACGCACACCATTTCCTCCGGCCTTGGCGGCTATGCCCGGGTGCATTCGCTGCGGCCCGACATCTTCGTCGTCGGCAAATGCGTCGCGGGCGGCATGCCCACCGCCGTCTGGGGCCTGAGCGAGGACACCGCGAAGCGCTACCATCAGGCCGACGCGATGCGCGAACCGGGCCGCACAGGCATGGGCACCACCCTCTCCGCCAACCCGATGCAGTTCGCCTGCCTCGTGGCGAGCCTTGCTGAAGTGATGACCCCGGAAAACTACGCCCATATGGAGAAACTGGCCGAACGCCTGTCCCACGGCCTCGCCCGCATCATCGACGAACACCGTGCCCCTTGGCATGTCGTGCGCGTCGGCGCGCGGGTGGAATTCATCTGCGCCCCCGGCCCGCTGAAGAACGGCACCGAGGCCGGTTTTGCCCACCACCCAGAAGTCGAGGCCGCGATCCACACCGGCCTCATCAACCGGGGCACGCTCATCGCGCCCTTCCACAACATGATGCTCATCAGCCCGGCAACGAAGAAGGCACAGGTCGACCGCCTGATCGCCAGCTTCGACGCCATCCTTTCCGATCTTTTCCAGGCAGCCTGAAAATGACCCAGACCAGCCCCTCCGGCTCGACCCCCGCCGAGGCGGAAGCCTTCCTCGCCGCCCATCCCGAGATCGAGGCATTTGACATTATCCTGCACGATGCCAACGGAATCGGCCGGGGAAAGATCATCCGACGCCATGAGCTTTTGTCTTTTTACAACAACGGCCGCCACCTGCCGATTTCCATCCTCGGCCTCGACATCTGCGGCGAGGATGTGCACGAAACCGGCCTGATCTGGGATCAGGGCGACGGCGACCTGCGCGCCTGGCCGATCCCCGGCACGCTGAAACCGTTGCACAACACCCAGCCGCCGCGTGGCGAGGTGTTCATGTCGATGTATATGCTCGACGGCACGCCGATGACCTCGGACCCCCGCCACGCGCTGCAACGGCAGGTGGACCTCCTGGCCAAGGATGGCCTGCATCCCGCCGGGGCTTTCGAGCTGGAATTCTTCCTCCTCGACCCCGAACGCGGCCCCGACGGCAAGATGCAGCCCGCCCGCGACGTGCTGGACCGCCGCGCCTCCCGCAAGACCGAGGTCTATTCGGTGGATCATCTGCACGGGATGCTGCCGCTCTTCTCCGACATCTACGCCGGCGCCGAAAAGGCCGGGATCAAGGCGGAAACCCTGATCAGTGAATATGCCCCCGGCCAGTATGAGTTGACCCTGCACTACCGCACCGACGTGATGCAGGCCGCCGATGACCTGATGCGCCTGAAGCGCATCGTCCGGGCGCAAGCCCGCGCGCATGGTGTCGTCGCCTGCTTCATGGCCAAGCCGAACGAGAACTACGCGGGCTCCGGCATGCATTTCCACGTCTCTCTGCTGGACGATGCAGGCAAGAACGTCTTCATCGAGAAGGACGAGGGCAAGTGGAACCCCACCATCCTCCACGCCCTCGGCGGTCTCAAGCAGACGATGGGCGAGTCGATGCTGGTTTTCGCGCCCCACGCAAACTCCTGGCGCCGCTTCGCCAGCCAGTCCTACGCGCCGGTCAGCCCGACCTGGGGCGTCAACAACCGCTCGGTCGCGCTGCGCATCCCGGCGGGCGACATCAAGGCCCGGCGGATCGAACACCGCCCGGCGGGGGTGGACGCGAACCCCTATCTGGTGGCCGCGACCGTGCTGGCGGGGGTCCGAATGGGGATGAAGGACCAGATCGACCCCGGCCCGGAGACCACCGGCAACGGCTATGAGGACGAAAACGGGTCGGAGATTCCGGCGGACTGGAAATCCGCCATCGAGGCGGCGAAGCGCTCGGCCTTCCTGAAGGACGCGCTGGGGGAGGACATGCACCGCACCTTCACCGCGATCATGGCCGCCGAATACGCCCGGGTGATGCGCACCGTCAGCGAGGTTGACTTCGATCTCTACCTGCACACGGTCTGAGAGCTGGGGACCAAATTTCTTGAGTAAGAAATTTGTCAAAATCCTTCCTTAAGGATTTTGGCTCCCGGCCCAGCGGCAACTGCCCGCGCAGACCGGCACACCCCGCAGGATCGCATCGGCGATCAGCCCCGGCACGCGCCTGTCCGCCCCGACCGGCGGCAGGATGCGTCCCCGGAACCCCGCCTCGGCCAGCGCCCGCGGCAGGTCATCCTCGACATGCCCGCCCGCCGCCGCGAAAAACGGCAGGCAGACCGCGCCCGGCCCAAACCCGGTCAGCGTCGACAGCTGCGGCGCCTGGTCGATGAAGCCGACCTCGACCCGCGCGATCCCGGTCTCCGCCCTGATCCGCGCCGCGACATGCCGGGCGACCTCCGAGGGCTCGGCGGATTTCGACGACCCGTGCGCCGCAACGATCACCTCGTCCGCCCCGGATTCCCGCACCAGCGCCACACAAAGGTCCTGCACCTTGGGATCGCAGCCGAAGGGTTCCAGCACCTTCCAGCGCGACGCGCCGGACTCGAACAGCCGGTTCGGGATCTGCACCTTGGTGAACCAGCCCCGGGCCATGAACATCGGATAGACCAGACCGAAATCCCGACCCGACACCCCCCTGGCAATGGCCAGCGGTTCGGCCAGCGTCGCCGCCCTCACGTTCCAGCGCGGCAGGAACGCCGCCACCTGCATCGCCAGATCCTCCAGCGCCCGCGCCGCGGGAAACGGGTTCGAGGGTTGCCCGTGGGCGACCAGCAGGGCAGGCGAAAGGCCGTCATTCACAGTCATGAAACCATGAGCGCCGCACATCGGGCTTTGGTCAAGTCCCCACCACCCGCTGCGACAACCCGCGCGGCGCGCAGCACCGGGACCCGGGACCCCTGGGGCAGGTCAGTCCGGCATCCGGCTCGCGATATAGCGGGCAAAGTCGTAGTTCGGCCGCTCCAGATGGCTCAGCGCGCCAGGTGCCGACAGGCCCGCGCAAAGTCCCTTCCAGACCTTTTCGACACAGCCCTTGTCCTCGACCTGCACGTCGTCCAAGAGCGCCTTCACACCGGCCAGATGCGCCTCGGCCTCGGGGTCGGCCATCCATTCCGCGCTCATGCCCCCGCCGAACAGCACCCGCACCGAGCCCGGCCCGTCCGGCGTCAGGCTGAGATACCAGAAATACCCCGGCGTCAGTGTGATCAGAAGCGAGGGGTAGATCGCCAGCAGCCAGGTGATCCGCCGGTCATCGCCCGTGAGCGTGGTGTTCGACGGATGGGCCAGGGCCAGCGGCACCAGGTCGTTCTTCACGATCCAGTGGTAGTTGAACGCCTCCTCGCCGACCGGACATTCCATCTTGTTCAGGTCTGACGCCCCGCCGATGGTCCCGGCATGGCAGACCGGCAGGTGGTAGCTTTCCATGAAATTCTCGGCCAGCACCTTCCAGTTGGTGTCCCAGCGGACCTCTTCCCGGAACACCTCGCGATAGTCGGCCATCGGCAGGTGCCCGACCAGCCGGTCCACCCCCGCCAGACGCTCGGCCACCGGCGGCGCGTCGGCATTCCGCGTCACCATGATCCAGCCCTGCCAATCCTCGACCCGGACCGGCGGCAGCTTGACGTCATCGCGGCAAAAGTCCTCGTTCCGCGCCATCGCGGGCGCGCCCCTCAGCGAGCCGTCGAGGTTGTAGGTCCAGGCGTGGTAAGGGCAGACGATCGACCGCACATTGCCCCGGCCTTCCAGAAGCGTGCTCATCCGATGGCGGCAGACGTTGGACATGCCGCGCAACTGCCCTTCCCGGTCGCGCAGGATGATCACCGGCTCGCCCGCGATGTTCATCGTCAGGTAGTCGCCCGGTTTGGCCAGCGCGTCGGCCCGGCCCGCGCACAGCCACTCCTGCGCGAAGATGTGCTCCTCCTCGGCCTTGGCGAAGGCGGGCGAGGTATAGACCGATTTCGGCATGGCATGGGCGCGCTCGAAGGGCACCGAGACATTGGCGCGCAGCTCGGCGATGGCGGACAGGGCGGGATCATGCTGGGTCATGGCTGGGTCCTCCTGCCCCGATCCTGCGCGCGCCCGGCCCGGGGTTCCAGCGGAAACGCGACATCAATCAGGGAAATGCGCCCTGATCGCAGCCGCGAACGCCTCGGCCAGCGCCGGATTCGCCTCGGAGTCATAGTGGATGCCGTCGACGGGCGAGACGGCGACCACCTCGCCCGCGTCAAGGAACGGCACGTCCAGCCGCCTTGCCGCCGACCGGGTCTCCGCCGCCAGCCCCCGCGATTTCGCCGCCCCGCCCGCGAACATGCCCGCAAGGCAACCCACCTCCAGGATCGGCGGCGGGGCCACCAGCAGCACCTCCGGCGCCCCACCGTCCGGACCGGCCTCCGAGGCCCGGATCACCCGCACCAGCCGCTCCAGCGACAGCGCGATGTCGCAGGCGTTGACCGAAAAGCGCTGCTTCAGGTCGTTGGTGCCCAGCATGATCAGCACCAGGTCCAACGGCCGATGGCTTTCCAGAAGCGCCGGAAGCACGGTCAAACCGTTCCGGTGCGCCCCCTCGACAGGGTCGTCATGCACGGTGGTCCGGCCCGGATGACCTTCGGCGATCACCTCCCAATCCGGCAGAAGCCGCGCCAGCCGCCCGGCCCAGCGTTCGCCCCGGTCGAAACGACCGTCGAAGTCCAGGTCCGGCATCGGCATGGTGCCATGGGTGTTGCTGTCGCCGAAGAGAAGGACCGTCCGTGTCATGCGCGCCCCATCTTGGATCAGAGAGAGGGTGGGGGACGGCGGAGGCGCTGTAAAGGGGGTGGAAGAACCCACGGGCCAGTTCGCCTCCGGCGCGCGGTGCGCTACCACCACGCTGATGCCATCCCGAGCATCTCACGGGTGTCGCGTCATCGACCGCCAGACAGATTCTCCCGGTGGGCGCGCGCATGAGGACGCTGTCGCATCCCGCTGCGTTCAGGTTGCCCGCTCTGGAATGTCCTCGTGCAGGCACAGGATGTTGCCCTCCGGATCATTGAACCAGGCGGCCTTCTCCGAACCCAGAACGCAGACATGCTCGACCGTCTTGAACCCCGGCAGGTCGTAATCGGCAAAGACAACGCCCCGGCCTTCCAGTTCGGCAATCGACGACCGGATATCGTCCACCCGGAAACTCAACGCGGTGTGTTCGGCCTTGGTCCCTTCGGGCTTCGGGAACAGCGCGATCTCGGTCCCGCCGCAGTGGTAGACGACCTTGCCATCCGGCTTCTCTTCGCCCGTCGGCAGGGCAAGGGCCCGCTCGTAGAAGTCACGCGCGCGGGCCAGATCCCGCACCGGAAGCATCACTGTTACCTGTTGGGCATCGAGTTGCATGGCAATCTCCTCGCCTCGGATCGGTGCGCGGAACTCTACTCCCGGGCGCGATTCGCTGCCAGCGGCCTTGCGGATCAAGGACAGTCGCCCCTCGGCCGCCTGCCGAAGGCACGACCCTCCCGCCCTCAAAGAAGGCAAGCGTCCACCGAAAGCATCTTCCTTCCCGCTTCCGTGGGGGCGTCAGAGGTCGACGGGCTGCGCCATTCGTTGATGAAACGTGAATGCCCGCGACCAACCCCTTGATTTCAATCGTCGCGAAAACCCGCCCACCGTGGACACTACCCTTCGCGGACCGCGGCGTTCTGGTCGATCAGATACCTCTGCGACAGCGGGATCGCCGCGGCCCCCAGCGCCCTTGCATCCGCCCCGACGGTCCCCTCCCGGATCACCGGCGGGTCGATCCCGGCCAGGTCGAGGCCCAGCAAAGCCGCCTCCGTCCGCCGCACCATCTCGGCGCGCACCCGAAGCGGCATCCATCCGTCGATCAACACCGCCTGCACCTCGAGCAGGGCCGCCGCCGCCAGCGTCGCCTGCGCCAGCGCCCCCGCCGCCTGGTCGAGCCAGGCCGACAACACGGTCTGGGACACCTCCCAGCGGTCATGCTGGCTCCAGAGATGGTCCGACGGCTCCCCCGCCGCCTCCATCGCCTCGGCCAGCACCGACATCGAGGCCAGGTCGATCAGCCGCCGCGTCCCGCCTCCAGGCGCGGGCACCTGGATCGACCCCACCGCCGCCGCGTTCCCGGTCCGGCCAAGGAACAGCTGGCCGTTCATGACAAGGCCCCCGCCGATGAAGGTGCCGAAGTAGAAATACAGGAAGTCCTTCGGCCGCTCCCCCGTGCCGAAGATCAGTTCCGCCCCGCAGGCCGAGGTCGCGTCGTTCTGGACATAGACCGGCAGGCCCAGCGCCGCCCCCAGTTCCGTCCCGATGTCGCGGACCCGCCAGGCGTCCATCTCCTGCTGGGGGATACCCAGGACCGCGACCCAGTTCCACAGCTGGAACGGCATCGCGACCCCCATTCCCATGATCCGCCCGCGCTGCATCGGCGGAAGTTCCCCGGCCAGCGCCGGCGCTGCCTCCGACACGAAGCTCACCACCGCATCAGGGGTCGGGTAGCGGTAGACCCGGCGGCGCGCAGCGCGCATCCGGCCGCGGAAGTCGGTCAGCACCAGGTCGGCCGAGCGGCGGCCCACCTTCAGACCGAAGAAGAAGGCCCCCTCGGCCGCCAGCGACATCGGGACCGAGGGCTGTCCCACCCGCCCCCGCACCGGCTCGCCGCGTTCCAGAAGCCCGTCCTGCTCCAGCCCGCGCATGATCACGCTGACCGTCTGCGCCGAGAGCCCCGTCATCCGCGCGATGTCGGATTTCGCCAGAGCCCCATGGCGGCGGACCAGCGACAGCACCAGCCGCTCGTTGTGGTCGCGCATGCCCGACTGGTTGGTGCCGCGCAGGACGGCGGCCTCGGGCGGGCTGCGGTCGGGCGAAGCATCCTGCATCGATCCGGGTCCCTTCTCAGCCCGACGGGCCGATCACCCCCTTGCGGAGGATCACATTGGCATAAAGCGCCATCTCGCCGGTCGCCACGATGGCATGCGCAGCGCGGATGCGGGGATAAAGCTCGTCGCCGGAAAGGGCAACGACCTGCCGACCCGGCGCCATCCGGGCGCAAAGCGCGTCGATCTGGCCGTGGATCTCGCCTTTCTGGGCCGGGTCGTTCATCAGGCTGGCCCGGAACAGCGCGGCGGGCACCGCCAGGTCCAGCGGCATCACCGTCAGCACAGCTTGAACCACCGCCAGTATGCCATGGCCGTCCGCCCGCACCAGCCGCCGGGCGTGGTCCAGGGCCGGGTAGTTGCCGTCGACGATGGCGATCTCGTCGCCGTGACCCATGGCGCGCAGGACGCCAAGGAAATCTGGCCCCAGAAGGGGCGGGATACCGATGAGCATGACGGGCCTCCCCCTCCTCACGGGTGCGGCGGAACCTCTGACCTGCGGGAGAAAGCCCGCGTCATCAGACCAGACACTGGGGCCGGACGCCGCACCTGTCAATAATAAATCAGAGTGATTTATTTATCTTGACGCAGCGGCCTGAATCAGCTTTCCTGTTTCCCGGCGCAGCGTCCGGGGGGCCTGCGCGCAGATTGAACCGGGGGCAGAACCGCCCCACTTGGGAGGAAGACCTATGAAAGTCATCACCAAAGCCCTTCTGGGCGCGGGCGCGCTGGCGCTGTCGGCAGGCATCGCCTCGGCGCAGGACGCCGTCTCGGCCTGCCTGATCACCAAGACCGACACCAACCCCTTCTTCGTCAAGATGAAGGAAGGCGCCGAGGCCAAGGCGGCCGAACTGGGCGTGACGCTGAAATCCTATGCCGGGAAGATCGACGGCGACCATGAAAGCCAGGTCGCCGCCATCGAGGCCTGCGTCGCCGACGGGGCCAAGGGCATCCTGATCACCGCCTCGGACACCAAGGCCATCGTCGATTCGGTCAAGGCCGCGCGCGATGCGGGCGTGCTGGTCATTGCGCTGGACACGCCGCTTGATCCGATCGACGCGGCGGATGCCACCTTCGCAACCGACAACTTCCAGGCGGGCCTTCTGATCGGCCAATGGGCGAATGCCACGCTGGGCGCCGAAGCCGCGAATGCGAAGATCGCGCTTCTGGACCTGGCGATCAGCCAGCCCTCGGTCGACGTGCTGCGCGACCAGGGCTTCCTGACCGGGATGGGCATCGACACTGCCGACATCGCCAAATGGGGTGACGAAAGCGACCCGCGCATCGTCGGCAACGAAGTCACCGCCGGAAACGAGGAGGGCGGGCTGAAGGCGATGGAGGCGCTCCTGGCCAAGGATCCGGACATCAACGTGGTCTATACCATCAACGAACCCTCTGCCGCCGGGGCCTTCGAGGCGCTGAAGGCCGCGGGCAAGGAAGGCGTGCTGATCGTCTCGGTCGATGGTGGTTGCCCTGGCGTGGCGGATGTGAAGGACGGCGTGATCGGCGCGACCTCGCAGCAATATCCGCTGCTCATGGCCTCGCTCGGCATCGAGGCGATTGCCAAGTTCGCCGCTGACGGCACCAAGCCGACGCCGACCGAGGGCAAGGACTTCTTCGACACCGGCGTGGCGCTGATCACCGACAAGCCGGTCGATGGGGTGGAGTCCATCGACACCGCCAAGGGCACCGAGCTTTGCTGGGGCTGAGCCCAGATCGTTGTTGATCGGCACGGCCCTTCTGGCCAGACTTACGCCAAGGGCGGCCCTCGCGCCGCCCTTGGCACAACCGGGTCCGGCCAACGGACCCCTGGGAGGGGGAAGCCATGTCGAACGACGCAAAGTCGGTCTCGGGCAGCTATGAGGCGGGCCTCGCCGGCGCCGCCGAAACGGTCGCCGAGTTCCACGAACCGGAAACCGCACTGAGGAAGCTCCAGCACTGGCTGCACCAGACACCCTCGGCGGTGCCGATGATCGTGCTGGTGGTGGCGCTGGTGGTCTTCGGGCTCCTGGCCAGCAACTTCTTCAAGGCGGCCACGCTGTCGACGATCCTGCAGCAGATCGCCATCGTCGGTATCCTGGGCTGCGCGCAGACCATCGTCGTCCTGACCGCCGGCATCGACCTGTCGGTCGGTGCCATCGCCGTCTTCTCCTCGGTCCTGATGGGGCAGATGACCTTCCGCTACGGCATCCCGGCGGAGCTGTCGATTGTCATCGGCCTGATCCTCGGCACCGCGATGGGCGCCTTGAACGGCTTCCTGATCGCCCGGCTGCGACTGCCGCCCTTCATCGTCACGCTCGGGACCTGGCAGATCCTGCTGGCCTCGAACTTCATCTATTCCGCGAACGAGACCATCCGCTCTGCCGATATCGCCGAACGGGCGGCGGCGCTGCAATTCTGGGGCTACGCGATCCAGCCTGGCGGCGTGAAGATACTCTACGCCGTCTTCCTGATGATCATCCTTGTCGCGATCATGGCCTATGTCCTGCGCCACACCGCCTGGGGCCGCCATGTCTATGCCACGGGAGACGATCCGGTGGCGGCAGAGCTGGCAGGGGTGCCTACGAAGAAGGTGCTGATCCAGGTCTATGCGCTGGCGGGTCTCTTCTGCGCCGTCGCTGGCTGGGTGATGATCGGCCGCTTCGGCTCGGTCTCGCCCACCGCCTCGACGGGCCAGCTTGGCAACATCCAGTCGATCACCGCCGTGGTGATCGG
>NZ_JAEULO010000002.1 GCF_016793705.1 Tabrizicola sp.
CTCTGGGCGCTGATCGACCGGAAATCCTTCTACCGGCTGATCGATCTGGGTTGCCATGAAGACCACGACGGGCATAAGTGGTTCGGACTCTGGTCCTCGGGGCAGTTCTTCCCGGTGATCCCCTCGTCGGAATTGCCCTGATCCGAAATGCCCCGCTTCGCCGCCAACCTCACCTATCTCTTCACCGAGGTTCCGACGCTTGACCGCCCCGACTGGGCCGCGCGCTGCGGCTTCGACGGGGTCGAGGTGCTGTTTCCCTATGACCAGCCGATGGCGGACTGGGAACGCGCGCTGAACGGCCTGCCGCTCGCCCTGATCAACACGCCGCCCGGCGACTGGGCCAGTGGCGACCGGGGCTTTGCCGCCGTCCCCGGCATGGAACTCCGCTTCCGCGACAGCTTCCTGCGCGCCGCCGAATATGCCACCCGGCTGGGTGCTGCGCGGGTGCATGTGATGGCAGGGGTGGCCAAGGGGCCGCAGGCGGAACAATGCTATGCCGAGAACCTCGCCTGGGCGCTGGCCGAGGCGCCCGACCTGACGCTCACGGTCGAGCCGCTGAACCCCGACGACATGCCGGGCTATTTCCTGAACGACTACGACCAGGCCGCCCGCATCCTGGACGACCTCGCCAGCGCCCGGATCGGCCTGCAGTTCGACATCTGGCACGCCGCCCGCCTGCATGGCGACGCCGGTCTGGTGTGGCAGGACCACCGCCACCGGATCAACCACGTCCAGATCGCGGGCTTCCCGGCGCGGAACGAACCCGGCGGCGGCGGCTTCTCACTGCCCGACCTCTGCGACGCCATCGACGCCGAAGGGCCGGAGGTCTGGATTTCCGGCGAATACCGCCCGGCGAAGGGCACGGCGCAGGGGCTGGGCTGGCTGACCGCGCTCAAATCCCGCGGGGCGCTGATCGGGGGGTAGAGTGGGCAAGTCTCGCCCAGGCCACTGTCGTTGTCGCCAATTTGCCCACCCGGCTTCCGGCTGCGTGCAATCCCCTTGTGCCGCCTCGACCTCCCCCGTTAAATGGCGCTGAAGCCAGCACAGGACTCTCAGCCATGCCGATCGAAGCGCCGGAAACCCAGACCGTCACCCGCTGGAAAGTGGCTTGCGACGGCGGCGAGGGCGCGCTTGGCCACCCCCGCGTCTGGCTTTCGATCCCGCTGGAGACCGGCTGGGTCGAATGCGGCTATTGCGACAAGCGCTACGTGATCGACCGCGACCACGCCCACGACGACCACTAGTCTCGCGCCGTTCGATCACTCCGCCGCAAAGCGCGGCTCGCGGTCAGGCCCCAGCGCCCGCCAGACCAGCGCGGCACCGTCCGTCTCGGGCCGGGTGCTGATCGTCAACCCCTCGCAGCCCGCATCCGCCGCCGCTGCCCGCGCCGCCGCCAGAAGCGCCCGCCCGATGCCGCGCCCGCGGTCGGGTTCCTGCACGTAAAGCTCTTCGACCACGCCCCAGTCCGCCCCCGCGACCATATTGCGGCCGAGGATGAGCAGCACGAAGCCCACCGGATGCCGCTGCGGGCTGTCGGCGCGCAGCGCGACCAGCAGGCGCGCCGCGCGCCCCTCCAGCGCGATCCGCGCCAGCACGCGCGGCGTGATCGTTGCGGGCATCCCGTGCCGCGCGGCCAGCGCGATCAGCATGCGATGCACTTCGGGCAGGTCCCCGGCCGTGGCAGGCCGGGTCGTGACGGGGGAGGTCGGGATCATCTTCGGTTTCCTTCGCTTGGGGGGCCCGGCGAGGGGGAACCTGTTCAATCATCCGGCCTGACCCTCGCGGGGCGGCTTTCTGGGTTTGCTTTTCGGTGTGAAACGCTGCCCGGCCGCCTATGTGGCGTCGGTCCAATAAAACGAGACAGGGATCATCGGGTGCAGCATGGCCAGACCATGCGCCGGGCGGTGCGGGCCGTCAAGCCCCTCCGCACCCGGCCTTACGCCCCGGCGGATCGCCCCTGCGCGGCATCACGCCATTGTTGGCCATGGCGGGGAACATACTTCCCCTGATTCCGTTCTTCCCCCGAGACCCTTGGCCCCATCTGCCTTCCGGCATGCGGCGACCCGGGTCGTTTGAACGTGAACCCTCATACCGGAGATCCCAGATGAAACTCTACGCCCCCCTCTTCGCCGTCCTCCTGGCGACCCCTGCGCTGGCGCAGACCGAAGCCGACGGAAATGCCGGCAACGCGATCGACACCGAAGGCCTCTCCACCCGCTCGGGAGCGGCGTTCTACAGCGATGACGGCATGGTCACGCTGCGCACCGCCGAGGAAGCCAGGGTCGGGTGGTCTTCGCTGACCCCCGAGGACCAGCAGGCGCTGCGCGACCAATGCGCCAACCTGCCGACCGAGGGCGCCGAGACGGCCGAGAACACCGCCCCGGCGGATACCACATCGGCCCCGGCTCTGCCCGAAAGCGAAGGTGCGCAGACCGAGGACACCAGCGCTCCGGCCGACATCACCTCCGAACCCTCGCCGCAGCCGACCGAAGGCGCGGAGACCGCAGAGAACTCGACCCCGATGGCGACCAACTTCGTCGCCGACCCGGTCCGTCTGCGCGCCGTCTGCGACATGATCGGCGGGTTCTAGGCTCCGACCGTCCTGCCTGACAGCGGGCGGCATCGAAAGGTGCCGTCCGTTTTCCTTTGCGCAAACGCCGCGCCCCTGCCCCGTCGCATCGGGTTCCGCCCAGCTTGCAGGCCAGCCGCAGCGCGCGCCAGGATCGGGATCGACCTGACCTCGGGACCCCGCATGCGCCGCGCCCTTCGCCTTCTTGCCGCCGTCCTTGCCCTTCCCCTCTGCTATCTCGCCGCCTCGATCCTCCTGCCCCTGATCCCCGGCCCGGGACCCGACCTCTCCGGCCCGCCCGCCCGGACCATCGGCCTCCTGCAAGGCCCGATCCATACCGACATCCTCTTTCCCCTCAGCCCCGATATCCGCGCCCGCTTCGCCTTCGCCGAACCCGCCGGGGTGCCGCTGACCCACCCGGACGCGGAATGGCTGGTCTTCGGCTGGGGCTCCGCCGCCTTCTACACCACGGCGGGCACCTATGCCGACGTCAGCGCCGGGGCGATCCTGACCGCCGCCACCGGCGACGGGGCGGTGATCCGTCTCGACGTGCTCGGCCCGCTGCCGCCGCTGGAGAACCTGCGCTTCCTCCAGCTTTCCGAAGCGCAGTTCCAGGCGCTCCTCACCCGGGCCACCGCCGCCTTGGCGAGCGAGACGAAGCTCGATCACCCCGGCTTCACCGGACGCGACGCCTTCTTCCCCGCCCATGGCCATTTCAGCCTGTTCCGCACCTGCAACGTCTGGCTGGGCGAAACCTTCCGCGCCGTGGGCATCCCTTTCGGCCTCTGGACCCCGGCCAACTGGTCCGTAACCCTGTCGCTCGACCGGCACCTTGCGGCCCAAACCGGGTAGCCCCCGCCCGACCTTTCTGCCAATACTCCCCTGATGCGACGGGAGACGACCATGACCTTCGGCAAGGGCCACCACCTGCACCTCATCGACGGCTCGGCCTATATCTTCCGCGCCTACCATGCGCTGCCGCCGCTCACCCGCAAGTCCGACGGCCTGCCGGTCGGCGCCGTCGCCGGCTTCTGCAACATCCTGTGGAACGAGCTGTCGCGCGCCGCCTCGAACGGCAAGGCCGCGACGCACCTGGCCGTGGTCTTCGACCATTCCGCCACCACCTTCCGCAACGCGCTCTACCCCGCCTACAAGGCCAACCGCCCCGACCTGCCCGAGGATCTGGTCCCGCAGTTCCCCCTCACCCGCGAAGCGACCCGCGCCTTCAACGTCGCCTGCCTTGAAACCGAGGGTTATGAGGCGGACGACATCATCGCCGCCCTCTCCTGCCGCGCGGTCGAGGCGGGCGGGTCCTGCACGATCATCTCCTCGGACAAGGACCTGATGCAGCTGATCCGGCCGGGCGTCGACATGTTCGACCCGATGAAATCCCGCGCCATCGGCCCGGACGAGGTGATGGAGAAATTCGGCGTCGGCCCCGAACGGGTGATCGACGTGCAGTCGCTGGCGGGCGATTCTGTCGACAACGTCCCCGGCGCACCCGGCATCGGATTGAAGACCGCCGCGCTCCTGATCCAGGAATATGGTGACCTCGACACGCTTCTCGCCCGCGCGCACGAGATCAAGCAGCCCAAGCGCCGCGAGAGCCTGATCGACAACGCCGACCAGATCCGGATCTCGCGCCAGCTGGTGACGCTGGACTGCGACACCCCGCTGGACGTGACGCTGGACGATCTGGAAATCCGCCTGCCGGAGGCCCCGGCGATCATGGACTTCCTCACGAAGATGGAATTCCGGACGCTGACAAAACGTGTCGCCGACAAGCTGGGTATCGCCCCCCCTGCTCTGCCCGAGACATCGCAACTGCACGTCACCCCCCGCGCCGAGGAGAAACCGCAGGAGGAAGAGCGCCTGCCCTTCGACCCCTCCACCTACGTCTGCATCCGCGACCTTCCCACCCTCGCCCGCTGGCTCGACCGCGCGCGCGAAATGGGCCTGCTCGCCATCGACACCGAGACCACCAGCCTGGACGAGATGCGCGCCGAACTGGTGGGCATCTCGCTGGCGGTCGACCCCGGCAAGGCCGCCTACATCCCCTTGGGCCACACCACCGGCGGCGGCGACCTCTTCGGCGCGACCGCGCTGGCGGAAGACCAGCTGACCCTGCCCGAGACCCTCGCCGCGCTGAAACCCGTCCTCGAAGACCCGTCGATCCTCAAGATCGGCCAGAACATGAAATACGACTGGAAGATCTTCGCCCGCCTCGGGGTTCGCATCGCGCCTTTCGACGACACCATGCTCATGTCCTATGCCATGCACGCGGGCCTCCACAACCACGGCATGGACGAGCTTTCCGACCGCTACCTCGGCCATACGCCGATCCCGATCAAGTCGCTCCTCGGCTCCGGCAAGTCCCAGATCACCTTCGACAAGGTCGCCATCTCCGACGCCACCTGCTACGCCGCCGAGGATGCCGACGTAACCCTCCGCCTCTGGCAGCGATTCAAACCGCAGCTGCACCGGGCGAAGGTGACCACCGTCTACGAAACGCTGGAGCGCCCGCTGGTCCCGGTGCTCGCCGACATGGAAATGGCGGGCATCCAGGTCGACCGCGACACCCTCAACCGCATGTCCAACGCCTTCGCGCAGAAGCTGGTGCAGCTGGAAGAGGAAATCCAGTCCATCGCGGGCGAGAAGTTCAACGTCGGCTCGCCGAAGCAGCTGGGCGAAATCCTCTTCGACCGGCTGCAAATCCCCGGCGGCGAGAAGGGCAAGACCGGGGCCTACGGCACCGGCGCCGACATCCTGGAAGACATCACCACGCTCGAGGACAGCCACCCGCAGGGCGCGCGTCTCGCCGCCCGCATCCTGGACTGGCGGCAGATCGCCAAGTTGAAGAGTACCTACACCGACGCGCTGCAACTGGCGATCAACCCCGATACGGGGCGCGTCCACACCTCCTATTCCATCGCCGGGGCCAACACCGGGCGGCTCGCCTCCACCGACCCGAACCTGCAGAACATCCCCGTCCGCACCGAGGAAGGCCGCCGCATCCGCGAGGCCTTCGTCGCCCCGCCGGGCCGCATCCTCGTCTCGCTGGACTACAGCCAGATCGAGCTGCGTATCCTCGCCCATATGGCCGACATCCCCGAACTCAGGAAAGCCTTCGAGGACGGCATCGACATCCACGCCCTCACCGCGTCCGAGATGTTCAACGTCCCCCTCGACCAGATGACCCCCGACATCCGCCGCAAGGCCAAGGCGATCAACTTCGGCGTGATCTACGGCATCTCGGGCTTCGGCCTCGCCCGCAACCTGCGCATCCCCCGCGCCGAGGCGCAGGGCTTCATCGACCGCTATTTCGAGCGCTTCCCGGGCATCCGGGGCTACATGACCGACACGGTGAAGTTCGCGCAATCGAACGGCTTCGTGCAGACGCTCTTCGGCCGCCGGATCAACACGCCCGAGATCAACGCCAAGGGCCCCGGCGCAGGCTTCGCCAAACGCGCCGCGATCAACGCCCCGATCCAGGGCACCGCCGCCGACGTGATCCGCCGTGCGATGATCCGCATGCCCAAGGCCATCGCCGGGATCGACGCCAGGATGCTGCTGCAAGTCCACGACGAACTGCTGTTCGAGGTCGCCGAGGCCGACGCCGACCGGCTGGTCGCTGCTGCGAAAGAGATCATGGAAGGTGCCGCCCACCCCGCCATCAGCCTCAAAGTCCACCTCGCGGTCGATGCCGGGAAGGGCCGGAACTGGGCAGAAGCGCATTGATCCGCGACTGGCCCGAGCTCAAGGCCCTCGCCCTGTCCCTCAACCTCCCCGAGGTCAAGACCGCCCACCCCTGGGGCCACGAAGTCCTCAAGGCCCATGGCAGGATGTGGTGCTACTGGGCCGCGCTGGCCGACGGCGCCCCGTTCAAGGCCGGACCCGAGGAACGCGAGATGCTCATCGCCGCCGACCCCGACACTTTCTTCCTCCACCCCCACTACACCCCGCACGGACTGATCCTGGTCCGCGCGGGACGCATCGACACAGGCTGGGCCAAAGCCCGTCTGACCCGGCAATGGCGCGACGCCGCCGCGAAGCGCTGGCTGAAGGCCTGGGACGCCGCCCACCCGCAAGCCTGATCATTTTCTGTCTGCAAGTATCCCAGGGTTTGGGGCAGAGCCCCATCAGCCTTTTCTTCGCGCCCTTCCGCGCGAAGAAAAGAGAAAGACTCTGCGGCGACCAGCCGCTCGATTTGAAAACCGCCCCGACCTAGCGGTCGATCCGGCATTGATAGCAGTTGTTCCGCGCCGAGCGCACATGGACATAGGCCACCCGCGGATCGGCCAGAAGCGTCGCGGCCAGTGCCGGGATCAGGGGCGTGGGGGCGACCTCTCCGGTGCCATAGACGATGCGGTCATCCGGCCCGTAGCCCCGGACGATGTAGTCAGGCGAGGCCAGAATCTCCGGCAGAGCCTCGCCGCCCCCTGCCTTGCAGGGATCGGCACACAGGAAGATCGGCCCGGTTTCCGCATAGGGCTGAAGTGCGGGAAAGGGCCGATGCGCCAGCACCAGCATCCCCGCACCCTCCGGGATCATCTTCAGACAGTGCCGACAGGGATTGCCCGCGCCTTCCGCAATCTTCCGCTCCGGCAGCTGGCCGTTCGCGTCCCGCCCGCCCGCCTGCAAGGCCCGAACCACCGGGGTCGGGATCGCCACATATCGCATGTCATCCTCCACTTTTCCCGGAAGATGGCCCCCGACCGGCGTCAAGACGACCCGAAGCTTGCGGGATCACGCCCGCTCCAGCATCCGGCCCAGAACCCGGCCACCCAGGATATGCAGGTGGTAATGCGGCACTTCCTGCATCCCGTGCATGCCCGCATTGGTGATCGCGCGGAACCCCTCGTCCCCGGTCAGCCCCAGGATGGCGCAGACCTTCGCGACCGTGCGGTGGAAATCCACCAGCTCTTCCTCAGACGCCTCGGCGGCGAAATGGTCGAAGGACACATAGGCCCCCTTCGGCACCGCCAGCACATGCACCGGAGCCTGCGGATGGATGTCGTGGAACACCAGCGTATGCGGCGTCTCCATCACCGTCTTGTTCGGGATCTCGCCGCGCAGGATGCGGGCGAAGATGTTGGTCGGGTCATAGGTCCAGCTCATGATACTCAATCCACGAATAGATAATCGGTTGCGGCGATCTCGCGGGCCGTCGCCAGCGGGATCTCCAGGAACTCCGCCAGCGCCAGCGCATTCTCCTCCGGGCTCGCGCCCTCGCGCAGGCAGAAGTGCCCGGCAAGGTTCAGGTCGCGCAGGCGGTCGCTCTCGAACTTCACGTCATAACGGATCGTCGGCAACAGTTTTTCCATCGCCGCCACCGGCGTTTCCGCCCCCGCCAGACCCACCCGGCGGGCATGGCCGACCAGGTAGTCGTCGCTGAAGGCGCAGTCGATTTCCAGAAGCCGCATTCGCGCGCGGTCCTGCCGGAAATCCTGAATCAGCTCCACGCTGCCCGGATCGACGCAGAGCACCAGCCGGTCGGTGCCCCAGTGCTCGAACAGCATCCGCACCAGCGCTCGGCGATGTCGCATCCGCTTTGCGATAGAGCCCTGGATGCCGCCCAGGTCCGGCAGCGCCGTCGCCTCCTCGTTGAACAGATAGTCCACCGCCGGAATCTGCGCCAGGTTCCGCACCCGGTCGACCAGGCGCTTGGCGACATGCCATTTCTTGCAGGCCACCACCATCAGCGTCCGATCGCGGCCAAGGCTCGTCTCCGCCTCCCAGAAGCGCTGCGCGAAGCGCCGCCCCTCGCGCCCGCGCGCGGCGAGGTAGGCGAACTGCCGCCGCCCCTCGTCCGCGATCACGAACTCCCGTCCGGTCTCGGAATAAAGCGCGCCCAGCCGTTCCTTCAGTTGGCTGGCATCGGGGCTGATCTTGCGGGCAAAGAGGAAGCCCTGCGACAGGAGCAGGTCATAGTGATCGTCGTAGAAGGTCGCCGGCATCCCGTAGTCGGTGAACATCAGGAAGGTCAGCGTCCGCGACCGGATCTCGCGCTCGGGCACCAGATGGCCGACGAGGGTCTGGAAGAAGGTCTCGTCCGGGATCCAGGTCGTCGAGAAGAACCGCACCACATCCCGGCGGCGGGAAACGAAATCCAGCACCGCCTCGACCGTCCGCCGCCGCAGGCACCACCACTGGCTGCCTATGCGGATGGCCATGTCCTCGGGCACCTTCCGTGCCAGGCCCAGACGCTTTTGCAGTTCCATCGACCGGTAGAACAGCCCCTTGCGCTTGCGCTCGTTGAACCAGTGCCGGTAGATCAGCCGTTCCTCCTTGATCCCGGTCTTGATCCAGTCCGAGCCGAAGAAGTCGAAGCTTTCGATATAGTCGACGTCCTCGCGCTCCAGTCGGTCGCGGATGTACTCCGCTGTCTTGATCGGCATGCAGTCGCCCGACAGCATGTAGAAATGCGTCGCCCCCGGGAACGCCGCCACCGCCGCCTTCAACCCCTCCAGCGTTGCGGCGACCAGGCTCCACTCGCCCCAGCCGCATCTGACGCGGCGGCGCGCGAAGCTCACCTGCGGATTCGCCGCCAGCGCCGCACGGATGCGGGCAAAGTCGTCCCGATTCGAGCGCGCGTCGAAATGGATCGCCACGCAATCCCCCGCCGCCGTCAGCCGCAGGGTCTGGGCGATGACGCCGTCGGGGTCCTTGTGGCAGAGCAGGATGAAGGCGATCTGCGTCATTGGGTCGGCATCGGGCAATCCCAGGGGAACAGTGCTTCCCTAAACCGGGCCAAGGTTCCTTGAAAAGCCCGATTGTGTCTGCTTGACTGCCGCAATCCGAATTCACACATATCGTTCCAGTATTTGGTCACAGGAGGCTTTGCATAATGGGTTTTCCCGGAACCTGGATGACGGAAAGCGAAAGCGTCGTCTACCGGGTGGTGCCGAAATGTGCCTGCTCCACCATCGGGCAGATCATGTATTACTCCGACCACGGCCGGTTCTACGACGGCGACATCCACGACGCTACCAGCGGGCTGCACAAATGGGCGCTTGATGCCAGCCAGCCGGTGATCGACCGCACCGTCCGGGCGCGCAAGACCTATGCCTTCACCTGCGTGCGCAATCCCTACACCCGGATCCTGTCGTCCTTCTTCGACAAGATCTGCGGCATCCAGCGCAACGGCAAGCGCTACCGCGGCAACCTCGTCCCGCTTTTGATCCAGAAATACGGGATCGAGGTCGGGGGCGAGGACGGCAAGCAGGAGTTCGACCAGATCGCCAGCTTCCGCCGCTTCCTGCTCTTCACCCGCGACACCATCCGCTGGAAGAAGCCGATGGAGCCCGACATCCACTGGTCGGCGATGGCGGGCCATGTCTCGACCTTCATCGTCAACGGCGGGCGCTACAACCAGATCTTCTTCACCGAGGATTTCAATCCCGGGATGCAGGTGGTCCTGGACAATATCCAGGTGAAACACCCGGTCGACCTGACGCAGATTCCGCGTTTCAACGAAAGCGAAGGCCACGGGCCGAAGCGCGCCCATCCGGTCGAGGCCTATTTCGATGACCTGTCGATGCATCTGATGTGGGAAATCTACAAACGCGACTTCCAGCTCTTCCGCTATGATTTCGACAATCCGGCCAACAAGATGCCGAAGGGCCCGGTCGATCTTGACGAGGTTCACGCCAAGCTGGGGGATTAGCAGGGGAGACCATGATGGACACCGTAGCTGGCGGCTGTGTCTGCGGAGCTGTGCGGATTGCTGCTACGGGCAAGCCCTACAGGGTCGGGGTCTGCCACTGTCTTGACTGCCGAAAGCGGCACGGCGCTGTGTTCCACGCCTCGGCGATATTCCCCGAAACCGCTGTCACCGTGACCGGCGAAACCCGCACCTATCGGAGCAACCACTTCTGCGTGACCTGCGGCTCACAAGTATTTGCCCATTTCGACGACGAGATCGGCATCAACCTCGGCGCGCTTGACGAGCCCTCCCGGTTCCGACCGACATATGAGCTTTGGACCATCCGGCGCGAGGACTGGCTGCCCGACTTCCCAGGGATGCGGCGTTACGAAAAGGACCGCGGCGAGGGTCGTGAGGAGCCCCAAGATCCTTAAGCAAGGAATTTGACAAGTTTCTTACTTAAGAAACTTGGCCCCTCACACCGGGTCTTCTGCCCCCGCCCCCCGGAACCACTTCACGATCGCCGCCCGCTCCTCCGGCTCGATGAAGCTCAGGTTGCCCGGCGGCATGGCATGGGTCACGCCCGCCTGAAGATAGATGCGCCGCGCCTCATGCGCGATCTCGGCTTCCGTCTCCAGCACCACGCCCTTGGGTGGCCAGTGCAGCCCCTCCCAGCCCGGTTCCGCCGCATGGCACATGCTGCACCGGCCCTGCACGATCCCCACCACCTCCTCGAACCCGTCGGCCGAGGCATAGACCAGCGCTTCGCCCTTCAGCGCGGCCTCGCCTTGCACCATGCGCATCGGCGCCGTGGAAAGCCAGGCGATCGCCAGGAACAAGAGCACCGTCACCAGCCATGTCCAGTGCGGGTTGCCCGCCCGGGCGTGCTTGGTGTTGAACCAGTGCCGGATCGTCACCCCCATCAGGAAGACGAGGCTGGCGATCACCCAGTTCCACTCCGTCGCGAACACGAGCGGATAGTGGTTCGACAGCATCAGGAAGACGACTGGCAGCGTCAGGTAGTTGTTGTGCGTCGACCGCTGCTTGGCGATCTTGCCGTATTTCGGGTCCGGCTTCCGCCCCGCTTTCAGGTCAGCCACCACGACGCGCTGGTTCGGCATGATCACGAAGAACACGTTCCCCGACATGATGCTGGCGGTGAAGGCCCCCAGATGCAGCATCGCCGCCCGGCCGGAAAACACCTGGGCATAGAACCAGCTCATCGCCACCAGCACGCCGAAGAGCGCGACCATCAGCACCGTCTGGTTCGCGTTCACGAAGACCTTGCACAGCGTGTTGTAGGCGATCCAGCCGAAGGCCAGCGATGCCAGCGAAATCCCCACCGCCTGCCAGACCTGCAACTCCATCACCGTCGGGTCGATCAGGAACAGCTCGGCCCCGAGGTAATAGACCAGCACCAGCATGGCGAAGCCAGACAACCAGGTCGCATAGCTTTCCCATTTGAACCAGACCAGATGATCCGGCATCGAGGCCGGGGCAACCAGGTATTTCTGGATATGGTAGAACCCGCCGCCGTGGACCTGCCATTCCTCGCCATCCGCCCCGCTGGTCAGGTTGCGGTCGCGGTGCAGCCCAAGGTCCAGCGCGATGAAATAGAAGCTCGACCCGATCCAGGCGATTGCGGTGATCACATGCAGCCAGCGCACCGCGATCTCGACCCATTCCCCCAAGACGACCCAGTCATACATAGCCATCCCTCCCCGGCTTGTCGGCAAACGCTATCCTGCCGGGCACCTTTCTGTTAATCCATAGAAAGCCCGCATCACTTTCAAGCCCACGCGAAGAATGACCCTGCATGTCCTATGTGAACAACATCCGCATGTTCGTCCGCGTCTACGAACTGGGCAGCATGTCCGCCGCCGCCCGCGACCAGCGCACTTCGCCCGCCGTCGCCTCGGCCCGGATTTCCGAGCTGGAGAAGCATCTGGGCGTGCGCCTCTTCTCCCGCACCACCCGCAGCCTGCAACCGACCGAGAATGGCCGCATCTTCTATGACGGGGCCCGCCGCGTGCTGGAAGCCATCGACGACGCCGAAGCCGCCGTGATGGACGTGACACAGAACCCGCGCGGGACGATCTTCGTCGCCGCCCCCCTTGGCATCGGTCGCCGCCTGATCGCGCCCCGCGTTCCCGCCTTCAAGGACCTCTACCCCCAGATCGACGTGCGTCTGCGGCTGTCCGACCGGGGCATCGACGTGGTGGCCGAAGGCATCGACGTGGCCTTCCACCTCGGCCTTCTCGACGATTCCACCCTCAAGGTCCGCACCATCGCCGACTGCCCGCGCCTTCTCTGCGCCGCCCCCGGCTATGTCGCCCGGCGCGGGATGCCCGAGGATGGGGCCGCGCTGGTCAACGACCGGCACGACTGCCTGAACCTCCGCTTCCCCGGCGCCAAGGAGTTCCAGTGGACCTTGCAAACCCCCGAAGGTCCGCGCCGCTTCGAGATCTCCGGCCCGTTCGAAAGCGACGACGGCGACGTCCTGACCGGCTGGGCGCTCGACGGGCGCGGGATCGTGCTGAAACCGCTGTTCGAGGTCGCCGACCACCTGCGTGAAGGCCACCTCGTCCCCGTCGCCACCGCCACCCCACCCCTGCCGATCCAGCTTTCCGCGCTCAGCCAGCACCGCAGGCTGAAGGACCCTAAGGTCCAGCTCTTCACCGACTACATGGCTGCGCAAATCCGCGACGACCTGAGAAAAGCCGCCGTCCCGTAGGGTGCGCAATCGTGGCGCACCAATGAATAGGGCGGGACCGAAGCCCCGCCCCCTTGCAACCCGAAGGCCGGATTACATCGGCAGCGGCTGGCCGTTCACCAGAATCTGCATGCCTTCCTTGGCCTCGATCTTCGAGGTCAGTTCGTCGGCATTGGCGCCCGGCACGAAGAACATGCCCATCATCATCCGCGCGCCCATCGCGTCGTCTTCCGACAGGAGGCCGGTCTTGATCAGCCCGTCGATCAGCGCGTTGGCGCCGGTGATCGACACGTTCGCCTCGCCCAGCGGCATCGGAATGCCCATCGAGTTGTCGAAGGTGAAGGCCCCGGTCCCGGCCAGCGCCGCCCCAGCGACCTTCAGGCCCAGCTCGGTGATGTTCAGGCTTTCCGGCGCCGGGATCGGCGGCTGCATGCCGCTTTCCTCGGCGGTGATCAGGCCCGGCAGGTCGATCTTGGTCTTGCCCGAGATATCGATGGCGATCTGTGCCGCATCGCGCGGCAACGCCGCCTGCGGGTCGAACATGGCCCAGGCTTCCTCGTTCAGGCTGAAGTCGGTGAGCTTCAGCAGGAACGAGTAGTCTCCCGCCGTTTCCGTCGCGATCACCGGCGAGGTCATGTCGAACTCCATCGGTCCCGACGTCACCTTGACCGGAACCGGCAGCATGCCCGCGCCGGATTCGATGTTCAGCCCCGCCGCCATCGACTTGATCGAGAAGGTGTCCTTGTTGAACAGCGCCGAGCCTTCGCCGCCGCCCGCGCTCATCATCAGGTCCATCGGCATGAAGGCGCTTTCCTGCTTCATCGTGCCCTTCGACTCGCCCTGCTTGGTCGTCAGGCTGATGCTCAGCCCTTCATTCAGCGCCGTGGTGAAATCGGCGGGCGAGGCGATGGCGGTCAGCGCGATGGTCGAGGGCAGCGCGAAGTCCAACGACATCTCGACGCCAGCGGTCTCGCTGGTCGAGGTCTGCTTCATCTCCATCCCCGGATCGTCCGAGTTGGTGGTATAGGCCAGTGTATCGGCCTTGATGTCGAAGCCGAAGGTCCGGTTGGTGCCGGGTGTGTCGGAATAGGTGCCCGACAGGTTGGTGAAGCCGACATTGCCCGACGCCGTCACCTTCGGCGCTTCCGACCCGTCGAAGGACATGCCCGGATAGGTGGTGTCATAGACCACGTCCAGCTTGGCCGCCGCATAGTCATAAGCCATGCCGCCATCGGCTTCGCGCGCGGTGATCGTCAGCCTGTCATGCGTCAGCTTCACCGAACCTTCCGCGTCGCCCGACATCGCCACGCCGATATCGGCGCCCGGTGCGATCGCCACCGACCCGTCCGACTGTTCGGTCAGCGTCATGTCGGAAATCGTCACGCCGGGCATCCCTTCCGGCGCGATCGTGACGCCGTTCAGCGTCAGGACGCCGCCAGAGTTGTTCTCGGTCGCCGCCGACACGGTCAGCCCGACCAGCCCGCCTGCATCCTTCCACGATTGCCAGACCTGATCCGCGGTCAGCGCGGCATGGGCGGTGCCCGACATCAAAAGCGCGAGGGCCGGCGCGGCCAAATAGTTCTTCATCCGAAACATGCGGTTCTCCTTGAAGCCGAAAAAATTGCCCCGCCACATAAGACCTGTCGCGGCAAATGCGCAAGTGACGGTTTCACCACCTTTTCGGGGCCGGAACGCCGCCGCTTACGACCCCCGATAGGTCGAATAGGCGAAGGGCGAGATCAGCAGCGGCACATGATAGTGCTGGCCCGCATCCGGCACCCCGAAGCGGATCGGGATTTCGTCAAGGAAAAGAACGCCTTCACCTGCCTGGCCCGTGGCCCGAAGATAGTCGCCCGCGCAGAAGACCAGCTCATAGACCCCCTCGGTCAGTTTCGCGCCTTCCAGCAGCGGCGCATCGGTCCGCC
The DNA here is from genome assembly GCF_016793705.1 of Tabrizicola sp. GTDB lineage: Bacteria > Pseudomonadota > Alphaproteobacteria > Rhodobacterales > Rhodobacteraceae > Tabrizicola. Next base: position 14,853 of record NZ_JAEULO010000002.1, read on the forward strand.
CGTCGGCATTGGTGACAACTTCCGTCACCTTGCGATGGCTCTGCCCGGAAATCCGGTACAGCATGATCCTTACCCCCGCCGCGGGCTTGCCCTTCGCGGTGTCCAGTACATGCGTCGACAGCCGTCCCATCGTGATCCTCCCTTGCTTTCCACCATCAGACCACGAATTAACGCCCCAGGCGACCCGGCCTTGCCCGCATATGACTTTCCGTGAAATCCTGAAAATACTCTTCTGATTTCTGCCCTAGTCTTGCCCGTGAAGGAGACCTCCCGTGACCGAACCGGCAAACCGCTATCCCCGAGATTTCCGTGGCTACGGCCCCAATCCTCCCGATGCCCGCTGGCCGGGCGGCGCGAAGATCGCCGTCTCCATCGTCCTCAACTACGAAGAGGGCGGCGAGAACAACATCCTGCACGGCGACGCCCAGTGCGAGGCCTTCCTCTCCGACATCGCAGGGGCCGCCCCCTGGCCGGGGCAGCGCCACTGGAACATGGAATCGATCTACGACTACGGCGCGCGGGCGGGCTTCTGGCGGCTGCACCGGCTGTTCACCGGCATGAAGATCCCCGTCACCATCTACGGCGTGACCTCCGCGCTCGCCCGCAACCCCGAACAGGTTGCCGCGATGAAGGCCGCCGGGTGGGAAATCGCCTCGCACGGCCTCAAATGGGTCGACCACCGCGACATGCCCCCCGAGGAAGAGGCCCGCCAGATCGCGGAGAGCTTCCGCCTGCACGAGGAGGTGGTGGGCGAGGCCCCGCAGGGCTGGTACACTGGCCGCTGCTCGATCAACACAGTGCGACTGACCGCCGAGACCCGCCGCCTCGCCTGGATTTCCGACACCTACGACGACGACCTGCCCTATTGGCGCGAATATGGCGACCACGACCAGCTGGTGATCCCCTATACGCTGGAAGCCAATGACATGCGCTTCGCCACCGCGCCTGGCTACATCACCGGCGAGCAGTTCTATCAATATCTGAAGGACAGCTTCGACACGCTTTATGTCGAAGGGTCAGAGGGTTCGGCGAAGATGTTCTCGATCGGCCTGCACTGCCGCCTGATCGGTCGTCCCGGCAAGATCGCCGGACTGAAGCGCTTTCTCGACTATGCCAAATCGCACGACGGCGTCTGGTTTCCGCGTCGGATCGAGATTGCAGAACATTGGAAAAAGACCCATCCGCACAAGCGGTTCGAGCGCCCCTCGCAGATGCCGCGCGACCGCTTCGTGAACCGCTTCGGTGGCATTTTCGAACACTCGCCCTGGATCGCCGAACGCGCCTTCGACCTGGAGCTCGGCCCGGCGCATGACAGCGCCGCGGGTCTGCACAACGCGCTGACCCGGATCTTCCGCTCGGCCTCGCCCGAGGAACGGCTCGGCGTCCTCAAGGCCCACCCCGACCTCGCCGGGAAACTGGCGGCGGCGAAGCGCCTGACACCGGAGTCCACCGCCGAACAGGCCTCCGCCGCGCTGGATGCGCTCACCGACGAGGAGCGCGGCCGGTTCCAGCGGCTGAACGACGAGTATGTGCAGAAGCACGGCTTCCCCTTCATCATCGCCGTCCGCGACAATACCAAAGCCTCGATCCTCAAGGCCTTCCAGACCCGGCTGGCCAACGACACCGCGACCGAATTCGCCACCGCCTGCAAACAGGTGGAACGCATTGCCGAACTTCGCCTGAAGGACCAGCTGCCATGACCAGGACCCAATCCACCTACTACGCCCCGCCCGGCGGCCTGCCGCCGCAGACCGCGCTGATGACCCAGCGCGCGGTCTTCACCACGGCCTATGCCTTCATCCCGAAAGGCTGTTTCTCCGATATCGTGACCAGCTGCCTGCCCGGCTGGACGAAAACCCGCCTCTGGCTCATCGCCCGGCCCATGTCGGGCTTCGCCGAGACCTTCAGCCAGTATGTAATGGAGGTCGCCCCCGGCGGTGGGTCCGATGCGCCCGACCCGGACATGGGGGCCGAGCACTGGCTCTTCTTCACCGAGGGCCTCGCCACCCTGACCCTCGACGGCACCGGCACCGAGATGGAGGCAGGCTCCTACGCCTATATCCCCGCCGGGTCGCGCTGGACGCTTCTTGCCGAGGGCAAGTCCCCCGCGCGCTTCCACTGGCTGCGCAAGATCTACGAACCCGCCCCCGGCGTGCCCGCACCCGAGCCGCTGATCATCAATGAACGCGACGTCCCCGTCCGCTGGATGCCGGACACGCAAGACCGCTGGGGCACGACCCGCTTCGTCGAACCCGACGACATCCGCCACGACGCGCATGTCAACATCGTCACCTTCCAGCCCGGAGGCGTCATACCGTTCGAGGAGACGCATGTCATGGAGCACGGCCTCTATGTCCTGGAAGGCAAGGCCGTCTACAAGCTGAACCAGGACTGGGTCGAGGTCGAGGCGGGAGATTTCATGTGGCTCCGCGCCTACTGCCCGCAGGCCTGCTACGCCGCCGGACCGGGGCGCTTCCGCTATCTGCTCTACAAGGACGTGAACCGCCACGCCAGGCTGCGCGGCCCCGGCGCCTTCGGGCCCCTGCGCTGATGCTTTCATACTGGTCCAAATATCCCACGGAGATCGCGAGGGGTGTGAAACCCCTCGCTCCGACGCCAGCCACCGGAAGTCGCGCATGAGAACCCTGCACCCCGCCCCCCTCACGCCGGAAGCCTTCGCTCCGTTCGGCGATGTGCTGGATGCCACCGGCGACTTCCGCCTGATCAACGAAGGCATGTGCCAGCGCCACCACGATCGCGCGACGCTCGACTTCGGCCCCGAAGGCCGGGCGGGCATCTCCATCTTCCAAGCCAAGCCCCGCGCGTTGCCCTACAGCTTCGACCTGATCGAACGCCACCCCGAAGGGTCACAGGCCTTCCTGCCGATGAGCGAGCATCCCTTCCTCGTCATCGTCTCGACCGGCCCCGAGGCGACCCCGCTGGCTTTCCTCACCAACGGCGCCCAGGGCATCAACCTGCACCGCGGCACCTGGCATGGCGTGCTGGCACCCTTGTCCGCCCCGGGTCTCTTTGCGGTCGTGGACCGCATCGGTCCGACACCGAACCTTGAAGAATACCGCTACGCAACGCCGTGGACGGTCCTCGCGCCCTGACGGCGCGCCTCTAACCGGATCGCACCCATGGGGCAGTGCGAAGACGGCGCGAAGATAAACGCCCCAAGGGAAAAGGAAACCACCATGAGCACCACGCACCCCGTGGACGAGATACTGCCACCGCCGAACCTGTTCGCGCTTGGCCTGCAGCACGTCCTCGTCATGTATGCCGGCGCCGTGGCCGTTCCGCTGATCATCGGCCGCGCGCTGAAGCTGGAACCGGCGGATGTCGCCTTCCTGATCTCGGCCGACCTCTTCGTCTGCGGCCTGGCCACGCTGATCCAGTCCTTCGGCGCGACGCAATGGTTCGGCATCCGCCTGCCCGTCATGATGGGCGTCACCTTCGCCGCCGTCGGCCCGATGGTCGCGATGGCCAACGCCAATCCCGGCCCCGAGGGCGCGCGCGCCATCTTCGGCGCGATCATCGCCGCCGGGATCATCTCGATCCTCATCGCCCCCCTCGTCAGCCGGATGCTGCGCTTCTTCCCGCCGGTCGTCACCGGCACGATCATCCTCGTCATCGGCGTCTCGCTCATGCGGATCGGCATCAACTGGATCTTCGGCAACCCCGTCGGCCCGACCGCCCCGCAGATCGTCGACCCCGCCCATGCCGACTGGCTGAAGGCGGTCGGCGAGGGCACCTTTGCCGGCCTGCCCGCGATCCCCGAGAAATTCGCCCCCGCCGCCACCCTGAACAACCCGGCCTATGCCCCGCTCGGCAATATCGGCATCTCGGCCGTCGTGCTGATCGCCATTCTCCTGATCGCCCGCTTCGCCAGGGGTTTCGTCGCCAACATCTCCGTCCTCCTCGGCATAATCATCGGTGGCGTCCTCGCCACGCTCCTTGGCAAGATGACCTTCGCCAAGGTGGGCGAGGCCGCCTGGTTCGACATCATCACCCCCTTCCACTTCGGGATGCCCAGCTTCGACCTCGTGATGATCGTGACCATGACCCTCGTCATGATCGTGGTGATGATCGAATCCACCGGCATGTTCCTTGCCCTTGGCGACATGACCGGCAAGCCCGTCACCCAGCGGATGCTGTCCGCGGGCCTGCGCACCGATGGCCTCGGCACCCTGATCGGCGGCATCTTCAACACCTTCCCCTACACCTCCTTCTCGCAGAACGTCGGCCTCGTCGGCGTGACGGGCATCAAGAGCCGCTTCGTCTGCGTCGCCGGGGGGATCATCCTGATCGTCCTCGGCCTTGTCCCCAAGATGGGCGCGCTGGTGGAAAGCGTGCCCACCATGGTCCTCGGCGGCGCGGGCCTCGTGATGTTCGGCATGGTCGCCGCCACCGGCATCCGCATCCTGGCGGGCGTGGATTTCGCCAAGAACCGCAACAACCTCTTCATCGTCGCGGTCAGCCTTGGCATGGGGATGATCCCGCTGGTCGCGCCGAACTTCAAGCAGTGGATGCCGCATGAACTCCACCCGCTGATCGAAAGCGGCATCCTCCTCGCATCGGTGACGGCCGTGATCCTGAACGCCTTCTTCAACGGCGCCGCCGACGCGACCGAGGAGATCAAGGCCGCCGCCTCGAAGGCCGAACACTAGGCGAACGGGCGGGGAAATCCCCCCGCCCCTTTCCCCCCTGACAGTCCCCGCGCCGCCGTCTAAGCTCGGCCCGAAGGCAAGAGGGGCACCCCAGATGACCAAGGCCGCGATCCGCGCCCGCCTGCGCGCGCTCTACGAAGGCGCGGGTGAGACCGGCGACCGTTTCCGCTACCTGCTCCTCGCCTTCGACCTCCTGACCGTGACCTGGCTCGTTGCCTCGTCTTTCTTCGAACGCGGCGCGCAGCATGGCTGGATCGACCTTGCCATCGGCATCGTCTTCCTCGCCGACCTCCTCGCCCGCCTCCTCATCTCGCGCCGCCCGCTGCGCGATCTGTTCAGCTTCTGGGGCGTGGCCGATATCCTGGTGATCATCTCGCTCCTGTTCCCGATCTGGGGCGAGGGACTGGCCTTCCTCCGTGTCCTCCGGCTCTACCGCGTCTTCCACTCGCCCGAGACACTGGACCAGCTGCGCGAGGACATCCCCGGTTTCCGCCGCAACGAACAGACGGTCCGTGCCGCGCTCAACCTCGTGATCTTCATCTTCGCCATGACGGCCCTGGTCTACCAGACCCAGTCCGGCGTGAACGACAAGATCGGCAACTACGCCGACGCGCTCTATTTCACCGTCGCCACGCTGACCACCACCGGCTTCGGCGACGTGACGCTGGTCGGAACCTCGGGCAAACTCTTGTCGGTCGCCGTGATGATCTTCGGAATCAGCCTGTTCCTGCGGCTGATCCAGGTCATGCTGCGGCCCTCGAAGGCCTATTTCCCCTGCCCGACCTGCGGACTCCGCCGCCACGACCACGACGCCGTGCACTGCAAGGCCTGCGGCACCGTGCTGAACATCCCCGACGAAGGCCTGGACTGACCGCGCTCAGCCGGCAGTCTCGCCGCCCTCGTCCTTCTTCACTTCGTAATGATCGAAGCTCGAGGTGAACCAGGCCGTCCCCCGCGTCGCCGCCGCCAGCGCCACGAAGAGCGCATCCTCCTGCGCCATCGGCAGCAGCAGCTGGAACACATCCCAGCCCGCCGCGCTCTCATGCGCCTCGAAGCCCAGCACCTGCCCCTTCAGCCCCGACACCAGCGGCACCAGAGCGCCGGAGAAGACCGAGGGCACCTGGATCTCCACCTTCATCACCGGCTGCAACAGCACCGTGCCCACCTCGGCCAGCGCCTCACGGATCGCCGACTTGCCCGCGGTGCGGAAGGCGTGGTCCGAACTGTCAACCGCATGCGACTTGCCGTCCTTCAGCTCGACCGAAACATCCACGACCGGATGGCCCAGCGGCCCCTTCGCCAGCCCGTCGCGCGCGCCCTCCTCGACCGAGGGGATGTAGTTGCGCGGCACCGTCCCGCCCTTGACCGTCTCGGTGAAGGCAAAGCCCGCCCCCCGCGCCTCGGGGCGGATCGCCACCACCACATCGGCGAACTGGCCCGCGCCCCCGGTCTGCTTGCGGTGGCGGTGATGCACCTCCGTCCCGCGCAGGATCGTCTCGCGCAGCGCGGTCGGCACCGGGCTTTCGCCGACCGGAACCGCGAAATCGCCGCCGATCTTCGCCAGCACCCGGCGCAGGTGCAATGGCCCCTGCGTCGCCAGAACCGGCCGCCCCGACCCTTCGTCCGAGGCCAGCCCCAGCGCGGGGTCGATCTCGGCCAGCCGACCCAAAGCCGCCAGCAACCGGCTGTCGTCCTTGTCATGCCCCGGCGCGATGATCCGCCGGAAGGGCGAGGCCCCGGCCTCCCCAAGTCGTTCGCATCTGTCGCGGCTGAAGGCCTGCCCCGCCGCCAGATGGTCGGACTTCACCGCCAGCCCGATCTGTCCCGCCTGAAGCTCGCCGGCCGGCGACTTGGCATCCAGATCGGTGATCGACCCCACGTCCGCGCCCCCCAGCCGCCCCCCGCCGCCGACCGGCCCCTCCAGTGCGCGCAGCAGCACCACCTTGCCAAGATGCTTCAGCTGGTCGGCCAGCGCGCCCACCGCAAGCGTCCCGGACCCGAAGCGCGCGCGCGTCTCCTCGATCCCCGGCGCGTCATGGCGCAGCGATTTCATCAGCCGGGTGATGCCATGCCCCTTGCTGGCCGAGCCGATGAAGCATTCGATCACCGCATTCTCCCGCAAAGCCTTGGCCGCGATGGCATAGACCTCCTCCGCCAGCGGTGTCTGGTCCTCGATCAGCTCTTCCATCAGGTGATCGTCCAGATCGGCATAGCTTTCCAGCAGTTCCGCCCGCGCCGCCGCCTCGCGGTCCTTCACGCTGTCGGGCATTTCGATCAGCTTGGAATGCTTGCCCTCCTCGAATTTCCAGGCCCGCTCCGACACCAGGTCGACAAAGCCGGTGATCGTGGAACCCTCGCGGATCGGCACTTCGCGCAGCACGATGTGATGGCGCGAATAGGACTGAAGCGCGCTGACGATCTCGGCGATCCGGTGCTGGGCGCTGTCGATCCGGTTGATGAAGATGATCGCGGGCACCCCCATCTCCTCGACCCGCCGGAGGAAGGGGGCGGCCAGGACGGCGCTGTCGGCATCCGCGGGTACGCAGATCACCGCGATATCCGATGCCGCGAGCGCCGCCCCGACCGAGGCGAGGTTCTCCGCCCCGCCCGCCACATCCACCGCCGCCCAGTCCTCGCCCATGAAGCCGAAGGAGCTGACCGTAGCGACGCCGGGCACCGTCAGCGCCTTGCCGCGCTTGTCGTCCAGGCTGGCAAGCGCCTGGACCAGCGTCGTCTTTCCGGCCCCCGACGGCCCGAGGATGGTGAATAGGCGCATGTCTGTCCCCCCTGCACTGTGCTGATCCGGTGCCGCCTCCGGGCGGGCCGCCGGTCGCTGGTCTGGCCCAAGCATGGCCCGCCGGAAGCCCCCGCGTCAAATGCGGAACTGTGTCGCAGGAAGGTTCCTGTGGGGGCCGAAGGGGAATTGGCGGCGCGGATTTCCACCCGCGGGCAAAGCTTGCCAAATCCTTAACGCCTACAGGCAAACATCTGATTAAAAACGATATATCGGAAATGTCCACCGTGGACAGATCACCCCATCCGCAGTGCCATGTCCAGCATCCGGTTGGAGAAGCCCCATTCATTGTCATACCACCCGAAGACCCGCAGCATCCCGCCCTCGGAAAGCTTCGTCTCCGGGCAGGCCATCACCACCGACTCGGCCCGCGCCCGCAGGTCGCTGGAGACGAGCGGCCGGTCCGTCGCCCCGATCACCCCCCCGGCCGCCCGGAAGACCGCATTGACCTCCTCGACCGAGGGCCGCTTCTCCGTCACCAGATGGAAGTCCACACAGGACACCGAAGCGACCGGCACCCGGACCGCCTGCGCCACGACCCTTCCCTTGAGGTCCGGCAGCACCCCGTCCAGAAGCCGCGCGGCCGAGGTCGTGGTCGGCACCATCGACAACGCCGCCGCCCGGCTGCGGGGATAGTCGGCGGCGGGGGCATCCACCGTCGGCTGGCTGCCGGTATAACAGTGGACCGTCGTCATCGACCCGGTCACGATCCCCCAGTTCTGATGGATAAGCTTCGCCAGAGGGGCCAGCGCGTTCGTCGTGCAGGAGGCGTTCGAGACGATCTTCTGCTCGCGCAGAACCCCGTCATTCGCCCCCATGACCACCGTCACCTCCGCCGCCGAGGACGGCCCCGACACCAGCACCCGTGAGGCCCCCGCCCTCAGCCCCCGCTCCGCCACCTCCCGCGTCTCGGCCCGCCCGGTACATTCCATCACCAGGTCGACACCCGCCAGGTCCAGAGTGGAAAGGTCCGGGGTGCGAGCAAGCGGCACCCGCCGCCCGTCGATGACCAGCGCCCCGCCCTCCAGCGCGACGCTGCCCTTCCAGGGCCCGAAGACCGAGTCGTATTCAAAGAGATAGGCGCACATCTCCGGCGCGGCGATGTCGTTGATCCCGACGATCTCCAGCCCAGGCCAGCGCTCTGGCGCCAGCAGGAAGGCCCGCAGCACCGACCGCCCGATCCGCCCGAACCCGTTGATGAAGACCCGCATCCCGCTCTCCCGCGTCCCGTCAGGCGCAGTCTCACCACGGGCCGGGGATCGCTTCAACGCCCATCTTGTTCCCCGCACAATGCACCGGGCGCGCCGGAGTTTTCGAAAACTCCGGTCCGATTTCTTGGAAGAAATCGGCGCCTCAGACCCCGACCTCGATCCCAAGCCCCCGCTCGCGGGCCCGCTGCACCGCCACCGCCGCGACGGCAAGGTCCTGCAAGCCCACCCCGGTCCCGTCGAAGAGCGTGATCTCGCTGTCCGATCGCCGCCCCGGATGCGCGCCGGTCAGCACCTCGCCCAGCGGCACGATGGCGCTGGCATCCAGCAGCCCCGCCCCGACCGCGTGCTGCGCCTCGCCGATGCTGATCGACTGCGACACCTCGTCGGTGAAGACCGATGCCACCGCGACCAGCGCCGGGTCGACCTCCTGCTTGCCCACGGTGTCGGTGCCCATGCAGGACAGATGCGTGCCGGGCGAAACATGCTCGGCCAGAAGGCTCGCGGAAGGAGAAGAGGTGATGGTCACGATCACCTCCGCCTCGCGCATCCGGGGCAGGCCGACCGCCTCGAAGGGCAGGCCCAGTTCGGCGGCGACGGCCCCGAGTTTCGGCAACATCTCGGGGTGCAGGTTCCAGGCGATCACCCGCTCGAACCGCCGCACCCGCGCCGCCGCCCGCAGCTGGAAACCGGCCTGATGCCCCGCGCCGGCGATGCCCAGCACATGCGCTTGCGGCGCCGCGAGGCGGTCGATGGCGATGGCACTGGCCGCTGCCGTGCGCAGCGCGGTCAGGAGGTTGCCGCCCACCATCGCCACGGGCCGCCCGGTGTCGGGGTCGAACAGGAAGACCGAGGACTGGTGGTTGATCATCCCCTTCGCCGCGTTGCCGGGAAAGTAACCGCCCGCCTTCACGCCCAACTGGCCGCCCGCCCGGTCCAGCCCGGACTTGAAGCCGTATTGCCGACCTTCGCCCAGCGCCTCGCGGACCACGGGGAAGTTGTAGGCCTCGCCCCGGGCCATGGCGGCGAAACAGGATTCGACCGCGCGGAAGGCGTCTTCCGGGCTGACGAGCTGGGCGATCAGCGCCTCGGGGACGATGAGCATGGGGTGGTCCTTTGTGGCAGATGGTGGAGCGGGGGTTTCACACCCCCGCACCCCCGTGGGATACTTTCAGACAGAAAATGATCAGTAAGCCTTGCCGCGGGCCGAGACCGGCCAGACGACCTCGACCTTGCCGTTCCTCACGCCGACATACCAGTCGTGGACGTTGCAGGTCGGGTCGCAGTGGCCGGGGATCAGCTTCAGCTTGTCGCCGACCTTGAGGACGCCCGAGGGGTCGTCGATCACCCCATGTTCGTCGCTGCACTTGATGTACTTGACGTCATCACGCCCGAAGATCACCGGCAGGCCAGAATCCACCGACTGCGCCTTGAGCCCCGCGTCGCAGATCGCCTTGTCGGCCTTCACATGGCTCATCACCGAGGTCAGGATGAACAGCGCATTCTCCCATTCGCCGCGGTCGATGCGGTTGCCGTCCTTGTCGAGGATGCGGCCGTAATCGGCATCCATGAAGGCGTAGCTGCCGCATTGCAGCTCGTTGTAGACGCCGGACCCGCTTTCGAAATAATACGACCCGGTGCCGCCGCCCGAGACCAGGTCCGGCTTCAGCCCAGCCGCTTCCAGCGCCGCGACGCAAGCCTTCACCTGGGCGATGGCGGCATCCAGCTTGGCCTTGCGGTCCTCATAGAGATCCATGTGCTGCATCGCGCCCTGATAAGCCTGGATGCCGGTGAACTTGAGGCCCGGCGCGGCGGCCACCGCCTTGGCGATCACCACCACCTCCTCGGGCGTCTTCACCCCGCAGCGGCCCGCGCCGCAGTCGATCTCCACGAAGACCTCCAGCTGGGTGCCGTGCTTCACCGCCGCCGCCGAGAGGTCGGCCACGTTGGCCACGTCATCGACGCAGACGATGGTCCGCGCGCCCAGTTTCGGCAACCGCGCCAGCCGGTCGATCTTGGCCGGATCGCGCACCTGGTTCGACACCAGAATGTCCTTGATCCCGCCACGGGCGAAGACCTCCGCCTCGGACACCTTCTGGCAGCACACCCCGACCGATCCGCCCAGCCGCTCCTGCAGCTTCGCCACGTCGACCGACTTGTGCATCTTGCCATGCACCCGGTGCCGCATCCCGTGCGCCTTGGCATAGTCGCCCATCTTGACGATGTTGCGCTCCAAGGCGTCGAGGTCGAGGATCAGGCAGGGCGTCTGGATGTCCTTCTCGTCCATCCCCGGCAGGGCAGGAATGTCGTAGCCCACCTCGAACCCTTCGAAATTCGTCTGCTTGTTCATGGTCTTACCCTTTCATCCAGGGGAGTTTGTCCAGATCGACGTTGCCGCCGGTGATGATGATGCCCACGCGCTTGCCCCGGAAGGCGTCGCGGTTCTTCAGGACCACGGCCAGCGGCACCGCGCTGGAGGGTTCCATGACGACGCGCAAATGCTTCCAGGTCAGCTTCATCGCCTCGATGATCTCGTCCTCCGAGGCGGTGTAGATCTCGCTGACATGGGTCGACACGAAATGCCAGGTCAGGTCCTTCAGCGGCACCAGCAACCCGTCGGCAATGGTCTTCGGCGCGTCGTCGGCGATGATATGCCCGGCCTTGAAGCTGCGATAGGCGTCATCGGCCTGCTCGGGCTCGGCGGCGATCACTTTCGTCTCCGGGGCCAGCGTCGACAGCGTCAGGCAGGTGCCCGAGATCATGCCGCCACCGCCAATGGGGGCGACAACCATGTCAAGCCCGTCCACCTGTTCGATGAACTCGCGCGAAGAGGTGCCCTGCCCGGCGATGACGCGGGGATCGTTGTAGGGGTGGACGAAATCGCCGCCGGTCGCCGCCTGCACCTGCGCGAAGGTCGCCTCGCGCGAGGAGGTCGAGGGCTCGCATTCGGTGATCACGCCCCCGTAGCGGCGCACGGTGTCCTTCTTCGCCTGCGGCGCGGTGCGCGGCATGACCACGTTGCAGGGGATGCCCCGCAGCATGGCGGCGTAGCTCAGGCAGGAGGCATGGTTGCCGCTGGAATGCGTGGCAACACCCTTCTGCGCCTGCGCCTCGGACAGCCCGAAGACCGCGTTCGTCGCCCCACGCACCTTGAAAGCGCCCGGCTCCTGGAAGTTTTCGCATTTGAAGAACAGCTGCGCGCCGCTCAGCTCGTTCAGGTAGTCCGAGCTGCGGACCGGCGTGCGGCGGATATGCGGGCGGATACGGTCATGCGCGGCCAGCATGTCGTCAAAGGTCGGGATGTGCAGGGTCATGTCCTTCATTCCTCACTCCGCCGCCAGCGCCATGGCCGGGACCGTTCCTCGATAATACTCCTGCGCCGCGGCCACGCCCGAGCCGAGTTTCACCGGCCAACCGAGGTCCGCCATGCACATCTCGGCGACCGCAAGGCCCGACAGGACCATGGCGTCGGTCAGCATCCCCAGATGGCCAATGCGGAACACCTTGCCCGCGACCTGGCCCAGCCCGACGCCGAAGGCCATGCCGAATTTCGAGGCCGCCAGCTGCACCAGCGCCGTGCCGTCGCAGCCGGGCGGCACCTTCACCGCCGTCACGGTGTCGGAATACAGGTCCGCAGACGCCGCATAGGGCGTCATTCCCCAGGCAAAGACCGCGCGGCGCACGCCTTCGGCAAGCCGGTGGTGGCGGGCGTAGACATTGTCGAGGCCCTCGGTTTCCAAGAGGTCGATGGAATGCGCGAGGCCCGCGATCAGGCCCACGGCGGGCGTGTAGGGATAGCCGCCGCGGGCGTAGGCGGACAGCATGTCCTTGAAATCGAAGAAGGTTCGGGGCAACCGCGCCGTCTCCATCGCCGCAAGCGCTTTCGGTGAGACCCCGAGGATCGCCAGCCCGGCTGGCAGCATGAAGCCCTTCTGGCTGCCAGCCACGGCGATATCCACGCCCCAGCCCGCGAAGTCGAAGGGCATCGAGGCGATGGAGGACACCCCGTCGACGAACAGCATCGCCGGATGCCCCGCCGCGTCCAGCGCGCGGCGGATGCCCGCGATGTCGGACTTCACGCCCGTCGCCGTCTCGTTGTGGGTGGCGAGCACCGCCTTGATCTGCTGCGCCTTGTCCGCATTCAGCGCCTTCTCGATGGCCGCAAGCGGCGCGCCCTGCCCCCAGGGCGTCTCGATGATCTGCACGTTCAGCCCGTGACGCTGGCACAGGTCGATCCAGCGGTGGCTGAACATGCCGAACCGCGCCGCCAGCACGGTGTCGCCGGGGGAAAGCGTGTTGCTGATCGCCGCCTCCCAGCCGCCCGTGCCGGTCGAGGGGATCACGATGACCTCACCCTGATCCATCTTCAGCACCCGCTGCACCCCTGCCACCGCAGGTTTGAACAGCCGCGCGAAGGCCGGCGAGCGGTGATCCAACGTCGGCATGTCGCAGGCCTTGCGCACCGAATCGGGAATGTTGGTCGGGCCCGGAATGAAGACGGGGTTCTGCATGGACATCGGGCAACTCCCTGTAAGATCGCCCGGAAAAGCTACGCCCTGCGACCAATGCGCGCAATTTTTTCGAAAAGATTTTTCATTCCTTCATGCCCATGCTAATCCCCAATCCAGTCAATACCTTGCGCTTTTTCACCCCTTTGGAGGGCACGAACCATGGCACAGAAACCCCGCGGTCGGCCGAAGGCGTTCAACGACAAGACCGACCAGAACACGGTGCAGGCGCTGGACCGCGGCCTCGACATCCTGACCCATGTCGCGCTCAACCCCGGCCGCACCCTGTCGGAGATCGCGGAAGACACCGGCGAGGCGATCGCCACCGTCTTCCGCGCGCTCGTCACCCTGCAAGGGCACGGCATGGTCGAGGCCGACGAACCCGGCCAGTTCTGGCACATCGGCCCCGGCGCCTTCCGCGTGGGGTCCGCCTTCCTGCGCCGCACCAAGGTGGTCGAACGCGCCCGGCAGCCGATGGACCAGCTCATGCGCGAAACCGGGGAAACCGCGAACCTTGGCATCGAGGTCAAGGATGAGGTCTTCTTCGTGGCCCAGGTCGAGACCTACGAGGCGATCCGGGCCTTCTTCCCGCCCGGCACCCGCGCACCGATGCACTCCAGCGGCATCGGCAAGGCGCTTCTCGCCTGGTATCCCGAGGAGAAGACCCGCGGCATCATCGCCCGCAAGGGGCTGGAGAAGTTCACCTCTCTCACCCTCACCAGCGACAGCGCGCTGATGCGCGACCTCTCCCGCACTCGCGACCGCGGCTTTTCCATCGACGACCAGGAACGCGCCGAGGGGATGCGCTGCGTCGCCGCCCCCATCTTCAACGCGCATGGCGAGCCGGTCGCGGGCCTCTCCGTCTCCGGCCCCGCCTTCCGCATGGGGCTTTCCGACGCGACCCGCATCGGCGCGCTGGTCCGGGCGGCGGCGGACCAGGTGACAGAGGCCACCGGCGGCACCCAGCCCGCGTGACGCTTTCGACATGGGCCGGTCGGTCGGGGGCCAGACGGCGCGCCCCGGCCGGCTAGAGATCGGGCAAACGAACGGGGACCAAGATGCCGAAGCCCAACCTCCTGATCCTGATGGTCGACCAGTTGAACGGCACGCTCTTCCCCGATGGTCCGGCGGATTTCCTGCACACCCCGAACCTGCGTGCCCTCGCCGCCCGTTCCACCCGCTTCGCCAACTGCTACACCGCCTCGCCCCTCTGTGCCCCGGCCCGGGCGAGCTTCATGTCGGGCCAGCTCCCCTCCCGTACCCGAGTCTACGACAACGCCGCCGAATTCGCCTCGGACATCCCGACCTATGCCCACCACCTGCGCCGGGCGGGCTACCAGACCGCCCTTTCCGGCAAGATGCATTTCGTCGGTCCCGACCAGTTGCACGGCTTTGAGGAGCGGCTGACCACCGACATCTACCCCGCGGATTTCGGCTGGACCCCGGACTACCGCAAACCCGGTGAGCGGATCGACTGGTGGTATCACAACCTCGGCTCCGTCACCGGCGCGGGCGTGGCCGAGATCACCAACCAGTACGAATACGACGACGACGTCGCCTTCCAGGCCATCCAGAAAATCTACGACCTGTCGCGCGGCCAGGACCCCCGCCCCTGGGCGCTGACGGTCAGCTTCACCCATCCGCACGACCCCTTCGTCGCCCGCCGCAAATACTGGGACCTCTACGAAGGCGCCCCGGAATGCGAGCCGCCCGAGCCACTGGCCTACGAGGACATGGACCCCCATTCCAAGCGCCTGATGGATGCCTGCGACTGGCGCTCGCTAGAAATCACCCCCGACCACATCCGCCGCGCCAAACAGGCCTATTTCGCCAACATCTCCTACATCGACGACAAGATCGGCGAGATCCTCGCGGTGCTGGAGGCGACCCGGCAGGAGGCGCAGGTGGTCTTCCTCTCCGACCACGGAGAGATGCTGGGCGAACACGGCCTCTGGTTCAAGATGACCTTTTTCGAAGGCTCCTCCCGCGTGCCCCTGATGATCGCCGCGCCGGAAATGCCTGCGGGGCTGGTGGAAACCCCGGTCTCCTCCATCGACCTCGCCCCCACCCTCGCCGCACTGGCGGGCATCTCGATGGAGGAAGTCGCCCCCTGGACCGAGGGCGTCAACCTGATCCCGGTCGCGAACGGCGCGCCGCGCGGCCCCGTGGCGATGGAATATGCCGCCGAAGGCTCGATCACGCCAATGGTGAGCCTGCGCGAAGGCGCCTGGAAATACATCCGCTGCCCCGCCGACCCGGAACTGCTGTTCGACGTGGCGAACGACCCCGGCGAGAAGATCAATCTCGCCGCCGATCCGCGCGTGGCCGAAATCCTCGCCCATTTCCGGGCCCTTGCCGACGCCCGCTGGGACCTGGCCGCCTATGATGCCCAGGTCCGCGAAAGCCAGGCCCGGCGCTGGGTGGTGTACGAGGCGCTCAGGAACGGCGCCTATTTCCCCTGGGACCACCAGCCCCTGCGCGCCGCCAGCGAACGCTACATGCGCAACCACATGGACCTGAACGTGCTGGAGGAGAACAAGCGGTTTCCAAGGGGGGAGTAACTGCCGGCCGATCCTCCGGCCCACCTCCCCTCCAGGCTTTCATACTGGCCCAAATATCCCCGCCGGAGGCAACCCGTGCAGCCGCAGGCAGGCCGCCTTCCCTGCAAGCACGCCTTTCATCTGTGCCCCAAATATCCCCGCCGGAGGCTCCTCCCGTCACACCAGGCGACCGGCCCCATCCTTCCGCGGCAGCGCCGTCCGAGGGGCTCGATGCCCCAAGGACGGCTCCCCCGTTCACCGCGCGTCGGCCAGCACCGCCTCCGCCCCCTTCCACCCCATCAGCATCGCGGGCGCATTGGTGTTCCCCGCGATGATGTTCGGGAAGGCACTCGCGTCGATCACCCGCACGCCCCCCACCCCATGCACCCGAAGCCCCGCATCCACCACCGAGCCTGACGCGTCCCGCCCCATCCGGCAGGTGCAACTCGGGTGATAGACCGTCCCCGATCGCGCGCGGAAATCCTCGATCAGCTGATCGTCCGTCACCACCTCCGGCCCCGGCCGCAGCTCCTCCTTGATCAACCGGGCCATGGCGGGCTGGGCCGCGATGTGGCGCAGGTATTTCACCGCCGCCAGCATTTCCTCCACGTCATTGTCCGTCGAGAAAGCGTTGGCCGTGATCACCGGATGATCTTCAGCCCGCGCCGTGCGCAACCGGATATGCCCCCGGCTGGTCGGGCGGCAATTCGACAACCCGATCGACATCCCCGACCAGGGGTCGGGCGTCAGCAGCGGCCTTTCCCCTTCGCGCGGGATCAGGGTGGAAAATGCCTGGAAGTAGAGCTGCATGTTCGGCCGGTCGAGGTCTGCCCTCGTCCGGAAGAACCCGCCGCCATGGTTGATCGACTTCGCCAGCGGCCCGCCGCCGCCCAGGAAATACTGCACCCCGGCGCGGACCTTCCCCCACCAGGGCCGCAACTCGTCATTGTAGGTCGGCACATTCATCGACCAGGAGTAGTTGATCCCCTGATGGTCGCTCAGGTGATCGCCCACATTCGGGTTGTCCACGACCACCGGCAGACCCAGCCCCTGCAACAATCCTCCGGGCCCGATCCCCGACAGTTGCAACAGCTGCGGCGAGTTGATCGCGCCGCCCGCCAGGATGACCTCGGCCCTTGCCCGAAGCACCCGCGTCTCGCCTCCCCGCCGATACTCCACGCCAACGGCCCGGCCACCCTCGATGACCACCCGGCTGACCAGCGCCCCGGTCACGACCGCCAGGTTCCCCCGCTTCATCGCCGGCCGCAGGAAAGCCCGCGCCGCCGAGTTCCGCCGCGCCTCCTTGATCGTCATCTGGTAGACGCCAGCCCCCTCCTGCCTTTCGCCATTGAAATCGGGATTCTCCGCCAGCCCCGCCTCGCCACAGGCCGCGACATAGGACTTCACCAATGGATGCAGCCCCGAGCGGTTGGCCGAGATGTGGAGCGGCCCGCCCTGCCCCCGCCAGGCATCGCCGCCCGCCTCGTTATCCTCCATCGCCCGGTAGGCCGCGAGGCACTCCTCCCAGCCCCAGCCCGGATTCTCGCGACCCCAGTCCTCGTAGTCGGCCCGGTGCCCCCGGATCCAGACCATCGCGTTGATCGAGGACGACCCGCCCAGCAGCTTGCCCCTTGGCCAATGGTCCCGCGCGCCCGCCAACCCCGGATCAGGCTCGGTCCTGTACAGCCAGTTCACCGCCGGGTCGTAGAACAGTTTTCCATAGCCCAGCGGCAACTGGACATAGAACCGCCGGTCGGTCCCACCCGCTTCCAGCACCGTGACCTTGTGGCGGCCCGAGGCCGTCAGCCGTTCGGCCAGCACACAGCCCGCCGATCCTGCCCCCACGATGATGTAGTCCGTCTCGTCCATGTCGCCCCCGGCCTTCGAGCCGACCCTAGTCGCCCGCGCCCATCTCAACCGTCCGCTTTGCGACGCAGGATGTCGCAAGCGCCTCCCCTCCCCCGGGTGGGGATGGGGGTGGGTGGGCGCCCGCCGCTCAGCCCTCGATCAAAAAGCTCGGCTGATACTCCACCGGAAAATTCACCGACCGCGCGATGAAGCAGACCTCATGGATGCGGTGATGGATCGCCTCGGCCGCCGCAAGATCGGCCCCCGCCTTCACCACCACATGCGGTCGAAGGGTCGCCTTCACGAACCGCCCGGCCCCGCCACGACCCACCTCACCCACCCCCAACGGCGCGTCGGAGTAGGACGTCACCACGATCCCCGCGTCGGAGGCATAGTGCAGATACCACAGCATGTGGCAGGCCGAGAGCGCCGAGAGGAGCAAATCCTCCGGGTTCATCTTCCCCGGATCGCCACCCAGCAGCGGATCGTTGGAACAATGGACCACGGCCTTCCCCGGCACCGCAATGTCCCAGGTCCGGTCATAGGCCTTGTAATGCGCCGTCCCCTCGCCCCGGTTGCCGGTCCAGAGGATGCGGGTGGTGTAGTCATGGGTGGGCATGGGGATCTCCTCTCCCCGCAGGTTAGTCTGGACCGCCTCCGCAATCCACTCCGGAACGAAGGGGAAACATCCGCTTGGCAAACGCTGCGTTTCATGGCATCAGGCCTGCCCCACCCCGCAGGACAGGAGACGCACGATGCCCACCGGACATGTCTTCATTGCAACCAGCCTCGACGGGTTCATCGCCCGCAAGGATGGCGCCCTCGACTGGCTGATCCTGCCCGAACACGCGACCGAGGATCACGGCTACGCGCGTTTCATCAAGGACATCGACGCCATCGTCATGGGTCGTGGCAGCTTCGAGATCGTGAAGGCATTCGATCCATGGCCCTACGACAAGCCGGTCCTCGTCCTGTCGCATCGGCTTGCCCGGGCCGACATCCCCGACCGGCTGCAAGACAAGGTCACAGTCGCCAACCTGACGCCGCAGGCCGCGATGGCGCATCTGGGTCAGCAGGGCGCCAGGCGCGTCTATGTCGACGGCGGCCAGGTCGTGCAGTCCTTCCTGCGCGAGGGCCTGATCGCGGACATGGTGCTTTCGCGCATTCCTGTGCTGATTGGCGAAGGGATCAGCCTGTTCGGCGCGACGGGGCGGGACATCCACTTCGTCCACGAAGCCAGCGACAGCTTTCCGTCCGGGCTCGTCCAGTCGCGCTATCGGCTGAAGTCCTGACCCGTCACTTCCCCTTCCACACCGGATCGCGCTTCTCGGCGAAGGCCCTTGCCCCCTCCAACTGGTCCTCGCTGGAATAAAGCTTGTCCACCGTCGGCAAGAGCCGCTTCGACACCCGGTTCAGCGCGTCCTGGAAGCGCATGTTCTCGGCCTCGCGCACCACTTCCTTGATCGCGGCATAGACCAGCGGCGGGCCACTTTCCAGCAGCCGGGCCAGGGCCCAGGTCTTCTGCATCAGCTCCTCCGGCGCGCAGATCTCCTTGATCAGCCCCCAGCGCAGGGCCTCCTCGGCATCGAACCAGCGCCCGGTCAGCAACAGGTCCATGGCAACATGATAGGGGATGCGCTTCGGCAATTTGATGCTGGCCGCATCCGCAACCGTGCCCGAACGGATTTCCGGCAGGGCGAAGGTGGCGTTGGACGAAGCCATGATGATGTCGCCCGACAGAGCCAGCTCCAGCCCCC
The DNA here is from genome assembly GCF_016793705.1 of Tabrizicola sp. Lineage (GTDB taxonomy): Bacteria > Pseudomonadota > Alphaproteobacteria > Rhodobacterales > Rhodobacteraceae > Tabrizicola. The sequence goes on from NZ_JAEULO010000002.1 coordinate 34,178, forward strand.
CGCCGCAGCAGATACCCTGCACCGCCATGATCACCGGCTTGTTCAGGTTCGGCAGTTCCTGGAGACCCCCGAAGCCGCCGACCCCATAGTCGCCGTCGACCGCATCGCCCTCGGCAGCGGCCTTCAGGTCCCAGCCGGGGCAGAAGAACTTCTCGCCCGCCGCCTTGACGATGCAGATCCGCAGGCTGTCGTCATCGCGAAAGTCGCGGAACACCAGCCCCATCACCCGGCTGGTCTTCAGGCTGATGGCATTGGCCTTCGGGGCGTCCAGCGTCACCTCCAGGATCGCGCCCTCGCGGCGGGTCTTCACCGGACCCTCGGTCCGCATCTGCATCTCGGCCATCTCACTCCCTCCTGATCAGCGCATCCACCGCCACTGCGCCGCTTTCGCGCACGAGGACGGGATTGATCTCGATTTCCTCAAGGCTTTCGTTGTCCAGCATCAGCGCCCCGAGCCTGACCGCCATGCCCGCCACCGCTGCCATGTCCGCCTTCGGACGCCCCCGATAGCCATCCAGCAGCGGCCACAGCCGCAGGCGCTTCATCGCCTCCAGCACCTCGGCCTCGGTCACCGGCAGCACCAGCGTCACCGTATCGGCCAGCACCTCCGCCGTGACCCCGCCCATGCCCAAAGTCAGCGTCACGCCATAGACCGGGTCGCGGCGCAGGCCCAACAGCACCTCGGCGACCGCGCCCGTCACCATCTCCTCGACCAGATAGCCCTTGGCCCCCGGCATCTCGGCCTGTCCCTCCAGCGAGGCCAGCCCCAGCCGCACTGCGCCCGCTTCGGTCTTGTGCGCGAAGCCGAGCCCCTTCAACGCGTAGGGTGGGTGCAAACCCACCACCCCCTTCGCTACCTCTGCCAGCGTCGCCCCCGTCACCGCCCGCGGCACCGCCACCCCGGCCTCGGCCAGCAGCGCCTTGCCCTCCGCCTCCGAGAGCATCCGCGTCTCGCGCGGGGCCAGCGCCGCCACCGGCCGCCATCCCGCCTCACCCGCCGGGGTCTGCGCCGCCTTAACCGCCGCCAGCGCCGTCTCGATCCCCAGAAGCGCGCAGACGCCCTCCGCCATCATCGCCTGCACCCGGCCCTCGCCGAAGTTCTCGACCATCGAGGCTACGGGGAAGGCCGGCTTCCCGGCCACCTTCTGCGCTGCAACCATCGCGTCGAGCGCAGGCTGGTACCAGGCATCCGAACAACGGTCGGTGCGCGGGGTGTCGACGATGTAAAGCCCCGCGTCATAGGCCTCCAGCATGGCCGCAAAGACCTCGGTCGTCTTCGGCCCATCGCCCCAGATGAAGGTGTGGTAGTCCAAGGGGTTGGAGATCGTCGGGATCTCCCCCAGCACCGCGAACAGCCGGTCATGCGTGGCCTTCGGGACCGGAGGGAAGTCGATCCCGAAAGGCGCCGCAAGGTCCGCGACCAGCCCCGCCTCGCCCCCGGAACAGGAGAGCGAGCAGATGCGGCTGCCGATCTGCGGACCGTGGACGTGGAAGATCTTCAGCGTCTCGATCAGCTCGCTCGGCGTGTTGACCTCCGCCACCCCGATCTGCCGCAGGAACGCAGACGACGCCGCCCCACCCCCGGCCAGCGAGGCGGTATGGCTGGCCGCCGCCGTGCGGGAAAGCTCGGTCTTCCCGGATTTGATCGCGACGACGCCCTTGCCCATCGCCCGCGCCTTCTCGGCCAGCGCAGCAAAGGCCGGGGCATCGTCGATCCCCTCGATGTAGAGCCCGACCGCCGTCACTCGCGGATCGTCCAGAAGCGCCCCGGTCAGCTCCGCCAGCCCCACCACCGCCGCATTGCCCAGACAGGCGACATAGGCGACCGGAAGGCCCCGCTGCTGCATCCCCATGTTGATCACGATGTTCGACGACTGGCTGACCAGCGCCACGCCCTTGTCCGTGCGGATGCCACCATGCTGGTCGGGCCACAGAAGCGCCCCGTCGAGGTAGTTGATCACCCCATAGCAGTTCGGCCCCAGGATCGGCATGTCGCCCGCGGCCGCGACCAGCTTGTCCTGCAACCCGGCCTCGCCCGCCTCGGTCCAGCCCGACGCAAAGCAGATCGCCCCACCCGCGCCCATCCGGCGCAACTCCTCCACCACTTCGATCGTCGCGAAACGGTTCACGCCGACGAAAACCGCATCCGGCGGCTCGGGCAGGTCGGCGAGGCTGGCATAGGCCTTCATGCCGCCGATTTCCGCCTTGGTCGGATGCACCGGCCAGACCGGCCCGGCAAAGCCCATCTTCCGGCATTGCTCGATCACGTTCAGCGCCCATCCGGCGCCCAGAACGGCGATGTGGCGCGGGCGGAGGAGACGGTCGAGGCGGCTCATGCGCAGCCTCGCTCTGCTGCATCAGCCCCGGGGCGCTGCCCCGGACCCCGGGATATTTGCGGACAGAAAATGGGAACACCCCGCCCCGAAACCCGAAGCGAGGTGCCATTTCCCGTCACGGTCATCGGCGTCCCCGCCTGTACCGCCCCGACAGAATCGCGCATTAACCTTAACGCGCGGTTACCGAAGTCCGATGTTGCCTGCATTTTCTGTCCAAAAATATCCCACGGGGGTCCGGGGGTGTGAAACCCCCGGTCCGACGGTTCAACCCCCGACCGCCCTCAGCAATTCTCGGCTGATGATGTGGCGCTGGATTTCGGAGGTGCCCTCCCAGATCCGCTCCACCCGGCTGTCCCGCCAGATGCGTTCCAGCGGCAACTCGTCCATCAGCCCCATTCCGCCGTGGATCTGGATCGCCTCGTCGGCGACATGCGCCAGCACCTCGGTCGCCTTCAGCTTGGCCATCGACATGTCGGCTTCGGTCACCGTGCCCTGGTCGTATTTCCACGCCGCCTCGCGGGTCAGCAGTTCCGCCGCCTTCAGTTCCATCGCCATGTCGGCGAGCTTGAAGCTGATCCCCTGGAACTTGCCGATCTGCTGGCCGAACTGCTTGCGCTCCGCCGCATAGGACACCGCATGGCCGAGCGCGCGCTCAGCGCGGCCCAGACAGGTCGATGCCACCTGCAACCGGGTCGCGCCCAGCCAGGAATTCGCCACCTCGAAGCCCTTGTGCGGCTCGCCCAGCACGTTCGCGACCGGCACCCGGCAGTCGTCGAACTCCAGGACCGCATTGGTATAGCCGCGATGCGAAACGTTTCGGTAACCCTCGCGCACGGTGAAGCCCGGCGTGCCCTTGTCGACGAAGAAGGCGGTGATCAGTTTCTTCGGCCCGCGCGGGGTCTGCTCCTCGCCGGAGGCCATGAAGCAGATCGCGAACCCGGCCAGGTCGGCGTGGCTGATGAAATGCTTGGTGCCGTTCAGCACCCAGTCGCCGCCGTCCAAGCGCGCCGAGGCCTTCATCCCGCGCAGGTCAGACCCCGCGCCGGGTTCGGTCATCGCCAGGCAATCCCAGGTCTCCCCCCTGATGCAGGGCATCAGATACCGCTCGCGCTGGTCGGCGTTCCCCGCCAAGAGGATGTTCGAAGGCCGCGCCACGGTCGTCCAGTGCAGCGCATAGTTCGCCTTGCCCAGCTCTTTCTCGTAAAGCAGCCAGGACAGGGTATCGAGCCCCGCCCCCCCCAGCTCCACCGGCATGTTGGCCGCATAAAGCCCCGCCGCCATGGCCTTCTGCTGGATCTCGCGGATCAGCTCCATCGGCAATTGGCCGGTGCGTTCCACCATCTGCTCATGCGGATAAAGCTCCGCTTCCACGAACGCCCGCGTCGTGTCGACGATCATCGCCTGTTCTTCGGTCAGCCCGAAATCCATCGCCTCACTCCTTCTTCTGGCCGACCGCGCGGCCCGCGCCTTCCGGCAGCGGCAGCCCGGCATGGGCCTTGGCCACGGCTTGCAGCCTGGCCCGGACCTCGGGCGCTGCCGCCACGGTCTTGCCCGCCTTCATGTCGACGTGCAGGCAGAGCTGCTCCACCGTCGCCACGCATTCTTCGCCCTTCATGATGCGGACGAAGCTGCGGAAGCGCTTCTCGTCCGCCGACAGGATCTGCAACTCGCCCCGGATATGATCGCCGAGCTTCGCCTCGCCCAGGTGGCGGATATGCGTCTCGGCGGAGTAGTAGGAATGTCCGGCGGCAACATAATCCATCCCCGCGCCGATCATCCGCAGGAAGTTGTCGACGGTTTCCGAGTTGCAGAAATAGTAGCGGCTTTCGGTCATGTGGCCGTTGTAGTCGATCCAGCCGGGCAGGACCTGGCCCTGGTACATGACCAGCGGCTCGGCCTTCGCCCCGGTGTCGAGGCCCTTGGCCACTTCGGCATGGAAGGCCGCAGCGCGGCGTTCGTCGTGTTCCTTGAGCACCTTGCCAGCACCCCAGTCACGTTCCTTGAGGCTGCGCAGGAAGCCCACAAGGTTGCGGTCGCGGATGCGCTCCAGTTCGCGGATGCCGTATTTGCCGGACTGCGCATCGGACTGGCTGGAGACCAGCTCCACCAGCTCGTCGTTGAACTCCGGCACATCCATCAGCTTGGTCCAGGGCCATTTCAGCGCCGGGCCGAATTGGGCCATGAAGTGGCGCATCCCGGCCTCGCCCCCCGCGATTCGATAGGTCTCGAACAGGCCCATCTGGCCCCAGCGCAAGCCAAAGCCCATGCGGATCGCCTCGTCGATCTCCTCGGTGGTGGCGATGCCGTCCTTCAGCATCCACAAGGCTTCGCGCCAGACCGCCTCCAGGAAGCGGTTGCCGATGAAGGCGTCGATCTCGTGCCGGATCACCAGCGGGAACATCCCGATGTCCTTCATGATCTCAACGGTCTTTTCGACCGTCGCCGCGGTGTTCTTGTCGGAGCCGGAGATTTCCGACAGGGGCAGCAGATAGACCGGGTTGAACGGATGCGCGACGATGATGTTTTCCGGCGCGGGCGAGCCCTTCTGCAGGTCGCTGGCCTTGAAGCCCGAGGTCGAGGACCCGATCAACACGCCCGGATTGGCCTGCTGCAACTGGGCGTAGACCTTGTGCTTCAGCTCGATCCGTTCGGAGACCGATTCCTGCACATATTCCGCCCCTTCGACGGCCTCGCCGATGGTGCCATGGAAGGTCAACTTGCCTTCCTTCGGCATCGGCACGTCCGACAGCGCGGGCAGCGCGGCCCGGGCGTTCGCCATCACCTCGGCGATCTTGCGTTCCGCCTGCGGATCGGGGTCGAACACACCCACGTCCCAGCCGTTCAGCAGGAACCGCGCGGCCCAGCCGCCGCCGATAACCCCGCCCCCGATGATTGCCGCCTTGCGCGCCATGGTCTTCCCCTCAGTCAATGCAGATGCCGACCTTCTGGCCGGTGTCGTCCAGGAATTCGAAACAGCCGAACATCGGCGTGACCGGAGAGCAGGTCCGGGTATCCGCCAGACACAGGCCCTCGCAGTCGGTCTTCTTCGTGCAGGACTTGCCCGCGTCCGGCTCCGGCAGGAAGCACACCTCGTCCGGCAGAAGCCCACCGCGCCCGACCTTGCCGCCCTTCATGAGGCACTCCGCCCGTTCGGTACTGGTCAGGGCCTTGCCCTGCGGCCCGGTCGATGGCTCCTCGACACAGGACGCGAGGAGAAGACCCGCGAAGACCAGAGCGAACCGGGCCATGACTATTTCCCCACCGGCGCCCGCTTCTCCAGCTTCAGCCGCGCCCGCACTTCCGCCGGCGTGATCACCCGTGCGCCCATGTTTTCGATGATGGTCGTGGCACGCTCCACCAGCTGGGCATTGGTGGCCAGCACGCCCTTGTCGAGCCACAGGTTGTCCTCCAGCCCAACGCGCACGTTCCCGCCCGCCAATGTGGCCGCAGCGACATAGGCCATCTCGTTCCGCCCCAGCCCGAAAGCCGAATAGTGCCAGCCCGCGGGCACGTTGTTCACCATCGCCATGAAGGTGTTCAGGTCATCCGGCGCGCCCCACGGGACGCCCATGCAGAGCTGCACCAGCACGGGTTCCGGGATCACGCCTTCCTTGACCAGTTCCTTCGCGAGCCACAGGTGGCCGGTATCGAAGGCCTCGATCTCGATCCGCACACCCGCCGCCGTCATCCGCCTGGCCATGTCCCGAAGCATCCCGGGCGTGTTGACCATCACATAGTCGGCCTCGTTGAAGTTCATCGTGCCGCAGTCCAGCGTGCAGATCTCCGGCCGGCACTCGACGATATGCGCCACCCGGTCGGTTGCGCCGCACATGTCGGACTTCGCGGCCATCGTGGTCATCGTCTCGGTGTCGTCGAAGTACATGTCGCCGCCCATCCCGGCGGTCAGGTTCAGGACCACATCGGTATCCGAATCGCGGATGCGGTCCGTCACCTCGCGATAATATTCCAGCTTGCGGCTGGGCTTGCCCGTCTCGGGGTCGCGGACGTGACAATGCACCACCGCCGCCCCGGCCTTGGCTGCCGCAATCGCGCTTTCGGCGATCTGTTTGGGCGAGCGCGGCAAATGGGGCGAACGGTCCTGGGTCCCGCCCGAGCCGGTCACCGCGCAGGTGATGAAGACTTCCTTGTTCATGTTGAGCGGCATCGCATCCTCCCCTTGGGCTTGGCCCCCACCATAGCCCGCTTGCCAGACGACGCTTTGCACATTACGCAATTTCCATGACGGAAAACGCCATCTTCCAGCCCTCGCGCGATCCCCTGACCATCGCGCTCCTCGTCCTGCCGCAGGCCTCGATCCTCGAAGTCGCCTCCGCCCTCGACCCCCTCAGGAACGCCAACCGCCAACTGGGGCATGAGGCCTACCGCTGGCGCGTCGTCTCGCCCGATGGTGCACCCGTGCCCCTGACCTGCGGCATCGAGCTTCCCTCCTCCGGCCCGCTCTCCCATGCCGTGGGCGCCGAGGCGCTGATCGTCGCCGCGGGCTACCGGCTGGCCGATGTCGCCACCCGGCCGCTGATCCACGACCTCCGCCGCATCGCCCCCCGCTTCGCGCTGGTCGGCGGCATCGACGCCGCGCCCTGGGTGCTGGCGCGTGCGGGCCTCCTCGACGGCTACCGCGCCACCGTGCATTGGGAAGACCTTGAGGACCTCGCCGCCAGCCACCCCCATATCGACGTCGTTCCCGACCGCTTCGTGATCGACCGCAACCGCGTGACCATCGCGGGCGCCGCCCCCGCTGCCGATTTCATGCTGCACCTGATCCGCACCCGTCACGGCGCCGCGCTGGCCCGGCAGGTCGCCTCCAGCTTCCTCGCCACCGTGCGGAAAGGCTCGGAACCCCAGATCGCCCCCGAGGCGCAGGAGCCCGCCCTCGACCCTCGCGTGGCGCAGGCGCTGGCCCGGATGGAGGCGCGGATCGACGCCCCCGAACCGGCCTCCGACACCGCGAAAGCCGTCGGCCTCTCCCCCCGCCGCCTGGAATCGCTCTTCCGCGCGGCACTTGGCACCACGCCCGCATCCCACGCCCTCGACCTGCGCCTGCAAGCCGCCCGCCGGATGCTGACCGACACGAGGCACCCGCTTGCCGAAGTCGCGCTGCGCACCGGCTTTTCCAGCCCCTCGACGCTTTCCCGCGCTTTCCGCGCAAGGTTCGGCCAGCCGCCGGGCGCGCTCCGCCGCTAGGTCTCAGGCCGCGTCATCGTCAAAGCTGCTGTGTTCCTGTACGACCTTGCGCAAGGGCGTCAGCACCACCAGCGTGAACACCGTCACCAGGCTCAGGATCACCGCGATGTCCAGCTGCCCATAGCCGACAGCCGCCCCCATCGCCCCCGTGGCCCAGAGGCTCGCCGCCGTCGCCGTGCCCCGCGCCCGGTCGCCCTGCTTCAGGATCGCCCCGCCGCCGACAAAGCCGATCCCGGTGATCAGCCCCTCCAGAATCCGCGAATGCTGCTCCGACCCCACGCTCAGCACCTCGATGGCGATCATCACGAAGCCGCAGGCCGCCATCGACACCAGGGGAAAGGTCCTGAGGCCTGCGCTCCGTTCCTCGCGCTCGCGGTTCCAGCCGATGGGCAGCGCCAGCAGATAGGCGACCACCAGGGAAATGAGGTGCGACAGCGCCTCTTCGGAATTCCATGTCTCGAACAGGTGCACTCACGCCTCCACTGGGGTCACGCCGGTTCCAGCAAACCCCGGCCCTTGAGCAGCGGTTCCACCCCGGGCATCCGGCCGCGGAACTTCAGGTACAGCGCCTCGGCATCCTCGGACCCGCCCGCCGACAGGATGAAGCGCTCCAGCCGCGCCGCCGTCGCCGGGTCGAACGGATCGCCCGCCTCCTCGAAGGCGGCAAAGGCATCGGCGTCCATCACCTCCGACCACATATAGCTGTAGTAGCCGCTGGAATAGCCGTCGCCGCTGAACACATGCGCGAAATGCGGCGTCGCATGCCGCATCCGGATCGCGCGGGGCATCCCCAGCCCTTCCAGCACCTCCGCCTGTTTCTGCATCGGGTCGGCAGGCGGCGCTCCGGTATGGAATTCCAGGTCGACCATCGCGCTCGACACGAATTCCACCGTGGCAAAGCCCTGGTCATAAGTGCCCGCATCCAGAAGCCGCGCCAGCATGTCCGGCGGCATCGGCTCCCCGGTCTGGTAGTGCTTCGCATGCGCTTCCAGGACCTGCGGCACTTCCAGCCAGTGTTCGTAAAGCTGGCTCGGAAGCTCCACGAAGTCGCGGGCCACCGATGTCCCGCTGATGAAGCCATAGGTCACGTCCGACAGCATCTGGTGCAGGGCATGGCCGAACTCGTGAAACAGCGTCCGCGCATCGTCATAGCTGAGGAGACAGGGATCACCCTTGGCAAAGTTGCAGACGTTCACGACTACCGGCCGCTGCTCGCCCCCAAGCTTGCGCTGGCTGCGGATCGCCGAACACCAGGCGCCTGACCGCTTGGAGCCCCTCGCGAAGTAATCGCCAAGGAACACCGCGATGTGCGCGCCCTGCCGCGTGACCTCCCAGCCCCGCACATCCGGGTGATAGAACGGCCCCTCGATTTCCCGGAATTCCAGATGGAACAGGCGGCTCGCACAGTCGAACATCGCCGCGAGCATCGCCTCCAGCCCAAGGTAGGGCTTCAAGACCGCTTCATCCAGATCGTGCTCGGCCTTGCGCCGCTTCTCGCTGTAGTACCGCCAGTCCCAAGGCTCCAGCGGCCCCGGGAACCCGTCGGCCTTCAGCATCGCCTCCAGCACCGCCCCATCCGCCAGCGCCTTGACCCGCGCCGGATGCCAGACCCGCATCAGCAGGTCGCGCACCGCTTGCGGGGTCTTCGCCATCTCCGGCTCCAGCTTGAAGGCGGCAAAATCCGGGTAGCCCAGCAGATGCGCCCGCTCCGCCCGCAGCGCCAGCGTCTCGGCGGCGATTGCCCGGTTGTCGGTCTCGCCCCCGTTCGCCCCCCGCGCGACCCAGGCCTCATAGGCCTTTTCCCGCAAGGCGCGGTTCGGCGAGAATTGCAGGAAGGGCACGATGAGCGAGCGGCTTAGCGTGACCAC
>NZ_JAEULO010000016.1 GCF_016793705.1 Tabrizicola sp.
GTGGCGGAAGCGGTGGGATTCGAACCCACGGTGGGGTTCCCCCCACGCTGGTTTTCAAGACCAGAGCCTTAAACCACTCGGCCACACTTCCGTGCCGTTCCGGCCCGGTCTGAAGCGGGGGGCCGGGGGCGACCCGGCCCGCATAGCTGCGGCGCAGTGATTCTGAAAGGCCGTCGGCCAGCCGCGCACAGGCGATTTCCGCTGATCGTGAGGGGGCGTCATCGCCTCTGCCCTTCCCACCGCTTGCGCAAGGGGATATGCTCACCCACAAGCAGGCGGACCTGATGGGGAAGAAGGGCGGTTCACGCCCAAGGCGACGAAGCCGGAACCACAGGCAAGATCATTGGTAAAGCGCGGCATTCCAGACCGCGCGGTTCTGAGGGCGGAAGATGGCAAGAGCGGTTCTCCGGGATATCGTTTTCGGGCTGGCTGTGACCGGGTTGCTGGTCGGTTGCGTCGAAGGCGGCGGCAAGACTGGCGACGCGGGCGGCACCCGCGTGACGGCATCGCCTGGCAAGAAGGCCGGAGCCACGGATGTCGAGGCGCCCGAGGTCTTCCAGGCGACCGACAGCGCGCTCTGGGACGGTCGCCCCTCGCTTGGCGGCATCTGGGTCGCCTCGCCCGATGTGACCAATCCCGAACGGGTGGTGATGTTCAACCCTGCCACCGGCAAGTCGATCACCGGCGCGCTCTTCAAGCGCGAACGCGACAATCCCGGCCCCCGCCTGCAACTTTCCTCCGACGCGGCCGAGGCGCTTGGCATCCTGGCCGGACAGCCGACCGAGATCCGGGTGACGGCGCTGCGCAAGGAGGAAAAGGCCGAGACCGCAGCAGCCCCTGCCGCGACCGATACCGCCGCCGCAGACCCCACCGCGAAGGAGGGTGACGCCGCCGCCATCGCCTCTGCCGCGCTGGACGCGGTGGATGCGGGCAAGCCTGCCGGGGAGACCGGCACCAAGGGCGCCGCCAAGCCGGGCGATGCGAAAGCGGCTGCGGCTGCCGCCGGAACCGCCGCCGTCGTCGCCGAGGGGGCCGCCGATGGCGCCGCCGTGGTCGACGAGACGCCGAAGAAGAAGACCTGGAAGGAACGCCGGGCCGAGGCGAAGGCCGCACGCGAGGCCAAGAAGAAGGCGGCCGCGGAAGCCAAGGCCGCCGCCGCTGCGGCTGCCGCCGGAACCGCCGTCGCCGTCGAAGGCGAGGCACCGACGACCACCCCCGACGCCGCCGCCGCCGCCGTCGCGCCCATCGAATCCGCGCCGCTCGATGCCCGCAAGCCCGAGGCGGTCGCCCCCGCCGGAACGAAGAAGACCAAGCCCAAGGTGGTCGGCGACAGCGCCGCTGCGGCCCCTGCCGCCGTCGCAGCTGCCCCCGAGGCCACCGCCGCCACCGGCCCGGCCCGGCCGATCCAGGTCGCCTCCTTCTCCAAGGAGGACAACGCCAACCGCGCCGCCCAGGCCCTGGCCAAGATCGGCGTCACCGCAACCCCGCAGAAGTCCGAAAAGGCCGGCAAGGCGGTCTGGGGCGTCGTGGTGATGGGCGACGAAGCGATGCTGAAGAAGATCAAGGACGCCGGGTTCGCCGACGCCTATTTCCTGAAATGAAGGCCGCCTGAATGCTGAACCGCTTCCGCCCTGTCCTGACCCTCCTCGCCTTCCTGCTGGCCGCGCTCCCTGCCCGCGCCTTCGAGACGGCGGCCACCGCCGCCTGGGTCTATGACATGACGACCGGCACCGTGCTGATGGACAAGAACGCCGACCAGCCGCTGCCTCCGGCCTCGATGTCGAAACTGATGACCATCAACATGCTCTTCGAAGCGCTGAAGGATGGCCGGGTCACGATGGACACCACCTTCGCCGTCTCGGACCGCGCGGTGCAGATGACGCGCGACGGCGGCTCGACCATGATGCTCCAGCACGACGACCGGCCGACCGTGGAAGAGCTGATCCACGGCATGATCATCAACTCGGGCAACGACGCCTGCGTCGTGGTGGCCGAGGGGCTGGCAGGCACCGAGGAGGCCTTCGCCGAACAGATGACCCAGCGCGGCCCGGCCATCGGCCTCACCGCCTCGACCTTCAGGAATGCATCGGGCTGGCCCGCCGAAGGGCACCGCATGTCGATGCGCGATCTTGGCATCCTCGGCAAGCGGCTGATCGAGGAGTTCCCCGACTACTATCCGATCTTCGCCCAGACCGAATACAGCTACAAGGGCCGCTCGCCCGACAACCGCTTCAACCGCAACCCGCTGCTTGACCTCGGCATCGGTGCCGACGGGCTGAAGACCGGCCACACCTCGGAAGCGGGCTACGGCCTGGTCGGATCCGCCAGGCAGGGCGACCGCCGCATCATCTTCGCGATCACCGGCCTGCCCTCCGACAAGGCCCGCGCCGAGGAGGCCGAGCGCATCGTCGGTTGGGCCTTCCGGCAGTTCTCGGAAAAGACCGTGGCCAAGTCTGGCATCCGCGTCGCCGAGGCAGAAGTGCATTTGGGCGACGCCGACACGGTGGGCCTCGTCCCCGCCGAGGATGTGAAGCTCCTCGTCCCGGCCCTCGTGCAGGACAGCGTGACCGCCGAAGTCGTCTACAACGGCCCCCTCCTTGCCCCCGTCACGAAGGGGAGCGCGGTGGCCGAGCTGATCATCCACGCCCCCGACCTCCCCGACCGCCGCGTGCCGCTGGTGGCCGAGGCCGATGTCGGCACCGCCGGGTTCGTCAAGCGGGTGACGACCGCTGGACGCGTGCTCTACGGCCAGTATCTCGGGTCCCCGGCCAGCTGAATGCCCGGCCTTTTCCTCAGCCTCGAAGGCATCGACGGGTCCGGCAAGTCCACGCAAGGCCGCCGCCTGGCAGAAAGCCTCCGCGCCGCAGGCCATGCCGTCACCCTGACCCGCGAACCCGGCGGCAGTCCTGGGGCCGAGGAAATCCGCCGCCTCGTCCTTGAAGGCCACATCGACCGCTGGTCGGCGGAAACCGAGATCCTCCTGTTCACCGCCGCCCGCCGCGACCATCTGGAAAAGACCATCCGCCCCGCCCTCGACCGGGGGGAGATCGTGATCACCGACCGTTTCGCGGACAGCACCCGCATCTTCCAGGGCATCACCCGCGGCGACCTCTCTGCCACCGTCGACCGCCTGCACGCGCTGATGATCGGCGTGGAACCCGACCTGACCCTGCTCTTCGACCTCGACCCGTCGGTGGGCTTGTCGCGCGCCCATGCCCGCGCCGGGAAAGAACTGCGGTTCGAAGACATGGGTCTTGCCTTCCAGGAGAAGGCCCGCGCCGGGTTCCTCGCCCTCGCCGCAGAGCACGACCGCTTCCGCATCATCGACGCCGAAGGCGACCCCGAAACCGTCGCCACCCGCGTCTGGGCAAAGGTCGCGCCCCACCTGTAGGTCGGGGCGTGCCCCGACTCCCGTTCGGCTACCCGATCACCCGGAACAGGTTGTCGTTCAACCGCCGCGCCATCGCGTTGAACGCGGGCAGGTGCCCCGCCAGTTCCGCCTCCAGCCCGCGCGCCCGCTCGGCCCCCAGCGCCGCGTCCATGCTCGCGGCATATTCCGGCACCGCGCTCCACTCCGCCACCGTGGTCGCGGTCATCTCGACATGGAACTGGATCCCCCAGGCCCGCCGCCCGACCCGCAGCGCCTGCACCGGGCAGGCCGCGTTTCCGGCCAGCGTGACACCGCCCTCCGGCAAGCGCTGCACTTCGGCCCCGTGCCACTGGAAGGCCTGCACCTCATCCCCGAACCCCGCCAGCAAGGGGTCGCTGCGGCCCTCGACCGTCAGCCCGGTCGCGGTCACGCCCACTTCCGGCACCGCCATGCGCCCGACCTTGCCGCCCAGGGCCTCGGCCAGCAGCTGATGGCCCAGGCAAATGCCGAAATAGGGCCGCCCAAGCTCCAGAACCCAGCGGCGGATCGCCGCCATCTCGGCCCGCAGCCAAGGGTGCCTGTCGCCCTCCCAGACATCCATCGGCCCGCCCATCACCGCCAGAAGGTCATATCCCGCCAGCTCCGGGATCGCCGCCCCCTCGTCCAGCGCGACGACATGCACCCGATGCCCTGCCTCGCGCCAGAAATCTCGGAAGATGCCGGGATGCTCGACGGCAAGATGCTGGAAGACAAGGATGTTCATCGGCGGCCTCCTTCGGCTGGCCCATCTCAGCCCGGACAAGTTCCCCAGGTCAAGCCACCCCCGCCACCGCCACGATCCCTCCCCGCAACCAGCGCAGCGCAGACGACACGCGATCCGTAGGTCGGGGCGTGCCCCGACTCCCCCTTCCCCATCCTCACTCCGGCAGCATCGCCGGGTTCCAGGCCACCTCCCACAGATGCCCGTCCGGGTCCTGGAAATATCCGGCATAGCCGCCGTAGAACGTGTCCTGCGCGGGTTTCGCCACCTTGGCCCCCGCCGTCTCCGCCGCCGCCATCACCGCATCGACCTCGCCGCGCTCCCGCACATTGTGCGCCACTGCGAACGCAGTCGGGCTGACCGGAGCCGCTTGAAGCCCCGTGTCGAAAGCCAGGTCCGCCTGTCCCCAGAGTGCCAGTCTCAACCCGCCCGCCAGCGGAAAGAAAGCCACCGCCCCATGCTCGAACTCCTGCCCGATGATGCCCTCGGTCGGCAGGCCCATCCCGTCGCGGTAGAAGGCGACCGAACGTTCCAGATCGGAAACCCCCAATGTGATCAATGATATCCGTGGTTCCATGTCCATACCCCTTCATCGGCGCCTGCGTCATGCGAGCACCCGAAGTCTTGGGCCGACACCATCGCGCCGGAAGGACCCGCCTGGAAAGCGGGGGCCGGGTCAACCTCCCCGAGCCTAACCTGTTTCAGACAGGTGAATGCTAGGCCCGCGGGCCCGGGCTCGTCAACCGTCGCAATTCGATGAAAAATGCTTTCACGATTCTCACCTCAAATGCTGCGACGCAGCATAGATCGCGCTTCGCCGCGATCAGTGTCTCGGCGACTGGCGCCCGTCGTCCCACCCCGAACACCCGTTGCGACTGTAACAACCCTCACCCACGGCCTGCCCTTTGATGCCCCTCTCGCTCCCGCGCGCCACCCCGCCTCCACCCACTCTTGCCGCCGCCGCCCCCTCCGACACCGCCCGACCCCGCGACAGGAGCCGCCCCCCTCGTTCTCCAACGCCACGCAACCATCCTTTCCGAACCGTAAACGCCCACACTCAACCCCTTGATTCCACATGATGCCAAGCCCCTGTCCTGCGTGGACACATCCGACCCCCCTTCCCCTTCCCTCGCTCCCCGTGCAATCTCCCGCCATGGCCGCGACCGACCCGCTTCCCGACCCCGACCGCCTCGAAGGCGCCCCCCATCCGCGGGAGACCGCCACCCTTTTCGGCCATGCCGGGGCCGAAGCCGAATTCCTGCAAGCCTTCAATTCCGGCCGCCTCCATCACGCCTGGATGCTGACCGGCCCGAAGGGGGTGGGCAAGGCCACCCTCGCCTGGCGCCTCGCCCGGTTCCTCCTCGCCGCGCCCGAGGATGACGGCGGCATGTTCGCCGCCCCCCCGCCCACCACCCTGGACGTGGACCCGGCCAACCCCATCGCCCGCCGCCTGCTCCAACTGGCCGAGCCGCGCCACTTCCTCCTCCGCCGCGGCCCGAACGACAAGGAAACCGCCCTCTCCCAGGTGATCTCGGTCGACGAGGTGCGGAAGATGAAGAGCTTCTTCGCCCTCTCCGCCGCCGACGGTGGCCGCCGCACCGCGATCATCGACGCCGTCGACGAGATGAACCCCGCCGCAGCCAACGCCCTCCTCAAGCTCCTCGAAGAACCGCCGCCGAATGTCACCCTGTTCCTGATCGCCCATCAGCCCGCGCGGCTTCTTCCCACCATCCGCTCGCGCTGCCGCGAACTGCGCCTCACCCCGCTGCCCCCGCAGGACCTCGCCGACGCCCTCACGCAAGCCGGCGGCGACATAGCGCCCGAGGACCGCACCGCGCTGGCCGAGCTTTCCGGCGGCTCGGTCGGTGAGGCCTTCCGCCTGACCAACCTCGACGGCCTCAAGCTCTACACCGCCCTCACCCGCCTCTTCTCCACCCTCCCGAGGCTCGATCGCCCCCAGGCCCTCGCCCTCGCCGATCTCGCCGGGGCCCGTGGCGCTGCCGAGACCTTCGACCTCCTCGTCACCCTGATCGACCTCTTTCTCGCCCGCCTCGCCCGCTTTGGCGTGACCGGCACCACCCCGCCCGAAGCCGCCCCGAACGAGGCGCAACTTCTCGCCCGCCTCGCCCCCTACCCCGAGGCCGCCCGCGCCTGGGCGGAACTCGCCCAGACCCTCTCCGCCCGTGCCCGGCGCGGCAAGGCGGTCAACCTTGACCCTGCCGCGCTTCTGATGGATATGCTGCTGAAGGTCGACGAGACGGCGGGGAGCCTCGCCCTGAGGTAAGCCCGAATGTCCCCCACCCTGCCTGATCTGGTCGACAGCCACTGCCACCTCGACTTCCCCGATCTCATCGACGAGACCGAAGCGATCATCGCCCGCGCCAAGGCAGCCGGGGTGAACCGGATGGTCACGATCTGCACGCGGATGAAGAATGAACCGAAAGTGCGCGCGATGGCGGAAATCCACCCGGAGGTCTTCTACGCCGCCGGCATCCACCCGATGAGCGCGCATGAAGAACCCCCCATCACCGTGGAGAAACTGGTCGCCTTCGCCCGCCACCCGAAATTCGTCGGCATCGGCGAGACCGGCCTCGACTACCACTACACGGCAGAGACGAAGGCCATCCAGCAGACCAGTCTCCGCCTCCACATCGAGGCGGCGCAGGAAACCGGCCTGCCGCTGATCATCCACGCCCGCGACGCAGACGAAGATATGGAGGCGATCCTCGCCGAAGGCATGCGACGCAAGTCCTACACCTGCGTCATGCACTGCTTCTCCTCCGGCCCCCGCCTGGCCGAGGCGACGCTAGAGATGGGGTTCATGCTCTCGATCTCCGGCATCGCCGCCTTCCCGAAATCGCAGGCCCTGCGCGACATCTTCGCCAAGGCCCCGCTCGACCGGCTTATCCTGGAAACCGACAGCCCCTACCTTGCGCCGCCGCCCTTCCGCGGCAAGCGCAATGAGCCGGCCTATGTCGCCCATACCGCCCGCGCGCTGGCGCCCCTCTTCGGCCTCAGCCTCGAAGACTTCGCGGCCCGGACCACCGAGAACTTCGACCGCCTCTTCCCCCGCGCCGCCCGCCCGGCAAGGGCGGCCTGACATGGCGCGCCTCACCTTCACTATCCTCGGCTGCGGCTCCTCGGGGGGCGTGCCCCGCCTCGGGGGCAACTGGGGCGACTGCGATCCCGCGAACCCGAAGAACCGCCGCCGCCGCTGCTCGCTGCTCGTCACCCGCGAAACGGCGGAGGGCACCACCCGCATCCTGGTCGACACCTCGCCCGACATGCGGGAACAGCTGCTCGACGCGGGCGTGGGCGCGCTCGACGGCGTCATCTACACCCACAGCCATGCCGACCACATGCACGGGATCGACGACCTGCGGCAGGTGGTCTTCAACCAGCGCCAGCGACTGCCGGTCTGGGCCGACGGCCCCACGCAAGAGGCGCTCCTCTCCCGCTTCGGCTATGCCTTCGTCCAGCCCGAGGGCTCACCCTATCCGCCGATCCTCGACCTCCATACCATCGACGGCCCCGTCACCATCACCGGCGCTGGCGGCCCCGTGACCCTGACCCCGTTCCGCGCCGACCACGGCAGCATGGACGCGCTCGGCTTCCGCATCGGCCCGCTCGCTTACCTGCCCGATGCCGTCGACATCCCGGCGGAAAGCTGGCCGGTGCTGGAGGGCCTGGACTGCTGGATCGTCGATGCGCTGCGCAGGAAGCCGCATCCGACCCATGCCCATCTCGACATGACCCTCGGCTGGATCGCCCGCGCCAAACCGGCCCGCGCCGTGATCACCAACATGCACATCGACCTCGACTACGAGACCCTGCGCGCCGAGCTTCCCCCCCACATCACCCCCGCCTTCGACGGCATGACGATCACCTATGACAACCAGCCCTGATCCGGCGCTTTCATACTGGCCCAAGTATCCTGGGGGTCCGGGGGTGAAACCCCCGGTCCGACGCCGGGGATGAGCGCGCTACTCGACGTCATCCTGCCGGTCTTCCTCGTCATCGGCTTCGGCTATGCCGCCGTCCGGGCAAACCTTCTGTCGGAACCCGCCGTCGACGGCCTCATGCGCTTCGCCCAGAACTTCGCTGTGCCCTGCCTCCTGTTCCGCTCCATCGCGCATCTGGACCTCTCCGCCGCCTACGACGTCGGCCTGATGGCGAGCTTCTACACCGGCGCCTTCGCGGGCTTCTTCGCCTGTTTCTTCGGGGCGATGCTTGTCTTTCATCGCGCCATGCCCGACGCGGTCTCCATCGGCTTCGCCGGGCTCTTCTCGAACTCGCTGCTCCTCGGTCTCGCCATCACCGAGCGTGCCTACGGGGCCGAAGCCCTGCAAGGCAACTACGCGATCATCTCGCTGCACGCGCCGATGCTCTACGGCTTCGGGATCGCGCTGATGGAATGGGCGCGGACGCGGGGGCACGGGCTGTCCGGCTCCGCCCTCCTCCGGCAAATCGCGCGCGCCGTATTCAGCCAGTCGCTGGTGATCGGCATCCTCTTGGGTTTCGCCGTCAACCTGGCCGGGAACCCGCTGCCCGGCTTCTTCTGGTCCGGGATCGACATGATCGCCCATTCGGCCATCCCCGTCGCGCTCTTCGGGCTCGGCGGCGTCCTCGTCCGCTACCGGATCGAGGGCGACATCGGGCCGGTGCTGATGGTGACGGCGGCTTCGCTGGTCCTGCATCCGGGTGTGACCTGGCTGTTGGCCACCCAGGTCTTCCAGCTCGACACCCCGGCCCTGCGCTCGGCGGTGGTGACGGCCGCGATGGCGCCGGGGGTCAATGCCTATATGTTCGCCCATATGTATGGGGTGGGGAAGCGGGTGAATGCCTCCTCCGTCCTGGTCGCGACGGCCGCCTCGATCCTGACGGCCTGGGGCTGGCTGCACCTGCTGCCCTGATCCTGTCCACGGTGGACAGATTTTCGAGGCCAGTAAGATCAGCCACTTGGTCGCGGGCGTTAGGGATTGATTAACACCTGGAAGAACCGCTCCTTGGTGACTTCGTCCCTCGTCGCTGACCTCGCGACGAGAAGCCGAAGGCGAACGAGGAGCCGCCCGTCAGCGTCCGGTCACGCCCCGCAGCCGGTCCGACCGCCGTCGCAGCAATTCGACCGTGGTCAGCAGCAGGACCGAAATCACCACCAGGATCGTCGCCACCGCCAGGATCGCCGGGGAAATCGCCTCGCGGATACCGTTGAACATCTGCCGCGGGATCGTCTGCTGGTCCGGCCCGGCGATGAAGAGGACTGCCACCACCTCGTCGAACGAAGTGACGAAGGCGAACAAGGCGCCCGAGATGATGCCGGGCAGGATCAAGGGCATGATCACCTTGAAGAAGGTCGTGCGCGGATTTGCCCCCAGCGAATGTGCCGCGCGGATCAGCGACTGGTCGAAGCCCGAGAGCGTCGCCGTCACCGTGATGATCACGAAGGGAATGCCCAGCACGGCATGGGCGACGATCACGCCAAGGTGCGAGTTGGCGAGGCAGCCCTTCTCGGACAGGAAGTAGCCGAAGATCGCCCCCATCGCGCTGTCGGGCGCGACGCAGGCCTTGGCGAAGAAGAAGCTCATCCCCACGGCGATGATGATGATCGGCACGATCATCGGGCTGATGAGCAGCGCCATGATCACTCGACGATAGGGCATCTCGGGCCGGGACAGCCCAAGTGCTGCGATGGTGCCCAGCGTCGTGGCCAGGATCGTCGCCCAGAGCCCGACCCAGAAAGAGTTCTTCGCCGCCTGCACCCAGGTCGCCCGGTGCCAGGCCGCCGACCACCAGCTGCTGTCGCGCACGGTTTCCGGCGCCGGGTGGCCGAGCGTCAGCAGCGTATCGTACCAGCGCATCGACCAGCCCGCGGGGTCGAGGGCCAACATCTTGTCGGTGAAAGTGAAATAGGGCTCGGCGTTGAACGACAACGGCACCACGATCAGGATCGGCGCGATCAGGAACAGGAACACCAGCCCGCAGATCACCAGATAGGTGTAGTGCCAGACACGTTCCAGCGGATCGGCATAGGTGGGAAGAACCATGGTTTTCTCCTTAACCCAGCTTCAACCGGTCGATGCCGATCAGGCGGTCGTAGAGCCAATACAGAAGCAGGATCGCCACCAGCAGCATCCCGGCGATGGCGGCGGCCAGCGACCAGTTCGATTTCGACATATGGAAGCTGATCAGGTTGGAGATCAGCTGCCCGTCCGCGCCGCCGACCAGCGCCGGGGTGATGTAGTAGCCAACCGCCAGGATGAAGACGAGGAGCGACCCGGCGGCGATCCCCGGCAGGGTCTGCGGCAGGTAGACCCGGCGGAAGGTGGTCCAGCTGGTAGCACCCAGGCTGCGGGCCGCGCGGGCATAGCTGGGCGGGATCACCCGCATCACCGAATACAAGGGCAGGATCATGAAAGGCAGCAGCACATGCGTCATCGCGACGATGGTGCCGGTCATGTTGTACATCATCGTCAACCGGCCATCCTCGCTGATCAGCCCGATGCCGACCAGAAGGTCGTTGACGATGCCCTGTTCCTGCAGGAGCGCGATCCAGCTTGTCGTCCGCACCAGAAGCGAGGTCCAGAACGGCAAGAGCACCAGGATCATCAGGAGCGAAGACTTCGCCATCGGCAGGGTGGCAAGCAGGTGCGAAACCGGGAAGGCGATGAGCAGGCAGATGACGGTAATCAGGCCGGAAATCAGGAAGGTCTTGAAGAAGAGGTAAAGATAGATCCGGTCCTTGTCCCCGCCCCGCGCCCAGCCGTCATCGGTCAGCTTGCGGTCCGAGGCGACCTGATAGAATTCTGCGGTATAGGGGCTGGAAGCGGCGGACATGCCGCGCCATAGGGCGGGCTTGCCCCATTCCGGGTCGAGCGCCAGAAGCGACTCCTTGAACGGGGCGACAAGATCCTTGGCTTCGCGCGCGCCCTGCTTGAAAAGCGAGATGGTGCCGGGGACGGTGTAGTTGATCCGCGTCCCGGCCATGCCGGTGGTCTTTTCAACCTGCATCCGGGCAAGGTCGCTGACCAGCGCCGCATAAGCCTCTTCCGGCGGGTTGGCGGGGTCGAAGCCGGGGTTCTCGGTGAACCAGGCGTCCAGCGCCGGGGCCGAGGAGGAGAAGCCGTCATGCTCGACGGAGCGTTTCAACATGTAGCCGATCGGGACCAGGAAGGTCAGAAGGACGAAGAGCAGGAGCGGCAGCACCAGAAGGAAGGCCCGGCGCTTGGCGCGCGACTGCGCGGCGGCAAGCGCTGCCTTCAGCGGGCGGCCATCGGCGGTGGTCAGAAGTTCGGTCGCGGCCTCGGCCATGTCTGCCTCGTCAGATGGAAATCGGGCGCGAGGGGGATCCCCCGCGCCCGAAAGGTCGGATTACTGCGACAGCCAGGCCTGGAAGCGCTCGTTCAGTTCGGAGTCGTGGTCGACCCAGAAATCGGACGAGGTCAGCAGCGAGTTGGTCATGTTCTCGGGGCTGGTCGGCAGGTGCGGGCCCATCTCGGTCTTGCCGTCCTTGTACATCAGCTTCTCGGCGTTGGCCGATTTGCGCGGCGGGCCGTAGGAGATGTGCGAGGCCTGGGCGCGCAGCCCTTCGGTCGAGGTGGCGAACTTGATGAAGTCCATCGCCAGGTCCTTGTTCGGCGCGCCCTTCGGCACGACGTACAGTTCGTTCTCGTAGAGCTGGCCGTCCCAGACGATCTGGAAGGGCTTGCCCTCTTCGATCGCCGCGCCGAAGATCCGGCCGTTGTAGGCGGTGGTCATCACCACCTCGCCATCGGCCAGAAGCTGCGGGGCCTGGGCACCGGCTTCCCACCAGACGACATCCGCCTTGATGGTGTCGAGCTTGGCGAAGGCGCGGTCGACGCCCTCGGGCGTGTCGAGCGTCGCGTAGACGTCCGCCGGGGCCACGCCGTCCGCCATCAGTGCGAATTCCAGCACGGCCTTGGCGCCCTTGCGCAGGCCGCGCTTGCCGGGGAATTTCGCCAGGTCGAAGAAGTCGGCCGCAGTGGTCGGCGCGGCGCCTTCGGGGAACTTGGTGGTGTCATAGGCGTAGACGTTCGCCCAGGTGTCGGTCGACACGCCGCATTCGGTCACGGCACCGGGGAAGAAGTCGTCGATGGCCGGAGTCCCGTCAGGCGCGGGCGTCAGCATGGCGGCGTCGATCGGCTCCAGCACGCCTTCGTCGCACAGGCGCACGGCGTCGGCATATTCCAGCGAGGCGACGTCGACGGTGACGTTGCCGGCCTCGACCATCGCCTTGATCGGCTGAGCCGGGTTGTCGGCGTCGACCATGACGGCCGCATTGCCGGTGGCCGCCGCCCAGGGCTTCACATGGGCTTCGGTCTGGGCCGCGCCATAGGCGCCACCCCAGGACATGACCGTCACGTCGGCATTGGCGGCGAAGCCAAGGCTGACCAGAGCGGTCGTCAGGATGAGGGTCTTTTTCATTCGCAAGCTCCCAAGTTGGATTTCAGTTGTCTGCTCTTTTCCGGCCAGGGGGCGCCTGCACCCCCGGGGCGGCATCAGGGGTCGAGCGCGCGGGCATCCTGGGGATGCCAGCCCACCTTGATCTTCTGGCCGGGGACAAGTTTCGTCTGCCCCAGCGTGTTGCGCATCTTCATCACGAAATCGTCCGACCCGGCCACCTTGAGGACCGCGCGCAGGATGTCGCCCATGTAGATGATCTCGACCACCTCGGCGTCGATGGTATGGGCGCCGGGCGGCATCATCTCGGGCTTGAACTCCACCCGTTCGGGGCGGATCGAGACCAGCGTCTTGCCGCCCTTCTCCTTGACGTTGACCGCCGTCGCGTCGATCAATTCGCCGGTGGCAAGCCGCACCAGCGCCTTGTCACCCGAAAGCTCCTCGATGGTGCCGAGAAGCTTGTTGTTCTCGCCGATGAACTGGGCGACGAAGCTGTTCTCGGGGCGTTCGTACAGATCGGCGGGGGGGGCGAGTTGCTGGATGCGGCCGTCGTTGAAGACGGCGACGCGGTCCGACATGGTCAAGGCCTCGCCCTGGTCGTGGGTCACGTAGACCACAGTGATGCCAAGGTTTTCGTGCAAGTGCTTGATCTCGAACTGCATGTGCTCGCGCAGCTGCTTGTCCAGCGCGCCGAGCGGTTCATCCATCAGCACGAGCTTGGGGTCGAAGACCAGCGCGCGCGCCAGGGCGATCCGCTGCTGCTGGCCGCCGGACAGCTGCGCGGGCCGACGGTTGGCGAAGGCGCCCATCTGCACCATGTCGAGCGCGCGCCTGATCTTCGCCTCGCGCTCGTCCTTGCCCATGCCGCGCACTTCCAGCGGGAAGGCCAGGTTCTCGCCCACGGTCATGTGCGGGAACAGCGCGTAGTTCTGGAACACCATGCCGATCCCGCGCTTGTGCGGGGGCACCTGGTTGATGTTCACGCCGTCGAGCTTGATCTCGCCATGGGTCGCGGTCTCGAAGCCCGCCAGCATCATCAGGCAGGTCGTCTTGCCCGAGCCCGAGGGCCCGAGCATGGTCAGAAACTCGCCCTTGCCGATCATGAGGTTCAGGTCCTTCACGACCAGGCTCACGCCGTCATAGCTCTTCTGGACGTGCTCGAACGCGACAAAAGCGTCGTTGCGGGGCTCAACCGTCACCCGTGTCTCCCTGATGTACTGGGCGCTTTGCGCCTTCTGGCTTGATTCGTTTAAAGCGAAACGTGACCCTCATTGCAACGCACATTTTCGACGGGAAAGGGTCAATTTGCGGCAGCAGAGACGCGATATGCGGCAGGCGGGAAAATCGGGCACCTATCGCGGTTCCGGCAGTCATTCTGCCTGCCAGACAGGCAAATCGGGGAAAATATCCGGCCCCGGATTGTTGCCCGGAAAGGCGAAGGGCGCGGGGGGATCGTCGCCCCTCGCGCCCTTTTGCTTCGTCCTGAACCCAGCCCTGGTGCGGATGAAAAGACTCGAACTTTCACTCCGGTTAAGGAACAGCGACCTCAACGCTGCGCGTCTACCAATTCCGCCACATCCGCACGGGGTCTGGTTTCGGACAGGGGCTATCTAGCGACAGTCGCGCGGGATGAAAAGGGGCATTTTCGTCCCTGTGCTCGCCGCCCATGTGGCCGCATCGATGCGGGCTGTCGCTTCCGCGCCCCGCCGCCTATATGGGAAGCGTCGCATCCGCAGGCCCGAGGCAGGTCACATCATGGTCGACTGGACCCATATCCCGGGGCTGGCCCCCTATCCCGAGACGCTGGCCGCGATGGAGGCCCATGTCGCCGCGATGACCGAGGGCCGCGCAGGCGAGGCGATCTGGCTGCTGGAACACCCGCCCCTTTACACCGCCGGAACCTCGGCCAGGGCAGCCGACCTGGTCGACCCCGGCCGCTTCCCGGTCTACCCGGTCGGGCGCGGCGGGCAGTATACCTATCACGGGCCGGGCCAGCGGGTGATCTACTGCATGCTCGACGTGAAGGCACGTGGCGGCGACGTGCGCTGCTTCGTGCGCGAGCTGGAACGCTGGGTCATCGACACCCTGGCCGAGTTCAACGTGACCGGAGAGATTCGTGACGGCCGCGTCGGCGTCTGGGTGCAGCGCCCCGACCGCCCCGGTCCCGACGGCCGCCCGACCGAGGACAAGATCGCCGCCATCGGCATCAAGCTGCGCCGCTGGATCAGCTTCCACGGCATCGCGATCAACGTCGAGCCGGACCTGACGCATTTCGACGGAATCATCCCCTGCGGCATCCGCGACCACGGGGTGACAAGCC
>NZ_JAEULO010000022.1 GCF_016793705.1 Tabrizicola sp.
ACGATCACCGACTGCAACGTGATGCTGGGGCGGCTGTCACCGGCGCATTTCCCGGCGGTCTTCGGGCCGGGCGGGGACCAGCGGCTCGACGCGGAAGTGGTGCGGGAGAAATTCGCGGCGCTGGCGCGGGAGGTGGCGGCGCTGACGGGGCGTCTGGACGCGCCGGAGATGATCGCCGAGGGCTTCCTGCGGATTGCCATCGACAATATGGCGAATGCGATCAAGAAGATCAGCGTCCAGCGCGGGCATGACGTGACGGCCTACGCCCTGCAATGCTTCGGCGGCGCGGGCGGGCAGCATGCCTGCGGGGTGGCGGATGCTCTTGGTATGAAAACAGTTTTCATCCACCCGCAGGCCGGGGTGCTGTCGGCCTTCGGCATGGGGCTGGCGCATCTGCGAAGCCTGCGCGAGGCGCAGTTCGATGCGCCGCTGTCGGCGGTGGGTGAGGCGCGCGAGAGGATCGAGGCCTTGGCGGGGGAGGCGTCGGGCGAACTGATGGCGCAGGGCATCGCCGTCCCGCAGGTCACGCGCACGGCGCATCTGCGCTATGAGGGGCAGCACCAGTCGCTGCCGGTGCCGTTCGGGGATGAAACGGCCATGGCGCAGGATTTCGCGGCGGCGCATCAGGCGCGGTTCGGCTTCACCTCGCCAGAGCGGGCGATGCTGTTCGAGATGCTGGCGGTCGAGGCCGAGGGTGGGGGTGCGGGGCTACCGGACCTGGCACCGGGGTCCGGGGCGGGGCAGCCGGTGGAGCGGCTTCGGGTCTGGGCCGGGGGGCGCTGGCAGGAGGTGCCGCTTTACCGGCGCGAGGATTGCGGGAGGGCAACGCGGATCGCGGGGCCGGCGGTGATCAGCGAGGCCACGGCGACGACGGTGGTGGAGCCGGGCTGGGAAGCGGTGGTCGATGCGCTGGCCAACCTGATCCTGCGCCGGGTCGCGGCGGTGGCCCGCCCCCCGGCGGCGGGAACCGAGGCCGACCCGGTGCTGCTGGAGGTGTTCAACAACCTGTTCATGTCGGTCGCCGACCAGATGGGGGCGACGCTGGCCAACACGGCCTGGTCGGTCAACATCAAGGAAAGGCTGGATTTTTCCTGTGCTATCTTCGATGCGGCGGGCGATCTGGTGGCCAATGCCCCGCATGTGCCGGTGCATCTGGGCAGCATGTCCCATGCGGTGAAGACGGTCATTGCGGCGGTGGGGGCGACGGCGCAGGAGGGTGACGCCTGGATGCTGAACGCGCCCTGGAACGGGGGCACGCATCTGCCGGATGTGACGGTGATCACCCCGGTCTTCGTGGGCGGCAGGGCGGCGTTCTGGCTGGGCTCGCGCGGGCACCATGCCGACATCGGCGGGCGGACGCCGGGATCGGCCCCGCCGGACAGCACGACGATCGAGGAGGAGGGCGTGGTGATCGACCTTTTCCCGCTGGTGGTGCGGGGGGTGTTGCGCGAGGCGGAGACGAGGGCGCTGCTGGGGTCGGGGCGCTGGCCTTGCCGGTCGCCGGATCAGAACATGGCGGACCTGAAGGCGCAGATTGCCGCGAACGAGACCGGGCGGCGGGAACTGATGCGGGTGGTCTCGCTGCATGGGGCCGAGGTGGTCGCGGCCTATATGGGGCATGTGCAGCGGAATGCCGAGGAATGCGTGCGCGCGGTGATCGACCGGCTGCATGATGGAGCTTTCACCTATCCGATGGATATCGGGACGGAGATCCGGGTGAAGGTGACGGTGGACCATGCCAGCCGGTCGGCGAAAATTGATTTCACCGGAACGTCGGGTCAGCACAGGGGCAACTACAATGCCCCGCAGGCGGTGACGCGAGCGGTGGTGCTGTATGTGTTCCGCACCTTGGTCGGCAAGTCCATCCCGCTGAACGAGGGTTGCCTGAAGCCGCTGACGATCATCGTGCCGGAGGGAACGCTTCTGAACCCGGTCGCCCCGGCTGCGGTGATCGCGGGGAATACCGAGGTCAGCCAGTCGGCCTGCAACGCCCTTTACGGCGCGCTGGGCGTGGTGGCCGCGGCGCAGGGGACGATGAACAACTTCATCTGGGGCAACGACCGCTTCCAGAACTATGAGACCATCGCGGGCGGCACCGGGGCTGGCCCGGGGTTCCGGGGCTGCGATGCGGTGCAGAGCCACATGACCAACACGCGGATGACCGACCCGGAAGTGCTGGAGAAGCGGTTCCCGGTGCGGCTGGAGGAGTTCTCGATCCGGCGTGGGTCCGGGGGCGAGGGGCGCTGGCGCGGCGGCGACGGGGCGGTGCGGAAGCTGCGGTTCCTGGCGCCAGTCACGGTCACGACGCTGTGCGGCAGCAGGAAGGTCGCGCCGTTCGGGGGCGAAGGCGGCGGGCCGGGGGCGGTGGGCGAGAACCGGGTGCACTGGCCGGATGGCCGGGTCGGGCGACTGGAGGGCAATGACGAGCGCGACCTGCCCGAAGGCGCGGTCTTCGAGATGCGGACGCCGGGCGGCGGCGGCTGGGGGGCGTAGCGCAGGAGGCGCCTGCCAGAATGGGCAAACCGGCCCGAAGTCCAAGAATTTTCTAGAGAATTCTTGGACTTAGTTCGCCGGATCAGGGCTGGGGTCTGGTTCGCGTTTCCGCGGGGTCTTAGCGCTTTCTAGGCAGCATAGCCTGGGTCCTCGGCGTCGAGGATGGCGCGGAGTTCGCGGAGATGGGCATCGGCGAAGCCGGGATAGGCCTCCCATTCCTGTGCGGTCTTCTCGGCGATGGCTTCGGGCAGGACACGCAAGGGGCGTCCGGTCTGGAGCGCGCGTATATAGGTCTCGGCAGCCCGCTCGAAATAGTAGAGCCGGTTGAAGGTCTCGGCCACAGTGCGGCCCACGACCAGGACGCCGTGATTGCCCATGATCATCGTGGTGATCTTCGAGTCGGACAGAAGCTGCGCGCAGCGGGCGCCCTCTTCCTCGAAGGCCATGCCGCCGTAGTGATCGTCGATGACGTGGCGATTGTGGAACATCGCGGTATTCTGGTCGATGGCGGGCAGGCGCGAGTCGGCGAGGCTGGCGAGCACGGTGGCGTGGATCGAATGGACGTGCATGACACAGGCGGCATGGGGGCAGGCGCGGTGGATGGAGCCGTGCAGGCCCCAGGCCGTGGGGTCGGGCGCGTCGGGGCGGGACATGGTATGCGGGTCGTTCGCGTCGATCTCGACCAGCGAGGAGGCGGTGATCCGGCTGAAGTGGCGCCCGTTCGGGTTGATCAGGAAGCGGGTGCCCTCGGGGTTGACCGCCAGCGAAAAGTGGTTCGCCACCGCCTCATGCAGGTTCAGCCGCGCGGTCCAGCGGAAGGCGGCGGCGAGGTCCTGCCGCAGGTCGAGGAAGGTCATGTTGCTGTGCTGGTTCATCGGCTGCTCCTACGGCGAATCAGGTGTCGGCCCAATCAAGGGCTGCAATCGGTCGCATGATAGGGTAACAGGATCGGGATGGGTATCCGACCGCCGGAAAGGCGTGAGTCTTACAACCAGAGTGCGGAGCCGGGGCCCGGACAAGGCAACTTTGGCTTGAATGTGGCGGTGTTCACGCAGTTTTACCTGCAAGTTTCCTTTTTTCGGGCGAATGCTCTCCGCATTCTTCAATGACATTGGCCAAAGGTAGTGGAGGAGTGCGCGTGCAGACATTCATTCAGACCGACCGCCAGCGGGCCCAGCTGCACACACTGGGCGTGCGGGTCATGCTTTTGAGCGACCATGCCGAAGGCCGCACCGGCCGGAGACTTGCCGATTACGGCAGCGTTGTGGAAGTCGCCGACACGCTGGATGACGCGGTCAGCGCGATCCTGGACGATCCGTTCGGCTACGATCTTTTCGTGATGGATTGCGACGGGTTCGGCGGCATCGCCGGGGCGGAGCGGGCGATTTCCACGTTGATTGCCGGGGATGCGAAGATGCGGGTGATGCTGGTCAGCCGCGAGTTCGACGTTCCCGCCTATCCCCTTGGCCGCCGCACGGCGGTCTGCCTGCCGCAGGACGTCTCGGATGCCAGCTTCCGGATCGGCTTCGATCATGTCCTGCGGGACCGGGCGGCGCTTACGATGAACTGAAGGGTGGGGGCGGCGAACCGCCCCCGACAGGCTTATGCCAGCGCCAGGTTGGTCGCGGATTCGCGGCCGTCACGGCCGGATTCGATGTCGAACGTGACCGGCTGGCCGTCTTTCAGGCTGCGCAGGCCCGCACGCTCCAGCGCGGTGATGTGGACGAACACGTCCTTCTTGCCGCCTTCCGGGGCGATGAAGCCGTAGCCTTTGGTTTCATTGAACCATTTCACGGTGCCCTTGGCCATCGTGAAGTCTCCTCAAGTCATGCCGCCC
>NZ_JAEULO010000024.1 GCF_016793705.1 Tabrizicola sp.
CTGCGCTTCCGACTGTGAGGTCGAGAAGCGGGACAATCGTCCCAGCCGTCATAGTGTGAGTTCAAGCGCGTCTTAATTTTGTGAATATAATCAATATGTTAATTTGGAGAAGGTTGGATATCAGGCCCACTCCCTCCGCCAGCTTCCCTTGACCCTCTAGAATGCCAGAAAATCAGGGATTCTCCCTTGCTTGGGCACTAGAATGAATACTGGACTCGGACACCGCGGCCCCTCTCCGGCAGGTGTCTCATGGTCCAGGATCCTCCCTCCTCGATGAACTTCTTGACATTGCAGAGCTGGCTTTCTTGCGCTTGAAGCGCTCGGTCATCCTTGCGTGCGCTTCGGATGTCCCGTCGTGCCAGGTGCCAAACCACTTGTCCAAGGGCAACGCTCCGTCGGCATAATTCACCTCGAAGTACTTGTGGTGGAGGTAATGCGCATAGGCGTGGGTGTCGATGGCAGTCTCTTTCCCGGTCTCGATCTTGTCGAAGCCGACATGGCCGATCACGGCCCCGGTCCCCCCGATCTGCAGGTGGTAGAGAACCAGAAGTGGATGTGACGGAAGCAAAAGGTGGATCAGCGTATCTGACCAGTAAAGCAGATGCTCGACCGGATGCATCGAAAGAGAGGACCAGGGCGAGGGGTTGACCGAATTGTGGTGGACGGAATGGACCATGCGGTACAGCGCGGGGAGGTGGATCAAGCGGTGGATCGCGAAGAAATGCACCTCGTGAACGAGGGGGAGCGCGAGTGCGAAGACTGTCAGCCAGACGGGATGGTCGCCAAACGCTGCCCAAGGCCCGATCCCGTTCGCCCAAGCCCAGAGAATCAGCACTTCATACGCGGTCCAGATCGGCAGGCCCGACATGAAGGTGCGAAGGGTATTGTCCAGGTTCTGGCTCTTGAACCAGAAGACATCGGATTTGCGGTCAGCCGGGAAACTGCCGTTGTACTTGAACCGCAAGTCCTGCCGACGATGGACATAGAGCCGCAGTTCGAGCGCGCCGAACATCAAGAGCACGACCGCCGAATTGCGGATGAACAGGAAGGCGATCCAGCCAGGCGCCAGGTTTTGCATCGTCTCCCGCGAAGGTGTGGCCCAGGCCCAGAGTGCGACGGCAAGGGCGAAGAAGACCGCGTTCCACGGCAGGAAATACCCCGGCAGCCATTTCAGCACCCGTGCGGCGTTCCACGGCCAATCCAGCAGCGGGCCTACCTGAAGGGGTTCGTGTGGTGCCCATTGGCCGCGTTTGTCCCTGGTTCCAAAGCGATGCTCGTCCATTTCTGCTCTCACACATTTTCGGGGGTGTAGATCTCGAACCCCAGGGTGACGTTCAGGGCACCAACCTCCGTTCCTGCCTTCTTGGCCCGGACCATGGTCGCTACCGCCTCGCGGGCGAAGGTTTCCATGGGGTGCGAGATGACGAAGTTCAGTGTGCCGTCGATCAAGGCTGCGCGGGTGGCGTCGAACAGTTCGTACCCGACGGCGACGAAGTCATTGCGGCGCTGGTGGGCTCGCAAGGCGGCGAGCGCCCCTGTGATGCCGCCACCCGAAATGAACAGGCCGCAGAGGTCCGGGTGTTCGGCCAGCATTTCTTCCGTGATCTCACGAGCGACGTTGGACGATTCATAGGTGGCCCTGGGCTCCAGCAGCGTGAACGCGCTGTTATGCTCACGCATGTAGGACCGAAAGCCGCTTTCGTTCAGTTCCTGGTTGCGGTAGCGGTGGTTGCCCACAAGAATGCCGATCTTGCCCGGCTCACGGACCATTCGGTCGAACGCCCAGGCGGCAGTGCGTCCGACTTTCCAGTTGTCCAGCCCGACGAAGCAAACGTTGCCGCGCGCCGAGAGGGGCGCGATCAGCCCGGTGACAGGGGTGCCAGAGGCCAGAACCGAATCGATGGCGTCCGATATCATCGGGTGTTCGGCCGCGACCAGCGCAACCGAATCGCAGTTGGTGCCCAGAGCAATCAGCCGCGTTGCAATCGTCTCGGGCGAAAGGTCATCGAGAAACTCCAGCTTGAGGTCGACCTTTCCGTCGGGCGACTGTTCGGCGGCACGCCGAAGGGCATCGCCGAGATTGCGGTAGAAGGTACGGTTTCCCTGGTGCAGGAGCACCCCGATCCGATAGGATCCTCGGCTGGATTTCACTGAATTTTCAATGGTCCGGATGCCATAGAAGCCGATTTCCTCTGCGGCCTGAAGCACCCTTTCCCGCGTCGCCTGACGCACCGAATCCGCTTCCGAGATCACCCGGTTGACGGTTGCGACGGAGACGCCGGCGGCGGCGGCCAAGTCTGGAATCGTAGGTCGCTTCACGCCCAATCCTCCTGTCATTTCGTATCTTCGGCAAACCAGATAGATACTAAATGATATGAAATTCTCCCAGATCCCCAAAATAGATTGATTTGATCCGGATCAAATCGTCAAGAAGCCGTTCAACAACGGTGGTGCAAAATGTCGCACCCCCGGCGCCGAGGGGAGGCCGGTTCAATGGACGACATGCAATTTGGAACCCGCGACAAGCGCGGCAACTGGGCGCCGAATGAGCCGCTGGAAATTGCACCCTTCTGGCTGGGCAAGTGGAACAAGATGGGGCGGTGGATCATCGCCTACCTCTGGCCGCACAACACGATCTTCATGGCGGTGACTGTCGCCTACTGGTACTTCGTGCTGCCAGACTGGGACGTCATGAGGACTTTCTCCTGGGGCTGGATCCTGTGGATCCATGTTGTGAACAGCGCAGGCGTCTTCCTGTTCTTCGGTTCGGTCGAGCTGATCTACTACGTCAAGCGCAAGCAGGGGACGCGGTTCAAGTACAACCACAAGTTCCCGTCCGAGAACCCGTCGGACATCTTCTGGTTCAAGAGCCAGAACATCGACAACTTCCTGCGCAGCTTCCTCATTACGCTGCCGATCTGGACGCTGATCGAGGTGTTCACGCTCTGGTGCTTCGCCAACGGCTTCTCGAACGCGATTGATCCGTCCGAGCACTGGCTCTGGCTCGCGGTCCTGATCCTCTTGGCGCCCGCGATCCATGAAGTGCATTTCTACTGCGGCCATTGGCTGATCCATCAACCGCCGCTCTACAAGTGGATCCATTCGATCCACCACAACTCGATCAACCCGAGCCCCTGGTCCTCGCTCAGCATGCATCCGGTCGAAGGGGCGTTCTTCATCTCCGAGATGATGTGGCACCTGCTGCTGCCCTCGGCGCCCTTCGTCGCGATGTTCCAGCTGACCAGCACCGCCTATGGCGCGATCGTCGGCCACATCGGCTTCGACAAGCTGGAACTGACCGAAGGCCAGGCGATGGATAGCCACGCCTACACCCATTACCTGCACCACAAGTACTTCGAGGTGAACTACGGCGGCGACGGGCTCATCCCGCTCGATAAGTGGTTTGGCACCTGGCACGACGGCACGAAAGAGGCCGACGAGCAGATGAAGGAACGTTTCCGCAAGAAGAAGGAACGTCTGGCCCGCAAGGCCGGCAACGGGGCGACCCCGGCCGAATAGGTCCCGGGCAAGCCGATCGAACGGCCGCGGGAAGCGGTCATCATCTGGGAGGAGACCCAAAATGAAGCTTGGAAAGATTCTCGCCGCGACGGCGATGCTGACCCTGGTGGCCGGGATGGCCAGCGCCGAAGGTGCAAAGATCTTCGTCATCGGCGGCAAGCCCGACGACCCGTTCTGGTCGCGCGTCAAGCTTGGCGCCGAACATGCTGGCAAAGTCGCAGAAGCCCAAGGGGGCTCGGTCACCTGGCTTGGTCCGCAGAACTACGACAACCTCGGTCCCGACGCTGCCGAACTGATCCGTCAGGCGATCGACCAGGGCGCGGACGCCATCGTCGGCCCCGACTGGGTTCCGGAAGCGATGGACCCGGCCTTCGAAGCTGTCGTCGCCGCGGGCATTCCGCTGGTCATCTACAACGCCGGTGGTCTTGAGGCGGCGGACCGTCTGGGCGCGATGAACTATGTCGGCGCGGTCGACTACAAATCGGGCTATGCCGGCGGCGAGTACCTCGGCAAGGCGGGTCACAAGAACGGCGCTTGCGTGAACACTCTGCCGGGCGCGGCCAACATTGAAGCCTTCTGCAACGGCTTCAATGACGGCCTGGCTGCGGCTGGCGGCACCGGTTCGGTCCTGCAATTGCCCGCAACTGCCTTCGGCGATGCGACGGCCGTTGCCCAGGCCGTCCGCGCGCACCTGCTGGAAAACCCGACGATCGACGCGATGTTCGCCATCGGCGACCAGGATACGAACGCGACGATCAGCGGCATCCAGCAGGCGGGCAAGACCGGCGCGGTCCATGTCTGCGGGATGAACTTCAACGACTCGATCCTCGCGAACATCCAGGCTGGCAGCCAGGCCTGCGCCATCGACCAGCAGGGCTATCAGCAGGGCTTCTTCGCCGTGTCGATCCTGAACAACTTCGTCAACTACGGCGTGACCATCCCGACCCGGGAAATCCTGACCGGACCGGGCGTCATCGATGCCTCGAACGTCGAGCTGGTGATCGAAGGCGTGAAACTCGGCGCCCGCTAAGGCGAACCCAAAATGCCCGCCGGCCAGACCGTCGGCGGGCAGACCTTTGCTGGCAGCTGCACATTGCTCGCCAAAGCCCCCTAGCAACAGGAACCACGCAGATGACACAGAACAGGGAGGGTCGCTCGTCCGGGATGTCGTTTGGCAGTCTTGCCAGACGGCCCGAGGCTGGTTCGCTCGTCGGGCTCGTTCTTGTCTACACATTCTTCGCCATCATGGGCGGTGCCGTCTTCGTCGGCGCACCGGGCTGGTCCAGCTGGCTGAATATCGCGGCAGAGGTCGGCATCGTTGCCTTGCCTGTCGGCCTTCTGATGATCGCGGGCGAGCTTGACATCTCGGTCGGGTCGGTCATCCCGGCCTCGCAGATGACGGCCGCCATCATCTCGGGCCATTTTGGCCTGCCGATCTTGCTGGGAATTGGCTGCGGCCTGGGCGTCGGGCTTCTGGTCGGCTACATCAACGGTCTTCTGGTCACCCGGACCACGATTCCGTCGCTCATCATCACCATCGGCACGATGTTCGGCGTCATGGGCCTGACGCTGGGTTTCGCCGTGCTGATCGCCGGATCGACCAGCGTGTTCCTGGTGCCCACCCCGCTGACCAAGCTTGTCCTGGGCACGTTCCTGGGCGGGATGTTCAACGTCTCGATCTTCTGGTGGATCGCCTTCGCGATCGTCATCTACTTCCTCTTGCATTTCTCGCCGCTCGGGAACTGGATCTTCGCCCTTGGCGGCGACCGTGACAGCGCCCGCAACGCGGGCATCCCGACCAGGGGTCTGACCATCTGGCTTTACATGCTGTCGGGCTTTGCCGCAGCCTTCGTCGGCATCCTGCAGCTGATGACCTATCAGAACGCGCAGGTCGCCACCGGCCAGTCCTTCATCTTCAACTCGATCATGTGCGTCGTGATCGGCGGGGTCATCCTGACCGGCGGATCCGGCTCGGTCATCGGCATCGTCATCGGCACCGCGACCTTCGCAATCGTGAACCAGGGCATCTTCTTCTCGGGCCTCGATCCGAACATCGGCTCGATCATCATCGGCGCGCTTCTGCTTGCGGCGGTCCTGTCGAACGACGGCTTCCGCGCGCTCGCCCTCAAGTACTCGACGAAGAAAGGCTGAGCCGCGCATGTTGAGCACATTCGCCCCCTTCCTGCGCCGCCCCGAGGCTGCCTCGATCATCAGCCTTGTCGGGATCGTCGCCTTCTACGTCATCATCGGCGGCGTGGACCTTCGCACGCTCTTCGGAGCAGCCAGCTGGGTGAACTTCGCCGCCAACCTTGGCATCGTGGCAATCCCGGTCGGCATCCTGATGATCGGGGGCCAGATCGACATTTCCATCGGGGCGATGATCCCCGCCGGGTCGATGACCATCGCCATCCTGTCCGGCTACTACGGCCTGCCGATCGAAGTCGGGATCATCGGGACGCTCGCGCTTGGCGCTGTGGTCGGCCTGGTGAACGGCCTCTTGACGGTGCGCACGACCGTGCCCTCGCTGATCGTGACGCTGGGGACGCTGGTCGTCATGCAGGGCGTCGTGCTTGCGGGCGCCAATCTTCTGACAGGGGCGGCCAGCGTCAAGCTTGAGGCTCCTGCCTGGGCAAAAGCCGCCTTCGGCAGCCTGATCGGCCCCAGCCACCAGGTCATCATCTTCTGGTGGATCGTCATTGCCCTGATCTTCGCCTTTGCCATTCACAAGACGCGCTTTGGCAACTGGGTCTACGCGATGGGCGGCGATCTGGTTTCGGCGCGGAACGCAGGTGTGCCGACCGCGCGGCTGACCATCATCCTGTTCATGCTGTCGGCAATCAGCGCGGCCTTCGTCGGGATGTGCGGCGCGATCCAGTTTAACTCCGCCCAGGTGTCGGGCGGTATGGGCTACATCTTCAACACCATCGTCAGCATCGTTGTCGGCGGTGTGCTGCTGACCGGCGGCTTCGGGTCGGTGATCGGGATCTTCATCGGCACGATCACCTTCGCGATTGTCAGCCAAGGCATCTACTTCACCGATATCGACCGCAACTGGTCGAACCTGATCATCGGCGTGACGCTGCTTCTCGCCGTCGCGATGAACGAAAGCTTCCGGAAATTCGCGCTGCGGGCCGGGCCGAAGAAGAAGGCCGCCAGCAGCTGAGAGATCGCCCAAAAGGGCGTTAACCGGTCGAAAGACCAGAGCATGCGCCGATGGTAGCGCAAGGGGGAGGAAGACACGATGAACTTCAAGGCAAAGGCATTCGCCGCGGCAGCTGCCGTCGCTCTGCTGTCCACCGGGGCCATGGCGCAGGATATCGCCGTGATCGCGGGCTCGGTCGAAGACGCGTTCATGGACAAGATCAAGAAGGGCGTCGATGACGCAACCGCCATGGTCACCGCCAATGGCGGAACCGTCCAGTACCTGCGCACGCAGAACTACGAGAACTTCGGCCCGGACCTGGTGACCCTTATCAACCAGGCGGTCGCGCAGGGCGTTGACGGCATCGCGATCCCGGTCTGGGTTCCGGATGCGCAGATTCCGGCGCTGCAGGCGGCCCGCGAAGCCGGTATCGTGATCATGCAGTACAACTCTGGCCTGCCGGTCATGGGCGATGTCGGCGCGATCAACTACTTCGGATCGGATGAGTACGCTGCCGGATTCGGCGGCGGCAAGTATCTGGCCGAGAAGGGCGCCAAGCACATCCTCTGCCACATCCAGGTTCCTGGCGCGATCAACCTGACCGAGCGTTGCCGCGGCGTGACCGACGGCGCGACCGAGGCGGGCGCGAAAGTGACCGTTCTGGAAACCCCACCGAACCTTGACGGCGACGTGACCGGTACTGCCGAGGCCTTCAAGGCCGCCTTCCTCGGCGACAACACCATCGACGCGATGGTCTCCTGCGCCGACTTCGGTGCGGCGGCAGGTGCGAACGCTGTCGAGCAGACGGGCGCCAAGATCATGGTTTCGGCCTTCGACTTCAGCCCGGCTTCGCTTGACCGCATCAAGGCTGGCACGCAGACCATGGCCATCGACCAGCAGCCCTACCTGCAGGGCTTCCTGGCGACATCAATGCTGTTTGCCCACCTGAAGTACGGCACCAACATCTCGACCAACCCGGTCCTGACCGGCCCGGCGATCATCGACGCCTCGAACGTCGAGGCTGTCATGGCCGGTGCCGCGCTCGGCGCCCGCTAACCCTTGCCACCGCTCCCGGCCGG
Source organism: Tabrizicola sp. (assembly GCF_016793705.1). GTDB lineage: Bacteria > Pseudomonadota > Alphaproteobacteria > Rhodobacterales > Rhodobacteraceae > Tabrizicola. The sequence goes on from NZ_JAEULO010000024.1 coordinate 7,741, forward strand.
GCTCATCCGGCCGGGGCGATCTTCTGGTGCAGGCCCAAATAGCCAAGCACCCCAAAGAAATCTCGGGGGAGATGGACCGATGACAGATAGCAAGACAACAGTACCTGGTGCATCGGCAGGCGGAGGCTTCTCTCTGCAGAACATCTTTCGCCGCCCGGAAGCGGGCGCAGCCGCGGGTTTCCTTATCATCCTGATCTTCTTCGGATATTTCGGCGTCCAGAACAACTTTCTGACGGCGCTCGGGACATCGACCTGGCTCAACTTCGCCTCCAAGGTCGGCATCATCGCCATTCCGGTAGGCTTCCTGATGATTGCCGGTGAGATGGACATCTCGGTCGGCGCGCTGATCCCGGCGGGCGGCATCGTGCTGGCCATGGCAAGCGAGCTTTACGGGCTGAACATCTGGCTTTCGCTACTTCTCAGCCTCGGGATTGCGGGGGCCATTGGTTACGTCAACGGCATGCTGGTCACGCGGACCAGGGTGCCCTCGCTGATCGTGACTCTCGCCACCCTCTTCGTCGTGGCGGGTCTGAACATCTTCGTCTCGAAGAAACTGGCCGGAACCACGCAGCACAGCGTTCAGGACGCGGGCCCCGTGTCCGAGTTCCTGCTGGGCGACTACCATACGCTGCAGTTCGGTGCGGACGATGCGCCCTTCATCATCTTCCAAAGCCTGCAAAGCTCGTTCTTCATCTGGATCGTCTTTGCAATCATCTGCTTCTTCGTCCTGCACCTGTCGCCCTGGGGCAACTGGATCGCGGCGATGGGCGGCGACCAGCAAAGCGCCCGCAACGCAGGGATCCCGACGAACCGGCTGAAGATCGCACTCTTCATGCTGTCGGCAATGGCGTCGGCGCTGGTCGGGATGACCGAGGCCGTCCTGGCCAACACCGCCAGCACGACGACCCAGTTCGGCATGATCTTCAACTCGATCATCTGCGTCGTGGTGGGTGGCGTCCTTCTGACCGGAGGATTTGGAACGGTGACGGGCATCGTCTTCGGGACCCTGACCTTCGGCATCGTCTTCCAGGGGATCAACTTCACCACCTTCGACAAGGACCTGAACCTTCTGTTCATCGGCGCGCTTCTGCTGATCGCAGTCCTGATGAACGAAACCTTCCGTAAAATGGCGACCAACTGGTCGTCCTCCAAGAAATGAGGCCCGACATGTCAGCCAATGCCCCCATTCTTGCCCTTCGCAACGTCAACAAGAGCTTCGGCCCGATCGACGTGCTGCACGACATCAACCTGGAAGTCCGCGCTGGCGAGGTGTTGTGCCTCCTCGGCGACAACGGTGCAGGCAAGTCGACACTGATCCGCATCCTGTCCGGCGTCCACCAGCCCACGACCGGCGCCATCGAGATGGATGGCGGTCAGGTCAGCTTTCCCAACCCGCGCGCCGCGGCCGACAAGGGGATCGCGACCGTTCACCAGTTCGGCGGCACCTTCCCGCTGATGTCCATCGGTCGGTCGTTCTTTGTTGGCGTGGAGCCGACGAAAGGCTGGGGGCCGTTCAAGGTCTATGACCGGAAGAAGGCCAACGCCATCGCCGTGAAGGCCGTGCAGGACTTCGGCATCACCCGGATCGACGATGGCGACCGTCTGGTCGGCGGCCTCTCGGGCGGCGAGCGCCAGTCGCTCGCCATCGCCCGCGCCGTCCACTTCGGCGCCCGCGTGCTGATCCTCGACGAACCGACTGCGGCGCTCGGCGTGAAACAGGCGGCGCACGTCCTGCGCATCGTGAACGAGGCAAAGCGGCGGGGTCTGGCGGTGATCTTCATCACCCACCAGGTCATGCACGCCATGGCTGTGGGCGACCACTTCGCCGTGCTGATCCGCGGCGCGGTCGCTGCCGATTTCAAGAAGGGCGAAAAATCCCGCGAGCAGATCACCGACCTGATGGCCGGTGGCGAAACCATGGCCGACCTGGAGAAATCCATCGACGGCTACATGAGCACCCATGGCGGACACCCGCCGCCGCCCGCGCACTGAGCCTCCCTGGAAGGCCGCCTTCTCCCCTGTGGCCTTCCCTTGTCCGGGCCAGATTGCCCTCTGGCCCGGACAGCAAACCAACCGATACCGAACCCGAGGCGGGACAAATGACACAGAGAATTGCTGTAATCGGCGCAGGCCTGATGGGGGCCGACCACGCCCGTATCGTGGCCGAGGATCTGCCGGGCGCAACCCTGCAGGTGGTCTGCGACATGGATCAGGCCCGTGCACGAGATGTTGCCGATGCGCTTGGCGCAGCGGATGTAGGCAATGACCCCGAAGCGGTCATCGCGCGTGCCGATGTCGATGCCGTCATCATCGCGAGCCCGGACTTCACCCATGCACCGCTCAGCCTCGCCTGCATCCGCGCGGGCAAGCCGGTGCTTTGCGAAAAGCCCTTGTCGCAGAAGCCCGCCGAATGCATCGCCGTGATGGATGCCGAAATGGCCGCTGGCCGCCGCTTTGTGCAGGTCGGCTTCATGCGCCGTTTCGATCAGTCCTATGTCGAGATGAAGGCCGCGCTGACCGGCGGCAAGCTGGGCCGCGCGCTGATGATGCACAACTTCCACCGCAATGTGGAAACCCCGGCGTCCGACTTCACTGGCGCCATGGCGATCACCAATTCGGCCCCGCATGAATTCGACGTGGTCCGCCATGTCCTCGGCTGCGAATATGCTTCGATCTCGGCCTATCAACCCAGGCGGTCGGATGCCCGCGTCGCTCCGGTGGTCATGGTGCTTGAAACCACCGACAACCAACTCGTCACCATCGAGATCAACAACAACGCCGCCTACGGCTATGACGTCCGCGCCGAGCTGGTGGGCGAGGCCGGGTCGATTGCCATGACCAACGTGGCCTACACCCGCACTGACATGAAGCTGTCCTCTGCCACGGTCTATGACGCCGATTGGCGTGGTCGCTATCACGAGGCCTATGTCCGCCAGAACCGGGCGTTCATGCACTTTGTCAACACTGGCGAATTCACCGCGATCGGCTCCAGCGCCTGGGATGGCTATGCCGCTGCCAAGGTTGCTGAAACCGGCGCCAAGGCCCTGGTCGCCGGAACCAAACTCGCGGTCGAGATGATCGACAAACCGGAGTTCTACAAATGAAACTGGGGTTCGTATCCGACAGCCTTGGCGGAATGCCCTTCGACACCATGCTTGACCACGCCGCCCGCATGGGCGTGTCCGGCGTCGAGGTGAACACCTGCGGCTGGTCCACCGCCCCGCATTTCGACCTTGCGGCGATGACCCGCGACGCGGGCGCCCGAAAGGCGTTCCTGAAGGCCTTCGCCGACCGAGGGCTGGAGGTGATCGCACTGAACGCCAACGGCAACCCGCTGCACCCGACCGACCCGAAGCAGGGACAGGGACTGAAGGACACCATCCGCGTCGCCGGCGATCTGGGCATCAAGACCATCGTCACCATGTCCGGCCTGCCCGCCGGGCGCGACGGCGACCTGATGCCGAACTGGGTCGTTTCGTCCTGGCCGCCCGAAACGCAGGAAATCCTGCACTACCAGTGGCAGGAAAAGCTGATCCCGTTCTGGACCGAAATCGCCAGCCTCTGCCACGAGCATGGCGTGGAGAAGATCGCGCTGGAACTGCACGGCAACCAGGTCGTCTATAACGTCCCCAGCCTCTTCAAGCTGCGCGAAGCGGTCGGCCCGGTCATCGGCGCCAACCTAGACCCCAGCCACCTGATGTGGATGGGCGCCGACCCGCTCGTCGCCGCTGAACGTCTTGGCTCGGCCGTCTATCACGTCCATGCCAAGGACACCTTCCTGAACGCCCCCGTCCAGGCCACCACCTCGCTTCTGGAAAACGGCAGCCTGATGGACATCCCGGCCCGGTCCTGGTCCTACATCACCCTGGGCTTCGGCCATGGCGAAGAATGGTGGCGGCAATTCTGCTACCGCTTGAAGATGGGCGGCTACGACGGCTGGCTGTCGATCGAGCATGAAGACGTGCTTCTCAACTCGCTGGAAGGGCTGGAGAAATCCGTGGCGCTTCTGCAGGGCGTGATGCCGAAGGCCCCCGCCGACTACAAACCACAAGCAATCTGAGAGACGAGTCATGGCCTGGATCGACGCCTGTTCCACCGACGACATTCCCAGCGAAGACGTGATCCGCTTCGATCACGGATCCCGCACCTTCATCATCGTCCGCGATCACGAGGACGGCTACTGGTGCGCCGACGGACTTTGCACGCATGAGGATATCCACCTCTGCGATGGAATGGTCGTCGAATGCACCATCGAATGCCCAAAGCATTCCTCGATCTTCAACGTCACCAATGGCGAGGTCGAAACCCCGCCCGCCTGCAACAACCTGCGCACCTACCCGACCAAGGTCGAGGGCGGGCGCGTCCTGATCGAGATCTGACATGGCCTTCCAACTTGCGGCCTGCGCCGAAATGCTGTGGCGGGACCGGCCGATCTCGTGGCGGGCCAGCCGCCTGAAGGAGATGGGTTTCGGCGTCGGCCTCTGGAACTGGCCGGACTGGGACATCGCAGCGCTGGAACGGACAGGGGCCACCTTTACCATCATGAACGGCTATCTTCAGGGCCGCCTGACCGATGCGGAAGGCGCGGACGCGCTGGTGAAGTCGGCCCGTGAGACCGCGCAGGTCGGCAAGCGCCTTGGCGTCCACCGGCTGAACCTGCACGGCACGGCTCTCGGCGATTTCGGCCTGCCAATTCCGCATCTGACCACGTTCTCTCCGGGAATGGAGCTGCGTGCCCGCGATACGCTGCATCGGATATGCGATCTGGCCGAGCAGGAAGGGGTAACGTTCACGCTGGAGAACCTGAACTTGCGCGAACATCCGGGCTGCCCTTTCAACTCGACCGCGTCGGTGCTCTCGCTGGTTTCTGCGGTGAACCGGCCGCAACTTCGCATCAACCTCGACCTCTACCACACCCAAATTGGCGAGGGCGACGTGATCCGTTGGGCAGAGGCCTGTCTGCCGTGGATCGGCGAGGTTCAGGTCGCCGACAACCCGGGCCGCTGCGAACCCGGCACGGGCGAGATGAACTGGCCGATGATCGCCCGGGCGCTGGACGCGATGGGCTACGCCGGACCTGTCGGAATGGAAGCCTTCGCCAAAGGCGACGAAGTGGCCGCGCTGGACGCCTTCCGCGCTGCCTTCACACTTTAAGGGAAGACCGAAATGGGCATGTATCACAACCGGCCGCACGTTCAGGACCTGCGCGCGATGAAGAAGCGCGGCGAGAAGATCTCGATGCTCTATGTCTCGACCCATGACGAGGCTGCGGCGGCTGCGGCGGCAGGCATCCACATGCTGTCGATCGAAGGCAAGGTCTTCGACGCCCAGATGCGTGAGGCGGCGGGCGACTGTTTCGTCCAGGTGGGCCTGCCCTATGGCGGCTGGGGCTCGTTCCAGGGCCGACCGCTCGCAACTGCGGAAGACTACCTGCGCGCGGCCTTTCACTATGCCGCTCTTGGTGGCGACGCCTACTATTGCTCGGCCTCCTACGACATCCAGAAGACGCTGGCCGACAACCACATTCCGGTCGTCGGCCACATCGGTCTGATCCCAAGTTACATCAGCTGGACCGGCTGGCGTGCGGTCGGCAAATCGGCCTCCGAGGCCGAGGCGCTTTGGAAGCACACGCAGATGCTGGAAAAGATCGGCGTCTTCGGCGCCGAGCTTGAGGTGGTGCCCGACCGGGTGGCCAAGTACCTGTCCGAGAACTCCTCCGTGCTGATGCTGGGGATGGGCGCGGGCAAATATGCCGACGCACAGTATCTCTTTACCGAGGATGTCTGCGGCTATGGCGTCAACCACAAGCCGCGCCATGGCAAGGTCTATGCCGAACTTGGCCCCAAGCTGAAAGCGATCCAGGACGAGCGCATCGCCGCCTTCAAGGCCTTCAAGGCCGATGTGGACAAGGGTGGCTATCCGGGTCCCGAACACACCGTTCCGATCAAGGACGAGGAATTCGACGCCTTCCTGAAGTCCGTGAAAGGCTGATCCGATGCTGAGGATCGGGGTCGTCGGATACGGCACGGGCGGACAGCATTTCCACACACCCTTCATCGCGGCAGCCGAAGGTTGCACGCTGGCCGGTATCGTGGCGCGTGCCCCGGAAACGGTGGCCAAAGCACACGCCGATTGGCCCGATACCCCGATCTTCCCGAGTCTTGCGGCGATGATCGAGGCCCGCGTTTGCGACGCCGTCACCATCACCACTCCTCCGCAAACCCGGCGCGAGCTGGTGCTGGAGGCAATCGCGGCCGGAATGCATGTCATCGCCGACAAGCCCTTCGCGCCGAACTACGACGGCGCGATGGAGCTTGACCGCGCCGCCAAGGCCAAGGGCATTACCCTCGGCGTCTACCAGAACCGCCGCTTCGACTCCGACCTGCAGACGCTGAAGAAGATCATCGACGACGGGCGCCTGGGAAAGATCTGGCGCATCGAAAGCCGGATGGACCAGGATGGCGCGCATACCGTGGAACAGGGCCCCACCGGCGGCCTTCTTCGCGATCTCGGCAGCCATGTGGTCGACCAGATGGTGTACCTCCTCGGCCCGGTCGCAGTGGTCGACGCGCAAATGGACTACGCCCAGATGCCGGGCGGGCTGACCGATGTCAGCTTCACCATCACGCTTCGCCATGAAAACGGTGCGCACAGCCATCTGTCAGCCTCCAAGCTGAACCACATCGATGCGCGCGAATTGCGTGCCTATGGCGACAAGGGCGCCTACGTGTCCTCGACCATTGACGTGCAGGCGCAGGACATCTTCGCCGGCAAGCGCCCGGTGCACGACCTATCCGCATGGGGGTATGAGCCCGAGGCGAACTGGGGCACGCTGTTCACCTCGGTGGGCCGTGAAACCATCCCGTCGGAGCAGGGTCGCTACCACGATTACTACGAGGCTTTCGCAAGGGCCGTCCGTGAACGCACCCCGCCGCCCGTCACCGCCGAAACCGGCGCCCGCACGCTCGCCATCCTCGACGCCGCGCGGCAAAGCGCGACCGAGGGGCGATCCATCGCTCTCTAGATCTCCTTACGAAAAGGCTTCTTGTCCATGCTCAAAGTCGGACTTCTCGGCGCAGGCCGCATTGCAGGCGTCCATGCCACCGCCATCACCTCCAATCCCGGCTCGACCCTCGTCGCCGTGTCGGACATCAACGCGGACGCTGCCGCGAAGCTTGCTGCCCAGTATGGGGCAAAGGCACGGTCGACGGACGCGATCCTGAACGATCCGGCCATCGACGCGGTCCTGATCGCCACCTCGACAGACACCCATTCCGACCTGATCGAACGGGCAACCGGGGCCGGAAAGGCCGTCCTGTGCGAAAAGCCGGTCGACCTGTCGCTGGCCCGCGCGCAAGCCTGCCAGAAGGTTGCGGCCAAGAACGGCAAGCCGGTCATGATCGGATTCAACCGTCGCTTCGACCCGAACTTCGCGGCCCTGAAAGCTGCGCTGGACAAGGGCGAGATCGGCAGGCCGGAGCTTCTGTCGATCACTTCCTTTGACCCCGCTCCGCCGCCGGTCGCCTACATCAAGGTGTCGGGTGGCCTATTCCGCGACATGATGATCCATGACTTCGACATGGCGAATTTCCTGATGGGCGCGGCGCCGGTCTCTGTCAGCGCCGTCGGCACATCCATTGTCGATCCAGCCATCGGCGCGGCAGGCGATGTGGATACTGCTGTCGTGACCCTCTCCTATGCCGACGGCCGCATCGCCGTGATCAAGAACTCGCGCCGGGCGGTCTACGGCTATGATCAGCGGGTCGAGCTTCTTGGGTCCGAAGGGCTCTTGCAGGCGCAAAACATGCTGGAAAACACCGTGGTCAAGTCTACCGCGGCGGGCGTTACAGGGGCTAAGCCGACCTATTTCTTCCTGGAACGCTACATGGCGGCCTATGCTGCCGAATGGGCGGCCTTTGTGGCGGCGGTGACTGAAGGAACTCCTGTACCCGTGACTTTGGGCGATGGCGTGGCGGCACTTGCCATGGCTGAAGCCGCGACCCGTTCAGCGAAAGCGGGCCAGCCCGTGAGCCTCTCCGATGTCTGAGCCCCTGGATGTCATCACGATCTGCCGCTCCTCGCTCGATCTTTGCGGCGATCGGCTTGAGGACACGCGACCACGATTCTGGTATCCTGGTGCCGCCCTGACCAAAAGCAAGGCAGTGGAGAAGGTTTGACGCCAGTCCCATCCTCTCCGCCAGATCCCCTGAAGGTTCCCGCGGGCGGCGGCGACCGGAAGGACGCCAAGAAGGCCTGAGGCCCTCTCCCGGCGCGATGTCCGGGTCGGGCCTCAGATCGAACCCGGTGGCCGCCTAGTGCCGCTTGCAGAACGTGTCGCGCAGGGTGGTGACGACGGCGGCCACCTCCTCGCGCGCCAGGCTGTAGATGACGCTCTTGCCCTCGCGCCGGGTCTGCACGATCCCCTCGGCCCGCAGCCGCATCAGCTGTTGCGAGACGCTGACCGGGCTGGACCCCAGCGCCTCGGCCAGCTGGCTGACGCTCAGCTCGCCATCAACGAGACAGCAGAGGATCTGCAACCGCCCCTCGTGCGACAGCGACTTCAGAAGCGCCACCGCCTTCGAGGCCTGTTCCGGCGTGCCGCCGAATCCTTCCAGAATCTCCGCCATCTCCGCCCTCACTCGAACGCGCAGCCCTTCTTAACACCCAGCGCCCGGAACACCATCGCCGCCGGGCAGAAGCCGGTGAAGGACGATTGCAACAGGTTCAGCCCGATGAAGACGGTGAACCAGACGAAGAGCGGCGAGACATAGACCGTCAGCACGACGCTGAGCAGCACCATCACCCCTGCGAACCGCAGCACGGCACGATCAATCGACATTTCCTTATCCTTTCGTGGTTTGCTTGAGTTTGTCGATCCCCAGCGCCTTCAGCGCGAGGTGTTCGTAGAAGGGTTCCGACTGGCCCTTCCTCAGTTTGCGCAGGAAGTATTTCTCGAACCCCGCTTTCGCCAGGTGGACCCATTTGCCCGACGACGACCAGTTGACGTTGCGCGGCGGGATCTGCGGCTGGGCCACGAAGGCGATGCCCCCGTCGCCGAAATCCGCCAGGCAAACGGCGTTCCAGCTGCCCACGCTGTCGGGTGCCTTGCCGCGCACGATGTTGCCGATGTTGTGTGCCGTGGCCGTGACCATGCTTTCGATCATGAACCCGGTCTTCGGCACGCCGCAGGGCACCGGCGTCGGCCCCATCGGGGGGATCGCCACGCAGACGCCGACCGCGAAGATGTTCGGGAATTTTGGGTTCTGCTGGTGCTTGTCGACGATGGTGAAGCCGCGCGGATTGCTCAAGCCCTCAATCCCGGAGACCGGCTTGATCCCCCGGAAGGCGGGCAGCATCATCGAGAAGGCGAAGGGCAGATCCTTCTCCGCTTTCGCCACACCGTCCTCGCCCACCTCCTCCACGAACATATGGCCGTCCTCCACCCGCTTCACGCGGGTATTGGTCATCCATTTGATATGCTTCTCGCGCATCTGGGATTCCAGCAGGCCCTTGGTGTCGCCTACGCCGTCGAGGCCAAGGTGGCCGATATAGGGCTCCGGCGTGACAAAGGTCATCGGCACCCGGTCGCGCACCTTCGCACGCCGCAGGGCCGTCTCCAGGATGAACAGGAACTCATAGGCCGGGCCGAAACAGCTCGCCCCCTGTGCCGCCCCGATCACCACCGGGCCGGGGTTCGCCACCAGCTTCTCGAACACGCTCTTCGCCGCCTCGGCATGGTCGATATGACAGATCGACTGGGTGAACCCGCCATGCGGGCCGAAGCCCTCGATCTCGTCGAAGGCCAGCTCCGGCCCCGTGGCGATCACCAGATAATCGTAAGTCACCGACTTCCCGTCCACCAGCGCGATCCGGTTCTCCTCCGGCACCAGCTTCTCCGCCGCGACGGGCACGAACCCGATCCCCTTCTTCGCCATCGTGGGCGCCAGGTCCACCGTGATATCCACCCGGTCGCGCCAGCCCACCGCGATCCAGGGGTTCGAGGGCACGAAGTGATAGGTCGGGTCCTTGGTGACGACCGTCACCTTGTCCTCGGGACGCAACTGGTCCTTCAACTCGTAAGCCATGATGGCGCCGCCCAATCCGGCCCCCAGAACAACGACATGTGCCATTTCAGTCTCCTCCTCTGATCAGGCAGTGGCTTCCGGCCCGGTCCGGAACACGCGGTAGATCGCCGGGATGACAAGGACGGTCAGCAGCGTCGAACTCAGCAGACCGAAGAGCAGGGAAATCGCGAGACCTTGGAAGATCGGGTCCGCCAGGATCACCACCGCGCCGATCATCGCCGCGATGGCGGTCAGGAGGATCGGCTTGAACCGGATCGCACCCGCCTCGATCAGCAGGTCCACCGTCACCCCGCCGCCATGCCGGATGAAGTCCACCAGCAGGATCGAGTTCCGCACGATGATCCCCGCCAGCGCGATGAACCCGATCATCGAGGTCGCCGAGAACGGCGCGCCGAACAGCCAGTGCCCCGCCATGATCCCCAGGAACGTCAGCGGGATCGGCGTCAGGATCACCAAGGGCAGCCTGAACGACCCGAACTGCGCCACGACCAGGATGTAGATGCCCAAGAGAGCCACCCCGAAGGCCGCCCCCATGTCGCGGAAGGTGACGAAGGTCACTTCCCACTCGCCATCCCACAGCAGAGTGACCCGGCTCTCATCCTCCGGCTGCCCATGCAGCGAAATCTCCGGCTTGGTGCCTTCCGGCCAGTCCATCGCCTCGATCCGCTCGGCCACCGCCAGCATCCCATACAAGGGAGCCTCGAAATCCCCCGCCAGTTCCGCTGTCACCATCTCGGCATCCCGGCCGTTGTGCCGGAAGACCGGAAAGCTCGCCGCCTCCTCACCCACCGTCACCACGTCGCCCAGCTCCACCACCCCCCGCGCGCCCGGCAAGGCATTGGCCGGAATGGGCGTCGTCAGGAAGCGCTCGTCCAGCACCCGGTCCGCCTTGTCGCGCCCCACCACCAGCGGGATCGGCAAGCGCCCCTCGCCCCGGTGCGAATAGCCGACCACCTGCCCCCCGTTCAGCGCCGCCAGCGTGTCGAATACATCCGCTTCCTGCACCGAGTAGAACTCCAGATCGTCGGTCGAAATGGTCGCCCGCAACCGCCGCGCCTGCACCCCGAAACTGTCGTCCACGTCCACGATGAACGGCACCGCCTGGAACGCAGCCCTGATCATCCCCGCCGCTTCCCGCCGGGTCTTGGCATCCGGCCCGTAGACCTCGGCCAAGAGCGTCGAGATCACCGGCGGGCCGGGCGGCGGCTCCACCACCTTCAGGCTCGTCCCCTCCGGCACCGAAAGCCCCGCCAGCCGCTGCCGCAGGTCCAGCGCGATGTCATGGCTCTCCCGGTCCCGGTCCGCCTTGCCCACCAGGTTGATCGCCACCTCCCCCAGCTGCGGCTCGCTGCGGATATAGTAATGCCGCACCAACCCGTTGAAATTGAACGGCGCCGGCGTCCCCGCATAGGTCTGGACCGACGTGACCTCCGGCAGCCCCAGCACCACATCCGCCACATCCCGTGCCACCCGGTCCGTCGCCTCGACCGAGGACCCCTCGGACAAGTCGATCACCACCGACAGCTCCGACTTGTTGTCGAAGGGCAAGAGCTTCACCGTCACGTCGCGGGTATAGAGCAGCCCCAGCGACCCGAACGACAGCGCCGCCGTCACCAGCAGGAACCCCAGCGCCCGGCCTTTCGTCGCCAGCACCGGCCGCGCCACCGTCGCATAGGCCCGCCCCAGCGCGCCGCCATGATGCCCGCCGTGCCCGTGCCCCTCGCCCGCCGCCCGGCCCGCGATCTTCACCATCAGCCAGGGGGTGATGATCACCGCCACGAAGAAGGAGAAGATCATCGCCGCCGAAGCATTGGCCGGAATGGGAGACATATAGGGCCCCATCAGCCCGCTCACGAACAGCATCGGCAACAGCGCCGCCACCACCGTCAGCGTCGCCACGATGGTCGGGTTGCCGACCTCCGCCACCGCCTCGATGGCCGCCTGCACCCGCGATTTCGTCCGGTCCAGCCCCCAGTGGCGGTCGATGTTCTCGATCACCACGATGGCGTCATCGACCAGGATGCCGATGGAAAAGATCAGCGCGAACAAGGACACCCGGTTCAGCGTGTAACCCATCACCCAGGCCGCAAACAGCGTCAGCAGGATCGTCACCGGAATGACGATCGCCACCACCCCCGCCTCGCGCCAGCCGATCGCGAGCCAGACCAGAGCGATGATCGACACCGTTGCCAGCCCCAGATGGAACAGCAGTTCGTTCGCCTTCTCATTCGCCGTCTCGCCATAGTCGCGCGTGACCGTCACCGTCACACCTTCGGGGATCAGCTTCGGTTCCAGCGCATGAACCCGGTGCAGCACGGCCTCCGCCACCACCACCGCATTGGCCCCCGCCCGCTTGGCAATCGCCAGCGTCACCGCCGGGCCAGCGGCCCCGCCCTTGGCCCGATGCGAGACGATAGTGTCCTTCGTATTCTCCACGTAGCGCACGGCGGCGACGTCCGAGACATAGATCGGCCGCCCGTCCCGCGTGGTGAGCAAGAGGTTCGCCACCTCGGCGGGCGCGGTCAGCGTCTCCCCCGCCGCCAGGTCGACCATCTGGCCCCCGTCGCGCAGCTTGCCGGTGTTCAGCACCCGGTTCGCCTGCGCCACCTTCCCCGCCAGTTGCTGCAAGGTCACGCCATACAAGGCCAGCCGGTCCGGGTCCGGCTCGATCCGGATCGCATCCTGCGCATCGCCGACCAGATAGGTCAGCCCGACATCCTCGGTCTTCGCCACCTCGGTCTGCAAGGTCCGCGCGATCCGCGTCAGGTCATTCGCGCTCACCCCCTCGCCCGACAGGGTCAGCGTCAGGATCGCCACATCGTCGATCCCCCGGCCCACGATCAGCGGCTCCGGGATGCCCACCGGAATCCGGTCGATATTGGCCCGCACCTTGTCATGCACCCGCAGGATCGCATCCTCGACCCGCGTGCCGACCTCGAACCGCGCCGTGACCATCGCCGCATCGTCGCGGGTATTGGAGTAGACATGCTCGACGTCGTTGATCCCCTTGACGATGACCTCAAGCGGTTCCGTCACCAGCTTGACCGCATCCTCGGCCTTCAGCCCCGGCGCCTGGACGTGGATATCCACCATCGGCACCGAGATCTGCGGCTCCTCCTCGCGCGGCAGGCTGATCAGCGCGACCAGCCCCGCCGCCAGCGCGGCAAGGATGAACAAGGGCGTCAGCGCCGAGCCGATGAAGGCCCGCGTCAGCCCCCCGGCAATGCCCAGCGGGTGCCTGTCACTCATGGCCCACCTCGGCAGCGGGAACCACCACATCCCCGGCCGACAGGCCCGAGATCACCTCGACCATCTCGACCCCGTCCACCAGTTGCACCGCACCCGGCACGATGGACCGCAGCCCCGCGCCATCCGCCCCCTGCACGCCGATGAAATCCAGCCCCCCGCGCGTCACGAGGTCAGCCTTCGGCACCAAGAGCGCCTCGCGCTCGCCGACCGGCAGCCGCACCAGCATCCGCGCGCCGACGAAGGTATCCGGCAGGTCCGCGATCTCCACATCCGCGACCACCCGGCCGCCCTCGATCAGCGGATAGACCCGGGCAAGCTTGCCCTGAAGGTTCCCCTCCACACCCGAAACCTCAATCGCATCGCCGGTCTTCAAGGCGCCCGCATGACGCTCCGGCACCGCGATGCGCAGATAGGTCCCGCCGCCGCCGATGACAGCGATCCCCTCGCCCGGCATCACCACCGCGCCCTTCGCCACCGGCACGTCCAGCACCCGTCCCGCGACCGGGGCCAGCACCACGCCTTCCTTGGCCTGCTGGCTGATCACATCCGCCTGCGCCGCCAGCGCCGCGATCTGGCCGGTCAGCACATCCACCTGCGTCCGCAACGCATCGACCCGCTGCGTCGTGGTGACACCGTTCTTCAACAGCTCCTCACCGCGCTTCAGGTCGGCCCCGGCATTGGCCAACTGAGCCGCCAGCGCCTCCTTCTGCGCCGCAAGGGCCGCAAGCTGGAAATCCAGCTTGTCATCGACGATCCGCGCCAGCTCCTGCCCCGCCTGAACCTCGTCGCCCTCCGCCACCGACAGCGCGACCAGCACCCCGCCGATCCGCGCCCGCGCCGGGCTGCGATCCCGCGCCTCGACCGTGCCGTAGACCGCCTTCCACTCCGTCACCGTGACCGGGGCCAAGGTGACAGGCTCGGCACCGACCGGCAGCGCGGCCAGTCCCAGAACGGCGGACAGAAGCAAGGCGGAAGTACGGGTCATGCGGATTGGTCTCCGGGTTTGACCTATACATATTTAAAGCTTCATAGCTATGCAATATGTAAATCCGAATTGTCGCATCCCACCAACGGCAAACGGCGCGCCTGACCCCGTCAGACGCGCCGCCCCGCAAGTGTTAAGATTTCCTGAACGCCCGCAGGCAAGCCTCTGATTCCTCAGGGTTTACCCGGATTGTCCACCGTGGACAGGCTCACGCCTCGACCCACAATCCCTCGTCCTGGACGATCTTGTAGGCCTCGTCCAGCGACGTCTTCGCACGGCTGACCAGGACGTCGATCTCGGCCGGAGTGATCACCAGCGGCGGAGCGATGATCATCCGGTCCCCCACATGCCGCATGATCAGGTTGTTGGCGAAGCAGCGCTCCCGGGTCTTGAAGCCGACCGTCCCCGCCTCGCTGGCAAAGGCCGCCCGCTTCGCCTTGTTCGGGGTCAGCGCGATCGACCCCATCAGCCCCACGAGCTTCGCCTCACCCACCATCGCATGCTCGGCCAGCTTCTCCCAGCGTTCCTTCAGATAGGGATGCGCCACGTCGCGGACATGCTCGACGATCTTCTCGTCCTGCATGATCCGCAAGTTCTCCAACGCGACCGCACAGGCCACCGGATGTCCGGAATAGGTGTAGCCGTGGAAGAACTCGCCCCCACCACCGACGACCTCCGCCACCTCGTCGCAGACGATGCTGCCGCCAATCGGCGCGTAACCCGAGGACAGCCCCTTCGCGATGGTCATGATATGCGGCCTGATCCCGAAGGTCTCCGACCCGAACCAGTTCCCCGTCCGCCCGAAGCCGGTGATCACCTCGTCGGCGATCAGCAGGATCCCGTACTTGTCGCAGATCCGCTGGATTTCCGGCCAGTAGGTCTTCGGCGGGATGATCACGCCCCCCGCCCCCTGCACCGGCTCGCCGATGAAGGCCGCCACGTTGTCGGGCCCGACCTGCAGGATCTTCTCCTCCAGCTCCCGCGCGCGCAGCAGGCCGAACTCGTCCTCCGGCATGTCCCCGCCCTCGCCCCACCAGTAGGGCTGGCCGATATGCTCGATCCCGTCGATCATGCCGCCATGCGAATGGATCGGCTTCATCCCCCCCAGCGAACCGCCACCCATCGTGGACCCATGATACCCGTTCCACCGCGCGATGATCGTCCGGCGCCAGGGCTTGCCCATCACGTCCCAATAGCGCCGCACCAGGCGGATGTTGGTATCGTTCGCCTCCGACCCCGACCCCGCGAAGAACACATGGTTCAGATCGCCCGGCGCCAGCTTGGCGATCTCCGCCGCCAAGGCGATGGCCGGGACATGGGTGGTCTGGAAGAAGGTGTTGTAATAGGCCAGCTCCTCCATCTGCCGCGCCGCGACCTGGGCGAGTTCCTTGCGCCCGTAGCCGATGTTCACGCACCAGAGCCCGGCCATCCCGTCGATGATCCGGTTGCCCTCGCTGTCGGTCAGCCAGACGCCCTCGCCCCGGGTGATCACCCGCGCGCCCTTGGCCGCAAGCGCCGCCTTGTCGGTGAAGGGATGGAAGTGATGCGCCGCGTCCAGGCGCTGCAACTCGGCGGTCGGCAGGTGGTTGGTGATCATGTTCATGGGGAACCCTCGCGGAATCGGCAGGGCCCTCATGCCCCGCTTTCCAGAAAGGATATGATCAAACGCGGCGGCGTTCAAGGAATTTGATCAAATTCTTCCGGGCACCCCTGCCCCTTTCACATTTGCCCAAGTATCCCCGCCGGAGGCATCCCGAGGAGGAGGCGCAGCCCGACGACGAGACAAAAGTCTCGCGCCGCAAGGCGCTCGATTTTGCAACCGTCAGTGCCCCTCGGCCAAGGCCTGCCGCACATGGTCCAGACCCTGCTGGATGTCGCGCCGGATCGCCTCGGCCAGCGCGCCGGCATCGCCCGCCCGCATCGCCGCAAGCGCCTCGCGGTGCAGGTCCGGCGCGACCTCGCGGCCATAGCGGTCGATGACCGCCCGAAGGCTCGGTCCCGCCCGCAGCCACAGGGACCGCGCGAGGTCTAGGAGCACGGGGGCCTCAGCCGCCTCGTACAGCGCAAAATGGAAGGCATGGTTCGCCGCCAGGTAATCCGGCAGCTTCCCTGCGTCGATGGCCCGGTTCACTGCCCCGTCGATCGCCTCCAGCCGGTCGATCTGCGCCGGTGTCAGGCGCGGCGCTGCCAGTTCCGCCAGCTTCGGCTCGATGGCCAGCCGGGCAAAGGCCACCTGCTCCAGCATCTCGGCCGACAGCTCAGGCACCGCCACCCGCCGGTTGCCCTGCGGCAGAAGCGCACCCTCGGCCGTCAGCCGCCGGATCGCCTCGCGCACCGGGGTCATGCCCGCGCCAAGGTCCGCGATCAGCCCCTGGATCGTGACCGGAGCGCCCGGGGCCAGATGCCCGAAGAGGATCATGTCGCGCAGCCGCGCGTAGGTGACCTCGTGGCTGGGTATCTTCCGGCTGTCCGCGTCCATCGGGGGCCCTTTCCGCTTCGCCCCTTTATGACGGCATCGGCCCGGCAATCAAGAGTTGATCAAATCCGCCCGCCCAAATCCTCAATCCGCTTTGGGCGCATAGCGGAAGCGGGTCACATCCGCCGTCCAGCCCTGCCCGGTCAGGTCATGCGCGACCACCCCGACGAAGGCCCCGGTAAAGCTCGCATGTTCGCCCCGCCCGCCTTCGTCCGACACCACCGAGGCATCCAGCTCCGGCCCCACCGCCACCCCGTTCACGCGGAACCGCTGCACGGCGCGGTCCACCGTCACCCCCAGCGTGACCTTGCCTTCCGCCACCGGGAACCGCCCGTGGAAGGTCAGCGCCTCGCCCGGCCAGTCGCCGAGGCAGGAGACCAGCACCACAACCCGCTCGCCCGCCTCACGCGTCACCAGCGCCGCATGGAACTTGTGCCGGTTGTAGTACGTGATCAGCCCCGCCGCCCGCTGCCAGTTCGGCGGATCGGCCACGAGGTCGCACTCCGCCGCATAGGCTGGTTCATCCTGCCGCCGGGCGACCAGCGCCTGTTCGAACCAGGACCCCAGACTTTCCCGCCCGATCAGCCGCAGGGCGCTGCCGGTCAGGGCGAAGATGCGCTCGGGATAGGGCGTCCGCAGCCACTGGAAATCGACCGGCAAGTCCGGTCCAGTGAAGCCATAATCCACCGCGTCGGCGGCCCTCCGCTCGATGGGCAGGTCCACGGTGGCCGGAGGCAGCACGCCCCCGTCCTTCAGCCACAGCCAATCGTCCCGCCACACGACCTCCGCCAACCCCGTTTCGCGCCCCGTCGCGCAGAACGGCCCGCGCGGCCCCTGCTGCGGCCGCCCGCAGAGGAATGAATGCCAGTGCCGCCCGTCATGGCCTTCGACATACTGCCCATGCCCCATCCGCTGAATGGGGTTCTCCGGGTCGAACCGCGCGGTGATCAGGTGTTTCTGCGGATGCGTCTCATAGGGCCCCCGGATGTCCCGCGACCGCGCCAGCGTCACCGCATGGTCATAGCCTGTGCCGCCTTCGGCAGTCGTCAGGTAATACCAGTCCCCACGCCGGAACAGATGCGGCGCCTCGGTCAGGCCGAGGTCCGTGCCGGTGTAGATCGTCGTGACCTCGCCCAGAAGCCCCCTCTCCGGGTGCCATTCCTGCACCTCGATCCCGTCGAAGGCGTCATGCGCGGGGTTCAGCCCCGTCCCCTTGCCGCGATGGTTCCAGCGCATGTTGAGGAACCACTTGCGTCCGTCCCGGTCATGGAAGAGCGATGGGTCGAAGCCCGAGGAATTGACGTAAACGGGGTCCGACCAGTCGCCCTCCACCGTGGCGCAGGTGACGATGTAGTTGTGCGCGTCCTTGAAGGCCCCATCCAGCCGCTTCACGTCGGTATAGACCAGCCAGAACCGCCCGTCGGCATGGGACAGGCAGGGCGCCCAGATGCCGCAGCTGTCGGGGTTGCCGCGCATGTCGAGTTGACTGGCCCGCCGCAGGGGCCGCGCCACCAGCCGCCAGTTCACCAGGTCGCGCGAGTGGTGGATCTGCACGCCGGGATACCATTCGAAGGTCGAGGTGGCGATGTAATAGTCCTCGCCCACCCGGCAGAAGGACGGGTCGGCGTTGAAGCCGCGGATCACGGGGTTTTCCAGCATCTTCAGCCTCCTGCACGGCCCTCCCGCATGGGTCGGGCGGAGGGCCCCCTCACGCCCTCCGCCCGCAAGGCCCGCCCGGCGGGAGAGGCCGGGCAGGCCGGTTCGTCAGCGCAGAAGCGCCCGCGCCTCCTCGGGCGACAAGGCGGCAGGCCGGGTGCAGGTCGTGGTCAGCGTCACGAACTGCCCGGTTTCGCCCGATTTCAGGCAGGCGGTCATCACCTCCACCCCGTGCAGCGCGCGCTCCAACGAGCAGCGCGGATCGCGCCCCTCCTGCAAGGCCGCGACCATGTCGGCCAGCCCCGCGGTCCGGTAGTTCGCCAAGGGACCGCGATCCGGATGCTCCTGGTTTGGCACGCCGAACGGGTGGTCCCAGGCGTCCAGCTCGGTCAGGCTGCCGTCCTTGCCACCGATCTCCACCGTGCCGCCGAAGAAGTTCGGATCGGGGACGTAAAGCGTGCCCTCCGTGCCATACAGTTCGAAATGGTTGCGTTTGTGATGCCAGACATCCCAGCTGGTCGACAGGGTGATCGTCGCCCCGCTGTGGAATTCCAAGAGCGCGTGGATGTTGGTCGGCGTCTTCACCGGCACCGTCTCGCCCTCGCGCGGCCCGTTCGAGATCACCCGCTCCGCCTGCGCCGAAGAGGTCAGCGCCCCCACGCGGGCGACCGGGCCGAGGAAGTTGATCAGGTCGGCGACGTAATACGGCCCCAGGTCCAGCATCGGCCCGGCACCGGGCAGGAAGAAGAAGTCGGGGTTCGGATGCCAGTGCTCCATCCCGTGGTTGAGCACCGCCGCGGAACCGGCGGTGATCGTGCCCACCCGCCCCTCGTCCAGCACGGCCCGGGCCTGCTGGTGCGCGCCGCCCAGGAAGGTGTCGGGCGCGCAGCCCACCGCCAGGCCCTTCGCGCGGGCCAGGTCGCGCAGCGTCACCCCCTCCTCCAGCGTCAGGACCAGCGGCTTTTCCGAATAGGCGTGCTTGCCCGCCTCCAGGATGCGCTTCGTCACCGCGTAATGCGCGTCGGGGATGGTGAGGTTGATCACCACATCCACCTCCCGGTTGGCGAGCAGGTCGTCGACCGACTGCGCCTTCACGTTGAACTCCTCGGCCCGCGCCTTTGCGGCCTCCATGTTCACATCGGCGACTGCCCGCACCTCCAGCCCCTTGAACAGCGGCGCCAGCCGCAGGTAGCTGGTCGAGATATTGCCGCAGCCGATGATACCGATACCCAGGTTTGCCATTTTTCTTGTCCTCAGAAGGATTTGGCCGAGGCGATGGAGCGGGCCGCGAACCGCGCGTCGTCCTTCGGGTTGTCATGTTCCATGACGAAGTGTTTGACCCCGATCTTCCGCAGCGCGGCCATGATCGTGTTCCAGTCCACCGTGCCGTGCCCCACGTCCGCCCAGCCGTCCTCGTCCTTGTTCTGACCGGCGTTGGCGATGTCCTTCACATGGGCCGCAGTGATCCGGTCCTTGTATCTGTCGATCCAGACCAGCGGGTCGGCCCCGCCCCGGATCACCCAGGCGACGTCCATCTCCCATTCGAGCCCCAGCCCACCCTCGAAGATGCGGTCCTGCGGCATCGAGCCATCGGCCAGCGGCTTGAACTCGAAGTCGTGGTTGTGCCAGCCGAAGCCGTAGCCCGCCGCCTTGTAGGGCGCCCCCGCCTTCTGCAACCGTTCCCCGAAGGCCGTCCAACCGGCCACGTCCGCGGGCCGGTCTTCGGGCAGGACATAGGGGCAGTACAGCCGCTCCATCTTCAACGCCCTGGCGATGCCAAGCACCTTGTCGACCTCGGTCTCCAGCTGCTGCAGGCCGAAGTGTCCAGTCGGCATGGTCAGCCCGGTGGCCTTGAGCCCCTCCTGGGTCGCCGCCACCGCCGCATCGTCGGCATAAAGCGCGCCATAGCCTTCGACGGCGGTATAGCCCGCCTGCGCGACCATTTCGAAGGTCTTCGACATCGGCCCGAAGTTGCGCGAGGAATAAAGCTGATAGCTGAACATGGGATTACCTTTCGTCAGCCGCCATAGGTGGCGGAATGGAGATCGCGGAGGGTGAAGACGGGCACCGTCGAGGGGTCCTCGGGGGTGAAGGTGATCGTGGCCGGGTGGCCGGGGAACAGCGTGACGGCGTTGGTGGAGAAGCGTCCCGGAACTTCAGATTCCACTGCAACAAAGGGGGAGAGTGCGTTGACCTGCAATGTCAATTTCCAGACATCGTTCTCGCGCTGGATGTCTGCCGTCAGGCCTGACGGCAGCAGGTCATAGGCCTTCCATGGCTTCGGCGCATGGACGTCCCCGCCTTGCGCATCGCCCGACCAGACGAAGGCCAGCACCTCATCCGCCCGCAATGCGCCCGGGGCCACCGTGAGCACCGGCACCGCCGCATCAGTCGGCACCGTGACCACCGCCTCCGCCAGCTTTCGCACCGTCCCATCCATCGCAGCTGCCCGCGCCATGACGGTGATCGTCACCGCCTCGGCCCGGTCATTCACCGCCCGAAGCTCAATGCCCCCGTCCACCGGCACCGCCACGACCGTCACCGGCGCATAGAACCGAGCGGCCATGTGGTGCAGCAGCTTCCAGTTCCCGCCGTGATCCAGGCTCGACCAGGAGCACACCGGCCAGGTATCGTTCAGCTGCCAGTAGAGCACCCCCATGCAATGCGGCTTCAGGCTCCGCCAATGGGTGACGGCAGTCTTGATCGCCAGCCCCTGCTGCACCTGGCTCAGGTAGACGAAATTCGGGAAATCCACCGGGAAGCGGAAAGTGCGGAACATTGTCTCGGCGATCCGCGCGTTCCCGCCGGGGTTCTTCTGATGGCTCTCCATCACCGGGCTGGCGATGTTCCAGTCCTTGCGCTCGGCAAACCGCTTGATCGCCGAGAGCGAGGGATAGGACTGGAAGCCGAACTCCGAACAGAACCGGGGGCTTACGTCCCGATAATGATCGAAGTCCCGCCCCTCGTGCCACACGCTCCAGAAATGCATGTCGCCACTGGAGTCGTCATGCCAGGCATCCCCGAACGCCAGCGGCCCCGGCGAGGGCGACGACGGCCACCAGTTCGCCCCCGGCAACACAGCCAGCAGCGCCGCCTCCACCGCGCGGTTCAGCCGGTCGTAGTTCACCAGATAGCGGTCCCGGTCCTTGCGGGACTCGGGAAACCAGGTCAGCGCGCCGATCAACTCGTTGTCACCGCACCAGAGCGCGATGCAGGCATGGTGGCTGATCCGCCCCACCACATCCCGAACCTCGGCATCGACCTCCGCCAGGAACTCCGGGGTGGAGGGATAGAGATGGCAGGCGAACATGAAGTCCTGCCAGACCATCAGGCCCAACTCGTCGCAGAGGTCATAGAACCAGTCCGGCTCATAGCGCCCGCCGCCCCAGATGCGGATCATGTTCATGTTCGCATCAACGGCGGATTGCAGAAGGCCCCGCACCGCATCCGGCGTGATCCGCCCGAACAGCGCATCCGCCGGTATCCAGTTTGCCCCCTTGGCAAAGACCGCCCGCCCGTTCACCCGCATTCCGAAGGAGCGCCCCGCTGCGTCCGGTTCGCTGACCAGCGCCATGTCCCGCAGCCCGATCCTCCTGACTGCTGTCGACCCGCCGCCCGTCAGGACCAGTTCGTGCAACGCCTGCGCGCCCTGGCCCGCGGGCCACCACAGCACCGGGTCACGGATGACCAGCGCCAGGTCGGCCATGCCGCCAACCACAGGCGCAGTTTGCCATACTCCGCAGAGACTTGCCGTCACCTCCTCAGACGTCGCATGAACCCGCAGCCGCACCTCGACCTGCCCCGGAGAATGCACCTGATCCACCAGCACATCCCCGATCCGAGGACCCGCCGCCTCCAGCCGGATCGCTCCGGAAACTCCGAAGACCCCCAGCGCGATGTTCCAGTCCCAGCCGAAGTCGCACTGCTGTTTCCGCAGCATGTTCGCGTGCGGGATCGGCCCGTTGACCTGCTGGTAGGGGATCGGGAAGGGCATCCGCGCCGCCCGAGCCGCCGCCTCGCGGACCGGAGAGCGGAACAGGATCTCGACCGCATTCTCGCCCGCCGTCAGCGCGGACGACACATCCACACGCCAGCGCCGGTGCTGGTTCGCCGCCGACAGGACCAGAACTCCGTTCAGCCGCACCTCGGCCACCGTGTCCAGCCCCTCGACCACCAGCTCTGCCGCCGACCCGTCGTGCCGGAACACCCGCCGCGCCACCCAATCCCGCTCGGCCACCCAGCGGCAATCATACTCGCTCCGCCCCCAATACGGCTCCGGGATCACCCACGCCTTCGCCAGCGCGGTGATCCCGTCCCCGGGCAGGTCCATGGCAACGTTATGGGCGCCGCTTTCATCCGAAAGCGTCCAGCGCCCCGCCAGGTCGAGCATCCCTCAGATCCTCTGTTCCGTCTTCGCGTCGAAGAGCGACGCCTTGGGGATATCCAGCCCCAGATGCACCTTCGTGCCCGGCGGCAACCGCCCCTCGACCGGCACCCGCACGCTCAGGTTCGCCCCTTCCGCCTTCAGCCACAAAAGACTGTCGGCCCCCAGATGCTCGTCGATCTCCACCTCCGCCGGGATCGACGGGCCGGACAGGGGCGAGGTCGAGACGGTGATATGCTCGGGCCTGACCCCCAGGATCGCCTGGTCGCGCTCCAGCACCGCGCCCCCGTCATAGCCCGCCAGGTCGATCTTCGTCGCCCCGAACTGGAAGGCCCTGCCCCCCTCCACCGTCCTGCCCTTCAGGAAATTCATCGAGGGGCTGCCGATGAAGCCCGCCACGAACAGGTTCGACGGGCGGTTGTAGATTTCCAAAGGCTCTGCAAGTTGCTGGATCACGCCGCCCTTCATCACCGCAATGCGGTCCGCCAGCGTCAGCGCCTCGATCTGGTCGTGGGTCACATAGACCATCGTGTTGCCCAGCTGGTTGTGCAGGCGCTTGATCTCCACCCGCAATTCGCTGCGCAGCTTGGCGTCGAGGTTCGACAGCGGCTCGTCGAACAGGAACACATCCACGTCCCGCACCAAAGCCCGCCCGATCGCCACCCGCTGCCGCTGCCCGCCCGACAAGGCCGCCGGCTTCCGGTCCAGAAGCGGCTGGATCTGCAAGATCTCCGCCGCCCGCGCGATCCGCTTGTCGATCTCGGCCTGTGGCACCTTCGCGTTCTTCAGCCCGAAGGAAAGGTTCCCCCGCACCGTCATCTGCGGGTAAAGCGCATAGGACTGGAAGACCATGCCGATCCCCCGCTCCGACGGCTCGGCCCAGGTCACGTTCTTGCCCTTGATCCAGATCTGCCCGTCGGTGATGTCGAGAAGCCCCGCGAGGCAATTCAGCAGCGTCGACTTCCCGCAGCCCGACGGCCCCAGAAGCACCACGAACTCCCCCTCCGCCACGTCGAGGTTCATGTTCTTCAGGACCGAGATCGACCCGAAGTTCAGCGTCAGATCCTTGACTTCAATCGAGTTTCCCATGCATCAGCCTTTCACGGCACCGGCGGCGATACCGCGGACGAAGAGTTTCCCCGAGACGAAATAGACCACCAGAGGCACCAGCCCGGTCAGCAGCGTCGCGGCCATGTTGACGTTGTATTCCTTCACCCCCTGCACCGAGTTGACGATGTTGTTCAACTGCACCGTCATCGGGTAGAGGTCGGGCTTGGTGAAGACCACGCCAAAGAGGAAGTCGTTCCAGATGCCGGTGACTTGCAGGATCAGCGCGACGACGAAGATCGGCAGGCTCATCGGCAGCATGATGCGGAAGTAGATGCCCCAGAACCCCGCGCCATCCACCCTCGCGGCCTTGAAGAGTTCCTCCGGGATCGCGCTGAAATAGTTGCGGAAGAGCAGCGTCAGGATCGGCATCCCGAAGATCGTATGCACGATGACAAGACCCCAGAGCGTACCGTAGATCCCCGCCTCGCGCAGCAGGATGACGATGGGATAAAGCATGATCTGGTAGGGGATGAACGACCCGAAGATCAGGATGGTGAAGAAGATGTCCGACCCCTTGAAGCGCCAGTTGATCAGCGCGTAGCCGTTCACGCTGGCGATGGCGATCGACAACACCACCGAGGGCACGGTGATGATGACCGAATTCCAGAAGCCCCGCGAAAGCCCGTCGCAGTTAAGCCCGGTGCAAGCCTCCTTCCAGGCCTTGACCCAGGGCTGGAAGGTGAACTCGACCGGGGGCGAGAAGATGTTGCCCAGCCGCACCTCGGGCATCCCCTTCAGGCTGGTCATCACCATCACCCAGAGCGGCAGGAGGTAATAGAGGCAGACCACGATCAGCGTGCCGTACAGCATGATGTTGCGGGGAGAGAGCGTCTTGCGCGGCTTGGCGCCGCGGGGCCCGGCCATCGCGGCGGATCGGGTCATGGAAGCGTCAGCCATGCTTCTTGCCTCCGAATTCCAGATAGGCCCAGGGGATCAGCACGATCAGCACAGAAAGCAGCATCATCGTGGAGGCCGCGAACCCCTGCCCCAGGTTCTGCGCCTGGAACATGTAGTCATAGACATACATCGCCGGGACCTGGGAGGCGTTACCCCCTGGCCCGCCGGAGGTCATCGCCACCACCAGGTCGTAAAGCCGGATGATGCCGCTGGCGACGATCACCAGCGTGGTGATGAAGACCGCCCGCATCATCGGGATGATCACAACCACATAGGTCTTCCAGGTCGGGATCCCGTCGACCCGGGCGGCTTTCCAGATATCCTCGTCGATGCCGCGCAACCCCGCCAGCATCAGGCACATCACGAAGCCGGTGCCCTGCCACAGCCCCGCGATCAGAAGTCCGTACAGCACCGTCTGCGGGTTGTTCAGCGGGTCGAAGGTAAAGCTCTCCCAGCCCCAGTCCCGCACCACGCCCTGAATGCCGAACTGCGGGTTCAGGATCCATTGCCAGACCAGCCCGGTCACGATGAAGGACAGCGCGAAAGGATAGAGCATGATGGTGCGGAACGTGTCCTCGTGCCGGATCTTCTGATCCATCAGCACCGCCAGGATGAAGCCCATCACCACGGTGAAGACCAGCGACATGACCCCGTAGAACATCAGGTTCTGGATCGAGATCGTCCAGCGGCTGGTGGCCCACAGCCGCTCGTACTGGTCGAAGCCGACGAAATTCGCCTTGGGCAGCAGCTTGGAGTTGGTGAAGGAATAGACGACGGTCCAGATCGTGCCGCCCAGGAAGACCACCAGCGCCGTCGCGATCATCGGGATCGCCGCGATCTTCGCACTGATGTTGCGGGTCCACCGCGCCCGCCCGCGCGCTTCTGCCATCGGTTCCTGCCCCCGGTTTCAGGTAGAAAAGGGGCCGTCCGTCGCCGGACAGCCCCCGGTGGTCAAGCCGGTCTCAGAGGCCCGACTTCAGGATTTCCACCCATTTCGCCTGGGCTTCCTCGGCCGGCATGTCCGACTTCCAGAACTCCACCATCAGGTCTTCGGCCTGCTTCTGCACGTCCGGGTTCCAGTTCATGTCGCCCGAGGGGACGATGTTGCCGCCGGCCAGGATTTCCAGACCCTTCTTCATGCAGTCGTTGGCCGCCGACAGGTCGATGTCGCCACGGATCGGCAGCGAGCCCTTCTTCAGGTTGAAGGCCACCTGGACTTCCGGGCTGACCAGCAGCGCGGCCAGACGCTTCTGGGCAGCTTCCTTCTCGGGATCGTCCAGTTTCGGGAAGTAGAAGGCGTCACCACCGGTCGAGATGTACTCGTTCAGGCCCAGGCCCGGCAGGCAGGTATAGTCCTTGCCGGCCACTTCGTTCGCCACCTGGAATTCACCCTGTGCCCAGTCACCCATGATCTGCCCGGCGGCTTCATCGGTGATCACCAGATTGGTCGCCTGGTTCCAGTCCTGAACCGTCGACTTCGCCGCCAGTTTCCGGGCATCCGCCGCCGCCTGGAAGACCTTGGCATATTCCGGACCGGCCGCGACATCCATGTTCTTGTCGACGTTCACCGCCTTCCAGGCGTCAAGCCCGGCCACGGCGATCTGCATCGCGCCGAAAGCCAGGTTCGACTGCCAGGGCTGGTTGCCCAAGGCCAGCGGGATCTTGCCCGCCGCTTCCACCTGCGGGGCGGTCGCCACGAACTCGTTCCAGTCCTTCGGAACCGGAATCCCGATGTCCTCATAGACCTTGTTCGACAGCCACAGCCATTCCGGCGAGTGGATGTTCACCGGCGCGCAATAGATCTTGCCGTCGACGGTGCAGGCATCCAGCAGGCTTGGCGGATAGACGATCTCTTTCCAGTTGTTCGCCTCGGCCACGTCGGTCAGGTCCAGCATCAGCCCGGCCTCGACCAGTTCCAGCGCCTGCTGGCCGTGGTTGAACTGGGTCGCACCCATCGGGTCGCCCCCGGTGATCCGGCTGATCATGATCGGACGCGCCGTGCCGCCCCCGCCCGCGATGGCGCCGTCGATCCATTTGTCGCCCGAAGCGTCGAAGGCCTTGGCCAGCTCCGCCACCGCCGCCGCCTCGCCGCCGCTCGTCCACCAATGCGTGACTTCAAGCTCTGTCGCCATGGCGGGCATCGCCACCGAAGCACAAAGCGCCGCCGTCAGTTTCGTCAGCTTCATCCGTTCCTCCCGGTTTTCTATAACGTTATAGAAACAGCCTATAACGTTATAGATTTACCGATCAACCGATCTTTTCGCTTGTCGCCGCCCCGCGCAGAAGTTTTCATGGGCCGATGATCCGCGCCTTTCGGGCCGGAAAACCGGGCCAGACCAGACCGATGCCGCAGCGCCAAATCTTCGCCAACCTGCCCCGCCGACTGGCAATTCCCCCCTGCCCGGTTCGGGTGGTTTCTGCGCCCGCGAAGATAGCGCTACCATCCGAATCAGCTGCCGGGATTCCGCCCCTCCCCGGCTCATCCCGCGCGAAAGAGGAGGGCGACCATGCCGCCGCCCGCTGATCGCGTCCCGCTCCCGACCACCGATTCGGAGCCCGAGCGCCCCACGCTCAAGACCATCGCCGTCGCGACAGGCCTGGCCGTCGCCACCGTCTCGCGCGCCCTGAAGGACGCCCCCGATATCGGCGAGGAAACCAAGCGCCGCGTGCGCGAAACCGCCGCCCGCCTCGGCTACCGCCCGAACCGCGCGGGCGTCCGCCTGCGCACCGGCAAGACCAATGTCATCGCGCTGGTGCTGTCGACCGAAACCGATGTGATGAACCACACCTCGCGGTTGATCTACTCGATCGCCAACGCGCTGCGCGGCACGGCCTACCATCTGGTCGTCATGCCCTTCTTCCCCGACCAGGACCCGATGGAGCCGATCCGCTACATCGTCGAGACGGGCAGCGCCGACGGCATCATCCTGAACCAGACCAAGGAAGACGACCCCCGCATCCGCTACATGCATGACCACGGCTTCCCCTTCGCCGCGCATGGCCGGACCGCGATGGGCATCGACCACATCTACTTCGACTTCGACAACGAGGCTTTCGGCCGCCTCGGCGTCCGCGCCATGTCCGAGCGCGGGCGCAGGCGACTGTTCCTCGTCGCCCCGCCGCAGGCGCATATGTATGCCCGCCACATGATCCACGGCTTCTCTGATGAAGCGGCGCGGCGCGGCCTGTCGTTCGAGCTGGCCGAGACCATCAACTCCGACAGCGGCGGCGATGCGGTGGATGCCGCGGTTCACGCCCGCTTCCTGCAACCGGACCCGCCCGACGGCATCCTCGTCGGTTCGACCACCGCCGGAATGGCGGCGATTGCCGGGGCAGAACGCGTCGGCCGTGTGCTGGGCCTCGATTTCGACGTGGTGGGCAAGGAAGCCATCGCCCTGCTGCGCCGGTTCCGCCGCGATATCATCATCGTGCGTGAAGATGTGGGCCATGCCGGTGATTTCCTGGCGAAGGCCCTGGTTGCGGCGGTCGAGAAGCGCGACTGGACCGAACGCCAGCGGCTGGAAATCCCGGTTCAGGTGGAAACCGGCCTCGGCGCCGGATAAAGGAGACCAAGCATGAAGACGATCAAGGGCCCGGCCCTGTTTCTCGCGCAGTTCGCAGGCGACACGGCGCCATTCAACTCATGGGCGTCAATCACCCAATGGGCCGCCGATTGCGGTTATCTGGGCGTGCAGGTCCCCTCCTGGGACGGGCGGCTGTTCGATCTGGAAAAGGCAGCCACGTCAAAGACCTGGTGCGACGAGTTCAAGGGAATTGCGAAGGAGGCAGGGCTTCAGGTGACAGAGCTGTCCACCCATCTGCAAGGCCAGCTCGTCGCCGTTCACCCCGCCTATGACACCGCCTTCGACGGCTTCGCCGCCCCGTCCGTGCGCGGCAACCCCAAGGCGCGGCAGGAATGGGCGGTGGACCAGGTGAAGAAGGCGCTGACCGCCTCGAAGAACCTCGGCCTTTCCGCCCATGCCACCTTCTCCGGCGCCTTGGCCTGGCCCTACCTCTACCCCTGGCCACAGCGCCCGGCGGGACTGGTCGAGGAAGCCTTCGAAGAGCTCGCCCGCCGCTGGCTGCCGATCCTGAACCATGCCGAGGATTGCGGCATCGACGTCGCCTACGAGATCCACCCCGGCGAGGATCTGCACGACGGCATCAGCTATGAGATGTTCCTGGATCGCGTGAAGGGACATCCCCGCGCCAACATGCTCTACGATCCCTCGCACTACATCCTACAACATCTTGATTACCTTGAGCATATCGACATCTACCACGATCGCATCCGCATGTTCCACGTCAAGGATGCAGAGCTGAACCCGACCGGCCGCCAGGGCGTCTACGGCGGCTTCCAGAGCTGGGTCGACCGCGCGGGCCGCTTCCGTTCCCCCGGCGACGGGCAGGTGGATTTCGGCGGCATCTTCTCCAAGCTCACCCAATACGGTTTCGATGGCTGGGCGGTGGTGGAATGGGAATGCTGTCTGAAACACCCCGAGGACGGCGCCCGCGAAGGCGCGGCCTTCGTTGACGCCCATATCATCCGCGTGACCGAGAAGGCCTTTGACGATTTCGCGGATGCGGGTACTGATGTTGCCGCTAACAGACGCATGCTTGGACTGGAGTGACCCAATGATCGACGCCGCCCATACCGCCCGCCCCGAACGCCTTCGCCTCGGCATGGTCGGCGGCGGACGCGATGCCTTCATCGGCGCCGTCCACCGCATCGCCGCGCGGATTGATGATCAATATGAACTGGTTGCAGGCGCTTTCTCCTCCAACCCGGAAAAGGCCCTCGCCTCGGCACAGGACCTTGGCGTCCCCCGCGCCTATACCTCCTTCGCCGAGATGGCTGCCAGGGAATCCCGCCGCAAGGACGGCATCGACGCCGTCGCCATCGTCACCCCCAACCACATGCACGCCCCCGTCGCGATGCAGTTCCTGAAGCGCGGCATCCATGTGATCTGCGACAAACCCCTGACCGCGACGCTCCCAGAGGCGAAGAAGCTCGCGAAAGCCGCCGAGGCCTCCGGCGTGGTCTTCGCGCTGACCCACAACTACACCGGCTACCCGATGGTCCGGCAGGCCAAGGCGATGATCGCTGCGGGCGACCTCGGCGAGATCCGCCTCGTCAACGTCGAATACGTGCAGGACTGGCTGACCGAAGCGGTGGACAACAAGCAGGCCGAATGGCGCACAGACCCCGCCCGCTCCGGTGTTGGCGGCTCGACCGGCGACATCGGCACCCATGCCTTCAATCTGGCGAACTTTGTCTCCGGCCTCACGCTCGACACGCTCGCCGCCGACCTCTCGTCGTTCGTCCCCGGTCGCCGGGTGGACGACAACGGTCATGTGCTCATGCGCTACCAGGGTGGTGCCAAGGGGATGCTCTGGTGCAGCCAGGTCGCGCCGGGCAACGAGAACGGCCTCCGCCTGCGCATCTACGGCAGCAAGGGCGGGCTGGAATGGGCGCAGGAAGACCCGAACTATCTCTGGTTCACCCCCTTCGGGCAGGAGAAACGCAAGATCACCCGCGGCGGCGCCGGATCAGGCCCCGAAGCCTCCCGCGTCACCCGCGTGCCCCCCGGCCACCCGGAGGGCTACCTGGAAGGCTTCGCCAACATCTACACCGAGGCCGCCCGCGCCATCCGCGCCGCCAAGGCCGGTGAGCCGGTGCCCGCAGGCACCACTTTCCCCGGCCTGAAAGAGGGGCTCGAAGGTGTGGCCTTCGTCGACGCCTGCGCGCGGTCGTCCGCCCGCAACGGCGCCTGGGTCAGCCTGAACCTCTGACGGACGGTGGGTGAAACCCACCGCCCCCTACCCCCGCAACCGCCGCCGTTCCCGCTGCAACCACAGAACCGTAAGCAACAACGGCGCATTGCCGATCTCCCCCGCCGCCATCACCTCGACCAACCGGTCGAAGGACAGGAGATGCCCCTTGATATCCTCCGCCTCCTCCGCCGCGCCGAAGACCCCCGCCACCCCGTCCGGCAGGTCGCAGAGCGCGACGTAGGAATACAGATACTCCGTCACCGCCCCCGGCGTCGGATAATATTCCGCCACCTTCTCCAGCGCGCCCAGCACCAGCCCCGCCTCCTCCACCGCCTCGCGCCGCGCGGCCGCTTCCGGCGTCTCGCCCGGGTCTATCCGCCCCGCGATCGCCTCCAGTTGCCAAGGCAAGGGATCGCCCCGCCCCAGCGGCCCCATCCGCATCTGTTCGATCAGCAACACCCGGTCGCGCAGCGGATCATAGGGCAGCACCGTCACCGCATCGCCCACCACGAAGACCTCGCGCGCCAGCCAGGGGCTCATCCCCCCGTCGAAGCGCCGGTGCCGCAGCCGGTGCACATCCAGCCCGAAGAACCCCGCATGCGACGGCTCGACCCGGCCCGTCTCCACCTCGCCGCTGCCGACCCTCAGTCCTCGCCCCGCAGCCCCGGCCGCGCGCACCCGGCTCGCCGCCTCCACCCGCAGGGACGGCAGGCGGCGCGCGACCGCTTCCGCCGGAATCCGGCCCCAAGCCCGCATCACCAGCCCGGCCAGCGCCAACTCCTCCGGCCCCGGCCGGTCCGGCGCCGCCCCGATCACCGCCAGATAGAATCCCGCGCGCGCTTCGGCCTCGGGCCCCCGGGCATCGCCCAGCACCGCGTCCCGCAGCTCGGGGGCCATGGCATCCGCCAGGGACATGCTACTTCCAGCGCCGACCGGCGTTCTCGGTCAGAAGCCCGCCCAGCACGCCACCGAACAGAATCGTCCCGAACACCCCCACCGACAACAGCGCACCCGAGCGCCGCGCCATCGTCTGGAATATGTCCAGCAGCGCCTCCAGCGCGCCGTCATAGCGCATCTTGACCGAGTTATCGAGCATTTCGGCCAGCGCGAGCAGGAACAGCGCCGCGACGGCCAGCACGATCGCGGTCCTGACCCCGGCGCCGGCCGCCTCGACATAGCCCTTGCCGACCGCCGGTCCCATGACTTTCCAGCCGGTGATCGCGCCCACCAGCGCCGCAACCTCGCGGATCGGGCCGGCAGCAGAGGCGTCGGGCATGTTCATTGCGTAGAAATTCGCCAGCACCCAGCCCACGACCGCAAAACTCGCTGCGGCCATCAGCTTGGCACCGGTCGGCATGGGTGTCGGCATTCGAAGCCCCTCAGCTGGGACGCGTCACCGTGATCTGCGTCACGTCGCAGTTTCCACCCTGGAATGCGCCCGCGCAAGAGGCGAGGTAGAAATCCCACATCCGCTTGAAACGGTCGTCGAAGCCCAGCGACTTCACCTCGGCCCAGCGGGCGGTGAAGGTCTCGTGCCAGCGCCTGAGCGTCAGGCTGTAGCTCTCGCCGAACTCGATGGTTCCCTTGACCCGCAGCCCCGCCTTCACCACCTCGGCCCGCAGCACCGAGGGCGCGGGCAGCATCCCCCCCGGAAAGATGTGCTTCTGGATGAAATCCACTCCCCGCCGGTAAAGCTGCCAGCGCGCGTCCGCGACCGTGATGATCTGCAAGGTGGCATTCCGCCCCGGCTTCAGCCGCTCGCGCACCGCGTCGAAATAGACCGGCCAGTAGCGTTCGCCCACCGCCTCGAACATCTCGATGCTGGCGATCCCGTCGTAGCTGCCCCGCTCGTCGCGATAATCCTGCAACCGGATCTCCACCCGATCCGCCAGCCCCGCCCGCGCGATCCGCTCCACCGCGAAATCGTGCTGCGCCTGGCTGATGGTCAGCGCCGTCACCCGAAGCCCTCGCTCCTGCGCCGCGAATTCGGCGAACCCCCCCCAGCCGCAGCCGATCTCCAGCACATGCTCGCCCGCCCGGGCCCCCATCTGGTCGATCATGCTGGCGTATTTGCGCCGCTGCGCCGATTCCAGGCTTTCCTGCGGATTCTGGAAGATCGCCGAGGAATAGGTCATCGTCTCGTCCAGCCACAGCCGGTAGAACTCGTTGCCCAGGTCGTAGTGATGGGCGATGTTCTTCTTCGCCTGCCGCTTCGAGTTCGACTGCATCCAGAACCGCAGCCGCTCATAGGCCCGGACCAACCTCAGGCCGGGAAAGCCGTCGCCGACCAGCGTGTTCACCGGCAGCTGGATCAGGTCGAGAAAGGCTTGCAGGTCGGGCGTCGTCCACCAGCCGTCCAGATAGGCATCGCAGAAGCCCAGGTCGCCCTCGCGCAAAAGCCGCGCGAAAAGGTCCGGATGCTGCACCGTGATCTCTGCCGCGATGCCCGGAGCCCTGCCCTCGGCGCGGAACCTGCGGCCATCGGGCATCACGAAGTCAAGCCGCCCCTCGCCCAGCCGTCCGGCGATCTCGAAGACCGTGGGAAACCAGCGCGGCAGGTCGGCCTGTCCCTTCACCGTCGTCAGCACGTCCATCGGCCCACCCCCCTGGGTCTCTGTCGCTCGCGACAGTTTCACCAAAGTCGGGCCGTCGCTCAAGCCTTTCCTGCGCCATACGCCGCAAGGGCTCGCGCCCGCCCCTCGGCAAGGTCGACAACCGGCGCGGGATAGGCCTGCCCCGGTGCAAACCCCCAAGACCGCGGCACGGCCTCGAAGAAGGCCATCGCCTCCGGTCCCGGCGCCTGCGACAGCTCCGCGACGAAGCGGCGGCGATAGCGTCCCTCCGCGTCGAACTTCTCCGCCTGCCCCGCCGGGTTGA
Organism: Tabrizicola sp.; assembly: GCF_016793705.1. Classification (GTDB taxonomy): domain Bacteria; phylum Pseudomonadota; class Alphaproteobacteria; order Rhodobacterales; family Rhodobacteraceae; genus Tabrizicola. The sequence goes on from NZ_JAEULO010000024.1 coordinate 41,235, forward strand.
AGATGCGGAAATAGGGCGCCGCATCCGGCCCGGACCCCGCCACCCATTGCCAGCCCATCGCATTCGCCGCCGGGTCCCAGTCGGTCAGGCAGTCCGCGAACCAGTCCAGACCGACCTTCCAATGCGTCATGAGATGCTTTGTCAGATAGCTCGCCGCCACCATCCGCGCCCGGTTGTGCATCGTCCCCGTGACATACATCTCCCGCATCGCCGCATCGACCAGCGGCTCGCCCGTCATCCCCCGCCGCCAGCGCTCCGCCTCCGGGTTGTCGCTGCGCCAGGGGAAGGCATCCCATTCCGCCCGCCAGTTGCCGCTGACGATCCTCGGCGTGTGATGCATCAGGTGAGAGCTGAACTCGCGCCAGGCCAGCTCGCGCAGGAAGCTCTCCGCCCCCGCCCGCCCCTCGGCCCGCGCCCGCAGGCCCGCATGCCAGACCTCGCGGATGCCGATCTCGCCATAGGTCAGGTTCTCCGACAGGCGTGAGGTTCCCGCGACCCCCGGAAAATCCCGCATCTCACTGTACCGATCGACCGGCCCTTCGAGGAAATCCCCCAGCTTCTCCCGCGCCGCGGCCTCGCCCACCGACTGATAGCAGGCCACCACCGCCGCGCCCCGGTTCATCGCCGCCCCCAGCCGCCAGTCCGCCAGCCGCTCGCCCACAGGCCAACGCTCCACCCCCCGCGACCGCGTCGGAGCCGCCGCCGGAGCCGCCACCGCCATCCCCCGCATCGCCTTCCAATAGGGCGTGAACACCCGGTAGAACCCGCCCTGCCCGGTCTCCACCTCCCAGGGCTCGTGCAGAAGATGTCCCGAGAAACTCCGCGCCTCGATCCCCTCGCCCTTCAGCGCCGCCTTGACCTCGGTATCCCGCGCCACGCTCGCGGGGTCATACAGCCGCGACCACCAGACCCCGCCCGCCCCCGTCTCGGCCACCAGACCCCGCAGCACCGCCAGCGCCGGCCCTCGCCGCAAGACCAGCCGCAGGCCAACCCCTTCCAGCGCCTTGCCGAAGGCCTCGACCGACAACCCCAGCCGCCATTTCGGCGCCGCGCCCAAAGCCTCGGTCTCCGGGTCCAGAACGAAGACCGGCAGCACCGGACGCCCCGACGCCACCGCAGCCGCCAGCATCGGCTGGTCCGAGAGCCGCAAGTCGCGACGAAACCACAGGATCAACGGTCCGTCGGTCATTCCCCAAGCCTTTCCCATCGGACCGATACGCCACGTCTCCGAGCCCGGATCACCCGATCCCTTTCACATTTGCTCAAATATCCTCGGGGGTGGAAAACCCCCAACACCGTCCCTGCGCACTCTTCGCGCAGGGACAAACGCAAAGGCTTGCGCGCCAGCGCTCCGTTAAGCTGCCCTCACAGCACCCGGTCCAGCGCCGCGATCAACCGGCTGACCTCCTCGGCACTGGTATAGTGCACCGCCGACATCCGCAGCACCCCCTTTTCCCGGTCGATCCCCAGGGCCTCCAGCGGCCGCACGGCATAGAAATCCCCCGCCCAGCAGGCGATCCCGTTGCGGCCCAGCTCCTCCGACACCGGCTCCGCAGCCCGATCCAGCTCCACCGCAACCGTCGGCGCCCGCCGCCCGGCCTCCCGAGGCCCCAGGAGACGCACGTCATTCCGCTGCCCCAGATAGTCCAGCAAGGGCTGGATCACCGCCACCTCCTGCGCCCGCATCAGGTCATGCACCCCCCGATTCCGCGCCGCCGCATCCCCGCCGATCCCATGCCGCGCCGCCAGGGCGTCGATGTAATCCGCCATCCCCGCACAGGCCGCGACCTGCGCATGGTCCGGCCCGGCAGGCGTATGCCGCTTGTACAGCACCCCGTGGTTGAAGAAATGCCCCTGCCCCGGCAGCTCGAACCCGAACGTCTCGCGCAGAACCATGATCCCCTGGTGCGGCCCGAAGGTCTTGTAGGCCGAGAAGAGATAGACATCGCAACCAAGCACCGGAATGTCCGGGAAGCCATGCGGCGCATAACTCACCCCGTCCACCACCGTCCGCGCCCCCGCCGCCTTGGCCATCGCGCAGATGGCGGCCACATCGTTGATCTCGGCGATCACGTTGGAACATTGCGGGAAGCACACCAGCCGCACCTTGCCATCCGCCAGCAGCGCCCCCAGCGCCTCCAGCCCCAGCGACCCGGTGGCAGGGTCCAGCTTCCACTCGCGGACCTCGATCCCCTCCTCCGCCAGCCGCCGCCAGACGCCCGAGTTCGCCTCGTGGTCCTGGTTCGTCACCACCACCGCGCCGCCCGTCCCCGCCAGCCACTTCCGCACCGCTTGCGCCAGCACATAGGTGTTGGCGCTGGTCGAGGGCCCGAACGACACCTCCTCGCGGCGGACCCCCATCATCGCCGCCAGCCGGTCCCGCGCCTCGTCCATCTCCGCCCCCCCGGCCTCGGCCCCCGGATAGGGCCCATAGGGCTGCACCTTGCGGTCGCGGTAGAACCGGGTCAGCCGGTCCACCACCTGCATGCAAGGATAGCTTCCCCCGGCATTCTCGAAGAAGGCATGCGACGAAAGCACCGGCGATGCGAACGCCGGGAATTGCGAACGGACAAAGTCTAGATCAAGCGCCACCTGACGGCTCCTTGTTGGGGCCGCAGACCGGATGGCCCCGACGCGAGGCGGGAAATCCCGGTCCGCGGCAGGTCTTCCAGCCAGACCCGCGGATGTCTCTCTGCGGGCCAGAGCCGGGCGCCCTGCATGGGGGTCCCGGCCTCGACCGCCACGCTATCCGCCCCGCCCCGCCGCCGCAACCCCGTCCGCCATCCCGCCATCGCCCGATTCCGCCGCCCCATCCGCCGCGTCACCGGGATTTGCGCCGCTTTCTTCCGCATCCGCCGCGGATTCCCGCAATTTCCCCTTGTCCTTTTTTTCCGACCCCACCACCTTTCCGCCATGGACCGGGCCAAGGGGGCCGGTCTTCCACATCGACAAAAGAACACCCGGGGGCCCTTCGGGACCCGCCGCGTGTCGCGCAGAGGAGCACTCATGACCCGTCTCTCCCTTTCCGTGTTCAGCGCCGCTTCGGTCCTGGCACTCACTGTAGCCGCCCATGCGGCCGACCCCGAACTGACCGTGCTCGACTGGGCCGGCTGGGAAATCGACGGCATGCTGCAACCCTATGTCGACAAGAACGGCGAAAAGCCCAGCTACGTCTTCTTCGCCGACGACGACGAGGCCTTCCAGAAAGTGTCCTCCGGCTTCAAGGCCGACGTCGTCCACCCCTGCGCCGCTGCCGTTCCGCGCTACATGGATGCCGGCCTGATCGAACCCTGGGATGTCTCGAAGATCCCGGAATTCGCCAATATCCCCGAACGCCTGACCAAGCCCTTCACCAATGACCAGGGCGTCTGGTTCGTGCCCACCGACTATGCCTATACCGCCATCGCCTACAACGCCGAGACGGTCCCGGCCGAGGACGTGGCCTCGATCCAGATATTCGCCTCCGACAAATATGCCGGCCGCATCGCGCTCCCGGACAACACCGACGACGTCTGGTCGCTCGCCTTCATGGCCACCGGCGTGACCTCCTGGGACAATGTGACCGACGAACAGTTCACCGCCGCCGCCGACTGGCTGCGCAAGGTGCACCCGAACGTCCGCGCCTACTGGTCCGACCCCTCGGAACTGTCGCAGCTCATGGCCTCGGGCGAGGTGCAGGTCGCCTGGTCCTGGAACGACCCGGTGGCGATCCTGACCGCCGAGAACTTCCCCGTCGGCTTCAACCGCGCCCCCGCCGAGGGGGCCGCGACCTGGTATTGCGGCTTCGTAAACATCAAGGATGGCCCCGGAAGCGAAGACAAGGCCTATGACTTCATGAACTCGCTCCTCGCGCATTCCTCGGCCCAGCCGCTCCTGGACGCCATCGGCTATGCGCTGGCCAACGATGCCGCCATGGCCGAAATCCCCGCCGAAGCGCTGAAGGCGGCTTACGTCGACCCGGTGACGACGCCCCTCTTCGTGCAATCGCCCCCCACCAACGAATTGCGGGAACGGATGATCGAGGAATTCGAGTCGATCAAATCGGGGTTCTGATCCCGGCCATCTGACCAAGGAACGCCCGAGGGAAACCCCGGGCGTTTTGGCTTGAGCTCCGTCTTTCAGTCGCCCTTTCGGTCCTTGCAACGGTTGCAACCGCCGAAACCATCAAGCGTAGGGCGGTTGCCAACCCACCACTATCCATGGCGGCCAGCAAACGCAGGGTGCGTGATTTCACGCACCATCCCTGATCCCCCCATGCCCCGACATCAATCTTGGGGTAGGTGCCAACCCAGCACCCACCCACCACCACCCCCCGACACCCTGACACCACCCGCAAAGCTCGCATACCCCGCTCGAAAGCCCACCACCGACCCCTTTCCAACTCCCTAACGCCCAGATCCAACCCCTTGATTTTCCATGCCCCGAAAACCTGTCCACGCGTGGCGCGCCCACCTTGCGCCCCCCGCCCCTGCCCCCTATATTGACCGCTGTCGGGGGCAACCCCGACTATGGCGATAAACGCACCTGTAATAATCGGCTCGGACCCGGGGGCGGTACCCGGCGGCTCCACCAACACCCCGTTCGTTGCGGGAAGATGGGGCCGAAATAGGATCGACGAACGACCAAAGAGGCCAGCTTTCGCTCGGTGAGGTACCACCGTTATCGGTCCATGATCACAGTTGCCAACGACAACCGTGCTCCGGTGGCGCTGGCCGCGTAAGCGGCTCGCAATACCAA
>NZ_JAEULO010000048.1 GCF_016793705.1 Tabrizicola sp.
CCATGAAAGACGCCAACTTCCTGAAAGCCCACAATGCCCGCTCGCTCTGGCATCCGATGACCTCGCCCTCGGACAGCGTGAAGAACGCGCCTGCGATCATCACGGGCGCGCAGGGCACCCGCATCCGCGACATCGACGGGCATGAGGTGGTGGATGGGGTCGGGGGCTTGTGGAACGTCAACCTCGGCTATTCCTGCCAGCCGGTGAAGGACGCCATCGCGGCCCAGCTTGACGCGCTGCCCTATTATTCCATCTTCCGCGGCACCTCGAACGACAAGGTGATCGAGCTGGCCGAGGAACTGCGCGCCTTCTTCGCGCCCGACGGGTTGACCCGCGCCTTCTACACCTCGGGCGGGTCGGACAGCGTGGAAACCGCGCTGCGGCTCGCGCGCCAGTATCACAAGATCCGCGGCGAGGCCGGGCGCACCAAGTTCCTGTCGCTGAAGAAGGGCTACCACGGCACCCACATGGGCGGGGCCTCGGTCAACGGCAACGCCAACTTCCGCACCGCCTACGAGCCGCTCCTGCCCGGCTGCTTCCACATCCCCGCCCCCTACACCTACCGCAACCCCTTCAACGAAAGCGACCCGGCGAAACTCGCCCAACTCTGCCTGCAGGCCCTTGAGGACGAGATCGCCTTCCAGGGCGCGGCCACCATCGCCGCCTTCATCATGGAGCCGATCCTCGGCGCGGGTGGCGTGATCCCGCCGCACCCGACCTTCATGCCGGGCGTCGAGGCGATCTGCCGCAAGCACGGCATCCTGCTCATCGCCGACGAGGTGATCACCGCCTTCGGCCGCACCGGCGCCTGGACCGGCAGCCGGCTCTGGGGCGTGAAGCCCGACTTCGCCTGCACCGCGAAGGCGATCACCAACGGCTACTTCCCCTTCGGCGCGGTGATGATCGCGGAAGGCGTGGCGCAGGTGTTCGAGGCGGACGAGACCGGCAAGGCGGCGATCGGCCACGGCTACACCTATTCCGGCCACCCGGTCGGTGCCGCCGCCGCGCTGGCCTGCCTGGCCGAGACGAAACGCCTGAACGTCCCCGTCAACGCCGCCGCGCGGGGTGCGCAGTTGTGGGAGGGGCTGAAGGCGCTCAAGGCGAAATACAGCGTCATCGGCGACATCCGCGGTGGCCAGGGGCTGATGCTGGCGATCGAGCTTGCCGGTCCCGACAAAGCCGCGCCGCCGAAGGCGCAGCCCGGCCAGGTCCAGGCCAAGGCCTACGAGGCGGGCGCCATGGTCCGCGTCTCCGGCCCCAACATCATCCTCTCGCCACCCCTCGTCATCACCGAGGCCGACGCGACCACCATCCTCTCCGCGCTCGACGC
>NZ_JAEULO010000041.1 GCF_016793705.1 Tabrizicola sp.
TCAACACCCGCCGCCTGCTCGAGCCCATCGGGAACATCCCGCCGACAGAAGCCGAGGCCAACTTCTACGCAGCTCTGGAAGACTCAGCCATGGCCGCGTAACTAACCGAAATCAGCCTCCGGTAAACCCGGCGCGGTTCACACTACCTTTGGCGGGCTGTCGATCATGAGGGTGAAGTGCTGGAAAGCATCGTCACCAGGACGCGGGATCGCAAGGCAGCTCTCAAATTCCTGAAGAAATCGATGAAGCGGCACGGTCGGCCAGAAACGATCGTGACTGACGAGCTTCGGTCCTACGGCGCTGCGCTAAAAGAGCTCGGCCGCGGGGATGACCGCGAGATGGGACGCTGGCTCAACAACAGGGCGAAAAACTCTCACCTGCCGTTCCGACGACGAGAGCGGGCAATGTTGCGGTTCCGGCGCATGCACACGTTGCAGAAGTTCGCTTCAGTCCATGCCTCGGTCCACAACCACTTCCCAACGGAGCGCCATCTCCAAGATCGCGACGCCTACAAGATGACCCGCGCCGCCGCTCTCGCTGAGTGGCGCGGCCTTCTCGATGCCTGATACCAGGACGGGGTAGGGGTAACGGAGACGAGTTCGCATTCGTCTGACAGCACCGCGGGAACGGCTATTACTGGGTCGTCAGCTTCTCGCGCGACAATCCCGCCTGCATGGAGGTCCGCAAGCTTGACTCTGGCATGCGCGCCTGGGCGGCGAAACCTGGCGAGCATTACCTTCAGACTACCGGCGAAAAGAGCGGGTTGTGGCGGAACCGCGGGCGCGCGCCCCAGAAGCTGACGGGCGTCGGGTTCATCGGCGAGGGGTTCGAAACCGCCTCGCCCTACCGCAAGATGCCCGATGCCTGGCACCGGACCGTGTCCTGGATCACCGACGGGGTGGAAGGGGAAATCATCGGCAACCAGGGCCTTGCCTATGGGGCCGCGGGTGGAATTGAACTGGACCGATACGACCTGTCGCTCGGCACGCCGCCGCACACCAAGATCATCGCGGCGACGGGTGGACATTCGGACAACTATGTCCTGGTCACTGAGGAACTGCTCTACGCCTATGCCGGGCTTGTCGGCTCGCTCGACTACCGCATCCGGGGGGACATGACCTACTTCACCGCCCCGAACAACGGGGCCGTGTTCTGCACCGGGTCCATCGGCTACGGCCAGGCTCTCCCGGCTAACGGTTTCAACAACAGCGCGGCGAAGGTCCTGGCCAATGTGGTCGAGGCCTTTATCAAGGACGGACCGCTTCCGGGCTCCAACTGGACCTTGGAACAGAAGCAGTGGCGCTAGCTTACCTCCGGCTAGTTCCCTCTCCTGGGGCGGCAGCACTGTCGCCCCCTTTTCTCAGTTTCGGTGCGACATTTCCAATTCGATGGTGATCACCAAGGAGGCTCGACGTGCGCCATCTAGCCGCCTCACGGTTGGAGAAGGTTGGATTTCAGGCCCATCCCCTCCGCCAGTTGCCCTCGCGAAAGCGTTCTCCCGATCCGGCTGCGGCAGGACTTTCCCGTTGTTTTCGGGGGTTATGCGGATGGGGCTGAGCACTGGCACTACCGTCAGGAGGCCCGGATGCCTTCTCTCTGGCCCTTTATTCTCTGGACCTTTTGCCTGTGCCGTTACGGTGAACAGCTTGTAAGCATCTGTCCATAAATGATTTTATCTCGCACCAGTGCGAACTCCGATCCCGGTTCCCTTCGCCTCCCGTTGCCAGAGCCTGCTGAGTGCTGGATCAGGTACCGCCGCCCGGCGCCAAAGGCCTCTGCGTCGGCCAGCAGCTTGCGCACCACGTCGAGTTGGTGAAAGCGAGGGAAAATCTGCTTCGGAGGCTTCTTCTTTCCGCGCTCGTCCGTTTCCTCGACCAGCTGCGGGAAAGCGCTGGCCGGACGGAACTGTCGCGTTACTGCGCGACGCCTGCCGGCCCGTCCGGCGCGGTCATATTGTGGAAATGGCGCATTGCCGAGGTCACGCTGCGGCGACACTCCTGATGGCGCGGTCAATCCCTTCGGCGACCACCTCGACGTCGGTCATGGAAAGGCACATCGGTGGCACCATCCGCAGGCAAGACCGATGCGGCCCCGATTTCGACAGGATCAGTCCGGCTTCGCGGCATGCCTCGAAGACGGCGCTGGTCGTCGCCTCGTCGGGTTCTTTGGTCTTGCGGTCCTTGACCATCTCGATCGCCAGCATCAGCCCACGCCCGCGCACATCGCCGATGGCGGCGTGGCGAGACTGCAGGTCTTGCAGGCGCGCCAACAGCGCCCCGCCCACCTTTCGCGCATTCTCTTGCATCCGGTCCTCGGCCAGCACTTGCAGAACGGCACGTCCGGCCGCGCAGGAGGTGGGATTGGCGCCATAGGTATGGAACATGAACTTCTCGGCCATTGGTGCAGCAACCTCGCGCCTTGCCACCACGGCACCCAGTGGGAAGCCGTTTGATATGCCTTTGGCCATAACGACGATATCGGGCATTACCCCATCGGCCTCGAAGCCCCACATATGCGCGCCCGTGCGGCCGAAACCTGACTGCACCTCGTCGGCGATGTAAAGCCCGCCCGCCGCGCGGATGCGTTCTGCCGCGCCGGACATATAGCCCCTGGGCATCTCGATGATGCCGCCATAACCCTGTATGCTTTCGACGATGATCCCGGCCACGCGCTCGGTGGTGGCGGTGGCGATTGTGCGCTCGATCTCGTCCAGATAGGGCGCGGCACCGACGTTCTCGCCGAAAATGCCGCGATACTGGTTCGGCTCGGGCACGAAGGCTACGTTGCCGGGCATTCCAGGATGGCGCCAGCCCGAGATGCCGGTCACCGATTGCGCGGCCGAGGTCGGCCCGTGATATGCCGTGCGCAACGCCAGAACGTCAAGATTGCCAGTATAGCCCCGCGCCATGGCCAAGGCCAGATCGACGGCTTCCGAGCCGGAATTGGTGAAGTGCACCACCCACTCCACATCGCCCTCCGGCCCCTTTGGCATGGTCGCCGCCAACTCCTCGGCCAGATGCGCCGGAACGGGATGGTAGAACATCGTCGTGCAATGGGTCAGTTCCTGCGCCTGCGCCACGGCGGCACCCACGACCTTGGGATGCGAATGGCCGACCGAGATGCAGACATTCATCCCTAGAAGGTCGGTATACTTGCGCCCCTCAACATCCCAGAGATACTGCATCTCGCCGCGGCGGAAGACCATCGGCTCCTTGAATGGAACGAATTTCTTTTGGCTGGCGGCGTAATAGCGGTCGCGCCGCGCGGCGGTGGCCTGCAAGTCCCAAACGGTTTTCATCGTCATGCCTTGTCTCCGGTAATCTCTTTTGTCCTGCGCGCGACGAAATCGTTCAGCGCCTCGCGCACCGCGATATCCATCTGCGGAGCCTCGTATTCGTTCAGCAGCCTGCGCACTTTCTGGCTGGCCCGCTCATGCTCCCACATCCCACCTTCGGCGACCCATTGCTCGTAGGTGCCGTTGTCTGACATGTCGCCCAGCCAGAACGCGGTTTCGAAATGTTCTTGCGTGTGGCGCGCGCCCAGGAAATGACCGCCGGGACCGATCTCGGCGAAGGCGTCCATCGCCTGCGCGGCCTCTGAAAAGTCGATACCCTGCACAAAGCGCTGCAAAGCCGCACAGCGGTCGGCATCCATCACGATCTTCTCGTAGCCGGTGGTCAGCAGTCCTTCCAGACAGCCCGTCGCATGGATGACGAAATTCACGCCCGCCAAGACCGCCCCCATTAACTGCGACTGGCTTTCATAGCCCGCCTGCGCATCGGGTACTTTCGAGGCGGTCAGCGCTCCCACAGAATGGAAGGGCAGGCCCAGCCGGTCGGCCAGCGTCTTGGCGCACATCTGGAATTGGGTGCCCTCGGGCGTTCCGAAAGTGGGCGCGCCCGTGCGCAGGCTGAGTGGCGAGAAGAACGTACCGAAGACCGCCGGGGCGCCGGGGCGGATCAGCTGGATCAGCGAGACGCAGGCCATCACCTCGGCCAGAACCTGCGCCAACGTCGCCGCGACCGAGACCGGGCTCATCGCGCCGCCCAGGACGAAAGGCGAAACGACGGTGCATTGCCCTGACTTGGCGTATTCCTTCAGCGCCCAGAGCATGGTCTCGTCCATCACCAGCGGCGCATTGGTATTGACGACCGAATAAAGCACGCAATTCTCTTCGACGAAGCCCGTGCCCATGGCCAGTTTGCACATTTCGATCGTGTCCCGGGCACGTTCCGGCGCGGTGACGGCGCCCATGAAGGGCTTGTCGGAATGGGTCAGATGGGCGTGCGCCATATGGAGGTGGCGCACCGGCACTGGCAGGTCCACCGGCTCGACTACCACCCCGCCGGAATGGTTCACGGCGGCAAGCGAATAATGCAGCTTGGTGATCGCCTTGAAATCCTCAAACGTGGCGTAGCGGCGGCCTTTCTCGATGTCATGCACGAAGGGCGGGCCGAAGCTGGGGCAGAAGACCTGCGCATCGCCGCCGATCTGGACCGAGCGGGCGGCATTGCGCGCATGCTGCGTGAAGATGCGCGGGGCATTGCGGATCTTGTCGCGGCACCAGCCGGGATCAAAGCGCACCCGCTCGCCGTCGACGCGAGCGCCGTGCTTACGGAAAATCTCCAGCGTCTCGGGATCGCCGCGAAACTCCATCCCGATCTCGTCCAAGATGCGGTCGGCATTGCGCTCGATGATCCACAGCGCCTCTTCGTCGATCAGGCTGACGATGCCGATGCGCCGCGTCACGAAGGGGCTGGCCAAGGCCGACCTCTCGGCCCGCGCCATCATCCGCGCTGATCGTCCCCGTCTTTCGTTCATGGCTCTCGATCACCCAACTTGCCTCCCGGGGAAGGTTAGGAGGATCACGCCGCCGCTGGACAGGGGAATTTACTACTATCGGAAATCCTAATGAAGCGGATTAGCCAATTTCGTGAAAGAGCACCTGATCGACCTGATCTGGAAAGCGATGGCGGAAGGCGCGCTGCAGGATGTCGCGGCATTCGCGCGCGATCTGCATCGGCATCTCGCCCAGATCGTCGCGCCGGCAGACCAGCTTGATCGTGCGCCTGAATTCGGCGAAGGGCAGCGGGGCCAGCCGCAGCGCCATGCCTTCCGCCACCCCGTCGATTAGCAGCGACGGGGTCAGGATGGCAAAGCATTTTCCGGTGATCACGCCCGCCATGACCATCGACGAGCGATCTGCCTCGATCGCGCGCGGAAGGTTCAGCCGACAGCGCTGCAATTGCTGGTCCGTGCGCCGGCCAACCGGCGTCGAGGCGCCGAACCGCACCAGCGAAAGCCGTTCGGACAGCGCATGCACGTCATCGACCGGGCCATCGTAATCCACGGGAAGAACAAGGAAAAACGGCTCGTCCAGGATCGGGATCACCTCATAGTCCGTGGTCAGCTGGATCAGTTCGGACGTCACCGCAATGTCAATCCGCCGGTCGTTCAGCGCCACCTGATGGTCGCTGGCCAGCCCCGCGCTCAGGATCAGTTCGGGCACGCGGAACCGGTGCTCGACCAGATCGTACAGGCCCGGAGTCAGCGTCGTCGCGATCGAGGCCAGCATCGCCACCCGCAGCACTGGCAGGGATGACGCGGCCAGATGGTGAATATCGCGGCGCAGATCCTCGACCAGATTCAGCATGCGGAAGCCGTGGCGCTGGAAGGTCTCACCCGCGAAGGTCAACGAGATAGGACGCGTGCTGCGGTCGAAAAGCGAGACGTTGAAGGCGGTTTCCAGGTTCTTCAGATGCTGCGAGGCCGCCGATTGCGTGATGCCAAGCGCCGTTGCCGCCGCCGTGACCTGCCGCATCTCAGCCACGGCCATGAACACTTCCACGGCGCGATATAGGTTCAGATCAAGGTCGGACTTGGGGTTTGACATCAGTTTTCAGTGGGGTTTCGGCGAAGCCTGGCGTTCTTTCGATAGTTATCATTAGTATTTCTAATGTTCCCTGTCAAACATTGCCCCCGTCCGCCCGCCCGCGCTTCACTGCCTGCAAGCGATCGGAAGGGCGCATGCACAAGACACTCATCATCGGCGGCGGGGCAATCGGCCTTGGGCTTGCCTATCACCTGACCCGCAAACCCGGGCAAACGGTCGAGCTTTTGGAGCGTAACCAGCTGACCTCGGGCACCAGCTGGCACGCCGCCGGCATCGTCGGGCCACTGCGCGCGACGCCCAACATGACCAAGATCGCGATGTATGCCGGCACGCTGTTTCCGCAACTTGAGGCCGAGACCGGCATGTCCACCGGCTATCGCCGTACGGGCGGCTACTGGCTGGCGCGCGATCCGGCGCGGATGGACGAATTGCAGCGGATTGCAAGCCTGGGCCGGCATTTCGGCCTGACGCCCAACATCACCGGGCCCGAAGGGGTCTCGGTGGCGGGGCTGAACCTCGACGGCATCGTCGGCGCCATGGCGGTCGCCGAGGATGCGAATGTGAACCCGGTCGATCTGTGCATGGCCTATGCGCGCGCCGCCAGCCAGGCCGGCGCCGTGATCCGCGAGGGCGTCTCGGTCACCCGGATCCTGATTAGGGCCGGTCGTGCCGTCGGCGTGGCGCTGGCCGATGGCACCGAGATCTGCGCCGATGCCGTGGCGCTCTGTGCCGGAGCCTGGTCCAAGCGGCTGGCCGATGCGGCGGGGGTGGCCCTGCCGCTGCAGGCGGTCAACCACATGTATATCGTGACCGAACCCTTGCACGGCCTGCCGAACCCTTTCCCGGTGATCCGCGACCTGGACCGCGGCATCTACATCAAGGGCGATGCCGGCAAGCTGGTTCTGGGCGGGTTCGAGCCACATGCCAAGGTCTGGAACCCGTTCGGCCCTGAGGGTGACCGCCCCTTCCTGGAAATGCCCGAGGACTGGGACCAGTTCGCGCCCTTCATGGAAGCGGGTCTGGCGCTGATCCCGGCATTGGAACGCGCGGGCATCGCGCATTTCATGAACGGGCCGGAAAGCTTCACCGTCGACAGCCGCCCTCTGATCGGTGAAACGCCCGAGGTGGACGGGCTTTACGTTGCTGCGGGGATGAATTCTGTCGGCGTCATGTCCTCGGCCGGGGTCGGGCGTGTGTTGGCCGACTGGATCGCCGAAGGTCATGCGCCGTTGGACCTGTGGGAAGTCGACATCGCCCGCGTCGATCCGCTGGCCGCCGCCGCCGCCCATGTCGAGGCGCGGATGGACGAGGCGGTGGCCGATGTCTTCGCGCTGCACTGGCCGTTCAAGCAATCGAAATCGGGCCGTGGCTTGCGGAAGTCGGCCTTGCATGACCGCTGGGCGCGGGCCGGCGCGCATTTCGGCCTGACGGCGGGGTGGGAGCGCGGGCTTTGGTATGCGCGCGATGCGGGCGAACGGGACCTGCCCTATGCAGTGGGCGCGCAGCCCTGGTATCCGATCGCCGCGCGCGAAGCGGCCGAAATGCAGGCGGGCACGGTGCTTCTGGACTTGTCGCCCTTCACCAAGATTGACATTTCCGGCCCCGAAGCGCTGGCGCTCTTGCAGCATCTCGCCTGTGCCGATCTCGACGTGGTGCCCGGCCGCGCCGTCTACACGCCGCTTCTGAATGCCCGCGGCGGGATCGAGGCCGACGTGACGATCCTGCGTCGGGCCGTGGACCGTTTCCGCCTGACCTCGGGCGCCGCGACGCGGTCGCGCGATGTGGCCTGGCTGCGCCGGCATGCGCGCGGGATGCAGGTGGCCATTCAGGACATGACCGAGGCCGAATGCGTGATCGGCGTGATGGGCGCGGGGTCGCGCGCCCTGCTTGCCGGGCTCTCGCCCGATGACTGGCGGGCCTTCCCCTTCTCGACCGGGCGCGAGGTTGCGGTGGCCGGTGTCGCCTGCACCGCAACGCGAGTAAGCTTCGTGGGCGAACTGGGGTGGGAATTGTCGGTGTCCACCGCAGGGGCGGGCACCCTGTTCGACGCGCTGGAAGCGGCGGGCGCGCGGCCGATGGGGCATTACGCTCTGGACGGCTGCCGTATTGAAAAGGGTTTTCGCCATATGGGCCACGACCTTGGCCCCGAGATCACGCCGCTTGAGGCCGGGCTGGGCTTTACGGTGGACTGGGGCAAGGATTTCCTTGGCAAGCCCGCGCTTGCCGCACAGCGTGCCGTGGGGCTGCTCCGCCGGCTGATCACGTTGCAGATCGAGGGCGATCCCCTGATCCTGCATGACGAACTGGTGCGCGAAGGCGGCAAGGTTGTCGGCCTGACCACCTCGGGCGCGCGCGGGGTGCGGACAGGGCTTACACTCGCGTTGGCGATGATCGACATCGCGCCGGGCGAGACGCTGGCCCAGAGTGGCGCGCGGCAATTTCAGGTCGAGGTGGCGGGGCGGCTGTGCCCCGCACAGGTGCTGGCGCGGCCGGCCTTCGATCCCACTGGCGAACGGATGAAAGCATGAAGACCGAGGCGCGGGTTCTGATCATCGGCGGCGGCGCCATGGGTGTGTCGCTGTTGTACCATCTGGCCAAGACCGGCTGGACCGATCTGGTGCTGACCGAGAAGAACGACCTGACCCATGGCTCTACCTGGCATGCCGCAGGCCTGTGCACCCATTTCGCCCATAACCCGACCATCCAGGAACTGCGCGCCACCTCGGTGCGACTCTACCGCGACATCCTGCCGGCCGAAACGGGCGATACCTGCGGCTTTCACCGCTCAGGCGCGATGCGGATCACCTCGAACCCCGACCGGATGGACGAGTTCGCCCATGTCGCGGGCCTCAGCCGCTTCACCGGCTATGACCTGCAACTGCTGAAAAGCCCCGAAGAGGTCGCGGCGTTGCATCCGCTGGCGCGGACCGAGGGCATCTTGGGCGGCATCTACGAACCCGATGACGGCCATGTCGACCCGACGCTCGCGACCAATGCGATGGCCAGGGTGGCGCGGCAGAACGGCGCGACGATCCTGCGGCACAACCCGGTCCTGTCGATCTTGCGCGAGGCCGGCCATTGGCGGGTGGAAACGGCACAGGGCACGATCCGCGCGCAGCATATTGTCAATGCCGCCGGCACCTGGGGCTGGGAGATTGGCCACATGATGGGGCTGAACATCCCCTCGGTGCCGGTCCTCCACCAGTATCTGGTCACCGACACCGTCCCGGTCGTGGCCGCACGCATCGCCGCCGGCCTGCCGGAACTGCCGATGATCCGCGACCCCGAGGAAAGCTGGTATGTCCGGCAGGAACGCGATGCGCTGATCCTGGGGCCGTATGAGAAAGAGGCGCAGGTCTGGTCGGTCGATGGCGTGCCGCCCGACTTCGGCGCCGAACTGATGCCGCCCGATCTTGATCGAGTCGAGCATATCCTGATGGCCGCCATGGCGCGTATCCCGGCCCTGGAAACCGGCGGCGTCAAATCGGTGGTCAACGGGCCGATCACCTTCACCCCCGACGCCAATCCGCTGATCGGCCCGGCGCATGGCCTGCCCGATGCCTGGCTCTTGACCGGATCTTCCATGGGCGTGATGGAGGGCGGCGGCTCGGGTTGGTTCCTGGCGCATTGGATGACGCATGGCGCGCCGCCGATGGATGCGCTTGCCGTCGACAGCCGCCGCTTCGGCAGCTGGGCCGACCGAGACTACCGCGTTGCCAAGGCGATCGAGTGTTTCGGCCTGCAATTCGGCGTGCATTACCCTTACGAAGAACGTCCCGCGGCCCGCGGCAAACGCCTGACGCCGCTGCACCGGCTGATGCTCGACCGCGGCGCGGTCATGGGCACGGTGAACGGCTGGGAGAGGCCTAACTGGTTCTCGGACCATCCGGGCGACGTGGCGATCCCCAGCTTTCGCCGCGCCAACTGGTTCGATCGGGTCGCCAGCGAATGCCAGACCGTCACGACGGCCGCTGGCCTGGCGGACATGTCGGTCTTATCGAAATTCGAGGTGACCGGCTCCGGCGCCCGCGCCTTCATTGATGCGCTTGGCGCCAATCTCGCCCCCCGCGCCGGGCGCATCGGCCTGACCCATGCCCTGTCGCCCGCCGGCGGCACGGAATCGGAATTTACCGTCGCCTGCCTGTCGGACAGCCATTTCTACCTGACCTCGGCCGCCGGCGCCGAACAGCGTGACGACGATCTCTTGCGGGCAAGGTCCGCGGGCTTCGAGGTGACCATCACCCGGGTTTCCGACGCCATCAGCATCCTCGGGCTCATGGGCCCCGCCGCGCGGCAGATCCTGCAATCCCTGACCCCTGACGACCTTGGTTCTTGGATGTCGGTCCGCCTGACCACGGTCGCCGGCATTCCCGTCCGGGCTCTGCGGCTCTCCTATGTCGGAGAGCTGGGCTGGGAACTTCACGCGCCTGCAGACCGCACCGCCGATCTGTTTCTGGCGCTCGAATTGGCGGGCAAGCCGCACGGGCTAGGCCTCTTTGGCGCCTATGCGATGAATGCGATGCGCATCGAAAAGGGCTACCCCGCCTGGGGCAGCGATTTCACCACCGAACGCAGTCCGGCCGAAACCGGCATGGGCTTTCTGATCAAGCCCGATCACGATTTCATTGGGCGAGAGGCCTTGTTGCGCCGCATGGACGATCCCAGGCGTTGGGACCTGGTGCAGATCGAAATCGCGACGGCCGATGTCGATCCCTATTTCTCGCACAGCATCTGGCAGGGCGACCGCTGCGTCGGCGTGGTTACCTCGGCCGCCTACGGCCACCGCACCGGCAAGACCCTGGCCCTGGCCTATCTGCGCGACCGCGAAGCCCGCGACGGGCTGACGGTAGAGGTGCTTGGCCAGCGCCGTGCCGCAACCGTGCTGGACCGGCCACCCTTTGATCCCGACAATACCCGGCTGAAAGACCGGCCCAGCGGAGGTTGACAGCATGAACCCGATCTACGCGCTCTGGTCGCATCCGCGGTCCATGTCGACCGCGATGGAGCGGGTGATGCGCGAGCGCGGCGACTTGGACTGTGCGCATGAGCCGTTCATGTATGACTACTATGTCGCGCGGCAGATCCGCGTCATGCCGCATTTCAAGGTGCAGCCGGGCCACCCGGTCAGCTACAGCGCGATCCGCGACCAGCTGCTGGTTCGCGCCAAGGCGCGCCCGGTCTTCATTAAGGATATGAGCTATTACGTCATGCCGCATATCCTGTCGGATGCGGGTTTCGCGGCGCGGCTGGTTAACTGCTTCCTGATCCGCGATCCGCTGGCGGCGATCCTGTCCTATTTCAAGCTCGACCCCGACGTGACGCTGGACGAGATCGGGCTTGAAGCGCAATGGTTGCAGTATCAGGCGCTGGCCGAACGCGGCCCGGCACCGTCGGTGATCACGGCCGAGGATATCCGCCGCAACCCAAGGGTCGCAATGGCGGCGCTGTGGGCCAGGTTGGGACTGCCATATTCCGAAGTGGCCTTCGACTGGCAGAAGCAGAAGCCCAAGGACTGGGAACAGGTCAGTGGCTGGCATGCCGATGTTATGGCCTCGACCTCGATCCGCCCGATCGACGCGGATGAGACCGTTGCCCTACAGGCGCAATTCGATGAAATGGCCGCGGCTCAGCCGCGGATGAAAGATTATCTGGCCCATCATCGGCCGTTCTACGAAAGGTTGCGCTCGGTTGCCCTGACGGTCTGACCTTCCCCCGACCGCAACGCTCTCCCGGTCTGCGCGGGGCCTGGCAGCCCGCGCCGAAAGCTGCGGCATGCCCGACGCATGAAGCCGAGATATGCTATTCATTAGTTTCACTAATTTTGCGGATTCCCCGATACGCCCTGCGCGCTGGCGTGCCAGCATTTCGCTGTCATCAATCTCAGCCCGGAGACACAGCATGCAATTCCCCGTCAAATCGACCGCGCTTCTTGCCGCCGCCTTCTCTCCCCTATTTGCTCCCGCGAGCGCCTTGGCCGCCGATATCGTCATTCCCGATCCGAACTATGCCTCGGGCCGCGCCACCGCCTATGCGGTCAAGGCGATTCTGGAAGAGGGTCTGGGCCTTGATGTCGAGATGGCCACCACGACCGCCGTCCCGGTGATCTGGGAAGCGATGGGCCGCGGCACGGGCGAGATCGACGTCTGGACCGAGACCTGGCTGCCCAACCAGTCGGGTCTGGCGCAAAAATATGCCGATGAGGAAAAGAGCGTCACCATCGGCGACAAGTTCTTCCCCGCCGTGCAGGGCTATTGCGTGACCAAGGTCACCATGGACCAGTATGGCATCAAGTCGGTGTTCGATCTGGCCAATCCCGAGAATGCCAAGCTGTTCGACACCAATGGCGACGGCAAGGGCGAAATCTGGATCGGCCCGCAAGGCTGGCAGTCGACCAATATCGAGACGATCCGCGCCCGCGACTACGGTTTTGCCGATTTCTTCGAACTGCAATCCACCGACGAGGCTGTGGCGACCGCAAGCCTCGATGCGGCGGCCAAGGCGGGCAAGCCTTGGGTCGGATACTGCTACGGCCCGCACCAGAACTTCGCGACCTATGACATCGCGCTTCTGCAGGAACCCGCGCACGACGATGGCGATTTCGTCATGGTGCAGCCTGCCGACGATCCGGACTGGATGGCCAAGTCGCATGTCGCTTCGGCCTATGCCGACACGACCGTGCATATCAGCTGGTCCAGCACCCTCGCCGACCGCCAGCCGCAGGCCGTGGCGCTGCTGAAGAACATCCAGCTTTCGGCCGAGGACGTGAACGCCTGGTCGCTGGCGATCGTGAACGGCAAGGAGCCTGCCGAGGTCGCCGATGAATGGGTCAAGGCCCATCCCGACCTGATCGCGCAATGGATGGCCCAGTGACGTTCGAATGCGGCGGTCCCAGCGGCCGCCGCGCCCCTTTCCCCTACAAGGCTAGGATGAAGTCTGAATGACAGAAGCGGCGGTGATCACGCTTGAACGCGTCTGGAAGGTCTTCGGCCCCCATGCCGACCAGGCACTTGCCGCCGCCCGCGCCGGTATGCCCAAGGCCCAGATATTCGAGCGGTTCAACTGCATCCTTGGCGTCTCGAATGCCTCGCTGTCGGTCGGCCGGGGCGAGATCTTCTGCGTCATGGGCCTGTCGGGATCGGGCAAGTCCACGCTGGTGCGCCATATCAACCGGCTGCTGGAACCCTCGGCCGGCCGGGTGCTGATCGAGGGCGAGGACATCCTTGCCAAATCCCCTGCCGAGCTGCGCGACCTGCGGGCGCGGCGCATCGGCATGGTCTTCCAGAATTTTGGCCTCTTGCCGCACCGGACCGTACGCGAGAATGTCTCGCTGCCGCTTGAGATTCAAGGCGCCCCCCTCCGCGAAAGACATGCCCTGGCCGAGGCGGCGCTGGCGCGGGTCGATCTCTCGGGCTGGGGCGACCGGCTGCCCGCCAGCCTCTCGGGCGGCATGCAGCAGCGTGTCGGGTTGGCCCGGGCGCTTGCCGCCGACCCGCCTATCCTTCTGATGGACGAACCCTTCTCGGCGCTCGACCCATTGATCCGGCGGCAGTTGCAGGACCAGTTCCTGTCCCTCTCGCGCGAGATCGGCAAGACTACCGTCTTCATCACCCATGACCTGGACGAGGCGATCCGCATCGGCACGCGCATCGCGATCATGAAGGACGGGGTGATCGTCCAGACCGGCACGCCCGAACAGATCGTGGCCGAACCCGCGGACAGCTATGTCGCCGATTTCGTGGCACATATCTCGCGCCTGCATGTCGTTCACGCGCACCGGATCATGGAACCCCTGGCAGAATACCTTTCCCGCAATCCCGGCGCCGATCTGAATGGCGCGCCAGCGGCAAGGCCGGGCATGACGCTTGCCCAGCTGATCACGCTTGCCCAGGCCAGCGAGGCGCCGCTGGTCGTGCAGGACGACGGCCGGCCGGCCGGCGTGATCGACCGGACCCGCCTTCTGCGCAGCATCCAGAAAGAGCCCTAGCCATGACTGAAACGCCGACCCCCAATCCGTTCGGCCCGGGCCTCGCGCAATTCCTTGGCCGCGGCGCCGCCTATTACGGCGCCGCCTTCGCGCGGATCGACCAAAGCGGCGGGCGCGCCGTGGTGCCCAACCTCTGGGCGGGGATCCTGGGGCCGGTCTGGCTGGCGGCGCGCGCACTTTGGGGCGTGTTCTGGTTCGCCTTCTTGGCCGACATGCTGGCCGTCGTCCTGATCGGCATCGGCCTTCTGGGCGATCTGGGCAGCGACGCGATCGCGCGGGCCGACCGGCTGGCCCAGCAGGCGGCCGAGCGGATGGTCGCCGCCGAGGCCGCGATTGCCAGCGGCGACAGCCTGGGCGAAAGCATGAAGACCTCGGCCCAGGCCATCGCGCAGGCCGCCGACCAGGCGCGCGCCACCGCCGATGCCGCAAGGCTGCGGGCGCCCGCCTTCATCGCGGGTGGTGCGGCGCTGGGCCTGGCCGTGCACGGGCTGTGCGCGCTGTTCGGCACCGCCCTGCTTGCCGCCCGCTACCGCCGCTGGCGCGCCCTGCCGGCGCTGCCGCATGGCCTGCCGCCGCTGCGGCTGGCCTTCGCGGCCCTGTTGCCGGCGGTCTGCCTGCCGCTGGCCGTCTACCGCTTCGCCGCGCCCGCGCCGCCCGACTGGCTGGTGTCCTTCCCGGCCGCGACCGACCTGCGCAGCGACCTGTCGCGCGCGATCGACGCCGGAGTCTCGTCGCTGGCCGACAACCTCGCCTGGCTGTTCACCGGCATCACCGGCGCGATCAACGCCGTCCTGAACCTGATGGAGATCGCGCTGGTCGCCACGCCCTGGCCCATCGTGATGATCGCGGTCCTGGCGATTTCCTGGCAGGTCGCCGGTCCGCGCGTGGCAAACTTCGCCGCTGCGGCGCTGGCCTATCTGGCCGTGCTGGGCTTTTGGGAGAAAAGCATGGCCACCGTGGCGCTTCTTGGCACTGCCGCGGCGCTTTGCGTGGCGATCGGCATTCCGCTTGGGGTCTGGTGCGGCCGCAAGCCGCGCGTCTACAGCGCGATGCGACCGGTGCTGGATTTCATGCAGACCATGCCGGCCTTCGTCTACCTGATCCCTGTCATCGCCTTTTTCGGCATCGGCAAGCCGCCTGGCATCATCGCGACGCTGATCTTCGGCATGCCGCCGGTGATCCGCCTGACCGCGCTTGGCATCGCGAACGTGCCGGAGACCGTGCGCGAGGCCGCCACAGCCTTCGGTGCCTCACGTCGGTTCCTGCTGTTCAAGGTCGATCTGCCGCTGGCCATGCCCTCGATCATGACCGGGGTGAACCAGACACTGTTGATGTGCCTCTCCATGGTCGTCATCGCCTCGTTGATCGGCGCCAAGGGCTTGGGCGAGGATGTGCTATCGGCCCTGCAATATGCGGCGGTGGGGCAGGGGATTCTGGCCGGGATGGCGATCCTATTGTGCGCCATCGTGCTTGACCGCATCGTCCAAGGACGCAGTTGGACATAATCTACCGCATTGGCAAGACCGGCGACCGGCTGAAAGATATGTGCTTCTCGGCCGGCTCACTGCCGAGAAACTTCGGGCGGAAACCAACGCGCGGACCTGTCACGGCAAACCGGCTTTCGGTGGGGCAGGGCGCCCCGCCAGCCTGCCGAGATAACCAAACCCTCCCCTTTCCGTTACTTTAAGACGAGCCCTGAGATCATCCACTTGGACGTGATGCTCTACGTCCGATTCCCGCTGTCGCTTCGCAACGTCGAGGACCTTCTGCACGAGCGCGGCATCGAGGTCAGCCACGAGACCCTGCAGTACGGGTGGAACAGGTTCGGGCCGATGTTTGCCGCGAGATCAGGGGCAACTGGGTCGAGGCCATACGCGAGCATCGCCTCTGGCACCTGGACGAGCTCACGTGAAGCTCAACAGGGTGACGCACTACCTCTGGCGGGCTGTGGATCATGAGGGCGAGGTGCTGGAAAGCATCGTCACCAAGACCCGTGATCGCAAGGCGGCCCTTAAGTTTCTGAAGAAATCGATGAAGCGCCACGGTGAGCCCGAAACGATCATGACGGATCGGCTCCGGTCAGCGGACGCCCCTTGACGTCGGTGACGTGCAGCTTGGTGTTCAACCCGCCCTGCGCCCGATCGGACGCCCGCGCTGATCGTCCGGCCCCTCTTTTTCGCCCGAAGGCTCGAAGCTGTGCGGTGCGCCTTCAGATAGGTCGCGGCAATCATGATGGTTTTCTGCTCGCCGCCTTTGGTGGCCAGGCCTTCCATCATCCGGGTGAAGACATCCATGTCGCCCCACCGTTTCCAACGATTGTTGAGCGTCTTCGGAGGGCCACGCTTCCCCGATGCATCGCACCACCGCAACCCATTGCGGTCTATGACTCCGCACAGGACGCGCCGGTCATCCACCTGCGGCCTGCCATGGGTCTTGGGGAAGAGCGGCTTCGGCCGCTCTGTCTGATCACGCGCGGCTAGTATCAAACCGACTGAGTCCATCCGAAGGGTCGGCGCTTCCCGGACTGGGAGAACTGAAAAGCGGCATCAGCATTCAGGCAATCTGAGATTGTGGCAGCAAAGGCCCCCCCTTAACGTCGCTGCATTCCCGTGATTCCGGGTGGATGCAGAGACCACAGGGCTGGATTCGAGAATGCAGAATGCACGGCAAGACACCTTTTTCGCCCATTCTGGAAGGTCCGAGGATGGCAGCGACTGGCAAACGCTTCTTGAACATCTGGAGGGAACCGCCGCGCGAGCGGCGACGGCGGGCGAGAGGCTGGGTCTGCCGCTGTGCGCGAGCATCGCAGCGCGGTTTCATGACTTCGGCAAGTACGATCCCGCCTTCCAGTGGCGGTTGAGCGGCGACAAGACCGCGGTCGACCATTCCACCGCCGGGGCGCACCTGCTGCTCGGTCGTGCCGGACCGATGCCCCATGCCGCACAGTTGCTGGCCTCCGGGAGCGTGGATCGAAACTTTTCGGGCGCAGAGGCTGCGGACAAGCAGACCGGTCGCTCCCCATCCGGGAGCGTGGATCGAAACGTCACACGACGCGCCACGAGCGCGTCCTGTTCCGGTCGCTCCCCATCCGGGAGCGTGGATCGAAACGTTCGCCTGGTTGCCGACCAGCGAAGGGTGGTTCGTCGCTCCCCATCCGGGAGCGTGGATCGAAACATCGCGTCTGCGCAGGAGGCGTCAGCGCCACTGGTCGCTCCCCATCCGGGAGCGTGGATCGAAACACTCTGATGGGTGCCAACGTCAAGGTCGTGGACAAGTCGCTCCCCATCCGGGAGCGTGGATCGAAACGCTCGAAGCCCCTCGGTCAGTGACCCATAGACTTGTCGCTCCCCATCCGGGAGCGTGGATCGAAACCGGATGTAACGGCGCGCCCGGGTATCGTTCTGAACAGCACGGTCGGGCTGCCAGCATTGCAGGCAGGTTGCCCGGTGAAATGCCTTGGAATAGCGACTTAGAACATTGCGGGCATCACGCACAAAAGGCCGCTTGCAGGTTTCCGGCCCACGCCAAAGCGACCAGAGATAGCCGATGTCGCATGCCTAATCTCCGCGCTTGCGGCAACCATTCAGGTGCACGGCGACTTCTATGCAACAGACGGTCGCGCTTCGGATGTCGCGGGTAACGTCGCTCTCATCGAAAACGGTGGCGTCACCGCCTACCCGGGTCAGGCACGATTTCCCCAACGCGTGACCGAAGCCCGGCAGCAGGGTGTCTCGGTCGACCCCCGGTGAAAATCGAGACTATAGCGCCACATAAAACCAAAGGGTGCCGTCAGAGGAGACCGCCTGCGGTGGGCAGGGTACCCGATCGGCCTTCTGGCATGATCAAACGCTCTCTGCAAAATCCGGGCAGACCCATGCAAGGCCCACAAAGAAATCCGCATCGCCGCTCTCGCCGGGTGGCGCGGCCTTTTCGCTGCCTGACCGAACGACGGGGCAGGGGTAACGCAAACTGGTTCGCATTCGTCTGACAGCACCTGGTCGGGAGCTATTGTACCCCGGCCCGCGCAAGGCGTCGGCGCTCTACCCTTGTGCGGATGGCAGCCACATCCGTCACCGGGGTCGCAGCGAAAAGCTGGCGGGTATAGGGATGGGTCGGGTTGGCAAAAACCTCTTCCCGCGTACCCTGTTCCACCGCCTCGCCCTTCGAGATCACCATCACCTCGTCCGCAATGTAGCGCACGACGGACAGGTCATGGCTGACAAAGACATAGGTCAGGCCGAACTCGTCCTGAAGATCGGCCAAGAGGTTCAGAACCTGCGCCTGCACCGACAGGTCCAGCGCCGAGACGGGTTCGTCAAGCACCAGAAGCGAGGGGTTCAGCATCAGCGCCCGTGCGATGGCGATGCGCTGGCGCTGCCCGCCCGAGAACATATGCGGATAGCGGTTGAAGTGTTCGGGTTGCAACCCGACCTTGGCCAGCATCGCCTCGGCCCGCTCACGCTGCTCGGCGGCGGGGACATTGGTGTTGATCGCCAAGGGCTCCATCAGCACATTGCCGATCTTCTGGCGCGGGTTCAGGCTGCCATAGGGGTTCTGGAACACCATCTGCACCTTCGACCGCATGTCCGGCCCCGGGCGGTGCGCGCGGATATCGACGGGCTTGCCCTCGATCCGCAACTCGCCGCCGGTGGGGGCGTCGATCAGGGCGATCACCCGGGCCAGAGTGGACTTGCCCGAGCCGGATTCGCCGACGATGGCCAGTGTCTTGCCCTTCTCGACCCTGAAATCCACGCCCTTCAGGGCGCGGACGCTCCTGGCGCGGGCGAACATGCCGCCGGGGACGTGATAGTCCTGCACGATGGCCTTCCCTTCGACAACGGCAGTCATCGCGCGGCCTCCTGCGTGAAGAAGTCGGATACGGTGGGCAGCCGGTCGCCGGTGGCATTCTCGGGCAGGGCCGAAAGAAGTGCGCGGGTATAGGGATGCTGCGGGTTTTCGAACAGCGACAGCACGTCGGCCTCTTCCATCTTCTTGCCCTTGTACTGCACCACCACGCGGTCGGCGGTCTCGGCCACCACGCCCATGTCATGCGTGATCAGGATCAGGGCCATGCCGTAATCTTCCTGAAGTTTCATCAACAGGTCGAGGATCTGCTTCTGGATCGTCACATCGAGCGCCGTGGTCGGCTCGTCCGCGATCAAGAGGCGCGGGTTCGAGGCGATGGCCATGGCGATCATCACCCGCTGGCACTGCCCGCCCGACATCTGGTGCGGATAGGCCTTCAGCTTTTCCTCCGGCTCGGGGATGCCGACGGCGCGATAAAGTTCCAGCGCTCGGGCATGGGCCTCGCGCCGGGACATGCCCAGGTTCAGCCGCAGCACCTCCTCGATCTGGAAGCCGGTGGTGAAGCTGGGGTTCAACGAGGCGACGGGTTCCTGGAAGATCATCGTGATCTCGCGCCCGATCAGCTTGCGCCGCTGCACCGCCGTCATGTTCGAGATATCCTGACCGTCATAGGTCATCTCGTCGGCGGTGATGGTGGCGGTGTCGGGCAGGAGGCCCATCACCGCCAGCATCGAGACCGACTTGCCCGAGCCGCTTTCGCCGACGATGGCCAGCACCTCGCCCTTGTCGACCGAGACGTCGATCCCGTCCACGGCGGTGAAGCTGCCGGTGGCGGTGGCGAATTTGACCGTAAGGTTGCGGATGTTCAGAAGCGCCATCTGTCAGCTCCGCTTCAGTTTCGGGTCAAGGGCGTCGCGCAGCCCGTCGCCCATCAGGTTGATCGCCAGCACCGAGACCAGAATGGCGAGGCCGGGGAAGGTCACGACCCACCACGCGGACAGGATGAACTCGCGTGCCTCGGCCAACATGGTGCCCCATTCCGGCGCGGGCGGTTGCGCGCCCATGCCAAGAAAGCCAAGCGCGGCGGAGTCGAGCACGGCGGAGGAGAACGACAGCGTCGCCTGCACGATCAGGGGCGCCAGGCAGTTGGGCAGGATGGTCCTGAACATCAGCCGCAGGTTGCCCGCCCCGGCAACACGGGCGGCGGTGACATATTCACGCTTCATCTCGCTCATCACGGCGGCGCGGGTCAGCCGGGCGAAATGCGGCTGGTAGACGATGGCGATGGCGATCATCGCATTGGTCAGCCCCGGCCCAAGCACCGCAACCAGCACCAGTGCTAGAAGAAGGGATGGGAAGGCGAGGATCACGTCCATCACCCGCATGATGACGGTATCCACCCAGCCGCCGAAGAAACCGGCGAGAAGGCCGATGACGATGCCGCCGACCAGCGCGATGGACACGACGACGATGCCGATGAACAGCGAATACTGCGCGCCGTAGATCAGCCGCGACAGCATGTCCCGCCCGACGGCATCGGTGCCGAGGATATAGGCCGCGCGCCCCTTTTCCTCCCACATCGGGGGGACCAGCAGGGCATCGCGGTATTGCACCGTCGGGTCATGCGGGGACAATAGCCCGGCAAAGACCGCGACCAGCACCAGAAGGATGAAGACGATCAGCCCAAGCACCGCGCCCCGGTTCTGGCTGAAGTAGAACCAGAACTCGGCCAGCATCCGGCGGCGGATGGCGGCATCCGAAAGTTTGACGGTTGCGTCGGTCATGTGTTGCGGATCCTCGGGTTGATCAGGCCATAGGTCAGGTCGACCAGCAGGTTCACCAGCATCACCAGACCGGCGATGAGCAACAGGCCGGACTGCACCACCGGATAGTCGCGGCGCGAAATCGAATCGATCATCCATTTGCCGATGCCGGGCCAGGAGAAGATCGTCTCGGTCAGGATCGCCCCGGCCATGAGAACACCGATCTGCAAGCCGATGGTGGTGATGACCGGGATCATGGCGTTCCTCAGCGCATGGATGCCGATCACGCGTGACGGGGGCATCCCCTTGGCGCGGGCGGTGCGGACATAGTCCTCGCCCATCACCTCCAGCATCGCGGACCGGGTCTGCCGGGCGATCACCGCCAGCGGGATCGTCGCCAGCACGACCGAGGGCAGGATCAGGTGCGAAAGCGCCGAAGTGAACGCCCCCTTCTGCCCCGACAGAAGGCTGTCGATCAGCATGAAGCCGGTGACATCGGGAAAGTAATACAACAGGTCGATCCGCCCCGATACCGGCGTCCAGCCCAGGATGCCGGAGAAGAGGATGATCAAGAGCAGCCCCCACCAGAAGATCGGCATCGAAAACCCGATCAGCGCGGTGGTCATGGAAATCTGGTCGAACCAGCTGCCGCGCTTGATGGCGGCCAGAACCCCGACCGGCACGCCGATCAGCGTGGCAATGATGATGGCGCAAAGACCCAGCTCGACCGTTGCCGGGAACAGGGTCAGGAATTCGGTCAGGACGGGCTTCTTCGTCACCAGCGAGTTGCCGAAATCGCCGTGGAACAACCGCCCCAGAAAGTCGAAATACTGCAGCACCACCGGCTTGTCATAGCCGAGTTGCGCGGTCAGCTCCGCGTGCCGCTCGGGGGTGACGCCCCGCTCACCCGCCATCAGCAGCACAGGATCGCCGGGCAGGATGCGCACGAAACTGAAGGCGATGATGGTGATGCCGAGGAAGGTCGGCACCAGATACAAGAGCTTGGAGAGGATGAACCTGATCATGCGCCTCGTTCCTATAGAGAGCGCGCGGGGAACCCATCGCCCCCCGCGCGCCCGGTTTTGTCAGAGAAAGCCGATTACTCGGCGATATCCACGGTTTCGAAGGTGAAGTCACCCAGCGGGCTCATCACGAAGCCCGAGACCTTGGCTGACATCGGCACATACTGGGTCGAGTGGGCGATGGTAAACCAGGGCGCCTGATCCTTGAAGATCACCTGTGCCTGCTCGTAAAGCGCGGTGCGCTCGGCCGGGTCGGCAGTGATCTTGGCGTCCTTCAAGAGCTTGGAGAAATCCTCGTTGCACCAGAAGGCACGGTTCGCCCCACCGTCACCGGCGGAATCGCAGGACAGCAGCACGGACAGGAAGTTGTCCGGGTCGCCGTTGTCGCCGGTCCAGCCCAGGATCACCGCGCCGTCACGGCCCGGTTCCATGGATTTGGCCAGGTATTCGCCCCATTCGTAGCTGACGATCTCGACCTTGACGCCGACCTTCGACAGGTCTTCCTGCATCAGTTCTGCCGTGCGCTTGGCGTTCGGCATGTAGGGGCGCTGCACCGGCATCGCCCAGATCTTCATCGACAGGTCAGTCACCCCGGCTTCGGCCAGCATGGCCTTGGCGGCTTCGGGGTCATAGGCGTCATCGACGATGGCGTCGTTGTAGGACCACATGGTCGGCGGGATCGGGTTCTTCGCCGGTTCGGCCGCGCCCTGGAACACCGCATCCACGATGGCCTGCTTGTTTATCGCCATGTTCAGCGCCTTGCGGACCTTCGGATTGTCGAAGGGCGGCATGGTGGTGTTGTAGGCCAGATAACCCACGTTCAGGCCGGCCTGCTCGTCCAGCTTCAGGCTGGCGTCAGCCTTGATGCCTTCGATGTCGGCGGGGGCCGGATAGGGCATCAGATGGCATTCGCCGGCCTTCAGTTTCTGCAGGCGGACGGCAGCGTCCGGGGTGATCGCGAAGACCAGGTCGTCGATGATCGGCGCCGTGCCCCAGTAGTCCGGGTTCTTGGTGTAGCGGATCACGGCGTCCTTCTGATAGGCCACGAACTTGAACGGGCCGGTGCCGATCGGCATGTTGTTCAGATCCTCGCGCGTACCGGCGGCGTCCAGCGCATCGGCATATTCCTTCGACACGATCGAGGCGAAGGGCATGGCGATGTTCGCCAGGAACGGCGCCTCTGGCGTGTTCAGGGTGAACTTCACCGTGTAGTCGTCGATCTTCTCGATCGACTTGATCAGGTCCGGCATCGCCATCGAGGTGTAGTATTCGTAGGTGATGCCCGGGATGTACTGGTGCCAGGGGTTCTCGGCATTGCCCTGACGGTCATACGAAAAGATCACGTCGTCGGCGTTGAAGTCACGCGTGGGGGTGAACTTCTCGTTCGACTGCCACTTCACGCCCTTGCGCAGGTGGAAGGTGTATTCGGTGCCGTCTTCCGAAACTTCCCAGCTTTCGGCCAGACCCGGCTCGACCTCGGTCGTGCCTTTCTTGAATTCGGTCAGGCGGTTGTAGATCGGGTGGGCCGAGGCGTCGAAGGTGCCGCCTGCGGTATAGGGCGCAGGGTCAAAGCCTTCGGGCGACGCTTCCGAGCAATAGACGAAGGTCTTGGCAAGGGCGGGCATGGCGGAGGTCATCGCCAGCGCCGATGCCGCAACGAGCATACGGGTAATCATCTTCATGTCTTGTCCTTTCACTCTCTGTTGTAGCCTGCGCCGACCCGGTTGAGATGGGCCGGACTTTTCAAGACCTTGCGTCGCGGCTAGGTCCCGATCTCTGTCACACCGAATGGATCATCCAGCCGCTCGGCAGGGGGCACAAACCAGCGCGGGCCGGAGTGTGTCATGTAGACGATGTCTTCCAGCCGGACACCGCATTCGCCATAGACGCACAGCATCGGCTCGATGGAAAAGCACATGCCCGCCTCAAGCGGGGTGTCGTTGCCACCCACGATATAGGGCGCCTCGTGGATATCCAGACCCAGGCCATGCCCGGTGCGGTGTGGCAGGCCGGGCACCTGGTAGCCGGGGCCGAAACCTGTATCGGTAAACACCTTGCGCGCGGCCGCATCGACCGAGGCGCAGGTCGCGCCGATCCGGGCCGCCGCAAAACCCGCGGCCTGCGCCTGCCGCTCCAGCTCCCACAACTCGCGCTGCCGGGGGGTCGGGGTGCCGAACACATAGGTCCGGGTGATGTCGGAGGAGTAGCCCTGCAAGGTGCCGCCCATGTCGACAAGCACCATATCGCCGTCCACCAGCACCTGCGGATGCGGCACGCCATGCGGATAGGCGGTCGCCTCGCCGAACTGCACGGCGGCAAACAGCGGCTTCAGCCCAAGGGCGCTATGCGCGGCCAAGATGAACTGGGCAACCTCGGTCGTCGAGATACCTTCGCGCAACCCGGCATGAACCGCCTTCTGCACCCGAAAGCTCGCGTCCATCGCGGCCTGCATCAGCGCCAGCTCGGCAGGCGATTTCACCTGCCGCTGCGCCGAGATCATCGCTTGGGCCAAGGTTACGGGGCCTTGGATGGCCTGCATCAGGGCCGAGGCGAAGACAAAGGGCGTCGCCGGGTCCAGCGCAAAGCCCGCGCCCGGCGCGTCGAAACCCGCCAGACGGGCCGCGATCAGCGCATAGGGGTTTTCATGTTCTTCCCAGACCGCGATGTCGCCGGGAAGGCGCAGGAGAGTCCGCAGCTTCGGCGCCTCGAACTGGGGCGAGACATAGATCATCGAGCCATCCGCCGGAACCAGCGCGCCATGAATCCGTTCCGACAGCCCCAACGACAGTCCGGTGTAATAGGTCAGCGAGGACGAGGCATCCAGCCAGACCGCCTTGATGCCCGCCCCGACCATCCGCGCCTGAAGCCCCGATACCCGCGCCCGCAGCTCTGCCGGTTGGATGGGCTGCGCCTGGACATGGCCGAAGGCGTCAAGCGCGGTGGCAAAATCGGTCATCAAGCTTCCATTGTCCGTTCACGGGCGACGTGCAGGGTGGCAGTTTGGCGTGACTGTCAGCGCCTTGAACGAGACGTGTCACCGCTGAGCGCGCGACCTGCCCCCACAGGAACGCCGTGCCACCTAAACCAGATTGGATCCTATATACAATATCAAACTTCTTTCCGATCCGGGCAATATTGGGTAGAGCGATGGGGTGCGGCTGGGGGCAGGCATGGCGTTGAAAGGTGTCGACATTTCAAGGACCGTCTCGGCCGGCGGGCTTGTGTTCGAGGCCCTGCGCCGGGCCATCATCGAGGGCGAACTGAAGGATGGCGACTCGCTCCGCCAGGATGAAATCGCGCGCCTGTTCAACACCAGCCGGATTCCGGTGCGCGAAGCGATCACCATGCTGGAGCAGCAGGGGCTGGTGAAGAACCACCGTTTTAGGGGGGCGGTCGTGGTCGGCCTGTCCATCGCCGAGGCCAGCGAGATCTTCGATTTCCGCTGCATCATGGATGCCCATGTGATCCGCGCCGCCGTGCCGCATATGACGCCCGCCGTGATCGCCGAGGCCCGCGCCATCTGTGACGCCTTTTCCGCGACCGACGATCCGGCGCGCTGGGGCGATCTGAACCGCGACTTTCACATGACGCTTTATCGGGCCAGCAACCTGCCCTTTCATCTGGGCACGTTGACCAATGCGATGGATCGGCTTGACCGCTATGTTCGCGCGCAGCTTCTGCTGACCGAAGGCCATGCCCGCGCCAATGCCGAACATCTGGAGATTCTGGAGGCCTGTGCGCGCGGCGACGCCGATGCGGCGGCAGAACTGACCACCGCGCATATCCGTCGCGCCCATGCGATGCTGCGCGAGCATCTGGCGAAGATCCAGGCGGCATTCGGCGGGACCCTTTAGCGGG
Organism: Tabrizicola sp.; assembly: GCF_016793705.1. Lineage (GTDB taxonomy): Bacteria > Pseudomonadota > Alphaproteobacteria > Rhodobacterales > Rhodobacteraceae > Tabrizicola. The sequence goes on from NZ_JAEULO010000041.1 coordinate 25,327, forward strand.
CTGCCGAGGTATTGTCAGAGGAACTTGGGGTGCTGCGGACCACTGCCCCCGCTTCGCTGTCTTTGCCACCGAAACCCGGCGCTTCCCTGATTCGCCGAACGGGCAGCAGGTCCTCTCGGCATGGCTTGATTCCGGCTGGACCTGCTGCCCCGTCAGGTGCCTTGACGTCATGTCGACTTTAGGCTGAGCGCTTCTGCCGCGATGCGGCAGGGCTCGGCTCATCCGAAGGTATTGAGAGAGAACAGCTTCTTGCAAACGCCGCGCAATTGCAGCATGGCCCGCAGGATATACACGCCTCCGTGAACGGAAATCTTGCATATAGTAATACTTTTGATAACCTCATCTCAGCCACGCGAGGAAAGTGGCCCAAGTTTTCACCGGGAGGAAATCATGAACGTTTACAAGACTCTCGCGCTTGGCGCGGGACTGGCTGGCTTGTTGCTTTCTGCAGCTTATGCCGAAGGTCTTCAGGGCAAGGTCATCGGCTTTTCGCAGATCGGATCGGAATCCGGCTGGCGTGCGGCCGAAACCTCCGTGACCAAGGCCGAGGCCGAGGCACGCGGCATCGACCTGAAATTTGCCGACGCCCAGCAGAAGCAGGAAAACCAGATCAAGGCAATCCGCGGCTTCATCGCGCAAGGCGTGGATGCGATCCTGGTTGCCCCTGTCGTCGCCACCGGCTGGGAAGAAGTGCTGACCGAAGCCAAGGAGGCCAACATCCCCGTCGTCCTCCTGGACCGCGGCATCGAGGGGCCGGAGGACCTGTATCTCACTTCGGTCGCTTCCGACCAGGTGAAAGAAGGCCGCGTCGCCGGGGAATGGCTGGTCGGGACCGTCGGCGACAAGACCTGCAACATCGTCGAGCTGCAGGGCACCGTCGGCTCCTCGCCTGCGATCAACCGCAAGCAGGGCTTCGAAGAAGGCATCGCGGGCCATGCGAACCTGTCGATCATCCGCAGCCAGACCGGCGACTTCACCCGGTCCAAGGGCAAGGAGGTCATGGAAGGCTTCATCAAGGCCGAAGACGGCGGCAAGAACATCTGCGCGGTCTATGCCCACAATGACGACATGGCCGTGGGCGCGATCCAGGCGATCAAGGACGCGGGCCTGAAACCGGGCAGCGACATCCTGGTGGTGTCGATCGACGCGGTGCCGGACATCTTCTCGGCCATGGTCGCCGGCGAGGCCAACGCCACGGTGGAGCTGACCCCCAACATGGCCGGCCCCGCCTTCGACGCGCTGCAAGCCTATTGGGACGCGGGCACAGCACCCGAGAAGTTCATCATCACGGAATCGAAGCTCTTCACCTCCGCCGACGATCCGCAGGGTGAATACGACCGCCGCAAAGGCCTTGGCTACTAGGTTTCCTCGCCAGGGCGCCGTCGGACGGGGGCACATACCCCCGTCCGGCGGAATTGCTTTATCCGCCGGTTCGGCGGACAGTTGCGGGGCAGGGGGAAGCCGACATGACAGTTGAACAGCCAGTTCTTGAGGCGCGCGGGATCGTCAAGGTCTTCGGCCAGCACCGAGCCCTGGACAAGGTCGACTTTGCCGCCAATGCTGGCGAGGTTCACGCTCTTCTCGGCGAAAACGGCGCAGGCAAGTCCACCCTGATCAAGATCCTGACCGGCGCCTACCAGCCCGACGGCGGCGACCTCCTCCTCGACGGCCAGCCCATCCACCTGCGCGATCCGCTCCACGGCCAGACCTACGGGATCGGTACCGTGTATCAGGAGGTCAACCTCCTCCCCAACCGTTCTGTTTCGGAGAACCTCTTCCTCGGCCGACAGCCCAGCCGCTTCGGCCTCGTTGACCGCAAGCGGATCGACGCCCAGGCGCGCGACCTGCTCACGCGCTACGGCCTCGACATCGACGTCCGCGCCGACCTCTCCGAATATTCCGTTGCCGTCCAGCAAATCGTCGCCATCGCCCGCGCCGTCGAACTCTCCGGCAAGGTCCTCGTCCTCGACGAACCCACCGCCAGCCTCGACCGCAACGAGGTTCAGCGCCTGTTCGACGTGGTCCGCGGGCTGAAGGCCAAGGGACTGGCGATCATCTTCATCACCCATTTCCTCGACCAGGTGTTCGAGTTGGCCGACCGCGTCACCATCCTGCGCAACGGCAAGAAAGTTGCGACCCAGGCGCTCGACACGCTCAACACCACCGATGTCGTTCGCATGATGCTCGGCAAGGATGTCGCCTTCGAACACCACCCCTCCGCCCTGTCCGGCGCCACCAAGGGCGCGGTCCGCGTCGAATTCCAGCAGATCGGCCGCAAGGGCATGGCCCCCTTCGACCTTGCCGTCCACGAAGGCGAGGTCGTCGGCGTCGCGGGTCTCCTCGGCTCCGGCCGGACCGAGGTTGCCCGCCTGATGTTCGGCGTCGACACCAGCGACGGTGGGCAGGTCCGCGTCGACGGCCAGCCCGTCACCATCCGCAACCCCGCCCAGGCCGTCGCCGCCGGTTTCGGCTTCTGCCCCGAGGACCGCAAGATCGACGGCATCTTCGGCGACCTTTCCGTCCGCGAGAACATCATCATCGCCCTGCAAGCCAAGCTCGGCTGGTTCCGCGCCCTGAACCGCGACGACCAGATCGAACTCGCTGGCCGCTATGCCGAGGCGCTGGACATCCGCGCCGCCGACCATGACATGCCGGTCAAGCTTCTCTCCGGCGGCAACCAGCAGAAGGTCATCCTCGCCCGCTGGCTGGCCATCGACCCGACCTTCCTGATCCTGGACGAACCCACCCGCGGCATCGACGTCGGCGCCCATGCCGAGATCGTCCGCACCATCAACCGCCTGCGCGAGGAGGGCCTAGCCCTCTTCGTCATCTCCTCCGAACTCGACGAGGTGGTGGCCTATTCCAACCGCATCGTTGTCATGCGCGACCGCGAGATGGTGGCCGAGCTTGACGGCGACACCATCGCCCCCGACGCCATCGTCCGAGCCATCGCCGGAACCGCGCCCGGAAAGCCCCAGGAGGCCCGCCCGTGACCCGCCCGACCGTGGACCTTCGCCCGACCACCCAGCCCCCCATGCCCCGCGCGCGGCCCATCGCCAGCTTCTTCACCCGACCGCAGGTCATCGCCCTTGCCGCCGTGCTGCTCGTCAACTGGCTCCTCTTCCCCGGCTTCTTCACTATCACCTGGCAGGACGGCCGCTTCTTCGGCAGCCTGATCGACGTGCTGAACCGCGGCGCGCCGGTCGCCATCCTTGCGATCGGCATGACCATGGTCATCGCCACCAAGGGCGTCGATCTTTCCGTCGGCGCCGTCATGGCGATCAGCGGCGCCACCGCCGCAACTCTCGTCACATCCGGTGTCCCGGCCCCCGTCGCTGTTTTCGCCGCGCTGGGAACGGGCCTCCTCTGCGGCCTCTGGAACGGCATCCTCGTCACCGTGCTGGAAATCCAGCCGATCATCGCCACCCTCGTCCTGATGGTCGCCGGGCGCGGTCTCGCCCAGCTGATCACCGAGGGCTACATCGTCACCTTCTCCGATCCCCTGCTGATCTTCATCGGCACCGGCTCCTTCCTCGGCTTCCCCATGCCCGTGGTCATCGCCGCCCTCCTGATGATCCTCGCCACCCTGATCGTCCGCCGCACCGCGCTTGGCCTTCTGATCGAGGCGGTCGGCGTCAACCGCTCTGCCGCCCGCTTTGCCGGACTCTCCGCCGGGGCGCTGCTCCTGATCGTCTACACCTTCGCGGGCTTCTGCGCCGCGATCTCCGGCCTGATCGTGGCGGGTGACATCCGTGGTGCCGACGCCAACAACGCGGGCCTCTGGCTGGAGCTTGACGCGATCCTCGCCGTCGTCATCGGCGGCACTTCCCTGATGGGCGGGCGTTTCTCCATCCCCATGGCCGTCCTCGGCGCGATGATCATCCAGGCGATGAATACCGGCATCCTGATCTCGGGCTTCTCCCCCGAGTTCAATCTGGTCGTCAAATCCGCCGTGATCATCGTCATCCTCGTCCTGCAATCCCCCATCTCCGCCCGCCTCTTCCGCCGCCTGCCCGGAGCGCAAAAATGACCCGCAGCCTGCGCCCGCTTCTGGCGACGACCCTGATCTTCCTCTTCGCCTACATGCTTGCGGTGTCGCAGCAGCCCGCGATGCTCTCGACCCGCGTCCTCGGCAATTTCCTGACCGACAACGCCTTCCTCGGCATCGCCGCCGTGGGCATGACCTTCGTCATCCTCTCCGGCGGGATCGACCTGTCGGTCGGAGCCGTCATCGGCTTCACCACCGTCCTGATCGCCGTGCTGATCATGTGGCTGAACCTGCACCCGCTCATCGCCTTCGCCGTCGCTCTGATCGTCGCCACCGCCTTCGGGGCGGTCATGGGGGCCGCGATCCACTACCTTCGCGTTCCCAGTTTCATCGTTACCCTCGCTGGCATGTTCCTTGCCCGGGGCGGCGCTTCCGTCCTCTCGCCCGACTCTATCGGCATCGAGCATCCGTTCTTCACCGCCGTCCAGAAAAGCTACATCCTCCTTCCCGGTGGCGGTCGCCTGACCGTTGTCGGAATGATCATGCTCGCCGTCTTCGCCGTGGCGATCCTCCTTGCCCACCGCACCCGCTTCGGCTCCAACGTCTACGCGCTGGGCGGATCCGAAACCTCCGCTGCCCTGATGGGTGTCCCCGTCGCCCGCACCACGATCACGATCTACGCGCTCTCCAGCTTCCTCGCGGGTCTCGCCGGGGTGGTCTTCTCGCTCTACACCTCCGCCGGATATTCGCTGAACGCCCTCGGCGTGGAGCTTGACGCCATCGCCGCCGTCGTCATCGGCGGCACGCTCCTGACCGGCGGCTACGGCTTCGTCGCGGGCACTTTCATCGGCGTGATGCTGCAGGGATTGGTGCAAACCTACATCGTCTTCGACGGCACGCTCTCAAGCTGGTGGACCAAGATTGTCGTCGGCGTGCTTTTGTTTATGTTCATCGTGCTGCAACGGCTGGTCTTCCGGGCCGGACCACGACGAACCTAAGGGACCTGGACCGATAAGATGAGCGAACCCGGGAGCCTGATCCGAACGCTCTCCGGGCGGCCAGCGGCGCGGAACTACCATTCCTACGTCATCAACGAGGTCGGCCGCGCCATCGTCTCCGGTGACATGCCCGTCGGCTCCAGCCTGCCCGGCGATGCCGAGATGATGGACCGCTTCGGCGTCTCCCGCACCGTCTTGCGCGAGGCGCTGAAGACGCTGGAAGCGAAGGGCCTCGTCGAGGCTCGCGCCAAGGTCGGCACCCGCGTCCTGCCGCAATCGCGCTGGAACCTCTTCGACCGGCAGATCCTCGCCTGGAAACTGGAAAGCGGCCCCTCGCCCGCCTTCCTCGCCTCGTTCCAGATCATCCGCGAAAGCCTGGAGGTTCAGGCCGCGCGGTTGGCCGCCCGGCACCGCGAGGCCGAGCATGTCCGCTTGCTGAACTACTGGCTGAACCAGCGCGCCGTGATGTCCCTCCAGCCCGAGCCCTTTGCTATGGCCGAATTCGAAATCCACCGCGTCGTGGCCGAGGCCTCCGGCAACCCGTTCCTGCGCGCTGCCTCGGCCATCCTTGAATTCGGCGTTGCCGTCAGTGTCCTTGCGCAACTCGGCGACGACCGTTCCGCTCCGCCCGAGGGCCTCGCCGAACCCCGCGCCGCGGCCTATGAGGCCCTGATCCGGGCAATCGAGCGAGGGGACGAAGATACCGCCGCCACCTGTATGGCCGCCCTCACGCGTTAGGCAGGCAGCCCTAACAAATTCCTACTAAAAGCGCGTAACTCATTGACTTCATGTAATTCTGAAACCTGTCCACACGCGGGCACTCGCTTGGGCATCCGGTGGCGTCAAGCCAAGCGGCGGCCGCCGCTCGGGCAAATCGGCACCCCGAACGATCTGCGGGGTCCTTCTAAGGGCTTCTCAGGGGCACAGGACCCGCTTCCAGGGAAAAGACGGGCACAAAGCTCGCCGGGGCGAGCGATCCTTCGATCACGTCGTTTCCGGCAGTGACGGGCGTCACAGTCCAGATGCGCGGTCCAGCGTGGCGGGTGCTCAAGCGGTCTTCCAGTGCGCGGACGGCCATCTCGATGGAGAGCCGCCCCTGAAGCACTGGCGAATCGGTCGGTGCGGCGAGAATCCGGCCGCGGACCACGCCACGGTACACGGCGTGGCTGAGATAGGTCGAGACCACCTCGACCTCGCTTTCAAGACCCCTGGCCCGCAGGATCGGAACGGCCGCCTCGGCCATCGGGCCGCTGCCGACCAGATAGTCGATATCGGGCATCGCATCGAGAACTTCTTCGACCAGAAGGACCTGTTCCTCGGTCCCGGTGTCGCCGAAGCGGGTCATCACGATCTGGGCGGAACTGTCAGCCAAGGCGGCACGGAAACCTGCCTCGACGAAGCTGACCCAGCCCGCGCCCTGCGGGCCGGGGAACCAGGCGACGGTCACGGGCGGGCTGCCCCTGGGATGGCGCTGCGCCAGGAAGCGCCCGGCGGCGGCGCCCATCTCGGTCCAGGGGACGCTGGCTTTGGCGGTGATGCCACTGTCATCGATATCGTTCACCGCGGCGATCACTGGCTTCAGTCGCGCAATCCGCTCCACCTCTGCCGTCAGCCCCGCGTAAGAGACCGTGCCCACGATCACTGCGTCGAATTCTTCGCTGGCACAGCCCTTCAGTTGCTCGATCTGCCGCGCAAGGTTGGGGTAGCCCCCGGCCTCGAACACGTCGAATGCGACACCCAGACGGCGGGCCTCCTCGACCATGCCGTAGTTGACCGACAGCCAGTAGGCGTCCTTCAAGTGAGGGTAAAGCACGCAGAACCGCCAGGGCTTTGCCGCGTGATCCAGCGGCGTGTAGTCGATCGGCACCGCTGGACTCGCATCGTCGAACGGAACAGAGCGCGCTTCGAGCTTCCAGATTTCGGCCGCGGCGCCGCCGGCGAGCCCCAGGGCCAGGATCGCCGACATGAAGGCGATGCGCATCCACTCTCCCCCTTTGCGGATTCGGTGATAGCCTGACCGGCATCCTGTGGCATCCGGGGGAGAGCCTTGCGGAACTTCGGCTACAAGTCGAGTCTCGGCGGACGCCTGCTGATGGCCATCGTGCTGATCGCGGGCTTTCCGGCAGCGACCGGGATTCTGGGCTGGTTCGAGCTGAAGGATGTGGCCGCCAACCAGTCCCGCGTTGTGACCGAGGCGATCCCGGCGATTTCCGAAGTGCGGGGCGTGGCCGAGGAGACGAGCCGCGTGGTCGCGGTCGCGCCCGAACTGGCGGCGGTGACGGAAGAAGCGCAGCGGGCCGAGCGGGCGGCCTTCCTGTTTGACCAGGCGAACGCGCTCAGGGCCCGGCTTCTGCGGCAGGAAGGCCTGCCCGACGATGCGCTGGCCAATGCGCTGGCGGCCGAGGCCGGACTGCGGCAGGCGCTGACCGCCATCGACCGGCTGGTCCGGCAGCGGATCAGCCTGATCGCCCGGCGCGATGTGCAGCTCCAGGATGGCCTTGCCGCCGCCGTCGAGCTGACCGAGATCGCCGACACGCTGGTCGCCAATGCCGAGATGGGGGCCTCGGCCGTGATCTCCAGCCTTTACGGCATGGACGGGACGGATGCGACGGACCCCGAAACGCGGCTGGACACGCTGGACAAGCTGATCGAGGTCGACCTCTTCCAGATGGGGCTGATGTTCGAGCTGCGGTCGCATGCCTCCGAAGTCGGGCTTCTGCTGAACCGGGTGGCAGGAGTGCAGTCGCAGCCCGAGTTGCAATCGCTGCGCGACGAGTTGGAGGCGCGGGTCAAGGTGATCGCCCGGCGGCTCGCATCTGTGCAGGACCCGCGGCGGGCAGAGCGTGTGCGCGTCCTTTTGCGGGTGATCGGAGCAGCACCCGCTTCTCCCCCGGAGACGGCGGCCCTGTTCGAGAACGCGGCCCAGGTGCTGGCCGTGACCGGCCGGATCGCCGAGGCCGAGACCGAATTGCGCGAGGCGGCGCTGGAGCTGGAGTCGGCAGCGGCGGTTCTGGCGGACCGGATCGAGGACAATGCGGTCACGGCGGGCCAGTCGGCGCAGGCTGCCATCCTCGCGACGCAAAGCCTTTACGCCTTTTCGACCATGTTGGCGCTGGTGCTGTCATCGGCGGTGCTGTGGTTCTATGTCCGGGGCAACCTGATCCGGCGGCTGGATGCGCTGTCGGGGCGGATGACCGGTCTGGCCGAGGGCGAACCGGGCGAGGAAATCCGGCGCTCGGGCACCGACGAGATCGCCGGGATGGAGGGAGCGGTCGAAGTCTTCCGCCAGCAGGCCATCGCCAACCGCGAACTGGCGGCCGAGCGCGAGCGGCACCTGGAAGAGCTGCGCCGCCACCGTAGCGAGTTGCAGCAACTGGTGGACGAACAGACCGAGGCCCTGCGGGGCGAGGTGGCGGCGCACGACGCGGCCCGCGACCGGGCCGAGGCGGCCGACCAGGCGAAGTCGGAATTCCTGGCGATGATGAGCCATGAAATCCGCACCCCGATGAACGGTGTCCTGGGCATGTTGCGGAACCTGCCGAAGGACGGCCTGACGCGGGAGCAGGTGGCGCGGCTGGATGCGGCGCTGGCCTCGGGCAAGGGACTGATGGGCCTGCTGAACGGCATCCTCGACTACTCCAAGCTGGAACAGGGCCAGACAGCCGAAGAGATCGTGGATTTCGATCTGGCCGAGGCGCTGGCCGATATCGTGCGGCTGATGGAGCCGATGGCCGAGGAAAAGGGGTTGCGGCTGGTGACGCGCCTGCCCGAAGCGCCGCTGCCGCCCTTGAAAGGCGATATGGGCAAGCTGCGGCAGATCCTGTTCAACCTTGTCTCGAATGCGGTGAAGTTTACCGATCAGGGTGAAGTGCGGATCGCGGTCGCCCTGCTTGGCCCGCCGGATGCCGACCCGCTGCCCCTGCACTTTTCGGTCAGCGACACCGGCCCGGGGATCGCGTCGGCCGCGCTGGAGCGGATCTTCGATGCTTTCCAGCAAGAGGACCCGCAGACCGCGCGGACGCATGGCGGGACGGGCCTGGGCCTGACGATCAGCCGCCGTCTGGCCGAGCTGATGGGGGGCACGCTGAGCGTAGCCAGCCAGCGCGGGCAGGGGGCGACCTTCACGCTGCGGCTGCCTTTTGCCCGTGGCGCGGCTTTGCCTGTGGACGGGTCGCAACCGGTGCCGGACCTGCCACCCCTGTCCGTCCTGGTGGTTGAGGATCACCCGGTCAATCAGGAGGTCGCGTCGGGGTTTCTGGCCGGCCTCGGCCACCGGGCCACGATCGCCGCGACGGGCGAGGCCGCGCTGGACCTGCTGGGCAGCCAGACCTTCGACGCTGTGCTGATGGACGTAAGCCTGCCCGGCATTTCGGGGATCGAGACGACGCGGCGGTTGCGCGGTCTGCCAGGGCTCGCGCATCTGCCGGTGATCGGCGTTTCGGCCCATGCCCAGCCCAGGGATCGCGACGCCTGCCTTGCCGCCGGAATGGATGCCGTCGTCGCCAAGCCCCTGACCCCTGAGGCGCTGGCCGAGACACTGGCGCGGCTTTCCGGCGCCGGGATCGCCCCGGCGGTGCGTGAGACGCTGGCCGATCTTGGTGCTGCGCGGACGCGCGATCTCTTGCGCCTGATGCTCGACCGGCTGAAGCCCGAGGTGCGGGCGCTGGCCGGGGCCTTGCAGGCGGGCAAAACCGCGGAAGTCGACCGCCGCGCGCACCAGTTGAAGGGCGCGGTCGGCAACTTTGCGCTCCCGGACCTGGTGGCGATCCTTGCGGCGCTGACCCGCCGTGACGCCGCGCCGGGACCCGAGGCCGTGGCGCCGCTTCTGGCGGCCGCAGTCTTGGCCGAGCGTGACCTGACCCGCTCGCTTCGGGCGCTGGACGAGGCCGCCATCAGGACAGCGGCGCAGTGAACACGTAGCCCTCTCCGTGCGAGGTGCCGAAGATGCGCGAGACCTTCGGGTCGTCGCCGAACTTCGCCCGCAGCCGTTTCACCATCACATCCACCGTCCGCGTCCCCGTCAGGCTTTGCCGGTGGGTGATGCTGGCCAGCAGCCGGTCGCGCGACAGCACGATCCCGGGGTTCAGCACGAAAGTGCGCAGAAGCTCGTACTCCGCCCGCGTCAGCTGTATCGTCGCCCCGTCCGGCCCGGTCACATGCCTTGCGGCTGTGTCGAAAGTGAAGCCCGCGAAATTCACCATCCGTCGCGACAGCTGCCGCATCGCCGCCGTGCGCCGCAAAAGGTTCTTGACCCGCGCCAGAAGCTCGCGCCGGTTGAAGGGTTTGCAGACGTAATCGTCGGCCCCCAGCTCCAGCCCGACGATCCGGTCCACGTCATCGGTACGACCCGACAGAAGGATGATCCCCACCTCGGAGCGGGCGCGCTGTTCGCGGGTGATCTCCAGCCCGTCCTTGCCGGAGAGGTTGATGTCGACGATCAGAAGATCCGGCGTTTCCTGTCCCAGCACCTTCTCCGCCGCCTCGGCCCCGGCGCAGGCCGTGACGCGATAGCCGAAACCTTCCAGATACCCCCCCAATGCGGTGCGGGTCACCGGGTCATCCTCGATCACGACGATATGGGGGGCAGGGGTCATGCAGCTTCCGAAGAGGGGCGAGGCCTTGTTAACATTTTGTAACAAGATTCTCCAGACCGTTCACAGCAGGGGTCTGACACGTTCACAACCCTTCCCTAACCTTCCCTCTCAGGAAAGCGACCGACTTTCCGGGGAAACTTCCGCGCCGGGCCCGGCGCGCGCAACAGGGATCGAAACACATGCAGAAACTGACTGGATTGCTTCTTGGCGCGGCGACCTTGGCGCTTGCTGCCCCCGTGCTGGCCGAGGATTCCTCGGACCCGATCATCATCCCGACCCACAACTGGTCCAGCCAGATCGTGATGTCCAACGTCGTCGGCCAGATGTTCGAAGGCATGGGCAATTCGGTGGAATATGTCTCGACCGACAGCCAGGCCGTCTACGAGGCGATCCGACTGGGCGACGCCACGCTGGAACTGGAAGTCTGGGAAGGCGCTTTCGGCAAGTCGTTCAATGCCGCGCTGGAAAAGGGCGGGATCGAGGATGTCGCCACCCACCAGGCCATCACGCGCGAGGACTGGTGGTATCCGATGTGGACGAAAGAGGCCTGCCCCGGTCTGCCCGACTGGCAGGCGCTGAACGACTGCGCGGCCAAATTCGCCACGCCGGAGACCGGGGAAAAGGGCCGCTTCCTGGGAGGGCCGGTGGACTGGCTGAAGCACGACGCCGAAAAGGTCGATGCCCTGGGGATGAACTTCACCGTGGTCAACGCCGGTTCGGCGGCAGCACTCTGGGCCGAGATCGCGGCGGCGGAAAAGGACAAGACGCCAATCGTGGTCTTCAACTGGACCCCGAACTTTGCCGAAGCCGTCTGGCCAGGCGAATTCGTCAATTTTCCGGCCTGGGAAGCGGGCTGCGATACCGACCCCGCCAAGGGGCCGATACCCGACAAGACCTTCGACTGCGGCAACCCGGCCAACGGCTACCTGAAGATCGCCGCCTGGGACGGGATGAAGGACAAGTGGCCCAAGGCCTATGCCGCGCTGCAAAAGGTCAACTTCACCAACGCCCAGATCGCCGAGATGGCCAAGCTGGTGGACGTCGACGGTATGGAACCCGAAGACGCGGCCGCCGAATGGATGCAGGCGAACGAGGCGGTCTGGAAGCCTTGGACCGAATGATCTCCGACCTCGCCTTCGGGTGACGGCTGCACCTTGCCACCCGGACCCACCGGGTGGCCCTTTCCATCGGAGTCTGCCCCATGACTGCAAGTGAAGTGGTGATTTCCTGCCGCAACGTCTGGAAGGTGTTCGGGGATTATCCCGACCGGCTGCGCCTGACGCCTGACACGACGATGGACGAGTTGCGCGCCACCAGCCACATCGCCGCCGTCCGCAACGTGTCACTGGACATCCGGCGGGGCGAGATGCTTGTCGTCATGGGGCTCTCCGGGTCCGGCAAGTCGACGCTGGTCCGCTGCCTCGCCCGGCTGCTGGACATCACTTCCGGCACGGTCGAGGTCGAGGGGCGGGACATCGGCAAGCTGACCGAACCCCAGCTGATCGAGCTGCGCCGCAAGAAGATGGGCATGGTGTTCCAAAGCTTCGGCCTTCTGCCCCACCGCACCGCGCTGGAGAACGTGGCCTTCCCGCTGGAAATGCGCGGGCAGGATCGTGCCTCGCGGATCGCACGGGCGCGGGAGGTTCTGGAGCTGGTAGGCCTGAAGGGCCGCGAGGGCTATTTCCCGCGCGAGCTGTCGGGTGGCCAGCAGCAGCGGGTCGGCATCGCCCGCAGCCTGGCGGTGGAACCCGACATCTGGTTCCTGGACGAACCGTTCAGCGCACTCGACCCGCTGATCCGGCGCGAGATGCAGGATGAATTCCTGCGGCTGAAGGGGATGCTCGCCAAGACCATCGTCTTCATCACCCATGACTTCGACGAGGCGCTGCGGCTAGCCGACCGCATCGCGATCATGAAGGACGGCGCGGTCGAGCAGATCGACACACCGGACCGCATCGTCATGGCCCCCGCGACACCCTATGTCGCCAAGTTCACCGAAAGCATCGACCGGGCGCGGGTGATCCACGCGGGCGCCCTGGCCCTGCCGGTGGACGGGCGCCCCGTCGAGGGCGATCCGCTTCCGGCTGGCGAGACACTGCACGCCCTGGCCCGCCGGATCGTCGGCGACAGCCGCGTCCTGATCCCGCTCAGCACCCAGGGCCGGATCTCTGGACTGCTCGACCGCAAGGCCGCGCTCGACCTTCTCCTGGGCCCGGCGACATGATGACGGCGACGCTTCCCCCGCCCCCGCTGCGCCTGGACCAGAAGCGGATCGCGCTGGCCTTCCTGCTTGCCGCTCTTGTGCTGGTGATCTTCCGCCCCGCGCTGCCCGCAGGCCTGATCCGCCTGCCCGAAGGCCTGATCCTGCCCTTCGCCGACTGGATCAACGCCACCTTCGCCTTTGCCCGTGACGAGCTTGGCCTCATGACAGTCACCCGTGCCTTCTCCGACATGGTGGAAGCCTGCCTGGATGTGACCGCGAACCTCCTCTACGGCAAGTCGCGCTGGCCGTATGTCGGCCCGATCCCCTGGGCGGTGATCGCCGCCACCGCCGGGATGGCGGGCTACGCGCTCGGCGGGGCCCGGCTGGCTCTGCTGGCGGGCGGCACCTTCGTCTGGATCGCCGTGATGGGCCAGTGGAAATGGGCGATGGAGACCCTGTCGGTCATCGTCGTCGCCGTGCCCTTCTCGGTCGTCTTCGGGCTGCTGATGGGCACCCTCGCCTGGCGCTCGCGCCTGGCCGAGCGCATCCTGAACCCCATCCTCAACATCGCCCAGTCTCTGCCGCATTTCGCCTACATGATCCCCGTCGTCGTCTTCATCGGTGTGGGTCCGAAAGCGGGGGCGATCGTCACGATCATCTTCTCGGTCCCGCCGATGATCCGGATGACCCTCCTCGGCCTGCGTGGCGTGTCGCCCGAGATCATCGAAAGCGGCAAGATGAGTGGGACGACCCGCCTGCAACTCATGACGCGCGTGCGCCTGCCCGCCGCCCGGACCGAAATCCTGATCGGCGTGAACCAGGTGATCATGCAGAGCCTGGCGATGGTGGTGCTGGCCAGTTTCATCGGGATGCCGGGGCTGGGGCAGAAGCTGCTGCAACTGCTCCAGGCCCTCAAGATCGGCCTTTCGGTGGAAATCGGCATCACCATCGTCCTTCTCGCCATCGTGCTGGACCGGATGTCGAAGGCCTGGGCGGTGAAACAGCCCGAACACGCGACCGGGCCGTGGCTTTACCGTCACCGACTGCTGCTGATTTGGCTTGGCCTTGTCGCCCTTGGCTTCGTGCTGGCCTGGGTCCACCCCTATTTCAGCGAGGTCGGGCGCAAGCAGGCGCTCAGCATGGCCGAGCCGGTCGACGCGGCCGTCGGGGTTCTGATCGAGATGATTTCACCCGTCACCGACTGGCTGCGCTGGTTCCTGATCACCTGGGTCCTGATCCCCTTGCGCGATGCCTTCCTGTGGCTTCCCACGACCGCCGTGCTGCTGGCGCTGGCCGGGATCGGCTGGCGGGTTGGCGGCCTGCGCTCCGCTCTGGTCTGCCTGGCCTTCGCGCTGCCCATCGCACTCTCGGGTTGGTGGGACCGGGCGATGATCACCGTCTACACCGTCTTCGTCAGCGTCGCGCTGGCCCTGATCCTGGGGGTTCCGCTGGGCCTTCTGGGCGCCGTGAACGAAGCCCGCTCCCGCCGCTTCCTCCTGGTGTGCGACACCTTCCAGACTTTCCCCAGCTTCATCTACCTGATCCCGGTGATCATGCTCTTCGGGGTGAACGATGTCGCCGTGATCGCCGCCGTGGTGGTCTTCGCCACCGTCCCGATCGTGCGATACACCATCGAGGGCCTGCGCGGCATTCCACCCGAGATCGTGGAATCGGCGCAGATGTCCGGCGCCAGCCCCATGCAGCTTTTGCGTCATGTGAAACTGCCGCTCGCCGTGCCGACCCTGGTCGTCGGCGCGAACCAGTCGATCATGTTCTCGCTGTTCATGGTGATCATCGCCGCCTTCATCGGCACGCAGGACCTTGGCCAGGAAATGCAGCGCGCGCTCTCCTCGACCGATGTCGGCAAGGGACTCGTCCTTGGCTTCGCGGTGGCGTTCATGGGATTGCTGGCGGACCACCTGCTCCTCAAATGGGCGCATGGCAGAGGAGTGGCACTCCGCTCGAGCTAACCTTGCAGGACTTCTGGCGTCGAGTGTGCGTGTTCCTGGGAAAGCGGCTCCTTCGCTGCCGTCGCAGGGTCGACCAGCACGACTCCGCCGTCAGTGTCGTAAAGCGGATCGGCGGGTTCAATGCCGGGATGATCGTCAGGCCAAAATCCAGCGCATCTGGGAACTTCGTGACGGAATATGCCCGCCTTCTGAACGAACGGATCAAGGCATTCAGTGGGTTCGCAACAGACGCGATGTCCGGTTACCATCTGCGACGACAGCATCACGTTGCCGTCGCCGATGGCGAGCTTGCGGAGGGCGCGCCCGGTCTCTGATCCAGCTCACGCAGGCCCTCAGGACCGACGCATCCCTTCGCGGAATGCGCGATCAAGGAATGCAGCGCTTTTCCGGAGGTAAGCCTCGACGTTCCGCCGCCGGAACACGCCGTGGCCCTCATCGGCAAACAGCATCATTTCATGCGGGATGGCCGCCGCCGTCAACTCACGCACTGCCGTGTGGGTGTTCTCCGGTCCAACGTTGGAATCTGCGAGGCCATGCACGATCATCACATGCCCCCGGATGCGGTCGATGAAGCGCCCCGGCGAGGCATTGGCATATTTCTCGGGAAACTCCTCCGGCGTGCCCCCCATCATCTCCTCGCTGTAGGCGCGACCATGGGGCATTTCGGTCGCATGGTAGTCGATGTCCAGCCGATACATGCCGCACATCGGAATGGCAGCGGTCACGAGGTCGGCGTGGCGGGTGATCGCGAACCAGCTGGAGAAGCCGCCGTAGGAATTGCCCGCCACCGCCACAGGGCCGGGGATGCCGGCGGCAAGCGCTGCCTCCAGCCCGGCGCGGATGTCGGCCTGTTCGCGCCCGCCCCAGCCGTCCTCCTTTACCGCCTCGCGGTGGGCGTAGCCGAAACCCGTCGAACCTCGATAGTTGGGGTCGAGGACGGCATAGCCCTGCGCGACCCAGAACTGGATCTTGGGGTTCACCCAATCCTCGGAATGCCAGGTCGGCCCGCCGTGGACGTAGCCGATCAAGCCATTTGCCTGGCCCTCGGGCCGGTAGAGCCAGCCCTGCATCGGGCGCCCATCCGGGGCGGTCCAGCGGAAATCCTGCGGGGCGACGTGGCGGCGCGCGGGTTCCGGAGCAGCGCGGAAGATCACGCGGCAGGTGCCGTCTGCCGCTACGGCTACAAGGTCATGCGGGGCGTCGGCGTCATAGGCCTCGGCCAGCCAGCCGCCATCGGGGAGCGCGGCATGGGGCAGAAGGCTGCGGCGGCCTGACTGGTTGGGGAGCGGGCGGATGCCGGTCGGGCCAACCAGCGCGGCGCGGGTTTGGCTTTGCTGGTGATGGATGCAGACGAAGTCGCCTGCGGTTCCGGCAAGGACGGAATGTGGGTAAAGTTCCGGTTCGCCAGCCAGCCATTGCACCACGCCGGTAGACAGGGTCAGCACGCCCAGCCGATCGCTCCCCTCGTGGTCACAGGCAAAGCCGATACGGTCGTCGTCCAGCCAGCTGGCGAGGACGTTGTTCTTCTCACCCAGGTCCAGCACCTTCCGGGCCGTGCCCCCCTCTACCGGCACGACCCAGAGCTGATACCCGCCCGGCGTCCGGTCGCTGCGGTGCCAGAGAAGGCGGGTTCCATCAGGAGAGAGCAGCGGCCCCACATAGAAATGCGGCGGGCTGTCCGCCTGCGCCAGGCAGGTGCGCGCGCCGGTGGCGAGGTCCTGCCTCCAGAGCCAGGCGCCCGCCGTCACCTGACCGGCGGCGTAGTTGTAGTCCGCCAGGAAGAAGACCGCCGTCTGGTCTGCCGAGAAGACCCCGCCATAGACGTAATGCGTGTCCTGCGTGGGGGTGAACTGCGTCAGCGTGCCGGTTTCCCGGTCGAGCAGCAGAAGGTGGTCATGCTCGTTCGCGTTCAACGATTGCGCCAGAAGCAGGCGCCTGCCATCGGGGGTGACGTCGCGGATGAGGTAGTGATCTTGCCCGTCGGTCAGCATCCGGGCCGGCGCCGATCCGTCCAGTGGGGCACACCAGACGTTTTCGGTCTCGGTCAGGCCCGCCATGCACCAGAAGACCCAGGCCCCGTCGGCGCTGGCGTGGATGTTCGAAAGCTGGGGCAGGGCAGCCCAGAGCGCGGCAAGGTCGGTCATGGCGTCTCGATGAAGTGGCAGGCCGCAAGGCGCCCGGGGCCGACCTCGCGCAGGTCGGGGCGGGTGGTGCGGCAGAGATCGGTGGCCCTGGGGCACCGGCTGACGAAGACGCAACCGGGCGGGGGCGAGAGGACAGACGGCAGTTCGCCAACAAGCGCCGTGCCGACGCGGCCCTTCTCGCGCCGCGGGTCGGGTTCGGGGACAGCCTGCATCAGGGCCTGGCTGTAGGGGTGCAGTGGCCGGGCGTAGAAGGCGGAGCGGGGCGCATGTTCGACGACGCGGCCCAGGCACATCACCATCACGTCATGGCTGATGTGGCGCACCACGGCGAGATTGTGCGAGATGAACACCAGCGCGAGGCCCATCTTCTGTTGCAAATCCATCAGCAGGTTGATCACCTGCGCCTGGATCGAGACATCCAGCGCCGAGACGGGTTCGTCGCAGATGATCAGCTTCGGCCGCCCGACCAGCGCGCGCGCAATGCCCACCCGCTGCGCCTGCCCGCCCGACAGTTCGTGCGGATAGCGGTCGGCGAAATCGGCGGAGAGGCCGACTTGTTGCAGCGCCTCGACCGCGCGGGCCCGGGCTTCGGCGCGGGTGAGGCCCGGCTCGAAGGTCGCCAGCGGCCGACTGACGATCTTCGCCAGCGTCATCCGGGGGTCGAGCGCGGCAACCGGATCCTGGAAGATGATCTGCATTTCGGACCGGCGGCGGCGCAGGTCGGGGATCGTGGCCATGTCCTGGCCTTGCCAGAAGACCGTCCCCCCGGTTGGTGCGATCAGCCGCAGGAGGGCGCGGCCCAGGGTGGACTTGCCGCAGCCGGATTCGCCTACGATGCCGAGGGTGCGGCCCGACTCCAGCGTGAAGGAGACGTCATGGACGATAGGCAAGAGGCGCGGGCCGGAGAAGAGACCGGACCCCGGCACCCTGTAGCCCACGCCGACATTGCGTGCCTCCAGCAGCGTCATGACACCCCCGTCAGGTGGCAGGCCGCGCGGCGTCCGGGGCCGAAGGCTGTCAGATCACGCAGGGGCGGCCGGTCGGTCGCGCAGCGCGGCAGCCGCACCTCGCAGCGGTCGACGAAAGGGCAGCCGGTCACCGCCCCGCCCGAGCGCGGCGTGCCGGGGATGGTGCCCAGCCTTGGGGTGAGGGCGGTTTCCAGGCGGGGCATCGCGGCCAGAAGGCCCCGCGTATAGGGATGAGCGGGGGCGTCGAACAGCACCTCTGCCGGGGCTTCCTCCATCACCCGCCCGCCGTAGAGGACGACAACCCGGTCGCAAAGCCGCGCCACCACGCCAAGGTCGTGGGTCACAAGGATGATCGCCGTCCCCGTCTCGCGTCCCAGTTCCGCCATCAGGTCCAGCACCTGCGCCTGGATCGTCACGTCCAGCGCAGTCGTTGGTTCGTCGGCCAGCAGAAGGCGCGGCTTGGCCAGCAAGGCCATGGCGATCATGACCCGCTGGCGCATGCCGCCGGAAAACTCGTGCGGAAAGCGCCGGGCGCGGGCCGCGGCGTCCGGGATGCGGACGCGATCGAGCATCCGCACCGCCTCGGCCCGCGCCTGCGTCCCGGCCATGCCCTTGTGGACGATCAGCCCCTCGGCCAGCTGATCGCCCACGCGCATGTAGGGGTTGAGGCTGGTCATCGGATCCTGGAAGATCATCGACAACGCATCGCCCCGCACCCGGTCGAGGTCGCCGGGGGGGAGCGCCAGCAGGTTCTGGCCCTGGAACGAAACCTGCCCCGAGGCCCGCCCGTTCGCGGCCAGAAGCCCCATCATCGCGTAGAGTATCTGGCTTTTTCCCGACCCGCTTTCACCGACGATGCCCAGCACCTCCCCCGGCGAGAGGTCCAGGCTGACGCCATCGACTGCTACCGTTTCCCCCTGCGGCAAGCGGAAGCGGACGGTGAGGTCCCTTATGGAAAGGAGGCTATCTGTCATTGGGATTGAAGGCGTCGCGAAGCCCGTCGGCGATGAAGTTGAGGCAGAGGAGCACCGTGGCGAGCAGGCCACCGGGCAAGAGGAGAAGGCGGAGGTCGGTGTCCATGGCCGCCGTGCCGGTCTGGATCAGGTTGCCCCAGCTCGCCTGCGGTTCCTTGATGCCGATGCCGAGGAAGGACAGGAACGACTCCGACAGGATCACCTCGGGCACCAGCAGCGAGCCGTAGACAATGACGATGGACATGCAGTTCGGCACGATGTGCTGCAAGACGATGGCCGGTCCGGTCATTCCCCCGGCCCGCGCTGCCTGGACGAATTCCCTCTGCGCGAGCGACTGCGCCTGCGCCCGCACGATCACGGCGGGGGTGAGCCAGAGCGTGAAGACGATGGCCGCGAAGAGGGCGATGTTGCCGCCGCCGAAAAGGAGGCTGAGCAGGATCACCAGGATCACGTAGGGAAAGCCGTAGAGGATTTCCACAACACGCATCATGAGGCCGTCGGCGCGACCCCCGACATATCCCGCGGCCGCCCCGTAGAGAACCCCGATCACCCCGGCCACCAGCGCTCCGAGGAAGCCGATGGTCAGCGACACCTGCCCGCCTTCCAGCACCCGCACCAGCAGGTCGCGGCCGAAATCGTCGGTGCCGAAGAGGTGCGGCCAGCTGAAGGTGGCCGGGGCGGAGATGAAGTCGAAATCCGCGTCCTCGCCGGTGAAGGGAAAGGCCAGTGGCCCGAGGAAGCACAGCGCCACAATCGCGGCCAGCACCACCACCGAGGCCATGGAAAGACCGTTCTGCCGGAAGCGTCGAAGCTGCAACGCGAAGGTCGAGATGCCGCGCGGCGGGGCGAGGTCAACGCTCATTGCGGATTCTCGGGTCGAGGACCGCCCGGATCACATCCGTCGCGATGTTGAACAGGATGAGGATGCCGCCGTAAAGCAGCGTGATCCCCATGACCAGCGGGTAGTCGCGGTTCAGCGCCGCATCGACGAAATGCCGTCCGATACCCGGCACTGCGAAGATCGTCTCGATCAGGATCGACCCGGTGATGATCGCCGCCGTTGCCGGGCCAAGATAGGCGATCACCGGCAGAAGCGCTCCGGTCAGGGTGTGGCGCCACAGCACGCGCCGCCAGCCGATGCCCTTCGCCCTGGCGGTGCGGATGTAGTTTTCTCGCTGCGTCTCGATCATCGAGGTGCGGGTCAGCCGACTGATGTAAGCGATGTTGGGCAGGGCCAGCACGACCACCGGCAGGATCAGCGAGTGCCAGCCGTTGTTGATGCCGCCCACCGGCAGCCAGTCCAGCCGCAGCGCGAAGGTCGCCTGAAGAAGGGGACCGATCACGAAGATCGGGATCGCGATACCGACCACCCCCACGATCCCGGCCAGGTAGTCGGTGGCCGAGTTGCGCCGGAGCGCCCCGGCCAGGCCCAGGGCCACGCCCACCATCGCCGCGACGACCACCGCCCAGAAGCCGATGGTCAGCGAATAGGGCAAGCCGCTCGCGATCAGGTCGTTCACCGAATAGTCGCGGTGCCGGGTGGAGGGGCCGAGATCAAGGCGCAGCACGCCCCAGACGAAGCGACCGAACTGCTGCCAGATCGGCTCGTCCAGATGGAATGCGGCTTCGATATTGGCCTGGACCTCGGGGCTGATCTTGCGGTTGCGCGAGAAGGGGCCGCCGGGGGCCAGACGCATGACGAAGAAGGTCAGCGTGACCAGCGCCGCCAGCGTCAGACCCCCGTGCCACAGACGTTTCCCGATGAAGCGCAGCATCCCCGGCTGGTTCCCGCCTCTACTCCAGGGTCATCCACTGGCTGTTGTTGTAGCCGGCTGCCGAGGTTCCGAAGCCCTTGACGTTCGGCTTGACGAGGTGCCGGTAGGGCTCGATCGAGATCGGCGCGAAGATCGTGTCGTCAAGCAGGATCTTCTCTGCCTTGGCCAGTTCGATGTAGCGGCTGGCCTTGTCGGGCTTCTCGGCCGCCACGTCCATCGCCGCATCGTATTCGGGTTTCTCCCAGCCATAGCCGGGCTCGGCCGAGGGACGCATGTAGGACAGGAAGGTCTCCGGCCCGGCGAAATCACCCACCAGGTTGTCGGCAAAGATCGACCAGTCGTCAGTGTAGAAGAGGTCGAGCCAGGCTTTGCGTTCCATCGAATTCACCTCGACCTCGGCCCCCAGCACCTTCTTCCACATCAACGCTGCACCTTGCGCGCGACGCATGTTGACTTCGGCCACCGTGGTTGCGATCGACAGCTTCAGTGGGTTGTCAGGCCCGTACCCCGCCTTGGCATAAAGCTCTTTCGCCAGCGCCTCACGATCGGCCTGGCTCATCGCGGCCTCGGCGATGTCGGGGCCATGGTATTCGGGGTCGAACCCGCCGGCGTAGTTCAGTTTCGGCGTCGCCCCGCCCTTGACGATCTTGTTTTCCAGGACATCGCGATCCAGCGCGAGCGAAAGGGCACGGCGCAGGTCGATATTCTGAAGGTCGGGGTTCGACAGGTTGAAGCTGTAGTAGATCAGGTAGGTCGAAGGGAAGACGCGCACCTCGTCCGGCGTTTCGGCTTTCAGGCGTTCCATGTCGGCCAGCGGAATGTCGTAGGTGATGTCCAGCTCACCCGCCTGATAGCGCTTGAGTTCGGTGCCCACGTCCTCGGTCACGTGATACTTCACGAAGGGGATATTCACATTGGCCGCGTCCCAGTAGTTCGGATTCCTCTCCAGAAGCACGTGGCTTTGCGGCACGACTTCCTTGATGATGTAGGCCCCGTTCGACACCACCTTCGCGGGGTCGATGAAAACACCCGCGCCGTTGGCTTCGAAGCTGGGCGTGTGCAGGGGTGCCATCTGGAACGATCCCATCAGGTCCAGGATATGCGGGGCGGGGGTTTCCATCTCGACCACCACGGTCCGTTCATCCGGTGCGGTCACGCCCAGGACGGACGGGTCCTTGGTTTCGCCATTCGCCAGCGCCGCGGCGCCCTTTACCTTGATGGTGGAGTAGAAGTAGTAACCCTTCTCCGAAACCGTATCGGGGTTCAGGGTCCGCAGCACGTTGTTGACGAAGTCCTGTGCCACCAGCGGGTCGCCGTTCGACCATTTCAGCCCGTCGCGCAGGTGGAACGTATAGGTCTTGCCGTCCGCGCTTGCCTCCCAGCTTTCGGCGGCGCCGGGAATGATCTTGCCGTCGGGGTCGAAGGTGATCAGCCCCTCGTAGGCGTCGGCGAGAATCCAGCCCGCCGCCGAGTCGAAATTCACCTGCGGGTCGAGCGAGGACCATTCCGACCCAACACCCCGATCCAGCGTGTCATCGGCCAGTGCCGGGCCCGTCGCCAGTGAAAGCGCCACAGCCGCGCCAGCCAGCCACCGCGCCACCTTGCCTGCCTTTCCGATCATCTGCGTCACTCCCTGCTTCGTTATGGTTCAGTTGGACAAAAGGTCGCCCTGTCGCCGGATTTCGAGGCCCGCCACGTGGCAGAGACCTTGCCCCTTCAGGCAACTGGTCCACAGCTCTTGCCGGAAGAGGAGGCCCGTGGTCGGGGCCGGGATATCCACCCGCCGCCGGGCGGCCGCATCGGTTACATGGCCCAGAACCTGGCCTTCGATGACGCGGTCGCCGGGCTGGGTCACCCAGCTGACGATGCCACCCATGGGCGCCATGAACTCCACGGCACCTGCCAGCGGCATCTCTTCCGCCGGCCCGTAGCCGGGTGCCGGGCCGTGGGTCAACGCGCCGACCCCGGCGAGGAAGGCCATCAGCCCCTCGGCATCGCCGGATGCGGTCGCGTCCGACACGTCGTTCTGGCCGCGATATTCCAGCGTGGTCGAGAAGCATGGCGACGGGACCCTGTCGCCGAACCGTGCCTGCAGCGCCCTCCAGGGGGCAGTATGCGCTTCGTCGAAGGCGTTCCCGCCCGAATTGTCCTCGATCAGCGCCAGCACCGATCCGGTGCAGCGGCCCAGAAGATCGGTGATCTCGGGCCGCGCGGTCGAGGCGTAGAGATGCATCACCGCCCGGTGATCGCAGTGCAGGTCAAGCACGATGTCGGCGTCGTGGGTGGCCTCCATCAGCCTGATGCGCAACTCGTCGACCTCGGTTTCGATTTTCATCCCCGCCAGAGCCTTGCCGAACGCCGCGCGGACGGTGGCGACATTCGCCGCCGGATCCGGCCCCAGCTGCCCTTCCAGGCCGTCGCCGGCCAATGCAGCGAGGTCGGGATAGCCGCGGTTGAAGTTGTGCGCCCCCTCCAGGTCACGCCGCCCGACCGGCTTGTGCAGCAGCCATTCCGACAACCCGATGGGGTTCGCCAGCGGGACCACCACTACATGCCCGGCGATGCGGCCCTCGGCCTCGGCTTCGTCCAGCAGCTGCATCAGGTGATAAAGCGCCAGCGGACCCGGCATCTCGTCAGCGTGCAGCCCGCCTTGCAGATAGACCTTCGGCCTGTCGCCGTCCTGCCCCCAGTGATGCCGGGTCAGGGTCCGTGTGGTGCCTGGACTTGGCCCGCTCAGGGGCACGGTCTCGGTTCTCATGCACACCTCTGGCCGGGCGGGGCCATTTGATCAAACCTTGCTCTTCGTGCCGGCCCGGAGTCAACCCTTCCATGGCCCCAGATGATCGACATCAGAGGTGGTCCCTCGGGATTTCCTCACGCCATTCCTGGCGGGCGATCTCGACCCCGTTCTCGTGAATCACCGTTTCCGCCCAAATGCGAAAGGCCTTTTCATCGCAGGTCATCTGACTGCGGCTGTCATGGGTGAAAACCCCGTCCGCGCGGCTCTGAATCACGCGATAGCTGGTTTCCATCGCCGCGCTCAGCGGATCGCCCTCGGTGATCTCATAGCGCACATGGCCGTCGCTCGCCTGCCGGATACCGATGTCGGGGAATTCGTGATCATAGCACCAGCGCGGGAAATCCACGATGACGCGACCCGACAGAAGGTCCCGCGTCACCCGGCGCGGACGGGCCGGCGCGACCGGATGCGCCACCACCGGGCTTTGCGGCGCCAGTTCAGGAGGATCGAAGGCGCGCATCCCGGCATCCTCGAGGCGCAGGGGCCGTCGGGGCAACACAAGCTCGGTCGCACCAAGATCGACGGTCAGCGTCGCCAGTTCGGGCGAGGGCCAGGCAACCGGCCAATAGACCGAAGACAGCGACAGCCCAATCCGGTGTCCTGCCGGGAAAGCATGGGCGATGTCGTCAAGTTCCACGACCACGTCCACCGATGCACCCGGGATCAGTGCCTGCGGCCGGTCGTGCCCCGCGTGATGCGTCAGGTTCAGCATCCCCAACGTCACCCGGGTCGAGGACCCGTCCGGCGCCAGGTCGTTCAGCCGCACCGCCACCAGTGCCAGGGGCTTGTTCGACGCCACCCGCAGCTGCAGCCGGGGCGCTCCCAGGATTTCCACCCGCTCGTCCAGCGGCGCAGTCGTCCAGGTCAGCGAACCGCCATCATCCTCGCGCTGGTCGGTCGGCCAGTCGGCGTCGGCGCCATAGCGGCCGATCTCTCCGGCGGCTGCTCCCACCCAGAGAGGCGAGCATATCCGCGCCTCACCCGGTTGGGGCCTGTCGCGCAAGCCGCGATCCGCCGGGTAAAGCCGCCAGTCACGGATGCGCGCGCTCGGCCAACTGTCTTCGCCTACCCAGCGCCCGGCGCGTTCCGAATAGCAGGTTCGTGGTGGCACGCTTTCCTGCATCCAGACCCGCAGCGCCGGTTCCTGCATGATCCCGGTCTCGCGCCCCTTCATCCAGTGGTCGCACCAGCGCAGGACCTCTTGCAGCCAGCCGATCGCCGGGCCGACCGTGACATCCATCGGGAAGGAGTGCGCCCAAGGGCCGATCAGGCCGCGGCAGCGCTCAGGTCCAAGGCCTGCCAGCAGCCGGGGCACAGCTTCCGAATAATTGTCCGCCCAGCCCGAAACCGCATAGACCGGCACCTTGATCGCGCTTAAGTCCTCGCAGACCGAGCCCTGTCGCCAATAGTCGTCGCGCCGCTGGTGTTGCATCCAGATCAGCCCCCAGGGCCGGTTCGCCTCGATCCGCCGCAACCAGAGGTCACGCCACGCCGCCCCGTGCAGCGCCGGGTCGGGTGGCAGGTCCATGCCTGCTACCATGGTGCCCGACCAGTCCAGGTTGTCCTTCGACAGGCAACCGCCGATGTAGTGCACATCCGTCGCATAGCGGTCGTCGGTGAAGCCCACCGCGATGATCGTCTTCAGCGCCGGAGGCTGCCGCGCCGCGATCTGCAAGCCGTTGAAGCCGCCCCAGCTGATGCCGATCATCGCGACCTGCCCGTCGCACCAGTCCTGCGACGCGATCCAGGCAATCAGGTCGCAGCCGTCCTGTTGCTCGATCTCCGAATATTCGTCATGCAGCAAGCCTTCACTTTCGCCGCAGCCCCTGATGTCGACACGCAGGCAGGCATAGCCATGCCCCGCCAGATACAGATGCATTCCCTGGTCGCGCCCGCGCGTGCCGTCGTGCTTGCGGTAGGGCAGGTATTCCAGGATCGCCGGATGCCGCCCCTCGGCCGGGCGCCACAGCTTTGCCGCCAGCCGGGTGCCGTCCGGCAGCGGAATCCAGAGGTTCTCGACCACCTCGACCCGGTTTGGGAACTGGCTGCGGACAAGCACCATCAAACCCCCTTCGATCTGATTCCCGCCACCTTACTATACTATCGTTCAATAAAGCGAAGGAAAATCTTGAACCTGACCAAACCGATCCGAGTCGATCTCCGTGCCCAGTCATGTCGGGAAGGTCGCGGGTCAGATGAGACGCTCGGCGAGGTCGGCTGCGCGCAGGCAAGCCCGGGACGCTTCAAGGTCAGCGCGCTGATGCGACACTTGATCATGTCGAACGGGAGGTAGGTCAGCGACCGTCGGCGAGAGTGCCAGAATCGGTGCAGGCGCGCATCGCTGCCGGGCCTTTCAACGCGCATCAAAGGCGGCGGTTGCCTACACCGGACCGGGGCCGCACGGGTCCTTCCCTCCGACGCCTGGCCACATCCCGGGGTCGCCAGGGGCCTTGCTCAAGTTGCGCCGGGGGCGGGAGCGGGATTCAGTACCACATATCGGCCATCGACTCCTTGCGACGGGCCATGAAGGCAAGCAGCGCTTCGTCAGTGCCCTGGTCCAGCGCTGGGGCCTCGTAGTCGCGCAGGATCTTCTTCCAGCGGGCGTTGGCGCGCTGGGCATAGTCGATGCCGCCCTGTTCGTCCCAGGTTTCCCAGGGCTGGTTGTCGTCGAGCGCGGAATCCCAGTAGGCGGTCTCGTAATGCCGCAGCGTGTGCTGAGTGGAAAAGAGGTGCTGACCCGGCCCAAGCTCGTTCAGCGCCTCGAAGGCGAGCGTGTCCTCGTTCACCGCCATGCCGTCCAGATAAGAGTGGAGCGCACCGCAGATGTCAGTGTCCATCACCACCTTCTCGTAGGACATGGACAGAAGGCCGTCCAGGAACCCGGCAGAATGCAGGACGTAGTTCGCCCCGCCCTGCACGGCGGACATCATCGACATCATGCTTTGCCACATCGCCTGCCCGTCCGGCAGTTTCGACGTGCTGAAGTTCCCGGCACAGCGCAGGGGCATGTTCAACCGGCGGGCAAGCTGGCCCATCGCAAGCGAGCCGATGGCCGGTTCCGGCATGCCGAAGGTGGGTGAGCCGGTCTTGAGCGACATCGACGAGAAGAACGAGGCCAGGATCGTCGGCGCGCCGGGCCGGGTCAGCTGCGCGATGGCACAGGAAGCCATGCTCTCTGCCAGGCCCTGCGCCACCATCCCGGCGGTGGTCAGCGGGGCCACAGCGCCGCCCAGCAGGAAGGGCAGGTGGATCGAGCCCTGGTTCGCTGCAGCATAGGTGCGGATACCCGCAGCCGTCACCCCGTCGATCACCATGGGAGAGGTGGTGTTGAAGTTGCCCATCACCACGCAGTTCTGGTCGGTGAACGCTTCGCCGAACAGGATGCGCGCCATTTCCACGCTGTCGGCGGCCCTTTCGGCAGCGGTGATCGAGCCCAGGAAGGCGCGGTCGGAATAGCGGATGTGGGAATAGACCATGTCGAGGTGGCGCTTGTTCACCGGGACGTCCGTCGGCTCGCAGACCGTGCCGCCGGAATGGTGCAGCCAGGGCGAGGATTGCGCAAGCTTCACGAAGTTGCGGAAGTCCTCGATCGTGCCGTAGCGGCGGCCGCGGTCGAGGTCCATGACGAAAGGGCTACCGTAGGATGGCGCAAAGACGACGTTGTTGCCGCCGATCTGCACATTGTTGGCTGCGTTGCGGGCGTGCTGGGTGAAGACGGGCGGAGCGGTCTTCAGGATTTCGCGCAGCATTCCGGGCGGGAATTTCACCCGCCAGATGCCGTCGGTCTGCGGCGTCACCTCGGCCCCGGCGGTCTTGTAGAGCAGCATCGTCGGATGATCGTCGCGCAACTCGATGCCGATCTCGGCAAGAAGGCGGTCGGCAGTGGCTTCGATGGCGACCAGGCTTTCCTCGGACAGGATGTCATAGGTCGGGATGCCGCGCACGATATAGGGCCGATGGGTGCCCGCCTCCACGCCGACGCGGGCATCACGCAGCTTCTGCCGCCCGCCGCGCTGCCGTTTCGGTTCGGGAAGATCGCCGTCCGCCATGATTCCGCCTTTCGATAAGTCATCGGCAGGGTAAACCTGTCACCGGGCGGTGTGACGCTGGAAAAGTTTCATGGACTTGATAAGCTGCCTTTATGGAAACCCTGCGCAGCCTGCTTCCCTCGATCAACAGCCTTGTCGTGTTCGAGGCCGCGGGGCGGCTTGGCAGTTTCACGAGTGCTGCGCGCGAGTTGCGGATGACTCAGGCGGCGGTGTCCTATGCGGTGCATCGGCTGGAAGAGCATCTGGGCACGGCGCTGTTCCTGCGCGAGCATCGCCGGGTGCGGCTCAGCGAGGCGGGCGCGCGGTTCCACGCCGATGTCTCCATCGGGTTGCAGCATATCCAGCGATCGGCGCAGGACTTGCGGGCGGTGGCGGCGGGGGGGCATGTGACGCTGTCCTGCTCCACCGCCTTCGCCGCCTTCTGGATGGTGCCGCGCATGGCGCAGCTGCGGGCGGACCTGCCCGAGATCGACCTGCGCATTCAGACCGCGGACCGCGACCTGGACCTGGTGGGCGAGGGCATTCCGCTGGCGATCCGGGGGGGCGACCCCGGCGACTGGCCGCAGTATCAGGCGGCACCGCTTGCGGCCGAGGAAATCTATCCTGTCTGCGGGGCGGGCTATCTTGCGGGCCGCGACCTGCCCCGGATGGCGGCAGAACTGCTGGAGCACCAGCTGATCCATCTGGAGGAGCCCCACCGCTCGGCCGCGACCTGGCGCGACTGGTTCGCTTCGGCCGGAATCGAAGGGCGGCGGGTGCCGAAGGGCTTGCAGATCAACGATTATGTGCTCGTGGTGCAGTCGGTGATCGCGGGGCAGGGGATTGCGCTTGGCTGGCGGCATCTGGTCGAGGGGCTGGTGGATCAGGGCGTGCTGGTACGGCTTTCCGACCATGCGCTGACCACCGGCTTGCAGTTCCATGTGATCTGGCCGCGCGCGGCCACCCTGTCGCGCGCGGCGCTGGAAGTGCGAGACTGGCTTCTGGCCCAGCCCCGCGACTGAGTCTGGCGGGAAGGAGAACGGCCCGGTGACCAGGCCGTTCCGTCAGGTGTCGCGAGATCAGGCCCGCAGGTCGAAGCGGTCGGCTTCCATCACCTTGGTCCAGGCCGCCACGAAGTCGCGCACGAACTTCTCGCGGTTGTCGTCCTGGGCATAGACCTCTGCATAGGCCCGCAGGATCGAGTTCGACCCGAACACGAGGTCCGCGCGCGTCGCCGTCCACTTCACCGCGCCGGTCTTGCGGTCGGTCAGCTCGTAGTCGTTCGACCCCTTCGGCACCCATTTCAGGGCCATGTCGGTGAGCCCGGTGAAGAAATCGGTTGTCAGCGCGCCGACGCGGTCGGTGAACTGGCCATGCTTCGTTCCACCGTGGTTGGTGCCGATCACCCGCATGCCGCCGATCAAGCAGGTCATCTCGGGTGCGGTCAGGCCCATCAGCTGCGCCCGGTCGAGCAGCAACTCCTCGGCAGAGACCGCGTAGTCCTGCTTCAGCCAGTTGCGGAAACCATCGGCAAGTGGCTCCAGCACGCTGAAGCTGTCGGCGTCGGTCTCGGCGTCCGTCGCGTCGCCGCGGCCCGGATGGAAGGGTACCGCCACCTCGAACCCTGCCGCCTTCGCCGCCTGTTCCACGCCGACATTCCCCGCCAGCACGATCACATCAGCGACCGAAGCCCCGGCCTCGCGCGCGATCGGTTCCAGCACCGACAGCACGCGGGCGAGGCGAGCGGGCTCGTTACCTTCCCAGTCCTTCTGCGGGGCCAGACGGATGCGCGCCCCGTTCGCGCCGCCCCGGTTGTCCGAGCCGCGGAAGGTGCGGGCCGAATCCCAGGCGGTGCTGACCATGTCGCTGACGGACAAGCCGGAGGCGGCGATCTTCGCCTTCACCGCCGCCACGTCCCAGGCGGTAGAGCTTTCGTGGACCGGATCCTGCCAGACCAGATCCTCCTGCGGCACCCAGGGTCCAAGGTAGCGGTCCTTCGGCCCCATGTCGCGGTGGGTCAGCTTGAACCAGGCCCGGGCGAAGCAGTCGCTGAAATAGGCGTGGTCGTCGCGGAAGCGCTCGGCGATCTTGCGGTATTCCGGATCGAAGCGCATCGCCATGTCGGCGTCGGTCATCATCGGCATCCGGCGGATCGACGGGTCTTCCACATCGACCGGCATGTCTTCCTCACTGATGCCGATCGGCTGCCATTGCCAGGCCCCGGCGGGGGATTTCGCCAGCCACCAGTCGTATTTGAAGAGCAGGTCGAAATAGCCGTTGTCCCATTTCGTCGGATGCGTCGTCCAGGCACCTTCCAGGCCCGAGGTCACGGTGTCGCGGCCCACGGAGCGGGTGGAGTTGATCATCCAGCCGAGGCCGCCTTCCTCGATCCCCGCACCTTCCGGCTCGGCGCCGACCAAGGCGGCATTGCCGTTGCCATGCGCCTTGCCGACGGTGTGGCCGCCTGCGGTCAGCGCGACGGTCTCCTCGTCATTCATCGCCATGCGGGCGAAGGTCTCGCGCACGTCGCGCGCGGTCTTCGTCGGGTCGGGCTGGCCGTCGACGCCCTGCGGGTTCACGTAGATCAGGCCCATGACCACGGCGGCGAGCGGATTTTCCAGCGACTTGCGGTCGTCCTTGGTCGGATAGCGGCTGTCGGTCAGCCATTCCCTCTCGGATCCCCAGTAGGTGTCCTTCTCGGGTGCCCAGATGTCTTCACGCCCGAAGCCGAAGCCGAAGGTTTTCAGACCCATGCTTTCGTAGGCGATGGTTCCGGCCAGTGCCATCAAGTCGGCCCAGGACAGGCGGTTGCCGTATTTCTTCTTGATCGGCCACAGCAACCGCCGCGCCTTGTCGAGGTTGGCGTTGTCGGGCCAGCTGTTCAGCGGTGCGAATCTGTGGTTGCCGGTGCCCGCGCCGCCCCGGCCGTCGGCCATGCGGTAGGTCCCGGCGGCGTGCCAGGACATGCGGATGAAGAGCCCGCCGTAATGGCCCCAGTCGGCGGGCCACCAATCCTGACTGTCGGTCATCAGCGCGATAAGGTCGCGCTTCAGGCCTTCGAAGTCCAGCTTCTTCACTTCCTCGCGGTAGTTGAAGCCGGTCAGCGGATTCACCTTGCTGTCATGCTGGTGCAGGATGTCGAGGTTCAGCGACTTCGGCCACCAGTCCATCACCGTGGTCCCTGTCTCGGTGATCGCGCCGTGCATCACCGGGCACTTGCCCGTGCGTCCCGTGTCATTCCCGTCCATCTTGCTCTCCTCGTCTGGCTGAATGCGGTGGCGAAAACACGACAACCGCTCCGCCGGGAAAGGGCAGGCGGGCGAGTCGCCGGTCTTCGTCCTGAGCCATTGGCTACCACCTCAAAGCGATAATAGGAATTTTCATTTTCCTATCGCCGCGATATGCAGAGCCTATGATACCAATCACCCTGAAGCACCTGCGCTATTTCGACGCGCTTGCCCGGCACCGGCATTTCGGGCGGGCGGCAGAGGCCTCGTCGATCTCGCAGCCCGCGCTTTCCTTGCAGGTCAAGGAGCTGGAGGACATCCTGGGTGCACCGCTGGTCGAGCGGGGGGCGCGTCAGATCAGCTTGACGGCGCTGGGCGAGGAGTTTGCGCTGCGTGCCCGCGACGTCCTGCGCGCGGTGGATGAGTTGGGCGCGCTGGCCAGAGCCTCGACGGCGCTGTCGGGGCGCTTGCGGCTGGGGGTGATCCCGACGGTCGCGCCCTATCTCCTGCCGCGCGTGATGCGGCACCTGGCCGCGGCCTATCCCGACCTCGACCTGCGCCCGCGCGAGGCGGTGACGCCCAAGCTGGTGCGCGACCTGGCCGAGCGGCGGCTCGACCTGGCTCTGCTGGCTCTGCCGGTGTCGGAGCCTTCTTTGGCCGAGACCCCCTTGTTCGACGAGGAATTCCTGCTGGTCCGCAACCTGGACGCGGCGCATCTGCCGGTGCCGCCCTTGGCCGACCTGCCCGCCGAGCCCTTGCTGCTGCTGGAGGAGGGCCACTGTTTCCGCGATCAGGCGATTGCCGTCTGCAAGCTGCCGCCGCGCCCGACCGGCGAGATCATGGAAGGTTCGTCCCTGTCAACGCTGGTGCAGATGGTGGGTGCGGGGATCGGGGTGACGCTGATCCCCGAGATGGCGGCGGAGGTGGAGTTGCGTTCGGCCCCGGTGGTCCTGCACAAGCTGCCGGAGCCGCGACCGAAGCGGACCATCGGCCTGGTCTGGCGGCGGTCAAACCCGCTGTCGGAGCGGTTCTCCGACCTGGCCGAAGGATTGCGGGCCGCCTTCGCCTGAGCCTCCTCGTTCGACTTCGTTTCCTCCTCTCGGATACCGCGAGGAGGGAACCGACGAACACGCCGCTCACCCGCCCCAGGTGCGCTCCAGAAGCCGCAGCCAGTTGCCATGGGCGATCTTGGTGATCAGCGCCTCGCCCAGACCCATCTCGCGCATCGCCCCGATCAGCACCGGCAGGCCCTCGACCCCGCCGATGTCCTTGGGCGTGGTCGCGCCGTCGTAGTCCGAGCCGACGCCGACATGATCCTCGCCCGCCAGTTTCAGCATGTGCTCGATATGGCGCTTGACAGGGTCGAGGGTCATCTCGGGGCTGCGGCGGCCGTCCTCGCGCAGGAAGCAGGTGGCGAAGTTGAGGCCCGCCATGCCGCCGGTCTCACCGATGGCTTGCAGCTGCCGGTCCGACAGGTTGCGACTGGAAGGCGTGACGGCATGGGCGTTGGAATGGGTGGCGACGAGCGGGGCGTTGGAGAGCTCTGCCACGTCCCAGAACCCGGCCTCGTTCAGGTGGGAAAGGTCAAGCATGATGCGAAGCCCGTTGCATTCGCGGACGAGGGCCTTGCCGAGGTCGGTCAGCCCCGGCCCGGTGTCGCCGGTCGAGGGGAAGCGGAAGGGGACGCCGTGGCCGAAGATGGTCGGGCGGCTCCAGACCGGACCCAGCGAGCGCAGGCCCATCGCGTGGAAGAGGTGCAGCGCGTCGAGGTTGGGGCCGGTGGGTTCGGCGCCCTCGAAGTGCAGGATTCCGGCGACGGCGCCCGCGGCCATCGCGGCGCGGATCTCCGCGGCGCTGCGGCACCAGCGGAAGCGGCCCTCGGACACGCGCTCCATCCAGAGAAGGTGGCCCAGCATCTCGACCGCGACGGGCTGGGCGGCGGTGTGGGTGATCAGGCCGGGCAGCGGCAGGTCATAGGGCGGCTTGTCCATCAGGGCGTCGTGGTCGACCGGCTCGCCCTCCTCGGGCGAGGGGATGTAGACCGCGAAGAAGCCGCCCGCGAAGCCATGGGCCAGCATCCGCGGCAGGTCGAGATGCCCCGCTCCCTCGCCCTGAAGCCAGAGCTTCGCGCGGTTCTCTCCGGCGGCGGCGATCTGAAGGACTATGTCGTTGTGGCCATCGAAGACGGGGATCTGGGCGGGCATTGCTTGGGTCCGGTTGCAGGGGTTCGCGGCCACTCTTGAGGCTTTTGACCCGATGCGCAAGCCGGGCCGTTTCGCCGCAGATGGCGCGGAACGGTTGACGGGCGGGGCGTCTTCGGCCATGCCAAGGGGATGGTCCGTATGCTCCATGCCCTGCATCGGGTGGCGTTGCTTGTCGCCCTGACCGTTGCCCTGGTGGCGACGGGCTTTGCGCATCGGATGCCCTCGGCCGAGGACGAGGCGCTGGCCTTCGCCCTTCAGAACGGGGCCAGCCTCGGCGACTTCTGCGGTGTTGACCCCGCCAAGGCCCTGCATGGCGGGGCAGAGTGCCAGGCCTGTCAGATCACCGGCACGGCCGACCTGCCCCCGCTGACCGGTCCGCGGATCGACCTGGAATTCGCGTTCCATGCCGAGATCATCGCCCCGCGCGAGATTCGGGCACTGCTGCACCCGACCGACCCGGCCCATCCGCCGCAAGGCCCGCCCACCGCCTGACGGCGGCGCCATTTTTCATATCGACGCCGCCTTCCCGTGCCGCTTGCAGGCCCCGCGCCTGCACATTCCCACGAGAACCGAAGGCATCCTCATGTCCACCGAGACACAAACCCCGAACCGTCTGTATTTCGCCGTCTGGCGCTGGCATTTCTATGCCGGGCTCTATGTCATCCCCTTCCTGCTGATGCTCGCCACCACCGGGCTGATCATGCTGTGGATCGCCGTCCTGACCGGGATCGGTGACGAGAAGCTGACCATCCCCAGCGGCGATCATCTGCTTGCGGTCAGCGCCTTGACCGCCGCTGCCGAGGCCGCCATCCCCGGCAGCATCGCGACCCAGTATGTCGCGCCGCTCTCGCCCGACCATATCGCCACCGTCGCGGTCGCTGCGGGCGACGTGACGACCGGCATCACGCTCAACCCCTACACCGGCGAGGTCTTGAACCAGTTTCCCTGGCGGGCCGGATGGTATGACTACCTGACCGACATCCACGGCTCTCTCCTGATTGGCGATGCCGGCGACTGGATGATCGAGGCGGCGGCTAGCCTGGGGCTGCTGCTGGTGATCAGCGGCCTCTACTTGCACTGGCCGCGTGAGGGCTGGGGCAAGGCGTTGACGGTGCATACGGCGGCGCGGGGCCGGGCGTTCTGGAAATCTCTGCACGGGGCGCTGGGGCTCTGGGTCAGCCTGATGCTGGTGCTGTTCCTGATCTCGGGCCTTTCCTGGACTGGCCTTTGGGGAACCAAGTTCGTGCAGGCCTGGTCGACTTTTCCGGCGGAGAAATGGGACGCGGTGCCGCTGTCGGACGCGACCCATGCCGCGATGAACCATGGCGCGGCCAAGGAGGTGCCCTGGGCACTGGAACAGACGCCGATACCGGAATCGGGCTCGCTGGCCGGAATGCAGGCGATCACCGGGCCGGTGACGGTGGACAGCGTTGCAGCCTTCGCCGACAGCCTGGGCTTTGCCAACCGCTATCAGCTGAACCTGCCCGCCGATGAAAAGGGCGTCTACACCATCAGCCACGACAGCATGTCGAACGATGGGCCGGACCCCGGGGCGGATCGGACGATCCATATCGACCGCTATACCGGCAATGTCCTGGCCGACGTGCGCTATGCCGACTATTCCGCCTATGCCCGGCTGATGGCCTGGGGCGTCGCCTTCCACGAGGGCGACCTGGGTCTGTGGAACATCGCACTGAACACCGGCTTCTGCCTGTCCGTGATCCTGATGGCGGTCTCGGGCCTGGTGCTCTGGTGGAAGCGCCGACCCGCCGGGGCGCGGCTGGGCGCTCCGCCCCGGCCCGTCGACATTCCCTACGCCAGGGGCGCGCTTCTGGTCACGCTCGGCCTGTCGCTGGCCTTCCCGATGCTGGGCCTGACCGTGCTGGCGATGATGGTGCTGGACCTCGTCGTCCTGACTGCTCTGCCGCCCTTGAAGCGGCTGGTGAACTGATTTTCCCTTCCTCAAACGGAGTAGACCGATGAAATATATCCTGACCTTCGCAGCCGCTCTATTGCTCGCGGGACCCGCCCTTGCCCATGAGGTGATGGTGGGCGATCTGGAGATCATTCACGCGAACATCCCGCAACCCGCCGCATCGGCCAAGGCTGCCGGGGGGTTCCTGGCGATCAGCAACAACGGAGCCGAGGCCGACCGGCTGATCGGTGTCGAGGCAGATTTCGCCGCCAAGTCGGAAACCCATGAGAGCAAGGTCGATGAAAATGGCGTCGGCACGATGGAGCACGTCGACTTCATCGAGATCCCGCCCGGCCAGACTGTGAACCTGGAGCATGGCGGCTACCACATCATGTTCATGGGCCTGAAGGACACGCTGAAGGAAGGCGAGATGCGCAAGGTGACGCTGATCTTCGAACATGCGGGCCGGGCGGAGGTGGAATTCATGATCGACCCGCCAATGGGCGCCGGGACGGAGGATATGGATCATTCCAAGATGGATGGGATGGAGATGGGCGAAGGTTCGGGCGGCTGAGGCCCACTTGCAGGATTCCGGCGCTGGGGCTGACCCGCGCCGGATTTACCCTGCGGACAAGCTGCGCTACACCCGTGCCCGAGAGCTTCAGGCGGGATGGAAATGCAGGGATTTCAGACGGAACCGAAGCACGGCGCCTATGACGTGGTCATCATCGGCGGGGCGATCATGGGATCGTCGACCGCGTGGTGGCTGACGCAGTTGGGCTTTGCGGGCCGTGTGCTGGTGGTGGAGCGCGACCCGACCTATGAACAGGCGGCGACGACGCTGAGCTTTTCCTGCATCCGGCAGCAGTTCTCGACCGAATTGAACATCCGCATCTCGCAGTTCGGGGCCGATTTCGTGCAGTCCCTGCGGGCGCGGATGGGCGGTGACGAAAGGGTGCCGGAATTGAAGATCCAGAATTTCGGCTATCTCTATCTTGCCGACGGTGAGGATTTCGCCCGTGTGCTGCGCGCCAACCAGGTGGTGCAGGCGGCGGCGGGTGCCGGCACGCGGTTGCTTTCGCCAGACCAGATCAAGGCCGAATTTCCCTTCATGATGGTCGATGACCTGGTGCTCGGCAGCCTGAACACCAGGGACGAGGGCTATTTCGACGGCTCGACGGTCTTTGACTGGTTCCACCGCAAGGCTCGCGAGGCCGGGGTGGAATATGTCTCTGACGAGGTGGTGGGGCTTGATGTCGCTGCTGGCCGGGTGGCTGGCGTGCGGATGAAATCCGGCCGGACCGTCGCCTGCGGGATGGTGGTGAATGCCTCTGGCACGCGCGGGGCCAAGGTCGCCGCGATGGCGGGGATCAGGGTCCCGATCGAGCCCCGGAAACGCTTCAACTGGGTGATCCAGGCCGAGACTCCGCTGGACCGCCCGCTGCCCTTGACCATTGATCCGTCAGGGGTTTTCGTCCGCGAGATGGGGGGCGGGACCTATATGGCCGGCGGCCACGCCGATGTTGACCCGGCGGTGGCCTTCGACGATTTCGCGATGGATCACGGGCTCTGGATGGACAAGATCTGGCCCTATATCGCCACGCGCATCCCGGCTTTCGAGGCGGTGAAGGTTATCAGCGAATGGGCGGGACAGTACGATTACAACCTGCTGGACCAGAATGCGATCACCGGGCCGCACCCGGAGGTGGGCAACTTCCTGTTCCTGAACGGGTTTTCAGGCCACGGGCTGCAGCAGTCCCCAGCGATGGGACGGGCGACGGCGGAGTTGATCGTGCACGGCGGCTATCGGACGCTGGACATGGCCGAGTTCCACTACGGGCGCATCGCCGAGGGGCGCGCGCTGGTGGAAGGGGCGATCATCTGAACGGCGGTCAGTCGGTTTGCAGCAGCGCCGTCGGTGACTGGACGGAGATCAGGTCCTTTGGCGCAAACACAAAAACCAGCACTCCCAAATATACGGCAAGGAACAGGGCGACGGCGGCATAGGTTCTGACGGGGCGGGTACGCGAAGGCAGAATCTGTGTCATCTCGGGTTCTCCTGGACTTGGCAGAAGTCGGGCAGCGACTCAGGTCCGATGGCCGAAGATTACCACCATTGCGTGTGGTGTGGCTTCCCCAAGATTTCAGTCTCGGCGGAATTTTGTCCTGTGGCAAAGCGGAGCGGGCAGAAATTTGCCCGCTCCGGAGGCATTTCTGCGGCTGCAAACGAACCTTTTTCCGCTGCGGATCACGAAGGTGAAAGACGATTCGTTTGATCGCGAATGGTCTGTGCAAGGTCCTGACAAGGCAGGATTAACTGGAAGACTGGCTGGAGGGCGGCGTCCTCCGCACGTCTTGCTTCCGTCCGTCTTTCATGGAGCCGAAACGCGGCTGACCGGCACCTTGGATGCAAGTGCAGCGAAAAGGCGGAAATCTGCCTAGCTGCGGACGCCGGAGAACCTTGTCTGCCAGTCGGCGCGCTCTTCGTCGGTAATCTTGCGGAAGAGGTTTTCCGGAACCGCGAAGCCGTGCCCCGGGGGCAGGGTACGCATCGCGGCGGAGATGTCGGTGGGCCAGGTCCAGTCGTCCGACCGCACAGCCTGCATCATCGTGGTCGAGGCGTCAGGGATGAACGGGGCCGAGAGGATCGCGTAGACCCGGATCAGGTTCAGGGCGAGGCGGACGATGGCCTGGGCCTGCTCCGGGTCGGTCTTGACCACGGACCACGGCGCGGCGGCCTGCAGGTATTCGTTGCCGATCACCCAGATCGCGCGCAGTTCGGCGGCGGCCTTGCGGACCTCCATCTGCTCCATGAAGCGGGTGTAGTCGGTGATCCGCGCGCCGAGGTCGGCGATGAGCGCGGTCTCCAGCGGGCCGAAGCTGCCGCCCGCCGGGACTTCATTGCCGAACTTCGACACGGCGAACTTGGTCACGCGGGAGACGAGGTTGCCCAGCACATCGGCAAGGTCCTTGTTCACCGAAGCCTGGAAATTCTCCCAGGTGAACTCGCTGTCGGCACTTTCCGGCGCGTGCGACAGAAGCCACCAGCGCCAGTAGTCGGCAGGCAGGATCGACAGGGCCTGATCCATGAAAACGCCCCGACCCAGCGAGGTCGAGAACTGGCCGCCGTCATAGTTGAGGTAGTTGAAGGACTTGAGGTAGTCGACCAGCTTCCACGGCTCGCCGGAGCCAAGGATGGTGGCGGGGAAACTCAGTGTGTGGAAGGGGACGTTATCCTTGCCCATGAACTGATAGTAGGTCACGTCCGCCGCACCCTTGTCGGTGCGCCACCAGCGTTCCCAGTCGGCGTCCGCCTTGCCGTTCGCGTCCGCCCATTCGGCGGTGCAGGCGATGTATTCGATGGGGGCGTCGAACCAGACGTAGAAGACCTTGCCCTCCATCCCCGGCCAGGGCTGGTCGCCCTTCTTCACCGGGATGCCCCAGTACAGGTCGCGGGTGATGCCGCGATCCTGCAAGCCGTCGCCGTCGTTCAGCCATTTCTTCGCGATCGAGGTGGTCAGGATCGGCCAATCCTTCTTCGAGTCGATCCAGGCCTCCAGCTTGTCCTTCAGGGCGCGCTGCTTGAGGTAGAGGTGCTTGGTTTCCCGCACCTCAAGGTTGGTGGAGCCGGAAATCGAGGAGCGCGGGTTGATCAGGTCGGTCGGGTCAAGCTGCTTGGTGCAGTTTTCGCACTGGTCGCCGCGCGCGGCTTCGTACCCGCAATTCGGACAGGTGCCGGTGATATAGCGGTCGGGCAGGAAGCGGTTGTCATCGATGGAGAAGACCTGCTTCTCCGACACTTCCGCGATAAGCCCGTGTTCGTCCAGTTTCCCGGCGAAGTGCTGGGTCAGCTTGTGGTTCCGCTGGCTGGAGGATCGCCCGAAATGGTCGAAGGAGAGGCGGAACCCGGCGGCCAGCGCCTTCTGAACCTCGTGCATCTCGGCACAATATTCCTCCACCGGCTTCCCGGCCTTGGCGGCGGCAAGCTCGGCCGGGGTGCCGTGTTCGTCGGTGGCGCAGATGAACATCACCTCATGACCCATCGCCCGGTTGAAGCGGGCGAAAAGGTCGGCCGGAAGCTGCGAGCCGACGAGGTTGCCCAGATGCTTGATCCCGTTGATGTAGGGGATGGCCGAAGTGATGAGGATGCGTGCCATGTCTGCGCCTTGCATGAGTCCGGCGATTGCTTAGCCGAAGCTGTGCGAAAGGGCTAGCGCAGGGAGGTGTCTAAAAATCTTCGCGAAAATTTTTAGACACGTCCTCTGAGCATCCGGGTCAGGGTTCCGTCACCCTCAGCCTGCCGCTTGAGCGCGCCAAGGATGTGGACTGCGATCAGCACCATCAGAAGCTTGGTCAGGAGGTCGTGCAACCCGAACCAGAAGGCTTCGGCTTCCTCGGAGGCCTCGACCAGCGGGGGCACGGTCCAGCGGTCGGCGAACATCACGTCGATGCCGGTCGCCGAACTTCCGGCCCAGCCGGTGAGGGGGATGGCGATGAGGAGGAGGTAGATCGCCCAATGCGCGGCGCGGGCGGCCCAGAAAGGCAGGTTGCGCGGGCCGAGCGTCGGAGGCGGCGGGCTGACAAGGTGCCAGGCGATGCGGACGAGGATCAGGGCGAAGACGATGAAGCCCACGGTCTTGTGCAGCCCATAGAGCCAGAGGTTCGCGAGGCCGGGCTCCATGCTGTCAAGCCGGAGGCCGAGGGCGAGCTGGCCGAGGACGATCAGCATCATCGTCCAGTGGATCACCCTTGTGACAAGGCCGAACTCCTCGGGGCCGTTCCGCAGCGCCATGTCAGCCCGCCGCGTCGATGCGGGCGGTGATGATGATGCGGACCTCGTCGCCCACCATGTCGGACCAACCGGTCGCGCCGAAGTCAGAGCGGTTGACCTTGCCGGTAAGCTTGACGGTGAGATGGTCTAGGTCGCCCGCAGTGCTCCCCTTGGGGCGGAAGATCTGCGCGTGGAGCGTGACGGCCTTCGTCACGCCGCGGATGGTGAGGTTGCCGGTGACATCGGCTGCTTCGCCCGCGCGTTTGACCGAAGTGCTGTCGAAGGTCATCCGGGGATGGCCCTTCGCGTCCAAGACCTTCGGGCCTTTCAGCGCCTGGGCGGCGAAGGGGAAGCTGGCCTTGGCTCCGGTCACGTCCAGCGCGACCGCGACGGTGCAGTTCGCAACATTGTCGAAGTCGAGCTTCAGGTCGGCTTTCTCGAGCGGGATCGAGCCGGTGATGAGGTCGGGGCCGAAGTCGGTCTCGAAAGCCACGGTCGAATCGACAGGGTCGAGATGATAGGCGGTGGTCGCGGCGCTGGCCCCCTGCAAGGGAAAAAGCGTGGCGAGGAAAAGGACGGCAAGACGGCGCATGTGAACCCCCCCGGTTACTGTCTGTCGGGGTTCTAGCGTGGGGGGCGAATTTGGCAAATCCGACCCCGCGCGAGGTTCGGTTCTGCCCTTTTGCGCGCTGGAGCCGCCGTCAACAACGGGGATTTTTCGATGACGTGCGGGCGGGACCTTTGATCCCGCGCTGATCCGGCCTAGCCTTCGCCCGGACAAGAAGGAGTTGCCGATGCAGACCCTGACCCTTGGCAAGACCGGACTGACGGTTTCCGAACTGTGCCTCGGCACGATGACCTGGGGTTCGCAGAACACCGAAAGCGAGGGCCATGCGCAGGCCGACATGGCGCTGGAGCATGGCGTGACCTTCTGGGACACGGCAGAGATGTATCCGGTCAACCCGGTGCGGGCCGAGACGGTCGGGCGGACGGAGGAGATCATCGGCTCGTGGCTGGCGTCGCGCGGTGGGCGGGACAGGCTGGTGATCGCGACCAAGGTGGCGGGAAAAGGGCAGATCATTCGACCGGGCCAGCCTGTCACGGGGGCCACGATGCGGGCGGCGGTGGAGGCATCGCTGCGGCGCTTGCAGACGGATTACATCGACCTTTACCAGCTGCACTGGCCGAACCGGGGAAGTTACCACTTCCGCCAGTCCTGGCGCTATGCTCCCTCGGGGATCGACAAGGCGGCCGAAACGGCGAGCATGACCGACATCCTGACCACAGCGCAGGAGCTGGTGGCGGAAGGCAAGATCCGGGCCATCGGCCTGTCGAACGAAAGCGTCTGGGGTGCAGCACGCTGGCTGCATCTGGCCGAGACGCTGGGTCTGCCAAGGATGGCGACGGTGCAGAACGAATATTCGCTCCTTTGCCGCCAGTTCGACACCGACTGGGCCGAGTTGTCGGTGATCGAGGACATGCCGCTCCTGGCCTTCTCGCCGCTGGCGACCGGGCTTCTCAGCGGCAAGTATGCGGGCGACGTGATCCCCGAAGGCTCGCGCCGCAGCCTGAACCCGCATCTTTCGGGCCGGATCA
Source organism: Tabrizicola sp. (assembly GCF_016793705.1). Lineage (GTDB taxonomy): Bacteria > Pseudomonadota > Alphaproteobacteria > Rhodobacterales > Rhodobacteraceae > Tabrizicola. The sequence goes on from NZ_JAEULO010000041.1 coordinate 66,482, forward strand.
CCGCGCGGGTGTTTCCGGCGGTGGCGGCCTATCTCGGGGTCGCGGCGCGGCATGAACTCGACCCCTGCCAGATGGCCATCGCCTTCTGTCGGACACGGCCCTTCCCGACGATCCCGATCATCGGTGCGACCACGCCGGAGCAGTTGCGCACCAATATCGGCGCGGCGGGCATCGCCTTGTCGCGCGAAGTGCTCAGGGACATAGCGGAAACCCACCGGGCCCATCCCGCGCCTTATTGACGGGACTTGCGGTGGGAGGCGGTTCAAGGCACTTCTGGCCCCGAACCGGAGAGCCCGATGCCCCGCCCGCAAAGCCGTCTGTCCCTCGTTGCGCTTGTTCTCTGCGTCGCCAGCCTGCTGGCGGGCTGCCAGCTGACCGGCCCGGGGAAGGGCGCGTCGGGTCCGCCGGCCGGAAACCCGCTGACCGGAGGCGAGATCGAGGTGACGGCGCTCGACGCCCCGTCGGGTGGAACCGTGGCTGCCGCTGGCACCGAACCGGTCGGGACCGACAAGGCCGCCGCGCAATCCGCGCCCCAGTCCGATGCTGGAACCGCCCCTGCCGCAGGGGGCGAGCCCGGGGAAGACCCCGGCAGCCCGGCGCCAAAGTCCGACCTGCAGGCGACGCCGGTGACGCCGAAGTCCGAGATGCAACTCGCGTGCGAAAAGAAGAAGGGCAGCTGGTCCGGGATCGGCAAGGGCGACGCACGGGCCTGCGTCTTCCGGACCCGGGACGGCGGCAAGCGTTGCGACCGGGAAAGCCAGTGCGACGGGGTGTGCCTCGCCAGGTCGGGCACCTGCTCGCCGCTGAAGCCGCTCTATGGCTGCAACGAGATCCTCCAGGACAACGGCGCGCGAGTAACCCTGTGTCTCGACTAGCGCTGGCCTTCGCAATGCTGCTGGCGGCCTGCGTGGCGAAGCCCGCCTCCGCCCCCGCGTTCCGCGCGGAAGGCACGCCGATCTGGTCGGCGGCGGCCTTCCAGCCGGGACAAGTGGTGGGGACATGGATCCAAGTGGCGGATTTCCGGACTTCGGGGTCCTGCGGGGCGGGGGCGGTGGAGATCACGCCCGAAGCTGCCGGGCTTCGCCTGGCGGGAACGCTGTGCCTGGCGGGAAAGGCCGAGAAGGTATCGGGCTTGGCCCCCCTGGTCGGGCCGGGGCGGCTTCGGGTGAAGGGCGAGGACTGGTGGGTGATCTGGGTTGATGTGGGCTACCGGACGCTGGCCATCGGGACGCCCTCGGGGCGGTTCGGGATCCTGCTCGACCGGGGTGAAATCCCCGCCGACCGGCTGGAGGCTGCAAGAGAAGTCTTCGACTTCAATGGCTACCGAACCGAAGCTCTCACCGCGCTTTAATGTACCCGATCCAGCAGGCCTTGCAGATGGGCGACCATATCGCGCGCGCCGACCTCGGCCTCGCGGACCAGGAGGTCGAAATGCTGGGTGATCGTCTCGACCCGGGCCGAGTCGCGGAAGGCAAGGTAATGGCGGCCCAGATAGATGACAGCGAGCATCGGGCCAAAGACGGTGACGGGGGCCGAGAAGAGCTTCCTCGCATCGAAGAGGCAGAGGCGGAGCGAGGGGTAGAGCTGGTCGCAAAGCGTCCTTAGATGGGAGAGCTGCGCGCGACGGGTTTCGGCGGGCAGGCCCTCGTAATAGCCCGAGGCGGTGGCGAAGGCGGCAAGTTCGTGCAGGGGCAGTGCGATTTCGTAGTCCGACCCGGAGCCGCGCATCCAGCGCAGCCGGTCCTCGAAGGCGCCGATGGCCTGTTCGGCGGTGCGGCCAAGCTGGGGCTCGTATTCCCATTCCACCACCGCGCGGGTCTTCAGCATGTCGGGCAGCGTCGCGGGGACATGGCGGATCTTGTAGCCTGCGGCCTCCTGGTGCCAGCCGAAGATGCGTTCGTCGATCAGCGCGCGCGGGGCCTCGGTCAGCGACAGCGAGGCGGCGAGGAGATCGGCAATGGGTTCGGGGCGACCGGAGAGACCAAGAAGCCAGTCGGCGCTGATGCCAAGCGCGCGGGCGCAGTCGGCGGCAAGCTGGGCATTGGGCAGCCGGGTGCCGGGTTGCAGGAGCGCCGAGATGGTGGAGCGGTCGACCCCGGTCTGCCGCGCGAGGTCCGCCTGAGTCATCTTTCGTGCTGCCATTGCCTCGGCCAGGCGGGCACGGAATTGCATGGCTCGGTCGCGTTTGTCGACTTTATCCATCAGTTGATGATTTTACAGAACGAACGCTGAGTCAAGTTTACAATACCCTGAATTCACGGCAGTGACGCCGCTTGATAGCATGTCGACAGGTAACACTTGAGGATCATCGTGCAGACCGCCCCCCGGGCTACGGAATGGCCGACTGTGTTTGTTTTCGTCATAACCTATGCCCTTTGGGCCCTGGGCACCACGCTTCTCTGGCCCGTTTCGGCGACGCTGGCCATCCTTGTCACCGGCATCGCCATCGCGCAGCTTTCGTCACTGGCGCATGAGGTGTTGCACGGTCACCCGTTCCGCTTGCAGGCCCTGTCCGAGGCGCTGGTTTTCCCGGCGACGGGGCTCTTCATCCCCTATCTGCGGTTCAAGGACACCCATCTACAGCATCACCACGAACCGGCCCTGACCGACCCCAATGACGACCCGGAATCGAACTTCTGCGATCCGGCCGTCTGGGCACGGCTGCCGGGGATCGCGAGGCTGATCCTGCGGGTCAACAACACGCTGGCGGGGCGGGTGCTGATCGGGCCGCTGGTGGGGACGGCGACCTTCCTCGCGATGGACCTGCATCTGGCGCTGCGCGGGGACCGGCGGGTGATGCTGGCCTGGGCGCTGCACCTGCTGGGGTTGGCGCTGGTCCTGGGATGGCTTCTTGCGGTGGGAACGATGCCGGTCTGGGCCTATCTGGCGGCGGCGTATATCGGGACGGCGCTCTTGAAGATACGGACCTATCTTGAGCACCGCGCGCATGAGGCGGCGCGGGCGCGGACGGTGATCATTGAAAGCCGGGGGCCGCTGAGCCTCTTGTTCCTGAACAACAATTTTCACGTCGTCCACCACATGCACCCTGCGGTCGCCTGGTACAAGCTGCCCGCGATGTATGCCGCGCGGAAGGATCACTACCGGCGCCGCAACGAGGCCTATGTCTACCGCAGCTACACCGAGATCTTCCGCCGCTACCTGTTCACCCCTAAAGACCCGGTGCCGCATCCGGTCTGGCCGGTGAAACGGTCGGGCGACTGAGGCAGCACCTCCTCGTGCGACGTTGTCTTCTCGTCGGGCCAGGCCATCGCGAGGCGTGACGAAGTCATCGATGGGCAACCCGTCAGACAATCCGGCGGAACTGCGGGGTGCTGCCGGAATTGTCGAAGAACGGCACGCCGGGTTGATCGCCGCCCGCCACCAGCACCGCGACCTCGGCCAATACGACCTCGGTGATGAAGGGCAGGTCCAGCGCGCGCGCCTCGGGCAGGGGCAACCAGCGCAGATGCTGCAACTCTCCCGACGCAGTGGCGAAGTCATTGCCGTCGCCGTCAAGGCTGTCGGCATGGGCCAGCAGGAAGCGCGCGTCGAAGCGGCGGGTGCGGCCGGGGGGCGTGATGGCGCGGAAGATGAAGCGGAGCGTCGGGTGCTCCATCGCGCCAAGGTTCAGGCCCGTTTCCTCGGTCAACTCGCGCAGCGCGGCGGCGACCAGCACATCGGGGCCGGGGGCGTCGTCAGGGGCCAGCAGGGCCAGTCGGCGGGCGCAGTCCGATGACAGAAAGCCCGGGCGGGCGGCGGCGTGATCCTCGGCATCGACCCGGCCGCCGGGGAACACGAATTTCGACGGCATGAACACCGCCCCTTCGCCACGCTGGCCCATCAGGACCTGCGGGCCGTCCGGGCTTTCGCGCCAGAGGACGACGGTCGCGGCGTGGCGGATCGGTTCGTCAGTCATGCGGGCGGTTGCCGAAACCGTGCATCCGGTTGGCCCATTGCAACGCGACCAGCGCGCCCTTCAGCCGGGGCAGAAGGTAGAGCGACAGGGCCACGGTGCCGATGGTGAAGCCCACCGCCATGACCAGCGGCTCGGGCCGGAACTTGGTGTAGGTGAACAAAAGCACCGGCGCGAGCAGGTGGCCGACGATCAGGATCGTAAGGTAGGCCGGGCCATCGTCGGCGCGGTGATGGTGCAATTCCTCGCCGCAGACCGGGCAGGCGTCGCGCACCTTGAGATAGCCGCGCAGCATCGGCCCCGCGCCGCAGTTGGGGCAGCGCCGCCGCCAGCCACGCAGAACGGCAGGCTTCCAGGGGCGGTCTTCGGAATCGGTCACTGGCGTCGTCTCGGTCATGGTCATCGAAAGGGTCCTGCGCTTCGGGCGCTTTGGCAAGAGCCGCGAACATAGACACGGCCCGGCGCGTTTCACAGGGGAAAGACCGGCCCTGCGCCCGGATGTCGCAAAAATCCGCGACGGAAACCGCGGACCGGCCCGTGTGAAAGGGCAGACGGGTCGATGAAGCGGCCCGGAAATGAGGAGATGACGATGACTGGACCGAAGAAATCCGCGATCGCCGCGCTGGCCGTGATCGGCGCCCTGATGGGCTCTGCCGTGCTGGCCGAGAAGGGCGGGATGGGCATGGGCGGGCCCGGTGGGCAGGGCGAAGGCCGCGGCGCGATGCTGATCGAGCTGTTCGATTCCGTCGACGCCGACAAGGACGGCAAGATCACCTATGCCGAGTTGGAAGCGCATCGGAAGGCCGAGTTTGACGCGGCCGACACCAACAAGGACGGGGCGCTCAGCGCGGACGAACTGTCGGCCCGGGCGCTGGCGCGGTTCCAGGAGAAGCTTGCCGAACGGACGCAGGGAATGCTCGACAACATGGACAATGACGGCAGCGGCAGCCTCTCGCCGGACGAGATGGGCGAAGGCCCGGGCATGCGCAACTTTGCCCGGATCGACGCCGACAATGACGGTTTCGTCACCAAGGAGGAAATCCAGGCCGGGATGCAGCACCACAAGAAGCGCGGCCACGGCGGGTGGGGCATGGGCGACAACTAAGGCCTTTGCGGACCCGGGCCGCAGCGGCTAAGCACAGGGCATGACCATGGCCTTCGATGCGCAAGGGGAGACCTCGGACGAGGCGCTGATGGTGCTCTATGCCAATGGAGACCGTCACGCGGCGCTGGCCCTGGCCCGGCGCATCACCCCGCGTGTCCTGGCCTATGCCGCGCGGCTTCTGTCCGGCGACCGGGCCGAGGCCGAGGATGTGGCGCAGGAAACCATGCTGCGGCTGTGGAAGGTCGCGCCTGAGTGGCGGCAGGGCGAAAGCAAGGTGACGACCTGGGCCTACCGGGTTGCCACCAACCTCTGCATCGACCGGCAGCGGTCGCGCGGGCGCAGGCGGCAGCTGGCGCTGGACGACGCTCCCGAGGTGGCCGATCCGGCACCGGGAGCCGAGGGACGGCTGATCGAGGCGCGGCGGATGGCGGCTCTGGAGGCCGCGCTGTCCGACCTGCCCGACCGGCAACGACAGGCGGTGGTGCTCCGGCACCTGGAAGGGATGACGAACCCCGAGATCGCGGCGATCATGGAGATCGGGGTCGAGGCGGTGGAAAGCCTGACGGCGCGCGGCAAGCGGGCATTGTCGGCGATCCTGGCGGGTCGGAAGGCGGCCCTGGGCTATGAGGATGACGCAGATGCAGGATGATATTGACGACCTGCTGGCAGTGGCGGCGCGGCGGCCTCTGGTGCCATCCGAGGCGCTGATGGAGCGGGTATTGGCCGATGCGCTTGCCTTGCAGCCGGGGGCCGCGGCGTTCCGCCCGGCGGCGCCCGCGCCGCGACCGGGGGTGCTGGCGCGGCTGGCGGCGGTCTTCGGGGGCGCGCCCGCACTGGCGGGCCTGGGCACGGCGGCGGTCTTCGGGCTGGTGCTGGGCTACTACAGTCCCACGACGCTGGACTATCTGACCGGCGCCACCGCCGATGCGACCGAGTTCTTCCCCGGCGCCGATTTCCTGACCACGGAAGGTTGATGATGAGCGACCCGCACACCACCGCACCGACGCCGCCATCAGCGGCTCCCGCCCCAGCCACCCCACGCGGGGTGAAGATCGCGCTGGCGCTGTCGGTGGCGCTGAACCTTGGCGTGGCAGGGCTCGCCGTCGGAGCCTGGCTCGGCGACGGGCCGCACCGGGGGATGCCCCGCGATATGTCCTTCGGCCCGTTCACCGAGGCGCTGGACGAAGACGACCGCCGGGCGATCCGCAAGGCGCTGCTGGAACGGCTGGGCGAGTTCCGCGAGCAGCGCGCGGCGGCGCGAGCCGAGTTCGAGACGCTGCTTGCCACCCTCCGGGCCGATCCCTTCGATCCCGAGGCGCTGAAGGCGGCGCTGGAGGCGCTCGAGGCGCGCAACGCCCAACGGCTGGACCTTGGTCGAAGCCTGATCGAAACCCGGCTGATCGAGATGTCGCCCAGCGAACGCGCGGCTTTTGCCGACCGGCTGGAAAAGGGTCTTAGGCGCGGCGGCAAGGACTGAAACCTCCGGGCCTGACCCGGTTCAGGCGGCGTTCATCCGGAAGGTGACCTGGTTCCGCCCCGCCCCCTTGGAGTCGAGCAGCGCGAGGTCGGCCTGTTCCACCAGGCGCTCGATGGCGAAGCCGGCCTCACCCCCGGTCCCGGCGACGGCGACGCCGATCGAGACGGTGACATGCAGCACTTCGCCCGAGGCGAGGCGGATCGGATCCTCGTCCATCGCCTGACACAGTCGCTCCGCCACCCGACGGGCGTTCGCCGTGCAACTGCCGGGCAGGATCGCGAGAAACTCCTCGCCCCCGATCCGGGCCAGAACGTCGGTCTCGCGCAGGTTCGCCGACAGCCGCCGCGCCGCCTCGATCAGAACCTGGTCGCCGGCGGCATGGCCGTGAAGGTCGTTCACCTGTTTGAAGCGGTCGAGGTCCATGACCATGACTGCGAAGGGAGTCCCTTCCTCGCAGGCGCGGGCGGCGATGGCGGCCAGTTGCGGGACCACGAAGCGGCGGTTGTAAAGCCCCGTCAGCGGATCGCGCATGGCAAGGCGCAGGCCGTCCTGCATCCGGGCGCGGCGGCGATCGGACTGCCGCTTGCGGCGCAGAAGCCCGCGGATGCGCAGCGCCAGCTCCTCGGGCATGACCGAGGGGCCGACCGCATCGTCGGCGCCAAGATCGAAGGCCATCGCCGCCTCGTCCCCCTCTCCCGCCGGGCCCACGACGCAGACGGCAGCGTGACGGGTGGGCTGATGGCTTTTCAGCTCCGACAGAAGCCGCAACGTGGCCGATGGATTTTGCCCGTCATCCATCAGGACGAACACCTCCGGCAGTCCGTCATGATCCCGGGCCGTCGGGATGTCGGTCAGCGCTTCGCTGCGTGACAGGACGACCAGACGGTCGCGCAACTGGTCGGCCAATGCCGCGCGCAGGCTTTCGGCGCGCGTGGCAAGGGGAGCGACCAGTGCGATGGTGCCCTGGGGCTCGAACGCGGCGGGGGCCTCGGCAAGGCCCGCAAGCGGAATGCCCTCGGTCGCCGGAAATTCCCCCTCGGCCTTCAGGCGGAGGAGATTGCGCAGCCGCGCCATCAGCACCCGTTCGTTCGCCGGGCGGTCCATCACGTCATCCGCCCCGGCCGCGAAGGCGGCCAGCCGTTCGGTGGGGGCCGAGGTCGCGGTCAGCGCGATGACCGGGATGTCGCGGCACCGGGCGTCGCGGCGCAGGGTGCGCAGCACGTCAAGCCCCGAGATGTCGGGCAGATCGAGATCGAGGAGCACCAGATCGGGTTGATCCAGCCGTGCGACGGCAAGACAGCCGGCGCCATTGCAGGCCAGGACTGTCTCGTAGCAGGCCGCCGACAGCCGGGCCTGCTGGACGATCCGGTTCGCCGCCACGTCATCCGTGATGAGTATCCTTGCGCTCATCTTCCCGTTGCCGTCTTCTCTTGTTCTAGATGGCCGGAGTCTGCGGCCAAGAAGGTTAAGGAATCCTTTCTGTCCGACCAGGGGATGATCATATTCCGCTGCGTGACGGGGTTTCGGCAACGGAAGGACGGGCAGGATGCAACCAGAGGCAGCACAAACCCTTGCGCTGCAGGCCCTGGGGTGGATCGCCTCGGAGGATCAGCTGTTTCCGCTGTTCCTGACCGCGACCGGCGCGACCCTGTCCGACCTGCGTCAGAAGGCGGTCGATCCGGAGTTTCTGGCGGCGGTGCTGGATTTCCTCATGCAGGACGACAGATGGGTGGTTGCCTTCTGCGATGCCTCGAGACAAGCCTACACTGCACCGCAGGCGGCCCGGGCGGTCCTGCCGGGCGGGGCTGTGGTGAACTGGACCTGACGGGAAGGATGGCGATGATAGACGGCCTGTTGTTCGACAAGGACGGAACCCTGTTCGACTTCCGGGTCAGCTGGGGCCGCTGGGCGAAGGACTTCCTGACCCGGATCGCGACCGATGCCGCCCATGCCCGGCGTTTGGGGCGGGCCATCGGCTTCGACCTCGACAATGGCAGCTTTGCGCCCGACAGCCCGGTGATCGCCGCCACCGCTGCCGACATTGCCGCCGCGCTGCAACCGGAACTGCCGGGTGTAACGGTCGGGGAACTGACCGAGCGGATCGACGCCAGCGCAGGCCAGGCGCCGATGTCCGAGGCGGTGCCCCTGCGCCCGCTCCTCGCGGCGCTGCGCGGGCAAGGCTTGCGGTTGGGGGTGGCGACGAACGATTCCGAGGCCCCGGCCCGGCGTCATCTGGCCAACCACGGGATCACCGATTGCTTCGATTTCATCTCCGGCTACGACTCGGGCCATGGGGCGAAGCCGGGGCCGGGGATGTGTCTGGCCTTTGCGCGCGCGCTTGGGCTGGAGCCTGCCCGGGTCGCCATGGTGGGCGACAGTCGACATGATCTGGAAGCCGGCCGCGCGGCGGGGATGCGGGTGGTCGCAGTGCTGACAGGAATCGCCCGTCGCGAGGAACTGGCGCCCCATGCCGATGTGGTGCTGGACGACATCGGCGCGCTGCCGGACTGGCTTTCCGGCCTGAAAGCCTGATCCTTCAGTGCGATCTGCAAAAAACGACGCTTTTCGTCGCAAACGCAGTGACCACTCCTGCGCGGGTTCCGTCATCCTTGGCTGAAGCCAAGGGAGAATGACGATGACCGATGAACCAGCCCGCAGGAAACGCGCCGGGGGTCGGGCGGGGATGAAGGTCCGGGCGGGAACGGCGGTGATCGACCAGATGCCCTGGCGGATCCCGGTGAACCCGGACGCTCCGGTCGAGCCGCTGGATGCCGAGGGGGTGCAACGCATCCACAAGACCGCGATGCGCATCCTGCGCGACATCGGGATCGAGTTCCTGAACCCGGACGCGGTGGAGCGCCTGCGCAAGGCGGGCTGCATCGTCAACGGGACCAACGTCCGGATGGACGAGGACTTCGTGATGGAGATGGTCGGGCGCGCGCCGGAGAGCTTCGCCATCACCCCGCGCAACCCGGATCGCGAACTGATCATGGGTGGCAAGCACATGCTGTTCGTGAACGTCTCCTCGCCGCCGAACGCCTGGGACATGGAGCGTGGAAAGCGCTCGGGCGATTTCGAGACGTTCCGGGAATTCATGAAGCTGACGCAGTATTTCAACTGCATCCACGTCGCGGGCGGCTACCCGGTGGAGCCGGTGGATGTTCACGCCAGTGTCCGCCACCTGGACTGCCTTTATGAAAAACTGACGCTGACCGACAAGGTCGTCCACGCCTATTCGCTGGGGGCCGAGCGGGTGGAAGACGTGATGGAGATGGTCCGCATTGCGGGTGGGCTGACGGAAAGCGAGTTCCAGGCCAGGCCGCGGATGTATACCAACATCAACTCGGTCTCGCCGCTGAAGCACGACTATCCGATGCTGGACGGGGCGATGCGGATGGCGAAACGCGGGCAGCCGGTGGTGGTGACGCCCTTCACGCTGGCGGGCGCGATGGCGCCGGTGACGATGTCTGGCGCGGTGGCGCTGTCGATCGCCGAGGCCTTGGCGGCGGTTGCGCTCTTGCAATACATTGCGCCGGGCTGTCCGGTGGCGATCGGGACCTTCACCTCGAACGTCGACATGAAGTCGGGGGCACCGGCCTTTGGCACCCCGGAATACATGCGGGCGACACAGATGACCGGGCAGCTGGTGCGGTTCTACGGGGTGCCCTTGCGGTCCTCTGGCGTCTGCGCGGCGAACGTGCCGGACGGGCAGGCGATGTGGGAGACCTCGAACAGCCTGTGGGCGGCGGTGCAGAGCCGGACCAACATGGTCTATCACGCCGCGGGCTGGCTGGAGGGGGGGCTGATCGCGAGCCCCGAGAAGTTCATCATGGACTGCGAGGTCCTGCAGATGATCCAGCGCTATTTCGAGGACGTGACCTTCGCGACGCGGGATGAAGACCTGGCCTTCGACGCGATCAGGGAGGTGGGCGCGGGCGGGCACTACTTCGGCATCCAGCATACCCAGGACCGCTATCAGCACGCCTTTTATGCGCCCTTCGTGTCGGACTGGCGGAACTATGAGGCCTGGGCTGCGGACGGGTCGGTGTGGACGGTCGAACGGGCGCACCGGATCTACAAGCAGATCCTGGCCGAATTCGAGGCGCCGGAGATGAACGGGGACCACCTGGAGGAGCTGCAACGCTTCGTCGCGCGGCGGAAGCAGGAGGGCGGGGCGCCGACCGATTTCTGAACCTGTCCACGGTGGACAGATCGGGATGATCCTTTGGCAACAAGGGGTTGGTCGTGGGCGTTAGGGGATTCTTAACGGGTTGAAGTGGTGGGTCAACCTGCGCCTTGGGGCGCAGATTGACCGTCCCTGCGGGGCGGCGCGCGGCGGTGTCGCGGGTTGGGGCGGCTTTCGAATCGAGCGGCTGCGCCGCAAGCCTTTTGTCTCGCCTCTGCGCGTGAAGAACGCGCAACCGGCTCGGGTGAAGGGCCTCCGGCGGGGATATTTGGGCAAATGTGAAAGGGTTTTTCAGCGGACTCGGGTCAGGTGGGGAAGCTCACCTGTTCGATCCGGCCGTAGACTTCGGCGATGCCGTCGGTGAAGCCCTGTTCGATGGCAGTCGCGCGCGCGGCGGCGTCCTGGTAGCGCATCACCACGGTCATTCTGGTGCCGGAGCCGTCGGCGGCAAGGGTGGTGGTGACGGTCGGGCCTTGCGTGGTGTCGCCGTTGAAATGCTCGACAAGGACCATGTGCTGCGGGGCGCGGGCTTCAAGGACCGGGCCTGAGAAAAAGAACGCCGGCCAGTCGTAGCGGAAGCTGCCGCCGGGGCGGGCGTCCATCCGGCAATCGGTGAGGTCGGGCGAGAGCCACTGGCGGATCAGCGCGGGTTCGGTCAGGGCGCGCCAGACCTTTTCCGGGGGGTGCGAAAAGCTGCGGCGGATCACGACGTCGGTGTCGCCGTCGAGGGCAAGCTGGGCCTGGGTCATGGTGTCGGTCCTTCCGGTTGGTCGTCGAGGCGGTCGAGCACGGCGTCGAGACGCTGGAACTGGTCTTCCCAGAGCGCGCGATACTGGCCAAGCCAGTGCCAGAGTTGCGCGATGGCGTCAGGCTGCAGGCGGCGCGGACGGGCGGTGCCCTGGATGCGGGTCTCGATGAGGCCCGCGTCCTCCAGCACCCTGAGGTGGCGGCTGATCGCAGGCTGGCTGATCGCGAAGGGGCGGGCGAGGTCCTGCACGGTGGCCTCGCCTTGCGCCAGCCGGGCGAGGATCGCGCGGCGGGTGGGGTCGGCGAGGGCGGCAAAGGGGGCGTCGAGCGGAGGCATCGGGCCATATCCGTTATGTAACAAATCACTTATATAACGGATTGATGAAATAGTACATGGGACCGCCGAGGCGGCTGGGCAACGGGCTGCGAACGGATGGGGAGGGAGTTCGGGATCAGACAGGTGAGGGAGCCGGGCCCCGCATGAGGCCCGGACCGGGGCCTTACTTCGACAGTTCCGCCATCATCTCGTCCAGCGCCTTGCAGGTGGCGGAAAGATCGTCACCACCCGCAGAGGCCTTGGTCGCGAGGTCCTGGAGCCTGGGCGCCAGTTCGGCGACTTTCGCCGGATCGGAGGTGGCCATTTCCTGGATCTTCGTCGTCAGGTCGGTGGCCTTCTTGGTGGCGATTTCCTGGGTGCAGGTTTCCTCATCGCAGGCGGCCAGAAAGCCGGTGGCGGCCAGCGCCAGAATGGTCGATGCAAAACGCATGGTGTCCCTCGTTATCGGTATGATGTGCGCGACGGAAATCGCCGCATCGTCACCCTAGCGCACCGCCTGCAGCGTGGCAGGAGGTGTCGTCGGGCCTGTGCGGAAATCCGCGCTGACGGGGCTGTGGCTTGACCTTTCCGCCCCGCTACCCGAAGGTCGCGCCAGTTTTGGGCGAGAGCGAATGGCAACGAGAACCACCCCCTTTTCCGGCTTCGAGTTCATGATCGCCTGGCGCTATCTGCGGGCAAGACGGGCCGAGGGCGGGGTCTCTGTGATGACCTGGATCAGCCTGATCGGGATCACGCTCGCGGTCTTCGCGCTGATCGCGACGATGGCGGTCCGCGCCGGGTTCCGCGAGGAATTCGTCAACACCATCCTGGGGGCGAATGCGCATGTGACGGTCTACACCACCGGCCAGCTCGATGCCGACGGCCGGATGCTGCGCGGTTTCGCCGATACCGGAGAGATCGACGCCGCGCTGGCGAAGGTGCCGGGCGTGGTCGAAGCGGCGCCGGTGGTGCGCGGGCAGGTCATGGTTTCGGACGGCGAGGAAAACTCCGGCGCCGAGGTCTACGGGATGCGGGAGGCGGATTTTGCGGCGATCCCGGCGATGCACGAAGGCGGCGACGATCTGGGCAATATCGCCGATTTCGAGCGCGGGGTGGCGCTGGGATCGGGGATCGCGCGCGAGCTGGGGGTGACGGTGGGCGACCGGGTGCGGCTGATCTCGCCCAACGGGGTGAAGTCGGCGCTGGGATCGACGCCGCGGGTCAACGCCTATGACGTGGTCTATGTCTTCAACACCGGCAGCCCGGATATCGACCGGACGCGGGCCTATCTGCCGCTGGCCGAGGCGCAGGCCTTCTTCAACGCCGAGGGCCGGGTGGACGAGTTCCAGGTGATGGTCGACCACCCGGAGGAGATCGACAGCTACGGCCCGGCGCTGATGGCGGCGGGGGGGCCGGAGGCGATGCTCTGGAGCTGGAAGGACAGTTCCGGCGCCTTCCTGCGGGCGCTGACGGTCGAGGACAACATGATGTTCATCCTGATGTCGATCCTGGTCCTGATCGCCAGCATGAACATCATCTCGGGCCTCGTCATGCTGGTGAAGAACAAGGGCCGGGACATCGGGATTTTGCGGACGATGGGGCTGACCGAAGGCTCGGTCCTGCGGGTGTTCTTCCTGTGCGGGGCGTTCACCGGGGTGGCGGGGACTTTGCTGGGGGTCGCGCTGGGGTGCCTCTTCTCGGTCTATTTCACGCCGATCTTCGATTTCATCAACTGGCTGGCGGGGGGCGGGGTCTGGGACCCGACGGTGCGGCCGATCTATCACCTGTCGGCCAAGTTGCAGGCGGGGGATGTGCTGTCGGCGGTGGTCTTGTCCTTGGTCCTGTCCTTCGTGGTGACGCTCTTGCCGGCGCGGCGGGCGGCGCGGATGAACCCGGTCGAGGCGCTGCGCTATGAGTGAGATGCTGGAGCTTCAGGGGATCGAGAAGGGCTACAACCGGGGCAAGCCTTCGGAGGTGCTGGTGCTGCGGGGGGCTTCGCTGACCGTGGCCAAGGGCGAGGTGGTGGCCCTGGTCGCCCCGTCGGGCGCGGGGAAGTCGACGCTGCTGCACATCGCGGGGCTTCTGGACGTGCCGGATGCGGGCATGGTGCGGCTGGGCGGGCGCGAGATGGGGGGGCTTTCCGACAAGGCCCGGACCGAGGCGCGGCGGGCGGAGGTGGGATTCATCTACCAGTTCCATCACCTCCTGCCCGAGTTCACCGCGCTGGAGAATGTGGTGATCCCGCAGCTGGCGAACGGGGTGGCGAAGTCGGCGGCTGAAGCGCGGGCGATGGAGCTGCTGGGCAAGGTCGGCCTCGGCGCGCGGGCGGGGCATCGTCCGGCGGCCTTGTCGGGGGGCGAGCAGCAGCGGGTGGCCTTCTGCCGGGCGCTGGCGAACGGGCCGAAGCTTCTCTTGGCGGACGAGCCGACGGGGAACCTCGACCCGGCGACATCGGACCAGGTGTTCGGGGTGCTGATGGAGCTGGTACGGGAGACGGGCCTCTCGGCGCTGATCGCGACGCATAACATGGACCTGGCGGCGCGGATGGACAGGGTGGTGCGGCTGACCGAGGGCCGGGTGACATGAATCAAGGCGCCTTGCGACGGATCCCGGCAAGCTGCGGAAAAGGAGGAGCCTCTTCATGCGACTGATGCTCATGATCCCGGTCCTTGCGCTGGCGGCCTGCGTGGAGAAGGACAAGGTTCCCAGCGGGGCCGAGGATTTCGCGACCTTCTGTTCCGCCTGTCATGGCGCGGGCGGCAAGGGTGACGGCGGTGCGGCGGCGACGCTGGACCGCAAGCCTGCGGATCTCACGCGACTGTCGGCGCGGAATGGCGGGGTATTTCCCGGGACGCGGGTGATGGCGAAGATCTGGGGCTATACCGGCGGTCGTGACGGCAGCTCGCCCATGCCGCAGTTCGGGCCGCTGTTGCAGGGCGAGCTGGTGCCCTATGACGGGGGCGACGGGATCGGGACGCCCACGCCGGTGCGGCTGGTGCAGATCGCGGAATATCTGAAAAGCCTCCAGGACTAGCGGCGGACCTTCCGCGGGGTGTCTGGGCCAGGACGAGGCGTGGCACGCGCCTTCCCGGCCCGTGCTGCGCCGTCAGCGCCAGCCGAGGGCGGGCGCGACGTGTTTCAGGATGCTCTCGATCACATGGGCGTTGTAGTCGACGCCGAGGGTGTTGGGCACGGTGAGAAGCAGCGTGTCGGCCTCGGCGATGGCGGTATCCTTGCGCAGTTCCTCGATCAGCTGGTCCGGTTCGCCCGCATAGCTGCGGCCAAAGACGGCGCGGGTGTTGTCGATCACGCCGATCTGGTCCTGTTCCGGGCGGCCCTGGCCGAAATACATCCGGTCAAGGTCGCTGGTGATCGGGAAGATCGAGCGGCTGACCGAGGCGCGGGGCTGGCCTGCGTGCCCGGCGGCTTTCCAGGCCTCGCGGTGCTTGCGGATTTGCGTCGTCTGCTGGAGGTGCAGCGGCTCGCCCGATTCATCCCATTTCAGGGTCGAGCTTTGCAGGTGCATGCCCAAAGTGCCCGCCCATTCCGCGGTTGCGTCCGAGGCGGCGCCCCACCAGATGCGGTCGCGCAAGCCCGGCGAATGCGGTTCCAGCCGGAGAAGGCCGGGCGGATTCGGGAACATCGGGCGCGGGTTGGGCTTGGCGAAGCCCTTGCCCTCGAGCAGCCTCAGGAAGGTCAGTGCGTGGTCGCGGGCGAGGTCCTGATCGGTTTCGCCGTCTTTCGGCGCATAGCCGAAGTGGCGCCACCCGTCGATCACCTGCTCGGGGCTGCCGCGCGAGATGCCGAGTTGCAGGCGGCCGCCGGAGATGAGGTCGGCGGAACCGGCATCCTCGACCATGTAGAACGGGTTCTCGTAGCGCATGTCGATGACGCCGGTGCCGATCTCGATCCGCTTCGTCCGGGCGCCGACGGCGGCCAGCAGCGGGAAGGGCGAGCCGAGCTGGCGGGCGAAGTGGTGGACGCGGAAATAGGCGCCATCCGCGCCCAGTTCCTCGGCGGCTTCGGCGAGTTCGATGGATTGGGTGAGCACATCGGCGGCGGAGCGGACGGCAGAGCCGCGCTCGTCGGACCAATGGCCGAAGGAGAGAAAACCGATCTTCTTCATGGCGGGACCTTTCCCGGATACGTTTCGTTGACGGGAAGGTAGGTGCGGCCCGCCACCGGCGCGAGGGGCAGGGGAGGGCCGGATCGCACAAGCTCTCTGCCGGTTTACGCCGGTTCCGCCATCCGCGCGGCCCACATCCGCTGGAAGGCCGGGCGCGACTGGCAGGTTTCCAGCCAGGCTTTCACCGCCGGGAATTCCGCCAGCAAAGTGGGATGTCCCTGGGCATAGCGCAGGCATTCGGCGAGGTTCAGGTCGGCCACGGTGAAGCGGTCGCCCACCAGATACGGATGCGCGGCGAGATGGGCCTGAAGCCGCTTCAGGGGTCGGCGGAGTTTTTCGGCGGCGATGCCGATGGCAGCCTGACCTTCGGGGGTCTTGTCGCCGCCCGCGCCGATGATGGTCTGGATCTCCAGCGCAGGGCCTTCGACGGCGGTGACGGCCAGCAGGGTCCACTGGTCGATCAGCGCCTGTTCCGCCGGGGTCTGCGGCCCAAGGCTTCCGCCACGGGTGCGGGCGATGTGATTGGTGATGGAGAGCGACTCGGTCAGCACCAGGTCGCCCTCGACATAGGCCGGGATCTGGCCCTGCGGGTTCACCGTCAGGAAGCTGCCCGAGGTCGTGTTCAGCGGCGCATCGGGGGCGCTGGCCTGCGGCAGGCGGTAGGCCTGGATCACCGGGACATGGTCGAAGGCCTCGTCCAACTCGTAAAGCAGCCAGATCGGGCGCGAGGCGCGGCTGCGGAAGACGCCGTAGAGGGTGGGCATGGGGGACTCCATCGAAGCTGCAGCCAGCCTATGCGCTGAGGCAGGGAAGCAAAAGGGGGCGTGAAAGCGCCGGGGTCTTGATCGGGATCAAGGCAAAATGCCGCAGGCCGTGCAATGATCCCAGAGTGATGTGCATGGGAGGTGCCCGTATGGAAGACAGCGTGAAGATCGTGAGCCCCGCCGCCGAGGTGCCTGACGCCGCGCCCGGCCCGAAGACCTTTCCGGTGGCGTCAAGCCCGCTGCACCAGGCCTTCGAATCCGGCCGTTACCCCTATGCCCGGCTGATGGGCCGCGCGACCTATGAGGCCGAGAAGGCCAAGTTGCAGGCCGAGCTGCTGAAGGTGCAGATCTGGGCGCAGGAGACCGGGCAGAAGTTCGTCATCCTGATGGAGGGGCGCGATGCGGCGGGCAAGGGCGGCACGATCAAGCGGTTCATGGAGCATCTGAACCCGCGCTATGCCCGGGTCTGCGCGCTGACCAAACCCAGTGACGTGGAGAAGGGCCAGTGGTTCTTCCAGCGCTATATCGCCCATCTGCCGACGGCGGGCGAAATGGTGTTCTACGACCGCAGCTGGTACAACCGCGCGGGGGTGGAGCGGGTGATGGGCTTCTGCACGCCGTCGGAATACCTGGAGTTCATGCGCCAGGCCCCGGAGTTCGAGCGGATGCTGGCCCGGTCGGGGATCAGGCTTTACAAATACTGGTTCAGCGTGACGCGCGAGGAACAGCGGGCGCGGTTCATGGCGCGCGAGACCGACCCGTTGAAGATGTGGAAGCTCTCGCCCATCGACAAGGCCAGCCTCGATCGCTGGGACGACTATACCGAGGCGAAGGAGGCAATGTTCTTCTATACCGACACCGCCGATGCGCCCTGGGTGATCGTCAAGTCGAACGACAAGAAGCGCGCGCGGCTGAACTGCATGCGGCATTTCCTGTCGACGCTGGACTATCCGAACAAGGACCCTGCGGTGGTGGGCAGCCCCGACCCGTTGATTGTGGGCCGCGCGCAGCAGGTGCTGGGCATGGCGCCCGACATCTACGATGCGGCGACCCATCCGGCGATGCAGCGGGGCTGATCGTCTTCGGCAATCGCGCGCCGACAGTCCGGGCGGCGCTTGGCGCGGCCCGTCCCGTGGCACTAGTGTTGTCGGCATCATGCGACCCTTGGCGCTTGTCACCCTGCTGCTCATCCCGGCTCCCGCGCTGGCGCATCCGCATGTCTGGATCGACACCCGGTTCGAGGTGATCCTGAACGACCGGAACGAAGCGACGGCGCTGCGGATCGGCTGGACCTATGACGACCTCTACGCGCTGCTGATCTTCGGGGATCTGTCGCTGGACCCGGATGGTGACGGCATCCTGACCGCCGAGGAAGAGACGCGCCTCAATGGCTTCGACATGAAATGGATCGAGGGGTTCGAGGGCGACACCTATGTCCTGATGGACGGCAAGCCCATCGCCATTTCCGGCCCGCGGGACTGGACGGCGTCCTGGCGGGACGGGAAACTGTCGTCGACCCATTACCGCGATATCCTGACCCCCGTGGCCGTGGGCGAGGTGCCGCTGGTGATCCAGGCCTATGATCCCGGCTATTATGCCGCCCATGTCATCCTTCCGCCCGCCGTGGTGACGGGGGGCACGGGCTGCGTTGCGCAGGTGTTCGAGGCCGATCTCGACGCTGCGGATGCGGCCCTGCAAGCCGCGCTGGAGGAATTCGCGCCGGGGGCCGATGTCGAGGGGCAGTTTCCGGCCGTCGGGGCGAAATTCTCGGACGAGGTGCGGGTGACATGCGGCGCGCCCTGACGCTGGCGGGCCTTGCGGTCGCGCTGATCCTGGCCCTGCTCTGGGCCACGGGGTCGCTGGAGGAGCTTGCGCGGCTGGTGCAGGCGGCGCAGCGGGCCGCGCAGGACCGGCTGGCAGGCGCGATCCGGGCGCTGCGCGCGGGCGAGCCGGGGGCGCTTCTGGCGTTCTGGGGCCTGTGCCTGGGCTATGGCGTGCTGCATGCCTCGGGGCCGGGGCATGGCAAGCTGGTCATCGGCGGCTACGGGCTTGCGCGCCGGGTGCCGGTGGCGCGGCTGGCGGGCCTGGCGCTTTCCGCCAGCCTGGCGCAGGCCGTGGTTGCCATCGCCCTGGTCTATGCGACGCTGGCGGTCTTGGGACTGACCCGCGCGGCGGCGGAAGATGCGGCAAACCGCTGGATGACCCCGACCGGCCACGCGATGATCGCGGGGCTCGGCCTCTGGCTGGTCTGGCGCGGGCTGAGGGGGCTGGGCCGGCAGGTTGCGGGGGGCCGGGCGGGTCCGGAAGCGCCGGATGACGGCGATCACCACCATCATGACCACCAGCATCATGACCATGATGATCACCAACACGGACCGCATTGCACCCATGCCCACGGGCCGACGCTGGCCGAGGTCGAGGCCGTCGGCGGCTGGCGCGATGCGGCCGTGCTGGTTCTGGGCGTCGCGCTTCGGCCCTGTTCCGGGGCGCTCTTCATCCTGATCATCACCTTCCAGCTGGGGATCGCGCTGGCCGGGGTGGTCGGGGCCTTGGTGATGGGCCTCGGCACGGCGCTGATCACCGTCTCGGCGGCGCTGATGGCGGTCTGGGCGCGCGAGGGGGCGCTGTCGGGGCTGGGGCTCGGCAGGTTCGCCAGGGCGCTGCCGATCGTCGAGCTGACGGTCGGCGCGATCATCGCCGTGGCTGCGCTGGGCCTCTTGATCGGCAGCCTCTAGACGCTGCGACGCGGCGGAAGCGGTGGCTTGTGAACGGCGACGGCCCGGCGTAAGCCTGCCGCATGACTATACAACTGTCCAATTCCACCCATGCGAGGGAAACCCTCGTTCTGGGCCTGCCCCTGATCGGGTCGTCACTGGCGCAGATGGCGCTGCATGTGGCCGATACGGTCATGGTCGGCTGGTATGGCGTGGTGCCGCTGGCGGCGGTTGTGCTGGGGGCGTCCTCGTTCTTCATCATCTTCGTGGTGGGCTCGGGCTTCGCCAAGGCGGTGATGCCGATGGTCGCCACCGCGATGGGCCGGGGCGACGAGGTTCAGGTCCGCCGCGACACGCGGATGGGGCTGTGGCTCTCCATCGCCTACGGGATCGTGGTGTTGCCGGTCTTCTGGTGGTCCGAGGCGATCCTGCTGGCGCTGGGCCAGAAGCCCGAAGTCTCGGCCATTGCGCAGGATTACCTGCGGATCGCGGGGTTCGGGCTGGTGCCGGCGCTGTGCGTGACCGTGCTGCAAAGCTATCTTGCCGCGTTGCACCGGACGCAGGTCGTGCTTTGGGTGACGCTGGTCGCGGTGGCGGTGAACGTGGCGGTGAACTGGGCGCTGATCTTCGGCAACTGGGGCTTTCCCGAGATGGGCGCGCGCGGCTCGGCGGTGGCGACGCTGGTGGTGCAGGTGTTCTCGCTGGCGATCCTGGCGGGTTATGCGGGGCTCTTGCCTGAGCTGCGCCGGTTCCACCTGTTCCAGCGCTTCTGGCGGCCGGACTGGCACGCGATGGGGCAGGTCTGGCGGCTGGGGGTGCCGATCGGGCTGACGGGGCTGGCCGAGGGCGGGCTCTTCCAGGCCTCGGCGTTGATGATGGGCTGGATCGGGACGGTGGAACTGGCCGCGCATGGCATTGCGCTGGAGGTCGCGGCGCTGACCTTCATGCTGCATGTCGGGCTGTCCAGCGCGGCGACGATCCGCATCGCCCGCTATGATGGGGCCGGGGACAGGGTGGAGCTCAGGCAGGCGGCGAAGGTCTCGGTGGCGATCTCGTTCGGGGTGGCGCTCTTCTCGGTCGCGCTGTTTCTGTCCTTCGGGCGGCCGATCGTGGCGCTCTTCCTCGACATGACGAAACCGGAAAGCGCGGCGATCCTGAACTATGGCGTGGTGCTGTTGGGGCTGGCCGCGCTGTTCCAGCTGGCCGACGGGATGCAGGTGATGGCACTGGGCCTGCTGCGGGGCGTGAAGGATACGCGGGTGCCGATGGGGCTGGCGGCGGTCAGCTACTGGCTGATCGGCATCCCGTGCAGCTATGTGCTGGCCTTCCCGCTGGGCTTCGGCGGCGTGGGGTTGTGGCTGGGTCTGGTGGTCGGTCTTGCCTGTGCCTCGGCCAGCCTGATGGCGCGCTTCTGGCGGATTGCCGCTCGTCGGTAACTTCGTTCCTCCTTGCTGGCGGTGCCCTTGCGACGAGAAGACGAAGTCGAACGAGGAGCTTTACCGCCACAGATGCGCGAGGCTGGCGAACCGGCCTTGCAGCTTGGACAGTGCGCGGTTCCAGCGGCCGGGGTGGGGGATGTCTTCGCTGGCCAGCCGATCCAGCGCCACCTCGACCGGGCAGGGGCGGCGGCCGACCGGGTCCCAGTAGCGCGGATAGGCGACAAGGGCGGCATGGACCAGTTGCGCGAGGTCGGGGCGGGCGGTGCGGCGGGGAAACACGGGTCCGAGGTCGCGGGTCAGCCCCCAGCCCGCGTAGAAAGGCGCGCCGAGGCAGGTGACGGGGACACGGCGCAGGAGCGCCTCGAAGCCCATGAGCGAGGTCATGGTCCAGACCTCCTGCACCTGGGCCAGAAGCGCTGCCGGATCGACGCCCGGAAGAACCATCTCCGCCAGTCCCGTGGCATCCACCGCGCCGGGGCGCAGGCCCGCCTCGACGTCCGGGTGCGGCTTGTAGAGGATCACCGCGTCGGGGTTCGCGGCCCGCGCGGCCTGCAGCAGCGCAAGGTTCGTCCGCAGCTCCCCCGCGCCGAGGCGGATCGAGGCGTCGTCCTCCACCTGTCCCGGCACGAGGATGCGATGGCCTTCGGGCAGCGGGGGGACTGCGCCGGGAAGGTTGTATTTCGACAGCCCCTCGGCCCGCAGCCGGGCGATCAGCGCCTCGGCCCGGCGGCGCTGGCTGTCGGTGAGCGGCGTCGCGATCAATGCCTCCAGCCGCGAAGGGCGGGTGGGGTCGTAGTAGATGCCTAGGTCATCCGTCACCAGTGACACGGGCGGCACAAGCTCGGCCCCCAGACCGCGCGAGCGCAGGAAGCCGTCCTCGACCCGCAGGCAGGGAGCTTCGGGCTTGAACCCGGCAGGCTCCTTCCCGGCCCAGAGGAGGAGGCCGCGCCCCGTGGCCGCGGCCAGCCGGTCCGCCGCCGCAGGATCGTCGCGGAACCGAAGGGGCGACACGCCGCCGAAGACCGCCTGCAACCGCCCCCGCTTCCAGAGCCGCATTCCGGCGGCGACATGGCCATGCCGATCCTCGCGCCAGGCACGGACCTCGGCCTCCAGCTGGCGGATCACCTCCTCCAGCCCGCACAGCCGGTCGCGGCAGGGATCGTACCACAAGGGCGTCAGCAGCATGGCCCCCACGAACAGCTCCTCGTGCGTCAGGCGGCGGCTGCGGCGGGGCAGGGGCTGTTCGTCCTGGGTCAGTCCCCAGCCGGCATAGAACGGCTGGCCGAAGACATGGGGGCGGTGGCCGTGCAGGACCGCCTCGAACCCCAGTTGCGAGGAGACGGTATAGACCGCCGCCGCCCCCGCCAGCAGCCGGTGTGGCGAGACCGGCGCAGTCAGCAGGGACACCCGGCCCCCGGCGTCGCCTGCGCCGAAATGACCCGCCCGCAGGCCAAGCGCGGTCTCCGGATGGCTGCGAAGCACGATACGCGCCTCGGGGTGATCGCCCTTCGCGCGCTCCAGCATCGCGCGGAAGGTCGCGGCTGAAGCCCCCGAGGCCCGGATCGACGCATCGCCGCGCGTCTGGTCGACGACCAGGACATAGCCGGGCTCGGGGCAGGGCAGGTCGGGGTCGAAATTATTGTATTTGGACAAATCAGCTTCAATCAAAGAATGAATTAACCGGCCAGCCTCATTAAAAATGTTCGAATCATACAAGTCTGCATGACCCAGGACCTGCTCGATCCGGGACGGCGCGCGGCTGTCGAAATGCACCCCCACCGGGTCGACCAGCAGGCCAAGCGGCGCAGCACCCCCCGCCCGCCCCGGCAGGACGGACCGCAGGAAGGCATCCTCCACCCGCACCAGCGGCACCCCGCGCCGGGCGGCTACCGCCTCGCCGCGCCAGGCGGTCGGGCTGGCGCCCCAGACCAGCACGCCATCGCCGGGGCCGGGCAGACCGAAGCGCAGCTCATGCCCGGCCAGCGCCAGCATCCGGTGCAGGCGGCGGTTGCGGAGCAGGGACAGGTTCTGGTGGAAAAGCCGACGGGGAACGCCGGCCAAGCCTTCGTCCCCGCCCGCCACGGCGCGGTCAGTTGCCCGAGTTCGCGGTGTTGGCCAGGTTCGACGCCGCATTTGTCGATCCGGTGATCGCGCCCAGCGTCTTCTGCCACTGCACGAACGGTGCCTCGGTCACATAAAGCGTGTCACCGTCGCGGATCTGGAAATCGCGCGCCTCGAACAGCCCCGTCGGCTCGGTCAGGTTCAGGACATAGATGATGCGCTGGTCGCCGATCAGGTCGGGCCGACCCAGCACGCTGCGGGCGATCCCTTCGGGTTCGTCGCGCAGGATGAAGACGCCCTTCGGATCGGCCGACATGGTCGACAACCCGCCCACTGTCGCGATCGCCTCCAGCGCCGACATGGTCGGCGACACGAAAGGCACCGTGCTTTGCGTCCCCGTCGCCCCCAGAGCGATGAACTTGCGGCTGTCTTCCTCGATCATGATCTTGTCGCCGGGGCGCAGCGCGATGTCGAGCGCGGGGTTCTGGTAGAGGTCGTTCAGCCAGATCTTGCCGGTATGCCCGCCGCGCGTCACCCGCACGATGGCCGTCGCCGGGTCGATGGTGACGCCGCCCGACTTGGCCAGCATGGTGGCCAGAGTCCGGGTCGAGGCGTCGATCGGATAGACGCCATTGGCGCCCGCCTGGCCCGAGATCGACACGGTCGAGCCGTCGCCCGCCTGTCGCACCACGCTGACCTGCGGGTCCGGCGTCTGGTCTTCCAGCTTGCGGGTGATTGCCTGGCGCAGGCCCTCGTTGGTCTGGCCTGCGGCCTTGATGCGCCCGGCATAGGGGATGAAGATGTAGCCCTGCCCGTCGACCTGCACGGTCGAGAGGCCCGAGACGCGCTGCCCGGTGTTGCCCAGCAGCGGGTCGTCCTTCACGTTCTCGTAGACCGTGATGTTGATCGCGTCGCCAGGCGAGATCATGTCCGAGGCGACGACCCCGGCATTGCGGAAGCTTTCGCTGAAGCCGAAGGTCGGTTGCACGGCGGTGGCCCGCGAAACGTCGGGCGTGACGGTCACGATGTAGGCATTGCCCTTCTTGTCGACCGAACCGGACAGGACCTCGCGCTTGTTCGGGCCCGAGCGCGGCAGCCCGCAACCGGCCACCAGCGCAACCGACGTGAAAAGGACAATCGCCCTGACGGCGATGGACGATCTGAAGGTCACTGCCCGGTTCCCGCGTTCTGCCTTGGGTTATTGTTGCGTGAATCTAGCGAAACGCCCAAGGGTTGACCAGCACGACAAGCGCCATTCAGCGCACGAGCCGCAACTGTTGCCGTGGTGCCGCTTTGCCCGAGGTCAGCGCCTGATAGGGATCTTCGGGCGAAAGCATCAGGTCCACCACCTGTCGCAGCAGGGCGCGCCGCCCCCGCGAGGAGTAGAAGCCGCCCACCACCTGCGAGGTTTCCAGGAGGAAATGCCGGTAGTCGCGGTAGGCGCGGGTGTCGGGGCGGGAGGGCGCGGCGAAGAATGCGTCCAGCGGCTGCGATGAGACGAATTCGGGCTGGGCATAGACCGCCGTGCCGAAGGCACGAAGCGGCAGGCCGCGCCACAGCGCCTGCTGCCCGGCGGTGGAATTCACCGTCACGGCCGAGCGCGCCTCGTTCAGAAGCTGCGCCAGCTTGCCGCCGCGCACGAAATGGACGCGGTCCGCAATCCCGTGCTCGCGCGCGAGGCGGCGGATCGTCGGCAACAGCGCCACGCGGCCATCCTCCAGCGGATGCGCCTTGAAGACCAGGTGGTGATGCGGCGGCGCGCCCCTGGCGAAGCCCTGGATCACCAGCGCCAGGAAGTCGGTCATGCTGGCGAAGGGGGAATGGTCGCGGAAGCTCGCGTCATGTTCCAGTTGCAGGATCGCCAAGTGATAGGGGAACCCCCCGCGCCGTATGCGGCGGGTGGCAAGGCGGCGCTCCCAGCGGTGGACGGGCATCAGGAGGAAGCGCTTGAGGTAGAGCAGGAACTCCTGCCCCACGGTCAGGCTGCGATGCGGCCGGAAGTTGCGGTAGGCGCGCAAGCCCAGTGCCACGAAACCGTGGTAGAGCGCGCCCCAGAACATATGCTGGCGCATGTCGCCCCAGGTCGCCGGGACCTCGGGCAGGTCAGGGTCGACCCGCGCCAGCGCCGCGCGCATCTCGGGCAGGGAAAGGTCCATCAGCCGGGAATGCCCGTTCGCCCCGCCGCGTTCGTAGGTGATCCAGTAGGGCCGCAGGTAGCCTTCCTCGAAGACATGCACGGTGATCCCCCGCGCCTTGGCCAGCGCGACGGCCTGGGCATGGATCGGCCTGGTGTCGCCATAGAGCACGAGGTCGGTGATGCCCCGGCTGTCGAGAAGCGTGGCGCAGGTCTCGGGCCAGGCCTCATGGCTGCCCTGGAAGGCGATGTAGCCCGGTCCCGGCCAGAACGCCCGGTCGCCCCGGTTGAAGCCGACGCGCCAGACCTCGGCTCCGGCGGCGCGCAACAGGCGACCAAGCTGGTGGAACCAGGGGCCGTGCGGCCCTTGCAGGAAGAGGAAGCGGCGGGGGGCGTCGGTCACGGGGCGGGCCTTGCGGGGATTTCGGGCAGTCTCACAGGAAAGCGTGGCCCGATCATGGCGCGCGGCGAGGCAGGCTTGCAAGCCCGGGCCGGGCGCTTTACCTCGGAACGAAGCATCAGGAGCACGCCCATGTTCACCGGAATCGTCACCGATGTCGGCCGGATCGTCGAGACGAAGGTCACAGGCGACCTGCGCGCCCGGATCGCCACGCGTTATGACGTGGGCGGCATCGACATCGGGGCCTCCATCGCCTGCGACGGGGTCTGCCTCACGGTGGTGGCGCTGGGGCCGGAGGGTTGGTTCGACGTCGAGATTTCCGCCGAGACGGTGTCGAAGACCAACCTTGGCGGCTGGACCCCCGGCAAGCGCGTCAACCTGGAGCGCGCGCTGAAGGTGGGAGATGAACTGGGCGGACATATCGTCTCGGGCCATGTCGACGGGCTGGCCGAGGTGGTTTCGGTCCGGCACGAGGGCGGCTCGGTCCGCGTGACCTTCCGCGCGCCGGAGGCTTTGGCGAAGTTCATCGCGCCGAAAGGGTCGGTCGCATTGAACGGCACCTCCCTGACGGTGAACGAGGTTTCGGGGGCGGAATTCGGGGTGAACCTGATCCCGCACACCCAGGAGGTGACGACCTGGGGCGAGGTCGCGGTGGGGGACAAGGTGAACCTGGAGGTCGACACCATGGCCCGCTATGTGGCGCGGCTGCGCGAGTATGACTGAGGGCCTGCTTTTGGCTGGCCCCGGAGGGTTTCACACCCTCCGGACCTCCCGTGGGATATTTGTGCAAATGTGAAAGACAATTTGAGTCAAATGCTTCGGAGTTCGTGATGGGCGGGATCGGGCACAACGGCGGGCCTTCGGTCGAGGGCGGAGTCAGCTGGCGGAAGCATTGCTGGCAGGCCGCGCGCGAGCGGCTGTTGCCCACGCTGCCCATCGAGGTGGTCCGGTTGCGGGTGAAACGGGCCAAGGCGCTGGGGCTGGACTACAGGACCTATGCCGGGGTGCGGGCGATGACCGGGCATGACGTGGTGGCGTTCCTGTTTTCCTCCAATGCCTTGCGGGTGTCCTTGATGCGGCCCGCGATGCCTGAGGCGCGGGCCTTGAAGTTGAAGGAAGTGCAATGCGGTCGGTTGGCGCTGGCAGTGGCGCCGCTGACGCCGGGGTTGCTGGAGACCGCCAATCCGGTGGTGCTGGATGCGGTCCATCCTGCCCCTTATGCGCTGGCCGGGTTCGGCGAAGTGCGGGCGGTGCTGCGGCAGGCGCTGGGGAAGGTGCCCTCGGACCGGGTGATCCTGGTGGGCGACCTGGGACTGGAGCGCGACTGGTGCGCGGCGGGGCGGCTGGCGGGCTATCTGCCGGCGGAGCGGTATTTCGGGTGAGGCGCTTGCTGCAGGGAAAGCGCGCGCCGGACCTGATCCGGGGCGGGAGTCGCCCTGCCTCTCTCGCCGCGCAAAATGAAAACGGCGGCCCCTTCGGACCGCCGTTCCGTATTCCATCCGCGAAGGCTCAGGCCGCGCGGCCGACCAGGACGCTGTCCACCTGCTTCGCAGCGCCCGCCTCGTCCACACCCGACACAGCCGCGACTTCGCGGGTCAGGCGTTCCAGCGCGGCTTCGTAGAGCTGGCGCTCGGAATAGGACTGCTCGCGCTGGTCGTCGGTGCGGTGCAGGTCGCGGACCACCTCGGCGATCGACAGGAGGTCGCCCGAGTTGATCTTCTGTTCATATTCCTGCGCGCGGCGCGACCACATGGCCCGCTTGACCTTGGCCTTGCCTTTCAGCGTGTCCAGGGCCTTCGTCACCACGTCGGGGGCCGACAGCGCGCGCATGCCGATGTCCAGCGCCTTGTGGGTGGGGACGCGCAGGGTCATCTTGTCCTTCTCGAAGGAGATGACGAAAAGCTCCAGCTGAATCCCGGCGATCTGCTGTTCTTCGATCGAGATGATCTTGCCCACGCCATGCGCGGGGTAGACCACGAAATCGTTCGGGCGGAATTCAGGCTTCTTCGATTTGGTCATTCACGGTTCCCCAGTAAGGACGCCCCTTCCGCGACAAACACCCCGCGCGCCCTGAACCCCGGTTCAGGCGAGTGGAGCTTGGATTGTCACAAAAGAATTTGGCCCAGGCGGTACGCTCTAAGCCGGTGTCAGGCTTCCATGCTTGCTTTGTAAACGAACAATAACACAAAAGCGCACTGATTCCAACTGCCGCGAAACCGGGCAGTTCAGCACCAACGCCTTGTATTCGCAAGGTTTTGCGCTCCGTAACCGATTCGTGCCACGCTGTGAGGGCGAATCGGGCCGACGGTCAGCCGCCCTCACCCGGGGCCTCGGAGAAGTACTTCTCGCGCTTGCCCGTCTCGCCGTCGCGGTCCTCATAGCCCGGCAGCGGGTCCTTCTTGGTCACGATCACCGGCCATTGCACCGCATATTTGCGGTTGAAGCTGACCCATTCCTCCATGTCCGGCTCGGTATCCGGGCGGATCGCGTCGGCGGGGCATTCCGGTTCGCAGACGCCGCAGTCGATGCATTCATCCGGGTGGATGACCAGCATGTTCTCGCCTTCGTAGAAGCAGTCGACCGGGCAGACCTCGACGCAGTCGGTGTATTTGCAGGCGATGCAGTTGTCGATGACGACATAGGTCATGGCGTGGCTCTGGTGGGATGCGTCTGACTGCCAGTTAGGCCATGCGGGCGGATCATTCAAGCGGGTCCGGTGCCGCAGAGGGTTCAAGATCGAGATAGAGCGCCTGCGCCTCGGTGGCCGGACCCCGACGCAACCCCAGGGCCAGGATGCGCACCACGCGGATGCGGCCTCCCTGCGGAAATGTCAGCGTATCGCCCTCGGTCACGTCGCGCCCGGGGCGGGAGGTGCGGGTCCCGTTCACCCGGACGGAACCCGCTTCGATCACCTCGGCGGCAAGGCCGCGCGACTTGAAGAACCGCGCCTGCCAGAGCCATTTGTCCAGCCGCAGCTTCGGGGCGGCGCCGGGCACAGGCTTGCCCGAAGGCCCGGCCAATCAGACCTTGCCCTTGAGCGCGAGCAGCGCGGCGAAGGGATTGTCCGGGTCGATGGGCTTTTCCGCGCGGGGCGGACGGGCTTCGAACGACTTCTGCCGGTCGTCCCGTTGCGGTTTGCCGCCCTTGTAGTCGCCCTTGGGGCGGTCGCCTTTCGGGCGGTCGCCGCGCGGACGGTCCCCTTTGGGACGCTCGCCCTGCGGGCGGTCGCCGCGGGGCGCGCGGGCCTCGCCCTCCTTCCGTTCGGGCCGGGGGGCACGCTCCGGGCGCGGGCGAGGTTTCGGCGCCCAGGTGAAGGTGTAGAAGGCCTCCATCTCCGGCGCGGCTTCGGCTTCCGGTTCCGCCACGGGGGCGAGGATCGAGACTTCCTCCGGGATCGGCACGCCTGCGGCGATGGCGGCGGCGGCTTCCTCGGAGATTTCGGGAGCCTTTGCCACCTCGGCCTTGACCTTCACCCGTTCGGCCTTCTCGCCCTTGTAGCCGAGGCCCGCCATCAGGTCGGCGAACTGGTCCAGCGTCATGCCGGTGATCGACAGCATGTCGGGCGTCGCCTCGAAACCGGCACGGCTGTCCTTTTGCCGCAGGATATCGGCCAGCCGTTCCAGCATGTCGATGCGGATCGCGCGCGCACCTGCGGGGTGATAGCCCGCCAGCGTGTAATGCTGTTTCGGAACCTCGCCCACGTTAGGGATCGTCACCAGGCCGGGCGGCGGCGATTCGGGGAATTCCTGCAAGCCGTTCCAGAGCGACCACAAGACCAGCCGAAGCCGCGTCGGCGCCGGTTTCAGCAGCGCAGGCAGGAAGATGGTGAACTGGCCGAAGCGCACGCCATGCTTGCGCAAGGCCCCCCGCGCCTCCTGGTCCAGCTCCTTCACCTCGGCGGCCACCGCGTCGCGCGGCAGAACCCCCATCGCTTCCGACAGCCGGAACGCAAACCCCCGGGCGAGGCCGGTCAGTGCCTCATCGCGGCCCATCGCCAGCAACGGCTCAAACTGCGCCGCCACCTTGCGGTCGATGAAATGCTGCAACCGGCGGCGCACCTTTTCGGCCACTTCCGGCCCGGCTTCCTCATCCACGAAGGCTTCGACCGCCGGTTTTGCGGGCTCGGCGCCCTTGACCAGTTTGCCCACCGCATTGCTGCCCCACATCAGGCCGCCCTGTTCGGTGAAGTCCAGCTCGGTGTCCGGCGCGTTGTAGAAGCGGTCGGCGCGCAGGTGGAACTCGGGCTTCAGCGCCTGCAATGCGGCCTGCGCCAGCGTCCGTGCGGCATCCGGGGTCGCCGAGGCGTCCTGCCGGAAGCGGAAGCCCTCCAGCCGCCCGGCGAATTCGCCTTCGACCGTCACTTCGCCCTTGTCGTTCACTTCGGCCACCAGAGCCTCCTTCTGCTTCAACCGGCGGAGGAGGACGCTCGTCCGCCGGTCGACAAATCGTTGCGTCAGTGCCGCGTGAAGCGCGTCCGACAGGCGGTCTTCTACAGCGCGGGTTTCGTCGCGCCAATGGCTTTCGTCTTCGACCCAGTTTTTCCGCTGGGTGACGTAGGTCCAGGTGCGGATATGGGCGAGCCTGCGCGATAAAGCATCGATGTCGCCCTCGGTCCGGTCGATCCGCCTGATCGCCTGCGCCAGCCAGTCCGAGGGGATGCGGCCCCCGCCCAGCCCCCGGCCGACCAGGAACTCGAAAATGCGGGTCAGGAGGGTCGTGTGTTCCACCCCGGAGGAGGAGCGGAAGTCGGGAATCCGGCACACGTCCCAGAGGAGCTGCACCCGCTTCGGTTCGGTCAACTTGTCCTGCACCTCGGGCAGGGCGGCCAGTGCCTTCAGCGACAACAGGTCGTCGGCTTCCCGCGCGCGGGTCAGCCAGTCGTTGTGGGTCGGCTCCTCCAGACTATGGATCAACCGCTCGGCGCTCCCGAAATCCAGCGCCTCGTTGCGCCAGTGCAGCTTCCGGACCGGGGCGAAGCGGTGGGTCTCGATGGCCTCGACCACATCCTCGTCGAAGGGCCGCGCCTCGCCCGTGACCCCAAAGGTCCCGTCCTCGGTATGCCGCCCGGCCCGGCCCGCGATCTGCGCCAGCTCCTGCGGATAAAGCGCCCGCATCCGGCGGCCGTCGAACTTGGCGGTGGCAGAGAAGGCCACATGCTTGATGTCGAGGTTCAGCCCCATGCCGATGGCATCGGTCGCGACCAGATAGTCCACGTCGCCGTTCTGGTACAAGGCGACCTGCGCATTCCGGGTGCGGGGCGACAAGGCCCCCATCACCACCGCGCAGCCACCCTTCTGCCGCCGGATCAGCTCGGCGATCGCATAGACATTCTCGACCGAGAACCCGACGATGGCCGACCGTGGCGGCATCCGGCTGATCTTCTTCGACCCGGCATAGGTCAGCGTCGACATCCGCTCGCGCTTCAGGAAGCTCACATGCGGCACCAGCGCCGCAATCGCCCCCCGCATGGTGTCGGACCCCAGGAACAGCGTCTCGTTCAGCCCCCGCGCGCGCAGAAGCCGGTCGGTGAACACATGCCCCCGGTCGGCATCGGCACAAAGCTGGATCTCGTCCACCGCGACGAAATCCGCACCGATCTCCAGCGGCATCGCTTCCGTGGTGCAGACCCAGTACTGCGTCCGCTCGGGCACGATCCGCTCTTCGCCCGTCACCAGCGCCACGACCGAGGGGCCGACGCGGGCGACGATGCGGTCATAGACCTCGCGTGCAAGCAGCCGCAGCGGTAGGCCGATCACCCCCGTCCGGTGCGCCAGCATCCGGTCGATGGCGTGATGGGTCTTGCCGGTATTCGTCGGCCCAAGGACCGCCGTCACCCGCCGCGTGGCATCCATGGCTTAAAGCTCCTGCCCCTCGGCTTCGGTCTCCAGCCGCTCGACCGCTTCGGCCGCGCCCTGAAGATGGGGATGGATCGCCAGTGCCGCTTTGTAGACCTCCAGCGCCTTCTCCGGCTTGCCGCTTTCCTCCAGAATCATCGCCAGCCCCGAAAGCGCCCCGAAATGCCGGGGGTTCAGCGTCAGGACCTTGCCGATGTCGGCGACCGAGGGGCCGAACTCCCCCGCCATGTAATAGGCCGTCGCCCGCGCATTCCAGGCCTCGGCGAAACCGGGGTCATGGTCGATGATCGCGGTGAAATGCTCGATGGCCGCCGGATAGTCACCCAAGCCGATCGCATCCTTGCCGCGCTGCAACAAGAGGTCCTCGGCTGGTGAGCCCGATTTCGACCATTCAATCCAGATTTCCCGCTCGATCCGGCCTGCCTCCGCCTCGTCCGCGACCTTCAGCCGCTCGAACAGACCATCGAGCTTGGCGGTATCCTCGGCCAGAGCGACCGCGCAAGTCAGGAAAAGCAGCACAAGTGCCGCAACGATACGATTGAGAATGGCGGCTTCACGACCCATAACGTGAAAGTAGCCGATCCGCGCCAGATTGCCAGTGGCGCCCGGGTCACGAACCGGAGACTTGTGATGAGCGAAATGATTGATGCAGCCGTCAAGGCGCTGTCGGCCAAGCTGTCGGGCGGCTTCGACGGCATTGCGAAATTCGTGATCCCCGGTGAGGGGGCGATCATGCTGGACGGGCAGGGCGTCCGGGCCGCAGACGAAGAGGCCGACGTGACCCTGACCGCCGAGGCCGACGTGTTCCGCTCGATCCTCGAGGGCGACATGAACCCGACCATGGCCTTCATGACCGGCAAGCTTTCGGTCGACGGCAACATGGGCCTCGCCATGAAGCTTGGTTCGGTGCTGGGGTGAAGCACGAGACCGCCCTGCCTGCGCCGTTCCATGCGGAACTGGCCGACGCGCCACCCGGGGCGACGGTCGTCTGGGCACAGGCGGGCACGGCCCGGATTCGATTAGCCTGGTGGAAGGCCGGAGACAGGGGCACAGTGCTGCTTCTACCCGGCCGGACGGAATGCATCGAGAAATATGGCCGCGCGGCGGGCGATCTGGTCACGCGCGGCTTTTCGGTCATCACGATCGACTGGCGCGGGCAGGGGTTGGCCGACCGCGCCTTGCCCGACCGCCGCGAAGGCCATGTCGGAGATTTCGCCGAGTATCAGCAGGACCTGGACGCGATGCTGGCCGAAGCTGTGCGTCAGGACCTGCCGCAGCCCTTCTACATGATCGCGCATTCGATGGGTGGCTGCATCGGGCTGCGTGGCCTGATGCGTGGGTTGCCGGTGCGGGCCGCGGCCTTCTCGGCGCCGATGTGGGGCATCGCCATGGCCGCCTGGCTGCGCCCCGTGGCTTCCGTTGTCTCGGCCCTTGCCGGACCGCTGGGCCTGGTGAACCGCTATGCGCCCTCGACCAGCGCAGAGACCTATCTGCTGCAAGCGCCCTTCGCTGGCAACGTGCTGACGACTGACCGCGAGATGTGGGGCTACATGCGCCGCCAGGTGGCCGAGGTGCCGGAACTTGCGCTGGGCGGGCCGTCGATCGGCTGGCTGAAAGCGGCGCTGCACGAATGCGCCGCGCTGGCCGTGCTGCCCGCGCCGAAGGTTCCGGCGATCTGCGCGATCGGGACGGCGGAGAAGGTGGTGGACGTGCCCCCGGTGCATCTGCGGATGGCGGGTTGGGCGAACGGGCAGCTGGACCTTTACCCGGGGGCCGAACACGAGATCATGATGGAAGGGCCGGCGGTGCGGGCGCGGTTCTTCGACCGTGCGGCGGCCCTGTTCGAGGCGCACCGCTAGGACACCGCGCCGCCTTCAGTCGCCGCAGGTGAAGCAGTTCTCGTCCTCTTCGGTCCGGCTGAACTCCAGCACCCGGCCTTCGGGGCCGATCAGGAACAGGTGCTCATCCGTCACCTCGGCATTGGTCATGGCCTGGAGCGCCTGGAAATATGCCGTTTCGACGTCCAGCTTGTCGCAGGCCATCCGGGTCGCGCCCAGCGGCGAAAACGAGATTTCGGGCAACGTGGCCTGGTAGCTGCCGAAATAGCTGTTGCAGGGCGCCTTGCCCGACAGCTTGCCACCGGTGGTGAAGGTGATCGACAGCGGCGCGGGCGCGCGCTGGCCCTCGAACCCCACCAGATGCCATTCGCCGCCGATCTCGGTGGCAAAGGCCGGAGAGGCGGCGGCAAGGGCAAGCGCAAGGGGGACGGCAAGACGGGTCATCGGGACAGTCCTTTCGTGATGGTCCAGATCCTGTGACGCATCAGAAAGCCTCGGGCTTGTCCTCGCGCGCCATGTGGTCGAGGACGGCATTCACGAACTTCGGCTCCTTCCCCTCGGGGAAGAAGGCCTTCGCCACATCCACATATTCGGTGATCGCCACCTTGGGCGGGGTGGCCATGTCCACCAGCTCCGCCCCCGCCGCGCGGAACAAGGCCCGCAGCACCGGGTCGATCCGGTCGATGGGCCAGGCCGCGACCAGCGCCCGGTCGGTCAGCTGGTCGATCTTCGCCTGCCAGTTCACCGCCGCACCCACCACGGCGCGGAAATGGTCGACGTCGCCCTCGGCGAACTCGCCTTCCTCGTAGACAGCGCCAAAGCGGTGCGTTTCGAACTCGCGCGTCACCGCCTCGACCGTCTGGCCCGAGACCTCCATCTGAAACAGGGCCTGCACCGCATAGAGCCGCGCTGCGGATTTCATCTGGCGCTTTTCGTCACGTTTGGCGGTCATGCCCGGAAACCGATCCCCTTGGTCTTTCCGGCCCATTTGCGCGACAGCGCCACCAGATGCAAGGCCGCAGCTGCGGCACCCCCGCCCTTGTTCTGCCCCGCCGGGTCGGCCCGCACCTCGGCCTGGGCGCGGTTCTCCACCGTCAGGATGCCGTTGCCGATGCAGGCCCCCTGCAACCCCAGAAGGCTGATCGCGCGCGAGCTGTCATTGCACACCGTGTCGTAGTGTGTCGTCTCGCCCCGGATCACGCAGCCAAGCGCCACGTAACCGTCATACTCCGCAAGCCGTTCCGCCATCGCGATGGCCGAGGGCACTTCCAGCGCGCCCGGCACCTCGATCAGGTCCACCGTCGCCCCGCAGGTCGCGCCGACCGCGCGGGCCCCCGCCACCAGATTGTCGGCGATATCCTTGTAATAGGGCGCCACCACGATCAGCAGTTTCACCGGCTTGTCGAAAGCGGGCAGCGGCAGGGTGTAATGCGTCTCGGCGGTGGCCATGATCACTCCTTGATGGGCCGGGTGCCGGTGATGGTCAGGTCGTAGCCTTCGACACCCACCAGCTTCGGCGCCTTGGAATTCGTCACCAGCGAGATCTTCGACAGCCCGAGTGCCGCCAGGATCTCGGCGCCAAGCCCATACTGGCGCAGGGTCTGCGGCGAATGCTCGCCATCCTCGACCATCTTCATCGACGTGTCGCGCAGAAGGATCACCGCCCCGCGCCCCTCGGCGGCAATGATCCGCATCGCGGCGGGCAGGTCGCTGCCGCTGCCCAGGCCCAGCACATCCTCCAGCGGGTTCAGGGCATGGACCCGGACCAGCACCGGCTCTGGCGTGGTCAGATCGCCCTTTGTCAGGACCACCTGGTCGGCCCCCTGCAACTCGTCGGTGTAAACCCGCATCAGCCATTCGCCGCCATGCACCGATTGCACCGCCTTGACCGAGCGTTCGCGGACCAGGCTGTCATGCTTCCGGCGATAGGCGATGAGGTCGCTGATGGTGCCGATCTTGATGCCATGCTTCTGGCCGAACTTGATCAGGTCCGGGAGCCGCGCCATCGTGCCGTCGTCGTTCATCACCTCGCAGATCACGCCCGAGGGGTTCAGCCCCGCCAGCCGCGACACGTCGACCGCCGCCTCGGTATGGCCCGCACGCACCAGCACGCCGCCGTCCCGCGCGCGCAGCGGGAAGATATGGCCCGGGCTGGCGATATCCACCGCACCCTTGGACGGGTCGGTCGCAACGGCCACGGTGCGCGCCCGGTCAGCGGCGGAAATGCCGGTGGCAATCCCCTCGACCGCCTCGATCGACAGCGTGAAGGCACTGGAATGGCGCGAGGAATTCTTCCGCTCCATCAGCTGCAATCCCAACTGGTCCACCCGTTCCGCGGTCAGCGCCAGGCAGATCAGGCCCCGGCCATGCGTCGCCATGAAGGTGATCGCATTCGGCGTGCACATCTGCGCCGGGATGACGAGGTCGCCCTCGTTCTCGCGGTCCTCGTGGTCGACCAGGATGAACATCCGCCCGTTGCGGGCGTCTTCGATGATCTCCTCGGTCGAGGAAATGGCGTCGGAATAGTCGGACATGGGCGGCAGCCTCGCAAGCTCTCTCGCGTTCCTCTAGCGCGGGCGGGGCGCAAAGGCCAGAGGGTGCCCGTCGTAGGTCGGGGCGTGCCCCGACTCTCTTATCCCGACTCCCCTCACCCCCGCGCCGACAACACCGCGAGACAGGCCACCTCGGCCAGCTGCTGCGAGGCCCCGAGAATATCCCCCGTCTGCCCGCCGATCCGCCGCAGGGCCGAGATGGCCAGCATCACCGTCACCCCCAGCGCCGCAAAGACCAGCGGCACCGCCGTCCAGCCGGTCAGCGCCCCGGCGATCACCACCGCCAATGCCAGTCCGACCAGCGCCACCGCCGGATTGGGCCGCCCGGTCGCATGGCTCAGCCCCTCGCCGCGTGCATTGGGCAGAAGCGCCATCACCAGCGCCATCGGCGCGCGCGACAGGGCCCCCGTGGCCACCAGCGCCGCCCAGTGCCCGCCCCAGTGCCCGCCATAGACCAGCACCGCCGTCAGCGCCGACCAGCGGGCGAGCGTGACCAGCACCAGCGCCAGCACGCCGTAGCTGCCGACCCGGCTGTCCTTCATGATCTCCAGCCGCCTCTGCCGCGTCCAGCCGCCGTAAAGCCCGTCTGCGGTGTCGGACAGCCCGTCCTCGTGAAGGCCCCCGGTCAGCATCGCACCAAGCGCCAGGACCAGAACCGCCGTCACCCCCGGCGTGACCCCCAGCCACAGCGCCGCCGTCGCCAGCGCTGCCCCCAGCGCGGCCAGCACGGCACCCACCAGCGGCCAGGCCCAGGCCGATGCCGCACCGGTTCCCCGATGGTTGGGCAGGGGCAGGCGTGTGAGCAGCGCAAAGGC
The DNA here is from genome assembly GCF_016793705.1 of Tabrizicola sp. Taxonomy (GTDB): domain Bacteria; phylum Pseudomonadota; class Alphaproteobacteria; order Rhodobacterales; family Rhodobacteraceae; genus Tabrizicola. The sequence continues at coordinate 102,924 of NZ_JAEULO010000041.1, forward strand.
CGACAGAAGATCGGCGGGAAGCCCTAGGGCAATGTCGCGGATTGGGGTCAAAGCGGCAGGTTCCGGCTGGCGTCGGGTTGGCCCTTGGGGTAGCCCCAGAAGCGAAAAGGTGCAATCCGGGAAGACGACCATGCCGTTCCACAGCCTCGCCGATGTCCATGCTCTGCTCGGGCAGCTTCCGGCTCCCGACCAGGCCGCGCTTGCCGGGGCCGAGGCGCGGAACGGCCAGCTGACCAAGCCGCCGGGGGCCTTGGGACGGCTGGAGAAGCTCGCGATCTGGATGGCGGGCTGGCAGGGGACGGAAAAGCCCCGTGCGGGCAATCCGCAGATCGTGATCTTCGCGGGAAATCATGGTGTTACCGCCAAGGGTGTTTCCGCTTTCCCGGCGGAAGTCACCGTACAGATGGTGGCCAACTTCGCCCATGGCGGGGCGGCGATCAACCAGTTGGCCAAGGCCTTCGGCGCGAAGCTTGATGTCCATTCCCTTGACCTCGACCGCCCGACCGCGGATTTCACCGAGGCCCCGGCGATGAGCGAGGCCGAGGTGTTGGCGGCCTTGCAGAAGGGCTATGAAGCCGTCGACCCGCAGGCCGATCTCTTCGTCGCTGGAGAGATGGGCATCGGCAATACCACCGCTGCGGCCGCCATCGCCACCGCGCTTTACGGCGGGGTCGGCTGGGCCGGCCGGGGGACCGGGGTGGATGACGAGGGGCTCCGTCGCAAGGAAGCCGCCGTCGCGGCGGGGCTGGAGCGGCACAAGGCGCTCATCTCCGATCCGCTTCAGGTGCTGCGCTGCCTTGGGGGCCGCGAGATCGCCGCGATGACCGGCGCGATCCTCGGCGCGCGTATGGCGCGGGTGCCGGTGATCCTGGACGGGTTCATCGCCACCGCTGCGGCGGCGGTGCTGGAAAAGGCCACCCCCGGTGCGCTGGACCATTGCGTTGCGGGCCACCAGAGCGCCGAGGGTGCCCATGCCCGCCTCTTGGAGAAGCTTGGCAAGGAACCGCTCCTGTCGCTTGGCCTGCGGTTGGGCGAAGGCTCGGGCGCGGCGCTGGCCATCGGTGTGGTGCGGGGCGCGGTCGCCTGCCATTCCGGCATGGCCACCTTCGCTGAAGCGGGCGTGGCGGCGGGCTGAACGGCGGCTCCTCGTTCGACTTCGTCTCCTCGTCGCACTCCAGCGAGGAGGGACGAAGTCCCCGACGAGCAGACATTACCAAATCGTAAACGCCCGCAAACAAATCATTGATCTAGAATAAAAACCCGGAAATGTCCACCGTGGACAGCCCGATCAGACCTTCGGCATCTTCAGGCTGACCAGCCGCCCGCCCTTCTGGTAGCGGACCTCGGTATCGGTGATCGCCTTCACCGTCCCCCCGTCGATCTTGTCGCCGACCTTGACCTTCTTGTACTTCCCGTTCGCCTGCCGGATCAGCGCGTACCGGCGCGAGTCGGTGCCATAGGTCCCGATCAGGTTGATCTTCGACAGGTTGATCGCATTCGCATAGGTCGCCTGCTTCGCCACACTGGCCTTGGTCGGGATCGACGGGGCGACCTTGGTCGGCTCGGGCTCGTCAAGGTCGGCCGTTTCCTCCGGCTTCGGCGCGGGCGCGGCGGCGGCGACCTCGGTGGGGGCGACTTCCTCGACCGGGGCCGGTTCGCGGACGGCGGCGGCCACGGCTGCCTCGACCGCGGCGGAGAAGTCACGGGGGCGTTCTGCCGGCCGCATCGAGATCGCGACGATAGAGGGGTTCTGGGCTTCCAGGGCGGCAGCCTCGGCCAGCTTCGCCTCGGCCTGCGCGGTCAGCGAGGCGCCCTGCGCACCGAGGTCGGCGGCTTCGGCCGGGGCGGCCGCCGCAGCGGCGGCGGTCACACTGGCCGGACGGGCGAGGGGGCGCAGGCCCGCGAATTCGGTGGAGGTCTCGGGGGCAAGCGCCGCGTCGTCCGCCGTGGCGGGGGCAAGCCCCTCGGGCCGCGCCTTCGGGCGGAACCCCGCCATCGCCGGATCGGCGGGCGGAAGCGGTGCGTCGGCGGCCGGTTCGGTCCCGCCAGTGACCAGCGAGGCGTCGGAGACCGCGGCTGCCGCAGGTTCGGTCGCGGGGGGGGCAACGGCGGCGGCCGCCAAGGCGGCGGCCGATGCGACCTCGCTGCGCGAGGGCGGGAGCCGGGGCGGTTTCCCGGCGATCAGGAAGACCCCGTCCGGGCTGACGATCCCCTCCGGCGTCGGCTTGAGAAGGCCTTTCGCATCGAACTGGTAGACCGTTCCCGGGGCGGGGGGCGGCATCGCCGGATCGGGCAGGGCGTCGACCGCAGTGGCGAGCGCGGGCAGCGCCAGGGCGTCCAGTGCCGGGGGCGGGGCGTCCATGGCGGACAGGAAGATCTCGTCCTGATCCTCGGTCGGGGCGGAGGCGACGGAAACATCTGTCGCGACCACCGTACCGGGCGCGGGTTCGGCCACCGGTTCGGCGGGGACGGTCGCCTCGTCGGCGAGGTCGGTCGGCGCGGGGTCGGTCGGTGCGGGGTCGGTGGCTTCGGGTTCGCTGGCTTCGGGTTGGGCCCAGATCTCGGTTTCCTCCGTCGCCGCTGCGGCCTCCTCGCCCCCCATGTTTACCGGCAGGCTTTCGGTCGCAAGATCCCCCGCATCGGCCAGCGTCGCACCTTCGGCCTCGGGGATCGGATCGGTCATCCCCTCGGGGTCCTGCATGTCGGCCAGCATCTCGTCATCGACGCCCGGCACCTGATCGGTGACGGCGGCCTCGTCCACGGTGGCCGCGCTGCCATTGCCGCCCATGAAATAGGAGGCCCAGGCCGCGACCAGCGCCAGAAACAGGAGGAGCAGGGCGACCATGACCAGGAAGACGGTGCCGGTCCGTTTCTTCGCCGGAGCCATGGTGCCGAAGGTGCCGCCGGGGCGGGCCGGCGATTTCACCGTGGTCGGGCCTGCCACTGCCGGGCGCGGGATCTCGCCGCCCTTGAGCTTGGGTTTGGCACGGGTCCCGGGGATGGTCGGCGCGGTGACCATGCCGGGGAAGCCCTTCGATGCCGTCGGCCGGGCGACCGCCGCGGTGCGGCCCGCAGCAGCCGGGCGGGTCACGCCTTCGACCGGGCGACCGATGGCATCACCGGCGGCAGCGCGGCGGCTGGCGAAGGCGACCATCGCCGCCGAGGGCGGAGCCGGAGGGAGGTCATCGTCGAGATCGTCGATGATCCCCTTCCGCGCCGCAGCGGCGGACGGGGCGCTGTCTTCGGGTTCGGGAAAGGCTGCGCTGTCGGTGACATGCGCGAAGGGGGCTTCCTCGGGGTCGGGCAAAGCCTCGGTCCGGGGCGTGGCGGCCGGTCTTTCGGTGACGACGGGCCCCGGAGCATCATCGACCGGCGCATCATCGGCCAGGGCGGCTTCAAGATCGCGAAGGGTGGCGGCATCCATCCCGTCGTCCCCAACCGCCTCCACGGGCGCAGGTTCGGGCGCGGCAGGGGCTGGCTTGGGGGCGGGTTCGGGCTCGGGAGGCTCGGCGTTCAGCGCCTCCTCCAGGCCGGGCAGAGGCTCTTCCTCGACAGGGGGCTCGACTGCGAGCGCCGGTTCGGCTTCGGGTTCCGCCTCGACCACCACCTCGGCCACCGGTTCGACGGCGGGGGTGTCGGCGAGAGCCGCAGGCTCGGCCTTCGGCAATTCCCGATGCAGGATCGCCACCGGGTCGCGATCGCGCTCGACCGTCTCGTCCTCGGCCAGGATGCCTGCCGCGGCGGCGGTCGGGCCGAACCAGGGCTCGCCGACGAAGCTGCCCTCCTCGGGGATGGCGACGAAGGAGACCGGGTTCAGCCGGTGCTCGACCGCGAAACCCTCGGCCTGGTCGAGCGTTTCCCGCGCGATGACGGCGACCTTGACCGTCGCGCCCTTGCCGGACCAGTCGAACGCCAGGTCGTCCACCTCATAGGGGGTGCGGCCTTCCAGCGCGGCGGCGATCTGGCGGCGCTTCTCGTCGCGGCTGGGGCCGGGGGCGTGGATCTCGGTGTAGAGAATCTGGGCGTTTGGCAGGATCAGCTTGGTCGCCACCCCCAGCGGTGACAACCCCAGCGCCGTCTTGCGCAGATAGTCCAGCGCCTCGCCCAGATCGGGGGCGTCGAAGGCCACCTCGCCGATCGAGAGCCAGCCCTTCGGGGTCCGGTGCAGAAGCCCGATGGTGTCGCGGGTCAGGTCAAGTGCAAATGTCGGTTTCATGTCGCGGGTCTAGCACGGATCTTGGAAGTGCTGGAACGTGCCCCAGCCGGATGCCGCTTTACTAAAGCAGCTTTTCGCCGAAGGGAAGGAAAACGGCCAAGGAAGCCATTGCGGCGCGCGTCACAGATGCGAAATGTCGCGCAAATTGCAAGGAGACCCCGATGCGTGTTCTGTCTGCCCTGATCCTGTCCACCGCGCTGGCCCTGCCGCTGGCGGCCCCCGCCCTTGCCGAGGATGCCATGACCCGAACCATCAGCGTGACCGGCACCGGCACGATCGAGGCCGCTCCCGACATGGCCACCCTGATGATCGGCGTGACCACGCAGGGCGCGACCGCTGCCGAGGCGCTGGCTGCGAACTCCAAGGCGACCGACGCGGTGATTGCCCGGCTGACCGCCTCGGGGATCGAGGCGCGGGACATGCAGACCTCGAACCTGTCGATCAACCCGAACTGGACCGGATATGACAGCTCGACCCCGACGATCTCTGGCTATGTCGCCTCGAACATGCTGACGGTGCGGGTCCGGGCGCTGGACACGACCGGAACCGTGCTGGACGCGGCGGTGGCGGACGGGGCCAATACGCTGAACGGCATGACCTTCGGCCTTGCCGACCCCGAACCGGCCTATAACGAGGCCCGCAAGGAGGCGGTCGCCGATGCCCGCGCCAAGGCCGAGCTTCTGGCGATGGCGGCGGGTGTGAAACTGGGACAGGTCCTGTCGATCTCGGACGCGGGCGCGATGACCGATCCGGCGCCGATGTACCGCGAGGCGGTCTCGGCTGCGGCGCCGCCGGTGTTGGGCGGCGAGCTTGGCCTGGTGGCCAATGTCGCGGTCACCTGGGAGATCGCCGAGTAGGATGGCACAACCCGGCGTCAAGGGGCGGAAATCACCCGGATTCCGCCGGTTTCCGTCATGATTTGGCCCAAGTCGCCGGGCAATCTCGCGGCAAGAGAAGAAGGCAGGAGCAGTTCCCCATGATCCGCGGACCGATCAGCTTGTTGATCGTCGGTGCCATCATGCTTGCCGGGGTCGCCCTGGTGTCGCTCGGGCCTCAGGCTTTCGAGCGCTATCTTCCCGACCGGGTGATGGCGCTGCTGGACGGCGGTCTTGGCGGGACGTTCGGCAGCGGTCGGCGGTCGGGCGACAGCCCCGCCGACCTTCTGGAGGACGGGCCCGACGGCCTGGTCGCGCGCGGGCCGATCGCGGCGCTGGCGGGGAACCGTCCGGTCTTCGTCGCGGATGTGATTGACGGCTACAGCACGCGCGTGGCGTCGGACATCCCGGCCGAGATCACCACGATCCGGCCGATTTCGGGCTGCCGGCTGACGCCGCCGCTTGCGGGCACCGTCGTTGGCCATGTGACCGCCGAGGAGACCGGGCTGCGGCTTGCCTTCCTGACTTATGATGACAGCGACCTCGCCGCCGCCGTGCAGGGCTTCGTCGACCGCTACCGCGAAAGCGGCCTGGCCTCGCCCGGTGACGGATCGGAACTGGCCTACGAGGCCTATGACGTGGCGGTCACGGAAACCCGTGCGCCGGTCTATCTGGTGCTGGAAAACGCCCGTGGCAACCGGATCTGGAACATCCATCTCGCGCCCGGCGCCCGGATTGAACGGGTGATCCTGTTGGGTGGCGCACATGCGGGGGTGGCGAACCTGGATCCCGTGGTCCCGGTCGAGGTGCTGCCGGGCGACGCGCTGGCCGCCTGCGGGATCGCTCCCGCCTATCCGCTGAACCCCGGCCATCGTTTCTTCGAGGTGCTGAAGGCCGGGTCCGCCAGCGACAAGGCCGCGGCGGAAGCGAAACTTGCGGTGATGCAGGACCGGATCGCAGCCTACAACAGCTGGTTCCGCGACAGTTTCGGGGCGCCTGCGGATGAAACCCGCGCGGGCTTTGCGGGGGGCACCGTCTCGGTCGTCGGGCCGCAGCCCGGCGCGGCAGAGCCGAAGGCGGTCTATGCCAGGGTCCAGGGTGCACAGATACGGTTGACCCAGGACAGCTATTTCGAGATCCGCGGCCAGGTGGCCAAGGGCGAGGATTTCGCCGGCCGGGTCAGGGCTATCGCCGCCAGTTTCGCCTTCGGCGACCTGAAGACCATACGCCAGGGGGTCGCGTTCTGATGCTGCGGGTTCTGATCGGCACGGGGCTTTTGCTGATGGCCGTGGGCTTCGGAGCCGCGGGTTGGCAATACTGGCAGACGCTGCCGAAGGCAGCTGTGGCAGAAGAAGCCGCCACCGCAACCCCGGTCCCCCCCCTTCCCGCGCGGCAGAGCTGGCTGATCTCGCCCACCGGCGGGCTGGTGCCGCAGGCCGACGTTCAGGCCTATCTGGCACAGGAGCGTTTCGTACCTGCCCGGACGCTGCGCGTCGTCCGCCAGGCGAAGCTTGCCGACCTGCTGGTGGGGGAAGAGAAGCTGCCTGACGCCCCCTTTCTTGAGGTGCTGGCCGACATCCGCGCGCCCAAGGTCGGCGATGGGCTGTGCCAGGTGCTCCTGGACGCGATCGCCCGGGACTGCGCGGTGAATGCGGCGCGGGTGGTCGAGGGCAGTGTCGATCCGGCGGTCGGGACCGCGATGTTCCAGTTGGAACTGGTGTTCCGCTTGCAGGACGACGGGACCGAGCTGCCCGATCTCGCCACGCGGGTGTTGCACACCGACCGGGTGACGCTTGACATGGAAGCCGGGGTGGAGGGCACCGAAAGCCCCGATTCCGCGCTGAAGGCCCTGCTCGAGACCATCGGCACGGCCTGCGGTGCCCCGGACGTTGCCGAGATCTGTCGTCCGTTGCGGTTGACGCTCGACTGGGCGCCGGATCGGCCGGTCTCGGCGGGGGCCGAGGTTGCGTGGCTCGCCCCCTTGCCGAAGGGCATGTTCGTGGCCCCGCCGCTGGACCCCGCCACAGGGGGCTAGGCGGCGGATCTCGCGGTCAGGCCGTGGCCTTGGCCAGCGCCTGATCGAGATCGGCGATGATGTCGCGCACGTCCTCGATCCCGATCGACAGGCGCACCGAATCCGGCGCGGCCCCGGCCTTGACCTGCGCCTCTTCCGTCAGCTGCCGGTGCGTTGTCGAGGCCGGATGGATGATCAAGGACCGCGTGTCGCCCAGGTTCGCGACATGGCTGAAGAGCTTCACATTGTCGATGAGCCTGACGCAGGCCTCGTAGCCGCCCTTGATCGTGAAGGTGAAGAGCGCCCCGGGACCCTTCGGCGTGATCATCTTGCCCAGATGGTAATAGGCCGAGGACTTCAGGCCCGGATAGGTGACGCTGCCGACCCGCGGATCCTGCTCCAGCCATTCCGCGACGATCTGCGCATTCTCGACATGGCGCTGCATCCGCAGGGACAGGGTCTCGATCCCCATCAGCGTGTAATGCGCGCCCTGCGGGTTCATCGTCATGCCTAGGTCGCGCAGGCCGATGGCGATGGAGTGGAAGGTATAGGCCATGTTGCCCAGCGTCGGGTGGAAGACGAGGCCGTGATAGGCGGGTTCGGGCTGCGAGAGCGAGGGGAACTTGTCGTCCGCCGACCAGTTGAACTTGCCGGAGTCGACCACGATCCCGCCGGTCACGGTGCCGTTGCCGGTCAGGTATTTGGTGGCCGAATGGACGACGAGGGTCGCCCCCATCTCGATCGGGCGGCAGAGATAGGGCGTGGCGGTGGTGTTGTCGACGATCAGCGGGATACCCGCTTGGGTTGCGACGCGGGCGATGGCGGGGATGTCCGAAAGCGCGCCGCCCGGGTTGCAGATTGTCTCGCAGAACAGCGCCCGGGTGTCGCCGTCGATGGCTTTCTCGATCTCTTTCGGGTCGTCGAAGTCGACGAACTTCGCCGACCAGCCGAACTTGCGGATCGTGTTCGAGAACTGCTGGATCGTGCCGCCGTAGAGCCGGGTCGAGGCGACAACGTTCCGCCCCGGCTGCATCAGCGGGAAAAGCGCCATGATCTGCGCGGCGTGGCCCGAAGAGCAGGCGATGGCCCCGGCCCCGCCTTCAAGCGCGCAAACCCGGTTCGCCAGCGCCGAGACGGTGGGGTTGGTCAGGCGGGAATAGATGTAGCCGATTTCCTGAAGATTGAAGAGCTTGGCCGCGTGGTCGGCATCGCGGAAGACGAAGGCGGTGCTCTGGTAGATCGGCACCTGCCGGGCGCCGGTGGCAGTGTCCGGCGCGGTGCCGGCATGGACGGCGAGGGTGTCGAAGCCGAGGGGATGGTCGGTCATGGGGTCCTCCTGTGGGTTGGCGTGAGGGTAGGGGAGGAAGCCGAGCGTGGCAACGGGGAGCTGCTTGCGGTGCGTCGGCTCGGGGGATTTGGGAAATCAATGGCTTGTGCGGGCGCGCTCCGTCGCCCGCGGGATAGGGGAAGCGCAGGACCAGATGGCCTTTCCGCAGCACGAAGCAAGTCTTGCTGCCGATCATCACTTCCGCCGTCTCGCCGCCCTTGCAGATCACCACGGTCATCTTTCCGGCAGAGCCGCAGCAACAGGTCAGCCGGGCCTCGACCTCCGGCAGAAACCCTTCGATCACCCTGCCGCAGCCTCGGATGGGCGGACCGAGTCGGTCAAGCGTCGCGGTGTCGGGCGACTGCGTCACGTTGGCCGGCGGCGCGCATGCTCCAGCGCCCAGACCGCGAGGCCGACCATCAGACCCCAGAAGGCCGCGCCGATGCCGAAGGCGGCCATGCCGGAAGCGGTCGTGACAAGGGTCAGCGTCGCGGGCAGGCGCTGGTCAGCCTGCGTGAAGGCAGCGGTCAGGGCGCCCATCAATGGTGACAGAAGCGCGAGGGCGACGAGAGCCGCGACCACAGGGGCAGGAAGGCCTGCGAGAAGTTGCAGCACGGTCGGGCTGAGGAGGCCGAGGAGCAGCCAGGCCCCGGCATAGGCAAGGCCGACGATCCAGCGGCGGTCCTTGTCGGGATGCACGTCCGGTCCAAGGCAGATCGCGGCGGTGATCGCGGCCATGCTGACGGTGTGGGCGCCGAAGAAGGCCGTGACGGCGGAGATGAGACCGGTGGTGGTGAGGGCGGCGCTGACCGGCGGCTCGTAGCCCGCAGCACGCAGCGTGGCGAAGCCGGGCAGGTTCTGCGAGGCCATGGTGACGAGGTAGAGTGGCAGGCCAAGGCCGAGGATCACGCCGGGACGGAACTCCGGGGCGGTGAAGTCGAGGAGGGGCGCCGAGAGGCGGAGGGTGGAAAGGTCGGACCCGGTAAGTAGCGCCAGCACGATGCCGGTTGCGAAGGCGGCGAGTGTCGCCATCGCGGGATTCCACAGCCGGACCACGAGGAAGACCGCGACCATCGGCAGCACCAGGGCAGGCAGGTCCTGCGCGGCTGTTGCGCCCTTCAGGCAGAAGGGGAGGAGCACCCCGGCCAGCATTCCGGCGGCGATGCCGTCGGGGATGCGGGCGACCAGCGCGCCCATAGGACGGAGCAGCCCCGTTGCGGCGATGAGAAGGCCCGCGACAACGAAGGCACCGACGCCCTCGGAGAAGCTGATGCCGGAGGTGGCAGCGATCAGTGCGGCGCCCGGCGTGGACCAGGCGAGGACGACGGGAACCTTGCTGCGCCAGGACAGCAGGGCAGAGCCGAACGCCTTGCCGATGCAGATGGCGAGAAGCCAGCTTGCCGTCTGTGCAGGCGTCGCCCCAAGCGCGGTGGCGGCGGCGAGGATGATGGCGACCGAGGCGGCATAGCCCACCAGTGCAGCCACGGTGGCGGCAGAAAGGACCGAGGCCCGCATGTCGGCTTCCCAGGCGATTGGCGTTGCGGGACTATTCCGTGTGAGGGGGCGGGCTGCAAGGGGGAGCGAGGAAAGAAAGGCGGCGACCCCAGGGAGGAGGAAAGGGGCCGCGCGCCAAGATCGGCGCACCCCGGGAGGAGGATGGGGCGTCCGATGCCGTTCGGGCGATCAGCCCGGAATGGGGGCGGCGATGCCAGGGAGGAGGGAGGCACCGCCGCGGATCACAAGCCCTGGGAGGAGGAACGGGCTCGGGATGGTTTGCGCGGCGAGGCCAGGGAGGAGGAGAGGCCCCGCCGCAATACCGGATGCCCGGGAGGAGGTGGGCACCCGATGGACTTGGGGTTTTCACCCCGAATGGGGGCGGCGATGCCAGGGAGGAGGGAGGCACCGCCGCAGATCACAAGCCCAGGGAGGAGGAGCGGGCTCGGGATGGGTTGCGCGGCGAGGCCAGGGAGGAGGAGAGGCCCCGCCGCAGTACCAAGCGCCCAGGGAGGAGGGAGGGTCGCCCGATGGGATGGAGCCATTCGGCCCCGATAGGGGCGGCGGTGCCCAGGGAGGAGGAGGGGCATCGCCGCATCGTCGCAGGGCCCCAAGGGAGGAGGGAGGGGACCCCGGACGAAATCTTACTTGCCGTAGGCAGCCTCGCGGGCGATCTCGGTGATGCCGAGGCGCGAGATGCCGAGGTCGGACAGCTCACGGTCGGTGAGCGAGTTCAGTTCGGCCACGGTGCGGGCGTAGACGCGGCGCCGGGTGATCGCGGTCAGGAGCACGTCCTTCACGAAAGCCAGGCGGTCGGCGAACCCCTTGCGGGCGACGGGGGTGGTGGTCACATAAGCCATGTCACTCAAGCCTCTTCAGTTTCGTCAGCAACGTTCTGTCGCGCTGTTAGGGATAACATGCGCCTCATGCTGCGGATGCACAATAGCCGGTCTGATCAATGCTGCCATGCAGCATCCGCATGGCTTGGGTCACGGAAATGTCATGATTTATTAATGCGTTCGCCGATTTTTTGAGCAACTGGTCAAGGGTGCTTGCCCTTCCGCGCAAAGACCGCGACCCTAGCGCAAATCTTGGGCGGAGTTGAAACGATGACGGTGGATCGGGATGCGGTGACGAGGGTGCTGGCCGGGATTGCGGTCCCCGGCGGGGGCGATCTGGCAAGCCGGGATCTGATTCGCGCGCTGTCGGTCGAGGGGGGCGTGATACGCTTCGTGATCGAGGCCGCGACGCCCGACGAGGCGCGGGCATTTGGCCCCGCGCAGGCCGAGGCGGAGGCGCGGCTGCGCGCATTGCCGGGGGTCGCTTCGGTGCAGGTGGTGATGACGGCGCATGGCCCGGCGGCGAAGGCCGCGCCTCCGTCGCTGAAGATCGGCCAGCACCCGACGCCGCAGCAGGGCGGGCCGCAGCGGATTTCCGGGATCGACCGGATCATCGCGGTGGCGAGCGGAAAGGGGGGCGTCGGGAAATCCACGGTCGCCTCGAACCTGGCGGTGGCCCTGGCGCGGCGGGGCCGGAAGGTCGGGCTTCTGGACGCCGACATCTACGGGCCGAGCCAGCCGAAGATGATGGGCGTGAACCGGCGGCCCTCATCCCCCGACGGCAAGACCATCGAGCCGCTGGTCGCGCATGGGGTCACGATGATGTCCATCGGCCTGATGCTGAAGGAGAACGAAGCGGTGGTCTGGCGCGGCCCGATGCTGATGGGGGCCTTGCAGCAGCTTCTGGGGCAGGTGGCCTGGGGCAAGCTGGACGTGCTGATCATCGACCTGCCGCCGGGGACGGGGGACGTGCAGCTGACGCTCTGCCAGCGGACACAGCTGACCGGGGCGATTGTGGTCAGCACCCCGCAGGACGTGGCGCTCTTGGATGCGCGCAAGGCCCTGGATATGTTCCACAAGCTGAAGACGCCGATCCTGGGCCTCGTCGAGAACATGTCGACCTATGTCTGCCCGAACTGCGGGCATGAGAGCCATATCTTCGGCCATGGCGGGGTGGCAGCCGAGGCGCGCAAACTGGACTTGCCGTTCCTGGGGGAACTGCCCCTGGCGCTGGACGTGCGGGTGGCAGGCGACGCCGGGACGCCGGTTGCGGCGACCGACAGCCCGCTGGCCGCGCCCTATCTGGCTTTGGCCGACCGGCTGATCGCGGGCGGGATGGGCTGAGGCCTTTTCCCATCGTCACCTTGCAGGAAACCCGCCCGAGTGGCGGGTTTTTGCTTTGGGCGGGATTTTGGGTTGATTACATACCAACTGGTTGGTATCTTTCCTGCATGACCAGCGAGTCGCGGACGCGACGGCTGACACCCTTGAGGAGGAAAGAAGATGACTCACAACATTCGCACCTGTCTTTGGTTCCGCGATGGCCGTGGCCCGGAAGCGGCGAAGTTCTACTGCGACCTGATCCCGAACAGCCGGGTGGAGCGCAGCTTCGGCGCCGATGCGGGGATGGGGCCGTTCACGGTGACGGACTTCAATCTGGCGGGCACGCCCTACCAGATCCTCGACGCGGGGCCGCATTTCACCCTGACGGAAGCGGTGTCCATCAGCGTCGAGACCGATGACCAGGCCGAGACCGACCGGCTTTGGGCGGCCCTGACCGCGGATGGCGGCGAGGAGAGCGTCTGCGGCTGGCTGAAGGACCGCTTCGGCGTCTCCTGGCAGGTCTTTCCGCGTCGGCTGACCGAATTGACGCTGAGCAAGGACAAGAAGGTCTCGGCGGCGGCGACGGCGGCGATGATGAAGCAGAAGAAGATCGACATCGCCGAGATCGAGGCTGCGGTCCGCGCGGCGGCCTGACGGGCGAGAGAGAGGAGCTTCGACATGCGGACGATCAGGATCATCGAGCATATCTCGCTGGACGGCGTCATCCAGGGTCCGGGCGGGCCGGAGGAAGACCCCGCCAACGGCTTCAACCACGGCGGCTGGGCTTTCCCCCATCATGACGAGGCAGGCGGGGCCGCCATCGACAAGGCGCAGGGGACGGGGTTCGACCTGCTCCTTGGCCGGAAGACCTATGACATCTTCGGCAGCTACTGGCCGAAGCAGAAGGGGCCGATGGCCGACAGCCTGAACGGGGCGAAGAAGTTCGTCGCGACCCATCGGCCCGACAGTCTGGACTGGGGGCCGGTGGAGGGCCTTGGGTCCGACATCGCCGCCGGTATCCGCAAGGTGAAGCAGGCGGGCGGGCCGGACCTGATCGTCTGGGGCAGCTCCACCCTGACACCTTTGCTGATCGCCGAGGGGCTGGCGGATGAGGTGGTGCTCCTGGTCTTCCCCGTGATGATCGGGCGGGGCAAGCGCATCTTCTCGGATGTCGTGCAGCCCGCCGAGCTGAAGCTGGTCGAGAGAAAGGCCACGCCTTCGGGCGTGGTGATCTCGACCTACAAGCCCGCCGGGCCGATGCGGACCGGCAGTTTTTCCGAAGAGCCCGCGTGATGGGCAAGGGAGGATATGATGAACGACGTGCCACAGGACCAGCGCTACCGGCCCGAAGACCGGATCATGCAGGGGGTGATCCCCTATCTGTCGCTTGCCGGGCAGGCGGGGGAGGCGGCGGATTTCTACATGAAGGCCTTCGCCGCCAGGGACATGGGGCGGATGGAGACGCCGGGCCAGCCGGGGCACTACATGCACCTGCAGGTCGAGATCAACGGCGGCGCGCTGATGCTGACCGACCATGTCGGCGACGGCTCGCCCGGCGGCCCGCCGCTGGCGCGGGGGCATCTGCAACTGGTCGTCGGCGACGGGCGGGCCTGGTTCGACCGGGCTGTCGCGGCGGGCTGCGTGTCCGTGATGCCATACGAGAGGCAGCCCTGGGGTGACGACTGGGGCATGGTGCGCGATCCGTTCGGGATTCTCTGGGCGGTGCTGACGCCCGATCCCGCGCTTTGGGACAAGGATGCCTGACGCGGTTTAATCACGGTCAGGGCGGTTCCGCCCTGACAACGCGAAACGCCATGCAGAGAGAGGAATACCCCATGTCGCGCGCAACCTTGCTGACGATCGCCCTGCTTGCCGCAGGTCCGGCCCTGTCGGACACCGCCCCGGTCGGGAACCGGGTCGAGGTCAACGGCATGCAGATGTATTACGAGGTGTCGGGCGAGGGCGATCCGCTGGTCGTGCTGCACGGGGCCTACATGAACATCCCCTCGATGGGGGCGATCATCCCGAAGCTGGCCGAGACCCACAAAGTCTATGCGCTGGAGTTTCAGGGCCATGGCCGCACCACCGACCTCGACCGGCCGATCACCTATCCGGGTCTTGCCGATGATGTGGCGGTCTTCATGGAGGCGGTCAACCTGCCGAAGGCCGATGTCTTCGGCTATTCGATGGGGGCGACTGCCGGGCTGCAGCTGGCGATCCGTCACCCCGAGAAGGTGGACCAGCTGATCGCGGCCTCGGTCGCCTATGACGCCGACGGTTGGCAACCCGCCTTCCGCGACTTCATCCCGATGATGACCGTCGAGATGTTCACCGACATGCCCTTCGCCGAGGACTACAAGACGCTGGCCGCCGATCCCGAGGGCTTTCCGGCACTGGTCGAGAAGCTGATCGCGCTGGAGAAGGAGCCGATGGCCTGGGAGGCGGAGGTGAAGGCGCTGAAGACGCCGGTCTTGATCATCACCGGCGACGCCGATGTGGCCACGCTGGAACATTCGGTCGCGATGTTCCGGCTGCTGGGCGGCGGCGGCATGGGCGACATGGGCGCGCCCCTGCCGGCCTCGCGGCTGGCGGTGCTGCCGGCGACCTCGCATACTGCGGTGATCGGTCAGGTTGACCTTCTGGCGGCGCTGATCGAAGGGTTTCTTAAGGGCGAAACGCCGAAGGGGATGTTTCAATGAGGCAGGGCGCGAGACCGGCGGGAGGCGCCGCATGAGGGTTCCGCGTGGGGAAGCGCGCGCGCGGCTGATCGAGGCCGCACGCAGCCTCGTGCGGCGCAAGGGGTTTGCCGCGACCTCGGTCGACGACCTTTGTGCGGCGGCGGGGGTGACGAAGGGCGCCTTCTTCCACCATTTCGCCAGCAAGGAAGCGCTGGGCGTCGCTCTGATCGACGACTGGACCGAAACCACCGGGGTCATGTTCACCGCGCATCCCTACAATTCCCTGCCCGATCCGCTGGACCGGGTGTTCGGCTACGTCGAGTTGCGGCGGCAGATCCTGGGCCAGCCGATCCCCGAGTTCACCTGTGTGGCGGGGACCACGGTGCAGGAGGCTTACGAGACCTCGACCCCGATCCGCGAGGCGGCGGAACGGAGCGTCACGTCGGGGTTCGAGCATGTCCGGCCGCATCTGGCCGAGGCACTGGCCGCGCATCCGGTGCCGGGAGTGACGGCCGAGGGTCTGGCGCAGCAGTTCCAGGTGGCGGTGCAAGGCGGGATCATCCTGGCCAAGGCGCTGAATTCCCCCGCCCCCGCGCGCGAGGCCTTCAACCATCTGGAGCGCTATCTGCGGCTTCTCTTCGGGCGACCCGCCTGACGGCGACATCATTGCCGTCATACAGAAGGCGGCTGCCCGGCCCAGCCGGTGTGTGGATGTCGAATCACAGATCACGGGAAATCGTGGGAAATGCCGGGCTCGGACTGTTCCCGGTGGGTGGATTCGGGCAGATTCGCCGGTGTCGGGCCAAGAATTTGCAAGATCAGAGGCGGATCGCGCTGAATCGTGGGAATTCACGGGACTGTCATCGGCCGTGACGCGGCCACAAGATGTAGGGGAGTATTTCGAGTGGCTCGCCTAGAATTTGGAAGTTGGCGGTGAATCTCGGCACAAGATGCTGCTGCCCGACCCGCTCTGGCACAAGATGGAGCCCATTCCCACCCAATTTTTCCCTTGCTTTCCCATGAAATCCCACGCAAGTTGTCCTCACGACGATGCGATGGGCAGTGAAAGTCAGGGGCGGACGAAAGACCCCGAACAAGGCGTAAGGCAGCTTCATACAGGCAGCCCCTTTCATCGGCGAACAAGGATCCGGCGCGCGAGCGAGCAGACATCTCCCCCAGGTGGCGCGCGTAGCTGGACGCCCAGCGATGGGACAGCGGCGGATCGGGTAGTGGCAGCAACCCGGTCCGCCTTTTTATTTCCATCGCCCAGGGTTCGACGTGGAATTGAAAAGGCCAGGCGATGGCAGAGGCGTTCAGAGGCGAGTTCTACCAGCGGGTAGACGGGAAGGCGCGGGTCTCGATCCCGGCGGCCTTTCGTGCCGTCCTGAACGCGGACGACCCCCAGAAAGGCGAAAAGGGCGGCGCGCGGCTGGTGCTGGTCTATGGCGGCAAGGCGCGCAATTTCGTCGAGGGCTATTCCAAGCGTGGCGCGGACCAGCTGGCCGAGGATATCGAGGCGATGGAGATGGGCTCGCCCGAACGGGTGCGGGCCGAGCGCGACCTGATCAGCCGGTCGGTGATGGTCGAGATCGACGCCGACGGCCGGATCGTCCTGCCGCAGCGCGTGCGCGAGAAGATGGGCTTTGCGGGCGATCTGGCGGCGGACAGCGAGGCCGCCTTCGCGGGCTTCACCAACCGCTTCCGCCTTTATCGCCGCGAGGTCTATGACGCCGAGCTGGCCGAGGATGAAGACGACGACATCGACCCGCTGACCCTTGTCGGGCGGCACAAGCGGACGGGGTAGGCCGATGCAGGGTCCGCTGCCAGGCCGCCCGTCAAGCCAGACGTCCGACGATCCGCATATCCCGGTCCTGATCGACGCGATTCTGCGGGAATGCGCGCCCGTCTCAGGCGTCTGGCTGGACGGAACGCTGGGGGCGGGCGGCTACACGCGGGCCTTGCTCGCTGCCGGTGCGGAGCGGGTGATCGGCGTGGATCGTGACCCCCTGGCGTTGCAGATGGCCGCAGGCTGGGCCGGGTCCTACGGTGGTCGGCTGCGGCTGGTCGCGGGCACGTTTTCCGATCTCGACGCCCTGGCGGGTGAGGCGCTCGACGGGGTGGTGCTGGATCTTGGGGTGTCGTCCATGCAGCTCGACCAGCCGGAGCGCGGGTTTTCCTTCATGAAGGACGGCCCCCTGGACATGCGGATGAGCCAGTCGGGTGAAAGTGCCGGCGACCTGGTGAATACGGTCGACGAGGGCGCGCTGGCCGATATCCTCTACCACTACGGCGAGGAGCGGGCGTCACGCCGGATCGCCCATGCCATCGTCGCGGCGCGGGCGGTGGAACCGATCACCCGGACGGCGCGGCTGGCGGAGATCGTGGCGAAATGCCTGCCTCGCCCGAAGCCGGGGCAAAGTCACCCAGCGACGCGCAGCTTCCAGGCGATCCGCATCGCGGTGAACACGGAATTCACCGAGCTGGCCGAGGGTCTGAACGCCGCCGAACGCGCGCTGAAGCCGGGGGGTCTTCTGGCCGTGGTGACGTTCCACTCGCTTGAGGACCGGATCGTGAAGCGGTTCTTCCAGCTTGCCTCTGGCCACGAGGCCAACGCCAACCGCTACGCCCCTGCGAAGGCCGACACAAAGGCGCGGTTCGAGATGGTCACCCGCAAGGCCGTCGCCCCGGACGAGGCCGAGATCGCCCGCAACCCCCGCGCGCGGTCCGCCAAGCTGCGCGTCGGGCGGCGGACCCAGGCGCCTGCGAAGCTGCTTGCCCCGGCCGACCTTGGCCTGCCGGAAATCCAGAAGAAAGGACGCCGATAGATGCGCCCCGTTCTCTATGCCCTTTCGTTCCTGGCGCTGATCGCGCTTGGTTTCTGGGCCTATCGCGAGAATTACGCGACCCAGGCCGCGCTGAAGGAGGTCGAGGGGCTGCAACGCCAGATCGTCGGCCTGCGCGAGGCGCTGACGGTGCAGCGGGCGGAATGGGCCTATCTCAACCGGCCCGACCGGCTCCGCGAACTGGCAACTGCCAACTTCGACCGGCTGGGTCTGATGCCGATGGAGCCCTCGCAGTTCGGCACGGCGGCGCAGGTGGCCTATCCGGCGGCGAAACTGCCCGAGATCAGCTTCACGACGGATATCCAGGGCACCATCACCTCTGACGCGGAGGGATTGTGATGCGTACCCCGCTGCGACCCCTGGCCCGCATCCTCCATGCCCGGCAGGAGGGGCTGAACCCCGACAGCATCGAAAAGGAAAACCTGAAGGTCCGGCACGAGGCGATGCGCGAAAAGACGCGCGGCCGGGCGCAGTTCCGGCTGTTCATCTTGTGCGCAAGCTTCGTCTTCGCGTTTGGCGCGATCGGCGCGCGAATGGGCCTGATGGCGGCGACTGAACCCGTGGAGCCAAAGTCGAGCGCGCCGGGGGCCGAGATCATCGCGCAGCGCGCCGACATCACCGACCGCAACGGGCGGGTGCTGGCGACGAACATGACGACCCACGCGCTGTACGCCCACCCGAAGGTCATGGTCGACCCGAAGGGCACGGCGGTGAAGCTTGAGGAAATCTTCCCCGAGCTTGATGCCAAGGCGCTGGAGCGGCGCTTCACCGACGGGCGCAGCTTCGTCTGGATCAGGAAGGTGCTCAGCCCCGAGCAGATGCAGAAGGTGCATGAGATCGGCGATCCGGGCCTTCTCTTCGGCCCGCGCGAGATGCGGCTTTACCCGAACGGGACGCTGGCGGCGCATGTCCTCGGCGGCACCTCGTTCGGCGCCGAGGGCGTGCATTCGGCGGAAGTGATCGGGGTGGCGGGGATCGAGAAGGCGCTGGATGCGCGCCTCCGCGATCCGGCGCAGGGCGGCAAGCCCCTGACGCTTTCCATCGACCTCACGCTGCAATCGACCATCGAGGAAGTGCTGGCCGCCGGCATGGGGATGCTGAACGCCAAGGGTGCGGCGGCGATCCTGATGGATGCGCGGACCGGGGAAATCCTCGCGCTTGCCTCGCTGCCGACCTTCGACCCGAACGACCGGCCGAACCCCCTGGTCGACAAGAACGCCGAGCCCGGCGACAGCCCGCTCTTCAACCGGGCGGTGCAGGGGGTCTATGAGCTTGGCTCGACCTTCAAGATCTTTGCGGTGGCGCAGGCGATGGAACTGGGCCTGGTGAACCCGCAGACGATGGTCGATGCCAACGCGCCGATGACCTGGGGCAAGTACAAGATCAAGGAATTCGAGGGCCACAACTACGGGCCGCTGCTGGCGGTTACCGATGTGATCGCCAAGTCGTCAAACGTCGGCACCGCGCATATCGCGCTGATGATCGGGCCGCTCAGGCAGCAGCAGTTCCTGAAGTCGCTGGGCTTCTTCGAGCCGACGCCCCTGGAACTGGTGGAAGCCCCCGGCGCCAAGCCGCTGATCCCGAAGAAATGGCCCGAGATCGTGACGATCACCACCTCTTACGGCCACGGCATGTCGGCCAGCCCCATGCATCTTGCGGCAGCCTATGCGGCGATTGCCAACGGCGGCGTGATGATCAAGCCGACGCTCCTGAAGCGCGAGGGGCCGACGACGGGCGTCCGGGTGATGAGCGAGAAGACAGCAGCGGACTCGGTCGCGATGCTGCGCCGCGTGGTGCTGGAGGGCACGGCAACGCTGGGCGACGTGCCGGGCTATGAGGTGGCGGGCAAGACCGGGACAGCGGACAAACCGAAGAAATCGGGCGGTTACTACCATGACAAGGTGGTGAACACTTTCGCCTCGATGTTCCCGGCCTCGAACCCGCAATACGTGCTGATCGTCACGCTGGACGAGCCGCAGGACGACACCCTGTCCGAGACGCGGCGGACGGCGGGCTGGACGGCGGTGCCGGTTGCCGCCGAGATCATCCGGCGCGTCGCCCCGCTGATGGGGCTACGGCCGAAGCTTGAACCTGTCGTGGCGGATGCGGTAACTGCCGCCAGCAACTGACGGGGTGGATCATGGCAGCGCGCGCGACACGGCTTTCCGACCTGGGGCTCACGGCCCGGGCCGGTCGCGACCCGGCGCTGTCGGGGATCACGGCGGACAGTCGGGCAGTGCGGGCGGGGATGCTGTTTGCGGCCCTGCCAGGAACGGCGGTGCATGGCGCCAAATTCCTGTCGGCGGCGCTGGAGCAGGGGGCGGCGGCAGTCTTGACCGATGCCGAGGGCGCGCGGCTGGCGGCGGAGGCTTTGGCCGAGACCGACGTGGCGCTGGTGGTGGCCGAGGACCCGCGCGCGGCCTTGGCCTGCGCCGCAGCGCTATGGTTCGGGGCGCAGCCCGAAGTCATGGTCGCGGTGACGGGGACGAACGGCAAGACCTCCGTCGCGACCTTTACCCGGCAGATCTGGGCCGCGCTGGGGCATGAGGCGATCAACATCGGCACCACCGGGATCGAGGGGGCCTGGACGGCACCCTCCGGGCACACGACGCCTGACCCGGTGACCTTGCAGA
Source organism: Tabrizicola sp. (assembly GCF_016793705.1). Lineage (GTDB taxonomy): Bacteria > Pseudomonadota > Alphaproteobacteria > Rhodobacterales > Rhodobacteraceae > Tabrizicola. Next base: position 123,166 of record NZ_JAEULO010000041.1, read on the forward strand.
AGCTTCTGGCGGCGGCGGCTGCGGGGGGTGTGACCCATGCGGCGATGGAGGCCTCCAGCCATGGGATCGACCAGCGGCGGCTGGACGGGGTGCGTCTGGTGGCGGGCGGCTTCACCAACCTGACGCAGGATCACCTGGACTATCACGGCACGATGGAGGCCTATTTCGAGGCCAAGGCGCAGCTTTTCACCCGATTGCTCCCCGAGGACGGGATCGCGGTGGTGAACCTTGACGGCGCGAAGGGCTCGGACATGGCCGAACTGGCGCTGGACCGGGGGCTTCGGGTGCTGACCGTGGGCAAGGGGCAGGGCGCAGATCTGCAGATCGCCGCCACCCGCCCGGATGCGACGGGGCAGGAGGTGCGCTACCTTTGGCAGGGCCGCGCTTTCCAGACCCGGCTGGCCCTGATCGGGGCGTTCCAGGCCGAGAATGTCGCGGTGGCGGCGGGGCTGGCGATTGCCGCTGGAGATGCGCCCGAGGCGGTGCTGGCGGTGCTGCCCCGGCTGACGGGGGTCCGGGGCCGGATGCAGCTGGCCGCGACGCGGCGGAACGGGGCGGCGGTCTATGTCGACTACGCCCATACGCCCGACGCGCTGGAAACCGCGCTGAAGGCGCTGCGCCCGCATGTGATGGGGCGGATCGTGGTGGTCTTCGGCGCGGGCGGCGACCGGGACCGGACCAAGCGGCCTCTGATGGGTGCTGCGGCCAAGGCCCATGCCGATGTGCTGTATGTCACCGACGACAACCCGCGTACCGAGGACCCGGCCTCGATCCGCGCCGCGATCCTGGCGGCCTGCCCCGAGGCGCATGAGGTCGGCGACCGGGCCGAGGCGATCCTGCGGGCGGTGGATGCCCTCCTGCCGGGCGACGCGCTGCTGATCGCGGGCAAGGGCCATGAAAGCGGTCAGGTGGTGGGGACCGACATCTACCCGTTCGACGACGTGGAGCAGGCGAGCGTCGCCGTCGCCGCGCTGGACGGGGTGATCTGATGCTCTGGACCTCCTCCGATGCGGCACAGGCGACCGGCGGGCAAGTGACGAAGGCATGGCAGGCGCATGGCGTCTCCATCGACACGCGGACCCTGGCCAGGGGCGATCTGTTCGTGGCGCTGAAGGATGTGCGGGACGGGCATGATTTCGTCGCGCAGGCGCTGGAGAAGGGGGCGGCGGCGGCACTGGTGTCCCGCGTGCCGGAAGGGGTGGCAGATGATGCGCCCCTGCTGGTCGTGCCGGACGTGTTGCAGGCGCTGGCGGACCTTGGGGCCTTTGCCCGGGCGCGGACGCGGGCGAAGGTGGTGGGTGTCACCGGCTCGGTCGGCAAGACCTCGACCAAGGAGATGCTGCGGGCGATCCTGTCGGGGCAGGGCAAGACCCATGCGGCCGAGGCCAGCTACAACAACCACTGGGGCGTGCCGCTGACCTTGGCGCGGATGCCGGTCGACACCGATTTCGCGGTCATCGAGATCGGGATGAACCACCCGGGCGAGATCGCCCCCTTGGCCCGGCTCGCGCGGCTGGATGTGGCGATGATCACCATCGTCGCCCCCGCGCATCTGGAGGCCTTCACCAGCATCGAGGGCATCGCCGGGGAGAAGGCGGCGATCTTCGACGGGCTCATCCCCGGCGGGACGGCAGTCTTCAACGCCGACATGGCGACGACGCCGATCCTGCGCGCGAAGGCGGCAGAGGTCGGCGCGGTCGCCGTGGGCTTCGGCGAAACCGAAGGCGCCGACTGGCGGCTGATCGAGGCGCGGATCGGTGACGAGGCGACGGTCTGCCGCGCCAGCCACCGGGGCAGACCACTTCTCTACAAGGTCTCCTCCCCCGGCCGCCATTTCGCGCTGAATGCGCTTGGCGCACTCGCGGTGGCCGAGGCGCTGGGGGCCGACCCGATGATTGCCGCGCATGACCTGGGACGCTGGCTGCCCCCGGCGGGGCGTGGCCAGCGGGAACGGATCAACCTGGACATCGTCGAGGAAACCTATTTCGACCTGATCGACGACGCCTTCAACGCCAATCCTGCCTCGATGGCCGCCGCACTGGATGTGCTGATCGCCGCAACGCCGGTGGACGGAATCGGCCGCGTGGGCGGGGGGCGGCGCGTCGCCATCCTGGGCGACATGCTGGAACTGGGGCCGACGGAAATCGCGCTGCATGCGGCGATTGCCCGGCATCCGGGTCTTTCGGCGGTGCATGTCATCCATTGCGTCGGACCAAGGATGAAGGCCCTGCACGCGCTCTTGCCCCGAGGGCAACGCGGCGAATGGGTGGAAACGGCGGCAGAGCTTGCCCCCCGTACCCGCAGCCTGGTGGACGCGGGCGACATCCTCCTCGTCAAGGGTTCGAAGGGTGTGAAGGTCAGCCTCATCGTTGACGTCCTGCGAAAAATGGGGCAGGCCGCAGCGCCGAAAGAAGGGACCCTTTAGATGTTTTATTGGCTTGCCGAGTTTTCCGACGGGGGTGGGGTCTTCAACCTCTTCCGCTACATCACCGTGCGGGCGGGCGGGGCTTTCGTCACTGCACTGCTTTTCGGCTTCCTGTTCGGTCGTCCCCTGATCGATCTTCTGCGCAGGAAGCAGGGCAAGGGCCAGCCGATCCGAGATGACGGGCCGCAATCGCACCTGTCGAAGGCCGGGACGCCCACGATGGGGGGCCTTCTGATCCTGTCGGCACTGATGGTCTCGACCCTCCTCTGGGCCAGGCTCGACAATCCCTTCGTCTGGATCGTGATCCTGGTGACGCTGGCCTTCGGCCTGATCGGCTTTGCCGACGACTATGCCAAGGTCACCAAGCAGAACACCAAGGGCGTCTCGGGCAAGGTGCGGATGGGCCTTGGCCTTCTGATCGCGGCGCTGGCGGCCTATGCGGCCTCGATGTTCCACCCGACCGAGCTGACCAACATGCTGGCCTTCCCCTTCTTCAAGGACGCACTCCTTAATCTCGGCGTCTTCTTCGTGCCCTTCGGCATGGTGGTGATCGTGGGGGCAGCGAATGCGGTGAACCTGACCGACGGGCTCGATGGCCTGGCGATCATGCCGGTCATGATCGCGGGCGGGACGCTGGGGATCATCGCCTATGCCGTGGGCCGGGTCGACTATACACAGTACCTCGATGTGCACTACGTGCCGGGCACCTCCGAACTGGTGATCTTCTCCGCAGCGCTTTTCGGCGGCGGTCTGGGGTTCCTGTGGTACAACGCCCCCCCGGCGGCGGTGTTCATGGGCGATACCGGGTCGCTGGCCCTGGGTGGTGCGCTTGGGGCCATAGCGGTCTGCACCAAGCACGAGATCGTGCTGGCGATTGTCGGCGGGCTTTTCGTCGTCGAGGCGCTGAGCGTGATCATCCAGGTGCTGTATTACAAGCGCACCAAAAAACGCATCTTCCTCATGGCGCCGATCCACCACCATTTCGAGAAGAAGGGTTGGGCCGAGCCTCAGATCGTGATCCGGTTCTGGATCATCAGCGTGATCCTGGCAATGATCGGGCTGGCGACGCTGAAGGTGCGGTAATCGGGCGCGGTTGCTCGCGCAGGATCCGCTGCCGGGCGAAGCGCTGCCAGAAGGCCTCCCAGTAGAAGGTTGAAAGATGGGCGGCAACGAGGGTCAACGACCAGCTGATCGGTCGCTTGACCAGATAGCGCACCGCCGTGCTGCCCTCGTTCATCCAGCCCCAGATCATCAGGCTGTGATAGATGTAGAGCGCATAGGATATGTGCGCGATGTAGGCTGCGGCCTTGCTGGCCAGCACGCGTTGCAGCCTCTCGGGGGCGGCAAGCAGTACCAGCCCCATCATCAGGGCGGTGGCGTAGGGGCGGACATAGTTCATCGGTCCGCCGAGCGGATGGCATGAGACCAGCCAGACGCAGACGGCCGCCCCGAGAAGCAGCCGGCTCCTTGTACCCGTCGCAAGCCAGTCGCGCAGAGCGGATGATCGGAAATGCAGCACAAGAGCAAGGCACCCGCCCGCCAGGATTTCGTCGACTCGAAGATGGGTGGCGATGTTCGCATAGCTATGGTGGTCGATCCGGACGATGGTGACTGCCAGCGCGGCGAACGGAATGAGATAAAGCCCGCGCACCCCCGCGATCCAGACCAGAAGCCCGATGGCGAGATAGAACTGCACCTCGACGCAGAGTGACCAGAGAATCCCGGTTGGGCCATCGTTCAATCCGGCAACCAGATAGTTCGAGACGAAGGCCGCGTTCAGGATGGCATTCTGCCACTGCACACCAAGAAACAAGACCAGGATCGCAAGATAGAGCCACATCGACGGCACGATCCGGAAGATGCGCTTGACCAGAAAGGGCCAGACGTCAGGCTTCTGCAACAGGGTCGAGGTAATCAGGTAGCCAGAGAGGCAGAAGAAGAGCGACATGCCCATCACGCCCGCCAAGTGGTTCACTTGCAGGATCTTCGGACCCAGCGGCAACGTGTGGGCTCCGATGACGAGAAGGATGCTGGCCGCCCGAAGGCCATCCAGACCGGGAAGATGCTTCACTAAAACGTCCTTCGTACCAAACGGGAATCAAGCCGACATCACGGTCCCAATTTGTAAACCCTAAAGGACGTCCGTCCGAAGTCCATGTTTTTCCCTTGCGGCGGAGGCCTCTCGAAACGAACCGGCCCCCGTCGTCCGCATTGTCCCCTCAAGCTGACGGGTCGCCCCAGACTGGGCCGCCCCAGACTGGCCCGCCCCGGACTGGCCCGCCTTGCCCCGCCGCCGGGCCTTTCGCCGTGCCTGGCAGAATGGACCGGCAGTCAGCCGCCTTCACGTCGTCGAGGCGATGCGCGTGATCCCGGCAATGACCGGGTTGGCGGCGCTGAAGTGCGGGAATAGGCCGCAGCTTTCCTGTCGAGGGTCTTTGTTTCCTGATAGGGCAGAGTTCCGGGGAATCGCCCCATTTCGGCCACGAAATAGCGAAAGTTTCACCCAGTTGACGCTGTGCATTGCGCGGGCTTCAATCGGAGGATGTACTGATGTTTCGTGCCATGAAAGCCGTTTGTTGTATCAAGTTTGCCGCTGTTGCCCTTCTGGCTCCGGCTGCGGTTTCCGCGCAAGAGGCCTGCACCACCTACACCGTCCGTGAGGGCGACACGCTGGGCGGCATCGCCATGACCGCCTACGGGTCCTACAACTATCAGATGATTTTCAACGCCAACCGCGAGGCGATCGCGGGCAATACCAACAGCCTTCCGGCGGGGCTGCAACTGATCCTGCCCTGCGAGGATGGCCGCCTGACCCCCGACAGCGAACTGAGCGCGGTGATCGAGGCGGAAACCAAGAAACAGGACGAAACGCGCGATCCGAACCGGCCCTACCTGCCGGCGCTGAAGTTCGTCACCGCGAACGACTGGAAGCCCTTCACCGACGAAAGCCTGAGCGGCGGCGGCATCTATGTCCGCATGGCCACGACCGCGATGCAGCGCGGCGGCAATGACCGGGACTACAAGATCGCCTTCGTCGACGACTGGGGCGCGCATATCGACACGCTGCTGCCCTCGGCGGCCTATGACGTGTCGATCGCCTGGTCGAAACCGGATTGCTCCAAGATCGACATGCTGGGCGAATTCGCGGTGACCATGTGCACCGAGTTCGAGTTCTCCGACCCGATCTACGAGGTTGCCTATTCCTACCACACGCTCGTGGACAGCAAATACGCCGAAGCCCGTGCCTTCTCCGACTATGCCGGGGCCAAGATCTGCCGACCCGAGGGCTGGCCCACCAGCGACCTCGAGGTCGAGGGGCTTGCGGCGCCGACGGTGGAATTCGTGCGCCCGAAGACGCCGATGGAATGCGCGAAGATGCTGCTCGACGGCAAGGTCGACCTCTATTCCATCGAGGTCGAGACCTCGACCGCCAACTTCGAGGAACTGGGCGCGACCGACAAGGTGCTGCTGAACCCGGCGCTGACCACTTTCAACACCCACCACTTCGTGACCTCGCGGTCGAACCGGCGCGGGCAGGACTACATCGCCATGCTCAACCGCGGCCTCGCCGAGATGCGCGAGTCGGGCGAATGGTACGACATCGTCGCCACCGGGTTGGCGGAATACAACGATCTGAAGAAATGAGGCGGCTGGCCCTGTAGGCGACTGACCGGCAGGCGGGGAAGGGCACCGGCTCTTCCCCTTTCGCCGATCCTCCCCTATCCCTGTCCGGGACCAATGGGGGGCAGGCGATGATCCCGGTGAAGGGTTACAAGGGTGCGAAAGTGGCGGTGCTGGGGCTGGGCCGGTCGGGCTTGGCCACAGCCGCCGCGCTTCGGGCCGGAGGAGCGGAACCCCTGCTTTGGGACGACAGCCCCGAGGCGCGGGCCAAGGCGGAAGCCAAGGGGTTCACGCTGACCGACCTCACACGGAACGCGGCGCTGGAGGGGGTGGCTTGTCTGGTGACATCTCCGGGCATTCCGCACCTCTATCCCACGCCGAACCCGACCATCGCCCGCGCGCTGGAGGCGGGTATCCCGGTCGACAACGATATCGGGCTTTTCTTCCAAAGCGCCGCCGGGCCGCAGTGGGAAGAGATGGAGACCCCGCCCAAGGTGGTGGCGGTCACCGGCTCGAACGGCAAGTCGACGACCACGGCGTTGATCCACCACATCCTTCAAGTGGCGGGCAAGCCCACGCAGATGGCCGGGAACATCGGCACCGGGGTCCTGTCCATCGACCCGCCGCAGGATGGCGAGGTGGTGGTGCTGGAGCTGTCCAGCTACCAGACCGAGTTGGCCCGCGCGCTGACCCCGGACGTGGCGGTCTTCACCAACCTGTCGCCGGATCACCTTGATCGGCATGGCGGCATGGGCGGCTATTTCGCCGCCAAGGCGCGGCTTTTCACCCTGGGCGGGCCGGACCGCGCCGTGGTGGGGGTGGATGAAGTGGAGGGGCGCTACCTCGCCGGGGCGCTGGCGCAGGGGCCGCAGGACGACCGGGTGATCCGGGTCTCCTCTGGTCAGAAGCTTGAAGGCTTCGGCTGGTCGGTCTTCGCCCGCAAGGGATTCCTGGCCGAATGGCGGAAGGGGCGGCAGGTGGCCAGCATCGACCTGCGCGAGGTGAAGGGCCTGCCGGGCGCCCACAACCACCAGAACGCCTGCGCGGCCTATGCCGCCTGCCGGTCGCTGGGCCTGGCGCCGAAGCTGATCGAGGGGGCGCTGCACAGTTTCGCGGGCCTGCCGCATCGCAGCCAGCTGGTCGGCGAACGGGGCGGGGTGCGGTTCGTGAATGACTCGAAGGCGACGAACGTGGATTCGGCAGCCAAGGCGCTGCAGGCTTTCCCGAAGATCCGCTGGATTGCGGGGGGCATGGGCAAGGACGGCGGGATCGCCGCGCTGAAGCCGCATCTCAGCTCGGTGGTGAAGGCCTATCTCATCGGCCATTCGGCGCGGGACTTCGCGTTGCAGATCGGCGAGACACCGCACGAAATCTGCGAGACGATGGAACGCGCCGTGGCCCGGGCCGCCGAGGAAGCGCAGGCGGGAGAGGTCGTCCTCCTCGCGCCGGCCGCGGCGAGTTTCGATCAGTATCCGAACTTCGAGAAGCGGGGGGAGGATTTTTCGGCGCGGGTCAGGGCGCTGCTCGGCGGGTGAGGTCGGCATGATCGCGTCGTTCCTTTTGCCGCTGGCAGATTTCAAGACCATCACGGTCGACGCATCGACCACCCCGTCGGTATCGACGGTGGGAACCGAGATTGCCTGGGCGCTCGGGCTTCTGGGTCTGCTCCTGATCCTTTTCCTGCTCCCGCGCCTCTGGTGCGCGGTTCGGCCTGTCCCCAAGGCCGCGCCGGAGAACTGGATCCTGGTCGACGGGTCGAACGTGATGCACTGGCAGGACAACAGCCCCAGCATAGAGCCGGTGCGGAAGGTCATCGCCCGGTTGCGCGACCTCGGCTATGTGCCGGGCGTCGTGTTCGATGCCAACGCAGGCTGGAAGCTGGCCGGGCGCTATCTGCATGACGATGATTTTGCGCGGATGCTGAAGATGGAGCCGCGTCAGGTGATGGTGGTGGCGAAGGGGACGCAGGCCGACCCCTACCTGTTGGAAACCGCCCGCGAATTCGGCGCGCGGATCGTGAGCAACGACCGCTTCCGCGATTGGGCCGAAAAACACCCCGAGGTCACGCAGCCGGGTTTCCTGATCCGGGGGAACCTGCGGGACGGCGCTGTCCGGTTGGCGGGGCTGGAGCAGGCAGAGCCGGTCGCGTCAGGGGCCTGACGCCTCGTCGATATCCTTCGGACACTCCTCGGAGGGGGACCCCGGCGATGAGTGCCCGAAGGGCTCGAAGAGCGCCAGTCACACCGCCAGCAGCTTCCCGCCTTCTCCCGCCGAGGCCTCAGCCTTATCGAGCAGCACCTGCAGCGCGGCGCCACGGGCAAAGTCGGGCTCGGCCGGGCCTTCGCCGCGGATCGCGGCGATGAAGCGCTGGTAGACGGTGGGGACATCGGGGCACTCGACATCGTGCCAGATGCCTTCCTTGATGTCGTCGCCAAGGCAGGCCCGCAGCGCACTGATGCCCTTTTCGTAGCGCACCTCCAGCCCGCCGGTCAGCCCGTAAAGCCGAAGCCGCAGGTCGTTCAGGTGGCCGGTCGCGAAGCGGGTCGCGGCGACGGTGCCGAGCGCCCCGTTCGACAGGCGGACCTGCATCGTCGCGCTGTCGTTCGCGTCCAGCACATATTCGCCGATCTGCCCGCCCGGCGCCTTGTCGAAGGTCTGCAGGAGGCAGGAGATCTGCGTGGCATCCATCCCGGCGATGAAGGTCGCGAAGTCGAGGATGTGGATGCCCACGTCGCCCAGCACGCCCTTGGACCCGTGCTTGGTCGACAGCCGCCAGAGCCACTGCGATTCCTTGTCCCAATGGCCCCAGGCGGACTGGGTGAGCCAGCTTTGCAGGTAGGAGGCCTCGAAATGCCGGATCGTGCCGATGGCGCCGTCGCGCACCATCTGCGCGGCCTTCTGCAGCGCGGGCACGTTGCGGTAGGTCAGGTTGACCATGTTCACAACGCCAGCCTTGGCGGCGGCTGCGGCCATCTCCTCGGCATGGGCGGCGTTGGTGGCCAGGGGCTTTTCGCACAGCACATGCTTGCCCGCCGCAAGGAAGGGCAGGGTCGTCGCATAATGCGCGGCGTCCGGGGTGACGTTGGTCACCGCGTCGAATTCACCCCAGGCAACGGCATCCTGCACGGAAGCAAAGCCGTGCGGGATGTTGTGCGCCTGCTGGAAGGCGGCAAGCTGCTCGGGCCGCGTGTCGATCCCGGCGACGATGGCGACGCCGGGGATCGCGGCAAAATGCTCGGCATGGTTCTTCGCCATGCCGCCGGTGCCGAGGATAAGAAGGCGGACGGGTTGCATCAGCGGTATCCCGCCTCGCCGTCGTGGTGCAGGCGCGGCCCGCGCTCCACGATGGGTTCCAGCGTCTTGCCCACCGGCGTGTTCGGGGCGTCGGTCGGATTGGCCAGCCTGGCCTCGGGGTTGAAGGCCCAGCGGACGCCGTTCGCGATCACTTTCTGCACCAGCGGCTGATGGTAGGTCGGATAGGTCTCATGCCCCGGCCGGAAGTAGAAGATGTTGCCCGCACCGCGCCGATAGGTGAGGCCCGAGCGGAACACCTCGCCACCCTGGAACCAACTGACGAAGACGGTTTCCAAGGGCTCCGGCACACCAAAGGGCTCGCCATACATCTCTTCGTATTCGATCTCGAAATGGTCGGGGATGCCCCGCGCGATGGGGTGCTGGCGCGACGTAACCCAGAGGCGTTCGCGCTCCCCGGCCTCGCGCCAGGACAGGTTGCAGGGCGCGCCCATCAGCCGCTTGAAGGGTTTCGAGAAATGGGCGGAATGCAGGAAGATCACCCCCATGCCGGACCAGACGGCCTCGGCCACGCGCTCGACGATCTCGTCCTGCACGTCACCATGGGCCGCGTGGCCCCACCAGATCAGCACATCGGTTTCCGCGAGCTTCTTCGCGGTCATCCCGTGCTCCTTGTCCTGAAGCGTGACGGTGGTCGCGGTGATGCCGTCCTCCTTGTTCAGGAACTCGGCAATCGTACCGTGCATGGTCTTCGGGTAGACCTCGGCCACCACCTTGTTCTTCTGTTCATGGACGTTCTCGCCCCACACGGTGACGCGGATGGTCATGGGTCTTCTCCTTGAAATGACTGCGCGCCCCGACCTCGGGAAGCGGCGCGCGCGGGGTAGGGTCAGCGGATCGGTTTACCGTCCGCGTCGAAGCGGTGAAGGTTCGCGGCCTGGGGCTTGAGCGAGACTTTGGTGCCAACGGCAACGGTCGCCTTGCCGGGACGGCGGACGATGACGGGCTCGTCGCTGCCGATCTCGACAAAGAGATAGTGGTCGGAGCCCAGATCCTCGACGTGCAGGACTTCGCCCGACCAGGGACCGTTTTCCACCACGTCGATATGTTCCGACCGGGCACCGAGGGTGGTGCAGTCATGGTCGGCGGCGAATTTGCCGGTCAGGAAGTTCATCTTCGGGCTGCCGATGAAACCCGCGACGAAGATCGAGTTCGGCCGCTCGTAAAGCTCCGCCGGGCTGCCCGCCTGTTCCAGCCGTCCGTCGCGCAGCACGGCGATCCGGTCGGCCAGCGTCATCGCCTCGACCTGATCATGGGTCACGTAGATCATCGTCACGTTCGACATCGAATGGTGCAGTTTGGCGATCTCCAGCCGGGTCTGCACCCGAAGGGCCGCGTCGAGGTTCGATAGCGGTTCGTCGAACAGGAACACCCGCGGGTCACGCACGATGGCGCGGCCGATGGCAACACGCTGGCGCTGGCCGCCCGACAACTGCTTCGGCAGGCGGTCGAGCAGGTGGTCGATCTGGAGAAGCTTGGCCGCGTTCTCCACCCGCTTCCGGATCTCGGCCTCGCTGGTCTTGTCCAGCTTCATCCCGAAGGCCATGTTGTCGTAGACCTTCATGTGCGGATAAAGCGCATAGCTCTGGAACACCATGGCGATGCCGCGCCTGGATGGGATCAGGTTGTTAACCCTTTCCCCGTCGAAAAGCATGTCGCCGGTTGTGATCTCCTCCAGCCCCGAGATCAGCCGCAGAAGCGTGGACTTGCCGCAGCCCGAGGGCCCGACGAAGACCATGAACTCGCCCTTCTCGATGGTCAGGTCGATGCCCTTGATCACCTGCACGGCGCCATAGGACTTGGTGACGTTCTTCAGTTCGATCTTTGCCATGATGTCAGCCCTTCACGCCGCCCGCGGTCAGACCCGCGACGATCTTGCGTTGGAAAATGAGGACGAGGATGATCAGCGGCACCGTCACGATGACGCTGGCCGCCATGATCGGACCCCAGGGGATTTCCTGCTGGCTCGCGCCCGAGAGGAGCGCGATCGCCACCGGCACCGTCCGGGTCGTCTCGGAACTGGTGAAGGTCAGCGCGAACAGGAACTCGTTCCAGGCACCGATGAAGGCCAGAAGGCCGGTCGTGACCAGGGCGGGCCAGAGCAGCGGCAGGAAGACCTTGGTGATGATCACCCAGGGCGTCGCGCCGTCGACGATGGCCGCCTCCTCGATCTCGACCGGCAGGTCGCGCATGAAGGTGGTCAGCACCCAGACGGTGAAGGGCAGGGTGAAGATCACATAGGACAGGATCATCGCCCAGGGCGTGTTGAAGATGCCCAGGAAGCGGATCAGCTCGAACAGGCCCGCCAGCACGGCGATCTGCGGGAACATCGACACCGCAAGGATCGCCATCAGCAAAAGCCCGCGCCCCCGGAACCGCACCCGCGCCAGCGCGTAGCTGGCCGTGACGGCCAGGAACAGCGCGAAGACCACGGTGGTCGTGGCGATGAAGACCGAATTCACGATCGACCGCACGAAGTTGCGCCCGCCAAGCACGCTCTGGTAGTTCCCCCAGTCGAACGACTTGGGCAGGTAGTTGACCTTGAAGAGCTCGGTCCCCGTCGCGAAGGAGGTGACGATCGCGTAATAGAAGGGAAAGACCGAGAAGACGACGATCACCACGACAAGCGCGTAGAAACCGACTGTGGAAAGAAGCTTCTGCGCGGTCATCTCTGTCCCTCCCCGGAAAGGTCGACCTTGCCCAGCCAGATGTAGAGGCTGACGAAGATGGCGATGATCGCGAAGAGAAGCGTCGACTGCGCCGCGCCATAGGCGAACTTGTCGAAGTCGATCATGTTCTCGCGGCTGATCACCGACATGGTCTTGGTGGCCTTGGAATTTGGCGTCAGCACATAGACCAGGTCGAAGATGCGCAGTGCGTCGAGCATGCGGAAGATGATCGCCACCGCCAGCGCCGGGCGGATCAGCGGCAGGGTGATCCTGAAGAACACCTTGACCGGGTTGATCCCGTCCAGCTTCGCCGCCTCGTAGATGTCGCGCGGCACCATCTGCAGGCCGGCAAGGATCAGAAGTGCCATGAAGGGCGTGGTCTTCCAGACATCGACCATCAGCACGGCATACATCGCGGTATCGACCGAGGCGGTCCAGGCGATCTTCTGGTCGATGAGGCCCAGATTCAGCGCGATGTCGTTCAGGATGCCGAACTGGTCATTCAGCATCCAGGCCCACATCTTGGCCGAAACGATGGTCGGGATCGCCCAGGGGATCAGGATCGCCGCGCGCACCAGCCCGCGGCCCTTGAATTCTGCATTCAGCACCAGAGCCACGATCAGGCCCAGCACCGTCTCGAAGAAGACCGAGACGAAGGCGAAGCGCACCGTGTTCCAGACGGCGTTCCACCAGTCGGCGTCGACCAGGGTGCCGCGCCAGATCCAGCGTCCGCTGTCCAGCACACGCAGCGACAGGTAATTGTCGAAGCCGATCCATTCGCCGCCGTACAGGTCGGACAGCGCGGTGTCGGTCAGCGAGAACCAGATCGTGCGCAGAAGCGGCCAGGCGGCCACGAAAAACAAGGCTGCCAGCATCGGCGCGATGAACCAGAAGGCTGCGCGCTGGCGTTGCTGCGAGAGGCTGAGCCCCCCGTCGTTGATTGCCATGATACCCTCCCCTGTCGGGCCCCCCTCCGAGGCCCGTGAAGATGAGACGGGCGGCAACTGCTGGGGTCAGCGCCGCCCGTCGGTGGGGTCAGTCAGGTCCGGGAGGACTTACCAGCCCGACCCCTTGATGTCCGTCAGCTCCACTTCAAGAAGCTCCAGGTTCTCGGCGGCCGAACCCTCACCCGAAAGAGTGTTGTGGACGGCGGACCAGAACTTTGCCGAAACCTCGTTGTACTTGCCGAGCGTGGGCGCCGAGGGGCGCGGCACGGCGTTCAGGAACACGTCCTTCCACTGCGGGATGATCGGCTGCTTTTCGGCGATCTCGGGATCGTCATACAGCGCGACGATCGTTGGCAGGTTCGAGGCGATGAGCGCACGCGTCTTCTGCGCCTCCGGCCCCGCAAGATACAGCGCCAGGCTGACCGCGGCGTCCTGCTTGGTCGAGTATTTCGACACCGCGACGTTCCAGCCGCCAAGCGTGGCCGCCGAGCTGTCGCCGTCCTTCCCGACCGGCAGGGTGGTCACGCCGAACAGGCCCTTGACCGCCGAGTCGTCGCCGTTGCCCAAAGTATAGGCATAGGGCCAGTTGCGCATGAAGACCGCATTGCCGGTCTGCCAGACGCCGCGGGCTTCCTCTTCCTGGTAGGCGAGGACCCCATCCGGGCTGATCGTGCCGACCCAGGACTTCGCGGCCTCCAGCGCGGCGACGGCGTTCTCGTTGTTGATCGAGATCGTGCCGTCGGCCTCGACGATCTGGCCGCCACCGAAGGACTTCACCCATTCCAGCGCGTTGCAGGTCAGGCCTTCATAGGCGTTGCCCTGCCAGACGAAGCCCCACATGTCGGCCTTGCCCTCGGCGCGCTCGCCGTCCTGGATGGCCTTGGCGGTTTCAGCCAGCTCGGCCCAGGTCTTCGGCGGGGTCTTGCCGTATTTCTCCAGCAGATCCGTGCGGTAGTAGAGCGCAGGCGCATCGGTGAAGAGCGGCAGCGCGACCAGCTTGCCGTTCACGGTCTGCGATTCGATGATCGACGGGAAGTGCGTCGGTGCCAGGTCCTTGGCGGCCTCGGTCAGGTCGACGAAGTGGTCGGCGAGCTGCGGTGCCCAGATCACGTCGGTCTGGTACAGGTCGATGTCGGTCGCCCCAGCGGCAAGCCACAGGCGGTACTGGCCGAACTGGTCGGTGGTCGAGGCCGGCATCGGGACGATGGTCACGGTGTTGCCGGTGGCTTCTTCCCAGGGCTTCACGATGGTCTTGAAGTCCTCGACCGCGTTGCCGACGGCGCCCGAAACATAGAACAACTCTTCAGCCATGACGGGAGCGCCGAACACGGCAAGCATGGCTGCGGTTGCGGTCGCGCGAACTGCGCGGCCTTTCATGATCATCATAGGTTTTCCTCCCATTGGACGCCGCTGTGGCGCGCCATCTCCGTGGCAAAACGCCCGAAAAAATCCGAAACGTTTCGGAAAAGATAGTCTCCAAAGCGCTTTCGGTCAACGATTCGATGCAGTTCATGCCATCGCGGCGTCGGCTACCGAATTGCGCTCGATGAAGGTGTAGCTGCCGATCCGTTGCAGCGTTGCAAGCGGCTTTCCCTCGATGGCTCCGGTCAGGCAGTCCACCAGAGGCTCCCAACTGTCGCGAAGCGGCGCCTTGGTGACAGTAAGGGCCGGGAAGAATGCCGAGGCGCGCAGGCTTGGCAATTCATCATCATGCGCAACGACCGAGACATCGGTCGGCACCCGGAGACCAAGCGCTGCCAGCGCCTGATAGACGCCGCGTGCCAGACGGACGTTTCCGCAGACGATCGCCGTAGGGCGCGGAGCGTCGCCACTGAACAGACGGATGGTATGGGTCAGGCCGTTTGCTTCGTCCATCTCGCCGCCCAGGTGCAGATGCGGCAACTCCTCGGCGCCCGCATCCCGCAGGGCACGGCAGTATCCCTGTTTGCGCACCGTGACATAGCTGCGCCCGGAAATCCCGTTCAGCAACGCGATGCATCGATGGCCACGAGCTGTCAGATGCGACGTGAGGTCATAGGCAAGCTGTTCATTCTCAATGTCAAAATAGGGATAGTCGATGGCTTTCCCCACCCGGCCGTGCACGACAAAGGCGATGCCGGCCTTCTTCAGGAAGTCGATCCTGGGGTCATGGTCCAGCGGGTCGATCAGCACGAAGCCGTCCAGCATCGCCTTGCCGATAAGCCGTTGATAAACCGGCAGCACCGGCTCGTGCTCGGCCATGATGTGCAGGACGAATTGCATGCCCCGGCCGGAAAACTGCGCCGAGAGACCGGCCACGGCTTCGATGAAGATGCCGTCCTGGCCGATGTTGCGGTGCTGTGGCACGACGAGCCCGACCATGCCCGACCGGCCCGAGACCAGTTTGCGGGCCGAGGCGTTCGGGTGGTAGTTCATCGCCTGCGCCATCTCCTTGACCCGGAGACGGGTTTCCTCGCTCACATCGGAGTGATCGTTCAGCGCCCGGCTGACCTGGGTGATCGACAGGTCGAGAGTCCGCGCGATGTCCTTCAGCGTCGCCATGACCCAAACCCCTTTGGAACCAATCCGAAACATTTCGGATGCAAAAAAGCAACGAAAAAAGGTCCGGACCTTCCGGTGATTTCCGCGCGGATTCGAACATCGCGGGATCCGCCTGATTCTCCTGTCGTTCGGACATTCTCGGCGGTCGTTCCGGTCCCGATGCGCGATTCTGCGCCGCCGACGCGTCGCCGCGCGCACCCTTGGTTGTGCGCCCGCATTGCGTCGTTGACAGGATCATGGTCTGCGGGAGTAATCTCCCGTCACCGGGCGCGCGCCCGTCGATCGACACGGTCCCGTTCTGTGGGAACTGCCAGTCAGACCGGCCTGCGTCTGCACGAATGATAACAAACGGGACGGCTCGCGCCCCGCATCCAATAAACCAGGGAGACTACCGTGAAACACACCGCCTCCGCCTTCAGCCGCCGCCGGTTCCTGCAAGGGTCCGCCGCCGGCCTCGGCGCTCTCGCCGCTCCGGCGATCATCTCGTCCAAGGCCTTGGCCTCGTCGGGCGAGGTCAACTTCACCGGCTGGGCCGGCTATCCCGCTCTGGCCGAGAAGGTGTTCCCCGCCTTCACCGCCGCGACCGGCATCACCGTGAACTTCAAGGAACTGCCCGACCAGGACACCATGTATGCCGACGCCAAGGTCGCGCTGGAAGCCGGCGGCATCGACGTGATCGAGCCGACGATCGACCGCGTCGGCGCCTGGGATTCGAACGGGCTCCTGGGGGCTTGGGACGAATCGAAACTGGCGATGGACAACTACCTGCCCGGCCTCGCCGATGGCGCCGCGGGGGAACGTTCGCGTCCCGGCGGCGTGCTGAAGTATGTCCCGTCGAACTGGGGCACGGAATCGCTGGTGGTGAACACCGCCAACGCCAAGCTCTCCTCACCCCCCTCGCTGGGCGATCTCTTCAACCCGGAGAACCCCGCCACCGTCCGCCCGCACTCGGCGCTCGCCGCGATGGGCCGCTGGCTCGACGCCACCGGCAAGCTGCCGCGCCCGTGGATGGACGGCTACAGCGACATGGCCGCGATGACCGAGCTGTGGGACATCGCGCTGGCCGAGGCGATCAAGGCCAAGGGCAACATCGTGCAGTGGTGGTCGGGCGAGAACGAGGCGAACGCCGGCTTCACCGCCAACGGCGCGACCGTCGGCCTGTGCTGGGATTCCACCGGCTACAACCTGCGCAATGATGGCTATGCCTATGTCGCCCCGGCGGAAGGCGCCTTCGCCTGGCACCAGGGCTTCGTCCTGATGAAGAACGCCGCCAACGTCGAGCAGGCGCATGAGTTCGCCAAATACATCTCGACGCCGGAAGGGGCGGCGGGCTGGGCCTCGGCCTTCTCGTCCAACCCGGTGGGCAAGGGCGCGTCCGAACTGCTGAACCCGGATGTCTCGGCCTATTACAACGGCACTTTCAACGAAGACGCGCTGTCGAAGCTGTGGTGGTGGCCCGACCAGTCGGCCGACTTCCTCGCCAAGCGCGCGGAATACGCCGACAAGTACAAGGCCGCCTGATCAGGGCCGCCCCAGTGCACAACTGAAGCGGGGACGCCGGGCTTGTTTGGGCTCGGCGTGCCTTTTTTTGGGCAAGGCAACGGCGGCCTGGACCGAATGTCGCGCCGAATCTGGCGATACCCATTGATCGGCCGGGGCTGCCTGCTAGCCTGCAACAAAAAGACCGCAAGCCTGAAATAAGAAGACTGACTGTCAGGGGGACCACGCCGACCATGAGCGCGGGAATTGATCTGGAAAATGTCTGCTGCGACTTCGGCACCTTCCGGGCCGTGGACAATGCCAATGTCTCGATAAAGCCGGGCGAGTTCTTCTCGTTCCTCGGGCCCTCGGGCTGCGGCAAGACCACGATCCTGCGCATGGTCTCGGGCTTCATCGAGCCGACGCAGGGCGCAATAAAGATTGGCGGCAAGGACATGCGGGGAAGTCGCCCGAACCAGCGGCCCACCGCGCTCATCTTCCAGAACCTCGCGCTGTTTCCGCTGATGCCGATCTGGGAGAACATCTCCTTCGGGCTGGAGGTTCGTGGCGTCGACAAGGCCACGCGACGGAAGAAGGCCGAGGATCTCTTGAAACTGGTCGACCTGCCGGGGGCCGCTGACAAGATGGTCAGCCAGCTTTCCGGCGGCCAGAAGCAGCGCGTCGCCATCGCCCGCGCCCTGGCGGTGGAGCCTTCGGTCATGCTTCTGGACGAACCGCTCTCGGCCCTTGACCTCAAGCTCCGCCAGCACATGCGGGCCGAGCTGCGCGCCATCCAGAAGCGCACCGGCGTGACCTTCATCTACATCACACACGACCAGGGCGAGGCGCTGGCCATGTCCGACCGGGTGGGCGTCATGTCCCAGGGCCGCATCCAGCAGATCGCCGCCCCGCGCGACATCTATGACAATCCGGTCAACGGTTTCGTCGCCTCTTTCGTGGGCGAAAACAACATCTTCGAGGGCGATATCAGCCCGGTCGCCGACGGCATGGCCTCCCTCAGCGGTCCGCACGGCAACTTCCGGGCCCGCATCCTCCCGGATGCGCAGGGCAAGGCGCTGAAGCTTTACGTCCGGCCGGAACATACGAAGCTGTCGAAGACCGCCGCAGCCGAAAACTCGGTCGAGATGGAAGTGACCGAAGTGGCCTTCGAGGGCGCCTTCATCTCGGTCCATGGCCTGGCCTCCGGGGGCAAGCGCATCCAGGCCGAAGTCAAGAACGACGGGGTCACGCAGGCTCCGGCGGTAGGCGAGAAAGTCTTCGCCACCTTCGACGCGGCGCGGGCCCTGCTGTTGCCCGACGCAAACGTGAGGGGGTAGGCCGATGGAGGACCTGATCCGCCGCTACGGAACCGGGCTGACTGCGGTCTTCTGCCTGCTGGTCGCCTTCTGGATCCTCGTGCTGGTGATCCTGCCGAACTTCGCGATGTTCGAGCAAAGCTTCCGGCCCTATCTGCCGGTGGTCGACATCGGCGGGCCGAAGGATGTCTTCACGATGGGGAACTACGAGAAGATCCTGGCCAACCCGGTCGAGACGTCGTGGTTCGGTATCCCGATCACCATCCCGATCCACATCAGCACATTCGTCGATACGGTGTTCTTCTCGGCCCTCGTGACGCTGATGACGCTGATCCTGGCCTATCCGCTCGCCTATTTCCTGGCCAAGGTTGCGAACCCCCGGTCGATCCCGACACTGCTTCTCCTCCTCTTCATCCCGATGTGGGTTTCCGAGGCGCTTCGCGCCTTCGCCTGGTACATCATCCTGACCTTCAACGGGCCGCTGAACGCGCTTCTGAAGGCATTGGGGATCATCGACCAGGGGGTACGCTGGCAGAACGGGGTCGTCACCTCCTACGACGCCATCGTGATCGTGCTGACCTATTGCTACGTCCTGTTCATGCTGTTCCCGATCTACACCGCGATCACCTCGCTCGACACCAACCAGATCGAGGCGGCAGAGGACCTCGGCTCGCCCTGGTGGCGGACGCATTGGCGGGTGGTGATCCCGCACGCGAAACCGGGCATCGCCTCGGGCTGCGTCATGGTCTTCATGCTGTCCGCAGGGTCGCTGCTCGTGCCCACCGTCGTCGGCTCGACCAAGGCCAACTGGTTCCCGCAGACGATCTACACCTGGTTCAACGACGCGCTCGACTGGAACACCGGGGCGGCCTATTCGATGATCTTCCTTCTGGTCTGCATCCTCTTCGTCATCGTGATGATGCGGGTCTTCAAGGTCAAACTGTCGGACATCGCCAAATGAGCCGGAACCGCGCCATCCTCGGGCAGCTCTACTTCGCGCTGTTCATCCTCTATCTGCTCGTGCCCCTTGCCGTGATGGCTGGCGCTGCGTTCAACGACAGCAAGCTGCCCACCATCGCGCCGTGGAAGGGCTTCACCTGGACCTGGTTCCGCGAGCTTTGGGCAGACCAGACCATGTGGGGCGCCTTCCTCAACTCGATCCTCGTCGCGCTGGCCGTCGTCGCGCTTGCGGTGCCGATCGGGACGGCGGCGGCGATACTGCTGAACTCGATCTCGGGCAAGGTCCGCGCCACGCTCTACGGCTTCATGGTCGCGCCCGTGCTGGCGCCGGGTCTGGTGATCGGCATCTCGACCGTGCTGTTCTGGAACCAGCTGGGCCGATCGGTCGGGGCGGATGACTTCTTCCTGTTTGGTCGCGGGCTGCATCTGTCGACCCTGGGCCAGGTCAGCTACATCTCGGCCTATGTGATGCTGCTGGTGCTGGCGCGGCTGCAAAGCTTCGATCCCGGCCTGGAAGAGGCGGCTCTGGACCTGGGCGCGAACCATGGTCAGGTCCTGCGGCGCATCCTCCTGCCGCATCTCTACCCCGCCATCGCCGCCTCGGCCGCCATCGCCTTCTTCCAGTCGATGGAGAACTTCAACGTCACCCTCTTCACCAAGGCGAACGAGACGACGCTGACGGTCTATGTCTTCAGCCAGGTCCGGTCCGGGATCACGCCCAAGATCAACGCGCTGGCCTTCCTCTTGATCCTGCTGACCCTGGCCCTGGCGCTGGTCTACGAAGTCAACCGCCGTCGCCGCGCCCGGATCGAGGCCGTCCGCGAGGCCGAAGCGCGGCGGGCGGAAGAGGCGATGCTGCTCTGACGGGGCCGCTCGTCGTGCGCCTTCGGCTTCTTCTCGCGGCGCGTCGGCGAGGAGTGACGAAGTCCAACGACGAGCGGTGCAGGGAGGCTTAACAAACACCTAACGTCCACGGGCAAGCCATTGGGCCGGAAGGAAAATCCGGAAATGTCTACCGTGGACAAGCCCGGCTCAAAGCCCCTTCAGCAGCACCTCGCACAGGGCGGATCCGGGGTCGGCGAGCCCCTCGATCACGCTGAAATGGTGGTGCCCCGGATCGGCCGTCCAGGGGCAGCCCCATTCCTCGGACAGGACCCGCGCCTGCCACAGGAAGGCCGGCCGCTCCTCCGCCCCCACCCAGACATGCGCCGTCACCCCGTCCCGCAAGGCGTGTCGCGCCGGGCTCTCCGCCGATGCCTCGCCTTCGTCGATCCTCAGGGTCGCATTCATCCCGGTCTCGATCAGCGGCCCCAGTTCCGAAAGCGGAGAAATCGGCACCACCCGCGTCACCGGCACCGCCAGGTCGGCATTCCCCATCCGCGCCGCGAGGTGCCCCCCGGCGGAATGCCCCGTCACCACCATCGGCCCCGCGACGCGGGTGCCGACGAACCAGCAGGCCCGCGCGATCTCGGCGGTGATCTCGGCCAGCCGCGCGGCGGGGGCGAGCGTATAGCTCGGCATCGCCACCGCATAGCCCTGCGCCAACGGCCCCGCGGCCAGATGCGACCAGTGCGCCTTGGAAAAGAGGTGCCAGTAACCGCCGTGGACGAAGACGACCGCCCCCTTGGGCGTGCCTGCAGGCAGGAAGAGGTCCAGCTTCTCGCGCGGCGACGGTCCGTAGGCGAGATCAAGGTCCGCGCGCTTCCCCGACGCACTGCGAAAGTCGGTGGCCTTGGCGGCCCAGCGGGCCGGATAATCGGCGGCCCCGGCGATGAAATCACCGTTGGCGTAGTCGCGGTCGGGATCGGGCCAGCGGTAGGGCGGGGTAGGGGTCAAGGGGAAACTCCGGTCTGGGTCGCAGGGAGAGTGCGACGTACCCCCAGGGCGCTGCAAGAGGTCTCGCGCGTTCCTTGCCTAAACCGGGCAAGCCGGGCATATCCTTGACCAAAGCGACAAGAGGAGCGCCGAGGTGCTGAAGGGGATCGACAACCGGCTGAACGCCGAGGTGCTGGGCACGCTCCGCGCCATGGGCCATGGCGACTGCTTGGTCGTCGTGGACACCAACTTCCCGGCGGAATCCGTGGCCCGCGCGACCGTAACCGGCAGGCTCCTGCGGATGGAGAACCTGACCGCCGCCGAGGCGATGAACGCGATCCTTTCCGTCCTGCCGCTGGACACTTTCGTCGAGGATTTCGCGGGCCGGATGGAGGTGGTCGGCCACCCCGAGGAGGTGCCGCCGGTGCAGGTCGAGGTCCAGGCCGAAATCGACCGCGCCGAGGGCCGCTTCCGGCCCTTGCCCGGCATCGAACGCTTCGCCTTCTACGACATGGCCCGCCAGTCCTTCGCGGTGATCCAGACCGGGGAGCGGCGCTTCTACGGCTGTTTCATGCTGCGCAAGGGCGTGATCCCTCCGGAGGCCTGAGCATGAAACCCGTCGTGATCCTCGGCATCTTCAACGCCGACACCTCCTACCGCGCCGACCGGCTGCCGAAGATCGGCGAGACGATCCTCGGCCAGCATTTCGCGCTGGGGCCGGGGGGCAAGGGCTCGAACCAGGCCGTCGCGGCGGCCAAGGCAGGGGGACGGACGCATTTCATCACCCGCCTCGGCGCCGACGATTTCGCCAAGGTGGCCCGGCAAGTCTGGGAAGCGGCCGGAGTCATCCCCGAAGTGACAGTGGACGCCGAAAGCCACACCGGCGCCGCCTTCATCTTCCTGGAGGCGGCCACCGGCAACAACGCGATCATCGTCGCCTCGGGCGCCGGGGGGCGGATCGCGCCGGAGGATCTTGACGCCAATGCTGTCCTCATCCGCAGTGCGGCGGTCTTCGTCACCCAGCTGGAACAGCCGATCCCGGCGGCCCGGCGGGGGCTGGAAATCGCGCGGGCGGCGCGGGTCACAACGATCCTGAACCCGGCCCCGGCGGCGGCGCTGGACGATGCGATGCTGGCTTTGTGCGACTACATCACCCCGAACGAGACCGAGGCCGAGACGCTGACCGGCCTGCCGGTGACGACCCTGGCCGAGGCGGAGAAGGCCGCCGATGCGCTGATGGCGCGGGGCGTCGGGGCGGTGATCGTGACGCTGGGCGCGAACGGGGCGCTCTATCGCGACCGGACCCGGTCGGTGCATGTGCCGGTGATCAGCGCCGGGACGGTGGTGGAGACCACGGGCGCGGGCGATGCCTTCAACGGCGGCTTCGCGGTGGCGCTGTCCGAAGGCCGCGACGTGATCGAGGCGGTGCGCTTCGGCGCGGCCACGGCGGGGATTTCCGTGACCCGCGCCGGAGCGGCTGCCGCCATGCCGTCGCGGGCCGAGATCGACACGCTGCTGGCGCGCCCCTGATCTTGGGCCGGCGTCATTCACCTGTTACATATCCGTCGCATATGCGTCACGAAACCGGCCTAGATCGTCTGGGCGCGGCAGCTCGTGAGGAAGACGGATGGACGACATGCGGACGGTTGAACGCGAGATCGCGGTCGAAAGCACCAAGATCGCGGCCCGCGAGGTTCAGGTCCACTATGGCACGAACCACGCGCTGAAGGATGTGACCGTCGATATCCTCGACCGGACGGTGACGGCTTTCATCGGGCCCTCCGGCTGCGGCAAGTCGACCTTCCTGCGCTGCCTGAACCGGATGAACGACACTGTCGCCTCGGCCCGCGTCTCGGGGACGATCCTGCTGGACGGGGAAGACATCTACGACCCCCGCGTCGATCCGGTGCAGTTGCGCGCCAAGGTCGGGATGGTGTTCCAGAAACCGAACCCGTTTCCGAAGTCTATCTACGACAATGTGGCCTACGGGCCGAAGATTCACGGGCTGACCCGCAACAAGGCCGAGCTGGATGCGGTGGTAGAAGCCTCGCTGAGGAAGGCCGCGCTCTGGAACGAGGTCAAGGACCGGCTGGATGCGCCGGGCACCGGGCTTTCCGGAGGGCAGCAGCAGCGGCTCTGCATCGCGCGGGCAGTGGCGACCTCGCCGGAGGTTCTTCTGATGGACGAGCCATGCTCGGCGCTGGACCCGATTGCCACGGCCCAGGTCGAAGAGCTGATCGACGAATTGCGCAGCCAGTTCTCGGTGGTGATCGTCACGCATTCCATGCAGCAGGCGGCGCGCGTCAGCCAGAAGACCGCGTTCTTCCATCTGGGGAACCTGGTCGAATACGGCGACACCTCCCAGATATTCACCAATCCGACCGACCCGAGGACCGAGGCCTATATCACCGGGCGCATCGGATAAGGAGCAGACCATGAGCACCGCGCATATCGTTTCTGCCTTTGATCGTGACCTCGAAGCCGCGCAGGCCCGGGTGATGCGGATGGGCGGGCTGGTCGAAGCCGCGCTTCTGGATGCCGCCGAGGCACTGGACCGGCGGGACGAGGACCTCGCCGCGCGGGTCCGGACCGGGGACCAGGCCATCGACGCGCTGGAAGAGCAGATCAACACGCAATGCGCCCAGCTTCTGGCGCTGCGCGGCCCCACGGCGGGCGACCTGCGGACGGTGCTGACCGTGATGAAGATCGCCGCCGCGCTGGAGCGGTCGGGGGATTATGCGAAGAACCTGGCAAAACGGACGGCGGTGCTGGCGCAGATGACACCGGTTCCGGGCGCCTCGGGCGCGATCCGGCGGCTGGCGAAGGCGGTGGTGCAGATGCTGACCGACGCGCTGGACGCCTATATCCGCCGCGACGTGAAGCTGGCCGAGGATGTGCGAACCCGCGACCGCGACGTGGACCAGATGTACAACTCGATCTTCCGCGAGTTCCTGACCCACATGATGGAGGATCCCCGCACCATCGGACCCTGCATGCACCTGCATTTCATCGCCAAGAACATCGAGCGGGTGGGCGACCACGCCACCTCGGTCGCCGAGCAGGTGATCTATCTCGTGACCGGCGAGATGCCGGGGGATGACCGGCCCAAGGTCGATAGCACCGGAACGAGGGACTGAGCATGGGCAAGGGCGGGCAGCCGCGGGTTCTGCTGGTCGAGGACGAGCCCGCGCAGCGGACGGTGCTGGCTTACAACCTGGAAGCCGAGGGCTTCGCCGTGACCCAGGCCGACAACGGCGAGGACGCGATGGTGCTGGTCGACGAGGAGGAGCCCGACATCATCATCCTGGACTGGATGATGCCGAAAGTCAGCGGCATCGAGGTCTGCCGGCGGTTGAAGATGCGGCCCGAGACGCGGGGCATTCCGATCATCATGCTCTCGGCGCGGGCCGAGGAGGTGGACCGGGTGCGGGGGCTGGAGACGGGTGCCGACGACTATGTGGTGAAGCCCTATTCGGTGCTGGAGCTGATGGCCCGCGCCAGGGCGCAGCTTCGGCGGGTCCGGCCCTCGACCGCGGGGGTGGTGCTGGAGCACGAGGATATCCGGCTGGATCCCGAGAGCCACCGGGTTTACCGGGCGGACAAGGTGCTGAAGCTGGGGCCGACCGAGTTCAAGCTCTTGGTCACGCTGATGGAGCGGCCGGGGCGGGTGTTTTCACGCGAGCAGCTCTTGGACCTGGTCTGGGGGCGGGACATCTATGTCGATACAAGGACGGTGGACGTGCATGTGGGGCGGCTGCGGAAGAGCCTGATGCAGTTCGGGGGGGCGGACCCGGTGCGGACGGTGCGGGGGGCGGGGTATTCTCTGGGATAGGTGTCCACGGTGGACAAATTCGGTATTATATTTAAACTCAATGAGTTCCCGGTTTGCGTTAGCCATTTCTTAACCTGCGGACGGTGGTGCGGGTTGGGGCGGTTTTCGAAAGGAGCGCTGACGCGCAAGGCTTTCCTCTCGTCGTCGGGACTTCGCCCTCCTCCTCGGCTGATGGGGGTTTCACCCCCAAACCCCCAGGATATTTGCACCGGTATGAAAACACGGATTCCTGGAGGACGCGTGCCTCCGACGGGGATCTTTGGGCAAAGGTGAAGGGCGGGTCTAGATCGTCGGCAGCAGGCGGTCGAGGGTGGTGAGGACCTGATCCACGTTTGCAAGGCTGAAGGGAAGCGGCGGGCGGATCTTCAGGCTGTCGCCCTGCCGGCCGGTGGAGCTGATCAGGATACGGTTGTCGCGGAGCGCGTTCACCAGGCGGGCGGTGCGGGCGGGGTCGGGCTGGCCATCGGTCTGGATGGTCTGGCCGATGAAGAGACCGGCGGCGCGGGTTTCGCCAAGGGCCTCGTGGCGTCGGGCCAAGGTGCGGAGGCCGTCAGCCAGCGCCGTGCCGACCGTGGCGGCGTTCTGTTGCAGGGCTTCGTCGCGGATCACGTCGAGCACGGCAAGGCCGACGGCGGCGGCAACGGCATTGCCGCCGAAGGTATTGAAATAGCGTGCTTTTGCGCCGAAGTCGGCGATGACCTGCGGTTGCAGGGCAAGGCCCGCGAGCGGGTAGCCATTGCCCATCGGCTTGCCCATCGAGACCATGTCGGGGATCAGGTCGTGGCGCTTGAAGCCCCAGAACTGGCTGCCGGTGCGGCCGAAGCCGGGCTGCACCTCGTCGGCGAGGAAGAGACCCCCCGCCTTGCGGATCGCGGCGGCGGCGGGGGCGAGGAAACCGGCGGGGTCGGCGTAGACGCCATCGGAGGAGAAGATCGTGTCGACGATCAGGAGGGCGGGCCTGATGCCCTGCGCGGCCATCCGGTCGCAGGCGTTGGTCACGGCCTCGGCGAAGCCTTCGGCGATGCCCTGCGGGTAGTTCGCGGCGGAGGGCGCGGGGATCGGGAAGACCGCGGGCCCGGGGGCGACGGCGGGGCCGATCGACATCGACATCTCGGCGGTGGCGAGCGTGACGCCGTGATAGGCGTTGTCGGTGACGACGATCCCGGTGCCGTCGGTCGCAGCGCGGGCGATGCGGAGCGCGAGGTCGTTCGCCTCGCTCCCCGTGCAGGTGAACATGACGTGGGAGAGGTCGGGCGGGAAAAGCGCGAGAAGACGCTCGGCATAGGTCAGGATCGTCTCGTGCAGGTAGCGGGTATGGGTGGCGAGCGTCGCGGCCTGGTTCGCCATCGCCTGCACCACGCGGGGATGGCAATGTCCGACCGAGGCGACGTTGTTGTAGCAGTCGAGGTAGGCGGTGCCGTCGGGTGCGTGGAGATGGACGCCCTGGCCGCGGACCAGATGCACCGGAGTTTCATAGAAGAGCCGGTAGGCGGGGCCGAGGGCCTGGGCGCGGCGGTTGGCGAGGGCTTCATCCTCGGCAGAAAGGTGGCCTGCGCCGGGGGTATAGGCATTCAGCATCGCGGTCTGGCGGGTCATGTCGTGAGCCTTTCGCAGGCATGGAGGAGCGCAGGGCCAAGTGTGGCGGGGTCGGTCAGCGCATCGAGGCCTGCGCGCGAGGTCGCCGCGTTTCGCAGGATATAGGGCGCGTTCTCCGGGTAGCGGGCGGCGCGCCAGGCGGTGATCGTCAGCGTGGTGACGAGGCGGGTGGTGATCAGGTCGGGGAGGATAAGAATCTCTTTCTTTGTCAATGGGTTGGCATGGCTGTAGGCTTGGGTCAGGGGAAGCAGCAGCGCCGTCGGATCGGCGGGGTCGATCAGGTAGGAAGCGGCGACGGCGAGATCGCAGATGCGGTGCGAGAGTGTCATGTCGCCAAAATCGAGGATGCCGGTGAGGCGGTTCGGCTCGGCAGGATCGGCGAGGAGGTTGTGCGGGTTGAAATCGCCGTGGATCACCTGGCGCGGCAGGGTTTCGAGGGCCGGGGCGATGTGGCTGGCGAAGCGGGCGAGGACGGCGGTGATGCGGGGCTTGAGGTCGGGGACGAGCGCGGGGGTAAGCGGGATGAGGTCCGTCGCGTTCTGGATGTCCCAGAGGAGGTGATGCCGTGACGCCGGGTGGTGGAAGCTGGCAAACGCGGCGTCGAGGCGGCCGAGCGCGGTGCCGATGGAGCGGGCGAGGTCCGGAGTGCGGGGCAGGTGGGCGAGGGGCGTGCCGGGAAGCCAGGTGAGAAGACGCAGGGCGCCGTCCGGGGTGGCGATGATGCTGCGACCATCCATTGCGGGAATCACGCGGGGGATGGGGAGATCGGGCGCCGCGACCGCGGCATGCTGGAGGGCCTCGGTCTGGAATGCAGTCAGGGCGGCGGGCTCGGCAGGGTTGGCGAGCTTCAGGGTGAACGGACCGGTAGCAGCGTCTAGTCGGTGGTTCTGGTCGCGTTCCGAGGTGAGCGGGTGAAGTGTGCCCGTGAGGCTCCAATGGGTTTCCGCAAGCCTTTCCAGCGCCTGCGTGGCGAGGCGGGGCGGGGGGAGGGAGAGGAGGCTTCCTGCGGGGTCCTGGGTCATGGCTCTGGTCCGGGGGGCAGGATAGCGACTCATGCGGCGGGGGCCAGCGGAATGTAGGCTTGACATGGTTGACTGTTTTAGTAGGGATATAATCAGAAACCCAGCCAGCCCGGATCGGGCACGCCCGGTGTCCTTCAAACAGGTGGAGTTCACCATGCCCGACCGTGATGCTGCCCCGCGTGCCGATTTTTTGGACCTGTTGCTGATCGCCGTGACCGGAATGATGCCCGGCGCGGCGCTGAAAGCGTTGATCGCACGGCTGGAGGCGTCGAAATGAACGCCTATGTCGAACCCTGGCTCACGGCGGATGCGACCCCGGTGCATGATGCCCGCGCGCTGACCGAGGGCGGCAGCCTGGCGCGGATCGTGCTGGACGGGCAGATCTACGCCCTGCGGATCACCCGGGCGGGCAAGCTGATCCTGACGAAATAGGGCGTGGCGTTCGGGCCGGGGCAAATTCCTTACTTAAGGAATTTGAGTCCTCAGCCGCCGGTATGGCTCATGTGGCGGGTGATCTGGCCCGCGACCTGCTGGCGGCTGTAGTCGAAGTCGTGGCCCTTGGGTTTGCGCGCGATGGCGGCGCGGATCGCCTGTTCGACCACGGCGTCGTCGGGGCTGGCGCGAAGGGGCGCGCGGAGGTCGGCCATGTCCTCCTGCCCGAGGCACATGTAGAGCTGGCCGGTGCAGGTCAGCCGCACGCGGTTGCAGCTTTCGCAGAAATTGTGGGTGAGCGGCGTGATGAAGCCGATCTTCTGGCCGGTTTCCTCGACGCGGACATAGCGGGCGGGGCCGCCGGTGCGTTCGGCCAGGTCGGTGAGGGTGAGCCGTTCCGCCAGGCGGGCGCGCAGATCCTTCAGCGGCCAGTACTGGTCGAGGCGGGTGGCGGTCATGTCCTCGCCCATCGGCATGACCTCGATGAAGGTGAGGTCGTGGCCTTCCCGCGCGCACCAGTCGAGGAGGGGGAAAAGCTCGTCCTCGTTGAAGCCTTTCAGGGCGACGGCGTTGATCTTGACCTTGAGGCCTGCGGATCCGGCGGCGGCGATGCCTTCCAGCACCTGCGGCAGGCGGCCCCAGCGGGTGACTTCGGCGAATTTCGCGGGGTCGAGCGTGTCGAGCGAGACGTTGACGCGTTTAACGCCGAGGTCGGCGAGGGGCTGCGCGAAGCGCGCGAGCTGGCTGCCGTTGGTGGTGAGGGTGAGTTCCTTGAGCGCACCGGTTTCGAGGTGGCGGCTCATCGCCTCGAAATAGGTGAGGATGCCCTTGCGGACCAGCGGCTCGCCCCCGGTGATGCGGAGTTTCGAGACACCCAACTGGATGAAGGCGGAGGAGAGGCGGTCAAGTTCTTCCAGCGAGAGGAGGTCGGCCTTGGGCAGGAAGGTCATGTGTTCCGACATGCAGTAGGTGCAGCGGAAATCGCAACGGTCGGTGACCGAGACGCGCAGGTAGCTGATGGCGCGGGCGAAGGGGTCGATGAGCGGGGCCATGGCCGAAAGGTAGGCCTCAGCGGGGGGCTGCACAAGACTGGATGCGACGATTGCGGGGCGGGGGGCGGCAGGCTAGGCTGCGGCGCATGAAACAGTTCGTGCTCCTGTCGCTTGTCGCCCTGGCCCTGTCGGGCTGTGCCCTGTTCCAGAAGGCCGGGGGACCGACCGCCGCGACCGGGCCGGTCGAGCCGCAACCGGCGACGGAGTTCGCGCCTGCGGTGTCGACCGCCGTGCTGGGGACCGGCGCGGTGAGCGCGGAGGTGCTGGACAAGACCACCGCCGAGGAGAAGGCGGCGGCGCTGGCGGCCCCGGCGGCGGGGGGCGAGCGCGAACTCGGCCGCGTGGTCGTGGCGCTGGGTCCGCCGGCGGAGCAGGGGATCTGGCTGTCGTCCGCGCTGGTGAAGGAGAAGGCGCAGGGGCGGATCGTGACGGCGGCGGGCAAGAGCCTGGCCGTCGAATTGCGACCGGGAACGGGCGGGGCGCTTCTGTCGCTGGCGGCGTTCCAGGCTTTGGGGTTGCCCTTGACGGAGCTGCCGGAGATGACGGTCTACGGGCCGTGACAGCCGGCGACGGGCGGTTCTCGAATTGAGCGCTGACGCGCGAGGCTTTTGTCTCGTCGTCGGGGCTTGCGCCCTCCTCCTCGGCGGATGGGGGTTTCACCCCCAAACCCCCAGGATATTTCTGCCAGTATGAAAGGTCCTGGTCCGGTGCCGGGCAGGTGCCTCCGGCGGGGATATTTGGGCAAAGATGAAAGGCTGCGGGCTCAGGCGGGCTGGGCTTCGAGGAGGTCGGCGACGGTGCCGTTGACGGTCCAGTCCGGGGCGAGGAGCAGGAGGTCGGCTGCGTCGCGGTGTTCGGGGCTGGCGAGGTCGGGACGGGCGAGGAGGCGGGCGGGGGCGGCCACGGCCATGTCGAGGGCGGTTTCGGGCGGGGTGCCGACGATGGTGATCAGGCGGTGGAGGCCTTCGGCCATGGTGACATGCGCCCCGGCGAGGGAGCCTTCCGCGTTGACCAGGCGGCCGTCCTTCAGCCAGACGTCGCGGCCGTAAAGGCGCAGGTGGCCGGAGCCGCCGACGGTGCTCATCGCGTCGGAGACGAGGAACATCCGGCCGGG
This sequence comes from Tabrizicola sp., assembly GCF_016793705.1. Classification (GTDB taxonomy): domain Bacteria; phylum Pseudomonadota; class Alphaproteobacteria; order Rhodobacterales; family Rhodobacteraceae; genus Tabrizicola. The sequence continues at coordinate 153,299 of NZ_JAEULO010000041.1, forward strand.
GAGGGGCCGCGCGCGGATGGCGAGGCCGACCATCTCGTCGGCGACATGGATACCGTCGCAGATGATGCCCGCGTAAGCCGAGGAGTTGATGCAGGCGCCGGTCACGCCAGGGGCGCGGTTCAGCATCGGCGACATGGCGTTGAAGAGATGGGTGAAGCAGGTGGCGCCTGCGTCGAGGAGGGTGCGGACCTCATCTGCCGTGGCGTCGGAATGGCCGATGGAGACGACGGCCCCGAGGCCTGCGAGGCGGGCCACGTCCTGCGGGGTGGTGCTTTCCGGCGCGACGGTGATCTTGACGAAGAGGCCTGCGGCGCGGAGGAGCTGGACATGGGCCAGCGTGCTGGCGTCGAAGGGGCGGACCCATTCCGGCGCATGGGTACCGCGGCGGGGGATCGAAAGATGCGGGCCCTCGATATGGAGGCCGAGGAGGCTGCGGTCGGGCTGCGGCTCGGCCTGGGCGGCAAGGGTGGCGTCGACGGCGCGGGCCAGGACTTCGGGGGCGTCGGTGATGACGGTGGGCAGGATGCCGACGGTGCCGAAGCGGCGGTGGGCGGCGGCCATGCGGTGCAGGGCCTCGGGCGACTGGTCGTTGTTCAGGAGCGCGTCGCCGCCGCCGTTGACTTGCAGGTCGAGGAAGCCGGGGGTCAGGATGCCGCTGATGCGACGGACCGGGGCGCCGGGGGGCGGAGCTTCAGCGATCTGGAGGCTGCGACCCTGGGCGATGCCGAGGGCCGCGCCGGGGCGGAGGCGGCTGCCGTCGAAGATCGCGTCGGGAAGGAGCCAGAGGTCGGGTGTTGCGGTCATGACCGGGGTCCCGTGAAGAAATAGGGGCGGAGAGCGGTTTGCACGCGGGCGAGCGCCAGCGCGCGGGGCAGGGGATAGGCGTTGGCGCGGGCGGTGGCAATCTCGTCTTCGCGGAAATGCGCGTGGAGCATCGGGTCGGGCAGGCGTTTGTCGGCGAGGTCGGTCATCAGGCGCTGGACGGCCTCTCGCGCCTTCGGGTCGGGCCAGTAGTAGCGGATGCGGTCGGCGAGGCCGAAGTGGCGCTCGCTGCGCGGATCAGCGGTTTGCCCGTGGATATGCGCCTGCCAGTGGGCGGGGTTCGCCAGCATCACCTGTTCCATCGTGTCCGCAAGAGAGGGGCCGCTGGCCCAGCCGTTCTGGGAACGCAGGGCATCGAGGGCATAGAGCGCCTCGCGCCAGGCGAAGGTCAGGGCGGGGCCGACCTTCTGGAAGGCGAAGCCAAGCTCGGCGAGACGGGGGTAGGCGGCGGCGTGCTGGTAGTCGGTGGAATGGGCTTCGAGGCAGAGGCCGGGCCAGTCTTTCAGGGCGTCGAGAAGGTGGGGCTTGCGGGCGAGGGGAAGGTGGTGAACCTCCATCGGAGAGAACTCGACGCCGGGCTGGACGACGAGGCCGCCGATCTGGTCGAGGGGAAGATTGAGGGCGCGGAAGGCTTCGGCATGGGCGGCGAGGGTGGCGCTGGCGGAGGCGGGTGTTGTCGGCGGGATATCGCCATGGTCGTCGGTCCGCGCGCCGCCGGGGGGAGGGACTTCGGTGCCGATGACGAAGAGGAGGGCGGCGGGGTCGGGCGCGTGTCGAAGGGCGGTGGCGGCCAGTGCGGCGGAGCGGCTGGCGGTGATTTCGTCGGTGAGCTGGGCGGGCTCTCCGGCACAGCCTTCTGAGCAGTCGAGGTGGATCTTGGTGAAGCCTGCGGCGGCGTAGTCCGCGACCATGCGGTGCGCCTTGTCCATCGCTTGCGTCGCCGGAAGCTTGCGCCAGGCTTGCGGGCCGAGATGGTCGCCGCCGAAGAGGATGCGGGCGGGGTCGACCCCAGCGCGGGTGGCGATGTCGGCGACGAAGCGGATGAAGGCGGCGGGCATCAGGCCGGTATAGCCGCCGTCCTGGTTGACCTGGTTCGAGGTGGCTTCGACCACGATCGGCTGGTCGAGGGTTTCGGCGAGGGTGAGCGAGGCTTCCAGGGCGTCGGGGTGGGCGGTGCAGACCGAGGGGATGGCGATGGGCTCCCCGGCGCGGTTCCGGGCGATGATCTGGCGGAGGTCAGGCATGTTCGGCCTCGTTCAGGGCGTGGAGGGCGGCGCCGCGCGCCCCGCTGGCATCCCCGCCCTCGGCGAGGCGGATGGCGGGGATCGGGAAGGTTTTCAGGGTGGCTTGGGCGAGGCGTCTCGTCAGGTCCGCGGTCAGGCCGGGGGCGCGGGAGAGGCCGCCGCCGATGACGATGACCTCGGGGTCGAGGGTGAAGCAGAGGGTCACGAGGAATTCGGTCGCCAGGTCGAGCCAGATGTCCCAGGCCATGGCGAAGCAGGGAGTGGTGGCGCGACCGGCGACCACGGTTTCGGGAGCGTGGGTCTGGCCGGTCAGGTGGGCGGCGATGCGGGAAAGGCCGGGGGCGGAGAGATAGGTCTCGACGCAGCCGAGGCGACCGCAGCCGCAGGTGAGGAGGGGGAGGTTGTGGGCGGTGACGGGACCGGCGGCGAGGGGGAAGTGGCCGAACTCGCCCCCGGTGGCGGCGGGCGAGGGGAGGAGACGGCCGCCTGTCACCACGCCTCCGGCGACGCCGGTGCCGAGGATCAGGCCGACGGCGGGGTCGGCGCCCCTTGCCGCTCCGAGGGTGGCCTCGGAGAGGGTGAGGGCGCGGCAGTCGTTGATCCAGGCGATCTTGCGGCCTGCTGCGGTGGCGATGTCGGCGGGGAAGGGCTTGCCGGTGGCGGAGAGGTTGGAGGTTAGGGCAAGGCCGGTTTCGGGGTGGACGAGGCCCGCGGCGGAGATGCCGATGGGGAGGTTGGTGCCATGCGTTTCGCACCAGCGGATCGCCTCGGCCATCGCGGCGACGAGGACGGGGTAGTCCTTTGGCGTGGGCCAGCGGTGGCGGGCGGCGAGCGACCAGTCGGGGGCGAAGACCTGCGCCTCGATCTTGGTGCCGCCGAGGTCGATGCCCGCCGCGATCATGGCGTCACCGGGTGGAGTTTCACGCCGGAGACGACGCGGGTGAGGGTGCCCTGGCCTGCGAAGGGATCGTCGACATTGAGTCCAAGCGCGTCGGACCAGGTGACGGCGAGGATCTGGGCGAGGGCGACGTAGAGGGGGGCAGACCAGAGATCGCCGAACGGGTGCGGGATGTCGGGAGTGGTGACGGTGCTGCCGGGGAATTGGGTGCAAAGCTCGGCCAGGAGGTCGTCGTCATAGGCGCGGGTGTTGGGGTCGGCGGAACGGAAAAGCCAGAGGTCGGTGTCGGGTGTGGTGAAGCTTTTCGGGCCGTGGCGGAAGCCGAGTGTCGAATCCCAGAGCGCGGGGATTTGTCCGGCGGACAGCTCCATCACCTTGAGCGCGGCTTCGCGGGCGGCGAAGGAGAGGGGGCCGGAGCCGAGGAAGACGGCGCGGGCAGGAAGGCGGGCGGATCCGGCCTGGGCGGTGAAGGCGGGGAGGAGGGTTGCGAGGGCGTCGGCGAGGGTCTGGAAGCGGTTTGCGGCTTGATCGGCTGGAAGGGTCGTGTCGAAGAGGGCGGCGGCGGTCAGGAGCATGGTGGAGAAGCTGGAGGTCATCGCGAAGCCTTGGTCATGGGTGGCTTCGGGCAGGGTGATGACCCTGGCGCCGGGCCTCGTGGCCAGCGCCGAGGCGGCGTTGCAGGTGATGTTGAGGCGGGGCCAGTGCGGGGCGAAGGCGTCGGCTGAGTCGAGGAGTCCGAGGGATTCGGCGGAGTTGCCGGAGCGGCCGAAGCTGACGATGAGTTTCGGTTGGCCGGTGAGGTAGGCGCGGGGGCGGGCGACGATGTCGGTGGTGGGGACGGAACGCAGGCGGGGGCCTGTTCTTCCATCAACCTGCTGGCCTTCTAGGCCCGCGGCGAGGATGTCGCCGATATAGGCGGAGGTTCCAGCGCCGCAGAGCCAGACTTCGTCGGTGTCGGTCTGGGCTATCCACCGGCGAAGGTCGGCGACGGGCAGGCGGGCTCCCCAGTCGCGCCAGATCGCGGGCTGGGAAAGGATTTCGCGGAAGGTGGCGTGGCGGGTGAGGTCGGTCATCGGGCTTTCGCTTCGTGGATCGGTCGGGTGCCCCCCACCCCATCCCTCCCCACGAGGGGGAGGGGGGCGCTTGTGGCAGGCCTTGGTGCGGTGCGGTGGTAGACAGCGCCTCTGGCTGCGGAGGCTGCCTCCGGCGGGGATATTTGGGCAAAGAGGGAAGGTGAGGGGCGGGTCATCGGGTTTGCGTCACCTTGGCAAGCGTCGTCGGACGGTCCGGGTCGAGCCCCAGCGCGAGGGCGGTTTGCAGGACAAGCGGGTAGGTGAGGCAAAGGAGCGCGGCGGCGGCGGCGGCCGGGGTGAGGCCGGTCGCGCCCGCGTCGGAGGGGCGGAGGCGAACCACGGTTCCGCCAGCGGCGCGGAAGCGGGCTTCGGCGGTGTCGAGGCTGTCCTGAACCTGCGGCGCTTCGGTGTCGAGGATCAGGATCAGGAGCGGGTTCGTCACCAGTTGCAGGGGCCCGTGCAGGACTTCGCTGCTGGAATAGGCCTCGGCGTGAAGGGCGCAGCATTCCTTGAGCTTCAGCGCCAGTTCCTGCGCCGCGCCGAAGCCGGTGTCGCGGCCGATGACATAGACATGGGAGGCGCGCAGGAGCGCGGCGAGGATCGCGCGGGTCTGCGGCAGGGTTTTGCCGTGCAGGGCCGCGAAGGCCTGCGCGGAGGCTTTCGCGCGGGAGGCATAGGCCGGGGCGAGTGCGGAGAGCAGCGCCATGCCGCCCGCGATCGCGCCGATCACCGATTTGGTGGCGGGCACGGCGAGTTCCGGGCCTGCGCCGATGCGGAGGATGAGGTCGGCTGCGGCCTCGACCGGGCTTTCGGGTGCGTTGGTCAGTGCGAGGACGGTGGCCCCGTTCGCGCGCGCACCTTGGGCGGAGCGGACTAGGTCGGGCGAAGCGCCGGATTGAGAGACGACGAGGACGGCGGCGCCGGTCAGGCGGACGCCTTCCCCGAGCGAGAAGATCGAAGGGGGGAGCGAGGTCACGGGCAGGCCGGTTTCGCGCATGATCTCGTAGGAGAGGACGTTGGCGGCGGCGTCGGAGGAGCCGCGGGCAACGGTGTAGATCGCGCGGAGTTCGGTCAGGTCCGGGAGGGCGACGGGTTGCGCGACGGAGGCGGCGAAGACGGCCGGGGCCTCGGCGATCTCGCGGGCCATGTGCTGCCCGGCGTCGGGGGGAAGGTCGATCATCTTGCGGCCCGGATGCGGGAGGGGGGACAGGTGCGGCTTTCGGGACGACGGAGCCCCCCACCCCCGGCCCCTCCCCACGAGGGGGAGGGGAGGCGCTTGCGGTTGGCGTCGTGTACGGCGGAAACGGTTGCGCGGGGGGTGGTCGCGGAGCCTCCGGCGGGGATATTTGGGCCAGTATGAAAGACCGGGTGGGTCATTGGCGCAGGCCGTGTCTGTCGAGCGCGGCCCAGGTGTCGGTGAGGTCGACCACCTGGCCGGTCACACGGGCCTGGTCCAGCGCAATTGCGGCGATGCCCGCCTCCATCGCGTCGAGGATGGAGACGGGAAGCGCGCCGGATTGCCCGCGCAGGTAGGCGGTGATGTCGCGGCACATGAGCTGGTCGGCGCCGTAGTGTGCGCCCTTCATCGCCGTTCCTTGCGTGTAGTCGTGGTCGGCAAGGCGGCGGCCGTCGCGGGCGGTGACTTTCAGGAAGCCGCGCACGAAGTCGCCCTCGGCCATGCCATGCGTGCCGATCACGCAGAAGCGGCGGTGTTCGTCGGGGACGTTCAGGTTGGTGTGGAAGGCGAGGGAGGCACCGGTCTCGTACTCAAGGATCGCGGTCTGGTAGTCGATGATGTCGCCGTCGGACAGGAAGGGATCGTCGGTCGATTCCCAGACGGATTTCTTGACGTGGAAGATTTCGGCCTCGGCATTCGACTTCGGCGCGTTGGCGGGGACGAAGCTTTTGCGCCCGCCGAAACTGGCGACGCGAGCGGGGCGCGAGCCGGTGACCATGTTGTAGATGTCGAGGTCGTGGCAGCATTTCTCCAGCATGAAGCCACCGGCGAGGCCGGTCTTGCGGCGCCAGTCGCGCATGAAGAAAGCGCCGTGGTAGGGGCCGATGTGTTCGTTGGCTTCAAGGCTGGTGACATCGCCGAGCCAGCCCTGCGACTGGGCGGCGCGGAGGTCGACCATGTGCTGCGAGTAGCGCAGGACGAGGCCGACCATGACGCGGTTGGTACCGCCGTGTTTTGCAAGGAGGCGCGCGAGTTCGAGGGTTTCCTCGATGGAGACGACGACGGGCTTTTCGGTGAAGATCTGCACGCCTGCCTCCAGCCCCAGGCGGATCTGGTCGAGGTGGAAGACGTTCGGGGAGAAGACGCAGTAGAGGTCCGGCCGCGCGTCGGAGAGCATTGCCTCGACGGAAGGGTAGCGCGGGGTGTCCTCGCCGATCATCGAAAGATGGGTGGGCTGGGGGTCGTAGTAGCCGACGATCTCGGCTTCCGGCATCTCTTCCTTGAGTGTGGTCAAGACATGACCGGCCCGCAGACCGATGCCTGACGTGACAATACGCATTGTGGTCTCCTTTCAGGCGGCGAGCGCAGGGGCCTGCCGCCGCCGCATTACGCGGCCCTGGGTGTCGAAGACATGGGCGTCGGCGGGGGAGAAGGTCAGGCCGATCTCCTCGCCCTCATGCACGGTAGTGTCGCCGGAAAGTGCCGCGCAGAGCTTCAGCTCGTCGGCCATCTGGCCATAGGCGATGGCGGTGCCGCCGAGGCGTTCGAGGACACGGAGGCGCATGGCAATGCCCTGGCCGAGCTTCAGGTTCTCGGGGCGGACGCCGACATCGACGCTGTCGCCCTTGCGAGCCGTTGCGGCCTCGACCGGCAGGGTCATCCGCGCGCCGCCGTGGAACTCGACCGTGACCCCTTCGGCCCCGGTGCCGGTGACGGTGGCGGGCAGGAGGTTCATGTTGGGCTGGCCGATGAAGGTGGCGACAAATTTGGTCGCAGGGTGGTGGTACAGCTCCATCGGCGTGCCGAACTGTTCGATCCGGCCCTTGTTGAGGACGACGATGCGGTGGGCCATCGTCATCGCCTCGACCTGGTCGTGGGTGACGTAAACCATGGTGGCGTCGAGGTCGCGTTGCAGGGCGGAAAGCTCGACGCGCATCTCGCCACGGAGGGCTGCGTCGAGGTTGGAGAGCGGCTCGTCGAAGAGGAAGACCTTGGGGTTGCGCACGATGGAGCGGCCGATGGCGACGCGCTGGCGCTGGCCGCCGGAGAGCTGGCCGGGCTTCAGGCTGAGCTTCTCGGTCAGTTGCAAGATTTCAGCGGCGCGACCGACTTTCTGCTTCACCTCGGCCTCGGGCAGGCGGGCGACGCGGAGGGGGAAGGCGATGTTCTCGAAGACCGAGAGATGGGGGTAGAGCGCGTAGCTCTGGAACACCATCGAGATGCCGCGGTCGACCGGGGCGGCGGCGGAAACGTCGGTGCCGTCGATCAGGATCTGGCCGGAGGTTGCGGCTTCAAGCCCGGCTATGATGCGCAGGAGCGTGGACTTGCCGCAGCCGGAGGGGCCGACGAAGACCACGAATTCCTTGTCTCGGATGGCAAGGTCGATGCCGGTCAGCACCTGGGCCGCGCCGAAGGACTTGGTGATGGACTGGAGATCGAGCGTGGCCATGGACGCGTCCTTGGAGAGGAAGGGCGGAAGGGTGGGGGCGCGATTGGCCGCGCCCCCGGTTCTGATCAGCGGACGGCGGCGAGTTCGACACCCGCTTGCGTCACCAGCTCGTCCACGGTGCCTTCGCCCAGCATGATGCCCTGGATCATGTTGGTGAAGACGGCCTGCAGGGCCTTGAAGTCCTCGACCATCGGCTCCGGCCCGCCGGTCGAGATGCCCGCGACGAAGACCGGCCAGTTGCCCTTGGTGTAGAAGACATCCGTCATGCCGAGCTTCTCGTAGTCGAGGATCGGCGTCAGACCCCAGGTCATGTCGAGGTCATACTGCGCCTCGCCCGAGGTCAGCGCCTTGGCAAGCTTGGTCGCCAGTTCCTCGTTCCCGGTGCCCTTGAAGACGGCGAGCGAGTCGGTGATCAGGATCGTGCCGTTGGTGCCCGAGGGGCCGTGCGGGACGGGGACGATGATCTGGTTCGGAACCTTTTCCTTGTGCTGGCCTTCACCCCAGGGTCCGTTCACGTACATGGCGATCTGCCGGTCGTTGAAGAGGTCCTTCATCTGGTCGCGTTCCCATTCGGTCGGGCCCGATTCCATGTAGGGCAGGAGGTCTGCATAGAGTTGCAGGGTTTCGCGGGTTTCCTTGCTGTCAAGCGCCGGGGTGCCGTCGTCGTTGTAGACCTTGCCGCCGTTGGAATAGAGGAAGTCGAGGAACATGTGCATCGTGTTGTCGAAATCCTTGCCCGCGATGCCGATGCCTGCGGCGTCGGTGTTGTCGGTCACGGTCTTCGCCAGAGCCACAAGCTCGGTCCAGTCGGCGGGCGCCTTGCATTCGGCCCCGGCGGCTTCGACCACGGTGCAGTTGATGTAGAGCGCCTTGGTCGAGAAGGCGTGCGGGATGCCCCAGTACTGGCCGCCGTTGGTCACGGTCTTCAGCACGCCGGGCTGGAACACGGCCTCTTCCTCGGGGGTGAAGGTGACGGGAACGATCAGGTCGTTCTTCGCCAACTGGCGCAGGGTGCGGGACCCCATGTAGGCCACGTCCGGCGGGTCGCCCGCGGCGGCGAGCTGCATCGACTTGTCCTGGCAGGTGCCCCATTCCACCGCTTCCATCTTCACGGTGACGCCGGGATTGTCGGCCTGGAACTTGTCGATCACCACCTGGTCGGCGGGGCGCACTTCGCCGCCGCACATGATGAAATGCAGCTCCTGCGCCTGGGCCGAGAGCGCCGTTCCGGCCATCAGGCCTGCGGCGACCGTCAGGGTCTTGAGATGGGTCATTCGTAGTCTCCCTTGTTGGTGGTCTTGGTTGGTCATTCTTTCACCGCGCCGGCGGTGAGGCCCGCGACGAGGAACTTCTGGAGGAACAGAAACACGATCATCACCGGGGTGATGCCGGTCAGGGCGGCGGCCATCAGCTCGTTCCAGGTGGTGTCCTGGTAGCCGACAAACTCGAACAGGCCGGCGGGAAGCGGCTGGATTTCGCGGACGTTGTTGAAGGTGATGGCGAACAGGAACTGCTGGGCATAGGCGCCGATGTAGACGGCGGTGCCGACGACGATCAGGCCGGGGACGGCGAGCGGGATCACCACCCGGCGCAGGGTGTAAAGCCGCGAGGCACCGTCGACGAAGGCGGCCTCCTCCAGTTCGCGCGGGATCTTCTCCAGGTACGACCGGAGAAGCCAGATGCCCGTCGGGATCAGGAAGGCCACGCCGGGGATGATCATCGCCCAGTAGGTGTTGAGCATCCCGAGCGAGCGCAGCACCCGGTAGAGCGGGATCAGCAGCACCGCCCCGGTGAACATGTTCACGGCCAGGAACCCGCCCAGCGACAGCGACTTGAACGGAAAGTCGAGACGGGCATAGGCGTAGGCAGCGGGTATGACCACGATCATGGTGATCACGGTCACGGCCGAGGCGACGAAGATCGAGTTGAAGATGTAGCGCCCCAGAAGCGGCACCGTGTTCCACATATCGCGGTAGGCTTGCAGGCTGAAATCCTCGGACCACCAGGAGAATTCGGCGGTCATCAGGTGGCTCATGGGGCGGAGCGAGACGCGGATCATCTCGATGAAGGGCATCAGGATGAAGAGGAGGAAGAAGAAGGTGGCGATGTAGACGCCGATCTTCTGGAGGAACGAGAGCTTGTCGATCTGCATGATTTCGCCCCTCTCTTACTTGGCGCCGTAACGGCGGTTCACGCGGTTCAGGAACCACAGGTAGAAGAGCGAGAAGGACGCCAGCAGCACCACGATCACCACCGCCCGCGCCGCGCCCTCGCCGAAACGCTGGGCGGAAATCGCGACCTTGTAGGTGTCGATGATCAGGGTGGTCGTCGCCCCGCGCGGGCCGCCTTCGGTGAGAATCCAGATGATCTCGAAGCTGTTGAAGGTCCAGATCGCGGAGAGGAGCGCCATCGAGACAATGACTGGCATGATCTGGGGAATGGTGATGCGGCGGAAACGATACCAGCGCCCGGCGCCGTCGACCCAGGCGGCCTCGTAAAGGTCCTTGCTGACGCCCTGCATCGCGGCGAGGAAGAACAGCGTCACCATCGGGGTGCCGACCCAGACATCGGTGACGATGGCCGAGTAGAAGGCCGAGGTCTTGGTGGCGAGGAGGGCGACGCGGTCCTGCACCAGGCCGAATTCCTGCAACAGGCCCGAGATCAGCCCGAAATAGCCGTTGTACATCCATTTCCAGCCGATGACCCCGATGGCGACCGGGATCACCCAGGGCGGCATGACCAGCACGCGGAACAGCGCCTTGCCCGGAATGGCGGCGTTCAAAAGCGTGGCGCCGATCAGCCCGACCACCAGCTTCAGGCTGACGGCGAGGACCATCCAGTAGAAGGTGCGCCCCACGGTCTGCCAGAATTTCGGGTCGCCGAAGAGGACGGTGTAGTTTGCCGCGCCGACCCAGTTCTCGCCGCCGAGCGTGGCGTCGGTGAAGGAGAGGCGGATCGTCTCGATCAGCGGCCAGACCACGATGACGGCGATGAACAGCAATGCGGGCGCAATCAGGAGCCAGGCAAAGGCGCGGTCGGACAGCTCGCGGCGCTGCATCCGTTCCGGCGCGGCGGTTTCGACGGCAAGCGTCATGCGGTTCCCCCTGTCCAGCCTGGGCCGCCTGGCAGGGCGGCGCGGGTCGAATCATCTTGTTGTCCTGACGATACCAAAAAACATCTGATTTGCTACCATCATAATACCAAGTTACCGAAAAAATCGGAAGCGGCGCGATTTTCCCTTGTTTTCGCGCCGAAAATCGGCCCTTCTGGCAAGAAGCGATGGAATTGGTTCCGTCAAAACAATACCAATTCGGGGGCTTCCGATGGAAGACGATCAGGCGCTCTACCGCCCCGAAGCGTGGTTTCGCGCCGCGCGCGGGCCGCGGTACGAGCAGCTTTACCGCCATCTCTCGGCGGCCATCGCGGGCGGTGAACTGCCGCCGGACAGCCAGCTTCCGCCGGAACGCGAGCTGGCTCTGATCGCCGATGTCTCCCGCGTGACGGTGAGGAAGGCGGTCAGCCAGCTGGTCGAGGACGGCGTGCTGGAACAGCGGCGCGGCGCAGGTACTTTCGTCAAACCCGCGCGGTCGCGGATCGAGCAGTCGCTCTCGGCGCTTCTGTCCTTCACCGACTACATGCGCCAGCGTGGCAAGACTTCGTCCAGCCGCATCCTGCGCCGGGGGCTGTTCCTGCCCACGCCGGACGAAACCATCGCGCTGGGGCTTCCGGCCGGGGATCGGGTGGCGCGGGTGGAGCGGTTGCGCTTTGCCGACGAGACAGCGCTGGCGCTGGAATGGTCCTCGCTGCCGACCGATGTGCTGCCCAACCCCGAAGTGGTGGAAACCTCGCTATATGACGTGCTGCGGGCATCGGGGAAGGCACCGACGCGGGCGGTGCAGCGGATCACGGCGGTGAACCTGACGGCGGCGGATGCCAAGCTGTTGCTCCTGCCGGAAGGGGCGGCGGTGCTGCGGATCGACCGGACGGCCTATCTGCCCTCGGGGCGGCCGATCGAGTTCACGCGGGGGCTATACCGCAGCGACATCTATGATTTCATTGCCGAATTGAGGCTGGACGCGCCATGACCCTGAGCTTTTCCGCCCGGATCGAGGGGCGGCAGATCCTGTGCGCCATCGGCACGGATCGCCCGCTTGCCGCGCCGGTCTTCTGCTTCTCGCTGATGGCCGCGCCGACGGTGGTCTCAGGCGGCACGCTCGTCCGGCGGGTGGCGGGCTATGCCGAGGTCGCCTTGCCGGACCTTGCGGCAGGCGCGGTGCATGAGGTGGTGCTGGAGCACGCCAACGCAGATTACTTCCCGCGCAACCGGGCCTGGCTGCCGCTGGGGCCGTATCTGCGGGTGGGGAAGGAGTGCCTGCCGCTGCCGCCGGGCGCCGGCCTCGGCCTGCGGGAGGCGGAGGGGCCACCTGCGCCTGCACTGGAGGCCGGGCGTTTGCCGCTGGTCCCGCAGCCGACAGAGTGGCGCGCTTCGGGCGGGGAGATCGGTTTCGCCGCGCTGTCTCCGGTCGAGGGGCTGGAGGGCGTGGCGGACCTGGCAGAGAGGCTGGGGCTGGCGCCGCTGGTTGTGCCGGGGGGGCTGCCACTGGCGGTGACGGAGGAGGCAGCACTTAGGCCAGAGGGCTATCGCCTGACCATCGCACCGGCGGGCCTGTCGGTCGCGGTGGGCGGACCTGCGGGGCTGCACTACACCGGGATCACGCTCCTGACCTTGCGCGAGACCTGTGGCGGCAAGCTTCCCTGCGGCGTGATCGAAGACCAGCCGCGCTTCGGCTGGCGTGGGCAACATCTTGATTGCGCGCGGCATTTCTTCGGCGTCGATTTCATCCTGCGCCTCCTCGACCTGATGGCGCTCCTCAAGCTGAACCGCTTCCACTGGCATCTCTCTGACGACGAGGCCTTCCGGCTGGAGGTCGAGACCCAGCCCCTCCTCTGGCAACGCACCGCCTTCCGGGGCGAGGGCGAGCTGGTGCCGGGCGTCTTCGGCGGCGGCATACGGGCGGGGGGTAGCTATTCGAAGGCCGACGTGGCGCTTGTGCTGGCGCGGGCCAAGGCGCTGCACATCGAGGTGCTGCCGGAGATCGAGGTCCCCGCCCATTCGCACGGCATGGTCAAGGCGATCCCCGGCCTGCGCGACCCCGGCGACAATGGCGAGGAGGCCTCGGTCCAGGGTTATATCGACAACATCGTGAATCCCGCGATGCCCGCGACCTGGGAGCTGTTGCAACCCCTGGTACAGGAAGTGGCAGGGCTGTTCCCCTTCGGCATGATCCACCTTGGCGCGGACGAGGCGCCGCACGGGGCCTGGGACGGTTCGCCCGCCGTGGCGGCGCTGAAGGCGCGCGAGGAGCTTCGGACTTCGGATGACCTGCAGGGCTGGATGCTGGCGAAGCTGGCGGAGGGGCTGGTGGCGCAGGGCATCCGCGTCGCGGCCTGGGAGGAGGCGGCGAAGGGGGTGCAGGGCGGCATCGGCAACGGCGCGCTTCTGTTCAGCTGGACGGGGCAGGGGCCGGGGGTGGAAGCCGCGCGGCGGGGGCATGACGTGGTGATGTGCCCGGCGCGGACCGCCTATTTCGACCTCGCCCATTCGGACGATCCGGACGACTGGGGCGCGGCCTGGGCGGGGTTCGTTCCGCTGGAAAAGACCGTCGACTGGAACCCGGTGCCGAAGGGGGCCGAGGACATCGCCCCGCGCATCGCCGGGGTGCAGGCCTGCTTCTGGGGCGAGTTCACCACCGAGGACTCACAGGCGGAGGGGATGATTGCCCCCCGTATCCTCGGGATCGCCACGAAGGCGTGGGAGCCCGCCTGGCGGACCGATGGGCATGGTATCCGGGCGCTGGCGGGGATCTACGGGCCGCTCTTCGACCGGATCGGCTGGAGGCGGTACCGCGGGGCGTGAGGATGGCTCGTCGTGGACTTCGTCACTCCTCGCGACGAGAAGACGAAGTCGCACGAGGAGGTCAGGTAAGATGCCGCGCAGCCTCTTTCCGGGCGAAGGGTTTCAGCATCTCGCCATGCGCGGCGAGGAAGGCCCGCGTCGCCGCCGCATCGTGCTTCGACAGGTCGCGCAGCCACCAGGCCACGGCCTTCTGGATGAACCAGTCGCGGTCCGGGGCCAGTTGGGCGCACCAGCCCAGCACGCGCTGCCGGATCGCAAGGTCCTGATCCGTCGGGAAATTCTGCTTGGTCCAAGGCAGGGTCATCACCAAAGCCGCGCGGCGGGTCCACATATGCGGGCTTGTCACCCAGCCCTCCACCTGGTCCAGCCGCGACGGATCGGCCACCAGCCGCCGGGCGCCGGCATCGGAGGCGTGGTCGGCCAAGGCCCAGCCGTCGAACTGGGGCACCCAGCTGGCGATCAGGTCCCAGACGCCCTGGTCCGGACGCAACCGCGCCTGGGTCAGCAGCTTCGCCGCCGCCACCCTTGCGTCGTGGATGTCCGAGCGCCAGAGGCCGTCGGCCAGCGCCACGCGCTCTTCCACCGACAAACCCTCGCGCCAGGCCGTCGCCAGTTCGGTGATCCGCGGCACCCGCAGGCCCAGCACGCGACGGGGCGACTTGAGATAGGCCGCCTCGGCGACCGCGCGTTCGGGGTCGGCTTCGGCCTCGAGCGCCGCCAGCGCGTCCTGAAGGGTGATGGTCATTCCACCGTCACCGATTTCGCCAGGTTTCGCGGCTGGTCCACATCGGTGCCCTTGGCGATGGCGGTGTGATAGGCCAACAGCTGCGCCGGGACGGCATAGAGGATCGGCGCCCAGAGTGGATCGACGGTGGGAAGCGCCAGCGTCTTCCAGGTGCCCTGTCCCGCCGCCGCGATCCCGGCGGCATCGGAGAGGAGCAGCACCTTGCCGTGCCGCGCCATCACCTCCTGCATGTTCGAGACGGTCTTGTCGAAAAGCGCGTCCTTGGGCGCCAGGACGATCACCGGGACCGCTGCGTCTATCAGCGCGATGGGGCCGTGCTTCAGTTCACCAGACGCATAACCTTCGGCGTGGATGTAGCTGATTTCCTTGAGTTTCAGCGCACCTTCAAGCGCCAGCGGGAACATTGACCCGCGACCGAGGAACAGGATGTCCTGCGCCCTGGCCAGATCTTCGGCCACCCTGGATATGGGGTCCGACAGCGACAAGGCGGCATTCATCAGTCCGGGCAGGGCGGAAAGCGAAGTGAGCCGCGTCTTGAGCGTTGACGCATCGATCCGGCCGCGATCGCTGGCGGCCTTCAGCGCCATGAGGGCGAGGACCGTCAGCTGGCAGGTAAAGGCCTTGGTCGAGGCGACACCGACCTCCACCCCCGCCAGGATCGGTAGCGCCAGATCGCTTTCGCGGGCGATGGAGGAGGTGGGCACGTTGACGACCGAAACCACCCTGGCCACCTTGCCCGTCGCGTGGCGGAGGGCGGCCAGCGTGTCGGCGGTTTCGCCCGACTGGCTGACGAAGATCGCCATCGAGGCCGGTGACAGGACCGGCTCGCGGTAGCGGAACTCGGAGGCGATGTCGATGTCGGCTGGCAGGCCCGCGATCTGCTCGAACCAGTATTTCGCGACATGGCAGGCATAGGAAGCCGTACCGCAGGCGACCAGCGTGACACGGGCGATACCCTTGAAATCAATGCCTTTCGGCAGGTTGAGGGCGCCCTCTGGGGTGCAGTAGTGCTTCAGCGCATCGGCAATGACCACCGGCTGTTCGGCGATTTCCTTGGACATGAAATGTTTGTAGCCCGCCTTCTCGATCCGCGTCGCGTCCAGCGCGATGTGGGTCTCGGCCCGATTGGCGCGGCGGTTCTGTGCGTCGAAGATCTCGGCCCCGGCGCGGGTGACGACGGCCCAGTCGCCCTCTTCCAGATAGGTGATCCTGTCGGTCATCGGTGCCAGCGCGATGGCGTCACTGCCCACGAACATCTCGCCGTCGCCCCAGCCGATGGCCAGCGGGCTGCCCTTGCGGGCGGCGATCAGCAGATCGTCCTCGCCATCAAAGAGGAAGCAGAGCGCGAAGGCCCCATGCAGGCGGGCGAGTGTGTCCTGCGCGGCGTCCACGGGTGAGGCGCCGCGGTCCATCGCACGCTTCACGAGGAGGACGACCGTCTCGGTGTCGGTCTCGGATTCCTGGCGGTAGCCGTCGGCGACCAGTTCGGCGCGCAGCTCGCGGAAGTTCTCGATAATGCCGTTGTGGACGACCGCGACCCCGCCCGCGCGGTGCGGATGGGCGTTCTTCTCCGTCGCCGCGCCATGGGTGGCCCAGCGGGTATGGCCGATTCCGGCTTTTCCGGCCAACGGGTTATGGACCAAAAGGTCGGACAGGTTGACGAGTTTTCCCACCGCACGGCGCCGGTCCAGCTTGCCCGCATTCACGGTGGCGATCCCGGCAGAGTCGTAGCCCCGATATTCCAACCGCTTCAGCGCCTCGACCAGCAGCGGGGCAGCCTCATGGTTCCCCAGTACCCCTACAATACCGCACATTTCTAATGCCCTTTTGCCTTTGAAACCTTGACGGCTTTCAACTTTTCGAACATCCGCGTCGCCAAGCCTGGCTTCGTGACCTGCCGCGCCCGGCCGATCGCCACGGCTTCGGGCGGAACATCCTCGGTGATGACCGAACCGGAAGCGGTCAGCGCTCCATCGCCCACTGTCACGGGCGCAACAAGCATCGTGTCGGACCCGATGAAGGCGCGCTTGCCGATTGTGGTCCGGTGCTTCATCACCCCGTCATAATTGCAGGTCACGGTGCCGGCGCCGATATTGGTATGCTCGCCCACCTGCGCGTCGCCGAGATAGGTCAGGTGGCCGACCTTCACGCCCTCGTCCAGGATCGCATTCTTGATTTCGACAAAGTTGCCGACGTGCACGTCCTCGGCCAGTTCCGCGCCGGGGCGGAGGCGGGCGAAGGGGCCGACGGTGGCGCCGCGGCTGATGTGGCAGCCTTCGAGATGGCAGAATGCCTTGATCTCGGCCCCGGATTCCACGGTGACGCCGGGGCCGAAGATCACGTTCGGGCCGATGATCGCGTCGCGGCCGATATGGGTGTCCAGCGCGAAGAACACGGTTTCCGGGGCGGTCAGGGTGACGCCGTTCTCCAGCGCTTCGGCGCGGGCGCGGGCCTGGAAGGCGGCTTCGGCTTCGGCGAGTTGCTGCCTTGTGTTGACGCCCAGCGTCTCGGTCTCGGCGCAAAGGACGACCCCGGCGGAGAGGCCGCGCTTGCGGGCGAGTTCGACGATGTCGGTCAGGTAGTATTCGCCCGCGGCGTTGTCGTTCTTCACCTCGGCGATAAGAGAGAAGAGGGTGTGCGCCTCGGCGCAGACGACGCCGGAGTTGCAGAGGGTGAGGCTGTATTCCTCGGGCGTCGCGTCCTTGTATTCGCGGATCGCCAGAAGCTCGTCGCCCTGGGTCAGCAGACGGCCGTAGCGGCCAGGGTCACGCGCGTGGAAGCCGAGGACGACGACGGCGTGTTTCGCCCGTGCGTCGAGCATCGCACGGAGGGTTTCCTCGCGGATCAGCGGCGTGTCGGCATAGAGGACAATGGCCTCGCCCGGTTCGTCGGAAAGCAGCGGCGCGGCCTGGGCGACGGCATGGGCGGTGCCGAGCTGCGGGTCCTGGACGACGGTTTCGATCACCTCGCTGTAAGCCGTCGCGGAGGCGGCGACGGCCTCGCCCCCGTGGCCGGTGACGGTGACGATGCGCGACGGTTCCAGCGACTGGGCGGTCGCAAGCGCGTGGTGGAGGAGGGGGGCGGCGGCGACCTGGTGCAGGACCTTGGGCAGGTCGGAGTTCATCCGCGTGCCCTGACCGGCTGCCAGAACGATGACTGAAACCTGCATTCTGCCCCTTCCTTTATCGTCGCGCCCGTTTTACCCCCCTTGGATCGGGTGGCAAGGGGGCGGGGCCTCACACCACGTTACAGGATTGCCAAGAATGCGCTGCGTAGTCTTCGATCTGGACGGAACTTTGGCGGACACCTCGACCGACCTGCTGGCGGCGGCGAATGCCTGCCTGCCGCGGGCCTGCCTGGGGCCGGGGGATTCGCTGACGGCGTTCCATGGCGGGCGGGCGATGCTGCGGCTGGGGTTCTCGCGGCTGCGGATGGACTGGTCGGAGGCCGATGTGGATGCGGCCTATCCGGTGCTGCTGGAGGCCTACCGGGGCGGGATCGCCACCCATACCCGGCTTTATCCCGGCGCGATGGAGGCGGTCGAGCAGCTCAAGGGGGCGGGCTTCGCGGTGTCGGTCTGCACGAACAAGCCGGAGGGGTTGGCGGAGCTTCTGCTGACGGCGTTGGGGGTGCGGGGGGCCTTTGGGGCGCTGGTCGGGGCGGATACCTTTCCGGTGAGGAAGCCCGATCCCATGCCCTACCGGGCGGCCGTGGAGCGGGCCGGAGGGGACGTTGGCCGGTCGATGCTGGTGGGCGACACCGAAACCGACGCGAAGACCGGGGTGGCGGCGGGGGTGCCGGTCGTGCTGGTCACCTTCGGGCCGGAGGGGGCGGGAGTGGGGCGGTTCAACCCGGCGGCGCTTTTGGACCGGTTCGAGGATCTGCCAGGGCTGGCGGGGCGGCTGCTGGCCTGAGTGTCCACGGTGGACAAAAGTCGAGAACACAATCAGATCAGATAGATAGTCACGGGCGTTAAGGATTTCGTAATCTCTGCGCAGGTGGCTCCGGGCGCGCGCTCGCTGCCTGACCACATGGGACGGGAAGTGCTTTTGGTGCTGGCCAATCCGCAGCGAAGCGGCGGTTTTCAGATCGAGCGCTGGCGCGCAAGCCTTCTGTCTCGCCTCTGGCCTGCGGCCAACCGGCTCGGGATTGCCTCCGGCGGGGATATTTGGAGCCAGGTGAAAGGGCTTTGCAAGGGTGGTCCCGGCCTGGGCGGGCGAGCTTCGGGGCAAGACCCACGCCGGTTTGACAGTATCAACCGCGACCCATAGGGTCGCGCGTCATGAGCACCATCAGTGAAACCAGTGTCGGCGCCCTGAAGCCGGTCAGCCGCCATGCGGTGACGTTCGTCCTGATCACCGTCTTTCTGGACATGGTGGGCTTCGGCCTGATCATGCCGGTCCTGCCGAAGCTGATCGAGGATGTGGGCCATGTCACCATCGACAGGGCGGCGATCATCGGCGGCTGGATGTTCGCGGCCTTCAGCCTGGCGCAGTTCGTCTTCGCACCGCTGATGGGCAATCTGGCCGACCGCTACGGGCGTAGGCCGCTGCTGCTGCTGGCGATCTTCGGGCTGGGGATGGACTTCATCCTGATGGCCCTGGCGCCCACGCTGGAGTGGCTGTTTGCCGGGCGGATCATTGCCGGGATCTGCGGAGCCAGTTGGATCATCGCCAGTGCCTACATCGCCGATGTCACCGCCCCAGATGACCGGGCCAGGGCCTTCGGCTACATGGGGGCGGCCTTTGGCGTCGGCTTCGTCATCGGCCCGGCCATCGGCGGATTGCTGGGAGAGTTGGGCCCGCGGGTGCCGTTCTGGGTGGCGGCGGGTATCTCGCTGATCAACTTCCTGTATGGCTTGCTCGTGCTGCCCGAATCCCTGTCGCCCGAGAACCGCCGCAAGTTCGAGCTATGGCGGGCCAATCCCTTCGGCGCCTTCCGGGTTTTCGCGACCTATCGCGGCGTCCTGCCGATGGTGCTGGTGCTGGGTCTCTTCTTCTTCTCGACCTCGGTCTATCCGGCGATCTGGACCTTCTGGGGCATCGCCAAGTTCGGTTGGTCCGAGGCGATGGTGGGCGTCACGCTGGCGATGTTCGGGCTGATCGCGGGGGCCTTCCAGGGGTTCCTGACCGGACCGGCGACGGCGCGGTTCGGGGAATGGCGGGTGGCGCTGTTCGGGATGGTCTGCGCGACGCTTGTGGTTCTGGGCTACGGCTTCGTCTGGTCGGTGCTTGGCGTCTTCGTGCTGATGATCCTGCACGGGCCGGAAGGCTTCGTGCATCCGCTGCTGACCGCGCTTCTGACCAAGCGGGTGCCGGAGGATGCACAGGGTGAATTGCAGGGCGGGCTGTCGGCGGTGATGAACCTGGCGATGTTGTTCGGCACGGTGTTCTTCGCGTTGATCTTCGGGCATTTCTGGGCCGAGGGCCGCGCCTGGCGGTCGACCGACGTGGCCTTCTGGATCGCGGCGGGCTGCCTTGCGCTGACGACCGTGCTGTTCCTGCTGCTGAAGAGGTCCGAGAAGGCATGAGCGAGAAGTTCAAGGGCAGCTTTACCCAACAGGAGCCGATCCCCGAGGCGGGCATCGAGGCGGCGATGGCCGTGCTGCGGCACGGGCGGTTGCACCGCTACAACACGGTTGCCGTGGAAGTGGCCGAGACGGCGCTGCTGGAAGAGGAATTCGCAGCCTATGTCGGGGCGAAATACTGCGTCGCGCTGGCTTCGGGCGGGGCGGCGATGGCCTGCGCCTTGCGCGCTTGTCAGGTGAAGCCGGGCGATCCGGTGCTGTCGAATGCCTTCACGCTGGCGCCGGTGCCGGGGGCGATTGCCTCGCTGGGGGCAAGGCCGGTCTTCGTCGAGGTGACGAAGGATCTGACCATCGACCTTGACCATCTCGAGGAGCAGGCGAAGGCCTCCGGCGCGAAGGTACTGCTCCTGTCGCACATGCGGGGGCATGTCGGCGACATGGAGGCGCTGATGGCCTTGTGCGACCGGCTGGGGCTGCGGGTGATCGAGGATTGCGCGCATACGATGGGGGCGAAGTGGAAGGGCGTGGCCTCGGGCAGGCACGGCGCCATCGGCTGCTATTCGACGCAGACCTACAAGCACATGAACTCGGGCGAGGGCGGGTTGCTGGTCACGGACGACCCGGAACTGGCGGCGCGGGCGGTGCTTCTGTCGGGGTCCTACATGCTGTTCGCCCGCCACCGGGCGGCACCTCCGGCGGAGGTGTTCGAGGCGCTGAAGCTGGACGTGCCGAACGTGTCCTCCCGGATGGACAACCTGCGGGCGGCGATCCTGCGGCCGCAAATCGGGATGTTGGACGACAGGCGCGCGCGGTGGCGGGCGCTTTATCAGGGGATGGAGCGGGGGCTTGAGGGCGTGGCCGGGGTTCAGTTGATCCCGCGCCCGCAGCATGAGGATTATGTCGGCTCGTCCTTCCAGTTCCTCTTGCCGGGTTGGGAGCCTGCGCGGGTGGCCGCCTTCGTCGCCGGGGCAGCGGCGCGGGGGGTGGAGCTGAAATGGTTTGGCGCGGCGGACCCGCAGGGGTTCACCAGCCGCTATGCGCATTGGCGTTATGCCGCGCCCGAGGTTTTGCCGCAGACCGACCGGGTGCTGGCCGGGCTGATCGACATGCGGTTGCCCCTGACCTTTGCCGCTGAGGACGTGGTCCAGATCGCCCGGATCATCGGTCAGGAGGTCGGGGTTGCCGCATCGGCGCGCGACCTGGCTTCGGTCGCGGCCCCGGCGGCGGACTGATGGGCTGGCTTCTCCGCCCGGCGCGGCCCGCCGGGCCGGTGGTGCGGGGGCTTCGGCGGCTGGCTGATCCTCGTTTCTACCTGAAGCTGGCGATCGGGCTGGCCGTGGCGGGGCTGGTGCTGGTGCCGACCATCGCCGACCTGGTGAACGCGGCGATGAAGCCCGTGTCGAGCGATCAGGGCGATTGCCGGGTCCTGCGTGTTGTGGACGGCGACACGCTGTCGCTGATCTGCCCGGAGGACGGGATGGTCAGCGCGCGGCTTCTCGGTTTCGACACGCCCGAGAAATACGCACCGAAATGCCTGGGCGAGTTCCTGGCTGCGGAACGCGCGTCCTGGCATCTGCGGGCGCTGATCCAGCGCGCGGACCGGATGGTGCTGGTGCATCAGGGGACCGACCAGTATGGCCGGGCGCTGGTGCGGCTGGAGATAGACGGCGTGGACGTGGCCCGGCTGATGATCCGCGGGGGCCATGCGCGGCAGTATGGTGGCGGGCTGCGGGGGAGTTGGTGCTGATGCGGGTATTGCGGCGGGGTCGCTTGTCGATGGAGGTGGAACTGGGCGACACCCGGGTCACCGTGCTGTCCGACGGCGAGACGGCGATGCCGGTGAGCCATCTGCGCGGCCCGGATGGTGCGCCGCTGCCTGACGGTGATCTGGCCGGCGCCGATGTCGTCGGCGGCAAGTTGCGGCTGCCGGTGCGCTGCTTCCTGGTCCGGGGGCGGGACGGCTGCCTGATGATCGACACCGGGGCGGCCAATGCCTGGCATCCCGTTCTGGGGCGGCTGCCCGAGGCGATGGTCGAGGCGGGGGTCGGGGCGCGCGAGGTGACGGTGGTTGCCCTGACCCATACCCATGTCGATCACCTGAGCGGGCTGGTCGGACCCGAAGGCGCGGCCTTCCCCGATGCCGAGCGGGTTCTGGTCGCGACCGAAGAGTTGCTGGCTTTTCGCGCGGAGCCCCGGATGCTGCCGGTCCTGCCGCGCCTTGTGCCGCTGGAGCAGGGGGACGGGCTGATCGCGGGTGTGACGGCGATCAACGCGCCGGGCCATTCGCCGGGGCACATGGCCTTTCTGGTCGAGGGGCGGCTGCTGATCTGGGGCGATCTGGTGCACCACGCGGCGGTGCAGTTTGCCCGGCCGGAGGTGACCTGGGCCTTCGACGAAGACCAGGATCGGGCCCGCGCCACGCGGCTGAGGCTGATGGCGCAGGCCGAGAGGGACGGCTGGCTGGTTGCCGGGGCGCATCTGCCCGACCCCGGCATCGGCTGGATCGCGCGGGCGGGGACGGGCTATGCCTTCGTTCCGGTCGGGTCGGGCGGCTGAGGCCTGCCTGTTACTGCGGATAGGGAGAAGTGCCGCCGAGGCTGGCGTTGGTGTGCTCGATGAGCGTCTCGCAGAGGCAGGTCGCGTCGGTGCAGGCATCGCGGGTGGCGATGAAACTGTCGTCGCGGGGCGGGTTGGCCGGGTCGACCTGTTGGCCGGTGGCGTTTTCCACCGCGTAGAGCCAGGCGAGATCGTCGAGCCGGCCCATGCGCCAAAGCGTCGCGTCGGCTGCGTTGGCGTCGTTGCACATCAGGATGTGGGCGGGATTGGTCGGCGCGTCGCAGGAGATGTCGGAGAGGACGAGGCCGTAGGAGGGTTCAAGTCCGGCGATGCGCGTCTCGACGGCGGAAAGGTCGATTTCGCAGGTCTGGGCGCTGGCGGTGCTGGCGGTGAGGGCGAGTAGAAGGGCGAAGCGCATGGGGGTCCTTTCGTGCTTGCGGGCAGGAAAGGCCCTCTGGGGCAGGGGGTCAAGGTAGGGGGAACCTGTCCATTAAATCCCGACAAAAAGCCTTGGTTTTCAGGATTTTCTGCACGCGCAAAGCCCTGAATCTGCCCCGCCTTCGGTTGACCCCGGAAAGGGCGCAGAGTAAAGCCGGAGGGACCAACGGGCGGTGACGCCCGCTTGCACGCGCGCCGCCAGCACCAGGGAGCCCCTCGTGGACCTGCTTCTCAGAGAATACCTTCCCATCCTCATCCTTCTGGCCATTGCCATCGGCCTGGGCATCGTCCTGA
Source organism: Tabrizicola sp. (assembly GCF_016793705.1). Classification (GTDB taxonomy): domain Bacteria; phylum Pseudomonadota; class Alphaproteobacteria; order Rhodobacterales; family Rhodobacteraceae; genus Tabrizicola. Next base: position 176,439 of record NZ_JAEULO010000041.1, read on the forward strand.
TCCTGGCCGCCGCGGTGCTGGCCGTCAGGAACCCGGACCCCGAAAAGGTGAGCGCCTACGAATGCGGGTTCAATGCCTTCGACGACGCGCGGATGAAGTTCGACGTGCGCTTCTACCTGGTGTCGATCCTGTTCATCATCTTCGACCTGGAAGTGGCGTTCCTGTTCCCCTGGGCCGTGGCCTTCGGCGAGATCAGCATGGCCGCCTTCTGGTCGATGATGCTGTTCCTGGCCGTCCTCACGGTCGGCTTTGCCTATGAATGGAAGAAGGGGGCCCTGGAATGGGAGTGAGGGGCACCTCGACGCCGATCGACGGCACTTCGGGCGGGATCGAGACCATCGGGATGCCGGGCGGCCAGCCGGTCGGGTTGCAGACCGGGCTGAACACGGCGGGGGCCGACCATGAGGTCGCCGTCCAGGCTCTGAACCGGGAGCTTTCGGACAAGGGGTTCATCCTGACGTCCACGGAAGACATCATCAACTGGGCGCGGATCGGGTCCTTGCACTGGATGACCTTCGGGCTGGCCTGCTGCGCGGTCGAGATGATGCATACCTCGATGCCGCGCTATGACCTGGAACGCTTCGGGACGGCGCCGCGCGCTTCGCCCCGGCAGTCGGACCTGATGATCGTCGCGGGCACGCTGACCAACAAGATGGCCCCGGCCTTGCGCAAGGTCTACGACCAGATGCCCGAGCCGCGCTATGTGATCTCCATGGGCTCCTGCGCGAACGGCGGCGGCTACTACCACTACAGCTATTCCGTGGTGCGGGGCTGCGACCGGATCGTCCCGGTCGACATCTATGTCCCCGGCTGCCCGCCCACGGCCGAGGCGCTGCTCTACGGTATCCTGCAGTTGCAGCGGAAGATCCGCCGCACTGGCACTCTGGTGAGGTGATCATGTCCGAGGCTTTGCAGGAACTGGCCGCAATCATCGAGTTGAAGCAGGCGGATGCGGTGCAATCGGCGACCGTCGCCTTTGGCGAGCTGACGCTGGTCGCGAACCTTGCCCATCTGGAATCGCTGGTGGAATATCTGCGCGATGATGCCTCGTGCCGGTTCTCGACCCTGGTCGACATCACCGCCGTCGACCACCCGGAACGCGCCCAGCGGTTCGACATGGTCTACCACTTGCTGTCGATGTACCGGAACCAGCGCATCCGCGTGAAGGTCGCGGTGCGCGAGGAGGAGATGGTGCCTTCGCTGGTCGCCATCCACCCCAGCGCCAACTGGTTCGAGCGCGAGGTGTTCGACATGTTCGGCATCCTCTTCTCGGGCCACCCGGACCTGCGGCGCATCCTGACCGACTACGGCTTCCGGGGCTATCCTCTGCGCAAGGACTTCCCGACCACGGGCTACACTGAGGTTCGCTATGACGAGGCCTTGAAGCGTGTGGTCTATGAGCCGGTGAAGCTGGTGCAGGAATACCGGCAGTTCGATTTCATGAGCCCTTGGGAAGGGGCCGAATACATCCTTCCCGGTGACCAGAAGGGCGGTAAGTGATGGATTTTATCCTGGGGTTGCTTCTGGTCTATGGACTGCCGTTGGTGATCGTACCGCTTTTCAGCTCTCGCTCGATTTTGTACGCGGGACTGGCTGGCTTCTTCTATCCAGGCTCGAAAGGACTCTTGCTTGGGGTAGTCGCCAGTTTCGTGACATACATCGTGCCCTATTTGCTGTTTGGCGCATTTATGGCTTCACCGGGATTACCGTTTTCTTGGACGATGATGTTCAACACTCCGCTCGTGGTTGTGATGACCATTTGTGCGATCTTGCACGCATACCTCGGCCAGCGTTTTGCCGTGTATGTGGCAAACAGGAATAGGGGCATCGCATGATGGACGGGGATATCCGCCGAAACACCTATAACGACGGCTCGAGTGATTTCGAGACCGGCGAGCAGCGCATCCGCAACTTCAACATCAACTTCGGGCCGCAGCACCCGGCGGCACACGGCGTGCTGCGTCTGGTGCTGGAGCTGGACGGCGAAATCGTCGAACGCTGCGACCCGCATATCGGCCTCTTGCACCGAGGGACCGAGAAGCTGATGGAGTCTCGGACCTATCTCCAGAACCTGCCGTATTTCGACCGCCTCGACTATGTGGCGCCGATGAACCAGGAACATGCCTGGTGTCTGGCGATCGAGCGGCTGACCGGGACGGTGGTGCCGCGCCGGGCAAGCCTGATCCGGGTGCTGTATTCGGAAATCGGGCGCGTCCTGAACCACCTCCTGAACGTGACCACTCAGGCCATGGACGTGGGCGCGCTGACCCCGCCGCTCTGGGGCTTCGAGGAGCGCGAGAAGCTGATGGTCTTCTACGAACGCGCCTGCGGGGCACGTTTGCACGCGGCCTACTTCCGCCCGGGTGGGGTGCACCAGGACCTGACGCCGCAGCTGATCGACGACATCGACGCCTGGGCGGATGCCTTCCCCAAGGTGCTGGACGACATCGACGGCCTTCTCACCGAGAACCGCATCTTCAAGCAGCGCAATGCCGATATCGGTATCGTGACCGAGAAGGACATTCAGGACTGGGGCTATTCGGGCGTGATGGTCCGCGGCTCGGGCCTCGCCTGGGACCTGCGCCGCGCGCAGCCTTACGAATGCTACGACGAGTTCGACTTCAAGATCCCCGTGGGCAAGAACGGCGACTGCTATGACCGCTATCTCTGCCGCATGGCCGAGATGCGCGAGTCGACCAAGATCATCAAGCAGGCCATCGCCAAGCTGCGGGTCGAGAAGGGTGACATCCTGGCGCGCGGCAAGATCACGCCGCCGAAGCGCGGCGAGATGAAGACCTCGATGGAGGCCTTGATCCACCACTTCAAGCTTTACACCGAGGGCTTCCACGTCCCGGCCGGCGAGGTCTATGCCGCCGTCGAAGCGCCGAAGGGCGAGTTCGGGGTCTATCTGGTGGCGGACGGGTCGAACAAACCCTACCGCGCCAAGATCCGCGCCCCGGGTTATCCGCACCTGCAGTCGCTGGACTTCCTGTGCAAGGGCCACCAGCTGGCCGACGTCTCGGCCATCATCGGCACGCTCGACATCGTGTTCGGGGAGGTCGACCGGTGATCGCCCTTGGCGTTGCTCCGTTTCTTCTGCTTGGGCTTCTGACCCTGCCGGTCGGCATGGTCGCGGCCCCCGCTCTTATCGCTGGAATCCTCTGATGCTGCGTCGCCTTCACCCCCACCAGCCCGCCTCATTCGCCTTCACTCCGGCGAACCTGGAATGGGCCAAGGGCCAGATCACCAAGTATCCGGCGGGCCGTCAGGCCAGCGCGATCATCCCGCTTCTGTGGCGTGCGCAGGAGCAGGAGGGCTGGCTCAGCCGCCCCGCCATCGAGCATGTCGCGGATATGCTGGGGATGGCCTACATCCGGGCGCTGGAAGTGGCGACCTTCTACTTCATGTTCCAGCTGCAGCCGGTGGGGTCCGTCGCGCATGTGCAGATCTGCGGCACGACGTCCTGCATGATCTGCGGGGCCGAGGACCTGGTGGCGGTGGCGAAGGAGCTGATCGCCTCCACCCCGCACACGCTGTCGGCGGACGGGAAGTTCTCCTGGGAAGAGGTCGAGTGCATGGGGGCCTGTGCCAATGCTCCGATGGCGCAGATCGGCAAGGACTACTACGAGGACCTGACGGCTGCGAAGCTGCGCGAGTTGATCGGGCGCTTCTCGAAGGGTGAGGTGCCGGTGCCGGGGCCGCAGAACGGGCGCTATGCGGCAGAACCCATCGGGGGGCTGACCAGCCTGAAGGAGTTTGAATCGGGCCGGAAGCAGTACAACGCCTCGGCGCAGCTGGCGGTGGACATCAAGGACACGGTGAAGCGGATCGACGGGACGGAAGTGCCGCTCTCGACCCCGTGGCTGGGCGTGGCAGCGCCGGTGAAGCCCGCGCGGGGCAAGCCGGTGGAACCGAAGCCCGGCGCGGGCGCGCCAGCGGATGCGACGGGCGCGACGGTGCAGGAGGCGAAGGCTTCGTCCAAGGGCAAGCCGAAGACGGACGGCAACGCGCCGAACGCGACGCCCCTGGCCACACCGGAGGCCAAGGCCCCGGCAGGTGCTGGCAAGAAGCCCAAGGCCCTGAAGGCCGCGCGGAAGGGCAAGGCGGACGATCTGAAGCTGATCCTCGGGATCGGGCCGAAGCTGGAGCTGCTGTGTCACAGTCTCGGCTTCTTCCACTTTGACCAGATCGCGGAATGGACCCCGGCCGAGATCGCCTGGGTCGACGAGAACCTGGAAGGCTTCAAGGGCCGCGTGACCCGTGACCGCTGGGTGGCGCAGGCGAAGATCCTGGCGGCGGGCGGCACGGTGGCCGAGGCGGAAGCGGCGGCGAAGGCATAGGCGGACGGAAAAGAGGGCGGCTGGTCAGGTTCGGGAGTGAGGCAGGATGCGCGACGGGGAGTATGAAACGACGATCGGCATCGGCGGCTGGGTCCTGGTGGGTCTTTCCGGGATCGTGGCCTTTGCCGTCCTGCGCGGCGTCATGAACTACCTTTTGTTCCCGGCGGTGGTCTTTGCGCTGGCCCTCGCCCTCATGGTCCTGCTGGTGCTCTACTGGCTGGCGGCAAAGATGACCCGCGACGAGGATGCAGAGGCGGCCCAGCGGGTGCGCCGGATCGTCCCGGGCTCGGGCGAGGGGCGGATCGAAGGGGTCGAGGGGGCAGGGGTTCCGGCAGTGAAGGCGGTTCCGGTGCGGCCCGAGGCGCTGAAGGCGCGCGTTGCCTCTTCGGTGGTGACGCCGCTGGCCGAGGTCGAGCCTGCGCCGATCATGGCGTCTCCGGTGCCGGCGGGTTCGGCTGCCGTGACTGAAGCTGTTCCGCCGATGTCTGATATCGCCCCGTTGGCCAAGGCGAAACCGAAGGCGAAACCGGCGGCGAAGCCGAGAGCGGCAACGAAGCCGAAGGCAGAGGCCGGGGCCGAAAAGGTTGCGGTGAAAGCCAAGGCCGAACCGAAGCCCAAGGCCGCCAAGCCCAAGGCCGAGAAAGCGGCGAAGCCTGCCGGTCTTGTCCGGCTGAAGGCACCGCGCAAGGGCAAGGCGGACGATCTGAAAGAGATCGAGGGCATTGGCCCGGCGCTGGAGAAACTGGTCAATGGCATGGGCTTTTACCATTTCGACCAGATCGCCGCCTGGACCGACGCCGATGTCGCGCTGGTCGATGCCGAGATGAAGACCTTCAAGGGCCGCATCACCCGCGACAAATGGGTGGAACAGGCCCGGATCATCGTCACCGAAGGGCTTGAGGCCTTCCGCGAGCGCGCCCGGACCAACGAGTATTGAGAGACATGGCCGAGACCCGCCCCGATCCCGCCGACCTGAAACGCGCCCGACAGACGCGTCTGGTGGCCATCGTGCTGGCGGCGACCATGATCCTGTGGATGGGCGCTCAGTTCGTGGGCGGACAACTGGGGTGGGAGACGCGGTTCGCGTTCCTCTTCGACCTTGCCGCCATCGCCGGCTTCGTCTGGGCGATGGTGGTGACGTATCAGATCTGGCGCGGACGCCGGGGTTAGGAAGACCAAGATGCTCAAGGATCAGGACCGCATTTTCACCAACCTCTACGGGATGCATGACCGCAGCCTGAAGGGCGCGATGAAGCGCGGGCATTGGAACGGCACCGCCGACATCATCAAGCGCGGGCGTGACACGATCGTCGAGCAGGTCAAGGCCTCGGGTCTGCGGGGCCGGGGCGGCGCGGGCTTCCCGACGGGCCTCAAGTGGTCGTTCATGCCGAAGCAGTCGGACGGGCGGCCGTCCTATCTGGTGATCAACGCCGACGAGTCCGAGCCGGGCACCTGCAAGGACCGGGAGATCATGCGGCACGACCCGCATACGCTGATCGAGGGGGCGCTGATCGCCAGTTTCGCGATGGGGGCGAACACCTGCTACATCTACATCCGCGGCGAATACATCCGCGAGCGCGAGGCGCTGCAGGCGGCCATCGACGAATGCTATGACGCGGGCCTTCTGGGCAAGAATGCCGCCAAGTCGGGCTGGGACTTCGACCTGTACCTGCACCACGGGGCCGGGGCCTATATCTGCGGCGAGGAGACGGCCCTTCTGGAAAGCCTGGAAGGCAAGAAGGGCATGCCCCGGATGAAGCCGCCGTTCCCGGCGGGATCGGGGCTTTACGGCTGCCCGACCACGGTGAACAACGTGGAGTCGATTGCCGTGGTGCCGACGATCCTGCGGCGCGGCTCGGACTGGTTCGCAAGCTTCGGGCGGCCGAACAACACGGGGACCAAGCTTTTCGGCATCTCGGGCCATGTGATGCAGCCCTGCGTCGTGGAAGAGGCGATGTCGATCCCGCTGAAAGAGCTTCTGGACCGGCATTGCGGCGGTGTGCGCGGCGGCTGGAAGAACATCAAGGCGGTGATCCCCGGCGGGTCCTCGGTGCCGCTCTTGACCCAGTCGCAATGCGACGACGCGATCATGGATTTCGACTGGCTGCGCGAGCAGCGCTCGGGCCTTGGGACGGCGGCAGTCATCGTGATGGACCAGTCGACCGACGTCATCAAGGCGATCTGGCGGCTGTCGAAGTTCTACAAGCACGAAAGCTGCGGCCAGTGCACCCCCTGCCGCGAGGGCACCGGCTGGATGATGCGGGTCATGGATCGGCTGGTCAGGGGCGAGGCGGAGGTCGAGGAGATCGACATGCTGCTGTCGGTGACGAAGCAGGTCGAGGGCCACACGATCTGCGCGCTCGGCGATGCGGCGGCCTGGCCGATCCAGGGTTTGATCCGCGCCTTCCGCGACGAGATCGAGGACCGGATCAAGGCCAAGCGCACCGGCCGGGTCACGGCGGTCGCGGCGGAGTGATGCGGATGGCGCTGGCCCTTTCGGTGACTTTGGCGCAGGCCGCCTGCGTGGGAACGGCAGCACCCGTCCCCGCCTCGCGCGAGCCTGTGCGCGTCACCAACAACGGCCAGCCGTTCCAGATGTGGGAAGGGGCGGCTGCCCGCAAGGCGGCGGATGCGGCTTGCGGCGGGAAGGTCAGGGTCTCGATCTACGACCGCTTCGACCGGGCGACCGGCGAATGGGTCTATCCGGAGGGTTGCGCATGACATCTGCCGTCATCCCCGGTCACAAACCGCTGATAACGCGGGTTTGTCATGGCATATCAAGGGGCTTTACCCCCATCTCCGCGGCACGAGCAGCAGTCGGTCGTCGGCTGCTAAAAGCAGCCAAGGAGGCCAACATGCTTCGCACCATCAAGACCATCGCCCTGACCCTTGCCGTCAGCGCCACGCCCGCACTGGCACTGGTGCCGATCAACGAAGAGCCGGTGATCCGCGACAAGCTTCTGCAGGGGTTCATCGGCGACGCCATCGCCGACAACTGCCCGACGATGGAGGCCCGCAAGCTGCGCGCCCTGGGCGAGTTGAACTCCTTGCGCGACTACGCGTTGAAGCAGGGCTATGAGGCGGACGTGGTGCGGGAATTCGTCACCTCGAAGGAAGAGAAGAAGAAGTTCAAGGCCGAGGCGGCCGAGTGGCTGAAGGCCAAGGGCGCCGAGCCGGGGAACCCCGACGCCTATTGCCGGATCGGCGAAGAGGAAATCTCCAAGGAAAGCCTGATCGGCTATCTGTTGAGGTCGAAGAAGTGAACCAGTCGTCCGGCATGCATCTGGCCGAGTTGAACGTGGGGCGCCTTCTGGCCCCCACCGACGACCCGCGCGTGGCCGAGTTCATGGCTGCGCTCGACCGGGTGAACGGGATGGGCAAGCGGATGCCCGGGTTCGTCTGGATGATGGAAGGCTCGGGCGAGCCCGGCACCGGGAACACCGAAACCAAGATCGGCGGCGACCCGCAGTTCGTGTCGAACCTCACGGTCTGGGAAAGCGTGGAAACGCTGGAGCATTTCGTCTTCAACACCGTCCATCGCGCCTTCTATGAGCGGCGGGCTGAGTGGTTCGAGGTGCTGGGCCGGATGCATTTCGTCATGTGGTGGGTGCCTGCGGGGCACCGTCCCACGCTGGACGAGGCGCTGGAGCGGCTGGCGCATCTGGAGGCGCAGGGCGACAGCGACCATGCCTTCGGCTGGAAATATCTGAAAGAAGCGCAGGCGTGGAAGACCCACGGCTGCGCGCAAGTGGCGGCGGAGTAGGGCGATGGCAGAGTTGGAAGACAATGTCGTGCTGCGGCTCCTGCGGGAGATCCGCGGGCAGCAAGTTGACGACGGTCGCCGGTTGCAGCGCGTCGAGCGCCACATCGAAGAAATGCGGGATCAGGTTGCTACCGCCATAGGCATGGCTGGAATGGCCTCGGCTGCGACAGAGCAGCATGGCGAGGGCATGGACGAAATCCGCGACGAGATTGCGGCGTTGAAGCGCCGGGTGCAGGAACTGGAAGCACGGAAATGACCAACCTCAAGAAAATCAGCATCGACGGGATCGAGGTCGAGGTCGATGGCGCGATGACCATCATCCAGGCGGCGGAAGCGGCCGGGGTGGAGATCCCGCGCTTCTGCTACCATGAGCGGCTGTCGATCGCCGGGAACTGCCGGATGTGCCTTGTGGAAGTCGTCGGCGGCCCGCCGAAGCCTGCTGCGAGCTGTGCGATGCAGGTGCGCGACCTGCGGCCCGGGCCGAACGGCGAGGCGCCGGTGGTGAAGACCACCTCGCCGATGGTGAAGAAGGCGCGTGAGGGGGTGATGGAGTTCCTGCTCATCAACCACCCGCTCGATTGCCCGATCTGCGACCAGGGTGGCGAGTGTGATCTTCAGGATCAGGCGATGGCCTATGGCGTCGACTTCAGCCGCTACCGCGAGCCGAAGCGTGCGTCGGAAGACCTGAACCTCGGCCCGCTGGTCGAGACGAAGATGACGCGCTGCATCTCCTGTACCCGCTGCGTGCGCTTCACGACCGAGGTCGCCGGGATCACCCAGATGGGCCAGACGGGCCGGGGGGAAGACAGCGAGATCACCAGCTACCTGAACATGACGCTGGATTCGAACCTGCAGGGCAACATCATCGACCTGTGCCCGGTGGGGGCGCTGACCTCGAAGCCCTATGCCTTCACGGCGCGGCCCTGGGAGCTGACGAAGACCGAGAGCATCGACGTGATGGATGCGCTGGGGTCGAACATCCGCATCGACACCAAGGGCCGCGAAGTCATGCGCTTCCTGCCGCGCAACCATGACGGCGTGAACGAGGAATGGATCAGCGACAAGACCCGCTTCGTCTGGGATGGCCTCCGCCGTCAGCGGCTGGACACGCCTTATGTGCGCGAGAACGGGCGCCTGCGGAAAGCCTCGTGGGGTGAGGCGCTGACCAAGGCGGCGGCCGCCATGAAGGGCAAGAAGGTCGCCGGTCTCGTGGGCGATCTGGTGTCGACGGAAGCGGCATATTCGTTGAAAACGCTGATCGAAGGGATCGGCGGCCATGTCGAGTGCCGCACCGATGGGGCGAAGCTGCCGGTCGGCAACCGCTCGGCCTATGTCGGCACGGCGAAGATCGAGGACATCGACAGCGCCAAGGTGATCCTGTTGATCGGGACCAACCCGCGGGTGGAAAGCCCGGTGCTGAACGCCCGCATCCGCAAGGCCTGGACCAATGGCGCGATGGTGGGGCTCTTCGGTGAAAAGGTCGACCTGACCTATGACTACAAGCACATGGGCACCGACCGGGCCGCGCTGGTCGATCTGGTGGGCCGCGTGACCCAGAAGGGCAACACGCTGGTCATCATCGGCCAGGGCGCGATCAACGAGGCCGATGGCGAGGCGGTTCTGAGCCAGGCGATGGCCTATGCTCAAGGTGCGGGCGGCAAGCTTCTGGTGCTGCACACGGCGGCGGGCCGGGTCGGCGCGATGGACGTGGGCGCCGTGACGGAGGGCGGGCTGTCGAAGGCGACCGAAGGCGCGCAGGTGATCTACAACCTTGGCGCCGATGAGGTCGAGATCAGCCGCGACGGGGCGGATGCGCCTTTCGTGATCTATCAGGGGTCGCATGGCGACCGGGGCGCGAACCGGGCGGACATCATCCTGCCGGGCGCGGCCTATACCGAGGAAAACGGGCTGTTCGTCAACACCGAGGGGCGGCCGCAACTGGCCTTCCGCGCCGGGTTTGCCCCCGGCGAGGCGAAGGAAAACTGGGCGATCCTGCGGGCGCTGTCGGCCGAGGTTGGCCAGCAACTGCCGTGGGATTCGCTGGCGGGCCTGCGGTCGGCGCTGGTCAAGGCGCATCCGCACCTGGGCCGGATCGACGAGGTGCCGGAGAACCAGTGGCAACCGCTGGAGGTCAAGCTTCCGGCCAAGGCCACCTTCCGCAATGCGATCAAGGACTTCTACCTGACCAATCCCATCGCGCGGGCGTCCACGGTGATGGCGGAACTGAGCGCGCTGGCCAAGGCCCGCGCCGTGGCCCCGATTGCGGCGGAGTAAGATGACACAGCGCCTCTCCCTTCTGGCCACCCTTGGCACCGCGACAGCGGCGCTGGGGGCTTGCGCGCCCGCCGGAGAGGTGCCAGAGGAGCGCGGGCAGACGGCGGTCTATCAGGGGGTCTCGACCATCCTGCTCGACACCGACATGGTCAGCTTCAGCGTCGCCATGCAGGGCGCGAAGGACCGGGCCGATGTCGAGGCCTATGGCCGCTGCGCGGCGGCGCAATATGCGCTGGATCAAGGCTTTGGCTTCGCACGGCAAGTGCGAACCATCGTGAAGAAGCAAGGGCAGACGTGGTACGGAGATGCGGTTTACCTCATCTCGGCTGGGCTGCCCGAGGGCCTGCGCACCGTGGACGCCGAAGTGGTGGCGGGCGAGTGCGTCGAGCTTGGAATACCGACCCGGTAGGGATGGCGGTTTGAGGATGAGGGACTGAGATGGACGGGTTCTTTTCCACGGGGTTCGGGACGGCGGTGCTGATCGCGGCACAGTCGCTGCTGATCGTGGCCTTCGTGATGATCAGCCTTCTGTTCCTCGTCTACGGCGACCGTAAGATCTGGGCGGCGGTGCAGATGCGGCGGGGCCCGAACGTGGTGGGGCCGTTCGGCCTGCTGCAATCGGTGGCCGATGCGCTGAAATACGTCGTCAAGGAAATCGTCGTCCCCGCCGGGGTGGACCGCCCGGTCTTCTTCCTGGCGCCGATGCTGTCCTTCGTGCTGGCGATCCTGGCCTGGGCGGTGATCCCCTTCGATGACGGCTGGGTGCTGGCCAACATCAACGTCGCGATCCTGTTCGTCTTCGCCGTGTCCTCGCTGGAGGTCTACGGCGTGATCATGGGCGGCTGGGCCTCGAACTCGAAATACGCCTTCCTCGGGAGCCTGAGGTCGGCCGCGCAGATGATCTCCTACGAGGTGTCGCTGGGCCTGATCATCATCGGGGTGATCATCTCGACCGGCGGGATGAGCTTTTCCTCCATCGTGGCGGCGCAGGAGGGCGACTGGGGCCTGTTCAACTGGTACTGGCTGCCGCATCTGCCGATGGTGGTGCTGTTCTTCGTCAGCGCCCTGGCCGAGACCAACCGCCCACCCTTCGACCTGCCCGAGGCGGAGTCCGAGCTGGTTGCCGGTTTCATGGTGGAATATTCCTCGACGCCCTATCTCCTCTTCATGGCGGGCGAATACATCGCCATCTTCCTGATGTGCGCGCTGATTTCGCTCTTGTTCTTCGGCGGCTGGTTGTCGCCCCTGCCGTTCCTGCCGGACGGCTGGTGGTGGATGGTTGCCAAGATGTGGGTCTTCTTCTTCATGTTCGCGATGGTGAAGGCCATCGTCCCCCGCTACCGCTATGACCAGCTGATGCGGATCGGCTGGAAGGTCTTCCTGCCCCTGTCGCTGGGCTGGGTGGTGATCGTGGCGTTCCTTGCCAAGTTCGAAGTGCTGGGCGGCTTCTGGGCCCGCTGGGCGATTGGAGGCTGATGATGTCCAACATCGACTGGACCCGCGCGACGAAGTATTTCCTGCTGGTGGACTTCATCAAGGGCTTCGGCCTGGGGATGAAATACTTCTTCGCGCCGAAATCGACGCTGAACTACCCGCATGAGAAGGGGCCGCTGTCGCCTCGCTTCCGCGGCGAACATGCGCTGCGCCGCTATCCGAATGGCGAGGAACGCTGCATCGCCTGCAAGCTCTGCGAGGCCGTCTGTCCGGCCCAAGCCATCACCATCGACGCCGAACCGCGCGAGGATGGCTCCCGCCGGACCACGCGCTATGACATAGACATGACCAAGTGCATCTACTGCGGTTTCTGCCAGGAGGCCTGCCCGGTCGATGCCATCGTCGAGGGCCCGAACTTCGAATTCTCGACCGAGACGCGGGAAGAGCTGTTCTACACCAAGGAGAAACTCCTGGAGAATGGCGCCCGCTGGGAGGCCGAGATCGCCCGCAACCTCGAAATCGACGCGCCGTATCGGTGAGGAGGTGAAGATGTACGTCAACCTTTGGGGAAACCACATAACCGGCCTTCCAGCATTGCTTATTCTGCTGGTCGCGGGGTTTCTTGCGTATGGTTGGCCCGCGATGATCATTGCCAAGCGCGCGCATGGCACGGCTTGGCCAGGCCTTCTGATGGGAATCCCTCTGCTGAATGTGATTGCAATCTGGGTCTTTGCTTTCGCGCGCTGGCCGAAGACGGACAATAGGACGACCCCATGACCGAAGACTTCGCCAAGATGTTCGCCGCGATGATGGAGCAGGGTCAGAAGATGGCCAATGCCTTCATGCCGGGCATGGAGAACATCGACGCGAAGGCGTTCGAGAAGTTCTTTCCGCCGATGCCGAAGGAGCTCTTGGAGATGTGGTTCGGCAAGACCTTCAACCCCGAAGGGCTGGACGCGCGGACCCGGTTCCTCGTGACCATCGCGGCGCTGACCGTGCTGGGTCCGGTGGGCGAGCCGCAGCTGCGGATGGCGATCAAGAACGGCCTTTCTGCCGGGGCCACGAAACGCGAGGTCGCGGAAGTGATCTGGCAGATGTCGATGTTCGGCGGGGTTCCCGCCATGCAGAAGGCGCTGGAAATCGCCCAGTCCGTCTTCGCCGAGACTACTGAGGAGAAAGACGCATGACCGTCTTCAGCTTTGCCTTCTATCTGTTTGCGGTGATCACGGTGACGGCGGGCCTGATGGTCACGCTGTCCCGCAACCCGGTCCATTCGGTGCTGTGGCTGATCCTGGCGTTCCTGTCGACCTCGGGGTTGTTCGTCCTTCTGGGGGCGGAGTTCGTGGCGATGCTCTTGGTCATCGTCTATGTCGGCGCGGTGGCGGTGCTGTTCCTCTTCGTGGTGATGATGCTCGACATCGACTTCGCCGCGCTGAAGGGCGAGATGGCGCGCGCTATGCCGCTTGGCCTGCTGATCGGCGTGGTCCTTCTGATGCAGGTCGCGATCGGCGTCGGCGTCTGGCAGGTGGCCGACGGATCGCAAGGGCTGCGGCAGGCGGTGGCGCCTTCGGAGATCGAGAACACCCGGGCGCTGGGGATGCTGCTTTATGACAAGTATTTCCTGCTGTTCCAGCTGGCGGGCCTGATCCTGCTGGTGGCGATGATCGGGGCGATCCTGCTGACGCTCCGGCACCGCAAGGACATCAAGCGGCAGAACGTGCTGGCCCAGATGTGGCGCGACCCGGCCAAGGCGATGGAGCTGAAGGACGTGAAGCCGGGGCAGGGGTTGTAGGTCGGGGTTCCCCCCGACTTTGCTAAGGATGTCGGGGTGAACCCCGACCTACGAAACGGTCAAAACGGCCACGAGGGACCAGACGATGATCGGACTTGAACATTACCTGACGGTGGCCGCGGCCCTCTTCGTCATCGGGATCTTCGGGATCTTCCTGAACCGGAAGAACGTGATCGTCATCCTGATGTCGATCGAGCTGATGCTGCTGGCGGTCAACATCAACCTCGTCGCCTTCTCCTCCTATTCCGGCGATCTGGTGGGGCAGGTCTTCACGATGTTCGTCCTGACCGTCGCCGCTGCCGAGGCCGCCATCGGCCTTGCCATCCTCGTCGTCTTCTTCCGCAACCGCGGCACCATCGAGGTGGAAGACGTCAACGTGATGAAGGGCTGACGGCATGAAGGTCGGAGAGCAGAACGTGTTCGGGATGCGGATCACCGCCGTCAGGGGCGCGATGGTCGACCTGGAATGCGAGACGTGCCACACCGCCGGGGCCGTTCCGGCAGATGAATTTCAATCGACCCGCTGCGGATCAAGCCGCTGTGGTGCTACCCAGGACAGGACCGAGTAATGGCAACGATCATCCTTTTCGCTCCGCTGATCGGGGCCCTGATCTGCGGCTTCGGCTGGCGGCTGATCGGCGAGAAGGCGGGGCAGGTCATCACCACCTCGCTCGTCTTCCTGGGCGCCGCGCTGAGCTGGTACATCTTCCTGACCTTCGACGGCGAGACGCAGCACATCACCCTCCTGCGCTGGATCGAGAGCGGGACGCTGGGGTCGGAATGGGCGATCCGGCTGGATCGGCTGACGGCGATCATGCTGGTGGTGGTGAACTCGGTCTCGGCGCTGGTTCACCTGTATTCCTTCGGCTACATGGCGCATGACGAGAACTGGCATGAGGGCGAGCATTACAAGGCCCGCTTCTTCGCCTATCTGTCGTTCTTCACCTTCGCCATGCTGGCGCTGGTGACGGCTGACAACCTTGTCCAGATGTTCTTCGGCTGGGAGGGCGTGGGCGTCGCCTCCTACCTGCTGATCGGCTTCTACTATCGCAAGCCCAGTGCCAACGCTGCTGCGATCAAGGCCTTCGTGGTCAACCGCGTCGGCGACTTCGGCTTCGCGCTCGGCATCTTCGGGCTGTTCTACCTGACCGACAGCATCCGCTTTGATGACGTCTTTGCGGCTGCACCGACGCTGGCGGAGACCAATCTCAGTTTCCTCTGGGCCGACTGGAACGCCGCGAACCTGATCGGCGTCCTCCTGTTCATCGGGGCAATGGGGAAATCGGCGCAGCTGATCCTGCACACCTGGCTGCCCGACGCTATGGAAGGCCCGACGCCGGTCTCGGCGCTGATCCACGCCGCGACGATGGTGACGGCGGGGGTCTTCCTCGTCTGCCGCATGTCGCCGCTCTACGAATACGCGCCTCAGGCGACGGCCTTCATCACTGTTCTTGGTGCCACCACCGCATTCTTTGCGGCGACCGTGGGTCTGGTGCAGAACGACATCAAACGGGTGATCGCGTATTCCACCTGCTCGCAGCTTGGCTATATGTTCGTGGCGGCAGGCGTTGGGGTCTATTCGGTGGCGATGTTCCACCTCTTCACTCACGCCTTCTTCAAGGCGATGCTGTTCCTTGGCGCTGGCTCGGTGATCACCGCCACACACCATGAGCAGGACATGCGCAACTATGGCGGGTTGCGGAAGAAGATCCCGCTCACGTTCTGGGCGATGATGATCGGCACGCTGGCGATCACCGGCGTCGGCATTCCGCTGACGCATTACGGCTTTGCCGGGTTCCTGTCGAAGGACGCAGTGATCGAAAGCGCCTGGGTCGGCTCCTCCTACGCCTTCTGGCTGCTGGTCGCTGCCGCCTGCATGACCAGCTTCTACAGCTGGCGTCTGATGTTCCTGACCTTCTTCGGGGAAAGCCGGGCGCATGGCAACGGGCACGGCCACGGTCACGATGACCATCACGGCGCGGTGCATGACACGCATGGCCATGACGCTCACGGGGATCACGAGCCGCACGAAAGCCCGCTGACCATGCTGATCCCGCTGGGGGTACTGGCGCTTGGCGCGGTCTTCTCGGGGATGCTGTGGTACAAGGTTTTCTTCGGCGAGGAAGCCGCCGTGCGCGACTGGTTCGGCATGGAAGCCGCCGCCCATGCCGAGGCGCATGGCGATGACCACGCCGAGGCTGCCTCGACTGCGGAGGGCACCGCTGTCGCGACCGAGGACCACGGCGCGACCGCCACGACCGAGGACCACGGCGCGACCGCCACGACCGAGGCACCGGCAGCAACCGAGGCGGCCCCCGCCGAAGGCACGGCCGTCGCGACGGAAGGCACCACCACCGATACCGCACCTGCCGAGGGTGATGCTCTCGCTGCTTCGGGAACAGAGGGCGCGCTGACCAACGCCGAGGCAAATGCCGAGCTTTCGAAAGACTTCGAGGCAGCGGTCAGCGCCGCCCCGAAAGGTGCGCTCCTGATGTTGCCGTTCACTCCGGAAGAGCAGGCCGTGGTCGACACCCGCCTGGATGCGGAAAAGGTGGCTCATGCCGAGCATCCGCCGACCACGGCGATCAACGCCGCGCATGAAGTGCCGGACTGGGTCAAGGTTTCGCCCTTCGTGGCGATGCTGATCGGCTTTGTGCTTGCCTGGCTCTTCTACATCAAGGACCCGAGCCTGCCGCGCCGCCTGGCCGCGCAGCAGCGCCCGCTCTACCTGTTCCTCCTGAACAAGTGGTACTTCGACGAGCTTTACGACGTGATCTTCGTCCGTCCCGCCAAGTGGCTGGGCAACTTCCTGTGGAAGAAGGGCGACGGCGATGTCATCGACGGCACACTCAACGGGGTGGCGATGGGGATCATCCCCTTCTTCACCCGCCTCGCAGGCCGCGCGCAGTCCGGCTACCTGTTCCACTATGCCTTCGCGATGGTGCTGGGGATCGTCGTCCTCGTCACCTGGATGACGCTGTTCGGCGGCGCGAAGTAAGGGGCGCGCACCATGGAAAACCAGCTTCTCTCGATCATCACCTTCCTGCCGCTGGTTGCGGCGGCGATCCTGGCGCTCTTCATGCGCGGCGACGACGCGGCGGCGCGCAAAGGGGCGAAGTGGCTTGCGCTCTTCACCACTTCGGCGACCTTTGTCATCTCGCTTTTCGTGCTGTTCCGGTTCGACCCATCGGACACCGGATTCCAGTTCGTCGAAGAGCGGAGCTGGATTCTCGGCCTCAGCTACAAGATGGGCGTCGACGGCATCTCGATCCTGTTCGTGATGCTGACCACCTTCCTCATGCCCCTGACCATCTGGTCCTGCTGGGCGGTGGAGACGCGGGTCAAGGAATACATGATCGCCTTCCTGGTCCTGGAAAGCCTGATGCTGGGCGTGTTCTGTGCCCTCGACCTCGTGCTCTTCTACCTGTTCTTCGAGGCCGGGCTGATCCCGATGTTCCTGATCATCGGCATCTGGGGTGGCAAGGACCGCATCTATGCGGCCTTCAAGTTCTTCCTCTACACCTTCCTCGGCTCGGTCCTGATGCTGGTCGCGATGATCGCGATGTACCTGGATGCAGGAACCACCGATATGGTCAAGCTCCTGGCGCATGACTTCGGGCATGAGACGTTCAGCCTTCTGGGCTTCCAGGTCGTCGGCGGCTTGCAGACCATGCTGTTCCTGGCCTTCTTCGCGTCCTTCGCGGTGAAGATGCCGATGTGGCCGGTCCACACCTGGCTGCCCGACGCCCACGTCCAGGCGCCGACTGCGGGATCGGTGATCCTGGCGGCGGTGCTTCTGAAGATGGGCGGCTATGGCTTCCTGCGCTTCAGCCTGCCGATGTTCCCGGTCGGGTCCGAGGTGATGGGCCCGCTCGTGCTGTGGATGTCGGCCATCGCCATCGTCTACACCTCGCTTGTGGCCCTCGCGCAGACCGACATGAAGAAGCTGATCGCCTATTCCTCGGTCGCGCACATGGGCTACGTCACGATGGGCATCTTCGCGGCGAACCAGCAGGGGGTGGACGGCGCGATCTTCCAGATGCTGAGCCACGGCTTCATCTCGGGCGCGCTCTTCCTCTGCGTCGGCGTGATCTACGACCGGATGCACACGCGGGAAATCGACGCCTATGGCGGCCTCGTGAACCGGATGCCGGCCTATGCGCTGGTCTTCATGTTCTTCACCATGGCCAACGTCGGCCTGCCGGGCACCAGCGGGTTCGTCGGCGAATTCCTGACGCTGATGGGCATCTTCCAGGTCAACACCTGGGTCGCCGCAGTGGCGACCTCGGGCGTGATCCTGTCCGCCGCTTATGCGCTCTGGCTTTACCGCCGGGTCGTGTTCGGCGACCTGATCAAGGAAGCCTTGCGCTCGATCACCGACATGGACCGCCGCGAGAAGGCGATCTTCGCGCCGCTGATCGCGATGACCCTGATCCTGGGCATCTACCCCAGCCTCGTGACCGACATCATCGGGCCCTCCGTCTCGGCCCTTGTCACCGACTACCATGCCGCCCAACCCGCGGACGGACTGGCCCTGAACGAAGGACATGACGAATGACCTCCGCCGATTTCCAGACCCTCCTCCCCGAGATCGTGCTGGCGGTCTATGCCATGCTGGCGCTGATCGCGGCGGTCTATTCCGGCAAGGACAAGCTTGCCGCGATGCTCGTCTGGGCGACGGCGGGGCTGTTCGTGGCGCTGGCGCTCTACATCGGTGCAAGCGGCGAAGGTGAGCGGACCGTCTTCTCGGGCCTCTTCACCGACGATCCCTTCGCGCGCTTCGCCAAGGTGACGATCCTTCTGTCGGCGGCGGCAGTCCTGGTGATGAGCCAGGACTACATGACGCGGCGTGAGCTTCTGCGCTTCGAATACCCGATCCTGATCACGCTGGCCGTGGTGGGGATGATGGTCATGGTCTCGGCCGCCGACCTGATCACGCTTTACATGGGGCTGGAGCTGCAATCGCTGTCGCTCTACGTGGTCGCGGCGATGCGGCGCGACAGTGCCCGATCCTCGGAAGCGGGGCTGAAATACTTCGTCCTCGGCGCCTTGTCCTCTGGCCTCCTGCTCTACGGCGCCTCGCTGACCTACGGCTATGCCGGGACGACCCAGTTCGCAGGCATCCTGACCACGCTCGGCGATAGCGTGCCGCTGGGGCTTCTGTTCGGTTTGGTGTTCATGCTGGCCGGTCTTGCCTTCAAGGTCTCTGCCGCGCCCTTCCATATGTGGACACCGGACGTCTACGAAGGCTCGCCCACCCCGGTCACCGCCTTCTTCGCCACGGCCCCCAAGGTTGCCGCGATGGGCCTGATCGCCCGCCTGGTGCAGGACGCCTTCGGCGGCATTCCGGGGCAATGGGGGCAGGTGCTGGCGGGCCTCGCGGTCGCCTCGATGTTCCTCGGTGCCGTGGCGGCGATCGGCCAGCGCGACATCAAGCGGCTGATGGCCTATTCCTCCATCGCCCATATGGGCTATGCGCTGATCGGGCTTTGCGTCGGCACGGCCTATGGCGTGCAGGCGACGCTGATCTACATGGCGATCTATGTGACGATGAACATCGGCACCTTCGCCTTCATCCTGTCGATGGAGCGTGACGGGCGCCCGGTGTCAGACATCGCTGGCCTGAACCAGTTCGCGAAGAAGGAACCGTGGAAGGCGCTGGCGATGCTGGTGCTCCTCTTCTCGCTGGCCGGTGTGCCGCCGATGGTCGGCTTCTTCGGCAAGTTCTACGTGCTCAAGGCCGCCGTCGATGCGGGCTGGGTCTGGCTGGCCGTCGCGGGCGCGGTGGCCTCGGTCATCGGCGCCTTTTACTACCTGCGCATCGTCTACTTCATGTATTTCGGTGCCGAGCAGGAACCCGTCGACAGCCGCATGGCCCCGGTGCAATGGGCCATGCTCGCCGTGGTTTCCCTGGCCATGGTGCTGGGGGTGGTGAACCTGTTCGGGATCGAACCCGCGGCTGCCGTCGCCGCCGAAGCGCTTGTCCGGTAACGGCGGGGCAGGGCGGATCACCCTGCCCGGGATCGACAGCACCAACGCCGAAGGCTTCCGGCGGGCCGCCGTGCTTGCCGGTCCGATCTGGATCCTCGCCGGGGTCCAGACAGCGGGCAGGGGACGGCGCGCAAGGCCGTGGTCCAGCCCGCAAGGCAACTTCCACGGCACGCTGGTGCTGAAACCCACGGAACCGCCTGAAACCGTCGCGCTCCGCTCCTTCGTCGCCGCGCTGGCCCTTCGCGATGCGCTGGTGCAGGTGACGGGGCTGGCGACCAGCTTTACCCTGAAATGGCCGAACGACGTCCTCTGCAACGGCGGCAAGCTGGCGGGTATCCTGCTGGAATCGCAAGGGTTGAACGGCTCGGACCCGGTTCTCTGTATCGGCATCGGCGTGAACCTGATCGCCGCGCCCGACCCTGCGCAGGTGGAGCCGGGGGCCGTCCCGCCTGTGTCCCTCCTCCAGGAAACCGGCCTGCGCATCACTCCCGAGGCTTTCCTCGACGCCCTCGCCCCCGCTTACGCGGCTTGGGAGGCCACTTTCCAGACCGAAGGCTTCGGCCCGCTCCGCACCGCCTGGCTGGCTCATGCCGCCCGGTTGGGAGAGACGATCCGCGCCCGCACCGGGAACGACAGCCGAGAGGGCGTGTTCGAGGGGATCGACGCCAGTGGCAACCTGATCCTCCGGGCTGTGCAAGGCAGGCTTGCCATCCCCGCCGCCGAGGTGTTCTTTTGACCGACTGCGTCCGGAAGTCTAAAATTTTTCTAGAAAAATTTTAGACTTCCGCGTCCCGTGAAAGGCCATCCCATGCTTCTCGCCATCGACTGCGGCAACACCAACACAGTCTTCTCGATCTGGGACGGCACGACCTTCATCGCCACCTGGCGCATCGCCACCGATCACAAGCGCACGGCGGATGAGTATTTCGTCTGGCTCTCCAGCCTGATGGCCCTGACGAAGACGCAAGCCGAGATCACCGAGGCGATCATCTCCTCGACCGTCCCGCGCGTGGTCTTCAACCTGCGTGTCCTCTGCGACCGCTATTTCAACTGCCGCCCTCTCGTCGTGGGCAAGGCCGACTGCAAGCTGCCCGTCGCCCCTCGCGTCGACCAGGGCACCACCGTCGGCCCCGACCGGCTGGTCAATACCGTGGCGGGCTTCGACCGGCACGGCGGCGATCTGATCGTGGTGGACTTCGGCACCGCCACCACCTTCGACGTGGTGGACACCGACGGCGCCTATATCGGCGGGGTGATCGCGCCAGGGGTGAACCTCTCGCTGGAGGCGCTCCACATGGCCGCCGCCGCCCTGCCTCACGTCGATGTGGCCAGGCCTGCGAAAGCCATCGGCACGAATACGGTGGCCTGCATGCAGTCTGGCGTGTATTGGGGCTACATCGGGCTGGTCGAAGTCATCGTGCGCGAAGTGCGGCGCGAACGGGACCGGACGATGAAAGTGATCGCGACTGGCGGCCTGGCCTCGCTTTTCGCGCAAGGAACAGCGCTGTTCGACAGCATAGAGGACGACCTGACCATGCATGGCCTCGTCCTGATCAACACCTACAACAAGGATACGCCATGAGCGCGAACCGCCTGATCTACCTTCCCCTCGGCGGCGCCGGCGAGATCGGCATGAACTCCTATGTCTACGGCTATGGGCCGAAGGGCAAGGAGCGGCTGATCCTCGTCGATCTGGGGGTGGCTTTCCCGGACATGGACACCTCGCCGGGCGTCGACCTGATCCTGCCCGACATCGGCTGGCTGGCCGACAAGCTCGACCGGCTGGAGGCGATCTTCATCACCCATGCGCATGAAGACCACATCGGTGCGCTGGCGCCGCTCTGGACCCGGCTGGAGAAGAAGGTCTACTGCCGCCGCTTCACCGCCACCATCGGCCGGCTGAAGTTCGAGGAGGCGGGCCTGCCGGTCGATCAGATCGTCACCGTCGAGCCGCGTCCCGCCACCGTGGAGGTCGGCCCGTTCAAGGTGCAGTTCGTCCCCGTCTCGCATTCCATCCCCGAAAGCTCGGCCCTGGTGATCGACACCCCCGCAGGCCGCATCTTCCATTCGGCGGATTTCAAGATCGACCATACGCCCGTGGTGGGCGAGGGCTGGGAGGATGCCAGGATCGCCGAGATCGTGGCGGAACGCCCGGTGAAGGCGATGACCTGCGATTCCACCAACGTCTTCTCCACCCACGAAGGCCGCTCCGAGGCGAGCCTCGCCGAGCCGCTGGCCGAACTGATCCGCAGCCGTACCGGCATGGTGGTGGCGACGACCTTCGGCTCGAACGTCGCGCGGCTGAAGACGCTGGCCGAAGCGGGCCGGGCGGCGGGCCGCACCATCTGCGTCCTGGGCCGGTCGATGAAGCGGATGCTCTCGGCGTCGGAAGAGGCGGCGGTGCTGTCGGGCTTCCCGAAGACGGTGACGCCCGAGGAGGCGCTGGAAGTACCGCGCCGCAACCTGATGCTGCTGGTCACAGGGTCGCAGGGCGAGCGGCGGGCGGCTTCGGCGCAGCTTTCCCGCGGCAAGTATCTGGGGATCGAGATGAAGGAGGGCGATACCTTCCTCTTCTCCTCCAAGACCATCCCCGGCAACGAACGTGATGTGCTGCGGGTCTGGAACGCCTTCTCGGAAATGGGCGTGCAGGTGATCGACGACCAGGGCGGCAAGTATCACGTCTCGGGCCACGCCAATCGCCCGGATCTGGAGCATGTCCACCGCCTCGTCCTGCCCGACATGCTGATCCCGATGCATGGCGAACACCGGCACCTGACCGAGCATGTCCGCATCGCGACCGAGGCCGGGATCGCGGCGGCGGTGGCACCGAACGGGACGATGCTGGACCTGAGCGGCGATGTGCCCGAGGTGGCGGAATACGTGGAAACCGGGCGGCTCTACCTCGACGGCACGGCACTGATCGGCGCGCTGGACGGGGTGGTGCGCGATCGCATCCGCATGGCGCTGAACGGGCTGGTGACGGTCACGGTGATCCTGGACGAGACCGACAGCCCGATGGGCGAGCCCTGGGTGGAACTGATGGGCCTGCCGCCGGTGGGGCGGGGGGAGCGCGCGCTGTCCGAGACGATGGAGTCCGACCTCGACGAGGTCATCGGTCGGCTCGGTCGCAAGGTGATGGCCGACGACGACAAGCTGGAGGAGGAAATCCGCAAGGTCGTCCGCCAGGTCGCGATGGAAGAGATCGGCAAGAAGCCCGAGGTGACGGTGGTGATCAGCCGACTGGTCGCCGAGTAGCCGCTCGTCGCTTGCCTTCGGTCGCTCCTCGCTAACGCAAGCGAAGACCGACCGACGGGAGGGATGAGCCGAAGATCAGATCAGCCTTCTGTGCCGGTGGCGGGCACGGCCTCTTCCACCTCTTCCACTTTCGACGTCTTGATCGCGAAGCTGCGCAGGATGAAGTCGGGCACATGGTCGCCCATGCCGATCACCGAGGGCCCGAGATCACGGTCCCGGCGATAGTCGCGGCGGTCATCCCGACGGTCTTCACGCGGCTCGCGGCGTTCGTCCCGGCGCTCCTCGCGTGGCTCACGACGCTCGCCCCGCTCCTCGCCCCGGCCTTCACGACGACGATCGCCCCGGTCCCCACGCGGCTCGCGGCGTTCTTCCCGGCGCTCCTCGCGGGGCGCCTCCTCTGCCACCTCGGTCTTCGGCGCAACGACCAGCGGCTCCATCGCTGCCACCTCGTCATGCGCCTTCACCGGACGTTCGCGGTCGCGACCACGGCCACCGCGCTCGCGCCCCTTGCGGTCTTCGCGCGGGGCACGGTCGGGACGGCTGTCGGCGGTGGAGGGCTCATAGCCCTCGGGCTGCTCGCCGCGCGGAATTTCTGACTTGATCAGGCTTTCGATGGCCTTGAGGTATTTCTCATCCGAGGGCACCGCGATGGTGAAGGCCTTGCCCAGCCGCCCCGCACGGCCGGTGCGACCGATGCGGTGGACATAATCCTCGGGATGCGAGGGCACGTCGAAGTTGAACACATGGCTCACCGCCGGAATGTCCAGCCCGCGCGCCGCCACGTCCGAGGCGACCAGGAGGTGCAGCGTCCCGTCGCGGAAGGCGTCCAGCGTCTTCATCCGTTCGGACTGCGCCAGGTCGCCGTGGATCGGCGCCGCATTGAAGCCGTGCGATTTCAGCGACTTCGCCACCACGTCCACGTCCATCTTCCGGTTGCAGAAGATGATCGCGTTGGTGCAGGCCTCGCCTTCAGACTTGATCAGCGCCCGCAGCATGGCCCGCTTGTCGCCGAAGCTGCGGTCCTTCCGCGCCGGCTTCACCTCGATCAACGCCTGCGTGATCGTGGTCGAGGTTGTCGCCTGCCGCGCCACCTCGATCTTGGCCGGGTCCTTCAGGAAGGTCTTGGTGATCCGCTCGATTTCCGGTGCCATGGTGGCGGAATAGAACATCGTCTGCCGCTTCGGGGGCGTCAGGGTGAAGATGCGCTCGATGTCCGGGATGAAGCCCATGTCGAGCATCCGGTCGGCCTCGTCCACCACCATGATCTGCACGCCGGTCAAGAGGAGCTTGCCGCGCTCGAAATGGTCGAGCAATCGGCCGGGGGTGGCGATCAGCACGTCGACGCCCCGGTCGATCAGCTTGTCCTGCTCGCCGAAGGCGACCCCGCCGATCAGCAAGGCCTTGGTCAGCTTGGTATGCTTGGCATAGATGTCGAAATTCTCGGCCACCTGCGCGGCCAGTTCCCGCGTCGGCGCGAGGACCAGCGAGCGCGGCATCCGGGCGCGGGCACGGCCCTGGCCCAGAAGCGTGATCATCGGCAGGGTGAAGCTGGCCGTCTTGCCGGTGCCGGTCTGGGCGATCCCGAGCACATCGCGGCCTTGCAGCGCCTCGGGGATGGCCTGGGCCTGGATCGGCGTGGGGGTTTCGTAGCCTGCTTCGGAAACAGCCTGAAGAACGCGCGGGTCCAGCGCGAGATCGGAGAATTTGGTCATAAGCGTCCTGTGAATGCGGTATCGGACCGCATGGATGATGGGACGCAAGTTTCCGGGCGCCCCGGCGTCTCGGCCCGTTTTGGCCGCCGGAGGCGCATAGCGGAATTCGTCCTGCGGGTCAAGTCGGGGGTCGGAGGCATGGACCAGCCGGCCGGTTTGCGATAGGCTGGCGGCATTTCAACTGCCCATTTCAATGACGGATTTTCCCTGATGACCAGCGCCTTGCAAGCGGCAAGCCTTGCACTTGCCCTGTCCTTCCCCGCTTCGGCCAAGGATGAAAACTGCTTCCGGACCGGCTGCCCGACAGCCGTCAGCTTCCAGTCGATTTCCGCTCTGCGCAGCTATGGCCTGCTGATCGCCGCGCCCGACAGCGGCTGCCGTCATGTCCGCTTCCGGGTTCAGGGTGACGATGCGGCCTTCCTCGGTCACACACCGCCCCTTGGTCCCGGCGAGCTGGCGGTCGTCCGCCTCGGTCGCGGCTTTCCAGTGGGCGAGAACTGGCTGACCATCGCCTCGGTCGGCTGCGATGCGCCCCCGGCTGCGACACGGCGCGTGGTTCTGGCCAAGGCGGCACCGGACCATGGTTGGCGCGCGGCGGGAAACTAGGCCGCGTTGCCGTTGTCGTCGGATTCGGTCGCACCCAAAGGTGATGCGGTCTGGATCGCCCGGTCCAGATGGGCCAGGTGCTTCCCGGCCCGCATGATCCCGATCCGGCGGAACAGGGTGCCGGGGTCCTCGTTCAGCCTCTGCAACAGATGGCAGGCGAGCGGCCCGATGACAGGCACCGGTCGCGCCTCGCCCCAGATCTGGGCCAGCAGGTTGATGTCCAGCCCCCCCGAGGCGATGTTGAAATGCGGCATGTCGAGAGGCAGCCGCCGGTGCCGGATGCGGCGCGGCGGGAAGGGCGTCTCGGCGGGCAGGCCGGAGTGCAGCCGCTCGAACTCGTAAAGCTTCATCAGCGAAAACAGGATGTTGATCGACTGTCCGACCCGGCGTTGCGCCTCGGTCTCGCCGTGGTCGGCGAAGGTGATGGCCGAGGAGATCAGCCAGCGCCCGGGCAGCTCCGGCATCAGATCCCGGCCCGCCTCAGCCCAGATGCGGCGGAAGAGGGCAGGGGTATGGGCCGGGAATCGCTGTTTCCTGAGATGCGCGATGAGAATCGCGTTGACCGCCGCCAGTTCCGGCTTGCCCGCCAGTTCGACCCGCATCTGGTGCAGCTTCTTCGCATGCAGGGTCTGCGGGCCGTCCAGCGGCGGGATGTCATCGGGAATCCGCGTCGCCAGAAGGGGCGCAAGGTCAAGATCAGCCGTCGGAAACCAGTCACGCGCGGCCAGCTTCAGCCGCCGTCGCCGTTGCTTCCAGATCCCGACCAGGCTGTCGGGCGCTCCCGGATAGGTTTCGACCGGGCCGTCCTCTGCCGGGTCGTCCTGCGGATCGGGCGGTTCAGTGCTGGCCATGCTCGCGCGCCCCTGTCCCGCTCTGCCGCAGTGACGCTAGGCTGCGCGAGAAGAGGGGTCAAGCCGGGCTCAGGCCATCATCTCCTTGGTCGCCGTCAGCTTCACGCCCGGATAGTCGCGCTCCACGCGGTCGATGTCCCATTGCAGCCGGGTCAGGAACACGAGGTCTCCGTCGCTGTCATGCGCGATATGGCCCTTG
Organism: Tabrizicola sp.; assembly: GCF_016793705.1. Taxonomy (GTDB): domain Bacteria; phylum Pseudomonadota; class Alphaproteobacteria; order Rhodobacterales; family Rhodobacteraceae; genus Tabrizicola. The sequence continues at coordinate 202,656 of NZ_JAEULO010000041.1, forward strand.
TTGACGTTCACAAGCTTCTCGACCTCGGCCTTGTCGCCGGAAATCCAGCGGGCCGAGGTGAAGTTCGACCCCTCGAAGCGCACGGGCAGCGAGTATTCCTGCTCGATCCGCGAAGCGAGCACGTCGAATTGCAGCGCGCCCACCACGCCGACGATATAGCCTGAGCCGATCATCGGCTTGAACACCTTGGCCGCACCCTCCTCGGCGAACTGGGTCAGGGCTTTTTCCAGGTGCTTGGCTTTCATCGGGTCGGTGGCGCGGATGGTCTGGAGAAGCTCGGGCGCAAAGCTCGGGATGCCGGTGAAGCGCAGGGTCTCACCCTCGGTCAGCGCGTCGCCGATGCGCAGCTGGCCGTGGTTCGGAATGCCGATGATGTCGCCCGCCCAGGCCTCTTCTGCAAGCTCGCGGTCGGCGGCAAGGAAGAGGACCGGGTTGGTGATCGCCATCGGCTTCTTCGACCGCACATGATGCAGCTTCATCCCGCGTTCGAAATGTCCGCTGGCGAGGCGGACGAACGCCACCCGGTCGCGGTGCTTGGGGTCCATATTGGCCTGGACCTTGAAGACGAAGCCGGTCACAGCGGGTTCCGAAGGGTCGATCTGGCGCTCGGCGGCCTTCTGTGGCTCGGGTTCCGGCCCGTATTCGCCGATGCCGTCCATCAATTCCTTCACCCCGAAGGAGTTGATCGCCGAGCCGAACCAGATCGGCGTCATGTGGCCTTCGAGGAAGGCCTTGCGGTCGAAGGCGGGGAGGAGTTCCCGCGCCATCTCCAATTCCTCGTGAAACTTCGCCAGCAGGTCCGCCGGGATGTGTTCGGCCAGCTTCGGGTCATCCACCCCGGAAATCTGGATTGATTCCGCCACCTTGTTGCGGTCCGCGCGGTCCATGATCTCCAGCCGGTCGTGCAGCAGGTCATAGGCACCGATGAAATCCCGCCCCATGCCGATGGGCCAGCTTGCGGGCGTCACGTCGATCGCCAGGTTGTGCTGGATCTCGTCGATGATCTCGAACGTGTCGCGGCTTTCACGGTCCATCTTGTTGCAGAAGGTCAGGATCGGCAGGTCGCGCAACCGGCAGACCTCGAACAGCTTGCGCGTCTGGCTTTCCACCCCCTTGGCCCCGTCGATCACCATGATGGCGGCATCGACGGCGGTCAGCGTGCGGTAGGTGTCTTCCGAGAAATCGCTGTGGCCGGGCGTGTCGACCAGGTTGAAGCGATAGTGGCGGAAGTCGAAGCTCATCGCCGAGGCCGAGACGGAAATCCCCCGCTCCTGCTCCAGCTTCATGAAATCCGACCGCGTGCGCCGGGCATCGCCCTTGGCGCGGACCTGGCCCGCCATCTGGATCGCGCCGCCGAACAGCAGGAACTTTTCGGTCAGCGTGGTTTTCCCGGCGTCGGGGTGCGAGATGATCGCAAAGGTCCGGCGGCGGGCGATTTCGGGCGGAAGGGGGGCGCGGTTCGACATGGGGCTCCCTTATCCTGCGGCGGGCCGCGCCGCAACAGATGCACATCTTGCCCTTATGGCCTCGGCTGCTAGGCTTCTGCCAAAGCAGGAGGGAATGCCAATGGATCTGGGGATCGCGGGAAAGCGGGCGCTGGTCTGTGCCTCGTCGAAGGGCTTGGGCCGGGGCTGCGCCGAGGCCTTGGCGGATGCGGGCGTCGATCTGGTGATGAACGCGCGGGGGACCGATGCGCTGGAGGCGGCGGCGCATGACATCCGGTTAAGGTATCAGGTGAATGTCACCACCGTGTCCGCTGATATCACGACGGAATCCGGTCGTGCGGCAGTGCTGGCGCAGGGGCCGTTCGACATCCTGGTGACGAACGCGGGCGGCCCGCCGCCGGGGATGTGGTCGGACTGGAGCCGCGAGGATTTCATCAAGGCGCTGGACGCCAACATGCTGACTCCGATCGCGCTGATGCAGGCCGTCCTGCCGGGAATGATCGCGCAGGGCTGGGGCCGGGTGGTGAACATCACCAGCGTTTCGGTGAAATCGCCGATCGCGGTCCTTGGCCTGTCGAATTCGGCACGCGCGGGTTTGACCGGCTTTGTCGCCGGGACCGCGCGGCAGGTGGCGGGAAAGGGCGTCACGATCAACAACCTGTTGCCCGGCATTCATGCCACTGACCGGGCGATTGCGCTGGATGGGGCGGTGGTGAAGGCGCGGGGGATCAGCATGGAAGAGGCGATTTCCGAACGCGCGGCGACCATCCCGGCGGGCCGCTATGGCACGCCCTCGGAATTTGGCGCCACCTGCGCCTTCCTCTGCTCGCAGCACGCCGGGTTCATTGTCGGGCAGAACGTGCTTCTGGATGGCGGTGCGACGAATACGACCCTGTGAGACGCCTTGCCGGGCCGGGGCACGGCTGCTAGGGAAAACCTGAGCAATTCGCTTGAGTTTCATGCCCGACACGCCTTCCCCACGCCTGGAAACCCGCAATCTTGTCCGTGCCTTCGGCGGGCGGCGGGTGGTGGATGACGTGTCGCTGTCGGTGGCGGCGGGGCAGGTGACCTGCCTTCTGGGCCCGTCGGGCTGCGGCAAGTCCACCACATTGCGGATGATCGCGGGGGTGGAGCGGGCCGACGCCGGAGAGGTACTGCTGGACGGCACGACTGTTGCCGCGCCGGGGGTGCATGCGCCGCCGGAACTGCGCTCGGTCGGGCTGATGTTCCAGGACTTTGCGCTGTTCCCGCATCTGACGGTCGCCGACAACGTGGCGTTCGGGCTGCGCACCGACCGGGCGGAAAAGGCACGCCGGGTGGGCGAACTGCTGGAGAAGGTCGACCTTTCCGGCTTCGGCAGCAAGCACCCGCATGAGCTTTCGGGCGGCGAGCAGCAGCGGGTGGCCCTTGCCCGGGCGCTGGCGCCGAGGCCCCGGGTGATGCTGATGGACGAGCCGTTCTCGGGCCTCGACAACCGGCTGCGCGACGGCATCCGCGACCGCACGCTGGAGCTGCTGAAGGAGGAAGGCACGGCTGTGCTGCTTGTCACCCATGAGCCCGACGAGGCGATGCGGATGGCAGACGAGATCGCGCTGATGCGGCAGGGGCGCATCGTGCAGAAGGGTGCCCCCTACAACGTCTACAACGCGCCAGTCGACAAGGCGGCGGCGGCTTTCTTCAGTGATATCAACGTGATCCGTGGCGTCTCGCGCGGGGCCCTGACCGAAACGCCCTTCGGTGAGTTCCTGACCCCCGGCCACCGGGACGGCGCTGCGGTCGAGATCGTCATCCGCCCTCAGCACCTGCGCATCGACTTCGACCGGGGCGGGCGGGGCCCGAACCCGACACCGGAGGACGGAACCCCTGCCCGCGGCGCGGTCCTGCGCAGCCGCTATCTCGGCCGCGAGAGCCTCGTGGATTTCGCGATGGACTTCGAAGGGGCGAAGCTGACCGCCAGCGTCCCGGGCGTGTTCCTGCCGAAACCTGGCACCGTGCTCTGGCTCATGATCCGGCGCGACCGCTGTTTCGTGTTCGGGGTCTAGCCCTCCGCCTCGATGCCCGACTGCGGCAACAGTGTCGCGACCTTGTAGAGCAGGCTGCGTGCCGCCTTCGCCCGCGGGTTCCCCTCTTGCCCCACATGGCGTAGCCCCTCGACCAGCGCCTCCAGTTCGTCCGGCGTCAGCATGGTCGGCGGCAGCATCAGGGGGGAGCGCAGGATGTAGCCCAGACCGCGCTCGCCCGTCACCGGCAGGCCGCTGGTCGCAAGCATTTCCATGTCGCGCCAGATCGTGCGGGTCGAAACCCCGAGTCGCGTGGCAAGTTCTGCCGCCGTATGCAACCGCCCGTCGCGCAGTTCTTGCACGATGTCATACAGGCGGGCGTCACGTTTCATGCGGATTCCGGGGGTGCGGGGCGGGACTTACTGACAAAATACTGTCAGTTGATTGCGATCTGCAAGCCGGTTCGGGCTTGGAAGGCGGGGCGGGCTGGTCCTAATACGGGGCAGACAGACACTGCCGCCCCCGCGGGGGGCATGAATCGGAGGGTAATCCCATGCTCAACAATATCGGTCTTCCCGGTCTTCTTCTGATCGCCGTCGTGGTCCTCGTGCTTTTCGGCAAGGGCAAGGTGTCCAGCCTGATGGGCGAGGTCGGCAAGGGCATCACCGCCTTCAAGAAGGGCGTGAACGACGGCACCAAGGAACTGGAAGACGCCAAGGCCGCCGAAGCCAAGGACGTGACGCCCGCCGCCGAGAAGGACAAGGCCTGATCCACGGGGCTTTGGGGGACGCAGAATGGATCTCAGCTGGTCCGAACTTCTTGTCGTCGGCATCGTCGCGCTGATCATCATCGGCCCGAAGGACCTGCCCGGCATGTTCCGCGAATTGGGGCGCTTCACGGCGAAGATCCGCGCGATGGGGCGCGAGTTCAGCCGGGCGATGGAGCAGGCAGCGAAGGAATCCGGTGTCAAGGACGTGGCCGACGACCTGCGCAACGTCACCTCGGCCAAGTCGATGGGGTTGGACGCCGTGAAGTCCGCCGCCGACCGGTTCGAGAAGTGGGACCCGCTAAAGAACGCGGCCAAGCCGACGAAACCGCTGACCCCGCCGCCGATGCCGGGCGTCGCCGCCCCGGCCGTCGCGGCCGCCGAGGCGAGCGCGGCCCCGGCGGTTTCGGAAACCATCGCCGCGCCCGCGACCCCTTCGGTGGGACCCGCGACGGCGGCGCTTTACGAAAGGAAGGCGGCGCGCAAGGCGGTGCTCGACGATGCTTCGGCCAAGCTGCGCGCGATTTCCGATCCCGCACCGGCGGGCACCGCATCGGCGCCCGCCGCCAAGGCCCCGGGACGGCGCCGCAAGAAGGCAGACCCCACGAGCGGTGACGCGACATGAACACCAGGGATGACATCGACGACAGCTCGGCCCCGCTGGTCGAACATCTGATCGAACTGCGCAACCGGCTGATCTGGTCGATTGCCGCCTTCGTTGTGGCGATGATCGTGGTATTTCCGTTTGCCAAGACCATTCTCGGCTTCCTCTTGAAGCCGATCGAAGAGGCGATGCGGGATCTGGGCAACCCGAACCCGGTGATGCAGTACACCGCGCCGCAGGAACTTCTGTTCACCTACTTCCACATCTCGGTGGTCGGCGGGCTGGCGCTGGCCTTTCCGGTCATCGCCTACCAGCTGTGGCGATTTGTGGCTCCGGGCCTCTACCGCAGTGAAAAGCAGGCGTTCCTGCCGTTCCTGATCGCCTCTCCCGTCCTGTTCCTGGCCGGGGCGGGCTTCGCGCAATACATCGTCACCCCCCTGGCGATGCGCTTCTTCCTGGGCTTTGCCGACCTGCCCTCGATGGTGTCGGCCGCGCTTTTGCAGCTGCAGGGCCTGCCCGCGGAGACCGCGACCGGATCCGCGACCGGCGATGGGATCGCCATTGTCTTCCAGGGCAAAGTTGACCAGACGCTGGACATCAGCCTGAAGCTGATCATGGCCTTCGGGCTCTGCTTCCAGATGCCGGTCCTTCTGACGCTGATGGGCAAGGCCGGTCTGGCAAGCTCGGCCGGGCTTGCCGGAATGCGCCGCTATGCCATTGTCATCATGATGCTGGTGTCGGCGCTTGTCACCCCGCCCGACGTGATGAGCATGATGATCCTCTTCTCGGCGATCTATCCCCTGTACGAAGTGTCGATCTTCCTGATCCGTCGCATGGAAAAGCGGCGCGAGGCCGAACTGCGCGCCGAGGGCCTGTGGGACGAAGAGGAAGATGCCGCCACGGACCCGGCCGGGACCAAGTCGTGACCGACCCGCTCGACCGCATCGCGGCGGCGCTGGAACGGCTGGCCCCGGCGCCAATGCCAGCGCCTGACTTCGCCGCCGAGGCCTTCGTCTGGCATACCGCGCCCGACCGGCTGGAGCCCGTGGCGCAGGTCGCGCGGGTCGACCTGTCGCTCTTGATCGGCGTCAACCGCTCGCGCGATACGCTCCTAGAGAACACCCGCCATTTCGCCGCCGGGCTGCCCGCCAACAACGCGCTGCTCTGGGGCGCACGGGGGATGGGGAAGTCGTCGCTGGTGAAGGCGGTCCACGCCGCCGTCAGGGCCGAGGGGCATGACCTGAAGATCGTGGAACTCAGCCGCGAGGACCTTCCGTCCGTCCAGCGCCTGCTTCAGCATCTGCGCGCGGCGCCGCATCGCTTCCTCCTCTTCTGCGACGACCTGTCGTTCTCCCACGACGACCAGCACTACAAGAGCCTGAAGGCGGTGCTGGACGGCGGCATCGAAGGGCGGCCGGAAAACGTGCTTTTCTACGCCACCTCGAACCGCCGCCACCTGATGCCGCGCGACATGATCGACAACGAACGGTCCACCGCGATCAACCCGGGCGAAGCGGTGGAGGAAAAGGTCTCGCTCTCCGACCGGTTCGGGCTCTGGCTTGGCTTCCATCCCTGCTCGCAGGACGATTACCTGGAGATGATCCGCGGCTATTGCGCGGCGCATGGCGTCAAGGTCCCCGACGACCGTCTGCAAGCCGAAGCGATCGAATGGCAGGCCACGCGCGGGGCGCGGTCGGGCCGGGTGGCCTGGCAGTTCTTCTGTGACCTTGCGGCCCGCGAAGGGGTGCGCATCCGCGCCTGACATATGATCTTCACTTGCAGCGCGGCGCATCTCGCCTTAGGCGGGAAGCATCATGATCACTGAAATCCTGGTCATCCTGGCCCTGATCGTCCTGAACGGCGTGCTCGCCATGTCCGAGCTGGCCATCGTCAGCGCCCGTCCCGCCCGGCTGAAGCCGCTGGAAGCGAAAAGCCGCGGTGCGCGCATGGCCCTGCGGCTGGCCGAGCATCCGGGGCGGTTCCTGTCGACCGTGCAGATCGGCATCACCGCTGTCGGTGTCCTCTCCGGAGCGCTGTCGGGGGCGACCCTGGGCCTGCGCCTGCAAGGCTGGCTGCAAGCTCAAGGCGTCGATTCCGACTGGGCCTCGACCCTTGGCGTCGGGGGCGTGGTGGTGCTGATCACCTATGTCAGCCTGATCGTGGGCGAGCTGGTGCCGAAGCAGATGGCCTTGCGCAATGCCGAAGGGGTCGCGATCCGCATGGCCCCGGCGATGACCTTCCTGTCGGTGATCGGCGCGCCCCTGGTCTGGTTCCTTGACAAATCCGGCAAGGCGCTCTTGTGGCTCCTCGGCCAGCGCGGCGAAAGCGAAAACCGGGTCACGGAGGAGGAGGTTCACGTGCTCCTTGCCGAAGCCCACGAAGGCGGCGTGCTCGAAACCGAGGAACGCGAGATGATCACCGGCGTGATGCGGCTCTCCGACCGCACCGCGCGTGCCCTGATGACCCCGCGCCACGAGGTCGAGATGCTGCCTCTCGACGCCACCGGCGCCGAGGCGGTGGCCGCGATCCGCAAGGTCGCCCGCCCGAGGATGCCCGTTGCCAATGCCGAGGGCGAGGTGATTGGGATCGTGCTTCTCTCTGACGCTTTCCAGGCGGTCTCCCGCCGCGAGACACTGGACCTGAAGGCGCTGGTCCGCGACGTGCCGGTGGTGTCCGATCAGGCCGAGGCGCTGGATGTCCTTGAAATATTGCAGAAGTCGGAACACCATTTCGCGCTGGTCTATGACGAGTACGGCCATTTTGAGGGCATTCTCACCACTGGCGATGTGCTGGAGGCAATCACCGGCGCGGTCGCCTCCAGCGACACTGACGAACCCGCCATCATCACGCGCGAAGACGGCAGCTACCTCGTCGCGGGCTGGATGCCGGTGGACGAATTCTGCGACCGCCTCGGCCTGCCGCGTGCCATGGCCGGGGAATATGATACCGTCGCGGGCCTTGTGCTGCATCAGCTCGGCCAGATCCCGGACCTGGGTGCGCACTTCACCGCAGAAGGCTACCGCTTCGAGGTGATCGACCTCGACGGTCGCCGCATCGACAAGGTGCTGGTCGCCGAGGTCCCGGACTGATTGCCGGACGGCGCCGCGCTTGGGCTCAGCACGATCTTCCTGCGAAAACTCGATCTCTGCGATCTTGTGCGAGACAGAATCGTGCCCTGCCTGCTATTGCAGATAGCCCACCGGGTCGAAGCTCTGTTTCGAGGTATTCCGCACCTCGAAATGGACGAACGCCGGATCGCCCGCCGCGACCTTGCCGATCTCCTGCCCGCGCTTCACCTTGTCGCCCTTCTTCACCACCATGCCGCTGACCCCGACATAGACCGTCAGCAGATCGCCCGCGTGGCGGATGATCACGATGCCCTTGCCGTTGGTGTCCGACGACAGCACCGTGACCGTCCCCGCATCGGCCGCCTTCACCGGGCTGCCTGCCGCCGCGGCGATGTCGATGCCCTGGTTCTTCTTCGCGTCATAGCCGCGGATGATCTTGCCCGAGGCCGGCATCGCCATCTTCGAGGGCTTGGTCTTCTCCGCCCCCATGTCGGGCGAGGCAGGGGTGCCCTTGGGCTTGGTGCCGCTCGCCTCGGTCTTCTCGTCCGGAAGCGGCTTCTTGGCCGAGGGCGGCTCCGGTGTGGGGCTGCCCGCGCCCGGCGCGGTCGGCACCGGTTCGGGGTCTGGCGCGGCTGCGGTGGCGACGGGGATGATCAGCGTCTGTCCCTCGCGCACCGCCATGTCAGAGCCGAGCTGGTTCCAGTCGGCCAGCGCCTTGGCCGAGACGTTGTAGGTCCGCGCGATGGTGAAGGCGGTCTCACCCCGGGCGACGCGGTGGGTCAAGGGCTGGCCCGACACCGGCTTCGACGCGGCTGGCGAGGTGGCGACGGGCGTCGGCCCCGCCTCATCCAGTGCGGTCGTCGCGATCGAGGTGATGTCCACCGAGCCCCCAGAGACGGTGCCGCCGATCACCGCGGGCTGCGGGGTGGCCGAGACGCGCTTTGGCAGCAGCAGCATTTCGCCTTCGCGCAGCGGGTCGGTCGGCCGCAGCGCATTGGTCCGTGCTAGGTCCTCGGGATTCATGCCCAGTCGGCCCGCCATGCTGGCGACCGTCTCGCCGCGTCGGGCGGTGGCCATCTGATAGTCGGGGTAGGAGATGATGCCATTGCCGTCGGGCGTGGGCGCCGCCGCTGTGGCCTGGCGCGCGGCATCCGACGTGTCGCCGCCGCCGGCGCGCAGGTCCCAGTCCAGGTTGCCGGTGTCCATGCATCCAGCCAGCGCCAAGGCACTTGCGCCAAGCACCAGCGTGGCCCGCAATCTTGATCCCGTTCTTGCCATGTCGTCCCGCCTGATGTTCTGCCTGCCCGGGTTCGGCCCGGTTTATGGGCGCGAATGTTACTCGGAGCCGATCCCTTCGACCAGTGGGACAAAGCGCACTGGGCGAAGTTCTTCGTAGTCGAAACCGCTTTGGGTCCGCGTGACCTTGATCAGCGCCTGCACCGCGTCGGACTGGCCGACCGGCACCACCATGATCCCGCCGGGCTTCAGCTGCTCCAGCAGCGGCCCCGGAGGGTCTTCCGCAGCCGCCGTCACCAGGATGCGGTCGAAGGGCGCCTGGTCCGGCAAGCCGTGCGATCCGTCCGCGGTAATGGCCGTGATGTTCACCAGATCAAGCTGGCGAAACAGTTCGCTCGCCTCGCGCACCAGACGGCGGTAGCGGTCCACCGTGTAGACCCGCCGCGCCAGCTGCGACAGGATCGCCGCCTGGTAGCCCGACCCGGTGCCCACCTCCAGCACCGTGTCGCGCGGGTTCACCTGCAGCGCCTGCGTCATCAGCCCCACGACCGAGGGCTGGCTGATCGTCTGGCCGCAGGCGATGGGCAGCGGCATGTCGTCATAGGCACGGTCGGCGAAGATGCCGCGCACGAAAAGCCCGCGGTCGATCCGCTCCATCGCGGTCAGCACGCGGCTGTCGGTCACGCCGCGCGTGCGGAGGGCAAAGAGAAAGCGCATCTTGCGTTCGGCAAGCAGATCGGAGGTCGGTTCGTCCTCCGGTCCCTGGGTCATGCCAGCCTTGCCTCAAGTTCTGCCAGCAGATCGTGCGCCGTCAGGTCGGCCCGCATCGGCGTGATCGAGATGTAGCCGTCCAGGTTCACTGCTGCGTCGCTGCCAGGCAGGGTCGGTGTGTGCTGGTGGCCGCCCTTGATCCACAGGAACTTGCGGCCCGAGGGCGAGTTGTGCGCGTCAACCGAGAAGGCCGTATCCCGCCGGAACCCCTGCGGGGCGACCATCATTCCCCTGGTCTCGGCCGCCGAAAGCGGCGGGAAGTTCACGTTGTAGAAGGCGCGATAGTCGCCCTCCGCCCAAAGCCCCTTGTCCAGCAGCGCCCGCACGACTGCCGCGCCATGGACCCGCGCGCTGTCGAACGGATCGGCCAGCCGCGCATTGTCCGGCCCGAAGAACTGCGACAGCGCAATCGCGGGTACCCCCTGCAATGCCGCCTCCATCGCCCCGCCGATGGTGCCGGAATACAGCACGTTCTCGGCTGCGTTGTTGCCCCGGTTCACCCCCGACAGCACCAGATCCGGCTTCGCCCCGTCCAGCACGTCATAGATCGCCGCCAGCACGCAATCCGCCGGGCTGCCCTCGGCGGCAAACCGGCGCGGTCCCAACTCGGCGATCATCATCGGATGAGTATAGCTGATGCAATGCCCCACGCCCGACTGCTCGAAGGCCGGGGCCACGGTCCAGACCTCGCCCTCGGGCCCGGCGATCGCCATCGCGATCTCGGTCAGCACCTCAAGCCCCGGCGCGTTGATGCCGTCGTCATTGGTGATCAGGATGCGCATGGCGGGGGTGTCCTTCGGCTTCGACCCTGATTAGACGACCCGCCCGCCCCCTTCAAGTCGCGACGGCAGCCCGGACCGCAAGGAAACGTCCGGCGCGAAAGGAAAAGCTTGCGTTGCGGTGAATTGTACGTTCATATAATAAGAACAGGGGGAAGCATGGCGACCAATCCGTCCGCACGGCCCGAAGCGATACGGGTCGATGATCTGCACAAGCGGTTCGGCCCGCTTCATGTACTCAAGGGAGTTTCGCTGCGCGCCTGCGAAGGCGATGTCGTGGCGGTGATCGGCGGGTCGGGATCGGGCAAGTCGACCATGCTGCGCTGCATCAACTTTCTGGAAGCGCCGACCACGGGCCGGATTTCCATCGCGGGTGAGACGGTGGCGATGCGGCCGGACGGCAGCCCCGCCGACCGCCGCCAGATCGAGCGCGTCCGGCAGTCGCTGGGGATGGTGTTCCAGAACTTCAACCTCTGGACCCATCGCAGCGTACTGGAGAACCTGATCGAGGTGCCTGTGCATGTGCTGAAGCTGCCGAAGGACGAGGCCGTGGCCCGCGCGCGCAGCCTGTTGGCCCGCGTCGGTCTGGCGGAAAAGGAAGCGGCCTATCCGGCCTTCCTGTCCGGCGGCCAGCAGCAGCGTGCCGCCATTGCGCGCGCCCTGTGCATGAACCCCAGGGCGATGCTGTTCGATGAACCCACCTCGGCGCTGGACCCCGAGCTGGTGGGCGAGGTGTTGCAGGTGATCCGCGGCCTCGCCGACGAGGGGCGGACGATGGTGCTGGTCACGCATGAGATGAAATTCGCCCGTGAGGTCGCGAGCCATGTCATCTACCTGCACAACGGCCAGATCGAGGAAGAGGGCCCGCCCGACCAGCTGTTCGGCGCGCCGAAGTCCGAACGCCTGAAGCAATTTCTGAAATCCGTCGCCTGAAAAGACGGAACAACCACCAAGGAGAGTGCCATGAAACTGAAAGCCCTTGCCGCCGCGCTGATGCTGCTGGCCGCGCCGGTCGCCGCCCAGGAGGTCAAGGTCGGCATCGCGTCCGAGCCCTATCCCCCCTTCACCAGCCCCGACGCCAGCGGCAACTGGGTCGGCTGGGAGGTCGACATGATCAACGCCGTCTGCGCTGCGGCCGAGATGAAATGCGTGATCACCCCGGTGGCCTGGGACGGCATCATCCCGGCGCTGACCTCGGGGCAGATCGACGCGATCATGAATTCGATGTCGATCACGGAAGAGCGGCTGAAGACGATCGACTTCTCGGACAAGTATTACAACACGCCCACGGTGATCGCGGCGGCCAAGGGGTCGGGCATCACGCCCACCGCCGAAGGGCTGGCGGGCAAGATCATCGGCGTCCAGGTCGCGACCGTGCATGAGGCCTATGTGAACAAGCACTTCGCGGAGACCGCTGCCGAGGTGAAGGTCTACCAGACCCAGGACGAGGCCAACCAGGACCTCGCCGCCGGCCGGATCGACGCGACGCAGGCGGATTCCATCGCGCTCGACGCCTTCGTCGGTTCCGAGGCCGGGGCGTGCTGCGAGATCGCCGGTGCCGTCGCCGACGACCCGGAGGTGCTTGGCCTCGGCGTCGGCGTCGGATTGCGCAAGGGCGATGACGAGCTGAAGGCCAAGTTCAACGCCGGAATCGCCAAGATCCGCGAGGATGGCACCTACGACACGATCACAGCCAAATACTTCGCCTCGTCGATCTACGGCGAATAAGGGTCTTGGGCATCCTGTCCCTCCGGCGGGCGGGTGCCGCCCACCCCCATCCCCTCTCCACGCGGGTGAGGGGAGCAGCCCGGCGCGACGGTGAGGCCCGTCTCCGGACCGATGCACTATCTCTCCACACAGGGGCAGCGCTGTCACTTGCGGACTGCGGGCAGGTATGGAGCCCGCCCTCCCCCGCGTGGGGAGGGCCGGGGAGGGGGGCGTGGCGGGCCGTATCCGAACTGGGAACGATCCGCCCGCTCGTGCCGCCCCATGCAATCCGGCTCCGGGGGCGCGCATGACCGGCGGGTCGCTTCTCGCTTCCACGCTGGACCTGCTGGCGATCGACCCGCCGGGCTGGGGGGCGGTGCTGCTGCTGGGGCTCTGGCATTCGGTGCTGATCGCCGCCGGGGCCTTCGCGCTGGGCCTCGCCATCGGCATTCTCGGCGCCTATGGCAAGCTTTACGGCGGGCCGGTGGCCAAGGACCTGCTGGCGGTCTACACCACGGTCGTCCGCGCCGTGCCCGAGCTGATCCTGATCCTCATCCTCTACTTCGCCGTCACCGACCTGGTGAACCAGGTCCTGCTCGCCATGGGCCGCGAGAAGATGCAGATCTCCGGCATCGCCGCCGGGATCATCGTGCTTGGCGTGGTGCAGGGCGCCTATGCGACCGAGGTCCTGCGCGGCGCGATCCTGGGCGTGCCCGCGGGCCAGATCGAAGCCGCGCGTGCCATGGGAATGCCGCCTACCTTGCTTGCACGGCGGGTGACGCTGCCGCTGATGCTGTCGCTGGCGCTGCCGGGGCTGGCGAACCTGTGGCTGATCGCGACCAAGGACACCGCCCTTCTGGCCGTGGTGGGCTTTGCCGAACTGACCCAGGCCACGCGGCAGGCGGCCAGCACGACCAAGGCCTTCTTCACCTTCTACGCTGCCGCCGGGGTCCTGTATCTGGCGCTTTCCATCCTCTCGACTCTCGTCTTCGCCTGGCTGGAACGCCGGGCGCGGCGCGGGCAGCGCCCGGTGCAGGGCTGATGCTGCGCGAACTTCTCCTTCCCCGCCGCCTGGTCATGCTGGGTCTCCTTGCGGTGATCATAGCGCTGGTGGTTGCCTATGGTCGCTGGACTTGGCTCGGCGAGCCGAAATACCAGGCGCTGATCCTGCGCGGCATCGGGAACACGCTGATCCTGCTGGTCGTGACGATGGTGCTGGGGATGGCGCTGGCGATTCCGCTCGGCCTCGCCCAGGCCGTCGGGCCCTGGTATCTGGCCGGCCCTGCCCGCGCCTTCTGCGGGGTGATCCGCGGCACGCCGCTCCTCTTGCAACTCTTCCTGCTCTACTACGGTATCGGCAGCCTGTTCCCCGGCATCCCCGGCATCCGGGAAAGCTGGGCCTGGCCGATCCTGCGCGACGCCTGGTACTACGCCATCCTCGGCTTGTCGCTGTCCGTCGCGGGCTACGAGGGCGAGGTTATGCGCGGCGCCTTCAAGGCGGTGCCGCATGGCCAGTTGGAAGCCGCGCGCGCGATGGGGATGCCGCGTTTCACCATCTTCCGCCGCATCTGGCTGCCGCAGGCGCTGCATCGCGTGCTGCCGACGCTGGGGGGCGAGACGGTGCTGCAGCTGAAGGCGACGCCGCTGGTGGCGATGATCACGGTGGTCGATATCTATGCGGTGGCGAGCCGCGTCCGGTCCGAGACGCTGATCACCTACGAACCGCTCCTGCTGCTCGCCGTGGTCTACCTCGGTATCACCGGTCTGATCGTCGCGCTGTTCGGCTGGTTCGAACGCCGCGTGCCGCAGAAAACGGCCTGACAGGCGCGGGCGGCGGGGGTTGACATCCGGTAAACGTTCGCGGTCAACAATTTGAAATAGAAGCAAAAACCTGAAATGCCCACCGTGGACAGTCAGGAATCCCGCTTGGCGATCCAGTCGTGGTCGGGATCATTCTTGAACCGCCACTTCCGGATCGGCCCGGCCATCACGTTCAGATAGTACATCTCATAGCCATAGGGCGCCCCGCACGGATGATGCCCCTTGGGGACCAGCGTGACATCGTGGTTCTTCACCGTCATCGTCTCGTCCAAGGAGCCATCCTCGGTATAGACCCGCTGGATCCCGAACCCCTGCCCGGGATTCAGCCGCATGTAGTAGGTCTCTTCCAGATAGGTCATGTTCGGGAAGTCGTCCTCGTCATGCCGATGGCTGGGGTAGGACGACCAGTTCCCGGCCGGGGTGAACACCTCGGTCACGAGGAGAGAGTCCGCCACATCCAGCGCCTCCATCGCGATGTTGTTGACGTGGCGGGTGTTCGTCCCCTTGCCGCGCGGGGTGAGGATGATCCCATCCGGCCCCAGCCTTTGCGCCGGGTGGCCGCCCTTGCCGGGGGCCTTGCAGACCCCGATGGTGCAGGCGGTGGTGGCGGTGGCCTTCCACTGGCTGCCGTTCGGGACATACAGGCAATGCGGCGGGGTCTTCTCGAAGACGTCCATCCGCTCGCCCATCTCGCCCCAGTCCTGCCCGGCGGCTTCGATGCGGGCCTTGCCCTCGACCAGAACAAGGATCACCTCGGTGTCGCCAGTCGTCTCTTCCGCCACGTCGCCCGGTTCCAGCCGGTAAAGGGTGAAGCCGACATAGCCCCATCCCGCGCTGGCCGGGGTCACCTCATGCACCTTGCCGCGGGTTCCAGTGGGTTTGAGCAGGAGGTCGGGCATGGGCGTGGTCCTTCAGGAGGGGCGGCTGTGGTCTATCGTCAGGCCGGAGGCCGCACAGAGCTTCACGATATGCTCGTAGCCCAGCTTCGAATACTCGAAAGGAGGCGCCTTGGCCGGGTCCTGCTCGGCCTCGACGACGATCCAGCCGTTGTAGCCCATCGCCTTCAGCTTGTCCGTGACCGCCTGGAAATCGATGCAGCCGTCGCCCGGCACGGTGAAGGCCCCGGCGATCACCGCGTCGAGAAAACTGCGGCGGTTCTCGCGCACGTCCTTCACCACCTCGGGCCGGATGTCCTTGAAATGCACGTGGTGGACGCGGTCGGCCCAGCGGTTCAGAACGCGCATCACGTCCGCGCCTCCGAAGAGGAGGTGGCCGGTGTCGAAGAGGAGCTTCACCTCCGCCGTCGAGCCTTCCATCAGCGCGTTCACGTCGTCTTCGGATTCGATGAAGGAGCCCATGTGGTGATGGTAGGCGAGGGTCATGCCCTGGTCGGCCATCCATTTCGCGAGTTCGGACAGCTTCGCGCCATAGGCCTTCACATCGGCCGCAGAGAACTTCGGCCGGTCGTTCACCGGCACCGCGATGTTGCCCTGCACGGTGTTGGAACATTCGGCATAGACGATGCAGGGGGCCTTGAGGGCGACGAATTGCTCGACCTGGGCGCGCACCGCCTCAATCTCGGTCTTCACGTCGTTCACCAGCAGATTGCCCGAACACCAGCCGCCGCAGAGCGCCAGCCCGTTCGCCGTCAGATAGGCCCCAAGCCCCGCTGTGTCCGCAGGCATCCGCCGCCCGCGTTCGACGCCGATATAGCCGATCTCGCGCGCCTCACTCAGCGCCTGCTCCATCGTATAGGCGGCGGTCAGGTCCGGCAGGTCGTCGTTCTGCCAACTGATAGGGGAAATCCCGATCTTCACGCTCATGTTCGTTCTCTCAGTTCAGCAGCCACTGGGCCTTGACGCCCGCTTCATAGCCCTTGCGGGCCTCGTTCACTTCGCGGCGGGTCGAGACCTCGGGGACGGCGACATCCCACCAATGCCCGCCCGCGCCGGTGCCGGGCATGGGGTCGGTGTCGATGACGATCACCGTCGGGATGGTGGCGGTCTTCGCGGCTTGCATGGCGGCTTCCAGTTCCGCGATCCCGGCGGCCTTGACCACATTCGCACCCATCGAGCGGGCATGGGCCACGAAGTCGATATTGGCGGCGTTCACATGATAGCTGTCGTCCAGCATGTTGTTGAACGGCGCGCCGCCGGTGGCCTGTTGCAGCCGGTTGATGCAGCCATAGCCCCGGTTGTCGGTCAGGACCACGGTGAAGGGGATCGCCATCATCACCGCCGTCGCCAGTTCCGAGTTCGCCATCATGTAGCTGCCGTCGCCGATCATGCAGATGACGTCCTTTTCGGGCAGGGCCATCTTGATCCCCATCGCCCCCGCGATCTCATACCCCATGCAGGAGAAGCCGTATTCCATGTGGTAGCCGCCTTGCGCTGCTCGCCAAAGGACATGCAGCGCACCGGGCATGGTGCCTGCGGCGCACATGATGAGGCTTTGCTTGCCAGCGTTCCGGTCCACCGCGCCGATCACCTGCGCGTCGGTCGGAAGTTCGTTGGTCTTCGGGGCCGCGAAAAGGGCGTTGGTGATCTGGAACCAATTGGTCCGCGCACTGAAATCCGGGTCGGCGAAACGGTGCTTCCCAAGCGCTGCGCCGATCTTCTCCAAAGCGACTTTCGCATCCGAAACAAGCGGTTGCGCGGCGCGCTTCGCGGCGTCGTAGCCGTGGATATTGATCGACAGAAGCTTCCGACCGGGGTTCGAGAACACCGTCCAGCTTCCGGTGGTGAAGTCCTGAAACCTTGTGCCGACGCCGATCACCAGATCGGCCTTGGCCGCCAGCTCGTTGCCGCAGCCGGTGCCAGTGACACCGGGCGAGCCGAAGTGCAGCTTCTCCTCCCAGTCGACCGCGCCCTTGCCAGCCTGGGTTTCCACCAGCGGGATGTTGTGGGCCCTGGCGAAGTCGAGGAGCGTCCGTTCCGCGCCGGAGTAAAGGACGCCCCCGCCAGCCACGATCAGCGGCGTCTTGGCAGCCCTGATCGCCGCGACAGCAGCTTCCAGCTCGCGCTGGTCAGGTTCCGGGCGGCGGATATGCCAGACCCTCGGCTCGAAGAATTCCACCGGATAATCATAGGCTTCCGCTTGCGTGTCCTGGCAGAAGGCGAGGCAGACCGGGCCGCAGTTGGCCGGGTCGGTCATCACCCGCAGCGCGCGGGGCAGGGCGGTCAGGATATGCTCGGGGCGGCTGATGCGGTCGAAATAGCGGACCACGGGGCGAAAGCAGTCGTTCGCTGACACGGTCGCGTCGTCGAAATCCTCGATCTGTTGCAGCACCGGATCGGGCGCGCGGTTGGCGAAGACGTCGCCGGGGATGAAGAGGACGGGCAGGCGGTTCACATGCGCCAGCGCCGCCGCCGTCACCATGTTGGTCGCGCCGGGGCCGATGGAGGAGGTCACGGCCATGGCCTTCCGCCGCTGCTTCGCCTTGGCATAGGCGATGGCGGCATGGGCCATCGTCTGCTCGTTGTGCCCCCGCCAGGTGGGGATCGCATCGCGGTGGGCATGGAGCGCCTCGCCCAGACCGGCGACATTGCCGTGGCCGAAGATCGCCCAGACGCCCTCGATGAAACGCGAGCCATCCTCGGCCTGTTGCACCGAAAGCCAGCGGACAAGGGCCTGCGCGGCGGTGAGGCGGATCGTGGTCATTGGCTTGCTCCCTCGCGGGCCTTGTCCCAGAGGGCGGCAAGGCGGGCGTAACGGTCGGACATCATCGTGACGGCTTCGGTGTCGGTCATCTCGCCCTTCAGCCAGCCACGCGCTGCGTCGCCGAAGATGGTGCGGCCGATGGCGAAGCCCTTGACCAGATCATGCTTCGCCGCCAGCGCCAGCGAGGCCGCCAGGTCAGCCTCTGAGGCGTCGAGACCGAGGACGACGATGCCACGCACATTCGGGTCGTTCGCAGTGATCGCGGCGCAGGCATTTTCCCAGGCCGCATCGGTGGTGAAGGGTTCCAGCTTCCACCAGTCGGGGTAGACGCCGAGGTCATAGAACCGCTGGATCACCTCGGCGCTGGTGGTGTCGGTGACGTCGGCGACCTTGGAGGGGATGATTTCCAGCAGCATCTCCAGCCGGTTGCGGCGGCAGGCGTGGAAGAGGCGGAGGACGGTGTCCTCCTGCGCCGCCTTGGTCGCGGCATCGTCGTCGGGGTGGTAGAAGCAGAGCACCTTGACCACATGCTCCAGCGGCCATTCGGAGAGGCCGCCAAAGTCGGGGCCGATCTCGGGTTCCAGTGTCAAGGGTCGGGAGCCCGGCCATTCGACGGGCCGCCCGATCCAGAGGCCGGTGCCTGCCGCCTGGAAGAGGGCGTCGCGGCCAAGCCGGCTGTCGCAGAGGATGCCGTAGCCGGGCTTGCCACCCGCGACCTTGAGGGCGGCTTGCAGGCAGAGTTCCTTGAACGCACCTATTCTGGCGGGGGTCGCGCCCTCCATCGCCTCAAGCTGCATGCGGTGGTCGAAGGCGAAGACGCGCATCGTCGACCAGTCGCCGTGGCGGTTGGTCGCCCAATGCACCTGCTCCAGCGCCTGATCCTTGCGCAAGGCCTTCTGCACCACTCCGCGCTGAAGGAAGAACTGCAACTCCGCCCAGCTGGGATAGGCCGGGGTGCAACCGTGGCGGCTCACGGCGAAGGCCCCGCAGGCGTTGGCGTATTTCAGCGCCACCGGCCAGGGTTCGCCATCCAGCCAGCCCTTGATCAGGCCGGACATGAAGCCATCGCCCGCGCCGAGGACGTTGAAGACCTCGATCGGGAAGCCGGGGCCGGTTTCGCCGTCATCGAGCGAGTCGGGGATCGCCCCGGTGAACGCGACGGCGCCCATCGGGCCGCGCTTGCAGACGAGGGTGGCTTTGCTGACGGCGCGGACGGCACGGAGGGCGGCGATGGTGTCGGTGGACCCACCCGCGATGTGGAACTCCTCTTCCGTGCCGACGATCAGGTCGAAGAGATGCAGGGTGGATTGCAGCTTGGCGGTGACGGCGGCGCTTTCGATGAAACGATTCTCGCCGTCGCCATGGCCCGAAAGCCCCCAGAGGTTCGGGCGGTAGTCGATATCCAGAGCGGTCTGCAGCCCGTGCTTTCGCGCCAGCGTCAGCGCCTTCAGCACGGCGGCTTCGGTGCGCTTGTGCGACAGATGGGTGCCGGTCGCGACCACGGCGCGGGCCTCGGCGATGAAGCTTTCGTCGATATCGTCTTCGTCCAGCGCCATGTCGGCGCAGTTTTCCCGGTAGAAGATCAGCGGGAACTGCTTGTCGTCGCGGATGCCGAGCAGGACCAGCGCGGTCAGCCGCTCCGGGTCGGTCCTGACGCCGCGAACGTCGACGCCTTCCTTGGCCAGCTCCTCGCGGATGAAGCGGCCCATGTGTTCGTCGCCGACCCGGGTGATCAGGGCGGATTTCAGCCCCAGCCGCGCGGTGCCCGCCGCCATGTTGGTGGGCGAGCCGCCGATGTATTTCTGGAACGACCCCATATCCTCCAGCCGCCCGCCGATCTGCGCGCCGTAAAGGTCGACCGACGACCGGCCGATGGTAATCACGTCGAGGGGCTTCGGTGTGGACATGGGCATTGCTCCGTGCGGTCGGGGCGACTCGGTCCCGTCGTTGGAACATTTATTCCATTTCGTATGATCGGGAAAGAGCTAAGTTTCCCGCCGTGCCGCCACTGCTACTGCCAGCGACAGGGCCAGCGCGATCACCGCCGACAGCGACCGGAAGGCGCCGAAGTCGATCTCGGTCACGCTGAGGATCGTGTCGGCCACCCCGGACAGGCCGCTCGCGGGTGGATCGGTCAGCGCCACGACCGGCAGGCCCCGGTCGCGGGCGAAGGCGGCCAGCGCCAGGGTTTCCTCGGAATAGGGTGCGAAGGTGATGGCCAGAAGCGCATCGCCCGGTCGCAGACTGGAGCGATGCCCCAGCCCCGCGACCCCGTCATGCAGCACTGCCGGAACCCCCAGCTTGTCGAAGACATAGGCCAGGTAGCTTGCCACCGGGAAGGACCGGCGGAACCCGGCAAGATGGACGGTCCTTGCCTGTGCTAGGATCACAACTGCTTGATTCAGCGTTGTTTCGTTCAGGTCTCGTGCCAAGGCTTCCATCGACTGCCGCCCGGCCTCGACGAATTCTGCCACCAGCGCCGAGGGTTGTCCGGCCCCCCCGGCTTTCAGGTTGGCCAGCCGCGTCGCGTAATCGGGCGCGGCGCGCGAAAGCGCCTCGCGGAACAGCCGCTGCATCTCGGCAAAGCCGGAGAACCCCATGATCTGACAGAAGCGCATCACCGCCGAGGGCGGCACCCCTGCGCCCTGCGCCACCTGCGCCACGGTCGAGAGCGCAATCGAATCCAGATGCGTGGCGACATGGTCGGCGCACTGCTGCAACCGGCGCGGAAGCTGACCGTTGAGTTCCAGCAGACGCTCGCGGAAGGTCTCGACCGTCCGGGGCGTATCGCGCGGTTCGGTAAGGGCATCCGGCATGGGTATTTCGGCTTCCATTGGTTGATCCCGGGCAGCTTAGCATACGGAACGAACGTTCCAAACACTTCTTCGGCCCGCCGCAGTCACCCCTGCCGGTGCGGGCCGTGCCGCAGCCCCTCTGGCGTGAAATGCTCCGGAAAGCACATCGCGACGCAGGTGCGGACCGTGGTCAGCGCCTCGTCACGGTCATAGGGCGCGGTCATCGTCATCAGGTCGAGCCAGGTGCCCTCGATGGTCACCCGGATCACCCGGGCGACATGGCGGGCGAGGTGGCCATAGCCGCCCGCATCGCTCAGCTGCTGGCAGATATCCTCCAGCTGCCGGTTGTAGGCGTCGTCCTTGTCGCCGCACAGCTCCTGGTAGATAGGGCGCGATTGCGCTTCGCCCCAGAAGCTGCACCAGGCCGCCAGCCGCGAGGGCGTGCAGATCGCCGGATTGAAATCGGCCTCGATCAGCGCGTTCAGCCGTTCGGCGGGGTCGCTCCCGGCGCGCGACAGCGCCGCCTGCCAGTTCTGGCGGTATTCCTCGGCCAGGAAATTCAGCGTCTCGGCCAGCAGCCTTTCCTTGCTTTCGAAGTGGAACAGCACCAGCCCGTGCGACAGGCCGGCGGCGCGGGCGACATCGGTCAGGGTGATGCGGGAATAGCCGCGCGCCGCCAGCGTCTCGATGGTCGAGGCGATCAGCTGCGCCCGCCGGGCCTCGCGGCTCATCGTGCGGGGGGCAGGGTCCTTGGTATGCAGGGTCTCGTCCAGCTTTTCCCCCGATCTTCCGGCGGCATCTGATACCGAGGTGGCGGCGGAAGACAACCGGGAAGTCGCATCCGGAGAGAGGGGAAGGCCCCGCAGGGGGGTGCGGGGCCTTCGACAGACTGAGGCAGGTCGGGGCTTATTGCTGCTTCAGCTTGTTGTATTCCTCAAGCCCGGTGGCGACGATGTCATACCATTCGCCCGACTCGCGCATCTCGGTGATGCCGCGGTTCAGCATCGCGATGTAGACCCGGCCGCGCGGATTGCTCTTGGCGGTCAGGAAGTGATACGAGATGAAGGTCGCAATGGCCGGGTTGGTGACAACCTTGTCGGTCACGCCCAGGTCGGCGAAGTTGGAGACCGAGGTTTCGGTCTCGATGGAGTAGATGTCGACTTCGCCCTTCATCAGCATCTCTGCGCAGTCCATCGGGTTCTTCGGCTGGATGTATTCGACGACCGGGGGGACCAGGCCCTGCACCTCGAGGTCGCCAAGCGGCCAGGCTTCCGGACGGCAGATCTTGGCGCCGGCATATTCGTCGAACGACCGCGCGTTGGCATATTTGCTGTCGGGAAGCGTGTTGAAGGTATAGGCCGCCTCGTAGATCGGCAGCGAGAAGTCGAACTCGGTGCACATCCGGGCCGAGAATTCGCCCAGCATGTCCAGTTTCGAACAATCCGGCGCCTCCCAGGCGATCGAGACGTCGAAGGCACCCGAGGGCAGGAGCACGTCGATGTGCGACATCCAGTCGTCGACGTAAGACACTTCGTAGCCGCGGTCGTTGCCGCCGCGCTGCATCGCGGTGGCGGCCATGCGGACAAATATCCCGCCGCCGTTCAGCGATTCATCGGTGAAAGGCATCCAGTT
Source organism: Tabrizicola sp. (assembly GCF_016793705.1). GTDB lineage: Bacteria > Pseudomonadota > Alphaproteobacteria > Rhodobacterales > Rhodobacteraceae > Tabrizicola. The sequence goes on from NZ_JAEULO010000041.1 coordinate 224,940, forward strand.
GTTCGAGGTCACGAATTTCAGCGGCGGCTCGTAGACGTTCGACTTCGGCCTGGACGTTTCCTGCTTCTGCGTCTCGCTTTCGATGACCGAACTCAGCTCGGCATCCGGCGTCAGTCGACCGTCCTTGCAGGGGAGGACCAGTTGCAGTCCGGCGGGAAGGCTGTTCGGGTTGGCCGCCAGCGCATCGCGGTTTGCGTTGAAGATGTTCTGGTAGTCAAAACTGCCATAGGCGGCCTGTGCGATCGAGCCCAGCGTGTCGCCGTCCTTGACGGTATAGGTGGTGCAAGCTTCCTGGGCTGCGGCAAGAACCGGCAGCGAAATGATCGCAGCGGTCAGAACGGTCAGCCTGTGAAAATAGGATGCGGTTCTCATGGGGTGGATTTCCTTCTGGAGGCCGTTAGATGCTGCTGTCTACGTGCAGATACCGAAACAATATTACCGATGATGCACCATATGGTTGTATAGATGGCACGAATAAGGCGATCCGGTGATCATTCGCGGCTCGATTGGTTCGGGCGAAAGAAGTGATCGGCGCGCCGGATTGTTCGCAGGACAGGGACGTAAAGCGCCAGGTCGCAGGATCTGAGCGGCTCGAATGCACGCGGGGTGCGGGTGGGCCCGAAGCGGCCTCACACAATCTGACCGCGATTTCTGTTTCCGATCCAGCAACACAGAGCCAGGTTGCCTTCCGTCCCCATCCGGTGCTCATGGCGCCTTGCTGTTGCGCGCCAGAGCGGTGGAGACGATGTCGTACCACTCTCCGGATTCGTACATCTCGATCAGCCCGGCATCGAGCTGGCCGATCATGTCGACCGCGCGCTGGTTCGACTTGTGGGCGATGGCATGCAGGCTGAGAAGCGTCATCAGATGCGGGTTCTGCTCGACCTGCGGGGTCAGGCCCAGTTCCGCCAGCGCCGAATCCCCGACCTCGGCATCGATCGACACCAGGTCCACCTCGCCCGCCGCAAGGGCGCGGAAACAGTCGGTCGCCTCGACCGGGCGGGTCAGGGTGATGGTCGCGGCGGTCAACCCCACCGCATCGAGCACCCCGGTCGTGAAGCCTTCGGGGCGGCAGATACGCTTGCCCTCGAACTCGGCATATTTGGTCGCCGCGCCCAGGCCGCTCGTCCGCATCGCGAAGAAGCCGTCGACGATCTCGTAGAACGGACCCGAGAAGACGAAATCGTTGCAGCGGGTCTGGTCGCCCGGCGACAGCGTTTCGGGCGCCTCGCAGTTCGGGCGGACCCAAGGGAAGCTCAGGTCATAGGCGCCCGAGGGCAGAAGCGCGTCGAGATGGGCCTGCCAGTCATTGATGAAGGTCAGGTTGTAGGGAATACCGGGGTCGGCCCGGAACACCGCCATCTCGACCAGCTGGGTCATCATGCCGCCGCCGGGCAGGGTCTCGTCGGCAAAGGGCGCATAGCCGTTGCCGGTGACGAAGCCGATCGGCTTGAGCGCGGGTGTCGGTGCCGCGGTGTTGCTGTCGCTGGCCGCAGGCTCCGGCGTGGCGGCGGCGGGGGTTACGACAGCGACAGGCTCGGCGCTCTGCGTCTCGCAGGGCAGTACCAGTTCCGTCCCGATCTCGATCAGGTCGGCCTTTGCGCCGATCGCGGCCACGTTGGCATCATAGATCACCCGGTAGAGGTCGGCATCGCCATAGGCTGCCCGGGCGATGTAGCGCAGGTTGTCGCCCGCCTGGACCTTGTAGGTCGTGCAGGCCTCTTGCGCCCATGCCGCCGTCCCGCCGAGAAGCAGAACCGTGCTGCCGAAGAGGAAGATCCGCGAAAGTGCCATCGTCTGTGCTCCTTTGGCCGGGCGGCGGGCCGAGGGCGGCGCGGACCTGCCGCGCCATCCCGCCCCGGACAACCGGTCGTTTGTGGTCGGTTCAGGCTGTTCCCGTCGGTTCAGCCTGCAATGTCTGGGTGGGGGTCGGGCCGTCGGCCCGGACCAAGGCGATCGACCGCCCGCGACAGGGCGAAGATCAGAGGGTCGAGCGGTACGGTCCCGCCAGGCGCAGGCCGGGCGCGTCCGCCGGCGGCGGGTGTCGGCTTTGCAACCGGGGTGGTATCCTCGCTGCCATGTGGCGCCATGATCACGGTGCTTCCTCCAGAGCCAGTTGCATCCGCGCTTCGCTGACCTTCTTGTCCCGGATGATCGAGAATTCGGTCTGGCTCGTCCCCGCGGCAACCAGGTCAGCGATGATCTTTTCCAGCGAGCCCGGCGCGTCCAGAGGCGTCGTGGTGGTCTTGTCGCGGAACAGCACGTCGCCCTGCCGCAGGCTGGTGATCTCGGGCCGGGTCACGCCGGTGACTTCGGTGGTCCAGACGCCATCGACGACCGAGGTCCGCGTGCCGACCCCGTTCGTAAGGTTCACAAGGCGGATGGCGGAGACGGTCAGCAGGCCGGTCATCGGCTCTTTCGACGCACCGGCATATTCGACGACAAGGCGAGCCTTCCCGTCGGGGTCGACCGCCATGGCGTTCATCACCGCGACCGTGATCGACCCCGCCGACTGGATCGGCGTGCCGTTCACCGCAAGGAGCGTGATGCCGGGAGCCAGCCAGTCACCGGCTTCCGCACGATCCACCGTCGGCGGGATGCGGGTCACGACCGCGACGCGCTTGCCGTCGACCATCCGGTCATCGGCGGCGAAGGGGATTTCCACGTCCCAGGCGGCAAAGGCCACCTGGTTCGGGGCGGGCTTGCCGAGCGGCACCGCCGGGGTCTCGCTCGCGGGCTCGGGCGCGGCGACCATTTCGGGTTCCGCAACGGGCACGGGTTCCGCTGCGGGTTCAGGGCTTGCCACCGGCTCGGGGGTCGCTGCGGCGACGGTCTCCTCGAGCTCGGCGGCCGGTTCGCCTGGCGCGGCAGCGGTTTCCGGGACCGCCGGTTTCTCGGCGGCATCGGGTTCCGCGGCGGCGGTTTCGGTCGCGGCATCAGCCGGTTCGGCAGGCTTCGCTTCGGCGGTTGTTGCCGGTTCTGCGGCCTTGGTCGCGGCGGCGGCTTCCACGGGTTTCGGCGCGGGGTCCTTGCCGCCCAGCATCATGTAGCCGGCCACGACCACGATCAGCGCCGCCGCGACGCCCGCCGCAAGCTGCACCGGGCTCTTGCCGCGCGCGGCGGCCGGAGCGCGGTCGACCACGGCCGCGGCCGGGCGTGAGGCGGCCCTGGCCAGCGGCGGCGGGGCGGCCACGGCGACCGGGGGAATGTCCAGTGCAGGCTCATGCGCGGGCTCGGGCAGGGTGATCGCAGCTGTGGCGACGGTCCCGGTGGGCGCCGGCGAGGCGGAGTGGAACATCGCCAGCCAGTCCTGCGCCGATTGCAGGCGCTGTTTCGGCAAGGTGCTCATCGCCCGGTCGATGGCTTCCAGAAAGCCCTTCGGGAAGTGCGGGAACCGCCCGGTCAGCGGTACATAAGGGTCGGGCCGGTCCTCGGCCAAGGCGGCCAGCCGGGCCTGCCCGTTCACCGGCGCATCGCCGGAGATCAGGTGGTAAAGCGTCGCGCCAAGCGCGTAGAGGTCGCTCCACGGCCCCTGTTCCGATCCGGCGATGTAGAATTCCTGCGGCGAGTAGCCATCCTTCACCACCCTGAGCGCCGACATGGCCCGGTTCGATTGCGAGGCCTTCTCTCGCGCCGCGCCGAAGTCGATCAGGATCGGCTCGCCCCTCTTGTCGATCAGCACATTGTCGGGAGAGATGTCGCGGTGCAGCATGTCGTGGTCATGAATGAAACCGACCGCGTGCAGAAGCTTTTCGGTGATCTTGACAACGTGGTCGGGCGAAAGCCGCGGGCCTTCGCCGTCGATCACCTGTTGCAGGTCCAGCCCGTCGATGAAGTCAATCGCCATATAGGCGGTGCCGTTGTCTTCGAACACCTGGTGGACAGCGACGATGTTCGGATGGACGATCTTCGCCAGATTGCGCGCCTCGCGCACGAAGAGCTGGACGATGGAGCGCAGTTCGGCGGTATGCGCGCGCGACCGGGCGGCGACCACGACCTTCGACCGGCGGCAGACCGAGGAGGGGAAGCACTCCTTGATAACCACGTCGCGGTCCAGGCTGTCCTTGGCGAGATAGGTGATGCCGAAGCCGCCCGAGTTGATGTAGCGGGTGATCGTATACTGACCCTTGAGCAGCTTCGCGCCCGGTTGCAGTTCGTCGATCAGATCCTCGACCTCATCGGCCGCGGCTTCCACCGCTTTCTGCTGCGCCATGTCGTTCGCCCTTCCCACAATGGTGCAAGCTCAATGGACGGTTCTGTTCGTGCAGATCGGGGCGCCAGGCACCCGGCCACTCCGCAGGGATAATCGTCCACACAAACGCACCAATACATTGCGACCGTCATGGTTGTGGAACGGGGCGAAAATGGGGCGCTCAAGAGGAGATTTGAAGGATGGGCCTGCTCAACCACAGCGGGAAATGCCGACCGGGCGCCGCCTCGGGCGGCGTTTGCGCCAAGGGGCGCAGGCAAGTCTATCCGTGACGGCGGCGGACGGTCGCGGGCCGCCCGGCAAGCGTCAGCCGGGTATCATTGCGCCGGCGTTCGGCGACGATTTTACCCTTCGCTACCACCGCCAGCCGGTCGGGCCTGAGCCGCAGCGCCTCGGTCGGGCTGCCTGCGTCCAGCACCACCAGGCTCGCCGTGCAGCCCGGTCGCAGCCCGTAGCCGGACAGGTTCATGATCTGCGCGTTCGTTTCCGTGACCATGGTGAAACAGCGCGCCATTTCCGCCGGATGGGTCATCTGCGCGACATGCAGCCCCATGAAGGCCACGTCCAGCATGTCAGCCGTGCCAAGGCTGTACCAGGGGTCGAGCACGCAGTCCTGCCCCCAGCCGACGGGGATGCCAAGGCCCTGCATCTCCTTCACCCGCGTCAGCCCGCGCCGCTTGGGATAGCTGTCGTGGCGGCCTTGCAGGGTGATGTTGATCAGCGGGTTCGGGATCGCGGTCATTCCGCTTTCGGCGACCAGCGGCAGCAGTTTCGAGACATAGTAGTTGTCCATCGAATGCATCGAGGTCAGGTGGCTTCCCGCCGCCCTTCGCCCGAGCCCGTGCCGCGTCACCTCGCGCGCCATTGTTTCCACATGCCGCGACAAAGGGTCGTCGGTCTCATCGCAATGGACGTCCCACATCAGACCGCGCTCGGCGGCGATCCGGCCAAGATCGCGCAAGCTCTCCGCGCCTTCCTCCATCGTGCGTTCGAAATGCGGGATGCCGCCCACGACATCGACGCCCATGTCCAGCGCCCGCAGCAGGTTTTGCCGCCCCGTCGCCGTGCGGTAAAGCCCGTCCTGCGGGAAGGCCACCAGTTGCAGGTCCAGATAGGGCGCGACCTGCCGCTTCACTTCCAGCATCGCCTCGACCCCGCGCAGGTGGTCGGGCGTGGTGTCGACATGGGTGCGGATCGCCAGCAGGCCCATCGAAACCGCCCAGTCGCAATAGGCGAGCGCACGGCCCACCATGTCCTCCACCGTCGCGATCTCGCGCAACTCGCCCCAGAGGCTGATCCCCTCCAGGAGCGTCCCGGAGGCATTCACCCGCGGCAGGCCGTAGCTCAGCGTCGCGTCCATGTGGAAATGCGGGTCGACGAAGGGCGGGCTGACCAGATCGCCGGTCGCGTCGATCACCTGTCCCGCCCTTGCTTCCAGCCGCCCCACTGCCGCGATCCGGTCGCCCTGGATGCCGATATCTGCCACAGTGCCGTCGGGCAGGGTTCCGCCCTTGACCAGAAGATCGAACATCTACCGTTCTCCCTTGTTGTAGGGCACCATCAGTGCCGCCGGCACTTCCGCGCGACGCGACATCAGGATCAGCGCGAGGACCGACAGGATGAAGGGGAGCGCAAGGAAAAGCTGATAGGGCAGGGCGGCCCCCAGGGGTGTCTGCTGAAGCCGGATTTGCAGCGCATCGAAAGCGGCAAACAGGATCGCCCCCAGCACCGCCTTGCCGGGCTTCCAGGCACCGAAGACCACCAGCGCGATGCAGATCCAGCCGCGCCCGTTGACCATCTCGAAGAAAAAGCTGGAGAAGGCCGAGAGCGTCAGGAACGCTCCCCCCACCGCCATCAACCCCGACCCGACGATCACCGCCCCCATCCTGAGGCCCGTGACGGACAGGCCCTGCGCCTCGACCGCCGCCGGTTTCTCGCCCACGGCACGGACCGCCAGACCCAGCGGCGTGCGATACAGCACCCAAGCCACCAGTCCCGCCACTGCGAAGGCCGCCCAGGTCAGTGCGGTCTGCGACAGCGCGTCGCCCAGCCACGGCAGGTCCGAAAGCCCCGGAACATTCAAGGGCTGGAACGGCGCGATCTTCGGTGGGCTGGTGACTTCCGGCAGCATCAGCCGGTACGCGAAGGAAGCCGAAGATGTCGCAAGCAGCGTCACCCCCAGCCCCACCACGTGCTGCGACAGGCCGAAGGGTACCGTCAGGGTCGAATGCAGAAGGCCGAACATCATCCCCGCCGCCATCGCCACTGCCACCCCGCCCCAGAGCGGCAGGCCCTGATACACCGCCATCCAGCCGGTGAAGGCGCCGATGACCATGATCCCCTCGATCCCCAGGTTCAGCACCCCGGCGCGTTCGCAGATGAGTTCGCCCATCGTCGCCAGGATCAGGGGCGAGGCGATGCGGATCACCGCCGCCCAGAAGCTGGCCGAGATCAGGATGTCGATGACCGCGCTCATCCCCGCACCACCCGGACCCGCGTGAGAAGAATTGCCAGCACCATGAACAGAAGCGCGGTCGCCATCAGCATGTCGGCGATATAGGTTGGCACTCCCGCCGCCCGGCTCATCGCATCGGACCCCACGAATATCCCCGCCACGAAGATCGCCGTCACGATCACCCCCAGGGGATGCAGCAGCGCCAGCATGGCAACGATGATACCGGTATAGCCGAACCCCGGCGACAGGTCCGAGGACAGATGCCCCTTCAGCCCCGCCACCTCCGACCAGCCCGCCAGCGCGGCCAGCCCGCCCGACAGCAAAGCCGTCTTCACCAGCACGGCATTGACCGGCATCCCTGCGAACCGCGCAGCCTCGGGGTTCTGCCCCACGGCGCGAATTTCGAAGCCCAAAGTGGTGCGGGTCTGGATCACCCACACGACCACAGCGGCGATGATTGCCAGCGCGAAGCCCCAATGCAGCCGCAACCCTTCGACAATCCGGGGCAGCCGGGCCTCCGGGATCAGGGCCGGGGACTTGGGCCAGCCCATGCCCATCGGGTCCTTCATCGGCCCTTCCAGCAGGTAGCTGACGAAAAGGAGCATGATGAAGTTCAGAAGCAGCGTGGTGACGACCTCGTCCACCCCGAGCCGCGTTTTCAGCAGCACCGGCCCCAGCAAAAGCGCCGCCCCGGCCAGCATTGCGGCCAGGGCGGACACCGGCAGGACCCAGGGGCTCCCCAGAACCCCGGTTCCCAGCACGACCGCAAGGATCGCACCGGCATACAACTGCGCTTCGGCGCCGATGTTCCACAGCTTCGCCCGGAAGGCGACCGCCACCGCCAGCCCGGTGAAGATCAGCGGCGTCGCGCGGTTCAGCGTCTCCAGTATGGCGAGTTTCGACCCCAACGCCCCGGTGGCAATCTGGCCCAGCACCGCAAGGGGATTGGCCCCGGCCAAGAGCGCAAGCCCCATCGCGACCCCAAGCGTTGCGACAAGCGCCAGTGCCGGCAGGCCCAGGCGTCGGGCGGCAGAGGGGTTGGCGACGGGTTCAAGCCGCATCCGCGCCCTCGAACTTCTGACCCGCCATCCACAGGCCCAATTCCGCCGCCGTCATGGTTCCGCGCACGAAAGCAGGCGACAGGCGGCCTTGAGACATGACGTGAATTACGTCCGACAAGCCAATGATTTCATCCAGGTCTTCCGAAACAAGAATTACTGCTGCCCCCCGGTCGCGCGCTGCAATCAGCTGGCTCTGCACATAGGCGATCGCGCCCACGTCCAGGCCACGCACCGGCTGGTTCGCCAGGATCACCACCGGGTCCGACGCCATGGCCCGGCCCAGGATCAGCTTCTGCATGTTGCCGCCGGACAGAAGCCGGATGCGCGTCTCCGGTCCCGGGCAGCGCACGTCATAGGCCCGGATGATCCCTTGCGCAAACTCCCGTGCTGCCCGCCAGTTCATCCAGCCCCGGCGCGAGAAGCGCGAACGGTAGCTTTCCAGCACTGCGTTTTCGGTCAGGTCGAAATCGGCGATGCTGCCCTGGTGGTGCCGGTCCTCCGGGATGCGCGCCACCCCTTGCGCCAGCGCCTCGCCCGGAGTCCAGCGGGCCACTGGAACTCCCCGCAGGGAAATCGACCCCGAGGCGGGCAGCGCCAGTCCCGCGATGATCTCGGCCAGCGCCGCCTGCCCATTGCCCGAGACGCCCGCCAGCCCGGTGATCTGCCCGGCCCGCAGGGCCAGCGATACTGACCTGAGGCCCGGCACCGTGCCCCGGTCCGGCGTGCTCGCCCGGTCGAGTTGCATCAGCACCTCCCCCGCCACCCGCGCCTCGGCCCGCGGCAGCGACAGCTCTCCCCCGACCATCAGCGCCGCCAACTGGCCCTTGTCGGTGGCGTGGGTGTCGACCTCGCCCACCACCCGGCCATGGCGCAGGACCACGCAGCGGTCGGCAATCGCCATCACCTCGTGCAGCTTGTGGCTGATGAAGATCACCGACAGCCCCAGCGCCGTCGCCTTCCGCAGCGTGGCAAACAGCGCTTCCGATTCCTGCGGGGTCAGCACCGCCGTCGGTTCGTCCAGGATCAGGATGCGCGCGTCGCGGTAGAGCGCCTTCAGGATCTCCACCCGCTGCCGCTCGCCCACCGACAGGCGTCCCACCTTGGCATCGGGATGCACCGCCAGCCCGAAATCGCGCGACAGCCGCTCGACCTTCGCCCGCGCGCCGCCATGCCCGCGCGACCAGAGCGCGTCGGTCCCGAGGCGGATGTTCTCCAGCACCGTCAGGTTTCCCGCCAGCGTGAAATGCTGGTGGACCATCCCGACCCCCGCCGCCAGCGCCGCCTTGGGTTTGCCGGGGGGCAGGGGCTGGCCGAAGACCTCGACGCCGCCGTCATCGGCCAGATAGTGACCGAAGAGGATGTTCATCAGCGTGGTCTTGCCCGCGCCATTCTCGCCCAGAAGCGCGACAACCTCGCCGCGCCGCAGGGTCAGGCTGACCGCATCATTCGCCTTCAGCGCCCCGAAGCTCTTGCTGATGCGGTCGAGGCGAAGGACGACCTCCGCCCCGGGCCCGGTCGAACTCACGACGATTTCGGCTCGTTGTCGTCGATGGTCACGGTAAAGCTGCCTTCCTTGATCGCAGCCTCCTTCTCGGCAACCTTGGCCATGACTTCGGCCGGAACCTTGCCATCGAAGGTGCCCAAGGGTGCCAGCGAGCATCCGCCCGCGGTCATGAAGGAATAGGTGCCGTAGTTGTCGGCCTTGAACGTCCCGCCCTGCACCGCCGCGACAGCCGCGTTCAGGGTCGGCTCGAAATGCCACAGCGCCGAGGTGACGACCGTTTCCGGGTAATCCCCCTGCGTGTCGATCACGTTGCCGATGGCCAGCACCCCACGCTCCTTCGCGGCGTCCGAGACGCCGAAGCGTTCGGCGTACATCAGGTCCGCGCCGCCATCGATCATCGCGAAGGCGGTTTCCTTGGCCTTGGGCGGGTCGAACCACGACCCGATGAAGCTGACCTGGAACTTCGCGTCAGGCTTGATCTCGCGCACCCCCGCCATGAAGGCATTCATCAGCCGGTTCACCTCGGGGATCGGGAAGCCGCCGACCATGCCGATGTTGCCCTGGGTCATGCCACCCGCGACGATGCCCGACAGATAGGCCGCGTCCTGGATGTAGTTGTCGAAGACCGCAAGGTTCGGGTTCGCCGCTTCGTCCGGCATGAAGGACGATCCCAGCAGGAAGGCCACGTCCGGATATTCCGCGCAGACCTCCCGCGCTTCCGCCTCGGCCCCGAATATCTCGCCGACGATGAGTTTGACCCCCGCCTCGCAATATTCCCGCATCACGCGGGGATAGTCGGTGTTCGCCACGTTCTCGGTATAGGTATAGTCCACCGTCCCCGCCGCCGTCAGCGCCTCGGCGGCGATGTGGATGCGGCTGACCCATTGCTGTTCCACCGGCACCGTGTAAATGCCCGCCATCTTGAGCGGTTCCTGCGCGAAAACCCCGCGCGGCAGGTTCGCCGCAACCAGCATGGTCCCGCCGCCCAGAATAAGGCCGCGGCGCGAGATCGTGAATGTCCTGATGGTCATGTGACTGCCTATCCCTGTTGGTGTTGGTTGTCTGATTTTTACCAAAAGGTAAAACTCATTGCCGATTCGTTACAAGCGGCAGTTTGCGCTTGCCCTGCCGGGCAGAACCGGCTGGGCGATGCCCGGCAGACATGCCGAAAACCAAGGCAGCGCAGCGCGTTGTCGGCGCAATCGAATGCGGTTTGTGAACTTCCGTCAAGCCTTGGGCAAGCGGCCTTCGGCGATCCAGCCGTCCACCACCGCCAGCGCCGCCGCGCTGAACGCCGGGTCGTTGATATGGGCCTCCAGCTCCACCAGCCGCACGTTCGGTGGGCAGCTCACACGCACCTCGGCCACAAAAGCCGCCAGACCGGCAGCATCTTCCAGCGGCCCTCCAGCACGGTCCCATTCGTTGCCGCCCTGCACCGGCAGCAGGAACACCACCTCGCCCTTCGCCTGCGCCAGCTTGCCCATGATCGCCCGCGCCACCTTCCGCCGCGCGTCGGCGTCCAGCACGACCGAGGACAGGAGCCGGTTGTGCGCATGGCCCGGCAGCCCCTCAAGATGCGCAGGCAGAGGGTGCCAGCCCACCAGATCGACCAGATCGTAGCAGCCGATCGACACGATCTGCGGGATGCCCCGCGCCCCAGCGCCGGTCATCCGGTCCGGCCCCGCGGTGATCGCCGACCCGAAAAGGTGGTTGCCCACCTCCTGCGGCGCGAAATCCAGGACGGCGGCGAAGGCCCCTTCGGCGGCCAGCGATTCGAAGGCCCGCCCGCCCATCCCCGTCGCATGGAACACCGCAACCTCGTAGCCACGCGCCTCCAATGCCGGTTTCAGGCTGACCATGTAGCGCAGCACCGTCTTGCCGAAGCTGGTCATCCCGATCAGCGGCCTGTCGCGCCGCGGCGCTTCCACCGCCCGCGCCGCGCCCAGCACCGCCCCTGCCGCCTGACTGAGCGAGGCCTTGCAGATCGAGTTCAGCCCGTAAAGCCCGCCCGCCCAGAGGATCATCTGGATATCCGCTGGCAGCCGCTCCGGCGGCAGCATGGGCGAGAAGCTGACGGTGGAGACCACGTATTTCGGCACACCCAGGGGCAGCGCGCTGCACAGGTCCAGCGCCAGGTCGGTGCCCATCGTGCCACCCAGCACGATCACCCCTTGGATGCGCCCTTCGGCGTGCAGCCGCGCCGCCAGCTTTGCAGATCCCGACGCCATGATCTGCATGGCGGTATTCTCGTCTTCCGCCGCGATGGCGGCGGCGATGGACGAGCCCGCCGCCTCGGCCACCTGATGCTTGGAAATGTCGGTGGGAGAGGAGGGATCGCCCAGCACCGAGACATCCATCGTCAGGACCTGTCCGCCCTGCCCAAGGATCACGTCGCGCATGTAGCCAAGTTCGGCGTCCTTGGTGTCCCAGGTGCCGGCGACAAGGATGCAAGGGGTCATAGCTGGATCCATGCGGTCTTGAGGTCGGTGTATTTCTCCAGCGCGTGCAAGGACTTGTCGGCCCCGTTTCCGGATTGCTTCATGCCCGAGAGCGGAACCGTCACATCCGACCCGCCATAGGTGTTGACGTGCACGACGCCCGAGCGGATGCCCCGCACCATCCGGTGCGCGCGTGACAGGTTCGCAGTCCAGACACCCGCGGCCAGTCCGAAATCGCTGGCATTGGCCAGCCGCAACGCCTCGGCCTCGTCCTTGAATGGCGTGACGGCCAGCACCGGGCCGAAGACCTCTTCGCGGTAAAGCCGATGCTCGGGCTTCACGCCCGTCACGATGGTCGGGTCCATGTAATATCCGCCGGTTGCCTCCAGCGCCCGCGTCCCGCCGGTGACGATCTCGCCGCCTTCGCGCGTGGCGTCGGCGACGAAGCCGAGGTTGCCCTCCAACTGGCTCAGCGAGTTCACCGCGCCCACCTGCGTTTCCAGCTTCAACGGGTTGCCGACCGCCATCTTGCGGGTCGCTGTCGCGAGCTCGGCAACGAAGGCGTCATGCACCGAGGCCTCGACCAGAAGCCGTGAGCCCGCCACGCAGACCTGCCCGGCATTGCGGAAGATCGCGGTCGCCGCCGCCTTTGCTGCGGCCGACAGGTCCGGCGCATCGGCGAAGACGACGTTGGGCGACTTGCCGCCCAGTTCCAGATAGCAGCGTTTGAGATTCGACTGTGCCGAATATTGCAACAATCTCCGCCCCGTCGCGCCCGAGCCGGTGAAGACCATCACATCGACATCGGTCGACAAGGCCAGCGCCTCGCCCGTCACCCGGCCCGGCCCGGTGACAACGTTGAAGACGCCGGGCGGGACGCCCGCCTCCAGCGCCAGCGCCGCCAGCCGCAACAGTGAAAGCGATGCCGTCTCCGCCGGTTTCAGCACCACCGAATTGCCCGTGGCGAGCGCCGGGGCGATCTTCCAGGCGCCGATCATCAGCGGGAAGTTCCACGGCACGATGGCGCCAACCACGCCCACCGGCTCGCGGTGGATCAGGCCGAGGACGTTCGGCGCCGTGGGGGCGATCTCGCCATAGATTTTGTCGATGGCCTCGGCGTAGTAGCGGAAGGTTCCGGCAGCGCTGCCGGGTTCGGCCTTCAGCGCCATGGAAATCTCGGTGCCGTTGTCGCGGACGCCCAGCACGGCCAGTTCGGTCGCGTGCTTCTCGATCAGGTCGGCCAGCCGGTGCAGCACCGCCTTGCGGCCCGAGGGCGCCATGCGCGACCAGCGCCCGTCCTCGAAGGCGTCGCGGGCCGAGGCGCAGGCGCGGGCGACGTCGTCCGGCCCGGCCGCGGCGATGGTCGTCAGCTGCCGCCCGTCGATGGGCGACAGGACCGGCGTTTCGCCCGCACCCTCCACCCATTCGCCCTCGATCAGCAGTTTCCCCGCCGCGACCGGGGCCGCTGCCAGCCGGTCGATCATTGCCTGATCCATGTGTCCTCCCGATTGGTTCAAATATTGAACCGATGGTTTAAAAATAGATTGACAGCGCCCACCCCGGTCTGTCAACAGTTTTGGCATGGCATCGGGGAAAGGGCCGTTGGTCGGATGGGGACGGTCGGCAAGGCACTGGATCTTCTGGACCTTTTCACCAGGGCCGAGCCGCAGCTTGGCCTGTCCCAACTCGCCCGCGCCTCAGGCCTGAACAAGGCCACCTGCCACCGCCTGCTGACCGAACTGGAATCGCGCGGCCTTCTGGAGCAGGTCGGCCCCGCCCGCGAATACCGCCTCGGCCCCGCGGTCCTGCGCCTCTCAGCGCTGCGCGAAGCCGCCGTCCCGACGCGCGAGGCGGCGATGCCGGTCCTCCGCCGCCTGGCCGAGAGCACGGGCGAGACGGCACACCTGTCGCATCTCGTCGCGGGGCGGTTGCAGACGCTCGCCTTCGCCTATGCCGCGCGCGGCGGTGTCAAGGTGATGATGGAGGACGCCGATTTCCTGCCCTTCCATGCCACCGCCTCGGGCGCTGCCGTCCTCGCCTTCCTCGCCGCGCCGGAGCCGGTGATCGCCGCCGCTCCCGATCCTGCGGCACTGGCAGCCCGTATCGCCGCCACCCGCGAAAGCGGCTACGCCGAAACCCTCTCGACCTTCGAGAAGGACGTGCACAGCTTCGCCGTCCCCCTGTTCGATGCCACCGGCACCTGCTCCGGTGCGCTGGCCATCGCCGCCGCCGCGCCCCGCATGACGCCCGCGCTGCACATTGCCGTCACCCGTGACCTTACTCGCGCCGGGGCCGATCTGACCGGCCTCTGGGGCGGACAGGTCCCCGAACCGCTCGCCCGCCTCTGGAAAGGAGCCGACCCATGAAAGACGCCAACTTCCTGAAAGCCCACAATGCCCGCTCGCTCTGGCATCCGATGACCTCGCCCTCGGACAGCGTGAAGAACGCGCCTGCGATCATCACGGGCGCGCAGGGCACCCGCATCCGCGACATCGACGGGC
>NZ_JAEULO010000043.1 GCF_016793705.1 Tabrizicola sp.
GCCGAAAGCCACGAATACCGCGCCTACCGCGAAGGCATCGCCCGCGAGCGCGATCTCTGGTGCAATTGGAGCGAGAAATATGTCAACTGGCGCCAGCTGGAGGTGCTGGGCCTGATGTCGAAAGGAAACTGGGCGTGACGCCCCCAAACGCCACCATGGGTGTGGTGATGCTGTGCCACGCCGCCCTTGACCGCGCCGCGCAGCTGGCCCGGCACTGGGCCTCGCACGGCTGCCCGGTGGTGATCCACGTCGACGGCCGCACCCCGCAAGCGCAATTCGACGGCCTGAAGACCGCCCTGCAAGACCTCCCCGACATCCGCTTCTCCCCCCGCTCCCCCTGCGAATGGGGCAGCTTCGGCATCGTCCAGGCCACCCTCGACGCCAGCGCACAGATGCTGGCCGACTTCCCGCAAACTTCCCACATCCTCCTTGCCTCCGGCTCCTGCCTGCCGATCCGGCCCGTCCGCGCGCTACAGGCCCACCTCGCCCAGCACCCCGACACCGACTTCATCGAAAGCGTTACCACGGCGGACGTCGGCTGGACCGTCGGCGGCCTCAACGAAGAGCGCTTTACCCTCCGCTTCCCCTTCTCCTGGAAACGCCAGCGCAGGCTCTTCGACGGCTACGTCACCCTGCAACGCACGCTGCGCTTCCGCCGCCGTATCCCGCAGGGCCTCGTCCCGCATCTCGGCAGCCAATGGTGGTGCCTGACCCGCCCCACCCTGCAAGCCATCCTGAACCACCCTGACCGCCCCGCGCTGGACCGCTACTTCCGCCGTGTCTGGATTCCCGACGAAAGCTACTTCCAAAGCCTCGTCCGCCAGGTTTCCACCCGGATCGAAAGCCGCTCGCTCACGCTCTCCAAATTCGACTACCAGGGCCGCCCCTACACCTTCTACGACGACCACCTGCACCTTCTGCGCCAGACCGACGCCTTCCTCGCCCGCAAGATCTGGCCCCAGGCCGACCTCCTCTACCGCACCTTCCTGACGCCCGACGGCGACCGGACGCTGGAGCCCAACCCCGGCAAGATCAACCGCCTCTTCGCCAAGGCGGTCGAGCGCCGCGTCAAGGGCCGCCCCGGCCTTTACATGCAAAGCCGTTTCCCGATCCGCGCCCGCGGCGGCACCCTTTCCGCCGCGCCCTACGGCGTGTTCTCCGGCTTCGCCGAGCTGTTCCACGACTTCCAGCCCTGGCTTCAACGCGCGCTGGACGCCCGGGTCCACGGCCATCTCTTCGCCTTCGACCGCGCCGAATTCGCCGGTGGCGAAAGCGTCTTCAAGGGTGGCCTCTCTGACAGCCCCACCTTGCGCGACTACAACCCGAAAAGCTTCCTGACCAACCTGATCTGGAACACAAGGGGCGAGACCCAGTGCTTCCAGTTCGGCCCCGCCGACGAACAGGCCATCGCCCCCTTCCTCGCCTCCGACCCCAACGCCACGATCTTCGCCGTCACCGGAGCCTTCGCCGTACCGCTCTGGCTATCGGGGCGCAGCGCCGCCGAGGTCCGCCCGGAAGCCGCGCGCTTGCAGAAGGTGGAATCCGACTTCCTGCACGAATTGAACGGGCCGGAAACCAAAGCCAATGTCCGCATCTGGTCGCTGGCCGATTTCATCGAGAACCCCGCCGAGCCGCTGGAGCAACTGGTCGACCTTCTGAACCCCCGCGCCGCGCATCGCGTGACCGACCTGCCGCAGCTGATCCCGCTCACCGGCTTCGGCAGCTTCCTGCAAGACCTGCGCAATCAGGGGATGGCCCCGGTCCTGATGGGCGATTTCCCTTCGGACGCCGAGCTTGCCCGGCCCGACCAGCCCTTCCGCCCCCGGATCGTCCGGTAATGCCGCGCTTCCACTCCTTCGTCGTCTTCGCCGAGATGCGCACCGGGTCGAACCTCCTGGAGGCGAACCTCAACGCCCTGCCCGGCGTCACCAGCCACGGCGAGGTCTTCAACCGCTACATCCTCGGCAAGAAAGACCGGACCGAGCTTTTCGGCATCACGATCGAGGATCGCGACCGCGACCCGCGCCCGCTGCTGCGCAAGTTGCGCGAGGAGACCGAGGGACTGCCCGGTTTCCGCTTCTTCCACGACCACGATCTGCGCATCCTCGATGATGTGCTGCCCGATCCGGGTTGCGCCAAGATCATCCTGACCCGCAACCCCTTGGAAAGCTACGTCAGCTGGAAGATCGCCCAGGCGACCGACCAGTGGAAACTGACCAATGCCCGGCGGCTGAAAACCGCGAAGGTCCGCTTCGACGTGGCGGAATTCCTGCAACATCTGCAAGACATCCAGGCCTTCCAGCTTCTCCTGCTGCACAGCTTGCAGACCACCGGACAGACCGCTTTCTATCTCGACTACGAAGACTTGGGCTCGGTCGAGGTGCTGAACGGCCTCGCCGCCTTCCTGGGGGTGGAGGGTCGGCTGAGGGCGCTGGACGATACTCTGAAGAAGCAGAACCCCGGCCCGCTGGAGGACAAGCTGGAAAACCCCGAGGCTTTGGCGGAAGCCCTCGCTGCGGTGGACGTGTTCAACCTCGGCCGCACCCCCAGCTTCGAGCCCCGCCGCGCTGCCGGGGTGCCGACCGCTCTCGCCTCCGACGCGGGCCTTCTCTTCTTCCCCATCCGCTCCGGCCCCGAAGCCACGATCCGCGAATGGTTCGCGTCTCTGGGCCCCGTGACCGACGGCTTCGAGCAGAAGTCGCTCCGCCAGTGGAAGCGCAAGCATCCCGGCCACCGCAGCTTCACCGTGCTGCGCCACCCGCTCCTGCGCGCCCATGCCGCCTTCCGGCAAAAGATCGTTCAGGGCGAAGCGCAGGATTTGCGGCGCATCCTGATCAACGGCTTCCTCGCCGAACTGCAGCCCCCCGGCGAGCCCTTCGCCAGCGTCGAGGCCGAACGCGCTGCCTTCCTGATCTTCCTGAACTATTGTCGCCTTGCAACCGGCGGGCAGACCGGCGCGCGCGTCGATCCCGGCCTCGCCAGCCAGACCGCCCTGGTGCAGGGCTTCGCCAGCTTCCAGCCGCTCGACCACCTGTTGCGGGAAGATCGCCTTGCCGAAGGCCTCGCCGCCCTCGCCGCCGAGGTGGGCGCCCCACCCGCCGCGATCACGCCCGACCCCGCCGAAGCCGCGCTCCTGTCGATCTGGGACGAAACCCTGGAAGCCGCCGCCTCCGAGGCCTACCAGCGCGACTACATGGGCTTTGGCTTCACCCGCTGGCGCAAGTAACCGCTCCTGCGCCGCGCCTTCGGCTTCTCGTCGCAGCGCAGCGAGGCGCGACGAAGTCGACGACGAGCGGTCGTCGGGAGTGGGTTAAGAAATCCCTAACGCCCGCGACCAACGCATTGATTCAGTTGAAGGATCAGAGATTGTCCACCGTGGACAGGATCACGCCGCCTGCGGCGCCCTTGCCTCGGTCAGGATCGCATACAGCTTCGCCGGGTCCGAATTCGCCCGCAGCTTGGCGACCACCGCCGCGTCCCGCATCGTCCGGCTGACCAGCGCCAGCGCCTTCAGGTGATCCACCCCGGAATCCTTCGGCGCGAACAGCCCGAAGACCAGATCCACCGGCTGCCGGTCGACGCTGTCATAGTCCAGGGGTTTCTCCAGCCGCAGGAAGACCCCGATGATCCCCTTCAGGTCCTCCAGCCGGGCATGGGGCAAAGCGATGCCATGCCCCACGCCGGTCGGCCCCAGCGACTCGCGCTCCTGCAGCCCGTCGATCGCCGCCGCTCCGCTCAGGCCATAGGCCTGCGCCGCGATCTCGCCCAGCTCCTGGAACAGCCGCTTCTTCGAGGTGAATTGCCCGACAACCCGAACGGCCCCCGGGGTAAGTAGCTTCGATAGTTCCATGGGTCGGCGATGATCCTGCGTCGGGGACGCTCTACTTGCTGTTGCGAGGGTCGATCCAGCCGATGTTCCCGTCTTCCCGACGATACACGACGTTCACGCCCCCATGTCCTTCGTTCCGGAACACCAGCATCTTCTGCCCTGCCAATTCCATCTGCATCACGGCCTCGCCGACGGTGATCGAAGGAATCTTCGTCTCCATCTCGGCGATGACCACGGGCTGCAGGCTGTCGGGCTCAGCTTCGTCGGCATCCTCGGTTGCGGCGAGGATATACGAGGACGCCCCGCCGAATTCAACAGGGCCCGAGCGGTTCGAGTGGTGGTTGCGGATCCGCCGCTTGTAACGGCGCAGCTGCTTGTCCATCTTCTCGCGGCAGGATTCGAAGGCCGCATAGATTTCCGCCGCGTGCCCCTTGGCCTGCGCGGTCAACCCGGTGGACAGGTGGATCACCGTCTCGCAGACGAACTCATGCGCGGACCGCGAGAAAACCACGACACATTCGGTCGGGCGCTGGGCGTATTTCTCCACCACCTCGCCCAGTTCCGCCTTCACATGGGTCTGAAGAGCCTCACCAACGTCGATCTGTTTTCCACTGATCTGGTAGCGCATGATCTCTCCTTTTCGCATGCTTCCGGTTGGGCCACGGCGCTCGGCCCGTGCGGTCCGGTTCTTCTGGGTAGAGGCGGAAAGAACGTTGCGTCACGCCGCACCTGCCGGTTGGAGTCACCGCGAAAATCGGGGTCGGGACATGGGCATCAAACGCACTCATTGAGGGTATTTGGCGACGAAGCCCCCCCGCTTGTCAACCGAATCGATGGCCCCGGTTCAGACGATGCGGAAGTTCTCGCCGAGATAGACCCGGCGCACGTTCTCGTCGCGGACGACCTCTTCCGTGGTGCCCGACATCAGCACCTTGCCGTCGTGCAGGATATAGGCGCGGTCGACGATCTCCAGCGTCTCGCGGACGTTGTGGTCGGTGATCAGCACCCCGATTCCGCGAACCTTCAGATCATGGACCAGATGGCGGATTTCCCCCACCGCGATCGGGTCGACCCCCGCGAAGGGCTCGTCTAGCAGCAGGTATTTCGGGTCCGCCGCCAGGCAGCGCGCGATCTCCACCCGCCGCCGTTCGCCCCCCGACAGGGCCAGCGCGGGGGTGTGCCGCAGATGGGTGATCGAGAACTCGGACAGCAGCTCCTCCAGCCGCTCGCGCCGCTTGTGCCGGTCGGGCTGCACGATCTCCAGCACCGCGAGGATGTTGTCCTCGGCCGACAGGCCCCGGAAGATCGACACTTCCTGCGGCAGGTAGCCGATCCCCAGACGGGCCCGGCGATACATCGGCAGGGCGGTCACGTCCTTGCCGTCGATCAGCACCTGCCCGCCTTCCGGCATCACCAGCCCGGCGATGGAGTAGAAGCAGGTCGTCTTGCCCGACCCGTTCGGTCCCAGAAGCGCCACCACCTCGCCCCGGCGCAGGTCCATGCTGACATCGCGGATCACCGGGCGCTTGTTGTAGCTTTTCCGCAAGCTGCGGATCTGCAGCCCGGCCTCGCCCGCCGTCACCTTCAGTTCTGGCGGGGCCATCAGTTGCCCCCCGGCACGAAGGTCGTCGTCACCCGGCCTTCCATCACGCCAGTCCCGTCCTTGAGGTTGATGGTCAGCTTCTGCCCGGCCATCGCCGAGGGCCCCTGCGTCAGTAGCACATCGCCCGACAGCACGATCACGCCGGAGTCGATGGTGTAGAGCGCTTCCCGCGCCTCGGCGGCATCGCCCAGGTTCGTGACCACCACCCCGCCCGAGGCCACCAGCTCCTGAATGTTCTTCTGGTCCGGGCCGTAGCTGACCTTCACCTCGCCCGCCGCCAGCTTCATTTCGCCCTGCGTCACCACCACATTGCCGCTGAACACCGCCGAGCCATCGGCGTTGTTCACCGCCAGCTGGTCGGCCTGCACCTGCACCGGAAGCGAGGTGTCCTGGTTCAGGTCTCCAAAGGCGATCTTCTGCTGCGCCTCGGCGCTCGCCGCCGCCAGCGCCAGGGTCAGGACCAGAAAACCAAGCCGAAATGCCATGCCTCGAACCTCTGCCGTCGTCTCAGCCGCCGGGCTGGTATACCAGCCGGACGCCGCCCTTGAAAACCAGAACATAGGCGCCGGGGGTCCGGTTGTCCTGACTTAGCACCATGCCATCGGCGCGGATCTCCCCCGCCGGGCCCGTCGCCACCACCGGAGCACGGCTTTCCAGCCCCGTCCGGTCCAGCTTCGCCGCCACTTCCGCCGTCTCCAGCCGATAGCCGGTGGCCGTGCTCAGCATCACGCCGCCGGACAGGATCACCTGCCGCGCGGCATCGTCCATCGTCGCGGTCGCCGCAAGAAGTTCCGTGCGACCGCCGTCCGGGGTGGCAAGCTCCAGCCGAAGCCCCTCAGCCGTGGCTGGGCTGCCCTCCGCCTCGGGCCGCGCCTCGGCCGCCGAAAGCGTCAGCGCGGCGCCGTCCTCGGTCGTCCCGGCATAGTTGGGTGCGGTCATCCGGGGTTCGCGCGCCAGATCCTCGACATCGACCTCGGCATAGGGCAGCGCGGCCTCGGGGTCGATCCGGCGCGCGACCAGGAACAACGTCGACAGGATCGCCAGCGCGGTCAGCGGCAGTGCCACCTTCAGCCAGCCCACCAGCCGC
The DNA here is from genome assembly GCF_016793705.1 of Tabrizicola sp. Lineage (GTDB taxonomy): Bacteria > Pseudomonadota > Alphaproteobacteria > Rhodobacterales > Rhodobacteraceae > Tabrizicola. Next base: position 6,520 of record NZ_JAEULO010000043.1, read on the forward strand.
GTATGCCGGTCGACCCGTGCCATGGTCACACCACGCCCGCGCGCAGGCAGTCATGCACATGCAGGATGCCGATGGCCCTGCGGCTGTCCGGCGCGGTGACCAGGAGGCAGGTGATCTTGCGGTCGTTCATCAGGGCCAGCGCCTCGCCCGCCAGCGCCTCGGGGCCGATGGTGCGCGGGTTGGGAGTCATCACCTCGCCCGCCCGGTGCAGCATCAGGCCCTCCAGATGCCGCCGCAGGTCGCCGTCGGTGATGATCCCGGCCAGGTCGCCCTTGGCATCCGTCACCCCCACGACGCCGAAACCGCGCCGGGTGATCTCCAGCAGGGTCTCGCCCATCGGCAGCGTGTCGGCCACCAGCGGCGGGTCGTCATGCATCAGATCGGCCACCTTCAGAAGCCGCGCCCCTAGCTTGCCGCCGGGGTGGAACATGCGGAAATGTTCCGGCGTGAAGGCGCGATGTTCCATCAGAGCGATGGCCAGCGCATCGCCCAAGGCCAGCGTCATCGTGGTGGAGGTGGTGGGCACGATCCCGGTTTCGCAGGCCTCCGGCACCTGCGGCAGCAGGATACCCACCGTCGCCTGCCGCATCAGGGTGGAGCCCTCGCGACTGGCCACCCCGATCAGTGGAATGCCGAAGCGCTTGGCATGGGCAAGGATATCGGCCAGTTCGGGCGTCTCGCCCGAGTTCGACAGCACGATCAGCACGTCGCCTTCGGCCACCATGCCAAGGTCGCCGTGGCTCGCCTCCGCCGGGTGGACGAAATGCGCGGGCGTTCCCGTGCTGGCGAAGGTGGCGGCGATCTTGCGGGCGATATGGCCAGACTTTCCCATGCCCGAGACGATGACCCGCCCCTTCGCCGCCATCAGCAGGGTGACGGCCTTGGCGAAGCTGTCGTCCAGCCCCTCGGCCAGCGTGGCAAGCGCCCCCGCCTCGCGGCGGATCACCCTTTGCCCGGTGGCGAGGAGGTCAGTGGAGGAAGATGTCATTGGCGTCTTCCCAGCCCAGAAGGTCCAGCTCGGCCCGGGTCGGCAGGAAGGCGAACAGGCGCTCGGCCAGCTCCATCCGGTCCTCGCGGATCAGCCGTGCCTCCAGTTCGGCCTTGAGCGCGTGCAGGTAAAGCACATCTGACGCGGCATAGTCCCTCTGCGCCTCGGTCAGGGTTTCGGCACCCCAGTCGCTTGTCTGCTGCTGTTTCGAGACATCGACGCCGACCAGATCGGCCAGCAGATATTTCAGCCCGTGCCGGTCGGTGAAGGTGCGGATCAGCTTTGAGGCGATCTTGGTGCACCAGACCGGGGCGGTGGTGACGCCGAAGGCCTTCTTCATTACCGCGATGTCGAAGCGGCCATAGTGAAAAAGCTTCAGCGTGGCGGGGTCGGCCAGCAGCCGTTCCAGGTTCGGCGCCCGGGTCTGGCCCTTGGCGATCTGCACCAGATGCGCGTCGCCCGCGCCGTCCGACAGCTGCACCACGCAAAGTCGGTCGCGCCGGGGGTCAAGACCCATGGTCTCGGTGTCGATGGCGACGACGGGGCCAAGGGTCAGGCGGTCGGGAAGGTCGGATTGGTGCAGGTGGATGGCCAAGGGAATGCTCTTTGCTGGATCAGCCCCCGGATTACGCCCGTGGCCCTGAAGGGTCAACCGCAGCGGCGGGTTGGAACATGGGGACTTTGCACCGCTTGCAATGCTTCGCGGCGCTGACGATTCTTTCCGGGGCCACCGCAGATCGACCGCCCGGTTCATGCCCGGAAACTCGCTAAAATCCGACAGGTTAAGGCGCCGTAAAGCCTGCGTCTGCTATCACTTGTTCCGGGTAGAAGACTTGGGTGATGTGGATGGCTGCGCAAGGCAATGCGGCGCCGGTCATCATCAAACGGAAGAAGGTTGTCGGTGGCGGGGGCCACCATGGCGGGGCCTGGAAAGTGGCCTACGCCGACTTCGTGACCGCCATGATGGCGTTCTTCCTGTTGATGTGGCTGTTGAACGCGACGACGGAAAAGCAACGCAAGGGAATATCGGACTATTTCAATCCGACGATCCCGGTGAACCGGATCTCGGGCGGCGGCGACGGCGCCTTCGGGGGCGACAGCGTCTTCGCCGAAGAGACGATGGCGCATGACGGTACCGGAGCGGTCGACCGCAAGACCGCCGCCAGCGCGACCGCCGCCAGTGGGGACGGTGCCGGCAAGGGGGCGGCGGGCGAGGGCAAGGCCATGTCCGAGCTGGAAGATGTCGAAAAGGCCCTGATGGCGCGGGGCGGCGAAAGCAACACGATGGAGCGGCTTCTGCGCCATGTCGTGACGCGGGTGACCGACGAAGGCCTGGTGATCGAGCTGTTCGATCTTCCCGATGCGCCCCTTTTCGTGGGGGAAACGGCCGAACCCTCGCCGGTGCTTCTGGCGCTGTCCGGCCTGCTGTCCGAGGTGCTGAACCTCACCACGAACGAGATTGCGGTCGCGGGCCATCTGCGGGCGCTTCCGGTGACGCTGATCGACAACCCGGTCTGGGACCTGTCGGCGCTCAGGGCGCAGACGGCGCGCGAGCAGTTGGAAGAGGCCGGGCTCGACCCCGCGCGGATGCAGCGGATCTCGGGCTATGCCGACCGGAAACCGGCGGTCTCGGACCCGGCGGCCGAGCGCAACAACCGGATCGAGGTGATCCTTCTGCGCCGGAACCGATAATGGGTCGAATTTTACCCGTTAGGCCGGTGTTAAGCGACGCGGATGCAGGGTCGGCGCTACAGGAGTCGAAGCTGCAGAAAGGCGCTTACCATGACGATTTCCTCCTCGCTTTCCGCAGGCGTGGCCGGTTTGAACGCGAATGCCACCCGGCTGGCCTCGATCTCCGACAACATCGCGAACTCGGGCACCTATGGCTACAAGCGCGCGTCGACGGATTTCACCAGCATGGTGATCACCTCCTCGCGCGGGTCGGGCACCTATTCCGCGGGGGGTGTGCGGGCTTCCACCGTGCGGTTGATCGACGAACGCGGCGACCTCGTCGGCACCGGCAACCCGCTGGACCTGGCGATCGCCGGGCGCGGCATGTTGCCGGTGATCAACGAGGTGTCGCTGGGCAATGCCCTGTCGGACACGCCCTTGCTCATGACCCGGACCGGCAGCTTCCGCACCGATGCCGACGGCGTGCTGAAGACCGATTCTGGCCTCGTGCTGCTGGGTTGGCCCGCCAATGCCGACGGCACCATCCCCTCGAACCCGCGCGACACGATCTCGGGACTGGTGCCGATCGTGATCAACACGAACCAGACGGCGGGCGATCCGACCACGACGATGAACCTCGGCGTGAACCTGCCCGCGACCTATACTGTCGCCGGGTCTACCGCTACGCCGCCGCCGCTGTCGGTCGAGTACTTCGGCAACCTCGGCACCTCGGAAGCGCTGGAGGTCACCTTCGTTCCCGTCGTTCCGGCCACCGGATCGTCGAACCAGTGGACGATGCAGATCCGCGACAGCGCGGGCGGGGGCGCGCTGATCGGCGAATACAATCTCACCTTCGATGATTCACGGGGCGCAGGCGGCACGCTCGCCTCGGTGACAGTGGTTTCCGGCGGGGCCTACAACCCGGCGGACGGCACCTTGGCGCTGAACGTCGCCGGTGGTCCGATGACCGTCGGGATCGGCCGGTTGGGCGACCCGAATGGCCTGACCCAGCTGTCCGACAACTTTGCCCCGGTCTCGATCACCAAGAACGGCTCGCCCGTCGGCAACCTGACCACCATCGAGGTCGACGAGAAGGGCTATGTCAACGCCACCTACGACACCGGCTTCACCCGGCGGCTGTACCAGATTCCGCTGGTCGACGTGCCCAACCCGAACGGCCTTCTGTCCTTGTCGAACCAGACCTACCAGGTCTCGCCCGATTCCGGCTCGTTCTTCCTGTGGGACGCAGGCTCCGGCCCGACCGGCTCGATCCAGGGTTATTCGCGCGAGGGGTCGAAGACCGATGTCGCGGCGGAACTGACCAGCCTGATCCAGACCCAGCGCGCCTATTCCTCGAACGCCAAGGTGATCCAGACGGTGGACGAGATGCTGCAGGAAACCACCAACATCAAGCGGTAACAGGCGATGAGCGTCACCTCCGCCCTTGCCGGAGCCCTGTCGGGCCTGTCGGCCACCTCGCGCCAGGCCGAGATCCTGTCGTCGAACGTGGCCAATGCCACCACGCCCGGCTATGCCCGCCGCCAGGTCAGCCTCGGCTCGGCAGTGCTCGCGGGCCATGGCCAGGGAGTGCAGGTCCTGGGCATCACGCGCGATGTCGACCGGCAGCTTCTGGGCGAGCGGCGGATCGCTCAGGCCGGGGGTGCCGACCGCGACGTGCGGGCCGCGTTTCTGGCCCGGGTGGAACAGGCGCTCGGCACGCCAGACAGCCAGGGCTCGCTCGCCGCACGGCTTGCAGCTTTCGATCAGGCGCTGGTGGAAGCGGCGGGCCGCCCGGAGTCGCAGGCGCGGCTGACCGGCATTGCCACCGCCGCGAAGTCGCTGATCGACGGGTTGGCTGCGGCCAGCGATGACATCCAGACCGCCCGCACCACCGCCGACCGCCAGATCGGCGAAGAAGTCGGCAAGCTGAACGCCACCCTCGCCCAGTTGCAGGAGCTGAACGTCGAGTTGCGGTCCTTCACCGGGGCAGGGCGCGACATCTCGGCGCTCCTGGACAAGCGGCAGCAGCTGGTCGACCAGATCTCTGCCATCGTACCCGTCCGCGAGATTCCCCGCGATCTCAACCAGATCGCGCTGTTCACTACCGGCGGCGCGCCGCTCCTGGAAGGCTCGGCTGCCGTCATCGGCTTTTCGACCACCCATACCATCACAGCCGAGATGACGCAGGCCTCGGGCGGGCTCTCGGGCATCACCATCAACGGAAGGCCCTATGATACCGCAGGCTCGGCCAGCCCGATCCTGGGGGGCAGCCTGGGCGCGCTCTTCGCGGTGCGCGACGAGCTTGCGGTCAGTGCCCAGGGCAAGCTGGACGCGGTCGCGCGCGATCTGGTCGAACGTTTCGCCTCGCCCTCCGTCGACCCCACGCTTGCTCCGGGCGCGGCGGGCCTCTTCACCGATGCGGGCGCCACCTTCGACCCGCTGAACGAGGCGGGCCTTGCGAGACGCCTCTCCCTCAATGCCGCCGCCGACCCCGACCGGGGCGGCGCGCTTTTCCGCCTGCGCGATGGGCTGGGGGCCGCAACCGAAGGCCCGCCGGGCAATGGCACGCTGATCACCGCTCTCCACGCCGCGCTGACCGAGGCCCGGCCCCTGTCCTCGACCGGCTTCGCCACTGGGAACCGCAGCTTCGCCACCCTGACCGGCGACCTGATGAGCGATACTTCGGCACTGCGGCTCTCGGCGCAGTCCGAGCAGAGCTTCGCCTCGGCAAAGCTGATCGCACTGACCGACCTCGAAGCGCAGAACGGCATTGATACCGACCAGGAGATGCAGGATCTGCTGGTGATCGAGAAGAACTACGCCGCCAACGCAAAGGTGATCCAGGCGGTGGCCGACATGATCGACACGTTGATAAGGCTGGACGGATGACCCGGATCTCGGTTGGCGACGCGAGCCTCACGAACATCCTGGCGCGGCAGAGCGCCGATCTGCGCGGTCAGGTGCAGCGCGCCTCGCAAGAGGTAGCGACCGGCAGGCATTCCGACCTCGGCGCCGCCCTGCGCGGGGACTTCTCGCCGCTCCTCGCCATCGACGCGAGCCTCGCAGGGCTGTCGGCCTACAAGTCGAACACCGCCGATGCGGCCTTCCAGACAGCGGCCCAGCAAAGCGCGATCAGCGGGCTGTCGGACCTGGCCTCGGGCATTTCGACCACCCTGCTGGGCGCAAAGAACGCCACGCCCGCGCAGATCGACACGCTGGCGGCTGACGCCAAGGGGCGTCTCGCCTCGGCCATCGGGCTGCTGAACACACAGGCCTCCGGTCGCGCGATGTTTTCCGGGGTGGCGACGGATACGGTCCCGCTCGGCCCGGTCGAGGACATGCTCACCGCCCTGCAAACCGCCGCTGCGGGGGCCGCCACCGCGGGGCAGGTGACGGCGGCCGTGACCGGCTGGTTCTCCGACCCGCTGGGCTTCGGTGCCTTCTACCAGGGCGGCAGCCCGCTCTCCCCTACCCCCATCGCGCAGGGCGAGGCGGCGGAGGTCTCGACCACAGCGATGGACCCGGCCCTGCGCGATTCGCTTGCAGGCTTTGCGATGGCGGCGCTGATCGACCGGGGTATCCTTGCCGGTGATGCGACCGAACGCGGGCGACTCGCTCAAGCGGCCGGTCAGCAACTGGTCTCGACCGAGGATGCGCGGACCAGCTTACAGGCGCGGATCGGCACGGTCGAGGCGCGGATCGAAGCCGCGCGGACCCGGAATTCGGCGGAGGAAACCTCGCTGGGCATCCTGCGATCGGACATTGGCTCGGTCGATCCCTACGAGGCCGGCACCCGGCTGGAGGCGATCCAGTCGCAACTGGAATCGCTCTACCTCGTCACCGCCCGCGTCTCGCGGCTGAGCCTTGCGGAGTATGTGAGATGATCCGTTTCCTGCTGGCCCTGTGCCTTTTCGCCAGCGCAGCGCTGGCCGAGCCGATCCGGATCAAGGACCTGGTGGAGTTCGATGGGGTGCGCGGCAACGACCTGGTCGGCTACGGGCTGGTGGTGGGCCTGAACGGCACCGGCGACGGGCTGCGGAACGCACCCTTCACCGAGGAGATCATGGCCAACCTGCTGGAGCGGCTGGGGGCCAACGTGACGGGCGAGGAATTCCGGCCGAAGAACGTGGCCGCCGTCTTCGTGACTGCGCAGCTGCCACCCTTCGCCCGCGCCGGGGGGCGGATCGACGTGACGGTCTCGGCCATCGGGGACGCGAAGAGCCTTCTCGGCGGGACGCTGGTGATGACGCCGCTCAATGGCGCGGACGGGCAGATCTATGCGGTGGCGCAGGGGACGATCATCGCGGGCGGCGTGTCGGCCGAAGGCGATGCGGCGCGGGTCACGCAGGGCGTGCCCACGGCGGGGGTCATCCCCTCCGGTGCGCGGGTGGAGCGGGAGGTGGAGTTCGACTTCGCGGGCCTGCCGGTGCTGCGGCTGGCGCTGAAGGCGGCGGACTTCACCACCGCCGCACGGATCGAGCAGGCGGTGAACGCCGAATTCGGCGCGCGGGTGGCCGAGATGCAGGATGCGGGGACGGTGGCAGTGGACATCGGCGCGACGGGGATGCTCTCGCCCGCGCATGTGCTGGCCCGGATCGAGGGCATCCTGGTCGAGCCCGAGACCCGGGCGCGGGTGGTGGTGGACCAGCGGTCGGGGACCATCGTGATGGGGGCGGACGTGCGGATCAGCCGGGTCGCGGTGGCGCAGGGGAACCTGACGCTGCGGGTCGAGGAGAGCCCGCTTGTCGTCCAGCCCAACCCCTTCACCGAGGGTGAGACGGTGGTGGTGCCCCGGACCAGCGCCTCGATCGGGAAGGAAGGGACGGGGCTTGCGGAAGTGCAGGGGGGGACAGATCTGGCCGAGGTGGTGGCCGGGCTGAACGCGCTGGGGGTGGCCCCGCATGACATGATCGACATCCTGAAAAGCATCAACGCGGCGGGGGCCCTGCATGCGGAGTTCGTGGTCAACTGACGCGGTTGTCCACGGTGGCAGAAATTAGAGACATCTGGAATCAACGGGTTGCGCGTGGACAGTAAGGATCTGGCAAGGAATGGCGCTGCCGTCGGGTGCAGCAAATGATGTCTCCAGGGCGGATGGTGGGGCGTGCGGGCACACAGTGCGGGTTGGGCAGGGCGACCTGCCCTCGCCGGTCAAACCGGCACGGCGCTTTCGAGGGTCGCCGAGGGGAAGGAGCGGCAGATCTTCGTGATCGTCTCCCGGTTCTCGCTCAGGCAGGCGGCAGTCGACAGGGCGTCCGCCAGCGCGGCGGAGGGTGCGGACACCGAGACGGAGCGCCAGGGCGACAGGACGGGCCGGGCGGTGCGGGGGTCGAGGATGTGGCTGCTCACGCCGTCGCCGCCGAAGGTCATCCCGAGGGGCGCCGATGTGGCGAGCGCCCGGTTGCGCAAGGCAAGGCTGCCCCCGGCCTCCAGCTGAACCGGCCAGTCGCCTTCGGGCAGCGCCACCATCTCGCCGGTGTCGATCAGCGCGCGGGTCAGGCCATGCCCGGCCAGAAGCGCTGCCACTCGGTCAGCGATGTAGCCCTGCGCGATGCCGTTCAGCGTCAGCCCCATGCCGGGGCGAAGCGCGATCGCCTCGGGTTCCAGCCGGACCGCGGCCCAGCCGATCAGCGCGCCGGCCCGCGCCCGGTCGGCATCGGAAGGCGGCGTCCCGGCCTCGCGCGCCGCCGCTTCGGCCCGCCACAGCGGCTGGACCGTCGGGTCGAAGCGGCCCTCGCTCGCGGCATGGACGGAACCGGCGATGGCGAGGCATTCCAGCAGCTCGAAGGGCGGTTCGGGCAATGTGCCGTCACGGTTCAGCCGGACCAGGGCGCTGTCGGGCAGATACAGCGAGAAGACCCGCTCCAGCCGCCGGATTTCGGCCATGGCGAGCGCGGCGAGCTGCGGTGCCTGCGGATGCTGGAGCCGCAGCGTGACCTTCGCGCCAAGCGCAACCCCAGTTTCGACGTGCAGGTCGGGCCGCTGGGCGAGCGCCATCGACGGGGCGAGGGCGGCGGAAATGGCGATGAAGCGGCGGCGGGTCAGCATGGTCAGCCTCCGGTGGACAGGGATTTCAGACGGTCGGAATAGCCCTCGTCGCCCCCGGTGAGATCGGGTGTCAGGGGCGCAAGCGCGCTGTCGGGGATCGCTGCCAGCGCCATGACCGAACCGCCGTGCAGAGCGGCGAAGGCACGGGCCTTGTCAGCATCGGCGAAGGGCGCCAGCTCCGGCGCGCCCATGCCACCGGTGACATCGGCCCCGACAACATATGTCGCAGTCGTCGCATCGGTCCAGTTCGTCGCCCCCGGCTGGTCCCAGGTCGCCCCTTCTGCCCCCATGTCGCTGACATAGATCGCAAGCACCCTGTTGCTCTGCTCGGGCAGGCGCAGGTAGGTCACAAGGTCGGTGACCTGGCTGAAGAACAGCGGCGCGCCCGGCAGGCCTTCAAGATGGACCTGCCCCTTCGGCCCTTCATGCTCCAGGAGGTTCATCTGGCAGAAATAGCCCAGGGTTTCCGGCGCGAGCGGAAGCGGGTCGGTGTTCTGCGCCACCTCTTCGTTGCAGGCGCCAAGGGCAAGGGCAAACAACAGCGCACGTTTCATGGCGTGACCTTTCGGAAGGCAGCGGCGGCCAAGGCCAGCGCGGCCAGGGGCCAGAGCAGGACCGAGGCGAGTGACTGCCACAGCGGTATGGCATCGGCGGCCCCGCCCACCCCGGCAGCGGCGGCGGTTGCGCCCGAGGCGGTGAGGTTGAACAGCCGGAAGGCATCGGCCGGGTTGGCGAGAAGGGCGACGGGGAAAGCATCGGTCGTGAACCAGCCGCCGTTGTCTGCGACGATGGCCGACAGCAGGGCAAGGTCGTAGAGGACGACGAGGCCGAGCCAGAGCCCGACGGCAAGGCCCGCGGCGCCGGACGGGCGGCGCGACAGTGACGACAGCGCATAGCCCACGCCGAGGAAGGTGGCGCCGAGGAGGATTGAGGACCAGGAGAGCCGCCAGAGCGCGGGCAGGCCCTGCACTGCGGTCGGGTCGGACCAGAGGGTCACGGCGGCGGCGAGGCCGTGGCCAAGGAGGACGGCGAGCGTCAGGATGGCGAGATGGGCGAGGAGCTTGCCGAGCAGGATTTCCCACCGCGCGATGGGATAGGCGAGGAGCAGCGGCAGCGTGCCGCGTTCGGTTTCCCCGGCGATGGCGTCGAAGCTCATCAGGAGGGCGAGGAGCGGGATCAGGTAGACCGAGAGCGAGGTGAGCGAGGCGACCGTGACCGACAGCCGGTCGACGCCCAGCCCGCCGGTCGGGGCGGAGCCGGCCAGCGCGAGGACCAGCGAGAAGACCGCCATCAGGGCCAGCGCGATGGCGACCCAGCGGTTGCGGAGCGCGATGCGGAATTCGGTCCGGGCGGTGGAGAGGATGCGGATCATTGCAGGCCCCCCTGGCTGAAATGGGCGTAGAGGTCTTCCAGGCTGGGGGGCAGGACTTCGAGGTCGGCCACCTTGTCGCCCAGCCCGGCGATGCGGCCCAGCGTTTCCAGCTTCTCGGCCTGCGGGCAGGTCAGGTGCAACGCCCCGTCGACCAGGATCGCCCCGGGCAGGGCGCGGGCGATGTCGGGGGCGTAGCCGTTGCGGGCGGTGACGTGAAGCGCCACCGGCAGGTCGGCCCGGCGACGGAGGTCGGGAAGCGAGCCCTCGGCAACCATCCGGCCCTTCGACAGGATCACGATGCGGTCGGTCCGCGCCTCGACCTCGGTCAGGGCGTGCGAGGAGAGGAGGATCGACGCCCCCTTCGCCGCCAGATCGTCGAGCAGTGCGTAGAACTCCCGCCGCGACACCGGATCAAGGCCGGAGGTCGGCTCGTCCAGCACCAGCAGGCGGGGATGGCCGATCAGCGCCTGCGCCAGGCCGACGCGCTGGCGCATCCCCTTGGAATAGGTGCCGATCCGGCGGCGCGCGGCTTGGGCGAGGCCGACCTTTTCCAGCAGCGCCATCGCCTGCGACTGGTCTTCCCCGCGCAAGGCGAGATAGTGGCGGGTCTGTTCCAGCCCGGTCAGCGCCGGGTGGAAGGCGGCGTTCTCGGGCAGATAGGCCACGGCGCGGCGGGCGGCAGCCGAGCCGGGCGTGGCATCGCAGATCGTGACCGCGCCGCTGGTGGCCGGGATCAGGCCGAGGATGATCTTCATCAGCGTCGATTTGCCCGCGCCGTTGTGGCCGAGAAGCGCGACGCGCTCGCCCGGGGCCACGGACAGGCTGACCCCGGTCAGCGCGGCGACCTCGCCGAAGCGCTTAGTGAGATCCGAGATCGTCAGTGTCGATGTCATCGTAGGTGCCTTTGCTCCAACGCCCGGCAACCGCGGCTTCCATGGCGGCGATATCGTCGGGGACGGGTATGGTGATCGGCTGCATCAAGGGGTGGCTGTCGGTCACGCCGCCCGGCAGGATCGCCGGGAACGAGGACTGCGACCAGCGCACCAGCTGCACGGCGGGAGAGCCGGTGAGCAGGGCGGCCGAGGGTTGCGACCACAGGATATGGTCCATCAGGTCGTTCGGGCGGTAGACCCCGTCGGCGATCCCGTCGCCGTTCAGGTCGAAGGCCGGGTGGTCCGACCAATAGTTGCCGCGGCCCTCGAAGCTCCACTCCATGAACCGGGTGCCGACGTATTTCACCTGCTCCTGGTTGCCGACGAAAGCGTTGCCGGTCAGCATGTTGCGCTCGGACCCCGCGGTGAAGTGGATGCCGATGCCACAGCCCTCGAAGCGGTTGTTCGCGATCAGGTTCTTGTGGGCGTTGTAGATGAAGAGGCATTTCCTGGTGCCGCCCCGCACCAGGTTGCCCGCCACATCCGCGTTGTTGGCGAAGTTCAGCATCACCCCATGCTCGCGGTCGCCGAGCGAGAGGTTGTTCGTCACCACCACCCGGTCGCTGAACATGATCGCGAAGCCCAGGTGGTTGCCGATCGAGATGTTGCCCGACACCTCGCTGTCGTGGGTATACATGTAGTGGACCGCGAAGCGCAGGTCACGGAACAGGTTGTTGCGGTAGGTGCCCTTCTTCGAGGCGTTCGAGAAGATGCCGTCACGGCCCCAGCGGATATCGTTGCCCTCGATCACCGTGCCGGGGCTGTTCCAGATGTAGACACCGTTGCCGCGTTCATTCATGCGCAGGTTCTGTCGGCCCAGGATCACGTTGTTCCGGACCAGCGTGTCGAGCCCGCCATGGACATCGACGCCATGCATGTTCTCGACCAGCCGGTTGCCCTCGATCCGCGTGCCGTCGGCGCCCTTGACCACCTTGATCGCGGAATCGATGGACTGGTTGTCGTCGCCCGATCCGATGACTTCCAGCCCGGTCAGGACCACGCCATCCCCGGTCACGGTGATCACGGTTCCCCTGCGCTGCCCGTCGACCACTGCGCTGCCGTCACCTTGCAGGGTCAGGGTCCGGTCGATGGTGATGGGCCCCAGATAGGCCCCGCCAGAGAGAATGAGCACGTCGCCGGGGGCAGCCCCGGCGATGGCTTCGGCCAGCGTGCCCTCACCCGGCATGACATGCGTCTCTGCCGCCAGAAGCGGCGAGGAGAGCAGCATGAGAAGGGCAAGGACACGCAGCATCATCAGGCCCCGGTCGGCTCCACGAACATCCGGCCCCGCATCTCCATGTGCAGCGCGTGGCAGAACCACTGGCAATAGTACCAGTAGACCCCGGCATTCGCCGCCGTGAAGGTGACGGAACTGGTCGCCTGCGGCCCGATCTCCATCGCGACGCCGTGGTTGCCCATGGTGAAGCCGTGGGTCAGGTCGTCGATGTCGTCGAGGTTGGTGACGATCACCGTGACCTCATCACCTTCCTTCACCGTGAAGCTTTCCAGCGCGAAGCTGGGCGCCTGGCTGGAGATGTAGACGCGGACCTTCTTCGGGTCATTCTTGTCGCGGATCACCATGTCCTGCCAGTCGTCCAGGTTCACCCCGTCCGCTTCGGCCTGGGTACGGGTCTCTGCCCACATCTTGTCCTGCCGGTTCCAGACCGACAGCGGGTTCACCTTGCTTGCCGCCACGCCGATGGCGTCATGCGGTTCGGCGAAGTTCGGGCCGTCGTGCACCACCACCATCTTGTCGCCCGAGATGTCGATCAGCTGGTCGTTCTCGGGCTTCAGCGGGCCGACGTTCAGGAAGCGGTCCTTCGAGAACTTGCACAGGCAGACCAGCCAGTTGTTCTCGGCCTCCAGCGTCTCGCCCATCACGGTCTTAAGGTGACCGGGCTGGTACTGCACGTCGACCTTGTCCTTGATCGGGTCGACCTGTTCGCCGGCATAAGCCTTGATCGCGTCCTCGATGGACCACTTCACCACCTGGCTGTCCAGGAACAGCGAGGTATAGGCGAAGCCACGTCCGTCGAAGGCGGTGTGCAAGGGGCCGAGGCCCAGTTCCGGCTGCGCGACGATGGTCGTGGACGGATCGGCATCGCCGTCGAAGAGCGCGTCGAACCTGGTCACATCCAGCACGGTGACGGTCGGCGACAGCTTGCCGCCGATGCAGAGGTGCTTTTTGTCCGGCGCCATGTTGCAGCCGTGCGGGTTGTTCGGAATGGGGATATAGCGGGTGAACTTGCTCTTCGCGTCCTTCCGCCCGTCCAGCACCCTGACCCCGTTCAGCTCTTCCCCCTCGCCCGCCGCGACGGCGGCCTCGATCGCGGCGATGTTGAAGACGACGACATGGTCGGCCTCGGCGGCGGTCATGTCGGCCAGCGTCATGCCCATTTCCGAGTTGTAGGACGTGGAGAAGGCCCACTTGCCCTCATAATCCGCATCGCAGTTGTCGAGGTTGCCCGAGACCATCACCTGCCAGGCGGGCAGCATCGCTTCGGCGTCCACCGCGGTGAAGATGTTCACATAGGTCGACACGTCCTGCATCGTCGAGCCGTCGTTGACCAGCGGAGCCTCGTCCTCGCCGTTGCAGAAGACGTATTTCGTGCCGGGGAACTTCTGCGGCCGCATCCCGTGGATCGCCTTGGCGTTGGGGATTTCCAGGATCGCATCGCATTTCATCACGTCTGCGCGGACCCGGGCGACGCGGGTGTTGGCCTTGTCGTTCATGAACAGGTACTTGCCGTCGTACTTGCCGTCGGTGAACGACATATGGACGTGGTGCAAATCGCCGTTGTCATGCACCTTCTTGCCGTTGGCGGCGAGCTGCTTCTTGGTCTTCTCGGTCATCGTGCGCTGGTGGATGCGGACCGATTCATTGGTCTCGCCCCAGCCGGTGGCCGAGCAGCGGTTGAAAACCGGCACCCGCATCAGCTCGCGCATCGATGGCAGGCCGAGGATGCGCATCTCGCCGGTCTGGCCCGAGGACCAGAAGCCGTAATGCGTGTCCAGCTGGCCGGGCGCGACTTCGAAGCCTTCCGCCGCCTGGGCCACGGCGGCCGAGGTGCCAAGCGCCAACGCGCCGACGCCGGCGCCGGTGCCAAGCGCCAGGCGGCCGCCAAGCGCGCCGGCCAGCGCCGCGCCACCGGCTGTGGCTCCCAGAAGGCCGCGGCGGGAGATGCCAGAGGTGGGTCGTTCAGACATGATCTGTCCCTTTCATTCAGCAGGTTGGGGTTTGGGTGAGTTCGGATGGCCCGAGATGTTCCGGGCTGGCGAAGCGGCGGCAGTCTCGCGCCGCTTCAGCTTCTTGATCACGACCGGACACTTGGTCTTGGACTGGTACAGGACCTGGCAATGCAGACAGTCGATGCATTCGTTCGGGTTGATCTCGCCCGTGGGGTGGATCGACTGGACCGGGCATTCGATGGCGCAGGTCTGGCAGGGGTTGCCGCATTCCTTGTAGCGCTTCAGCCAGTCGAACATCCGCATCCGCGCGGGGATCGCCAGCGCCGCGCCCAGCGGGCAGAGATAGCGGCAGTAGAAGCGTTCCACGAAGAGCCCCGCCGCCAGCAGCGCCAGCGCATAGGCCACGAAGGGCCAGGCCCGGACGAATTTCAGCACGATGGCGGTCTTGAACGGCTCTACCTCGGCCAGATGCTCGGCCTGCTCGATGCTCATGAGGGAAACGCCGAAGAGGCCCAGGAAGATCATGTACTTGATCGGCCACAGCCGTTCATGCAGGCCCCAGGGCAAAGTCCATTGCGGGATGCGCAGCTTGCGGGCGATCTGGTTGGTCAGCTCTTGCAGAGCGCCAAAGGGGCAGAGCCAGCCGCAATAGGCGCCCCGGCCCCAGAAGATCAACGAGGCCGCCACGCTGAACCACAGGATGAAGGTCAACGGATCCAGAAGGAAGGCCTGCCAACTGAACCCGCTGATCAGCGCCCCGAACAGCGCCATCAGGTTGACCACCGAAAGCTGCGCATTGGCATACCAACCGAGGAAAACCAGCGTCACGGTCAGATAACCCATGCGGAACCACCAGAAGCGGCGCTCGTTCCGGGTGGCGAAGCCTTGGAAGAAGAAGACCAGCGTCAGCACCGCCAGCATCCCGGCGGTGATCGCGATTTCAACCTGCTTGTCCTGCCAGATGCGCTTCCACAGCGCCTGCTGCGCCGCCGTCTCTTCCTGCGCGGCAACTGCCTCGGCGGGACCGGTATCCTCGGCGGCGACGGGCACCGCGACGGGACGTAGGTATTTCTCGGGCAGCTGATAGCCCAGGTCGAAGGTGGTGTAGAGCTTCTCGATCGGCCCGACCTCGCGCTGCACCAGAAGCTGGATGCGGAACGGCTTGGTCGGATCGAACCCCACGTCGGCGGGAATCTTGAAGAGATCAGCCTCGGTGAACTCGGGTGCGCCCGGGGCCGCGACCCCGACCACGCGCTTGTGCATCTTGTCGTGGAACCGGACCGAGACATCGTCCTGGATCAGCACGATCCGGTCGAAGATGCCGCCCCGCACATAGCCCGAGCCCTTGAAGCTGTAGATCCCGCGCCCGACGATGATGATGGCATTCTCGCCCGGTTGCAGCCAGTTGCCCAGGTTCGCCGCCTCGCCCTCGCCCAGGATCACCTTGGCGATCGCCGGGTGGGATACCAAGGCGGCCTGCATCTCGATGAAGGTGGTTTCCGGCGGCTCGGTCAGCGCCCTGGCCGTGGCGCGCGGATCGCCGAGCGCCGCGAAGGCCGCGTTGACCTGGCCCACGTCCAGCGACAACCGGCGCAGCGTTCCGTCGCCCTCCAGCGCCCTCCAGTCCTGGGCCGCCGTCGCATCGGGGTTCACCTCGAAGGCCGGACCGGTGCTGGCCGTCTCGGGCGCGAGGCCCCCCAGCCCCATCGCCCGCGCGGCCTTAAGCCCGGCCCGCACGATGGAATCGTCGATCACCATCACCGTCACGGTCGCACCCGAGATGATGTCGAGGTCATGCGAGGTGCCGCCCGACTTCGCCTCGGCCACAAGGTCGACGCCGACATAGCTTGCCGCCAGCGCGTCGATCTTGGCCTGGGGAATGCCAATCAGCACGATGGGCTCGGAATGCTTCAGAAGCTTGACGCCGATGATCCTGGCGTCCTTGTCGACCGCGACCATCGTGTGAATGGGCTTGCCGGAATAGCCGGTGGTCGACACGAAATCGCTGGTGATGAAGGCCCAGCCGACCGTCTCGCCCCCTTTCAGGACCGGAACGGCAGGCGCATCCTCGCGCAGCGGACCGAACCCTTCGGCGCCCGCGACCAGTTCTGCCGCAGTGACCTTGGGCAGAAGGGTCTCCAGGATCGAATCCGCCGCTGCCGGCAGGGGCAGCAGAAGTGCGAGCGAAACGACAAATCGAACAAGAGCTTGCATGGGCCCCCCGGGGAACTGGTGCTTGCTTAGTCCGGATCTGCGGAAAGGGCCTTGACCTAACTCAAGCTTCCGAAAAACGCGATACGGACCCGGCGGCAGAACATCGAGGCGGATTTCCTGTCTGGCAGGGTAGCCGATTGATCCGGCATTCCACGATCTCTTTACGAAAGAGTTCCTGTCAACCTTTTCCGCATGTAGCATGATGCCAACACATGTCCACGACAACGAACATTCCCCCTTCTCTGCTCCCTGCCCGCGTTCATGAAGTCTGCGGACCGGCGGCGACCGGCTTTGCGGCTGTCGCCTGCGCGCAGGGCAAGGGAGACCTGCTCTGGCTGCGTGAGGACTGGCAGGCCGGGATGCTTGACCCCGCAGGCCTGTCGGCGTTCTGCGATCCCGCGCGAATCCTGGTCGCGCGGACGAAGAACCAGACCGACACGCTCGCCGCCGCCGAAGAGGCGCTGAGGGATGGCGTGGTCGCGCTGGTGGTGATCGAGATCACCCGCCCGCTGGACCTGCGCGAGGGGCGGCGGCTGCAACTGGCTGCAAAGGCCGGGCGATCGACGGGCCTCTGCCTGATCCCCGAGGGGGCGGGCAGCCCCGCCACCGAGACACGCTGGCATTGCGCCCCGGTCTTCGACCCCGCCGAACCGACGGACTCGACTCTGATGCGCTGGGAAATTATCAAGAACAAATCAGGAACAATTGGGGCCTGGCATGTTCGATGGAATAGAGCGGCGCATCGTCTCGATGTGGTTTCCCCGGTTGGCCAGCGACCGGGTTCTTCGGCGGCAGGCGGTTGATGGCCCCTTTGCCCTGACCCTGCGGCTGGACAATACCGAGCGGGTCCATTGCCTGAACCGGCAGGCCGAGGCCGAAGGGCTGTATCGCGGCATGCCGTTCTCCGAGGCCCGGGCCTTCTGTCCCACCTTGCGCGGCGCCCCGGCCGACCCGGCCCGGGATGCCGTCATGCTGGAAACCTTGCGCCGGTGGGCGACGAAATATTGCCCCTGGGTGGGGATGGAGGGTGCGGACGGGCTGGTGCTGGACATCACCGGGGCAGCGCATTTGTGGGGCGACGAACCGGCGATGCTGGCCGACATGCAGCTGCGGCTGGACCGGGCGGGGTTCGAGGCTCGGATCGGGCTGGCCGACACGCGCGGGGCGGCCTGGGCGCTGGCCCGCCACGGTGGGGGGATCACCGCGCCGGGCGCAGGTCTGGCCGCGCTGGCAAGCTTGCCCGTCGCGGGCCTGCGGTTGGACGAAGCGACGGTGATCGCTCTGAAGCGGCTGGGGCTGCGGACCATCGGCGCGCTGGCCACGGCGCCCCGCGCGCCCCTGGCCCGGCGGTTTGGCGCGGGTCTGCTCCTGCGGCTCGACCAGGCGGCGGGCCTTCAGCCCGAGCCGGTCACCCCTCTTGCCGACCCGCCCCGCCATGCGGTCCGCCTGACCTTGCCGGACCCCATCGGGCTGACGTCTGATGTCATGGCCGGCACCGCGCGGCTGCTTCAGGAGCTTTGCCTCAGGCTCAAGGCGCAGGAGGTAGGCGCGCGTGTCTTGCGCCTGACCTTGCGCCGGGTCGATCAGGCCAGTTGCCAGGTGGAGTTGCGGCTCGCCTCTGCCATGCGCGACCCGGCGCGGATCCTGCCGCTTTTCGCGCGAGGGGTGGAGGAGGTGGACGCGGGGTTCGGCATCGACCAGCTGCGGCTGGAGGCGACCCAGGTCGACCCCCTGCCCGTGCAGCAGATCGGCCAGGCGGCAGAGGCCCCGGACCGGCGCGACAACCTGATCACCCGGATCGGCACCCGGATCGGGCTGGACAACATCCGGCGCTTCCTGCCCGCGGACAGCCATATCCCCGAACGCAGCTTCGTCATGATGCCCGCAGCAGGGACGAAGACCTGCGGCGACTGGCAGGTGCCCCGCCCTCGTCCGCGCCCCCTGCTGCTGTTTCCGCCCGAACCCATCGTCGCGCAAGGAACCCTGCCACCCACCAGTTTCCGCTGGCGGCGGATGCGCCTGACCACTGCCCGCGCCACGGGGCCGGAACGCATCGCCCCGGAATGGTGGGTCGAGGACGACGGCCCGTGTTCGGGGCTGCGCGATTACTGGCGGATCGAGACGCATCAGGGCCGGCGATTGTGGCTGTTCCACATGCCGCAGAAACCGGGCTGGTTCGTACAGGGAGAATTCGCATGATCCATGCGGCTTTCGAACCGGCGGATGACGGGAAAAATGCCCGCTCCCATCGCTATGCCGAACTGTGCGTCACCACGAATTTCACCTTCCTCACCGGCGCTTCGCATCCCGAGGAACTGGTGCTGCGCGCCGCCGAACTGGGGCTGGAAGCCGTCGCCATTACCGACCGCAACAGCCTGGCCGGCGTCGTGCGGGCGTGGTCGGCGCTGAAGACCTTGCGGCAAGACGCAGCGAACAGCCTGCGAATCCGCTCATCCACCCGGATCGACACCAGCTCCCGGCAGGAAATCGGACCCGCGCAGGATCTGGCCCATCCGGCCTGTCCGGCGCTGCCCCGGCTGATCGTTGGCGCGCGGCTTGTCTTGCAGGACAGCGCGGTCGAATGGCTGGCTCTGCCCACGGATCGCAGCGCATACCATCGGCTCTCGCGCCTCCTGACGCTGGGCAAGCGCCGGGCCGGAAAGGCGGAATGCCACCTGACGCAGGCCGACCTGGCCGCTCCCGATCCTGACGGCGGCTGCCGGGGAATGATCCTGATCGCGCTACCCCCTTCTGACCTGCCGCAGTCGGACCCGGACCGGGCGCTTGCTCCGATCCGGGCCATGGTGCGCCGCTATCCCGGTCATGTCTTCCTGGGCGCCGCGCCGCGCTATGACGGGACGGATCAGGCCTGGTTCGACACCTGCGCCAGGCTTGCACAACAGGCGTCCAGTCCGATGGTGGCGGTGGGCGACGTGCTGATGCACCGCGCCGCCCGCCGCCCGCTGGCCGATGTGCTGACCTGCATGCGCGAAGGCCTCACCATCGACCGGATCGGCACCCGCGCCCTGATGAACGCCGAGCGGCGGCTGAAAGGCGCCGGGGACATGGCCCGGCTCTATCACCGTCATCCCGCCGCGATCCGCCGCACGCTGGAGATCACGGCGCGCTGCGGCTTCGACCTGTCCGAACTCAGCTACGAATATCCCGACGAGATCGCCGATGGCGAAGCGCCCCAGGCCCGGCTGGAACGGCTGACCCGCGCGGGTCTGGCCCGGCGTTGCCCCGATGGCATTCCCGACCGCTACCACGACCTCCTGGCGAAAGAACTGGGTGTGGTCGGCGAGCTTGGCTATGCCGCCTATTTCCTGACCGTGCATGACATCGTGTCCGAGGCCCGCAAGCGCGGCATCCTGTGTCAGGGCCGGGGATCGGCGGCCAATTCGATCATTTGCTGGGCCCTCGGCATCACCGATGTCTCGCCCGACATGATCGGCATGGTGTTCGAACGCTTCGTCTCGCGCCATCGGGGCGAGCCACCCGACATCGACGTGGATTTCGAACACGAGCGGCGCGAGGAGGTGATCCAGTGGATCTATGAGCGCTACGGCCGCCACCGCGCCGGGCTTTGCGCGACGGTCATCCATTTCCGCTCCCGCGCCGCGATCCGCGAAGTGGGCAAGGTCATGGGCCTCAGCGCCGACGTGACCGCCAGCCTCTCGGGGCAGGTCTGGGGCCTGTCAAACGGCGGTGCGGATCCGGCGCGGATTCGCGAACTTGGCCTGAACCCTGACGACCGCCGCCTTGCCCGCACCATCGCGCTCATCAGAGAGATCATCGGCTTTCCGCGCCACCTGTCGCAGCATGTCGGCGGTTTCGTCATCACCAAGGGCAGGCTGGACGAGTTGTGCCCGATCGAGAATGCGGCGATGGAGGCGCGCACCTGCATCGAATGGGACAAGGACGACATCGACGCGCTGAAGATCCTCAAGGTCGATGTGCTTAGCCTCGGGATGCTGACCTGCATCCGCAAAGCCTTCGATCTGCTGGAAACGCACGAGAACACCCGCCACACGCTCGCCTCGGTTCCGCAAGAGGACGGGGCAACCTATGACATGCTCTGCCGCGCCGATGCGGTGGGCGTCTTCCAGGTCGAAAGCCGGGCGCAGATGAATTTCCTGCCCCGCATGAAGCCGCGCGAATTCTACGATCTGGTGATCGAGGTCGCCATCGTCCGCCCCGGCCCGATCCAGGGCGGCATGGTCAAACCCTATATCAAGCGGCGGCAGGGGCTGGAAAAGCCGGAACCCTTCGGCCCGGCGCTGGAGGAGGTGACGCGCAGGACGCTCGGGGTGCCGCTGTTTCAGGAGCAGGCGTTGCAGATCGCCATGGTCGGGGCGGGCTATACGGCGGAAGACGCCGACCAGCTGCGCCGCTCGCTGGCCTCGTTCCGACGCATGGGCACCATCGCCCAGCACAAGCAGAAGTTCATCGGCGGGATGCTGGCCAACGGCTACGACCCCGAGGTCGCGGAACGCTGCTTCGGCCAGATCGAGGGTTTCGCCGACTATGGCTTTCCCGAAAGCCATGCCGCAGCCTTCGCCATGCTGACCTATGTCTCCTCCTGGCTGAAGTGCCACCATCCGGCGATCTTTGCCTGCGCGCTTCTGAACGCGCAGCCGATGGGCTTCTATGCCCCCGCCCAGATCGTGCGCGACGCCCGCGAGCACGGGGTGGAGATCCGCCCCGTCTGCGTGAACCACAGCACCTGGGACAACCGGCTGGAACGGCGTCCCGACGGGCATCTTGCCCTGCGGCTGGGGTTCCGCCAGATCAAGGGCTTCAGCGAGGCGGATGCGGACGGGATCGTCACCGCGCGCGGCAACGGCTATCCCGATCCCGAAGGCCTCTGGCTGCGGGCTGGCCTGATGTCTCCCGTGCTGGAGCGCCTGGCCGAAGCCGATGCCTTTTCCGGCCAGGGCCTGACCCGCCGCGATGCGCTCTGGGCCGTGCGGGCGATCCGGGCGCCTGCGCCGCTGCCGCTCTTCGCCAATCCGCTGGATGGCGAAGGGCTGCGCGAACCGCCCGTCACGCTGCCCGCCATGCATCTGGGCGAGGAGGTGGTCGAAGACTATGTCGCCCTGCGCCTGACCTTGCGCGCGCATCCGATGGAACTCTTGCGCCCCGCAATCCCCGGCCTGACGCCTCATGCCGAGCTGGCCCATGTCCCCCTCCGCCGCCTGTCGGTCTGCGGGCTGGTGATCACCCGCCAGCGCCCCGGCACCGCCTCGGGCGTGATCTTCCTGACGCTGGAGGATGAAACCGGGGTCTGCAACGTCGTCGTCTGGCCGAAGGTCTATGAGCGCTTCCGCCGGATCGTGATGGGCGGGCGGCTCTTGCGCGTCACCGGGCGGCTGGAGCGCGAGGGCATCGTCACCCATCTGATCGCCGAACGGATCGAGGACCTGTCGCCCCGGCTTGCCGATCTCGGTCATCCGCTGGAAGCTGCCGTGGGCCTGACCCAGCCGCAGGCCGACGATGCCCCCCGCCCCCCGCGTCCTCATCCGGCCCGGGCGCACCATCCGCGGGAACAGGCGAAAAAGCTGTTCCCCAGCCGGGATTTCCATTGAGACAGGCCGCCAAACCCCCGATTTCGGGCCAGAGGCTCGCAACGGGGCCTCCCCAGGCATGAAACGGACCCCGGCAGCGCGACCTGCCGGGGTCCTCGTCTTTCGGGGTCAGCGGTTGCGCCAGTCGCGATGGGCGGCTTCGGCATGACCCTCGGAATCTCCGGACCATCCCTGGCCCCGGTCATCCCCGAAACGCGACGACATCGACCGCCCGCCGCCGAACCCCGCCGAAGAACCGATCCCGGCGGTCTTCGTCGCTGGTGAAGCGCCCCTATTCGTCACGCTCGCGGGAATTCGCGTTCCTGTTCGTCTGGATCACCGTTCCTGATGTTGCGGCGGACGTGCCGCCCGCTGCCATTTGAACCGGAAAGGAAGGGTTGTTCCCCCTCCCATCCCGGTCAGCTTCAAGGGGAAACGTCGGCCGAGAATCCAGCCGACGCCGCTTTCGTAGCGTCAGTTCTTCTTCGGGGAACTTCCGCTGCTCTCACCCGAGCCCGAGCTGCCGCCCATACCCGACCCGCTGCTGCCGTGCACGCCCGAGCCGGACTTGCGGTTCTTGCGCCAGTCCTCGAACTCGCTGTCGAATTTCTTCTGGCGCTCGTCGTTGAATGCCTTGAAGTCCTCGTCATGGGCCTGCATCTGCCGCTCGCGCCAGTTGTGGTAATGCTGGTCCTGGCTCATGCGGCGGCCCGGCTGGCCCTGCCCGCCCTGGCCGTAGCCGGACTGATAGTCACCATAGCCGCCTTGCGCATAGCCATAGCCCTGCCGATCGCCATAACCGCTCTGATCGGAATACATCCCGCCGCCCGCTTCGCCGTAGCCCCGGCTGCGCTGGTCATCGTACATGCCGCCCGACTGCCTGCGCGAGCCGTAGGTCCGACCGTAGTCCGACCCCTCGCCGCGGCCCGAGCCGTAATCTTCGTCTTCCTCGGACCAGCGCGACGACCCCGACGCACCGCGGCGGTTGTAGCGGTCGTCCTCGGCATAGGCGCGACCGGACGGCCCGGCCCGGTCGCCGCGATACGAACTGCCGCGATGGTCGTCGTCTTCATATCTTTGTGCCATGTCTCTCTCCAGTTGCTTGCCCGCGGGGGCGCCCCCCTTGCGGCTGTCTGTTCAACCGGGGCCGCATCCGATTGTTCCAGACCCAGTCAGGGGATCACCCGCGGTTCACGGGCTCTCGCGAAAGCCGGCAGTGGGACATGAAAAACCGGTGGCCGCACCGCTTTCGCGCACAACCACCGGCCCCGGCAGGCCGAAGAGATCGACCCGCCAGTCGTCCCGCGATCAGGGCTGTCGCGGGTCCGTCACAGCGTGCCGACCGCTTCGCAGATCGCCTTCATCTCGGCCAGGTCATAGCCGGTCGGGGCGGTGGTCGCTGGATCGGTCGATGTCGTGCCGGTCGCTGCCCCGTCGCTTGCCGCCGTATCCGCAGAGGTGTCCGCGGCGGCGGCCGAGCCGTCCGTTCCCGCATCGCCATGCGCGGTAAGGAAGGCCTGGCAATCGGCCTTGATCATCGTCTGGTCTTCCGGGCTCAGCGATTGCCAGCCCTTCGTCAGCTCCTCCCTGCTGCGCAGCGTCGCGCTGTCGGCATCGGTGAAGAAGGTGGTCCCGACCGAAAGCGGCCAGTTGGTCCCGAACTCGCCCGCTGTGGCGGCTTCGGGCGTGGCGTTCCCGATGGCGGTGGCATCGCTCTGGGCAGTCGCTTCCGCTGAAAGCAGAATCGTCACGGGCAGGGCAAGGATGACGCGTTTCATGGCTCGTCCTTTCAATCATTGCAGGATGTCGCGCGGAGCAGCTTGTGCGCCCGCCTATGGTCTGAAGTCGCCAGTCCTCAGAACCATCGGGACAAGGATTTGTTCCCGGTGCACGTGCTTCTCTAGAGGAACGCCGGGATGCAACGGTCGGGCCGCAATCCGCCGATGATCCGCAGAAAAGGTCTTTACTTTTCGTCGTTTGCGATAACCTTGAACAAACCGGGTTTGCGCTGCGTCGCAGGGAGGGAACCCATGCCGCAGGAAACCGACCCGAAAGCCGGCCCCGAGACGGATGCTGACCTGCGTCAGGTTCTGGACAATGCCAAGGCGGAACCCGTTCCCGGCAAGATCATCGAACTTGCGGAAAAGCTGGAGGGCGTGCTCGCCGCGAAGCGGAAGCCGCAAAAGCCTCGCTAGATCTCAGCCATGCACCGGCGGGATCACCTTCCCCGGCGGCGGCTGTTGCGGGTCCTGGGGCGGTACGGGTTGCGGGTCTGGCATCGGGTCCGGAAAGACATCCGGCTCGACAGGATCGCCGGGAACCGGAAGCTCGGGTTCAGCGGGCGGCAGATCCGGACCTTCGGGGCGACCGAAAGCATGAGGCATCATCTGAAGTGCTCCTGTTGCAGGTCGGCAGGGGGAGGGCCGGACCGCAACGCGCGATCCGCTCCTCTCGTCAGTCGCGATGCTCGGGCAGGGCCTTCAGCTGGTCCTTGGTCCAGGACGTCATGCCATGGACGTTGCCGTTCTCGTCGCGCATCATGTTCAGCTTGTCCAAGGCCACCAGAACCGGCTTCGAGCCGATCCCGAGGAACCCGCCCACGTCGATGACCGCCTGCGCTGTATCTCCGCCCGCCCCGTGCAGATGCGAGATCGTGCCCACCTTCTCGTCCTCCGCCCCGTAGATCGGGGCGCTGACCAGGTTCGACTCGGTCAACTCGGCGGCGCTCAGTCGGGTATGCGTGCTATGGTCCATCGCAGATCGCTCCTCTGTTCCAGGCCGGACGGTTCCGGCCGATCAGAGGATGCAACCGGCAACCCGCCGGGATTGTTCCCCTGCCGAAGGCGTCAATCCTCCTTGCGCTCTGGCAAGCCCTTGCGCGGGGTGGCCGCCAGTTCTTCCAGCTCGCGCTCCGTCATGGACTTGGCCATGTCCTTCGACGCGCCGAAAAGCTTGTCCTTGCTCGTCTCGCCGCGCTTTGCGGCCAGGGCCGCCCCCGCCGCCTTCTGCTGTGCCTTCGATCTGGCTGGCATGATCATTCCTCCGTGTCAGGTTTCCCCGGCTTCGGGCGTGCGTCAGCTTCGGGAGTGTCCACCATCGGGGCCTCCAGCCGGTCAGGCCATACCAAGCCCCGGCCTGCGCGGATTGTTCCCCAACGTCCGCATCACGGAATCGGGAGCCTTTCTCCCGGTCGCGGATCCTTCGGGACCGGCCATCACCGGACGAGATCCGCTTCTTCTCCGGCCTCGCCGTCTGCCGCTACCGGGCCGGAAACGGATGGCTCAGCCCCGGCGCACCCGCCATGCCGAACCGCCACGGACGCTCGACGGCGCGCGTGATCCCGATCCGCGGGCCGACCAGCAATTCCGTCGCCCGCCCGCCGCCCTCCAGCGCGAACCCCTCGGCACCGAACAAGGTCCCGCCATCGGAAAGCCCGATCCCCAGCGCCTGGCCCACCCGGCCAGGCCCCGCCGCCAGCAGTCCCGCCCCGCCCCGGCGCTCCCGCATCGCCTCGATGCCGAACTCCGGCCGGATCGCGCGGATCAGCACCGCCTCGCCCGGCCGCCCCACCACGTTCAGGCACAGATGGCAGCCGTAGGACAGATAGACATAGACGCTGCCCGCCGGGCCGAACATCGCCGCATTCCGCGCCGTCAGTCCGCGAAAACTGTGCGAGGCCGGGTCGTCCCGCCCATACGCCTCGGTCTCCAGAACGGTCCCGCCCACGCCGCGCACCAGAAGCCGCGCCCCGATCAGGTCGCGGGCCAGGCCGGTGATCTCCTGGTCAAAGATCAGCATCCGCCTCTCGCATGAAACTTTCCCCGCTCTGGAACGCCACGCCCCCGATCCGCGTTTCCACCTATAGCCACAGGGAACCCGGCATGTCGCGCCAGAAGCCACCCGTTCAACCCTTCAACCTTGCGCTCGAAGGTCGGCTCCTCGCTCACCGTCGGCTCCTGGTCGAGCTTGTGCGATCCCTGCCCGATGCCCGCCGGGCCGAGTTGATGGACTGGCTCGATGACCGCGCCCTCTATCGGGACGGTCAGGAAGATCCCGGCGCCGTTCCGGGCGAGGGGATCGCGCTGGAGCTTGCCCGCGCCGACGAATTCCGGCTTCTGAAGCGTCTCTGCGCCAGTCTGGAGCCCGACTGATCCGTCGTTCGGCAGCCGGGGAACATTTCGCCCCTGCCGCAGGTTCCTTCAGGATGTCCAAACCACCCGGAGACTGCCATGTCCGCCCCCAAAACCAACCTCGAAACCCAAAGACGTCGGCACATCGTCCCGCTGATCGGCATGGCGCTGGTCGTGATCTTCGGGGTCGGCCTGATCCTCTTCTGGCAGTTCGAAGAGGCCGCGCGGGGTGACTCTCCGGGCACGGACGTGACCGACAGCCCGGATGCCCGCCCGAACGATGCCACCAACCCGCCCGTGACGCCCGCTCCGATCGAGTGAAGCCCGGCAAGATGAAAGCCCGGCCGCAAGGCCGGGCTTCGCATTTCAGGACGGGGGGCAAAGGTTTAGAAAGTCCTAATTTCCACAAGCAACCCCTTGATCTGAAACCATTCTCGCGGATTGTCCACTGTGGACAGCCCGCACCCGCCTCAGCGCTGCTGAGGCCGGTTCTGGTCCTGCTGGCCTTTCTGCTGGCCTTGGCCCGCCTGCCTTTGGTCGGCCTGGCCCTGACCACCTTGCTGCGGCTTGTGCTGGCCGCCCTGGTTGTCCTGGCCTTGCTGCTTCTGTTGGTCCTGCTGCGGGTTCTGCTGCTGGTTCGCCATCGTTTCTCTCCTTTTCGGCTGGCAATGCAGAAAGAACCGCCGTTCCGCCGCATTGTTCCCGGGAACCGTCGTCCTCCCCCCGGGTTGAGCACATTCACCGGATGGAGACCCCGATGCCCGCTGGCGCCTTCTGGAAGGGCTACCTCAAGCTCTCGCTCGTCACCTGCCCTGTGGCGATGCAGCCCGCCACCAGCGACAGCGGCCGCCTGCGCTTCCACACCCTCAACCGCCGGACCGGCAACCGGGTGCAGCGGCAGTATGTCGACGCGGTGACCGGGAAACGGGTGGCGGACGAAGACCAGGCCCGCGGCTACCCGCGCGGGGAAGACGGCCATGTGATCCTGGAGGAAGCCGAGCTTGACGCCGTCGCCCTGGAAAGCACCCGGACCATCGACATCGAGGAGTTCGTCCCCTCCGGCCGCATCGGCTGGATCTGGTATGACCGCCCGCATTTTCTGGTCCCCGATGACAGGATTGCCGAAGAGGCCTTCTCGGTCATCCGCGACGCCATGCGGTCCACCGATACCGTCGGCATCGCGCGGCTGGTCCTCTACCGCCGCGAGCGGGCGGTGATGCTGACCCCGCGCGGCAAGGGGATCATCCTGTGGACCCTCCGCTATGGCGACGAGGTGCGGGACGAGGCGGAGTATTTCGCCGAGGCGGAAGCATCGAAGCCCGATGGCGAAGCGCTGAAGCTGGTCAGCCGGTTGATCGAAAGCCGGACCGCGGACTGGGACCCGAGCCTGGTCGAGGACCCGGTTCAGGACCGGCTGCTGAAACTGATCGAGTCGAAGCGGAAGGGCAGCAAGCGGGCGGCCAGGGCCAAGCCGGAGGCTCCGGCGGAGAGCGGCAAGGTGGTCAGCATCATCGACGCCCTGAAACGCAGCATCGCCGCCGAGAAGGCCCCGTCGCGCAAGCGCTAGGCGGGCAGAGACCGCGCTGCCTCGGCGAAACCCTCCCAGGGGTCGCGGCGCAGCGATTGCAGGCGGACGGGCATGGTCCGCACCGTGAAATCCGCAGGCCCTGCCCCGGCGGCAAGCTCGTCCCAGGTCACGGGGGCCGACACCTGCGCGCCGGGCCGGGCGCGTGTCGAATAGGCCGCCACCGCCGTCGCGCCCCTCTGGTTCCGCAGGTAGTCGACCAGAATCTTCCCCCGCCGCTTCGATTTGGTGATCGTCGCCACATAGCGGGACGGATCCTCCGAGGCCATTGCCTGCGCAAGGTCGCGGCAGAAGGTCTTGACGGCAGGCCAGTCCGCCCTGGGCTGCAAGGGCGCCACGACATGCAGCCCCTTGCCGCCCGAGGTCTTGGCGAAGGCCGCAAGGCCAACCGCTTCCAGCCTTTGCCGGACGTCCGTCGCCGCCGCCACCAGGTCCGCCCATGCGATCCCCTCACCGGGGTCGAGGTCGATCACGATGCGGTCCGGCCTCTCCCAGTCCTTCAGCGTGCCGCCCCAGGGGTGGATCTCCAGTGCCGCCGATTGCACCAGCGCGATCAGCCCGTCGAGGGTCGCAATCGCCAGCGACGGCGCATCCTTCGGCTCGGCAGGGTCCTGTACCCGCAGGATGGCGGCGTTCATCCCCTTCCATTCGTGTTTCTGGAAGAACTGCTGCCCGCCGATCCCGTCCGGGCAGCGCAAGAGCGCCAGCGGGCGACCGATGACATGCGGGGCGATCCAGGACCAGACCGCCGTGTAGTAATCCGCAAGCTCGGCCTTGGTGATCCCCTCCTTGGGCCAGTAGACGCGATCGGGATGGGTCAGCTTGATCCGCCGGGCGGGAGGCGGGTCGGTGGGCGTGGCTTCCGCGTCCTCTGGCGCTGGGGAGGGCCGTCCTTCGCCCGTCACCTCGCTGGCCTCCTTGTCCTCGCGCAGGCCCCGAAAGGCGGCGTGGCGCAGGTTGCCGTCGGCGGTCCAGGCTCGGAAATCCACCTCGGCCACCAATTCCGGCCGGACATAGCGCACTCCGCGTTTCTCCACGCCCTTGAGCAGCGGGTCGAAGGGCGATTCCCCGGTCTCCAGCGCCTTGAGCCTTGTCATCAGCCCTTCCGCCACGGCGGCGGAGAAGCCTGTGCCGACCCGGCCGACATGGTGCAGCTTGTCGCCCCGGAACACGCCCATCACCAGAGACCCGATGGCGCGGGGTGAAGCGGCCGAGGGCACGAAGCCGCCGATCACGAACTCCTGCCGGGCCGAGCATTTCGACTTGACCCAAGCCTGCCCCCGCCCTGCCCGATAGGGGCTGTCGCGCAGCTTCGAGACGACGCCTTCCAGCCCCATCCGGCAGGCATGGCGCAGCACGATCTCGCCCCGGTCATCCAGATGGTCGCTGAGCCGGATCGGGTCGGCGGCCTTGGCGACCAGCGTGGCGAGCAGGCGCTTGCGTTCGACCAGCGGCAACGGGGTCAGGTCGTGGCCGTTCAGGTGGAGGAGGTCGAAGACGTAGTAGAGCATCCGGTCGCTGCGCCCCTCGGAGAGGTCGGCCTGCAAGGCCGAGAAGTCCGATGACCGCCCCGCCACTTCCACCACCACCTCGCCGTCAAGGATCGCCTGTTCGGCGGGGAGCCCTGCCAGCGCCCTGGCCAACGCCTCTCCGAACCGCCCGGTCCAGTCGCGGCCCGACCGGGTGAAGAGGCGGACCTTGCCGTCCATCAGATGCGCCTGGATGCGGTAGCCATCGAACTTGATCTCGTGCAGCCAGCGGTCGTCGCCGGGGGTCGCCTTGACCAGGGTCGCCAGCATCGGCGGCAGGAAGTCCGGCATCGTAGCGGCGGGTGAGGGCGGGGATCTCCTGCTGCGAGGTTTCCGGGCGGGTTTGCCCGCGACCTCCTCGATCAGCCGTCCCGTCTTCACCGACTCCGGGCGTTCCTCCAGGATGTCGGGGGCGCTTTCGTCGCGTGCGCTGGCATCCTCGCCCTTGATCAAGAGCCAGTTCTCGCGCTTTTCCCTGGGCTTGCTGCGCATCCGGATCAGGTGCCAGCGGCCCGTCAGCTTTTCGCCCTTCAGCTCGAATTCCAGATGACCCTTGGCAAAGCCCTTCGCGGCGTCGAAGACCGGCGTCCAGGTGCCGCGGTCCCAGACGATCACCGTGCCTGCGCCATACTGGCCCGCGGGGATCGTGCCCTCGAAGCTGCCGTAGTCCATCGGGTGATCCTCGACATGGACCGCAAGGCGCTTTTCGCCCGGCACGAGGCTGGGCCCGCGCGTCACCGCCCAGCTTTTCAGCACCCCGTCCACCTCCAGCCGCAGGTCATAGTGCAGCCGCGTCGCATCGTGCTTCTGGATGACGAAGACCGGATCGCCCGCCGACTTGCGCTTGCGGCCCTTCGGCTCGGGCGTCGCATCGAAGTCGCGCATCGACTGGTAGGTCTCCAGCACCATCCTATCCCGCCTTCCGCTTCGGCGCCTTCGAAACAGGCTGCCGGCCCTTCGCCGCCTTCGCGCTTTCGCGCAGCGCCGCCATAAGGTCGACCACCTTTTCGCGCTGTGGCTCTTTCCGGCGCGGCGGCGGGCGGCCTTCCAGCTTGGCCTTCACCAGATCGGCCAGGGCGGCATCGTAGCGGTCGTCGAAGGAGGAGGGATCGAAGTCGCCCAGCTTGGTGCCGATTATATGCTCGGCCAGGTCCAGCATCTCGCCCTGGATCTCGATCTTCGGAATGTCGGCGAAGGCCTTCTCGGCCGAGCGGACCTGGTAGTCGAAGTTCAGGGTGTTGGCGATGAAGCCTGCCCCCTGCGGCCGGATCAGCAGCGTGCGGAGACGGCGGAAAAGCACGGTGCGGGCGAGCGCCGCGACCTGCTTGCGCTCCATCCCCTCGCGCAAGAGCGCGAAGGCCTCGACCGAGGCGGGATCGGCGGGGGCAAGGTAATAGGGCCGGTCGAAGTAGAGCGTATCGATCTCGGCGCAGGACAGGAAGCTTTCGATGGGCAGGCTCTTGTCGGAGTCGGGGATGGTGGCGGCGATTTCCCCGGCCTCCAGAAGCACGTAGTCACCGCTGTCGACCTCGTAGCCCATGGCCTCGTCCTCGTCCGCCACGGGTTTGCCGGTTTCGGAATCGACCATCTCGTTGCGCAGCCGGTTGCCGGTGCGGCGGTTGACCATGTACAGGGCGACGCGGTCGGAGGTGGCGGCCGCAGTATAGAGCTTCACGCCGAAGGCGATCTCGCCCAGGCGCATCCGGCCCTTCCAGCTTGCCCGTGGCGCCATCTGCCCGTCTCCATTCCCGACCGCAAAGCACGCGGGTCCGACGGAGTCGTGAACCGCCGGGTGTGCGGTTCGGTTCCCTTGCCATTCGCCGATCTGGGCTGATTGCCGCCGGCGTGTGGCCGCAGAGCCACTTGGGGCGGAACCGCATCTGCCGCCCGGCATTGACCCCGGCATGCCCGATGGAGAGGCCCGATGTCCGACGACGTGCTAAGCCATATCCCCGCCCTGCGCCTCTTTGCCCGGTCGCTCACGGGGCGCTACGGTGATGCGGATGATCTGGTGCAGGACACCCTTGTCCGCGCGATTGCCAGCGCCGCCTCCTATTCCGCGGGGACCAACATGCGGGCCTGGTTGTTCACCATCATGCGCAACTGCTTCTACAACAACCGCGTGAAGCTGAACCGCGAACAGCCGGGGGCCGAGACCTGCGTCTCCGACACTCCATCGACGCCTGACAGCCAGTACTGGCACCTGCGCGGCCGCGAGGTCGAGGCGGCGCTGATGGCGCTGCCGCAGGCCTACCGCGAGGCGGTGATGCTGGTGCTGGTTACGGGCGAAAGCTACCAGTCCGCCGCGGACATTCTGGAGGTGGACATCGGCACGATCAAAAGCCGGATCAGCCGGGGACGGAAGCTGCTTCAGGTCGCGCTCGGCGAAGAGGTCTGAGGCCTTGGAACATTCCCCGGCGCGGTGGGTTTGTGGCAGCGAAGCCCCGCAAAACCACAGGAGACGAAGATGAAGACCAAGACCCTCGAAGTGCTGTTCCACGAGACGCTGAAGGACATCTACTACGCCGAGCGGAAGATCCTGCGCGCGTTGCCGAAAATGGCGCGCGGGGCGCAGTCCCCGGAACTGCGCGCGGCCTTCGAGAAGCACGAAGAGGAAACCCAGGGCCATGTCGAGCGCCTCCAGCAGGTCTTCGATCTGATCGGCAAACCGGCGCGCGGCAAGACCTGTCCGGCCATCGACGGCATCATCGAAGAGGGCGAAGAGGCGCTTCAGGCCTTCGCTGACACCCCGGCGCTTGATGCCAGCCTTGTCGCCGCGGCCCAGGCGGTCGAGCATTACGAGATCGCCCGCTACGGCACCCTATGCCGCTGGGCGCAGGTCATGGGCCTGAAGGACGCCGCGAAGCTTCTGGAGCAGACCCTGCAAGAGGAAAGCATGACCGACGAGGTGCTGACCCGGATCGCGGACGGGTCGGTCAACCAGACGGCGCTGCAAGCGGCCTGACCTCCGGCTGCGCTCTGGAGTTGCTCCCTTTCCACAAGGCGCAGTCGGCGGGCGGTTCCGCTTCCCCCGGAGCCGCCCGTTTCCCGTTTCACCGAGGTGACCGATGCCTGGCCAAGATATGAACATTCACCAGGCCCACCTGCCAATGAGCGGCTTCATCAGCCGGAATGGCATCTCGTCAACCAGCGCCGGCAGCAGATTGACCCGGCGGGACAACAACACCCGTCCCGACAGCAACCGCAGGCGGCCGGGCGGCGGCGTCCAAAGGATAGAACCAGGCCAGAAGGATCCGACATCGTGACCGATCATCCCAAGCCCCCCTTTCCCGAACAGACCCAGGACGCCCCTGGCAGCTTTGCCCCGATGCAGCCCCGCCCCGATCATGGCGAGACGACCTGGGTCGGCGCCGGACGCCTGCAAGGCCGCGTCGCGCTGATCACCGGGGCGGACAGCGGCATCGGCCGCGCCGTCGCCATCGCCTTCGCGCGGGAAGGGGCGGACATCGCGCTCTGCTTCCTGAACGAAACCGAAGACGCCGCCGATACCGCGAGGCTGATTGAGGACGAAGGCCAGAGCTGCGTGAAGATAGCGGCCGACCTGTCCGACTCCGCCGAATGCCGCCGCGTCGTGCAGGAGGCCGTCAATACCTGGGGCCGGATCGACATCCTGGTGAACAACGCCGCGCATCAGACCGTCTGCGAAAGCTTCGAGGATCTCTCGGCGGCGGAATGGGACAAGACCTTTGCCATCAACATCGACGCGGTCTTCCACCTGTCGCAGGCCGCCGTGCCGCACATGGGCGCCGGAAGCTCGATCATCAACACCGCTTCGATCAATGCCGACAAGCCGAACCCCACGCTTCTGGCCTATGCCACGACGAAGGGTGCGATCCAGAATTTCACCGCAGGCCTCGCCCAGCTTCTGGCAGACCGCGAGATCCGCGTGAATTGCGTGGCCCCCGGCCCGGTCTGGACCCCGCTGATCCCGTCCAGCATGACTGGCGAGAAGGTGGCGAAGTTTGGCCAGGACAGCCCGATGAAACGCCCAGCTCAGCCCGTCGAGCTGGCCTCGGCCTATGTGATGCTTGCCGAGCCGATGTCCAGTTATGTCTCCGGCGCGACCATCGCCGTCACCGGTGGCGCGCCGATGCTTTGACGCATCGGAACAATCGACGCGCTTCCCGGTTGAGCTGTCTGCACGTCCCTTGCGACAGAAAGGACTTCTACCATGACCGATCTACCCCCAAGGACAACGCCTGGTACCGATGGCCGCCGCGTCCCGGAGACGCGCTATTCGCAATCCAGCATGTGGATCGTCCTGCTGATTCTTGCGGCAGTCATCATTGCCGCGGTGGTCTTCAGCATGAACCGCTCCGGCAGCGTGGTCGACCAGACGGTGATCGAACCAGCCGCCGATACTCCCGCCGTCACCGAAACGGCCCCCGCGACCGGTGCCGGGACGGGCACCGAACCAGCGCCGATGCCGGAGAGCGGGGAAACCGCGCCAGCCACTCCGGCTCCGGCCACCGATACGACCGCGCCGTAACTCCCGCCTGACAATCGCGCAAAGGCCGCCCCATTGCCCGGGACGGCCTTTGTCCGTGGTTTCTCCGCTGCGTGCGCCCTTAGGCATGACGTTGAACCTGGCGTCAGAGATCGACCTCGCCGCGTGTCCCGAGATCGGGTGACTGTTTGCGAACGGCGCCCTTGACCAAGCTCGCAAGCCCGGCCAAGAGACCGGGGCCATCCCAGATGTCGACATGGCCGGGGTCTATGACCAGTGTCACCACGTCATGCGCCTCCGGACCGTTCGGCCAGAAGACCTCGGCCCCCGGATTCCACAGATCCTTGACCAGCTCCTTGTCCGGATTCACCGTCGCGCGGCCCTGCAAGGCCAGATGGTCGCCCTTGCCCTGGTAGGACAGGAAGACCGAGGCCTCGGCCTCTATCTCTCGTGCTGCAGAGGAGTTCGCTTCGGTCAGGATGTAGATGACACCTTTGTCCAGCGCGGGAATGGTCGACATCGGTCGACCTCGCAGCCCTTCTGCCGAGCCGGTCACCAGCATGG
Source organism: Tabrizicola sp. (assembly GCF_016793705.1). GTDB lineage: Bacteria > Pseudomonadota > Alphaproteobacteria > Rhodobacterales > Rhodobacteraceae > Tabrizicola. The sequence goes on from NZ_JAEULO010000043.1 coordinate 40,777, forward strand.
CGATGTCGATCGCCTTCAGCATCTCCCATACCCTTTCGGCAGGAATTGTCTGCACTGGCGAGGGATTCGGCGTGTCGGGGTGGTCTGAAACAAGGGCCATTGAACTGTCCTTTGCTGTGCCACCGCAGCGGCAGTGAATCGCCCAGTCAAACGTCCGGTAGCGGGTTTCGGTTCCCGGCTCGTTGCCGACCCCGTCTTGTATGTCACGTGATCATTTCAGCCCGGCTCGTCTGAGACCCTTGCGCGGGGAAGGGTTCGATCCATCAGCGTTGAGGGATGTTTTCACGAAGGATGATCCGTGGCTCGATGTTCTTCAGCAGAAGATGCGGGGCGGTGGTGGCGATCGCTCCCAAAAGGCGGATGACCGCTTGTTCGCCCACCAGCTGCACATTCTGGTCGATGACCACATCGATCACTCCGTCTGCAAGCCAGGCATGGGTGCGGTCGGTCAAGTCGTGCATGACGACAACAGGGCGGCGCGGGGGCCGGACCTCCTCCAGCGCGGCGACGATCCCCGTGCGTCCGGCGCCCACGCAATAGACGCCCGCAAGGTCTGGGGTGCCGCGCAAGAGCTGGGTCATCGCCACGCGGGTACGGTCACTGCGCTCGCCTGTCTCGATGGGAGGCAACAAGGACAGCGAGGGGAAATCGCGTTCCAGGACGGCGCGAAATCCGGTCTCGCGGCCCTGATGGCCATCATAGGCGCGCGACCCCATGAAAAGCCCGATGGCTCCGCCAGCGCTGCCTGCCATACGCCCCATCAGCAGCGCCGCCGTGCGTCCCGCGACGGTGTTGTCGACGCCCACGTAGGCCGAGCGGCCCGAGTCCGGGACGTCGGAGGCAATCGTCACGACCCGCACTCCGGCCTCGCAGACGCGGCGGATCGCTTCACGCGATCTTGGGTGGTCGGCGGCGACGAGACCGATGCCGCTGGTGCGCAGGCCAACCGTTTCCAGCGCGGGCAGCAGGGATTCCGGCCCGAACCCGTCCAGCGTGCGAATATTGCACGAGGCGACCAGCGGGACCGTCGCCGCAAAGCGCCGGATGCCGTTGACCAGTTCGCCCATGAAGCCGTTCTGCACCATCGGAATGAAGAATTCGAGATGCACGGGACGCGACGGCAGCGTGACCATTCCCTCGACGGGAAGGTAGCCAAGGTCGCGCGCCGCCTGCATCACACGATGGCGATTGGCCGCGGCCACTCCGGCGCGACCGTTCAGCACCCGGTCGACCGTCGCGGTCGAAACCCCGGCGCGTCTGGCGATGTCGACGATGGTGGACCGGCCCATGCGCGGCAGCCTAGAGCCGGATGGGCGGGCTGTCACGGCATTGCTGATGGAATCTGATGTGAACTGCGGTTGCGGCAATCTGTCGCATCGCCCAAGCTGACCCCATCCGGCGTGGCCTCGTTCAGACGGGCCGCACCGGAAAGCGGCTGCTTCAGGAGGGATGCAGGCCGACTGCCCGACCAGAGCAAGAACGAGACTGCGACGCGAATTTCGCTGCGGCCCCGATGGGTGGCAAGCTGTCGTGCCGCTGAGAGAACGACCGGCCTGGCCGGAAACCGGGTCAGACGACCCAAGGGTCACAAGGAGGAAACCCACGATGATCAAGACGTTGCTTGGCGCCGCCGCTGCGCTTGCCCTGACCGCCGGTCTCGCCGCGGCCGAGGGCAAGACCTTTTACTGGGTGTCGCATGGCGGCCCGGCCGACCCGGTCTGGACCTATTTCCTGCAAGGCGCCGAGGCCTATGCCAAGACCTCCGGCAACACCGTCAACACCTCCTTCCACTCGGGCGATGTCCCGAGCCAGCAGGAAGCCGTGCGCGCGGCCATCGCGGCAGGGGCCGACGGCATCTGCTCGACCAGCCCCGACCCGGGCTCGATGGTCGATGTGGTGGCCGAGGCCCGGGCTGCGGGTATCCCGATCATCAACTTCAACACCTCGGATTCTGCGCCGAACTGGAATGCCTATGTGGGCGGCGACCTGAAGGCCGTGGGCAAGGCCTGGGCGCAGTATCTGGTGGATCATGAGCTGGTGAAGGCTGGCGACTTCGTCTGGATGCCGGTCGAAGTACCGGGCGCCTCCTACGGCGTTGAGGAGGAAGCCGGGATCAAGGAGGTCTTCGAGCCTCTGGGCATCACCTGGGAAGTCACCGACGCGACGCTGGACCAGGCCGAGGTGATCACCCGGATGACCGACTACGTCACCGCCAACCGCGACAAGATCAAGGCGATGATCGGCCTTGGCGACATGGTGACCGGATCGGTCAAGCGGGTCTGGGATCAGGCGGGCGTGCAGCCCGGTGAAATCCCGGTGGTCGGCTGGGGCAACTCGCTCGACACCACGCAAGAGGTGATGGACGGCTATGTAAATGCCGGCATGTGGCAGGATCCGCAGGCCACATCGTATCTCTGCCTTTCGGCGCTGCAGATGGAAGGCGACGGCATTCCGCTTGGCTTCAACATCATCACTGGCGCGCTCTACGAAAAGGATACGGCGCCGGTCTATTCCAAGATCATGGGCGGCAACTGACGCAGGGTTCCTGCACAGTCGGACCGTGACCTTGCCGAAACCGCCCGCAGCGATTGCGGGCGGCCCCGGCATCCCTTTCCCCGAGGAACCAGAATGTCCAACCCGTCAACGGTTTCAGCCGTCCATCCCGCCGAGCCGGGTATCCTGAAGCGCTTCATCGCCAAGCCGGAGTTCGGGCCGCTTGTGCTTCTGGTGGCGATGGTTGTCGTCTTCACCGCGATCAACCCGACGTTCATGTCACTGAACAACATCGGCAACGCCCTGACCTTCACCGTCGAGCTGGGGCTGATCGCGCTGGCGATGACGCTTCTGATGACGGCGGGCGAATTCGACCTGTCGGTTGGGTCGGTCTTCGGATTTGCGCCGGTGGTGATGTGGGCCTTCTTCAACGCCGGGCTGATGCCCCTGCCCGCAGCCTTTCTGGTGGCCATGCTGATCGCGCTGGGGATCGGGCTTTTCTCCGGCCTCTTCGTCACCCGGCTGGGCATTCCGTCCTTCCTCGTTACGCTGGGGATGCTGCTGGTCGTGCGCGGCGCGGCCCTTTGGCTGACCTCGGGCTTCCCGCAGCGCACCTGGGACGCGGGCGACCAGTGGCTTGCCAAGCTTCTGGTCGGTGACTTCTACGTGGGCGGTCTGCGCATCTACATGAGCCTGATCTGGTTCATCGTCCTGGCGGTGATCTTCCACTACGTCCTGACCCGCACCAGGTTCGGCAACTGGACCCAGGCGACGGGCGGCAATCCTGGTGCTGCGCGCAACCGGGGCGTGCCGATCCAGCGGGTCAAGGTGATCCTGTTCATGCTCTCCTCGGCCATGGCGGCGCTGGCCGGGATCATCTCGTCCATCCGGGTCTCGGCGGCGAACCCGAACTCCGGCACCGGCTACGAGCTGGAGGTCATCGCCATGGTGGTGATCGGCGGCACGGTGCTGACCGGCGGGCGCGGCACGATCATCGGCACGGTTCTGGGGGTGCTGATCCTGAGGCTGATGCGCAATGGCATCGTCCTGATCGGGGTTCCCGGGCTGGCCTACAACATCTTCATCGGTGCGATCATCCTGGGGATGATGGCGCTTCATGCCGCGCTGGAACGCCGGCACAACGCGGGGACCTGAGCATGAGCGACGAATCTCTTGTCGAGATGCGGCATATCGAAAAGTCCTATGGCCGCGTCCATGCCTTGCGCGACGTGAACCTGACGATCCGGAGGGGCGAGATCGTCGGCCTTCTGGGCGACAACGGCGCCGGGAAATCCACGCTGATCAAGGTGCTTTCGGGTGCGGTGCCCTATACGTCGGGTGAGATCCGCATCAAGGGCAAGCCGGTCAGGATGACCTCGACCAACGATGCCATTGCTGCGGGGATCGAGACGATCTACCAGGATTCGGCGCTGGTGCCTCAGCTTTCCATCGCGCGGAACCTGTTCTTGGGGCGCGAGCTGACCTCGGGCCATCTGGGGCGACTGGACCTCGACCGGATGAATGAGGTCGCGGCGGACCTGTTGAAGCGGGTGGGCATCTCGAAGAACATCCCGCCCACCACGCCCATCGGCTCGCTGTCGGGTGGCGAGCGGCAGGCGGTGGCCATCGCCCGCGCAATGTATTTCGACAGCGACCTGATCATCCTGGACGAGCCGACCAACAACCTGGGTGTGGCCGAGACCCAGGGCGTCCTCCGCTTCGTCCGCGAGGCGCGGGACACCGGGCATTCCTGCATCTTCATCGCCCACAACATCCACCACGTCTTCCAGGTGGTGGACCGCATGGTGGTGATGCGGCGGGGGACGGTCGTGGCGGATGACCTGAGCCCGAAAACCTCTTCGATCCAGGATGTCGAGGACGTGATCACCGGGGACCATATCCTCGTCTGAGATTGCTTTGATTGGCCGAGGTGGTCCGCCAGCGGAAAGGAGAAGACATGCGCGCGCTCTACGATCCTGCTCCCCGCGCGACGGACGAGATCTTCTCGCCCGAAGAGCTTGCCGTTCTGCGGTCGCGCTACGAGGTGACGGAGTGGCAGGGCGAGGATCGGGAGGCCTTCTATGCAGAGCACTTGCCGAAGACCGAAATCCTGATCTCGCAGCAGCCGATGGAGTCGGGGCGGCTGGCAATGGCGCCGAAGCTGCGGGCGATCTTCAACGTCGAGACAAACTTCCTGCCGAACGTGGACTATGCCGAATGCTTCCGGCGCGGCATCCACGTCCTTGCCCCCGGCGCGGTCTTCGCCGCCCCGGTGGCCGAGATGGCGCTTGGCATGGCGCTGTCGCTGGCGCGGAACATTCACGGCGAACACGCGGCCTTCCTGACGGGGCAGGAGAAGTGGTTGTTCGAGGGCAACAAGCAGTCCGAGCTTCTGGCAGGATCAACGGTCGGGATCATCGGCTTTGGTGATCTGGGCCGGTCGCTTTACCGCCTGCTCGCGCCCTTCGGCTGCCGGGTGCAGGTGTTCGACCCCTGGCTGCCGCACGGTCATCTGAAGCGGCTTGGGGTGGAGCCGGTCGGCTTCGATGCACTGATGGCGGGCAACCGCTTCGTCTTCGTCATGGCCACGATCACCACCGACAATGCCGGGATGATCGACTCACGGGCGCTGGGCCTGATGCAGCCCGGCGCAATGCTTCTGCTGATGTCACGCGCGGCAGCGGCCGATTTCGGTGCGTTGGCCGAAGCGGCTGCCTCGGGGCGCATCCGGGTGGCGACGGACGTCTTCCCGGTCGAGCCGCTGCCCAAGGACGACCCGATCCGGGCCGTGCCGAATATGCTCTTTTCGCCCCACCGGGCCGGGGCGCTGACCTTCGCCCTGCGCGAGATCGGGACGCGGGTGCTGGAGGACATGGACCTCATCGCCCGCGGCCTGCCGCCGGTCGCCTGCCGCCGTGCCGAGCCCGAGACGGTGGCCCGCATGCGCTCGATGCCCGTCGCCGCCACGCCAGACGAAAAGGGCTGAGGCGATGGCGGAGCTGTTCGGCGAATCCCTGACGCGGGACGACATCCGGAGGCGGTCGGGCCAGCTTGCGGCCTATGGTGGCGTGCGATTGATGGAGCTGGCCGATGGCACCGAGCGCGGCATCCGGCTGCTGGAGTTCCGCACCGGGGCGGGCCTGCGCTTCACGGTGCTGGTCGACCGTGCGATGGATATTGCCGAGGTGGATTGGCGCGGTGCCTCGCTGGGCTGGCACGGGCCTTCGGGGCTGCGGTCGGCGGCCCTGCACGAACCGGAAGGCGAAGGCGGCTTCGGCTGGGCGCGCAGCTTCACCGGCTTCCTTGTTACCTGCGGGCTGGACCATATCCTTGGCCCGGAAGAGGTGGAGGCCAGCCATTACGGCTATCCTGGTATCCGGACCAAGCGGCACGGGCTGCATGGCCGGATCGCCAACATCCCGGCCCGGCTGACCGGCTATGGCGAAAGATGGGACGGCGACCGCTGCATCCTCTGGGCCGAGGGCGTCGTGCGGCAGGCGACGACCTTCGGCGAATACCTCGTTCTGACCCGGCGGATCGAGGCAGAGCTGGATGGCAGCGAAATCCGGCTGACGGATCGTGTGACAAACGAAGGCTTTGCGCCGACACCGCATATGTTCTTTTACCACGTCAACCTCGGCGCGCCGCTCTTGGCCGAGGGCGCGCGCTATGTTGCGCCGATTGCCGATGTGGTCTGGGCCGCCCATGCGGCGCGCTATCGCGACCAGGGCACCGGCTATGCGGTGGTCCCGGCCCCGCAGGACCGGTTCGTGGAGCAGGTCTGGCAGCACGAAACCGCGCCGGACGCGGGGGGCGAGGTGCCGGTGGCGCTGATGAACGACCGGCTGGGGCTGGGCCTTCAGGTCACGACCCGCAAGGACCAACTGCCCTGCCTGTACGAATGGCAGCATTTCCAGGCCGGGGCCTACGGCTTTGGCATCGAACCCTCGACCCACCATGTCCTTGGAGACAACGCCGCGCGAGAGCGAGGAGAGATGACCTGGCTGAAAGCGGGCGAGGAGCGCCGCTACGACGCCCGTTTCACCGTTCTGGACGGAGCGGCGACGCTGGGCAAGGCCGAGGCCCGCATCCGCGCCATCATCGGGCAGCCCGACGATCCTTATCCCACCCCATCGGGCAATTTCCGCCCGCTGACCGTTCCTGCGACGATCCGATGACCGGAGACACCCATGCCAACTGACCAGACTCTTGCCGACCGGCCCGAACCCCTTGTCGAGCGGCGCGACTATTCGCTGACCGGGCCAAGCGCGGCGCTGGCGATCGAACGGGGGCTAGCCTCGGCCGAATGGTATCATTCCGATGTGCCGCGCAAGGTAATGAAAGAGTTGATGCAGCGCCGCGACGGACCGGCGATCCGCGACACGCTGATCTGGCTGGGTCTTCTGGCCCTGACGGCTGCGGGCGGCATATATTTCTGGGGCAGCTGGTGGTGCGTGCCGTTCTGGGCAGTCTATGGCGTGCTGTACGGATCAGCCTGCGACAGCCGCTGGCACGAATGCGGCCATGGCACCGCCTTCCGCACGCCCTGGATGAACGATGCGGTCTACCAGATCGCCAGCTTCATGGTGATGCGCAACCCGGTGTCCTGGCGCTGGAGCCACGCCCGCCACCACACCGACACGATCATCGTCGGCCGCGATGCCGAGATCGCCTTCATGCATCCGGCCTCGATCCTGCTGAACATCCTGCATTTCATCGGGATTGTGGACATCTGGCAGTGGATGAAGGTGCTGGTCCGCAACGCCGCAGGCCACCTCACCCCGGACGAGCGCGACTACATCCCCGAGGCCGAAGTCGGCAAGGCGATCTTCTGGGCCCGGGTGCATGTGGCCATCTATGCCCTGACCCTGGCGGCGGCGATCTACTGGCGCACGATCCTGCCCTTCATGCTGATCGGCGGGCCGCGTATCTATGGCGCGTGGCACATGTTCATGACGGGCATGATCCAGCATGGCGGGCTGGCAGAGGATGTGCTCGACCACCGGCTGAACAGCCGCACCTGCCTGATGAACCCGGTCAGCCGCTGGATCTACTGGAATATGAACTACCATGTGGAGCATCATATGTTCCCGATGGTGCCTTACCATGCGCTGCCGCGCCTGCATGAGGTCATCAGGAACGACCTGCCTGCGCCGACCCGCTCGATCCCGGCGGCCTTTGCCGAGATGGTGCCCGCGATCCTGCGCCAGCGGCGCGAGAAGGGATATTTCCTGAAAAAGACCCTGCCGCCGACCGCGCGCGCCTACCGCGAGGAGCTGCACCAGACCATCCCCCACCGTGACGGACTGAAGGAGTGACCGCGATGCAATGGGTTTCCGCCTGCGCCCTGGACGACATCGACCCCGAGGACCTGGTCCGCTTCGACCACGGCGGCAGGACCTATGCGATCTACCGCGATGAGGATGGCGCTGTCTTCGCCACCGATGGGCTTTGCACGCATGAGCAGGTGCATCTCTGCGACGGGCTGGTGATGGGCGACGAGATCGAATGCCCCAAGCACAACGGTCGCTTCAACTACAAGACCGGCGAGGCCGAACGACTGCCTTGCGTGACCACGCTCAGGACCCATCCGGCGCGTGTGGTGGGCGAGATGATCGAGATCGGGCTGGAGGACTGACATGGCACGTACCCGCCCGACCGTTGCCGACCTGCGCGCCTGGAAGGGCAAGCGGCAGCTGACCATGCTGCGCCTCTTCACCCTCGACGAGGCCGCCGCCGCCGAAGAGGCCGGGATCGACCTGGTCTCGATTCCGCCGGATCTCGTGCTGGATCCGGAATACCGCAAGGTTGCACCCACGCTCTTCTCGATGTCGGGCATGGATCACCTTGGTGCGGGCACGCGGGAGGATTACCTGCGGCTTTGCGGCAAGCTGCTCTCCGCCGGGGCCGACGCGATGTATTGCTCGGCCAGCATCGACACCGTGCGCTATCTGGCGTCCGAGCATATCCCGGTGGTCGGCCATGTCGGCCTTGTCCCCAGCCGCGCCACCTGGACCGGCGGCTTCCGCGCTGTGGGCAAGACGGCGGATCAGGCGCTGGCGCTTTATAGGGAATGTCTGGCCTATGAGGCAGCCGGTGCGTTCGCGGTCGAGATCGAGGTCGTGCCCGAAGAAGTCGCAACCGAAATCAGCCACCGGATGAAGCAACTGCTTCTGTGGTCGATGGGGTCCGGGGCAGGCTGCGATGCGCAATACCTGTTTGCCATGGATATCCTGGGTGAGCATCGGGGAAAGATGCCCCGTCACTCCAAAGTTTACCGCGACTTTGCGGCGGAGTACGACCGCCTCCAGCGCGAGAGGGTGGCGGCCTTCACCGAATTCCGCACGGATGTTGAGACCGGCCGCTTCCCGGAGGCCCGCTTCACGCTGCACATGGTGCCCGAGGAACTGGCAAGGTTCAGTTCGGCGCTGGAGCAAGAGGGTATCGGGGCGGAAAGCACCGGCGAAACCTGACTCTTGCGTCGCGGGAGAGACGACCTTCTCGTCCGCATATCCGATGCTCAGCTGCGTCGCATATGGCTTCTGTCGGCTCAGGCCGCGACCAGCCGCAATATCGTATCGATGTTGAAGTGGAGCCGCTCCTCCAGCGCCTCCTTGGTCATGAGGTCGCGCTCGAACACGATGGATCCGGTGAAACGGTTCGTCAGATAGTAATAGCCGATGGCGGCGACCGTGATGTTCAACTGCACCGGGTCGACGCCCTTGCGGAAGACGCCCGCGGCAACACCGCGTTCGAGGATCGACTGAACCATCGAGACGAATCGGCGGCTGTAGTCCTTCACCGTTTCCGACTTCTTCAGATGCTTGGCGCGGTGCAGGTTCTCGCTGTTCACCAGTGTGATGAATTCCGGGTTCTTCAGGTAATAGTCCCAGGTGAATCGGACCAGGCGTTCCAGGGCCTCGCGCGGGTCCAGATGGTCGAGATTCAGCTTCTGCTCCGCGATGCGGATATCGAGATAAGCGTTTTCCAGCACGGTCTGGAACAAGCGTTCTTTCGAATCGAAGTAGTGATAGATCATCCGTTTGTTTGCGCGCGCCTTCTCGGCGATCACGTCCACCCGCGCGCCGCCCAGGCCGCTCTTTGCAAATTCGCGCTTCGCGGCCTCCAGGATGCGGGCCTTTGTCGCCTCTGCATCCCGGATGCGCGGTTTCTGGGCAGGCTTCGCCTTCCCTTGGGCTGTGTTCTCACTGGCGTCCATCAATCCACTCCCAGGGCATCGGTTTTTGCCGCCTGCGGCGCTGATCCCCTGCCTGCGACCAAAGCCCGCACTGTTGCAGGTTGCAACAAACATCTTGACTCGGGGGTCAGCTGTCAAGTAACCAGTTAGTGCATTAACGGAGAGGCGTGCGCTGATGACGCAGGTGTCCGCCCCCGCCGAAGGCAGGGCCACGCTTCCGTGGCATTGGAGTGGAAAAAGGGAGGGAATCCATGTCCACGTTCATCAAGGACTTCGTCGAACGCGAGAAGATCAACCGTCGGAACTTCCTGTTCGCCTCGGCTGCCGGCCTGACGGCCACGGCAGTTCCGGGCATCCTCGGTCGCGGCGCGGCGTTTGCCGACGCGGGTGGCTGGTCGCTGGCCTGGAGCTATCGTGACCGAGCCTCGGCCTACTGGAACGCCATCGTTTCGGGTGGTGAGGCCTATGTCGAGAGCCTTGGCTTGACCAAGGAAGACATGACGAACCTGATCAACGAGGGGTCGTCCGAAAAGTCGCTCGCCGACATCAAGGCCTTCCTTGCCAAGAATGCCGGCAAGGGCGCCATTGCCAGCGATCCGAACGACAGCCCGAACGCACGTCCGGTCGTGGAGGCGGTGCGGGACGCTGGCGGCTATGTCTCGACGATCTGGAACAAGACCGATGACCTGCATCCCTGGGACATCGGCGACAACTATGTCGCGCACCTGTCCTGGTCGGGCGAAAAGCCCTCGGAGGACGCCGCGCGCCTGCTGTTCGAGAAGATGGGTGGAGAAGGCGGCGTCGTCCATCTGGGCGGCATTCCGGCCAACATCCCGGCGGTCGAGCGCCTGAACGGCCTGAAGAACGCTCTGAAGGATTTCCCGAACATCGAGCTTCTGGACGAACAGTCCGCCGACTGGGACACCAACAAGGCCGCCGAGCTGATGTCGAGCTACCTGACCCGCTATGGCGACAAGATCAAGGGCGTGCACTGCGCCAACGACAACATGGCCTACGGGGTCATCGAGGCGCTGAAGGCGGAAGGTATTACCGGCATGCCGATCACCGCCTTCGACGGCAACCCGGAAGCGGTGGATCTGGTGATGAAGGGCGAGCTTCTGGCTACCGTCTTCACCAACCCGCATTGGGGTGGCGGCATCGCGCTGGCCCTGGCGCACCAGGCCGCCATCGGGGCCTTCAAGCCCTCGGAGGAGCCCAACGAGCATCGCGAGTTCTATGGGCCGTCGATCCTTGTCACTCAGGCAGATGCCGAAGAGTTCAAGAAGACCTACCTGGACGCGACCCCGACCTATGACTGGACTGATCGTTGGGGCCTGTCGGCGGGCGGTATTGTCTACAAGTAAGGCCTGACCAACGGGGAACCGGGCGCAAGTCCGGTCCCCCAGCCTTTTGCCCCTGCGGGGCTGTCGCCAAGGGAGGGTGGCGTGACACGATTTCTGACCCGGGAAGCCGCCATCCGCTGGGCGCCCCTGCTGGTGCTGATCGCGCTGGTGATCCTGTTCACGGCGATCAATCCGGATTTCTTCGCGCAGCGGAACTTTGCCCGCATTGCGATTGCCGCGGCGCCCGCCCTGATGGTGGCGATCGGCGTGACCTTCATCATCGTCATGGGCTCGATCGACCTGTCGATGGAGGGCGCGGTTTCGCTGACGGCGGTGCTGTTCTGCTTCGCCTTCCTGTGGCTGGGGGGCACGTTGGCGGCAGGGGGGTGGCTGGCCATCCCGCTTGCCCTGATCGTCGGAGGACTGATCGGGCTGATCAACGGGCTCGTTCATGTCAAGCTGCGCATCCCCTCCTTCATGGCAAGCCTGGCAATGGGGTTTGTCGGGACGGGTGCCGCCGTGCTGATCACCGGCGGCGATATCGTGCGGATCGAGGACGACACTTTCCGGGCGCTTCTGACCTGGCGCATCGCGGGCTTTCCGCTGATGGTCTATGTCGTGGTCATTCTGGCCTTCCTGGCCTGGTTCATCCAGAACCACACCACGCTGGGTCGGAACTTCTATGCCGTGGGTGGCGGCGAGGAGCTTGCCCACGCCTCGGGGCTGAACGTTCGGCGGGTTCGGATCACCGGTTTCGTGCTCGCGGGCGTGTTCTATGCCATCGCCGGGATGCTGCAGGTCGCCAAGCTGGGCCAGGCGGAATCGGTCACTGGCGCGAATTTCATGTTCATCTCGATCACCTCGGTCGTGGTCGGGGGTGTCGCGCTCTGGGGTGGCATCGGCGGGGTCTGGAACACGGTCGTCGGCGTGCTGATCGTGAACGTCATCAACAACGGCATGGTCGTGATCGGACTGCCCGACTATGTGCAGGACGGCATGCTGGGGCTTCTGGTGATCCTGGCAGTGGTCCTCTCGACCGACCGGCGCAACATCAGCTTCGTGAAATAGGGGGGCGGGCGATGTACGAACTCAAGGCGGTCGACAAGAAGTTTCCCGGTGTCCATGCGCTGAAGGCAGTGGATTTCCAGGTCAAGCGCGGTGAGATCGTCGGCCTTGTCGGCGAGAACGGTGCCGGCAAGTCCACCCTGATGAAGGTGATCTACGGCGCCTATCAGCCCGACGGCGGCACCATTACCATCGACGGCAAGACCGTGCGCTTCCAGAACCCGCGTCAGGCGATGGAAAAGGGCATCGGCATGGTGTTCCAGGAACAGTCGCTGATTTCCAACCTGACGGTCATGGAGAACATCTTCCTGGGTTATGAAGCGCAGTTCGTGCGTCTGGGCGTGATCAACTGGAAGGCCATGGCCGAGGCTGCGCGAAAGCAACTGGCCAAGGTGAAGCTCGACATCGATCCGGCCACGGTGACGGCCAGCCTGTCCTTTGCGCAGCGCCAGCTGGTCGAGTTGGCCAAGGTGCTCACGCTTGAGGAGCGGGTCGACGGCGACCTGGTCATCCTTCTGGACGAGCCCACCAGTGTTCTGGCCGAGGACGAGGTCAAGATGCTGTTCCGCATCGTTCGCGACCTGACGGCACGGGCGAGCTTCATCTTTGTCAGTCACCGCATGGACGAGGTGATGGAGCTTTCCGACCGAATCTATGTGATGAAAGACGGGGCGGTGGTCGATGTGGTCAACCGGGGCGGCGCCACGGTCGAGCAGATCCAGCACAAGATGGTGGGCCGCAACGTCGACCGGGAATATTACCGTGAGCAGCGCCAGAAACCCTATGATGACAGCCGCCAGCTGGTGAAGCTGGAGGACGTTGGCCTGCCGGGTCGGATCAGCGACATCTCGCTGACCCTGCATCCGGGCGAGGTATTGTGTCTGGTTGGTACCGAAGGCTCGGGCCGCGAGGCGATCCTGCGCACGATCTACGGGATGCGGACCCCCGTGACCGGGCATGTCACGATGAAGGGCGCGCGGATCGAACGCTTCACCCCGCAGGCGGCGGTCGCGAAGGGCGTCGGCTATGTCCCGCGCGAACGCAAGGTCGAGGGCATCGTCGCGGGGATGAACGTTTACGAGAACATGACGCTGTCGCAGATGGGTCATTTCTCGAACGCCGGCGTTCTGCGTGTCGGCGAAGAGCGCAAGCTGGCGCGCGACTGGATCGGAAAGCTGTCGATCAAGGCGCATTCCGAATACGCCGATTGTGGCAACCTTTCAGGCGGGAACCAGCAGAAGGTGGTACTGGCAAAGTGGCGATCCGGCGGGTCGGACATCATGCTTCTGGATCACCCGACGCGCGGCCTCGACATCGGCGCCAAGGAAGACGTCTACGAGATGATCCGCGACATGTGCGACGACGGAGTGGGTGTCATCCTGGTCGCCGACACGCTGGAAGAGGCGATCGGGCTTTCTCACACGATCATCGTCCTCAAGGACGGCCGCATCCAGAAACGCTTTGACTGCGAGCCGGGCAAGAAGCCTTCGCTTTACGATCTCCTGCACGCGATGATCTGAGGGACAGAGATGGATATCCAGCGACTGAAACCGCATTTTCCCTGGATCACCTTGCTGGTCCTGGTGATCTTCGTCGGCCTGAATGACCCGAACTTCCTGAAACCGGCCAACCTTCTGTCTCTGGCTGGGGATATCGTGCCCCTGTTCATCATGGCGCTTGGCCTGACCTTCGCAATCTACATCGGCGGGATCGACCTGTCGGCTCAGTCTATGGCGAACATGATCACGGTTGTTGCCTCCGTCTATCTCGCGTCGCTGGGGATCTGGGTCGCGCTTTTGTGCGTGGCGATCGGCTTTGCCCTCGGGATGCTGTCAGGCTTCATCACCACCCGACTGTTCGTGCCTTCCTTCATCTCGACGCTGGCTGTCGGCGGGCTGTGCTTTTCGATGGCGCAGTGGCTGTCGGGCAATCGCGCGCTGAACATGGATGCCGCCGAACGCGATGCGCTGTTCGGCTGGATGATCGGCCGCACCGGTATCATTCCGAACGAACTGTTCCTGGCGGTGGCCTTGCTGGCAATCTGCCTCTTCATCGAACGGCGCACCACGCTCGGCCGCGCCTTGAAGGCGGTGGGCGCGGGCGAGCTTGCGGCAGCGGCCTCGGGCGTGAACGTGGCCCGCTTCAAGATGCTGGCCTTCGCGATTTCGGGCGCGCTGGCTGCGGTGGCAGGGCTTCTGTTCGCGGTCAAGCTGTCCGGTGGGGCGCCGACGATTGCCAACGGCTTCCTGTTGCCTGCCATCGTCGCGGTTCTGGTCGGTGGCACGCCGCTGACCGGCGGCGTGGGCGGGGTGCTGAACACCGCCATAGGTACGCTGATCGTGGCGGTGATCCGGGCCTCGATGCTGTATTTCGGGGTCGAGGCAACGCAGCAGCAGATGGTCTTCGGACTTGTGCTGATCGCGGCCATCGCGCTGACGATGGATCGGTCCAAGCTGCGGACAGTCAAGTAACACAAGGCAGGCGAGCAGCGGACAAGACGTCGCAGGCGGCGGCTCTTCGTTGACATTTTGTAACCAAACAGTTACTTAATGCGCATCGCAGGCGTAAGACGACTCATGAGGGGGAAGACCATGGACAAGACCACCAGATCGCTTTCGTTGCCCGAAGCCCCGCGCGAATTCGGCTTCTGGTTGGATGGCGTCTGGGAAGCTGGGCGAGATTTCTTCGACCGCAGTTCCCCGGGGCACGGAACGCCGGTGACGCGCATCCCGAAATGCACGGTGGATGACCTGAACGCCGCCGTTTCCGCCGCGCGCCGCGCGTTCGAGGATCGCAGCTGGGCCGGCTTGCCGGGGGCCGAGCGGGCCGGGGTACTGCTGCGCACCGCAGAAATCCTGCGTCGCCGCCGCGACGAGATCGCCTATTGGGAAGTGCTGGAGAACGGCAAGCCCATCGCCCAGGCGCGGGGCGAGATCGACCATGCCATCGCCTGCTTCGAGGTGGGGGCCGGCGCGGCGCGGATGCTGCATGGCGACAGTTTCAACAGCCTTGGCGACAATCTCTTCGGTATGGTCCTGCGCGAGCCCGTCGGCGTCGTGGGGCTGATCACGCCCTGGAACTTCCCCTTCCTGATCCTGTGCGAGCGGGTACCCTTCATCCTCGCCTCGGGCTGCACGATGGTGGTGAAGCCTTCGGAAGTGACCAGCGCGACCACTCTCCTGCTCGGAGAAATCCTGGCCGAGGCGGGGTTGCCGAAGGGGGTCTACAACGTCGTTACCGGATCGGGCCGAACCATCGGTCAGGCACTGACCGAGCATCCGGATGTGGACATGCTGTCGTTCACCGGATCGACCGGGGTGGGGCGGTCGGTGGTTCATGCCGCCGCCGACAGCAACTTCAAGAAACTGGGGCTGGAACTGGGCGGCAAGAATCCGATCATGGTCTTTGCCGATGCCGATCTGGAAGATGCCGCAGACGCCGCCGCCTTTGGCATCAGCTTCAACACCGGCCAGTGCTGCGTGTCCTCCAGCCGCCTGATCGTCGACCGCCGTGTTGCACTCGAGTTTGAAAAACTTCTGGCGGCCAAGATGAACAAGATCGTCGTCGGAGATCCCCTGCACGAGACGACCCAGGTCGGGGCCATCACCACGGATGCGCAGAACCAGACGATCCTGTCCTATATCGAAAAGGGCAAGGGCGAGGGGGCAAGAGTCGTGACCGGCGGCTCTGCGCTGGATCTTGGCCGGGGCAGCTATATTGCGCCGACGCTGTTCACCGGCGTGAAACGGGAAATGTCGATCGCCCGGGACGAGATCTTCGGGCCGGTGTTGTCTTCATTCCAGTTCGAGACGGTGGAGGAGGCGATCCAGCTTGCCAACGATACCGTCTACGGGCTGGCGGCAAGCGTCTGGTCGAAGAACATCGATACCGCGCTAACCGTCTCGCGCCGGGTCCGTGCCGGGCGGTTCTGGGTCAACTGCATCATGGCCGGGGGGCCGGAAATGCCGCTTGGCGGATTCAAGCAATCCGGCTGGGGCCGCGAAGCTGGCATCTACGGTGTCGAGGAGTACACCCAAGTGAAATCGGTCCATGTCGAAATCGGCAAACGCAATCACTGGATCAAGTGAGATGGCCAAGGGATATGACTATGTGATCGTGGGCGGAGGTTCGGCAGGTTGTGTCCTCGCCGCCCGCCTGTCCGAGGACCCCGCTGTTCGGGTCTGCCTGATCGAGGCGGGGGGCAAGGACAGCAATCCCCTGATCCATATGCCGGTGGGGTTTGCCAAGATGACCACCGGCCCGCTGACCTGGGGCCTGGTGACGGCGCCGCAGAAACACGCCAACAATCGCGAGATTCCCTACGCTCAGGCCAAGGTGCTTGGCGGCGGCTCATCCATCAACGCCGAGATTTTCACGCGTGGTCATCCGTCGGACTATGACCGCTGGGCGAATGAAGAGGGGGCCGAGGGCTGGGGATTCAGGGACATCCAGAAATACTTCCTGCGCTCTGAGGGCAACACCATCCTGTCCGGGACATGGCATGGCACAGATGGTCCGTTGGGTGTTTCGAACCTTCCCGCGCCGAACGCGATGTCGCGCGCCTTCGTGCAAGGTGCTCAGGAACTGGGTCTGCCCCACAGCGCGGATTTCAATGGTGCGGTGCAGGAAGGCGCCGGGATGTACCAGCTTACGGTCCGGGGAAACCGGCGCTGCTCGGCGGCGGTGGGCTATCTCCGCCCGGCTCTGAAGCGGCCGAACCTGACGCTGATCACCGGCGCTCTGGTGCTAAGGCTGGTATTCGCGGGAAAGCGGGCAGTTGGGGTGGAATACGCCGCTCGCGGTCAGGTGGCGGTCGCGCGGGCGGAGAACGAAGTCATCGTGACCTCGGGGGCCATCGGCAGCCCGAAGCTTCTGATGTTGTCGGGGCTTGGGCCCGCAGCGCAACTGCGCGCGCAGGGGATCGAGGTGCAACAGGACCTGCCGGGGGTCGGCCAGAACCTGAACGACCATTTCGGCATCGATATCGTGGCCGAGCTCAAGGGCCACGACAGCCTGGATAAATACGGCAAGCCGCATTGGGCGCTCTGGGCCGGCATGCAGTATTTCCTGTTCAACTCTGGCCCCGTCACCTCGAACGTGGTCGAGGCAGGCGCCTTCTGGCATTCGGACGGGCAGGTGGCCAGCCCCCCGGATTTGCAGTTCCACTTCCTGGCAGGTGCGGGCGCCGAGGCCGGGGTTCCAAGCGTGCCGAAGGGATCGTCAGGCATCACCCTGAACAGCTATACGCTGCGGCCCAAGGCGCGTGGGTCCGTCACGCTGCGGTCGGCCGATCCGCGCGACCTGCCGGTCGTCGATCCGAACTTCCTGGGCCATCCCGACGATCTGAAGATTTCGACCGAAGGGGTGAAGATCAGCCGGGAAATCTTCAGCCAGCCATCGCTTCAGAGATACATCAAGACTATCCGCTTCCCCGACACGAGCGTGAAGACCCAGGCCGATTTCGAGGCCTATGCGCGGCAGTATGGTCGGACGTCCTACCACCCGACCTGCACCTGCAAGATGGGCAAGGACGAGATGTCGGTCGTCGACCCGCAGTTGCGGGTGCGTGGCGTGGACGGGTTGCGTGTCTGTGACAGTTCGGTGATGCCCTCGCTGATCGGGTCGAACACCAATGCACCGACCATCATGATCGCCGAGAAAGCCGCCGACATGATCCGGGGCAATCACTAGGCACGAAGGGGGGCGGTCGTGCCGCCCCGTCGCGCTTCAGTCGAAATCGGGGGCGTAGGGCACCCGGTCCCTGCTGATGATGCGGTAGCCAGTAGCTGTCATCGCCTCGATCCGCGCCATGTCGATCGCCGACAGGGTGAAGTCCATGACCTCGTAATTCGCGCGGATGTTGGCAGGTCTCGTCGACATGGTGTTGATCGTGACACCCTTTTGCAAAATCCAGCGCAGCGCGACCTGGGCGGCGGACTTGCCGTAGCCCGCACCGATTTCCGCGAAGAGCGGATACTTGAACACCTCGCCCCGCGCGACCGAGCAGAAGGAGGACAGCGGGATGCCGGTCTCGATCGACGCAGCCAGCAGGCGTGACTGGTCGAGGAGGGGATGAAACTCCACCTGGTTGGTCACAAGCGGCGTGTCGAGCAGGCCTCGCGCATGGCGCATCATGGCGGCGGTGTGGTTGGAAAGGCCGATGTTCGTTGCCAGTCCGCGCTTGTGGGCCTGATCCAGAAGGCGCAACGAAAGATCGATCTCGCCGCCCGGTGTGGGCCAGTGGAGAAGCAGGACGTCCACCCGGTCCACCCGCAATGCCTTCAGCGAAGCCTCGACCGAAGGCAGGAAACGCGCTTCGGTATAGTTCTCGACCCCAACCTTGGTGGTGATGCACAACCGGTCGCGCGGCACGCCGCATTCGGCCAGCGCCGCGCCGGTGTCGGCCTCGTTGCCGTACATCTGCGCCGAATCAAAAGCGCGATAGCCCACGTCGACGGCGGCGAAGATCGCAGCGCGCAGATCATCTCCCTTCAACGGGAAAGTGCCAAACGCGCGCTGATGATTAAGCTGAAACAGGATGTTCATTGTCGCTTCCCCCTCTGTCTTCTGTCCGTAGCCGAATGGGCCGGACTGCAACTGACCCCTTGAAATCAGTCGCGACTCTGAGTATCTAGTTATAACTGGTTAGTTACTTAAATGAAACCCCGAAAGGAACGAGCGGTGTCGAAGGTCAGGACTCCAGCCCAGGCAGCGCGGCTTGTCGCCGATGGCGCAACCGTCGCCGTCAATTCGTCGTCCGGGCTGCTTTGCCCCGATGAAGTGCTGAAGGCCCTGGGTGAACGCTTCCTGACGGAAGGCGCGCCGCGCGATCTGACGACCGTTCATCCCATTGCCGCAGGTGACATGTTCGGCACAAAGGGTGTGGATCACATCGCGCACAAGGGCATGATCCGGCGCATCATCGGGGGTTCCTACCCCTCTGGGCCGACAAATGCCGAACCGCCGCTGATCTGGCAGCGGATCCTGGCCGAGGACCTGGCCGCCTGGAACGTGCCCTCGGGCATCATCTTCGACATGCTGCGCGAGGGTGCTGCGAAGCGGCCCGGCGTGCTGACCAAGGTGGGGATGGACACTTTCGTCGATCCGGAACTGGATGGCTGCGCGATGAATGCCAGCGCACGGGCGATGCCGCTGGTCCGGCGGATGGATTTCGACGGGGACACCTGGCTTCACTTCCCGGCAATCCGGCCCGATGTGGCGATCATCCGTGCCTCGACCGCCGACGAGAATGGCAACCTGACCTTCGAGCAGGAGGGGGCGACGCTGGGCGCCATGGAAATGGCGCTGGCCGCCCGCAATTCTGGCGGGCTGGTCATCGCCCAGGTGCGGCGGGTGGCCGCGCAGGGGACGCTGAAGCCGCATGACGTGCGGGTTCCGGGGATCCTGGTCGATGTCATCGTCGAGGCGCCTGACCAGCTTCAGACCACGGCGACCGCCTATGATCCGGCGATTTCGGGCGAACTGTTCCGACCGCTGCACACCTTCCGCCGGGCCGAGTACAACCCGGCGAAGGTGATGGCGCGCCGCGTGGCGATGGAACTGAGGGACGGCTGGGCGGTGAACATCGGCTTCGGCATTTCGGCGAATGTACCACGCATCCTTCTGGAGGAGGGGCTGCACGGTAAGGTGACATGGGTCATCGAGCAGGGCGCGGTGGGCGGGGTGCCGCTTCTGGACTTCAAGTTCGGCTGTGCCGCCAATGCCGAGGCCTTCGTCGCCTCGCCGCACCAGTTCCTGTATTTCCAGGCGGGTGGGTTTGATTGTTCGCTGCTGTCGTTCCTGGAGGTCGGCGCGGACGGCTCGGTCAACGTCAGCCGCCTGTCGGCAACGCCGCACCGCACGGCCGGGGCGGGCGGGTTCGTTGACATCACCTCTCGCGCGCGGAAGATCGTTTTCAGCGGCAACTTCAACGCCGGCGCAAAGATGCGGCTGGAGGACGGGCGCCTTGTCATCGACAAGGAGGGCAGGATCGCCAAGTTCGTGTCCCGGGTCGATCAGGTCAGCTTTTCGGGCAAGCGCGCGCTGGCGCAGGGGCAGGACGTGACCTATGTCACCGAACGCTGCGTCATCCGCCTGGAGGAAGAGGGGCTGACCGTGACCGAGATAGCGCCCGGACTGGATTTGCAGCGCGACATCCTGGATCAGGCCGCGACGCCTCTGCGCATCTCGCCCGGTCTCAAGGAAATGGACGCAGCGCTGTTCCGGCCGGAACCTCTGGGACTGGTTCTGTGAGCGACGAGCGGCTTGATCTGGTCATCTCCGACGGCATCGCCACGCTGACGATCCGCCGGGCCGAGAAGCACAATGCGCTGGACGCCGAGATGGTCGACGCGCTCATGCCGCTATGCCGCAAGATCGAACGGTCGGATGCTTTCGTGGTGATCCTGACTGGCGAGGGTGGCAAGGCGCTGAGCGCGGGCGGGGATATCTCCGCCTGGTCGGCGCTGTCGCCAGAGGATTTCGGGCGGCACTGGCTGCGCGACGGGCATCAGGCCTTCGACTCCCTGGCCCGTCTGCGCCAGCCGGTCATCGCGGTGCTGAACGGCAGTGCCCTTGGTGGAGGACTGGAGCTTGCCGCCTGCGCCGATCTGCGCATCGCCGAGTCTCATGTCAAGATCGGCCTGCCGGAAACCGGGCTGGGCATCATTCCGGGCTGGTCCGGCACCCAGCGCACGTCCCGGCGTTTCGGCGGGCAGGTGGTCCGCCGGATGGCCCTGTTCGGCGAGGTGTTCGGCGCGGACGAGGCGCTGCGGCTTGGGCTCGTCGATCAGGTGGTGGTGACGGGGGCCGGCATGGATGCGGCGATGGAGCTTGCCGCCCGGCTGAGGGCCCGGTCGTCGCGGGCGACAGAACTCGTCAAGATGCTGGTCAACGCAGCCGAGGGTGAGGAACAAGGGCGTGTTCTGGAGGCGCTGGCCGGAACCGTTGCCGCCGCCTCGCCCGACCTGGCCGAGGGGCTGGCTGCCTATCGGGAGCGGCGCAAGCCGGACTTCCGGAAGTGAACGGGCAGGACCGCGCCTTCCTGACCGGCCTGTTCGAAGCCGTCGTCATGGCGGCGGACCCACGGAATGCGCTTGCCACCAATCTGCCAGAGCCGCCCAGGGGCCGGACGGTGGTGATCGGCGCGGGCAAGGGCGCGGCTCAGCTCGCGGCGGCGTTTGAAACCTTGTGGCGGGGTCCGTTCGAGGGCGTGGTCGTCACGCGCTATGGCTACGGATGTCCCACGCGGCAGATCAAGGTGATCGAAGCTTCCCATCCCGTTCCCGATGCGGCCGGGTTGGCGGCCAGCGCGTCGCTGTTCGACGCCGTAAGCGGTCTTACATCAGACGATCTGGTCGTGGTGCTGGTCTGCGGCGGCGGCTCGGCGCTGCTTCCCTGCCCGGCGGGCGGCCTGACGCTGGAGGACGAGATTGCGCTGAATCGCGCTCTCTTGGCTTCCGGGGCGCCGATCTCGGTGATGAACGCAATCCGGAAGCAGGTTTCAGGCATCAAGGGCGGACGGCTTGCTCTGGCCTGTCATCCAGCGCGGGTGGTGACGCTGGTCGTCTCGGACGTTCCGGGGGACGATCCGGCGCAGGTGGCGTCCGGCCCCACGGTTCCCGATGCAACAACGCGCGCGGCGGCGCGAGCCATGGCGCTGCACTGGAGGGTCGATCTGCCTCCGCGCGTTGCGACCTGGCTGGAGGGCGACGACGGCCTGGCTCCCGATCCGGCGGACCCGCGTTTTGCCGCCAACGAGGTGAAGGTCATTGCCTCGGCCCGCCTGTCGCTGGAATCGGCGGCGGCCCGGGCAGAAGGGCAGGGTGTTCCAGCCGTGATCCTGTCAGATGCGATCGAGGGAGAGGCACGCGACGTTGGCCGGGTCCACGCCGCCATCGCCCGGGAGGTGGCGCAGCGAGACAGGCCATTTGCAAAGCCCGTGGTCATTCTGTCGGGCGGAGAAACCACAGTGACGCTGCGCGGCGCGGGACGTGGCGGCCGCAACAGCGAATTCCTGCTGGCGCTGGCATTGGCCGCGGAAGATGTGCCCTTCGCGGCACTGGCTGCTGATACCGATGGGATCGACGGCTCCGAGGTCAACGCTGGCGCATTTGCCACGGGCGCGACGGCCAGCCGCTTGCGCGCGATCGGGCTTGATCCGGCGCAGCTTCTTGCCGGCAACGATAGCTATACTGCTTTCGCCGCGCTGACTGACCTGTTCGTGCCAGGGCCGACTGGCACCAATGTGAATGATTTCCGCGCCATCCTGCTGCGCTGAGGCCGGGTCAGACCTGCATCATCAGCTGGTTGCGACCGCTCTGCACCACTTCGTCGTACTGATTCAACGCAGAAACCTCGAAGCTGACGATCCCGCGATCCGCCCTTCTGCTCAGGCGCTTGCCCTCGACCACCAGAACCGAGCGAATGCTGTCGCCCAGCAGAACGGGCGCATGGAAGCTCCAGCTCCAGTTGAGCGAGGCAATCGCGGCCAGTTGCGCCGGGGCCTGGTTCTTGAGCCCGTCGATCACTGACAGCACAAGAAGCCCATGCGCCACCCGGGTCGGAAACCCGAGCCTCCGGGCGGCGGCTTCGTCCATGTGAAGGGCGAAGCGGTCGCCGCTCAGATCGGCGAACCGATCTATCATTCCGTCATCGATCATGGCGCGCCCGGTCTCGATCCGGTCGCCGACGGCAAGGTCGCCGTAGCGATGCATGCCTGCCGCAAGACGTCGGCCCGTCATGCCGGAACCGGCGCGTCTTCGCGCAGCAGACCTTTCGCTTTCAGTGCCTGCCAGAAGGCGGCGGGGATGGAGTGGTTGAACCAGTCGAGGTTCTGCCGCAGCTGGTCGACCGTCCGGGTCCCGGCGCAGAAGGACGGGATGGCCGGATGCGCGACCACGAACTGCAAGGCAGCCGCGGGCAGCGGCACCTTGTACTCGGCGCAGACCGCCTCGATCCGGGCAACTTTCTGCATCACGTCGGAGGGGGCGGCCGAGTAGTTGTATTTGGCGCCCGGTCTTGCCCCGGTGGCCAGGATGCCCGAGTTGAACCCGCCGCCGACCAGCACCGCCGCACCACGCGCTTCGCAGAGGGGAAGGAATTCGTCCAGCGCATCCTGTTCCAGCAGGGTATAGCGCCCCGCCAGCAGGAAGCAGTCGAAGTCGCGCTGCTTCAGCGCCTCATGGCAGACCTGCCACTCGTTCACGCCGACACCGATGGCCTTGACCACCCTTTCGTCCCGCAGTCTTGCAAGTGCCTTGTAGCAGCCGTCCATGGCCTGCCGGAACACCTCAGGCTGATCCTTGCCGCGGGTATAAACGTCGATGTCATGGATGAAGAGGATGTCGATCCGCTCCAGCGCAAGGCGCTGAAGGCTGTCCTCGAACGATCGCATGGTGCCGTCATAGCTATAGTCGAATTCGATGGTGAAGGGTCCGGCGTTTACCCAGGGTGCATAATTGATCGTCTCGCGCCGCGCCGGGTGAAGGACGCGACCGACCTTGGAGGCAAGAACGAAATCGTCGCGCCGCTTCCAGCGCAAGGCCTGCCCGGTGCGCAGTTCGGACAGACCGTGGCCATACATCGGAGCCGTATCAAAGAACCGGATTCCGGCGTCCCAGGCCTGCTCGAACATGGCCGATGCCGTTTCCTCGTCGATCTCCTTCAGGAAGTTGCCCAGCGGCGCCGTGCCAAAGGCAAAGGCCGTCACGTCCAGATCGGCTCGCCCGAATTTACGCGGTGTTGTCGGGTGCATACTTCCCTCCATAAGTAACCATATAGTGCATTATTGCGGCAAGCGCCGTGCGGTTCAAGGGAAATCGCGCGACGAATCTCTTGACCCTGCCGTGTCGGGCGGGTATGTAACCAAATAGTTACTAAAGGGGTGGCCAAGATGAACCTGAGCGAGATGCAGGAACAGGTCCGCGACATGGCACGGGCCTTTGCGGACGAGGTGATCCGCCCGGCGGCAGAGGTCCTTGATCGCGATGAACGGTTTCCGGCCGGGATTTATGACGAGATGGCAAAGCTTGGCCTGTTCGGCATCGGTGTGCCCGAAACGATGGGCGGGCCGGGCTTCGACACGCTGACCTATTCGGTCGTGATGGAGGAGCTTTCTCGCGGCTATGCCAGCGTTGCCGACCAGTGCGGCCTGGTGGAACTGATCTCGTCGCTGCTGGTGCGGCACGGCACCGATACGCAGCGCCGTCACCTGCCGGATATCCTGGCGATGAAGACGAAGGTGGCCTATTGCATCACCGAGCCCGAGGCCGGGACCGACGTTTCGGGCATCCGCACGACCGCCGAGAAGGATGGCAGTGGCTGGCGGCTGAACGGTGGCAAGATCTGGATCCACAATGCCCCCGTCGCCGACATGGGTTTTGTCCTGGCGCGCACCGACAAGGAAGCCGGTAACCGGGGCATGTCGATCTTCATGGTCGACCTGCACGCAGCCGGCGTCGAGAGGGGGCCGAAAGAGCACAAGATGGGCCAGCGCGCCAGCCAGGTGGGCGCGCTGACCTTCAGCGATGTGAAACTTGGCGCCGATGCCCTGCTCGGCGACGCGGGACGTGGCTTCCACATGATGATGAGCGTGCTCGACAAGGGTCGCGTCGGCATCGCCTCGCTGGCGGTGGGGATCGCCCAGGCCGGGCTGGAGGCGGCGGTCGACTATGCCGGCACCCGCAAGCAGTTCGGCAAGCAGATCGTCGAGTTCCAGGGCGTGCAGTGGCTGCTGGCCGACATGGCCAAGGACATCGAGGCCGCGCGGCTCCTCGTCCGCTCGGCGGCGTCGAAGATCGACCGGGGCGAGGACGCGACAAAGGCGTGCTCCATCGCCAAGTGCTTTGCTGGCGACATGGCGGTTGCCCGGACAGCCGATGCCGTGCAGGTCTTCGGCGGCTCGGGTTACATCCGTGGCTTCGAAGTCGAGCGACTGTATCGTGACGCCAAGATCACCCAGATCTACGAGGGCACCAACCAGGTCCAGCGCATGATCATCGCCCGCGAGCTCATGAAGAAGGGGGCGCGGGCATGAGACAGGTCGCGCTTGTCACCGGTTCCTCGCGCGGCATCGGTCTGGCTGCGGCCGAGGCATTGGCCCGCGAAGGCTTCTCGGTGGCTCTCAATGGTCCGACCGAAGATGACGAACTGAGAGGTGCTGTCGCGCGTCTCAATGCGTTGGGCGTGTCGGTGCTGGCTGCACCCTTCGACGTGACCGATCTTGCCACGCACGGACCGGCGCTGGATCGGATCGAGGCGACGCTTGGCCCGCTGACGACACTGGTGAACAACGCGGGTGTCGGCGTCCTGCAGCGCGGCGACCTTCTGGATGTATCCGAGGCCAGTTGGGATCGCTGTCTGACGGTCAACACCAAGGCGATGTTCTTCCTGTCGCAGACCTTTGCCCGGCGACTGCTGGCCCGTGTGCGTCCAGAGGGGGTCTTCCATTCCATCGTCAACGTCACCTCATCCAACGCTGTGGCCGTGGCCGTTCATCGCTCGGAATACTGTGCCTCCAAGGCTGCCGCCGCCATGGTGTCGAAGGCGCTTGCCGTGCGGCTGGGTCCCGAGAATATCGCTGTCTATGATGTGCAGCCCGGCCTGATCGCCACCGACATGACCGCATCGGTGATCGAGACCTATCGCAAGCGGGCCGAGGAAGGACTGACGCTCCTGCCGCGCGTCGGTGAACCGCAAGAGATGGGGACCATCATCGCCACTCTGGCGTCGGGTCGGCTTCCCTATACCACTGGACAGGTGATCTCGGCGGATGCCGGAATGCTTGTCTCCCGCTTCTGAGGTTTGGCCATGAAAATCGCGCTTCCCGATTCCACCGGCCGGATGGTCGAGTACCGGCTGACCGGAACGCCCATCGCGGCAGGTCGGCTGCCGAAAAACCCTGCCCGCGTCGTCTATTCGGCCGCGCATGTCGTCGCCGATCCCTTCACGGCCAATGATCCCTCGGGAAAAGCGACCATCGACTGGAAGAAGACGATGGAGTTCCGCCACTATCTCGCGGGACTCGGCCTCGGCATCGCCGAGGCGATGGACACCGCGCAGCGGGGCATGGGGCTGGACTGGCCCGGCGCGCTTGACCTCATCCGTCGCACCCGCGCAGAGCTGCCTGACGCGCTGGTTTCCAACGGCTGCGGCACCGATCACCTGGACCCCGCCGATGCCGGTAGTCTTGACGATGTGATCCGCGCCTATCTGGAACAGGTCGAGGCGATCCAGCAGCTTGATGGGCGTCTGATCCTGATGGCGAGCCGTGCGCTGGCCCGCGTGGCGAAGGGCCCGGCCGACTACCTGAAGGTCTATGACCGCGTATTGTCGGCGGCGGATCATCCGGTCGTGCTGCATTGGCTGGGCAAGATGTTCGACCCCCAGCTTGCCGGCTACTGGGGCGCCGACAGCTTCGATGAAGCGTTGGAAACGGCGCTGGAAGTGATCCACCGCAATCAAGACAAGGTGGACGGCATCAAGATCAGCCTGCTCGACAAAGAGAAGGAGATCATCATGCGCCGTCGGCTTCCGGCGGGCGTCAAGATGTATACCGGCGACGATTTCAACTATCCCGAGCTGATCGCGGGCGACGACCAGGGCTTCAGCCACGCCCTTCTTGGCATCTTCGATCCGCTCGCGCCCGCCGCCGCCCATGCCGTCGGTCTTCTCGGCAAGGGCGATGTCGCCGGTTTCAGATCTGTCCTGGATCCGACCGTGCCGCTGGCCCGGCTGATCTTCCGGGCGCCGACCCAGTACTACAAGACGGGCGTCGTGTTCCTCGCTTGGCTGAACGGCTTCCAGGACCACTTCATCATGCTCAACGGCGCACAGGCGATGCGGCCCTTGCCCTATTTTTCCGAGGTGTTCCGGCTGGCCGACGGCTGCGGTCTCCTGCGCGATCCCGAGATGGCCGTGGACCGGATGAGGAAACTTCTCGCGCTTTACGGGGCGTGAGGTGCGGGACTTCACGAATGACCATTCGGCCCTGGCGCTGAACACGGCGACGCTGGGCCACAACCTGGACGGCGCCGGGGCCGGGTGGTCGCCGGAAAGGGTGATCGACGCCTGCGCCGAACGCGGCTACGGCGGCATCGTCTTCTGGCGGCGAGAGATCGGCGCACGGGCTGTCGCGATCGGAAACCGGGCGCGGGCAGCAGGGATGCAGGTCGCCGGCCTTTGCCGGACCCCCTATCTTGTCGGCCGCGAGACGCCGGCCGCGGTGATTGACGAGGCCCGCGCCAGCATCGACATGGCCGCCGATCTGGGTGCCCCGGTGCTGACCATCGTCACGGGCGGTACCGAACCGGGCACGCTGGGTCTGGGTGAATCCGTGAAGCGCCTTGCCGACCGGCTCGCCACGCTCGCGCCCTATGCGGCCGAACGTGGGGTCTCACTGGCGCTGGAGCCCTTGAACCCGATGTTCGGCGGCAACCGTACCTGTCTGTTCACGGTGGCAGACGCGCATGACGTTTGCCACATGGTCGACGCGCCGAACCTGGGGATCGCGGTCGATGTCTATCATGTCTGGTGGGACCGCACGTTGGCCGAAGGATTGCGACAGGCACGCGGCCTGATCCTTGGCTATCATCTCTGTGATTGGCTGGAGAACACCCGCCACATGCTGCTGGATCGCGGGATGATGGGCGATGGCGTCGCCGACCTAAGGGCGATCCGCGGCGCGGTCGAGGCCGCAGGATATGCCGGTTTCTGCGAGGTAGAGGTCTTCTCGGCGGAAGACTGGTGGAAGCGCGATCCGTCCGAAGTGCTGGACGTGATCGTGGAGCGGTTCCGGCGAAGCTGCTGACGGGCGGCGCGTCTGCGAAGCCCTCCGGGGCAGACATCCAGCATTGAGCCGTCGATAGAACGGGCGTTTCAGACCCCGGCACCTTCTGATGAGACGCACGCCTTCCCGGGGCGCGGGTCAAGCAGTATCCATGTCCTTCGATAAAAACGGTGCAATATAGTCACCATTGGTGAATATTTTGATTGACAAATCTTGGAACACCCTGTCAACAGAAAGATGTGCGCAGGTTTCTGGAGCATCGCCTGTGCCAGGGAAGGATCGCATTATGGGAAACGCCACCGGCGCGGGCCCGACCCTATCACAACGTTTCCGGGCCGGGCCGATGATCGGGGCCGCCATTTTCAGTGCACGTCACCGCTCGGAACCAGGGGCATCTCGACGCCCCTGCGCCGACGACCGTCACATGACAGCTGGGCTCCAAAGAAAGACAACGCCATGAAAGACGCCAACTTCCTGAAAGCCCACAATGCCCGCTCGCTCTGGCATCCGATGACCTCGCCCTCGGACAGCGTGAAGAACGCGCCTGCGATCATCACGGGCGCGCAGGGCACCCGCATCCGCGACATCGACGGGC
>NZ_JAEULO010000010.1 GCF_016793705.1 Tabrizicola sp.
CTGCCAGTGCCGCGACTATCCCAACCGCAAGCTGCATGTCCCGGAATGCGTGGTGCTGACGCCGAAGACCCTGCCGAAGATCGCCTACTGGATGCCCGCGACCTGCGCCTACAAGCTGCTGTTCCAGAAGAAGAAACTGCCGGACTGGCACCCGCTGCTGACCGGCGATCCCGACAGCACCCACAAGGCGGGCCAGTCGATCCGGGGCATCACGCTTTCGGAAACCGAAATCCCCGAGGATGACTGGGAAGACTATCTGATCGAGGAAACCCCCTGATGCGCTTTGCCTCCGACAACACCTCGGGCGCCGCCCCCGAGATCATCGCCGCGATCCTGAAGGCGAACGAAGGGTATGAGCGCAGCTACGGCGCCGATGCCGCGATGGAGCGGGTGACGGAGCTTGTGCGCGACATCTTCGAGGCGCCGGAGGCCGAGGTCCGCCTCGTCGCCACCGGCACCGCTGCCAACGCCCTTGCCATCGCGACGCATTGCCCGCCCTGGGGCGGCGTCTTCTGCCAGACCCATGCCCATGTCGCCGAGGACGAATGCGGTGCGCCAGAGTTCTATTCGGGGGCCAAGCTGGTGCTGGTGCCTGGCGAGCAGGGCAAGATCACTCCGGCCACCCTCGCGCAAGCCCTTGCCACCACCGGCGAAAGCGGTGTCCACGGCGTCCAGCGCGGGATGCTGTCGCTGACCAACGTCACCGAGGCCGGGACCGTCTACACCCCCGCCGAGATCGCCGCCCTGACCGCGCTGGCCAAGGCGCACCACCTCCCCTGCCACCTCGACGGCGCGCGCTTCGCCAATGCGCTGGTCGCCACCGGCGCGACTCCGGCCCAGATGACCTGGAAGGCGGGCATCGACGTGCTGTCGCTTGGCGGCACCAAGAACGGCTGCCTGGGGGTGGAAGGGGTCGTCCTTTTCAACCCCGGCAGGGCCTGGGAACTGGAGCTTCGCCGCAAGCGGGGCGGGCATCTCTTCTCCAAGCATCGCTTCCTCTCGGCGCAGATGGAGGCCTACCTGACCGGCGGCCTCTGGCTGCGGCTTGCCGCGCAGGCCAATGCCATGGGGCAAAGGCTTGTCGCGGGTCTTCGCGACCGGCAGGCGCAGGTGCCCGAAGCCCCCGCCAACATGTTGTTCCCCGAATGGGTCGCCGGCAAGCACGACAGGCTGGAGGCCGCAGGCGCCGTCTACTACCGCTTCCCCGCGCCGGAAGGCCGCGAACGGGCGCGGCTCGTCGCCAGCTGGTCGACGACCGAGGGAGACGTCGACCGCTTCCTGACTGCCTTCTGAACCCGGGTTTTTCGCGTCGTTTGCGGTCGCGCCGGTTTGCAAGCGCAGAACCGGGTGATAAGCGATGCCAAGCCCCGAATCCGCTGCCCCGGAGTCCCCATGCCCGCCGTCACCGAACCCAAGCTCATCTCCGGAAACGCCAATCAGCCGCTGGCGAAATCCATCGCCCGGCGGATGTCGATGCACCGGGGGATGAGCGTGAACCTGGTCGACGCCCGGGTCGAACGGTTCAACGACCAGGAGATCTTCGTCGAGGTCTTCGAGAACGTCCGCGGCGAGGATATGTATGTCATCCAGCCGACCTCGAACCCGGCGAACGACAACCTGATGGAGCTTCTGATCATGACCGACGCGCTGCGTCGGTCTTCTGCGTCCAGGATCACCGCCGTGATCCCCTATTTCGGCTATGCCCGCCAGGACCGCCGCGCCAAGGCCCGGACCCCTATCACCGCCAAACTGGTGGCCAACATGATCGAGACGGCGGGGATCGACCGCGTGCTGACGCTCGACCTGCACGCCGCGCAGATCCAGGGCTTCTTCGACATTCCCGTGGACAACCTTTACGCCTCACCCGTCTTTGCCCTGGACATCGAGCACAATTTCAAGGGCCAGATGGACGAGTTGATGATCGTCTCGCCCGACGTCGGCGGCGTGGCCCGCGCGCGCGAACTGGCCAAGCGGATCAACGCCCCCCTCGCCATCGTCGACAAGCGGCGCGAGAAGGCCGGCGAGGTCGCCGGGATGACAGTGATCGGCGATGTGAAGGGCCGCAAGTGCATCATCGTCGACGACATCTGCGACACCGCCGGCACGCTCTGCAAGGCCGCCGAAACGCTGATGGAAGCCGGGGCGACCGAGGTCCACAGCTACATCACCCACGGCGTCCTCTCCGGCCCGGCGGTGGAGCGGGTGTCGAACTCGGTGATGAAATCGCTGGTGATCACGGATTCCATCGAACAGGGCGACAAGGTGAAGGGCGCGAAGAACATCCGCATCGTCCCCACCGCGCCGATGTTTGCCCAGGCGATCCTGAACATCTGGGGCGGCATGTCGGTGTCCTCCCTCTTCGAGACGGATACCCTGGTGCCGATCTATGAG
>NZ_JAEULO010000036.1 GCF_016793705.1 Tabrizicola sp.
GTTTCCTTTCGACATCAGGCCCAGCACCTCCAGCTGGCGCCAGTTGACATATTTCTCGCTCCAATTGCACCAGAGATCGCGCTCGCGGGCGATGCCTTCGCGGTAGGCGCGGTATTCGTGGCTTTCGGCATAGTGCTGGCCGCGGGCCAGTTCCTCGGCGGCCTTGGCGGCGAAGGTATCCAGGAACTTGGCGTGGAGGAGGACGCCGGAGGGACGCTCGCCGCCCTGGTCCTCGTAGGTGAGGTTCAGCTGGCGGGGGAGAGCCATGTGGGTCGAGGAGACATAGGCGTAGGCGCGGTGCCACTTCACGAGCGGCATCTTGTTCATCGCGGGGGCGTGTTTCGGGCGGTCTGGGAAGAAGAGGCGGGCGCGGGGACCGCCCTGGATCCAGAGGTTGCGATAGAGCGGGTTGCGGTTGATCAGGTAGTTGCCGCTGTCGAAATAGGGGGCGATCTCGAAGGGGTTCTGGCCCTCGCGGTAGGGCTGTTCGTGCATCGCGCCCTTGGGATACATGTCCAGCATCATAGCGGCGAAGCTGGGGATGTCGGCGTTGTCGAGCCAGTCGGTGAGGGCGCGGAGGGGGCGGGTCTCGCAGAACGGGTAGACGAGGAATTCGTCGACGTCGACGGTCAGGCACCAGCGGCCATGGCCGTGGCGGCGGAGGAGATGCATCATCCAGTCCATGCCGAAGCGCGACTGCTTGTAGCCGGCGGTGGCGGACCAGACAGAGACATCGGGCTGGTCGGCGAGGTAGTCGCGGGTGCCGTCATCGGAGCCGTTGTCGACGATGAGGAAGTGGTCCACCCCGAGGCGGCGGTAGTAGGTCAGGAAATACGGCAGCCGGATGCGTTCGTTGCGGATGGTGGAGAAGAGGAGGATCGGCTGCGCGGGAAGGTTGGCGGTGCGGTCGGTGACGGGGGTCAGCTGACGGCCACGGCGCCAGGCGCGGGCGAGCAGGTATTTGCGCCGGGTGCGCAGGCGGACGAGGTCGATCAGGCCCATGCGTGTCCCGTCATATCCAGCCGCCCCGCGACATCAGGCCCAAAGCCTCCAACTGCCGCCAGCCGGTGTAGCGGGTGGAGGCGGCGCAGTGCAAGACCGGGTCGGCGGTGAGGCGGTCGTAGTAGGCGGCATACTGGCTGGCGTCGCCGAAATGCTGACCCCGCGCCTTTTCCTCGGCGGAACGGTCGGTGATGCCGGGCAGGAACTTGGTGTGGAGAAGGATGCCGGAGGTCAGCTCTCCGCCGTCGATGGCGTAGACCTGGTTCAGGCGGGGGGGCAAGAGGGCGTGGGTGGAGTTGACGTAGGCGTTGCGCCAGTGCCAGCGGACCAGCGGGGTCTTGTTCAGCGTGGGCGCGCGGCGGGGATCGGCGGCGAAGAAGGCGCGGGCGCGGGCGCCGCCCTGGACCCAGAGGTTGCGCATCCGGGGCTGGACCTGGACCTGGTAGTTGCCGGCATCGAACCATGACAGGTGCCGGATCGGGTCATCCTCTGGCCCGACCTGCCCCTGCGAGACCGGGCCTTCGGGATATATGTCCAGCGTCAGCGCGCCGAAGCTGTCGTGGCCCTGAGCCTCCAGCCAGCCAGTCAGGGCGGGCAGGGGGCGGGTCTGCCAATAAGGGTAGACCAGCAGCTCGTCGGCATCGAGCGTGAGGCACCAGTGGCCATGGCCGTGGCGCATCTGAAGCCAGGTCAGCCAGTCCATCCCGAAGCGCGAGGCCTTGTAGCTGGCGGGGGTGCGCCAGAGCGAGACATCGGGCTGGTCAGCGAGCAGGTCGGCAGAGCCGTCGGTGCTGGCGTTGTCCACCGCGAGGAAATGCCGGACCCCAAGCGCGCGGTGGTGGCGCAGGAAATGCGGCAGGCGATGGGCCTCGTTCCGCAGGCAGAGGAAGCAGAGGACGTCGCTGGGGTTGATCTGCGCGGTGCGGTCCGTCACCACCGAAAGCTGGCGGCGTTTCCGCACCGCGCGCATGAGCAGACGCTGGCGGCGGAGGCGCAGCTTCAGCGCCAGAAGCGCCCCGGTCAGGGCGCCGGGAGGGTCCGAAAGCTCGCCTATGGCGCAGGCATGGGGCAGGCCCCGGGGAAAGCTTCCTCTCTCGCCCCGGCCGCCCAAGCCTATTGCGCAGCCTTCTGCATTGCCGTCAGCTCGTGCAGGAAGTCCGAGAATTCCTCGCCGAATTCGGGGCGCGACAGGCCGAAGGCGACGGTCGCCTGAAGGAAGCCGATCTTCGAACCGCAATCGTAGCGCTGGCCCCGGAAGCGCAGGCCGAAGACGCCGCCGGGCTTTTTCGTTTCCTGCGCAATGGCGTCGGTGAGCTGGATCTCTCCACCCGCGCCCTGTTTGATCTTGTTGAGGTTGGTCAGGACCTTGGGCGTCAGGATATAGCGCCCGATCACCGCAAGGTTCGAGGGAGCATCCTGCGGCGCTGGCTTTTCCACCATGCCCTTGACCTGGACGATGGCACCATTGTCCTCGGCGATGTCCAGCACGCCGTAGCTGGAGGTCCGCTTCGGCGCGACCTCCATCGCGGCGACCATGCAGCCGCCGGTTTCGGCATGGGCCTCGACCATCTGTTGCAGGCAGGGGGTTTCTGCGGCGATCACGTCGTCGGGCAGAAGGACGGCGAAGGGCTCATTGCCGATCAGGCGGCGGGCACACCAGACGGCATGGCCAAGGCCCATGGGCCGGTTCTGCCGGACATAGGCGATGGCGCCCGAATCCATGTTGGTGTCCTTGAGGATTTCCAGCAGGTCGGTCTTGTTCTTCTTCTTCAGCTCGGATTCCAGTTCCGGCGCGTGGTCGAAGTAATCCTCCAGCGCGGATTTGCCGCGCGAAGTCACGAAGATGAATTCCTTGATCCCGGCGGCGCGGGCCTCGTCGATGGCGTACTGGATCAGCGGTCGGTCGACCAGCGTCATGATCTCTTTCGGGATCGACTTGGTGGCCGGCAGGAAGCGCGTTCCAAGCCCCGCCACGGGAAATACTGCCTTGGTGATCTTTCTGGTCTTCATGACTCGTCCCAACCCCATCCGGTCTTGATAAAATCTCGACTCAATGTCGTTCGCAGGCGAATCTGACCTTAAGCGGGCAGTGCCGCGGCAATATTCGTAAACTGCACCAGCAGGCCCTCCTTCGCATCAAAAAACGACAGCAGGGCGACAATCCTTACCCTCTGCGATCGCTTTTCAGGCAGAGGTTGTGGCGAGCATGGCTTCGATGATTGCGACATCGGAGGGATTGTTCAGCTCCCAGAACTGGCGGCCCCTGGCTTCGACTTCGACGCAGAGGACGGGGCGGCCCTGTTCCAGGAAGCGCAGCTGTTCCAGCCCCTCCAGGGTTTCCAGCGGACCCATGGGCCAGGAGGGATAGGCCGCCAGTGCGGCCGGGCGGTAGGCGTAGACGCCGACATGGTGAAAGACCGGGGTGGGCTCGTCCGGGGCGTAGTCGCGACCCGTGTAGGGGATGACTTCCTTGGAGAAATAGAGCGCGCGGCCCCGGTCGCCGAAGACGGCGGTGGTGCCGCCGACGCGGCCTGCGCGGCGGTCGGCGAGGAAGCCCGCCACGGCCCGGCCGTCGCAGCGCAGGACCGGGGTGGCGATGTCGGCGCCGGGGTCGGCGGTCATGCCCGCGACGAGATGCTCGACGAACCATGCCGGGGTGAGCGGCGCGTCACCTTGCAGGTTCACGATCAGGTCGTAGCCGGGGAGCTTCACAGCCACCTCGGCGCAGCGTTCGGTGCCGTTGCGGGCGTCCTGGGAGGTCATCACCACCTCGGCCCCGAAGCCGCTGGCATGGTCGGCGATGCGGGCGTCATCGGTAGCGACGACGACGCGGTCGACGCCTTGCACCTCCATCGCCGCCTCCCAACTGCGGCGGATCAGGGTCTTCTCGCCATCGGGACCTTTGAGCGTGACCAATGGCTTGCCGGGGTAACGGGTGGAGGCATAGCGGGCAGGGATGGCGATCAGGGTCTTCATTTCAGCACGACCCCCGGAGCATAGGCGATGAAGAAGGGGTTGTCCCAGCCGGGCTTGCCATAGGCGAGCGGCTGGTGGTCGTCGAAGCGGACGGTGCGGCCCCCTGCCCCGCGCAGGACAGCGTCTCCGGCGGCGGTGTCCCATTCCATCGTGCGCCCCAAGCGGGGGTAGAGGTCGGCCTCGCCGGTGGCGAGAAGGCAGAACTTCAGGCTGGACCCGGCGGAAGTCATGTCGCGGACGGCGTAGCGGGCGATGTAGTCGTCGGTCGCCTGATCGCGGTGCGATTTCGAGGCGACGACCATCAGGGCTGCATTGTCGGGGGCGGAGACCTTGAGCGGCGCGAGGGGCCCCGGTTCGGGGCCGAAGGGGCCGGTCTCCTCGACCGAGGTGCCATCGGGCAGGGTGTAGAACAGGCGCCCCTTGGCGGGGGCATAGACGACGCCACGGGTGGGCACGCCATCCTGGACATAGGCGATGTTCACGGTGAAATCGCCGCGGCGCTGAACGAATTCCTTGGTGCCGTCCAACGGATCGACGATGATGAAGGTCCGGGCGGTCAGCGCGTGGCTGGCGGCCTGTTCCTCGGTGATCAGCGGTACGTCCGGGAAGGCGGTACGCAGGCCCGCCGAGATGACGGCATCGGCGGCAAGATCGGCCTCTGTCACCGGCGAAGCGTCGCCCTTGGCGCGGACCTCGAAATCCGGGCCGTGGTAGACCCGAAGGATGCGCGCACCCGCCTCCAGCGCCAATCGGCGGAAAAGCGGCATCAGTTCGGCAAAATCCATCACAGTCCCCGTGGCGATTGATCAAAGGTCCGGGGGCCCTTATCCTTCGCCGTCAACGGAACGGCAAGATTTCCTGGTACAGGATGCCGACCGGAAGGAAAGACGCATGTTCCGACACAAGCCCGTTGCGCGGTCCTGGCTCAGCCTGGCGTTCGAGACGCTGGAGCTGATCTACCACGTCGCGGTCCGCAACCTGCGCAAGTCGCACAACAATGCGGTGCTGGGCCTGGTCATGTCGATCGTGCAGTCGCTGATCATGCTTCTGGTCATGTTCTTCATGATGCAGCTCTTCGGGATGCGCCGGATCGCCGTGCGGGGCGATTTCATGCTGTACGTCATGTCGGGCGTCTTCATGTTCATGACGCATATCAAGGCCATCCGCGCCGTCTCGGCCGCGGACGGGCCGACGTCGACGATGATGATGCACGCGCCGATGAACCCGATCATCTCGATCATGGGGGCCGCGCTGTCCTCGCTTTACCAGCAGACGCTGTCGGCCGGGGTCATCCTGTTCGTCTATCATGCCGCCTGGAACCCGGTCACCATCGACGAGCCCGTCGGGATGCTGGGGATGTACCTGCTGTCCTGGTTCACCGGCATCGGCATCGGCATGGTGTTCCTGTCGGCCAAGCCCTGGCAGCCCGAGCTGGTGGGAATCCTGGTGCTGCTCTACACGCGGGCCAACATGATCGCCTCGGGCAAGATGGTGCTGGCCAACAACCTGGCACCAAAGCGGCGCGACCTGTTCGACTGGAACCCGCTGTTCCACACCATCGACCAGGCGCGGGGCTTTGTCTTCCTGAACTACACGCCGCGCTACACCGACTATCACTACGCGATCAAATACGCGCTGATCTGCATCCTGATCGGGCTGATGGCGGAATTCTTCACCCGCCAGCATGCCTCGGCCAGCTGGGGCAAGCGGCGGTGATGCGGGTCTTCCTGTTGCTACTGGCGTTTGCGCTTCCCCTGCGGGCCGAGGTCTATCCGGCGCTGCATGACGTGACCGGGGTGGCTTCGGACGACGTGCTGAATATCCGGGAACAACCTTCGGCAGATGCGCGGATCATCGGGACGCTCGCCCCCGAAGCCACCGGGGTCGAAGTCGTCGCCGTGCAGGACGGCTGGGCGGTGGTCAACGCCGCTGAAGGCACGGGCTTCGCTTCGATGCAGTTTCTGAAGCGCGCGGACGACCTCGACTGGAACCTGCTGAAAAGCCCTCTTGTCTGCCTCGGGACCGAGCCGTTCTGGTCGCTGCAGATCGACCCTGCCAACTGGGCGTCCCGGTTCCGGGCACCCGATGACCCGACCGCTCGGGCCTTGCCGATTACGACCACCTGGCCCGCGCTCATCTCGTCGGGGGCCGCTGCCGTCGAACTGCCGGAAGGAGTTCTCGTCCTCACACCTGCCGAATGCTCCGACGGCATGTCCGACCGACGCTTCGGCATCGCCTCCGATCTTTTCCTGACGGTATCCGGCCGGGGCGGGCGCCTGTCCGGCTGCTGCCGCCTGGGCCTGCCGTGAGACTTCGTAAATCGTAATCCGACAGTTTTACGGAATTCCGCGCATCGGCGCCGAAGATTCGCGCAGCACCCCGCGCGGCAACCGTTGCAGGCCCGAAAACGCCTGCCTATATACGCCACACACGGGCGCCGGGCCGCCAGACCTGACGCTTTTCACAAGGTGGGGATGCCTGCGCATCGAGGGTCCTTGCCGGAACATCGCCTGAAGTAAAGGGATACACACATGGCCAAAGTCATCGGGATCGACCTCGGGACCACCAACTCCTGCGTTGCCATCATGGATGGTTCGCAACCCCGGGTGATCGAGAATTCGGAAGGCGCGCGCACGACGCCCTCCATCGTCGGCTTCACGGAAAGCGAACGCCTGGTCGGCCAGCCCGCCAAGCGGCAGGCCGTGACCAACCCCAC
>NZ_JAEULO010000057.1 GCF_016793705.1 Tabrizicola sp.
TGGCGGAGACGAAGGGATTCGAACCCTCGAGACCCTTTAGAGGTCTGCGCCCTTAGCAGGGGCGTGCCTTCGACCACTCGGCCACGTCTCCGCCTGCCCGTTTATCGGGGCGGCGGGATGGGGGCAAGGGGAAAGGTGGCAGATCAGGGGAACAATGGTTCCAAGCGCAAACCGACCTTGCACAGTGGGTCATGTCTCTCTCCGCCATGCGGGTGGCCTCAGCAAGGACTGGCTGCCAGCGGGCGCCACAGGTTGGTCGCCGCGGGAAAGGCCAAGCGCGCCCCTCGGCCCGCGACAGACCCGACCGGTTCAGGAATCAGGGCATGCGACGCTTTCAGGGGTTGCCTCAGGCCGCCTCGTCGGTCGCCTCAAGCCGTTCGATCAGCTTCAGGATCGGCGCCGGGTCGAAGATCACCGGGGCGGTCTGGTTCGGATCGGGCATCGAGAGAATGATCTCGTCAAGGGCCATGGCCTCAGCCACCGCGAGCTTCGCCAAGCCCAGGTCCGCACTGCGTGCGAGCAGGTCCAACTCGCCCCGCGCCACCATCAACTGCGCCCAGGCGGTTTGGTAGGCTTTCGCGTCGGTCTTGCCCGAGGCGTCGATCAGGCCCGCGGACCCTTTCGCAAGCTCAACCACCGCCAGCGTCGCATCCTCGCCCGAGGGATTGAGCATGCTGCGTGCCTTCAGCAGAGCCTTCTCCGCCTCAAGATAGTTCTTCCGGACGACATCCTTGCCGCCCCCGGCCTTCAGGGCCTGCAACGCGGGACCCAGGTCCGGCACGCCCGCCGCCAGCAACCCCTCGGCGATGCCCGGAAAGATTTCCGTCAGCGGATGGCTGAAATGCGCCTCTGCCGACGGTTCGCCCAGCACCAGCATTCCCAATTGCAGGTCGGCCCTTATGCGCCCCAGCCCGACCAGAAGCCGCACGGTTTCGGGATTCGATGCAAGTGCCTCGACCTCGATCAGTACCGGCATCGCGCGAGTCCCCAGCCGGAAAGTCTGTCCCGACGCTCCGGCGGTCCATCCGAGCGTGGCCGCCAATGCCCATATCCCGAACCGGGCGAAACCGGAAACCCCTGCGTGACCCAGCATCATCTCGATCCTCTGTCGTCGGCCAGCCCGTCCAGGTTGGCGAATTGCGGACATCCCTTGCGATCCCATCGGCAGGGAGTCATTCTTCGTGCCGCCCTCCTCACCACAGAATATGGCGGCATTTGGGTCAGTATTGGGCATAGGTGGTACAAATTCATCTTCCAGTTGAAGATGCCGCAAGGGTCTGGATCGATGGCGTCACCGGCTTGCAGAGCCTTACCGCCGGACCGGCGGTCGAGCTTGGCACAGTGCGGGAATCAATGTCGCGCACCATGGACGGGTTGCAACGCCGTCGCCTGGTCGAGTTGTCCTGGCTGGCTCTCTGGCTGGATGGTCTGGGCAGCGGCGCTCGTTGGTGTCATCATGCCGGGCGCTGCCATACTGGGCTTCTGTCCGCCCTGCCACCTTGCAGGGATCAACACCCGCAATATCTGAGGAACCCATGGAAACAACTTTCACTCCCTGGTCCTCACTTGGCGGAGGCGTGCTGATCGGCCTCGCCGCCGTTCTTCTGATGGCCCTGCACGGTCGGATCCTGGGCGCCACCGGCATCTTGGGAGGGCTTCTGCGCTTCGACGATCCGGTGGACTGGCGACTGCGCGCGGCGCTGGTCGTCGGCATGGCCGCCGGGCCGCTGGTCTACCTGCTGGCAACCGGGCAGATGCCCATCATCGACCTTCCGATTTCCAACCTGGCGGTGGCCGTCGGCGGGCTGATCGTCGGGGTCGGCGTCAGCTATGGCGGCGGCTGCACCTCGGGCCACGGGGTCTGCGGCAATGCCCGTTTCTCGCGCCGGTCGATGGTGGCGACCCTGTGCTTCATGGCCACCGCCTTTGCCACCGTCTTCCTTCTGCGGCATGTGGTGGGGGGCTGAGATGCGTCTTGTCACCGCCCTTCTCGTCGGCCTGATCTTCGGCCTCGGCATCTCGGTCTCGGGCATGGCCAACCCGGCCAAGGTGCTGAATTTCTTCGATCTTGCTGGCACCTGGGACCCGAGCCTCGCCTTCGTGATGGCGGGTGCGCTTGCCGTCGCGATCCCCGGATACCGTCTGGTGCTGGCCCGCCCCGCCCCGGCGTTCGAGGACCGCTTCCAGTTGCCCGACACCCGCGTCATCGACCGCCGCCTGATCCTCGGCTCGGCCACCTTCGGTATCGGCTGGGGCATCGCCGGTTTCTGCCCCGGAGGGGCGCTTCCGGCCATCGGCACGGGCGATCCCGCGGTCTTCCTGTTCCTCGCCGCCCTGATCGGCGGCCTCCTCGGCGCGCGGGTGCTGCAAGCCCGCGCACCCGCTCGCAAGCCCGCCTGATCCCGGAGGTTCCCATGACCCCAACCGTCGACCTGTCCGTCAAGCCCGAAGTCACCGGCTTTTTCGATCCCGCGACCAATACCATCAGCTATGTGGTGAAGGACCCGGCCTCACCTGCCTGCGCCATCGTCGATTCCGTGATGGACATCGACTATGCTGCAGGGCGGATCACCTATACCCACGCCGACGAGATCATCGCCTTCGTCCGCGCCCACGGCCTGCAACTGGACTGGCTGATCGAGACCCATGTCCACGCCGACCACCTTTCTGCGGCTCCCTATATCCAGCGGCAGCTCGGCGGCAGGATCGGCATCGGCCGCAACATCACCATGGTGCAGGACACCTTCGGCAAGATCTTCAACGAAGGCACCGAGTTCCAGCGCGACGGGTCGCAGTTCGACCGGCTGTTCGACGACGGGGACACCTACCAGGTGGGCGACATGACCTGCATCGCGCTGCACACTCCCGGCCACACCCCCGCCTGCATGACGCATGTGATGGGGGACGCGGCCTTCGTCGGCGACACGCTCTTCATGCCCGACGGCGGCTCGGCCCGCGCCGATTTTCCCGGCGGCGATGCCGGGCAGCTTTACGACAGCATCCAGAAGGTCCTGTCCCTGCCCGACGCGACGCGGCTTTTCATGTGCCACGACTATGGCCCGAACGGGCGCGACATCCGCTGGGAGACCACGGTGGGCGAGGAGAAGGCCCACAACATCCACATCGCGGGCAAGTCGCGCGACGAGTTCGTTGCGCTTCGCACGGCGCGGGACGCGACGCTGGCGATGCCCAAGCTGATCATCCCTTCGTTGCAGGTGAACATGCGCGGCGGCGACCTGCCCCCGGCAGACGAAAGCGGCAAGCGTTTCCTCAAGGTGCCGATCAACGGGATCTAGAAAAGAAAAGACCTGGCCGCCGGTTCCGGCGACCAGGCCCCTTAACGAGTTTTGGCGGCCGAGCTTACTGGCTGACCAAGGTGGTGCCGGTGGTCGCATCGTCGTCGTTGCCGCAGGCAATCGCGCAGAGAACGACCAGGCCGACGACGACCGGAACGATCCAGCCCGAGCGCGGCGATTCAGCCACGACTTCCGGCTGGCCTTCTTCCTCGATGACAACCGGGCCGCCAGCAAAGGCAGCGGTCGAGCCGAGCGCCAGCGACAGGGTGAGCAGAGTGGGGACGACTTTGGTCATGATGACATTCCTTACACATGCATGGACGGGCGGTATCCGCCTTGTCGTCACCCTGTGCCCGACTGCGGCACAAGTTCAAGCCAGCTCACGGCGTTAGCGCAAAGGAAAATGCTGCTTGTGCCACAGCTGCATCAAGTTCCGGCTCCCCCTCCCACTCCCCCGGCAGCCATGGGCGCAGAAGACCAATCGATTCTCTCGCAAGATTTGGTCAAAAAGAAAACGGCAGCGCGCTTTGCGCTGCCGTTCCTTTCCAGGCCCGGCCGGGAAAACCGATGTCAGCTGCCGGTGAGCGTGGTGCCGGTGGTCGCATCGTCGTCGTTGCCGCAGGCGATCGCGCAGAGAACGACCAGGCCGACGACGACCGGAACGATCCAGCCCGAGCGCGGCGATTCAGCCACGACTTCCGGCTGGCCTTCTTCCTCGACGACAACCGGGCCACCAGCAAAGGCAGCGGTCGAGCCGAGCGCCAGCGACAGCGTGAGCAGGGTGGGGACGACTTTGGTCATTATGACATTCCTTACACATGCATGAACGGGCGGTATCCGCCTTGCCGACACCCTGTATCCGGCTGCGAGGCAAGTTCAACCCAGTTCACGCGGCCAGGGCGAAGGGAAATGCGCCTTGTGCCACAGCTGCATCAAATTCCGGCTCCCGCCACATCGATTCTCGCGCAACGATTGGCCAAAATCAAAACGGCAGCGCAAGGCGCGCTGCCGTTTCCTTCAAGGCTGAGCCAGGAAGACTGATCAGGGGACGGTGGTGCCGGTGGTGCCGGTGGTCGCATCGTCGTCATTGCCGCAAGCGATCGCGCAAAGCACGACCAGGCCGACGACGACCGGAACGATCCAGCCCGAGCGCGGCGATTCAGCCACGACTTCCGGCTGGCTTTCTTCCTCGATGACAATCGGGCCGCCAGCAAAGGCAGCGGTCGAGCCGAGCGCCAGCGACAGGGTGAGCAGAGTGGGGACGACTTTGGTCATGATGACATTCCTTACAGATGCATGAACGGGCGGTATCCGCCTTGCCGACACCCTGTGCCCGGCTGCGGAACAAGTTCAAGCCAGCTCACGGTGTTAGCGCAAAGGAAAATGCTGCTTGTGCCAAAGGTGCATCAAATTCCCGCTCCCCCTCCCACTCCGCCGACAGCCATGGGCGCAGAAGACCAATCGATTCTCTCGCAAGATTTGGTCAAAATCAAAACGACAGCGCAGGGCGCGCTGCCGTTTCCTTCAAGGCTGAGCCAGGAAGACTGATCAGGAGACGGCGAAGCCGGTGGTCCCGGTGGTCGCATCGTCGTCGTTGCCGCAGGCGATCGCGCAAAGCACGACCAGGCCAACGACGACCGGCACGATCCAGCCCGAGCGCGGCGATTCAGCGACGACTTCCGGCTGACCTTCCTCCTCGATGACAACCGGGCCACCAGCAAAGGCAGCGGTCGAGCCGAGCGCCAGCGACAGCGTGAGCAGAGTGGGGACAACTTTGGTCATTATGACATTCCTTACACATGCATTTCCGGACGGTATCCGCCTTGCCGACACCCTGTATCCGGTTGCGGGGAACAAGTTCAACCCAGTTCACGCGGCCAGAGCAAGGGGAAAGCGCCTTGTGCCAAACATGCATCAAATGTCGCAATCTTCCGGCAGCCATGGGGTGCGGACGACCAGGCGCCGCTCCCGCCGCGATTGGCAAAATGAAAGCGGCAGCGCAAGATGCGCTGCCGCTTCCTTCAAGGCCAAGCCAGGAAGACCGATATCAGCCGGGGGTGGTGGTCCCGGTGGTGCCGGTGGTCGCATCGTCGTCGTTGCCGCAGGCGATCGCGCACAGCACGACCAGGCCGACGACGACCGGAACGATCCAGCCCGAACGGGGCGCAGCGGCCTCGACAACCGGCTCTTCTTCCACGACAACCGGGCCACCCGCGAACGCGGCAGAAGCGGTCAGCGCAAGCGCCAGCATCGGCGAAATGATTTCTTTCATGGCAGTTCCTCTCTCTATTCCGGATCATCCGGGCACATGCCACTCGACGCTAGGGGCAGGGCCCAACTGACACAACGGATTCGTTACCCGGGAAGCCGAATCCTCAACAGGTTTGGCTTATTTGCAACATCTTGAAGGCGCCGAAATAGCAACTCAGACGCCCGGCAGCGGGGTGGATCGCACTGAAACATGACCCGGTACGCCGGACATGCGCCAGATGGACTCGCGTTTTTGCGAGATGGCCGCCGCCGCCCTCCTGGTCACCGTTCGGACTTTGCCCGTCAGCTTTCGATCAGACGAAAGCATCCAGGCCTGCCAGGGTTCACTTCGGATCGGGATCCGGCGTGGTCGGCGCCGGATCGTCGTCGCCACCGCCACAGGCCACGAGGCAAACCAGAACCAGCGCCCCGAGGATTGGCAGGATGCCGATCTTGCTGCCGGGCTCCGCCGCAATGAGCGCGTCGTTGCCTTCCTCCT
The DNA here is from genome assembly GCF_016793705.1 of Tabrizicola sp. Taxonomy (GTDB): domain Bacteria; phylum Pseudomonadota; class Alphaproteobacteria; order Rhodobacterales; family Rhodobacteraceae; genus Tabrizicola. The sequence goes on from NZ_JAEULO010000057.1 coordinate 6,046, forward strand.
CGATGATCACCGGACCGCCGGCATGTGCCACCGATGCCGACAGGACAGTCGCGGCAACCATTGCCGACTTCACGAAATCCCTCATTTCCGTCTCCCCAACAGACCGGACAGGCGGCCCGATTGCCGCAATCCGTCAAAATTGCTTAGCTAGCGAATGACACCTCGGCAATCGCCGCGGTCGGATAGAAAGATTTTCTCCACAAGAAAGAAACCGAACGAAATCGCCTACAGGTTGTGCTTCAGAACATCCCCGGCACAACCTGGTCGGGCGGACGATGGCCATCGGCGAAGGTCTTGATGTTGATGATCACCTTCTCGCCCATCTCGACCCGCCCCTCGACGGTCGCCGAACCCATATGCGGCAACAGCACCACGTTCGGCAGTTCCAGAAGCCGCGGGTTGATGTCGGTGCCATGCTCGTAGACGTCGAGCCCCGCCCCCGCCAGCTCTTCCGCGCGCAGGGCGCGGGTCAGCGCGTTCTGGTCGATCACCTCGCCGCGCGAGGTGTTCACCACCACCGCAGAGGGTTTCATCAGCTTCAGCCGCCGCGCATTCAAGAGATGGAAGGTCGACGGCGTATGCGGGCAGTTGACCGAGACGATGTCCATCCGCGCCAGCATCTGATCCAGGCTTTCCCAGTATGTCGCCTCCAGCTCGCTCTCGACTTCCGGGCGCAGGCGCTTGCGGTTGTGGTAGTGGACCTGAAGCCCGAAAGCCCGCGCCCGCCTGGCCACCGCCGAGCCGATCCGCCCCATCCCCAGGATGCCCAGCCGCCGACCGCCCAGCCGCCCGCCCAGGTTTGCCATCGGCGACCAGCCGGTCCAGCTTCCGGACTGCATCATCTGCAACCCCTGCGGAATCCGCCGCGTGACCGCCAGAATCAGCGCCATCACCATGTCGGCGGTATCCTCGGTCACGACGCCGGGCGTGTTCGAGACCAGGATGCCGCGCTGCCGCGCCGTCGCGACGTCGATATGGTCGAACCCCGAGCCGTAGTTGGCGATCAGCTTCAGCTTCTCGCCCGCCTGCGCCAACACCCCGGCATCAATCACATCGGTGATCGTCGGCACCAGCACATCCGCCCGCCGGATCGCTTCGGCAAGCTCCTCGCGGGTCATCGCCACGTCCGGGTCGCGCAGTTCGACGTTGAACAACTCCTTCATCCGCGTTTCCACAGGCTCGGGAAGGCGTCGCGTCACGATCACGGTCAGTTGGCTGGCAGGCATGCGTGATCTCCCCGAGACTTCCAAATCCGGCGTCCTTGGGGCAAGGTGCCGCCAAGCGGGGCGATGCACAAGACCCGGTGAGCGGTAACGGTGGGCGGTGTCGCGAAAAGCGATCTCCGGTGAGGCAGCGGCATGAAGCGGTTGACGGTGGTTCTGGCGGTTCTGGGCGCGCTTTGCGGCGCGATGGCGCTTGCGCAGGAAGCCGATGCGCCGGTCAAGACCGACAAGCCGCCCGAAAAGCAATGTCAGCCCGACATAGGTTGCGTGACCAACCTGCCCCTCCCCCGCTTCGTCTCGCTGAAAGGCTCGGAAGGGAACGCCCGCCGTGGTCCCGGCCTGACGCACCGGATCGACTGGGTCTTCACCCGCGCCGGGATGCCGCTGAAGATCACCGCCGAATACGAGAACTGGCGCCGGGTCGAGGACTCCGAAGGCGCGGGCGGCTGGGTCCACTATTCGCTCCTCTCCGGTGTCCGCACCCTCCTCGTCACGCTCGACATGGCCGAATTGCGCGACGGACCGTCCGATACCGCCGTTGTGTTGGCCCAGGCCGAGATGGGCGTCGTCGGCCGTATCCTGGAATGCATTCCGGACTGGTGCCGCGTCTCGCTCGACGGCACACGCGGCTGGATCCGGACCAGCGCGGTCTGGGGCGTGAAGGAGGGTGAGATTGTCGAATGATTCCTTACCGCCCGGCATCCGGCTGACCCTCTCAGCCGGTATCGCCTCCGTCCTCGTCGCCGGCATCCTGGTCGCGCTGAAACTCTGGGCATTGGCCGAGACCGGAGCGCTTTCCATCGCCGCCTCGCTGGCCGATTCGGCGCTCGACCTGATGATGTCTCTCGGGGCCGCCGCCGCCATCGTCTACGCCGCCCGCCCGGCGGATGAGGACCATGCCTTCGGCCACACTTCGGCCGAGGACCTTGCCGCGCTTGCGCAATCCGCCTTCATCCTGGCCTCCTCGTGCGTGATCGGCTGGTCCGCCATTCGCCGACTGATGGCCGAGACGCCGCCTCAACTGGCCTCCGAGGGACGCGGTCTGGTGATCATGGTCGTCTCGATCCTGCTGACTCTGGGGCTGGTCTGGTGGCAAGGTCGCGTCGCACGACGCACCGGCAGCAAGGTCGTGGCCGCCGATCGGCTGCACTATCTGGGCGATCTCCTCCCCAGTCTTGGCGCGATTGCCGCGCTCTGGATTTCCAGCCGCTACCGGATTGGTTCCATCGACGCCGTGGTCGCGCTTGCGGCGGCCGCCGTGATGATGATCGGCGCGCTCCGTATCGGCAAGAATGCCTGGGACGCGCTGATGGACCGCGCGGCCGACCCGGCTATCATCGAGGGAATCGGCCGGATCGCCGAAGCTTGGCCCGGCGTGCGTGGCTATCACGACCTGAAGACCCGCACCGCCGGCAGCCGCGTTTTCGTGAACCTGCACATCGAGCTCGACGGCGACCAGAGCCTGCGTCAGGCGCATGACATCGGCGCGGCGCTCCGCCGTGCGATCCTTGCCGCCTATCCGCAGACAGACGTGATCATCCACAAGGACGTCCACGGCAGCTCTTAGGCCTTATCCTGTTGACCGGACCGGCCTTTGCGACGATTATACGAGCGTGTAACAGATCGCGTGCCATGCAACCAGCCCGCCGCCTCTACCGTCGCGAAAGCGAAGAGACCCGTCGTTCGGCTCTGATCGCCGCGACGCAGGACCTCGTGGCCGAAGGTGGCCCCGAGGCTGCGACCGTCCGCGCCATCGCCGAACGCGCGGGCGTCACGCCGGGCCTGATCCGGCACTACTTCCAGTCCAAGGACGAACTTTCCCGCGCTGCCTACCGCGCACTGATGGATGGGATGACGGCAAAGGGGGCCGACGCCATCGAAGCCGTCGGTGCCAAGCCCGAGGAGCGCCTCGCCGCCTTCATCGCCGCCTCGTTGCGCCCGCCGGTGCTGGACGCGGGCGCCGTTGTGCTGTGGGCAGGCTACATGCACAAGGTCCGCAGCGACCCCGACCTGATGGCCGTGCACGAAGCCAGCTACCTTGCCTATCGCGACACCCTGCAAAAGCTGATCGAGACCCTGCCCCGCACCCTCCTCCCGGGCCAGACCCGGGCCGAAGCCATCGCCTGCAACGCGCTGATCGACGGGCTCTGGGTCGAGGGATCTCTGCTGCCCGCCACCTTCGCGCCGGGCGAGGTGATCACCATCGGCCTCGCCTCGGTCGGGGCCATCCTGGGCGTCGACCTCCTTGCCCATACCGCCATGCTGCCCGAATTCGGAAAGACCCTGCCATGAGATACGCCTCCGTCACCGACCGCCTCTCCGGGCTTGCCGGGGCGAAATGGGCACTGCATGCCCGCGCCCGTGCCATGAAGGCGGCGGGCGAGGACATCATCGAGCTGACCATCGGTGAACCCGATGTGCCCACCCCCTCCCGCTTCATCGAGGCCGCCGCCCGCTCGATGAGCGCGGGCCGCACCGGCTATTCCAACGGTCGGGGCGAACCCGGCGTCGTCGCTGCACTCGCCGCCCGCTACACTGCCCGACGCGGGCGCGCGATCGCCCCCGACCAGATCATGTGCCTGCCCGGCACCCAGACCGTGCTCTACGCCGTGCTCCGCGCGCTGGTCGAAGCCGGGGACGAGGTGCTGATCGGCGACCCGATGTATGCCACCTACGAGGGGCTGATCGCCCAGACGGGCGCGACCGCCGTCCCGGTGCCGCTGAAACCCGAGCACGGTTTCCGCATGCAGGCAGCCGACGTGGCGGCCCGGATCACCCCGCGCTCCCGCGTCCTCTTCCTCAACTCGCCGCACAACCCCACCGGCGCCGTCCTGCGCCCAGCGGACATCCGCGCCCTGGGAGATCTCGCCCGCGCGCATGATCTCTGGATTCTCGCCGACGAAGTCTACGAAGACCTGGTCTTCCCGAACGTTCCCTTCGCCTCACCGCTCGACGTCCCGGAACTCGCCGGTCGCACCATCGTCGCCTCCTCGATTTCCAAGTCCCATGCCGCCCCCGGGTTCCGCTCCGGCTGGTGTGTGGGGCCCGCGGAATTCTGCGCGCGTCTCTTGCCACTTTCAGAAACCATGCTTTTCGGCAGCCAACCCTTCATCGCCGACCTGACAGAACTTGCAGTTTCCGAACCTTCGCCTGTCGCCGATAGCATGGCCGACCGCTTCGCGCGGCGCGCCGGGATCATCGCCCGCGCTCTGGACGGCGTCGGCGGTTTGCGCGTCCACCGGCCCGAGGCGGGGATGTTCGCCCTGGTCGACGTCCGCGCCACCGGCCTCTCGGGCGAGGATTTTGCCGCCTCGCTTCTCGATCGACAGAAGGTCGCCGTCATGCCCGGCGAAAGTTTCGGCGCCGGGCTCTCCGGCTGGCTCCGGCTGTCGCTCACCCAACCTGACGACCGCACGGTCGAGGCCGCCAACCGCATCGCCGTCCATGCGGCCAGCATCCTGGGGAACGCAGCATGACCACCGTCGGCATTCGTCTGGTCGAGGGCCTGATCGCCCGTGGGATCGACACCGTCTTCGGCATCCCCGGCGTCCACACGATCGAGCTGTACCGCGGCCTCGCCGCCGCAGGGGAACGCATCCGCCACGTCACCCCCCGCCACGAACAGGGCGCGGGCTTCATGGCCGACGGCTACGCCCGCGTCTCGGGCAAGCCCGCCGCCGCCTTCGTGATCACTGGCCCGGGCCTTACCAACACGCTTACCGCGATGGCCCAGGCCAAGGCCGACAGCGTCCCCATGCTGGTCATCTCCGGCCTTGGCCGCAGCGACACGCTCGGCAAGGGCCTCGGTCGCCTTCACGAGCTTCCCGACCAGGGTGCGATGGTCGCCACCCTCTGCCATACCGAGACGGTGACCGACCCGAAGAAGCTGGGCGATGTGCTTGATCGCGCCTTCGCCGCGATGACCTCGGGCCGGCCCGGCCCCGCGCATATCCAGATCTCCACCAACATGATGGCCCAGCCCTGCCCCGAACTGCCGCCCCCCGTGGTCGCCGGCAGCACCGTGCCGCTGCCGCTCGGCCGCATCCGCAGCATCGCCGCCGCCCTGAACGCCGCCGAACGGGTGGTGATCCTGGCCGGGGGCGGCATCCGCGGGTCGGAGATCCATTTACAGAAACTGGCGGAATCGCTCGACGCGCCGGTCATCCAGACGGTGAACGCGCGCGGCGCGATGTTCCGGCACCGACTGTCGGTTCCCGCCTCGCCCAGCCTGACCCCGGTCCGCCAGTTTATCGCCGACGCCGACCAGATCCTCGCCATCGGCACCGAGTTGGGGCCGACCGACTATGACATGTATGCCAATGGCCGGGTACCGAACCTGTCGGACATGATCCGCATCGACATCTGCGCCGACCAGCTGGCCCGCCATCCCGCGAAGATGCCGGTCAAGGCCGAGGCCGGGGCCATGATGGCCGCGCTTCTGCCCATGACCATCCGCGCCAACCGCGAGGGTCCGGAACGCGCCGAGGCCCTGCGCCAGGCCGCGCGGGCCGAGCTTGCCAACCTCTATGAACCGATGCCCGCCCAGCTCGACATGGTCGAGGCGATCCGCGATGCCATGCCGAACTCGATCATCGTCGGCGACAGCACACAGCCGATCTATGCCGCGAACCTCTATTACGACCACGACCGCCCGCGCGGCTGGTTCAACGCCGCCACCGGCTATGGCGCGCTTGGCTATGGCCCCGGCGCGGCTGTCGGCGCCGCGATTGCCGCCCCCGGCGTGCCGGTCGTCTGCCTGATCGGTGACGGCGGGTTGCAATTCTCGCCCGGCGAGCTGCGCACCGCCGTCGATGAAAAGCTGCCGATCACCTATGTCGTCTGGAACAACGCCGGTTTCCGCGAAATCGCCGAGGCGCTGCGTCAGGCAAAGATCGAGCCGATCCTCGGCTGCGATCCCTCACCCTTGGACATGGAGCATTTTGCGATGGCCTGCGACATGCTCTATGCCTGCGTGCCGCAAGACCCTGATGAGCTGGCGGACATGCTGGCGACGCCGCAGGACGGGCCGCGCCTCCTGGAAATTCAGGTCCGCTGACGCGCCAGCACAGGGGCCAGCACGAAGACCATGCCGACAAGGCAGGCGGCATAGACGAAAGCCGCCCGCAGCCCGAAAGTGCCCGCGATCAGGCCCAGAAGCGGCGGGCCGACGAAATAGCCGAAATACCCCAGCAACGTCGCCCGCGCGACTGCCCTTGCCCGCGCCTCCGGTGCGCTCAACTGCCCAACCAGCGAAAAGGCCGTCGGCGCCAGGACCGAGGCGCCGATCCCCATCACGAAGAACCCAAGGTAGGCGAGGCCCGGCCCCGGCGCCTTTGCCACCACCAAGGCACCCAGCGAGGCGATCACCGCCCCCACCCGCAGCAGCGTGTAGGGGTTCACCCGGCCCGCCAGCCATTGCCCGCCCAACCGCGCGAAACCCATCGTCAGCGCCAGCATCGCCGGTCCCAGCGCGCCTTCCTCGGGGCTGCCGCCCAGCGTTTTCTCGATATGCAGCGCCGACCAGTTCTCGGCCGCATTTTCCGTCATGAAGGCGATCAGCACGATCCCGCCGCCGATCACCGGCACCCAGCCCAAGGCACCGCCCAAGCCATCCTTCGGCTTCCGCAGGCCCTCGATCCGCCCGTCCCGCTCCAGCGTCAGCGCGGCACAGGCCACCCCCACCGCCGCCATCGTGCCCATGACCCAGCCCGGCCCCCAGCCCGCCCCGCGCAAGGCGCCTGTCAGCACCGCCCCCCCGGCATAGCCGAAGGAATAGGCGGCATGGGCGAGGTTCATCAGATGCAGCCCGCGGCTGGTCTCCATCGCCGCCACCCGCGCGTTCATCAGCACATCCGTCAGCCCCGTCGCCGCCCCCGCAAAACCCATGGCCAGCGGGAAAAGCCACCAGACCGATGCCTGCCCCGGCAGCGCGAAAGCTAACGCCATCAGCGCCACCGACAGCGGCAGCGCATGCCGCCCCACCGTCGCCCCGAACCCCGGCGCCGCCAGCATCGCACTGATTGCCGCGATCGGCGTGCAGAAGATTAGAAGGCCCAGCTGCCGCTCGTCCACCCCCAGCATCGCCTTCAGGTCCGGCAGCACCGCCGCAAAGGTCCCCCACAGCACGCCCATCGCCGCAAAGGCCGCAATCGCGGGCCGGGCATGGGACAGGTTGGCAAGGGAAATCATCGCGCGGCGCTCCGGGCAGGAACCCGACAGCTAGCCCGCCCCACCGCGCCTATCCAGCCTGCCCGCGACGCCCCCGACTGCCGAAAGCGACATGGGGCATATGGCCCTTCCCTTCCCGCCGATTCGTCGCTATAGCCCCCCGGTCGCGCCATGCACCCTTGGAGGATGGCGGACTATCATATGGAGAGAACCAATGGCACGCGAGATCGTCGATCTTAAGGCCGAGGTACGGACGGGGACAGGCAAGGGGGCCGCCCGTCAAGCCCGCCGCGAAGGCAACGTACCCGGCATCGTCTATGGCGACGGGGCAGAAGCCCAGCCGATCAAGATGAACTACAACTACCTCCTGACCAAGCTGCGGCAGGGTCGCTTCCTGCAAACGCTCTTCAACCTCAAGGTCGAAGGCCAGCCGGACGTGCATGTCATCTGCCGCTCGGTGCAGCGCGACGTGGTCAAGGACCTGCCGACGCATGTCGACTTCATGCGCATCCACGATGAAAGCCGGATCGAGCTGTTCATCCACGTCGACTTCATCAACCACGACGCGGCCCCTGGGCTCAAGCGCGGCGGCACGCTGACCGTTGTCCGTCACGAAGTCGAGCTGGAAGTCACCGCCGGTGACATTCCCGATCACATCACGGTCGACCTGACCGGCAAGACGATCGGCGACGTCATCCACATCGGCGACGTGGAGTTGCCCGCAGGCGCCAAGCCGACCATCGCGCGGAACTTCGTCATCGCCAACATCGCGGCCCCCTCGGGCCTGGTGGCGGAAGAGACGACCGAAGCCAGCGCCTGATCGCGCCGGTTGCATGATTTGCGCGGGGGGCCTTCGGGTCCCCCGACTGCATTTTCGGGGTCACACCCCGATATGCTGCACCGATTCAAACACTTCCAGCTGCGGATGCCCGGCCATCACGCCCTGATGCCCGCCCGCCCCCGAATGCGCCGAGCGAAAGGCTTCGGACTTCGTCCAGTCCTTGAACGCCTGCTCGCTCTTCCACATCGTATGCGAGGCATAAAGCCGGATGCCGTCAGCCTCGGGCCCCTTGAACAGGTGAAAGCTGACGAATCCCGGCACCTGCGGCAGATGGCTTTCCCGCCCGGTCCAGATCGTTTCGAAAGCCGCCTCCTGCCCCGCATTCACCTTGAAGCGGTTCATTGTCAGATACATCCCGTGTCTCCTGTCATGGCTGTGATGGCTGGAGCACGTCCGGAACGCGGGAAGAGAAAGCGAACGGGCCGTCGGTCTGGCTGGGGCCGCAAGGTCGGGTAAAGACCGCCCGGCGTCAACCCGCAGCTGGCCCCGGTGCGGCGGCATCCGGGCAACGCCCGAAGACCAGCGTATCCGCCTTCGCCCCCTCGACCCTTGCGAAACCCTGCGCCGCCAGCCCCGTCGCGATCCGCTCCACCCCCGCCGCGCCATAGACCTGCGGATGGGTTTCGACCACCACCAGCCGCACCCCCCGCAGGGGCTCGGCCAGCAACTCCAGCTCACCCCCCTCGATGTCGCAGCAGATCGCCGTGGGCCGGAACCGTTCCAGCAGCCTGCCGATGGGTCGAGCCGGAACCCGGATGACCTCGGCATTCTCCGGCCAACCCTCCGGCCCTTTCAAGGCACTCGCCCAGAAGGCGGGCCGCTGTCCGAACTCCACCTCGCCCTCGCCCGTCTCCACCACCGCGCCCCGAACGATCTTCACCCCTGCAAACCCGTTCGCCGCCAGGTTTCTCCGCGCCAGCTTCACCGTTTCCGGCCCCGCCTCGACCCCGAAAACCGCCGCTTCCCCCAGCACCCGCGCCGCCAGCGCACAGATGAACCCCAGCCCCGCCCCCAGGTCCAGCAGCCGGTCCCCCGGTCGCAGATGCATCAGCAGAGCATCCGCCTCATGATGCTCGTAGCGGCCCGAGGACAAGGCCCGCTCCAGGTTCCCCTTCAGCGCCGCCTCCGGCAGGGAAAGCGTCAGGCCGCGAAGGGTGAAGCTGCGCATCTGGTCCCGTCCGGTTGTCTCAAGCCCCTGTCCCCGCTATATCCCACCCGGTGCGCGGAACGGGAGAGCAAAGGTGAAACTCTGGGTCGGCCTCGGCAATCCCGGCGCGAAATATGCGATGAACCGGCACAACATCGGCTTCATGGCCGTCGACCGCATTGCCGCCGACCACGGCTTCACCCCCTGGCGCAAGGCCTTTCAGGGGCTGGTCAGCGAAGGCCGCCTTGGGGCGGAAAAGGTCGCGCTCCTGAAGCCAGAAACCTTCATGAATCTCTCCGGCCAGTCGATCCAGGCCGCCGTCGCCTTCTGGAAACTGCCGATGGCCGACCTCACCGTCTTCCACGACGAGCTTGACCTCGCCCCCGGCAAACTGCGCCTGAAACAGGACGGCGGCCATGCCGGCCACAACGGCCTCCGCTCGATCCACGCCCATCTCGGCGACGCCTACGCCCGTGTGCGCCTCGGCATCGGCCACCCCGGCCACAAGGACGCGGTGGCGGCCTACGTCCTGCACGACTTCGCCAAGGCCGATGCCGACTGGCTGGAAGACCTCCTCCGCGGCATCTCCGACGGCGCAGAAGCGCTGGCGGCGGGCGACGCCCAGAAATTCCTGAACGCCGTCAGCTTGCGCACCGCTCCCCCACGCTCTTCGACGACGAAGGACAAGCCCGAGACCCCCGCTCCCGCCCCGAAGGCCGAGGAAGACAGGCGCAGCCCGATGCAGAAGCTGCTGGACAGGTTCCGGTAATCCGTCACGCGAACAAGCCCTTTCACCTGGCTCCAAATATCCTCGGGGGGTTTGGGGGGCGAAGCGCCCCCAACGTCCGAGCCGGTTGCGCGTCCTTCACGCGCAGAGGCGAGACAAAAGGCTTGCGCGGAACGCGCTCAATTCAATAAGCGCCCTACGACCCCCGCGCCACCAGCCCCGCCAGCGCCCGCTTGACCAGCGAGGACACCGCCGGGCGCTCCAGCGCGACGAAGGGCAAGGGCCGGCTCAGTTCCATCGCCGCCAGTCCAACCCGCGCGGTCAGCGCGCCGTTCACCACCCCCTCGCCGAACCGGCGCGACAGCTTGGACAGGACGCCGCCCCCCGCGACCGAGCCGATCATGTCGTCGGTCAGCGCCAGCGCCCCCGCCGCCAGCAACGAGCCGAAGACCCGGCGCAGCAGTTTCAGGCTGCCGAAACTGCCCGACCGCCCGCCGTAGATTTCCGCAATCCGCCGGATCATCCGCAGGTTTGCCACCGCCGCCGTCGCCACATCGGCCAAGGCCAGCGGTACCAGCGCCGTCACCGTCGCCACCTGCCGCGCCGCGCCCTCGATGACCAGACGCGCCTCGGCATCCAGCGTGGCCAGCAACTCCCGCTCGGCAAGCGACAGAAGCGCATCGGCGTCCATCACCTCGCCCTCGCGCTCGGCCAGCCGCGCCCGGCCCCAGGCGGTGTCGCCCCGCGCCGCGTAGAGTCCGGTCATGCCCGCCACCACCCGCCGCGCCGCCTTCAGGTCCGCCGCAGAACGAGCCGCCAGCGCCCCTTCGCGCAAACCGTCCAGCCGCTTCAGCCGCAGGAAGGCGCCCCATTCGCGCAAAGCGACGAAGAGGCCGCCCAGCACCGCAAGCGCCACAAGGGCAAAGGCGACCCAGCCCAGCACGACATTCCGCACCAGAAGCCCGGTCACGAAGTCATAGGCCGCGACCGAGAGCGCAAAGCTGAAGAGCGCCCCGAAGGCCCAGACAGCAAACCGCGTCAGCGCCGACCCCCGGGCCTGCGCCAGCGCCGCAACGGCCTGCATCGCCTGCCCCTCGGGCAGCGCATCCGGCACCGGCGGGGCGAGCGAGGGATCGGCGCCTTCCTCCATCTCCTCCAGGAACGGCCTTGGCGGACGGCTCACAGCTGGTCTCCGATCAGGAATTCCACCGCCCGGTCCAGGCGGATGTGCGGCGGCCCCTCCCCCGGCTTCAGGCTCAACCGCGCCGGGGCAAATGTCATGAGACTGTAGTCCGCGTCCAGCCACGCCTCCGCCCCCTCGCGCGCCGGGGACAGCAGGCGTGCAGGGTCGGACGGTAGCGCGCCCGGATACATCAGCGCGGGCTTGCCGGTGGACAGAAGCGTCCCCCGCACCGCCGGAACCTCCACCCCGTCGCGCGTCACGATTTCCTCGACCGTCGCCCGCAGGGAGGCCAGCGACAGCGCCTCGGTCCGCGCGCCAGAGAAGTCGGCCCGCGATTTCGCGTCCGACAGCAGCGCCGCCGTGATCGCCGTCAGCGCCTGGTGCTGTTCGTGGTGCAGGTGGTCGGCCTTGGTCGCGGCGAACAGGATGCGTTCGACCCGATGCGTCCCGAACAGCGAGGACAGCCAGGAATTCCGCCCCGGACGGAAGGCCTCCAGCACCTCGGCCATGGTCCGGCGCAGGTCCTCCACCGCGCGCGGGCCCTGGTGAATCGCCTCCAAGAGGTCGACCAGCACGACCTGCCGGTCGATCTTAAGGAAATGATCGCGGAAGAAGGGGCGGACGACGCGGGACTTGTAGGCCTCATACCGCCGCTCCATCTCGCGCCAGAGGCTGCTGCGCGGGGTCAGGGCAGGCTTCGGCAGGGGGGCGAAGGTCAGAACCGGCGAGCCCGCCAGATCGCCCGGCAACAGGAAGCGGCCCGGCGTCACATCGACCCGGCCCTTGTCGCGGGCGGCGGTCAGGTAGGCGGTGAAGTCCGCCGCCAGCCGCCGCGCCTTGTCCTCGTCCAGCCGCAGCGCGCCGTCCTCGGCCCGGGCCAGCGCCAGGTAGGCCGACGCCTCGGGCCGCCTTTCCAGCCGGGAGAGCGTGCCCTCGGACCACTCTTCGTAGCTCTGGTCGAGAAGTGCGAGGTCGAGGAGCCACTCACCGGGGTAATCGACGATGTCGAGATGCAGCGTGTGCGGCCCCCGCCACGAGGAGAAGAACCCGGCGGGCTGGACCCGGAACGACAGCCGCAGTTCCGAGATCGCGCGGGTCGAGGTGGGCCAGCGCGGGCTGTCGCCGGTCAGCGCGGCCAGATGGGCCTCGTAGTCGAAGCGGGGCAGGGTCAGGTCGGGCTGGGGTTGCAGGTAGACCGCCTGGATGCGGCCCTGCGCTGCCGCCTTGAGCTGCGGCATCCGGCCCCGGTTCAGAAGGTTCGCGACCAGCGCAGTGATGAAGACGGTCTTCCCGGCGCGGGAAAGGCCGGTCACGCCGAGGCGGAGGGTGGTATCGAAGAAGGTCTCGGAAAGCGATGCCCCCGCCCCCTCGATCCCGCGGGAAATTCCGTCCGTCAGCCCGGAAAACACCCTTGCCGCCCCTTCTTGCCTGCCCGGCCCAAGATAGGCAGGGGCGGGCAGGATTGGTAGGGGCAAGACAGCACGGTCGGGCCTGTCCGTGCCGCACCAGAAGTGTCCACGGTGGACAAATCTGGAATATTTCATCTTTACAATACCTTACTTGCGTGCGTTAAGGATTTTGCAAGGATTGCGCGACCGCCCTTTTCCGGGTTAGGGAACAAGCCATGCCCCGCTATGCCCTGCAGATCGAATACCACGGCGGCCCGTTTGCGGGCTGGCAGCGGCAGGCGCAGGGGCTGCCTTCGGTGCAGGAGGCGGTGGAACGGGCGCTCGGCAAGCTGGAGCCCGGCCCCCATACCATCGCCGCCGCGGGCCGCACCGATGCGGGGGTTCATGCGACCGCGCAGGTGGCGCATGTGGACCTGACGCGCGACTGGGACCCGTTCAAGCTCGCCTCAGCACTGAACGCCCATCTGCGCCCGGACCCGGTGGCGATCCTCGCTTGCGCAAAGGTCCCGGACGACTTCCACGCTCGCTTCTCGGCGACTGGCAGGCGCTATACCTTCCGCCTCGTGGCCCGCCGCGCCCCCGTGACGCATGACAAGGGCCTCGTCTGGCAGGTGCTGAACCGGCTGGACCTCGGCGCGATGCGGGCGGGCGCGGCGATGTTGATCGGAAGCCACGACTTCACCACCTTCCGCTCCACCCTCTGTCAGGCGAAGAGCCCGGTGAAGACGCTGGACCGGATCGAGATCGCCGAACACCCCTATCCCGGCGGGGTGGAATACCGCTTCGATCTTGCCGCCCGGAGCTTCCTGCACAATCAGGTCCGCTCTATCGTCGGCACGCTGGAGCGGGTGGGCACGGGGTCCTGGGTGCCCGAAGACGTGCGGGCGGCGCTGGAGGCGAGGGACCGGGCGGCCTGCGGGCCCGTCTCGCCGCCGCAGGGGTTGTATCTGGTTTGGGTGAGCTACCCGGACGATCCGTTCGCCGGATGACAGCTCGTCTTCTCCGTCGTCGCTCCTTTCAAGGGCGGCTGACCGACGAGAAGACGAAGTCGCACGAGGAGGCGACGTTTACCCCGCCAGCAGGCGCCGCACCTCGGCCCGCAGATCCTTCAGCTCGAAGGGCTTGGAGATGAAGCCGTCGGCGCCCAGTTCGATCCCGCGCCTGCGCTCCTGCGCCGAGCCGCGGGCGGTCATCATCAGCACCTTCACCGCCACCAGCGCCGGGTCGGTGCGGATGCCCGCGCAGATGTCGTAGCCCGAGACCTCGGGCAGCATCACGTCCAAGAGCACAAGGTCCGGTCGCGTCGCCCGGATGCGCGGCAGCGCCTCCGACCCCGAGGCCACCCGGTCATGGGCATAGCCCTCGCGGGTGATCAGGAATTCCAGCGCGGCGGCGATATTGTCCTCGTCCTCGACCACCAGGACACGTGGTCCAGAGGCGGGGGGACCTGCGGCAAGGGCACTCATCGCCCGCCCCCAGGGACGCGGGGGCTTGTGCGGGCGGCCGGGATCGGGAAACTGGCGGAAAAGGGAGGACGACCCGTGATCGAGCTTATCGAGGCGCAGCTTCTGGACCCGTTCCGCATCGGCCTGATCGTGGCCCTGGTCATCACGATGTACCGCACGCAGGCCGTGACCGGGACGTTCCTGCCGCTGGCGGCGGGCGTGGTCTTCGTCGCAGCGGTCCTGCCCTCGACGCAAGGCAACGGCGCGGAGGACCTGACCCGGGCGGTCACGGCGGGGATCGTCTCGAACCTGATCATCCTCGGCATCGTGCTTGCCCTTGCAATGATCGTGCGGCGGCTGCGCGGCTGACGCGGAAAAAGCGGCGGACCTTCGGCAAAGACCGCCAGTCTGCGCCCAGAGAAACCGGCGGGCCGGCTTGTCGGGAAGCAGCAGGGAAATCCGGGCCGAGGCGATGCGCCCCGGCCCGGTTTCAGACTCTTACCGATTGTCGTCGGCGAAGATGTCCTTCTTGTGGGTCCCGTTCGGCACGAAGAGCGTGCCGATCACCACGGTCATCAGCGCAACCACGATCGCATACCACAGGCCCGCATAGATGTTGCCGGACTGGGCCGAGATCGCGAAGGCGGTCGCGGGCAGAAGGCCCCCGAACCAGCCGTTGCCGATGTGGTAGGGCAGCGACAGGCCGGAGTAGCGGATACGGGTCGGGTAAAGCTCGACCAGCTGCGCCGCGATCGGGCCATAGACCATTGTCACCAGAAGGATCAGATAGGTCAGGATCAGGATGATCGTGATCTTCTGGCCGGTGAAGATGTCAAGGAAGTGCGCCGCCTTCGCCACCGAGGTGTTCTCGGCCGCATTGATCGGATAGCCGGCCGCGGTCAGCGCCGCGTTCAGCTCGCCGTCGAAACGCTTCTTCTCGTCCGCGGCATTCTCGGCGGTGCCGGAATAGCCGTTGATCACGGTCTCGCCCACCTTGACCGTGGCGATGGAGCCAGCGGCCCCATCGACGGTTTCGGAGTTGGCCGAGCGCGAGGTCAGACCTGCCTTGATGATGTCGCAGGAGTTGGTGAACTTCGCGGTGCCGACCGGGTTGAACTGGAACGAGCAGTCGGCCGGATCGGCGGTCACGGTGATCGGCGTTTCATGCGCCTTGGCCAGCACCGGGTTGGCGGTCTTGGTCAGGAACGGGAAGACCCACATGTAGGTCACCGCCGCAAGCAGGCAGCCGGCCAGGATGATCGGCTTGCGGCCGATCTTGTCGGACAGGCTGCCGAAGAAGATGAAGCCCCAGGTGCCAAGGATCAGCGACCAGGCCACGAAGACGTTGGCCGAGAAGGCGTCGACCTTGATCACGTTCTGCACGAAGAACAGCGCGTAGAACTGGCCGGAATACCAGACCACGGCTTGCCCGGCGGTCAGACCCAGAAGGGCGATCAGGGCGATCTTGCCGTTCTTCCAGTTGCCGAAGGCTTCACGCAGCGGCGCTTTCGAGGCCGAACCCTCTTCCTTCATCTTCCGGAAGGCGGGGGATTCGTTCATCTGCAGCCGGATGTAGAGCGAAACCGCAAGCAGCAGGATCGAGCCGAGGAACGGGATCCGCCAGCCCCAGGCCTGGAAGGCCGTCCACATTTCCGGCGTGCCGTCGGCGAGCATCTTCGGTTGGCCCGCCGCGTCGAGCGCGGGGGTCGGATCCCAGTTGCCGTTCACATAGCCCTGCACGAGAAGGATCACGACCAGCGACAGGAGAAGCCCCAGCGTGGCGGTGGTCTGGATGAACGAGGTGAAATAGCCGCGCTGGTTTGCGGGTGCGTGCTCGGCCACATAGACCGCGGCGCCGCCGTATTCGCCGCCAAGTGCCAGGCCCTGCAGCATGCGGAGTGCGATCAGGATGATCGGAGCGGCCATGCCCCAGGAATAGTAGCTGGGCAGAAGGCCGACGATGAAGGTCGACAGGCCCATGATCAGGATGGTCATCAGGAAGGTGTACTTGCGGCCGATGAGGTCGCCCAGCATCCCGAAGACCAGCGCGCCGAACGGGCGCACGATGAAGCCCGCCGCGAAGGCCAGAAGCGCGAAGACGTTGCGCGTGGCTTCGGGATAGGGGCTGAAGAAGTGCAGGCCGATGGTCGCGGCCAGCGAGCCGTAGAGATAGAAGTCATACCATTCGAAGATGGTTCCCGCCGAGGAGGCGAGAATGACTTTCTTCTCCTCCCCGGTCATGGGGCGCGAGCGATCGCGCACGTTGGTTGATGCCGTAGCCATGCAATACCTCCTTGTGGCCTGACTCGGGTGAATCAGGCGGTCCCCGTCTGTTTCTGGCGTCTGGCCCGCCCGTCCCGGCGAACCTTTGCTGTCATCCACCCCTCCGGGGATGGCGTTGTCTGAAGGATCACGCCACGAGCGGCGCTCCCCTCCCCGTCCGGCCCCGCCCGCCCCTCCTCATGGCGAGGGCGAGAGCCAATCTCATGCCGCGACGCGCCCGACGATCTCGGCCAGCCGGGTGCGGATGCCGGTGATGGAGCCCATCGCCGGAACCCGTTCCAGGACCGATTGCCGGTCGTAATGCGCGATCAGCGGGGCCGTCTGGGCGTGATAGGCCTGCAGCCTCTCGCGCACCGTCTCGGCATTGTCGTCGGCCCGGCGCTTGAAATCCGTGCCGCCGCACTTGTCGCAAACGCCCGCCTTGGCGGGTTGCTTGAACTCGTCATGATACCCCTCGCCGCAGGCGGCGCAGGTGGTGCGGCCCGAAACCCGGGCGACCATTGCTTCGTCCTCGACCTCCAGGCTGATGGCCGCCGTCACCTTCTGCCCGGCTTCCGCCAGCAGCGTGTCCAGTGCCGCGGCCTGTCCCGCCGTGCGGGGAAAGCCGTCGAGGATGATGCCCTTCTGCACATCCGGCGCAGCCATCCGGTCCCTCAGGATCGCCAGCACGATCTCGTCGGACACAAGCTGCCCCGCTTCCATCACCGCCTTGGCGCGCTTGCCCGCTTCGGTCCCCGCCGCAACGGCAGCGCGCAAGAGGTCGCCGGTCGAAAGCTGGATCAGACCGAAGTCTTCCTCCAGCATCCGGGCCTGCGTGCCCTTGCCTGCGCCGGGGGGGCCGAGAAGGATCAGGACAGGACCCATGCCTCAGCCCTTGTTCATGCGGTTGGCGATCAGGTCGTCGACAACCGAGGGGTCGGCCAGCGTCGAGGTATCGCCCAAGGCGCCGAAGTCGTTCTCGGCGATCTTGCGCAGGATGCGGCGCATGATCTTGCCCGAGCGCGTCTTCGGCAGGCCCGGCGCCCACTGGATCAGGTCGGGCTTGGCGATCGGCCCGATCTCGTTCCTGACCCAGGCTTCCAGCTTCTTGCGCAGGTCCTCGGTCGGCTCGACACCCTTCATCAGGGTGACATAGGCATAGATGCCCTGGCCCTTGATGTCGTGCGGATAGCCCACCACGGCCGCCTCGGCCACCGCCTCATGCGCCACCAGCGCGGATTCCACTTCGGCCGTGCCCATCCGGTGACCCGAGACATTGATCACGTCATCCACGCGACCGGTGATCCAGTAATAGCCATCCGCATCGCGGCGGCAGCCGTCGCCAGTGAAGTAATAGCCCTTGTACTGGCTGAAATAGGTTTCCTCGAACCGCTTGTGATCGCCCCAGACGGTGCGCATCTGCCCCGGCCAGCTGTCGGCGAAGCACAGGACACCCTCGGTCTCGGTCTCGGACTGCACCTTGCCGGTCGCGGCATCCAGCACCTCGGGCTTCACCCCGAAGAACGGCTTCGTCGCCGAACCGGGCTTGGTCGGGATCGCGCCGGGCAAGGGCGTCAGCATGTGGCCGCCGGTTTCGGTCTGCCAGAAGGTGTCGACGATCGGCAGCTTGCCCTTGCCGACATGGGTGTCATACCAGGCCCAGGCCTCCGGGTTGATCGGCTCGCCCACAGACCCCAGCACCTTCAGCGACGACAGGTCGTGCTTTTCCACCCATTCCGGCCCAAGGCCCATCAGCGACCGGATCGCGGTCGGCGCGGTGTAGAACTGCGTGACCTTGTGCTTGGCACAGACTTCCCAGAAGCGGCCCGCATCCGGGAAGGTGGGCACGCCCTCGAACATCACCGTGGTCGCGCCATTCGCCAGCGGGCCATAGACGATGTAGCTGTGCCCGGTGACCCAGCCCACATCCGCCGTGCACCAGAACACGTCGCCGTCGTGGTAGTCGAAGGTCAGCTGTTGCGTCATCGCGGCATAGACCAGATAGCCGCCCGTCGTATGCACCACTCCCTTCGGCTTCCCCGTCGAGCCCGAGGTGTAGAGGATGAACATCGGGTCTTCCGCGCCGACCTCGACATAGGGGCAGTAGGGCCGTGCCTCGGCCATTTCCGCCGTCAGGTCGAAGTCGCGGCCCTGCACCCAGCTGGTCTGGTCGCTGGTGCGCTTGACCACCAGCACCTTCACATCATCCGAACAATGCAGAAGCGCCTTGTCCGTGTTGTCCTTCAACCCGGTCTTCTTGCCCGCGCGCGGCGCCCAGTCGGCGGTGATCACCACCTTTGCGTCGCTGTCGTTGATCCGGTTCGCCAGCGCATCGGGCGAGAAGCCGCCGAAGACGATGGAATGGATCGCCCCGATCCGCGTGCAGGCCAGCATCGCATAGGCGGCCTCGGGGATCATCGGCATGTAGAGCACGACCCGGTCGCCCTTCTGCACGCCATGCGCCTTCAGCACGTTGGCCAGGCGGCAGGTCTGTTCCAGAAGCTCGCGATAGGTGATCAGCTTCGTCGGCGTCTTCGGATCATCCGGCTCCCAGATGATCGCGGTCTGGTCGGCGCGGGTCAGCATGTGGCGGTCGATGCAGTTGGCCGAGACGTTCAGGTGCCCGTCCTCGAACCATTTGATCGAGACGCCGCCCATCTGGAACGAGGTGTTCTTGACCTTGGTATAGGGCTTGATCCAGTCCAGCCGCAGCCCTTCCTCAGCCCAGAATGCCTCCGGGTCGGCG
Source organism: Tabrizicola sp. (assembly GCF_016793705.1). Lineage (GTDB taxonomy): Bacteria > Pseudomonadota > Alphaproteobacteria > Rhodobacterales > Rhodobacteraceae > Tabrizicola. The sequence continues at coordinate 25,197 of NZ_JAEULO010000057.1, forward strand.
ACCGAGGCGGCATAGCGCTTGGCATAGGTTTCCGCATCGACATGCGCGGCAGCGGCGAACGCCGCAGAGGGCGGATGGATCGACTTGGCGGCTTCGCTCATTCTCTTCTCCCCTCGGAAGGCGGCAGCCTTCCACGACTGACAGTGACTGGCCAGGAACCCTCTTTCCCAAGGCCAGACTAGCATCTCGTAAAGATTTCTGTAACCCCCTATTTTTCATCAATAATTCTGTAAATTTCTTCACTCGCTATAAGTCAATTCTGAAAATGTGTGAAAATTGTGGCGCCCAAGTGCTTGCTTTCGCGGGCCGTTACCGCTCACACCCGCGTGAACGGGGCTTCTGGCGGACGCGGCAGGGGCCGGGTCGGTCGCGCGGCGCGGCTCAGCGTGATTCGCCGCCGGGTTGTGCGTCCAGAACCGCATCGACGGCGGCGAGATCGGCGAGGAATTGCACTTCCGGCTCCTCCAGCCCCTGCGCCTGAAGCTGGCGCCGGAGCGAGGGTCGCAGCCCTACGAGGTAGAGCCGCCCGCCCCGCTTCGCCGCCCGCGCCGCCAGTCGGTGAAACCCCCGCGCGCCGGAGCTGTCGATCAAGGGCACCCCCGACATCTCTAACACCAGCGCGCGCGGCGTCTCGGCGATGCGGTCGAGCACACCCCCCAGTTGCGCGGCGGCACCGAAGAAATACGGGCCTTCCAGGTGATAGACCACGCGGTCCGCCCGCGGCGTTTCGATATGCTCCTCGCGCGGCCGCATCGCCGCGCTTTCCGACATGCGCTTGATGAAGACGAGACCGGCGAGCGCGAAGCCCACCACGATCCCTTCGGTCAGGTCGCGGAAGACCACCAGCAGGAAAGTGACGGAAACCACCAGCGCATCGCCGCGCGTGGACCGCAGGAGCGCCGCGAACTCATGCCGCTCCGCCATGCCCCAGGCGACGACGCCCAGCACGCCCGCCAGCGCGGCAAGCGGGATATAAGCGGCCAGGGGTGCTGCAACCATCAGGAAGGCCAGCAGGAACAGCGCATGCAACATGCCCGAGACCGGCCCCTTGCTGCCCGCCCGCACGTTGGTGGCCGTGCGCGCGATGGTCCCGGTCACGCAAAACCCGCCGAAGAGGCCCGAGCCGATGTTCGCCAACCCCTGCGCGACCAGTTCGGCGTTCGAGCGGTGCCTTGCGCCCGACATCCCGTCGGCCACCACGGCGGAGAGAAGCGATTCGATCGCGCCCAGCAGCGCGAAGCTTGCCGCCCAGGGCAGCGCCTGCCGCCACATCGACAGATCCGGCAGGGCAGGCGCGGGCAGCAAGTTGGGCAAGTCTCCGAACCGGGTGCCGATGGTGGCGACCGGCAGCCCCATCACCGCCACCACGACCGAGGTCAGCGCCACCGCGATCAGCATCCCCGGCCAGTGCGGCCTGACCCGCCGCAGCGCCAGGATCACCCCCGCCGTCAGCGCCGTCACCCCGACCGCGCCCCATGTCACCGTCCCCCGCGCGGCCCACAAGGCCTCGACCTTGGCGATGATCTCGCCCGGCTCCGCGCCCGGCAGGGTCAGCCCGAACATCTCGTGCAGCTGGCTGGCGAAGATGATCACCGCGATCCCGGCGGTGAAGCCCACCGTCACCGGATAGGGAATGTAGCGGATATAGGTCCCCAAGCGCAGCGCCCCCGCCCCGATCAGGATCACCCCGGACAGGATGGTCGCCAGGATCAGCCCCTCTACCCCCGTCGCCGTGACGCAGGCCGCGACCAGCACGATGAACGCCCCGGCAGGCCCGCCGATCTGATAGCGCGACCCGCCCAGCGCCGACACAAGGAACCCGCCGACGATGGCGGTGAAGAGGCCCCGCTCCGGCCCCACCCCGCTGGCAATGGCGATGGCCATCGACAGCGGCAGCGCCACGATGGCGACGGTCAGCCCGGCCAGCGCATCGGCGCGCAGGTCTGCAAGTCCATAGCCCTCGCGCCAGACGGTCAGAAGCTTCGGCAGGAAGTCGGTCGGGCCATTGTGGCCGCGGGCACTGTCGGTCATGATGGCGTCCAAGCCAGGGAACACGGCCAGTAATCGCTGGCAGGTCGGCACGAATGCCGCCAGATGACGCCCGAGCCATCCCCCTGTCAACTGCTTCCGGTGTGCCATGTCCGACCGTTCCACCCGCCCCGATCCCGTCCAGCCCGCCAATGACGACGCGCTGGCGACCGTCCGCCAGCTCCTGTCGCTCGGACATGCAGCCCTCGCCTGGACCGACCCCGACACCGGCACGCCCGGCATCAGCCGCATCGCCTTCGCCCGCGACCCCGAGGCCGGGCTCCTCACGCTCGTCTCCGGCCTCGCCCCTCACTTCCGCGCGCTCCGCGACAAGCCCGACTGCGCGCTGATGCTGGGCGAGGTCGCAGGCAAGGGCGATCCGATGACCCACCCCCGCCTGATGATCCGCGCGCGCGCCAGCTTCATCGCCGCCGACGACCCCGCACGCCCCGCCATCCGCAGCCGCTGGCTCGAACGCAACCCCAAGGCAACCGTCTACATCGACCTGCCCGACTTCGCCTTCGTCCGCCTCGATCCGCAGTCGGCGCTGCTGAACGGCGGCTTCGCCCGCGCCTTCCACATCCAGCCCGGGGACCTGTGAAAAAGGGCGGCCCCGAAGGACCGCCCCCAAACCCCTCCCGAGACACGATCCGTCAGGCCGGTACATCCATCCGCATCGTGACCAGCGCCTTACCCTTCACCGCCTCACCCCAGCGCACCTGCGCCTCGTTACCCCCCGCCCCGGTGCCCGGCAGCGAATAGGGGAACACATAGCGCGCCGCATTTGCCGCCGTGCTGATCATCCCCTCCGGCGCCACCGCCTCGACCATCCGGATGCGCCCGCCAAAGGGCACGAACCCGCCCGCGCTGACGTTCCAGGTCTCGGCTGCCGTGTTCTGCGTGTGCATCACCTGCACCGGGTTGATGATCCACTGGCCGACGTTGTTGAAGCTGTTTCCCTCGACCCGCACGTTGCGCGACTTGGTGAAATCCAGCGTCGCGAAACTGGTATCCACCATGTCCACCCGGTCGATCACGGTCCCGAAACAGCGGAAACTGTTCCCGGTGATCGACAACCCGCTGAGGAAGTGCCCCGACCCGTAGGGCTTGACCACGATCCAGCGGAACGCGGTCGAAGTGTCCGAGGCGATGAACACGTTGCCGACGATATTCAGCCCCCCGAACGAGAACTCGCCGTTCTCCTGCGGCTCGCTGTCGTGCTCGTTGCCCCATTCGATGAAGCAGTTGTCGATGTAGTTGCCCGTCACCACGGTCGAGACGTTGGTCTGCGTGAACACCAGCCCCGCGCGCCGCACCCCCGCCGTCACGCTGTCGCCCTGGAAGAAGTGGTTGGCGTGGATCAGGTGGCCGGTGCCGTTCATCACCGCGAAATGCGCAAAGCGCACGATCCGGTTGTTGCGCAGCTTGGTGTCGTTCGCCTGCACGTTCATCGCGATGGTGGTGCGGTCGACCGCCGGGACCGACTGCTCGTTCGACAGGAACTGGCACATGTCGACGAACATGCCCTGACACCCTGACCCGGCCGAGCTGATCGCCCTGTCGAGCGGCCGGTTGAAGGTGCAGGACACAAAACGCTGGGTGCTGCCCGCCATCGGCAGCAGCACACCCGAGCCGACGCCAAGGCAGTTGAACTCCACATCCTCGATCTCGAACCGCGAAAGAAGGCTGAAGCCCGAGAAATCCAGCATGTATCTGAACCGCCGGAAGGTGTAGGTCCGCACCCCCACCGCCGCATACAAGGGCTGGCTGATCGTCACCGTCCCCGCGCCCACATTCGTCGCGGTGACATAGACCTCGCGGCCCACCCCCGTGCCGATCACCAGCGAGCCGACCGTGATGTTGGCCACGTTCGCCACCCCGGTCAGCGTGGTGTTCTGCGCCGCCGAATAGGTCGCGACGGAGGTCACATCCTCGGTCGTCCAGCCCGGCCCCGCCACCGCGTTCAGCGACCCGTTGCGGATGCCCCGGCGGCTGGAAAAGCTCGTCAGCCCGGCCAGCGCCGCCACGTCGATGGGCGCCGTGATGTCCACCCGGCGGCCCGACAGGTCCAACGTCACATAGTCGGTGAAGTAGAACAGCGCCTGCAGCGCCCGCTTGAACCCCTCCAGCTCCGACCCGAAGGCCTGGCCATAGGTGTTCAGGTCATAGTTCCGCGTCAGAACCAGCCGCCGGTTCGCGGGCATCGACACCGTCCCCTCGAACCGGATGCGGCTGTTGATGGTGACGTCGCTGGCCAGCCGGAACACGCCCGAGGGCACCAGGATCTCGCGCCCCTGCGCATCGGCATCCGCCGCCAGAAACGCCGCCGCATCATTGGTCGAGCCATTGCCCAGCGCGCCATAGTCGCGCACGTCGACCCAGTCCATCAGCTTGCGGATGAAGACCTCGGTCACATCCTCGACCACGATGTCGTCGATCCTGACCACGCCGCCGTTCGCGCCGGTCAGGTCCAGCCCGACATGCGCGTAGACCGATTGCAAGGACCAGGGCAGGTCCACCCCCATGCGGCTGGCGGGCGAGATGATCGCGCTCACCGTAACCACCTGCCCGTAAGAGGTGATCTGCACCGACGGGCCGGTCTGCGGCAGGCCCGCCACGTTTGCCCCACTCACGTCCCCCGCCCAGGCCGCGATGCGGACCGAGGGCAGGTTCCCCGACACCGCCTTCACTCGCGCCGTGACCCGGAGGTACAGCCCCGGCTGGACCGGCGTCTGCGCGAAACTGCGCAGCTTCTGTGTGGCTTCCGTCTTCTGCAGTTCCAGACAGCCCGCGAAGTCCTGGTCATTCGTCACCAGCGCCGCATTCGGCTGGCCCTGATACGACCCCGACCCCGGCGTCCCGTCCTCGCGCGACCAGAGGTTCAGCCCTGCCGAGAACGGCGGCGGCATCAGGACCAGCCCGTCGGTGATAGCCTTGTTCATCTTCGATTTCCTTCGCCTCGCTTCGCGCCACTGCCACGGGGGTACGCCGGGAAACCCGACGAACCGCGCCGCCATGGGGCAAAGGGGGTAGCAAGCAAGGTTTAACCCGGGCTCAGGGCGCCGTGCGCCAGACCGGCCGCTGGCGCAACGGATGCGTCTGCCCGCAACCCCGCCGAAGACCCAGAACCGGGCGCAGCGCAGCCACGGGCGGCCCCGCATCACCCCGGGAGAGGGTCGTGAGGAAAGGGAGAGGGTCCGGGCGCCTGCCCGTGACACACAGCCCACGACCGGAGAACGAAAACAGCGTCACTCCGGGCGCCCTACCCCTGTAAGAGAGAGCATCAAAGACGGGTTCGGCATCACTCGCTCAAGGGATCAGATCCAGCCTCGACGCAACCGCTCGCTTCCCCTCTCCCGCCGGGGGAGGGGGTCAGGGCGAGGGGTTCGCGCTGTCTGCAATCCTTTCCAAATCCCTAACGCCCGCGTACAACACTTTGAAAACATGGGTATCCAAACTTCTGTCCACTGTGGACACTCACCCCCGCTTCCCCGCAAAGAACCCCTTCAGAAGCGCCTCCGCCTCCCCCGCCCCGATCCCGTCATAGACCTCGGGAACGTGGTGGCACTGCGGGTGGCTGAAGACCCGCGCCCCGACCGCGACCCCGCCCGACTTCGGGTCCGCCGCCCCGTAGTAAAGCCGCCCCACCCGCGCCGCCGAGATCGCCGCGGCGCACATCGGGCAGGGCTCCAGCGTCACATAGAGATCGCAGCCCACCAGCCGCTCCGATCCCAGAACCCGGCAGGCCTCGCGGATCGCCAGCATCTCGGCGTGCGCCGTCGGATCGGCCAGCTCCCGCGTCCGGTTCCCGGCCCGCGCCAGCACCCGTCCGCCCGAGACGACCACCGCCCCCACCGGCACCTCGCCCCGCGCCCCCGCCGCCCGCGCCTCCTCCAGCGCGGCGGCCATGAACGACCGGAACCCTTCGCGTTGCTCTTTCATGCCCGCTTCGATACCCTGCCACCCCGGCCACGCAGGCCCGAAGGATGATGGCCATGCCCGGAAAAGAAAAGCCCCCCGCAAAGGCGACCGAAACCCCCGAAGGCGAGCGTATCGCCAAGGTCCTGTCCCGCGCCGGCATCGCCTCGCGCCGGGAAGCGGAACGGCTGATCGAACTGGGCGAGGTCAAGGTCAACGGCAAGGTCATCACCTCCCCCGCCCTGAACGTGACCGCCAAGGACAAGATCACCGTCCGGGGCGAACCGGTGGGCCAGCCCGAACCGCCCCGCCTCTGGCTTTACTACAAGCCCGAGGGGTTGGTCACGTCAGCCGCCGACGAAAAGGGCCGCGACACCGTCTTCGACCACCTGCCCGAGGATATGCCGCGGGTAATGTCCGTGGGCCGCCTCGACCTCAACTCCGAGGGCCTCCTCCTCCTTACCAACGACGGCGAACTCAAGCGGCGGCTGGAGCTGCCCTCGACCGGCTGGCTGCGGAAATACCGGGTGCGAGTGAAGGGCAACCCGACTGACCCCGATCTGGAGCCGCTGCGGAAGGGCATCACCATCGAAGGCGAGAAATTCCAGCCGATGGAGGTGAAGCTCGACCGCCACCAGGGCGCGAACGCCTGGCTGACGGTGGGTATCCGTGAGGGGAAGAACCGCGAGATCCGGCGAGCGATGAGCCATGTCGGGCTGACGGTGAACCGGCTGATCCGCACCTCCTACGGGCCGTTCCGGCTGAACGAGTTGCAGCCCGGCGAGGTGGAGGAGGTGAAGCCCCGCATCCTGCGCGACCAGTTGGGTTTGGGCAAGGAGGATGAGGGGACAGGAAAACCGAAGCCCTCGTCCAAATCGGTGGCCAAGGCCAGCGCAAAAGCTGGCCCGAAGATCGCTGCGGAAGGGGCAAAACCTGCCCGCAAGACACTCAAGCCCGGCGAAGGGCTGAAGACGCTCTCCGAGGCCTGGAAGAAGGCGGCCCGACCCCCGGCGCGCGGCGGTGAGGACCGGCCACCCGCCGACCGCCCGAAACCCGCACGTGGCACCGGCCCCCGACCGGGACCTCGCCCGAAAGGCCCGCGGCAGGGCTGACCGGAGGGGAACATTGCCGCCTATTCCCCCCGCTGGCGGCTGGCAAGGGCGCGGGGCATCGGCTAAGGTCGATCGCAAGGCAACGCGAGAGGGACCATGTCTGGAACCGGATTGAGGAACCTGTCGCTGGCCCTGCTGGTTGCCCTGGTGGCCTATGTGGCCTGGTCGGGGGGCATCTGATGGCCGAACGCTTCGGCGGACCCTATTCTCCGCAGGGTGGCCGTCCGGCTGGCGAAAGCACTGCCGCACCCCCCATGCTGATCGCCCCGAAGGCAAGGGGGCTGTGGCGGGCGACGATCCTGTTCCTCTCGGCCTTCCTGTTCCTGTTCCCTGCCTTCGGCGATGATCCCGCCGACATGCTGCTGGGTCTGGCCGCCGGGGGCTGTCTGGTCCTTTCGGCCTGGCTGACCCGCGAGGGACTGAAGGCCGAGGCCGCCTTCAACGCCCGCAGGCTGGCCCGCCGCCCTGCCCTGCCCCGCAAGGCCCTGGGCGCGGTGCTGACCGGGGCCGCGCTGGCCCTTGGTGGGGTGATCGCGGATCAGGGACTGGTTTATCCCGTGCTTTACGCGCTGGTCGGGGCCGCGCTGCATATGGGGGCGTTCGGACCGGACCCCTTGGCCGACAAGGGGGCGGAGGGGATCGACGCCTTTCAGACCGGGCGCGTGGCGCATGCCGTCGAGGAGGGCGAGAAGTACTTGGCGAGCATGCAAGACGCGATCCTGCGGGCGCGGGACCGCAGCCTGGAGCGCCGCGTCGACCAGTTCGCCGCCGCTGCCCGCAGCCTGTTCCGCACGGTCGAGGCCGATCCGGGCGACCTGACGGCGGCGCGGAAATACCTGTCGGTCTATCTGATGGGCGCCCGCGACGCGACGGTGAAGTTCGCCGACCACTATGCCCAGACCCGTGACGCCGGGGCGCGTGCCGATTACGAGGGCCTGCTGGCCGACCTGGAAACCACCTTCGCGCAGAAGACCACCGCGTTTCTCACGAACAACCGCACCGACCTGGATGTGGAGATCGCCGTCCTGCGCGACCGTCTGAAGCTTGATCATTGAACCCCAAGGGGAGTGCCCATGTCCGAGACCGTCCAAGCCAATGCCACCGCCCTTCTGACCGAGGTCGAGAAGGTCAATGCCGTGATCCTGCCGGAACCGATGGCCGAGGTCGTGGCCCTGGAAGCCGCGCCGGCCGCTCAAGCGGAGGCGATCCGCAAACGGATGGCCGAGGTCGATCTGGGCAACACCCAGTCGATCATCAGCTTCGGCTCTGCCGCCCAGGCGGAATTGCAGGTGATCAGCCAGGCGATGTTGCAGGATGTAAAGAACAAGGACGTGGGCCCGGCGGGCGACTCGCTTCGCAACATCGTCACCACGATCCGCGGCTTTGCGGTCAGCGAGCTGGACCTGCGGCGCGAGGCAAGCTGGTGGGAGCGGCTTCTGGGCCGGGCCGCGCCCTTTGCCAAGTTCGTCGCCAAGTATGAGGATGTGCAGGGCCAGATCGACAAGATCACCGGCGACCTGCTGACGCATGAGCACACGCTTCTGAAGGACATCAAGAGCCTGGACGTGCTGTATGAAAAGACGCTGACCTTCTACAACGAGCTGGCGCTCTACATCGCGGCGGGCGAAGCCAAGCTGGCCGAGGTCGATAGCAAGACCATCCCGGCGAAGGAGGCCGAGGTGGCCAAGGCGCCCGAGGCCGATCAGGTGATGAAGGCGCAGGAGCTGCGCGACTTGCGTGCCGCCCGCGACGATCTGGAACGCCGGGTGCACGACCTGCGGCTGACCCGGCAGGTGACGATGCAGTCGCTGCCCTCGATCCGGCTGGTGCAGGAAAACGACAAGTCGCTGGTCACGAAGATCAACTCGACGCTGGTCAACACCGTGCCCCTTTGGGAGACGCAGCTGGCGCAGGCGGTGACGATCCAGCGGTCGAAGGAAGCGGCCGAGGCGGTGCGCGGCGCCAACGACCTGACCAATGAGCTGCTGAAGTCCAACGCCGAGAACCTGCAACAGGCCAACAAGGTGGTGCGCGAGGAGATGGAGCGCGGGGTCTTCGACATCGAGACCGTGAAGGCCGCGAATGCCACGCTGATCGCGACGATCAACGAAAGCCTGGCCATCGCCGACGAGGGCAAGGCCAAGCGCGCGGCAGCCGAGGCGGAGCTCGTGAAGATGGAAGCCGAGTTGCGCGACACACTGGCCTCGGCCAGGGCGCGGCAAACCGCGCCAGTGACCTGAAAGGCAAGCGGGACGGGCATGGCAGCCGCAGGAACAGTCCGGTCGCTGGTGGCGCTGGCCGCCTGCCTTGTGCTTGCCGCCTGTCTGGGCACGGGCACGGTGCTGCCCCCCTCGGCACCGGTGCCCGTCGTCCCGACCGAGCCGACGGCGAAGAGTGCGGCCGCCGCGATCTATTATGCGCAGGTTCAGCAGGTGTTGCTCGCCCAAGGGATGCTGCGGACGGACGGCGGCGAGGGGATCCCGGTCAGCACCCGGACCCTGACCGACAACTTCATGCGCATCGCGCTTTACGACGAATACCGCCGCGGCTCGGGCGGGTTCGTGCGCGAGGAAACCGAAAGCCGTCTTCGTCGCTGGGAGGTTCCGGTCCGCGTCGGCATCCGCTTCGGCCCAAGCGTGCCGCCCGACCGACAGGCCACCGACCGCGCCCGGATCGGCAGTTTCGTGGCGCGGCTGGCGCAGATCACCGGGCATCCGATGGCGGTGGACGACCGCAACCCCAACTTCTTCGTCTATGTCGTGTCGGAGGACGAACGCGAGGCGCTGGGGCCGGTGGTCCATGCCGCCCTGCCCGGCCTGTCCCCGTCGGACGTCGCCGGGATCACCCAGATGCCCAGGTCGACCTACTGCCTGGTCTATGCGATGGCCGAGGGCAATTCCGGCGCCTACACCCGCGCCTTCGCGGTGATCCGGTCCGAGCACCCCGACCTCTTGCGCCTGTCCTGCCTGCACGAGGAAATGACGCAAGGCCTTGGCCTGCCGAACGATTCCCCGCGCGCGAGGCCCTCGATCTTCAACGACGACGAGGAATTCGCGTTGCTGACAGATCAGGACGAGATGCTTCTGCGCATCCTTTACAGCCGCGAGTTGCGCCCCGGCATGACGGCGGCCGAAGCGCAACCCATCGTCGAATCCCTTGCACGCCGGATGACCGGCGGCGACAGTTGAACCCAAACGGAGGGTGCCATGGTCTTCGATTTCCTCAAGGGCGAATTCATCGACGTCATTTCCTGGCTCGATGACACGCGCGACACGATGGTCTGGCGTTTCGACCGGCGCGGGCAGGCGATCAAGTATGGCGCGAAGCTGACAGTGCGCGAAGGCCAGGCGGCGGTCTTCATCCATGAGGGGCAACTTGCGGACGTGTTCAGCCCCGGTCTCTACATGCTGGAGACGAACAACATGCCGGTGCTGACCACGCTGCAGCACTGGGACCACGGCTTCCAGTCGCCGTTCAAGTCCGAGGTCTATTTCGTCAACACCACCCGGTTCAACGACCAGAAATGGGGCACCAAGAACCCGATCATGGCCCGCGACCCGGAATTCGGCCCGGTCCGCCTGCGCGCCTTCGGGACCTATTCGATGCGCGTCTCCGATCCCGGCAAGTTCATCACCGAGATCGTTGGTACCGATGGTGAGTTCACCGCGGACGAGATCAGCTTCCAGATCCGCAACATCATCGTGCAGGAAGCCTCGCAGGTGCTGGCGAAGTCCGGCATCCCGGTACTGGACATGGCGGGGAACCTCTCGGACCTGGGCAAGATCATCGCCAATGCGATTGCGCCGAAAGTGGCGGAGTACGGCCTTTCCATCCCGGAATTCTACATCGAGAACATCAGCCTGCCGGAAGAGGTGGAGAAGGCCCTGGACAAGCGCACTTCCATGGGCGTGGTGGGCGACCTGAACCGCTACATGCAGTACAATGCCGCCGAGAGCCTGTCGCAACCGGGCGGCGCCATGGGGTCCGCCATGGGGGCCGGGATGGGCATGGGCATGGGCGCGAGCATGGCTCAGAACATGGGGCCATGGGGCACGCAGCCCGGAGCTGCCGCAGCGCCTCCGCCCCCTCCGCCACCACCTGCGGGCAGGCAATGGCACCTGGCGGTGGACGGTGCAACCTCGGGGCCGTTCGGCGAGGGGGATCTGGTGAAGGCCGCCGCCGAGGGCCGCCTGACCCGCGCGACGATGGTCTGGAGTCCCGGCCAGGACGGCTGGAAGATGGCCGCCGAGACCGAGCTTGCCCGGCTTCTGGACCAGGTTCCGCCGCCCCCGCCACCGAAACCCTGAGTCATGCCGCAGGACGAATTCCGTTGGCCCTGCGCCCAGTGCGGCGCGCAACTGCGCTATGCGCCGGGCCAGACCCATCTGGTTTGCGACCATTGCGGACACGAGCAGGAGATCCCGGCCGAGGCCCCGCGCACCCGCGCGCGCGCCCTGCAAGAGCTTGATCTGGCAAAAGGATTGCGCGACGACCTGCCCAGCGGCGACATGGTCGAGGTGCGCACAAGCTCTTGCCCGAACTGCGGGGCGAAGGTGGAAATCGGGGGGGCGACCCATGCCACCGCCTGCCCGTTCTGCGACACGCCCGTGGTCCTCGACACCGGCAGCGAGCGTCATATCAAGCCGCAGGCGCTGGTACCCTTCGTCCTGTCCGAAGCCGAGGCCCGCAAGGCGATGGTGGCCTGGATGGGCAGCCTGTGGTTCGCGCCGGGAACCCTGCTGGAATACGCCCGCAAGGGTCGCGCGCTGAATGGGGTCTACGTCCCGTTCTGGACTTTCGACGCCGCGACCTCCAGCCGCTATTCGGGCGAGCGGGGCGAATATTACTATGAGACGCGGACGGTCAGCGTCCGGGTCAACGGGCGGACGGAGCAACGGCAGGAGCAGGTGCGCCGCACGCGCTGGTATTCGACATCGGGCCGGGTCGCGCGGGATTTCGATGACGTGCTTGTCATGGCCTCGCGCAGTTTGCCGACAAGGCTGGGCAACGAGCTGACGCCCTGGGACCTGAGTGCGCTGACCCCCTACAACCCTGAATTTCTTGCCGGATTCCAGGCCGAGGGTTACACGGTCAACCTTGCCGCTGGCCATGACGAGGCGCAGGACCGGATGTCGGCCGTGATCCTGCAGGACGTCCGCCACGACATCGGCGGGGACGAGCAGCGGGTTCATGACGTCGATACCGACTGGTCGGACGAGACCTTCAAGCACATCCTCTTGCCGGTCTGGATGGCGGCCTACAGATACGGCGGAAAAAGCTATCGCTTTCTGGTCAACGGCCAGACCGGCGAGGTGCAGGGCGAGCGGCCGTGGTCGGTCTGGAAGATCGCCAGTGCGGCAATTCTCGTGGTTCTTCTTGTGCTTGGCGCCATCTACCTTGCGGACCTCGAAGCCGTGGGGCTGTCAGAGCCGGACTGGATGAACTAGCGCCCGCGCTGGAAGAACAGCATCCAGCCGGCATAGACTCCGGCGGCCAGGAACAGGAGGCCCCAGAAGGGCGAGCCTATCCAGAGAAACTCGGCCAGGCCCCAGCCGATCGGCAGCAGCGCGGTCACCCAGCGCACCCAGGCGTGGCGGAAAAACGGGTCGTTCGGATCGAGAAACTTCATGCCTTCGGCCCCCGTTCGTGGCATCCTGCCCGCAAAGAGGGAGGCCCACATGCCCAAGATTGTCAAGGATTTCCAAGGACAAACCGTCATTACTACCTTCGAGACCACCCCCGCCATGGCGTTTGACCTGGTCGAGGCGCTGGAAGATGCCTACCGCGACTGCATCAGCCGCCAGCCGGGCTTCGTCGCGGCGGGGCTGCACATGAATGACGCCAGGACGCGGGTGTGCAACTACTCGCAGTGGAAGCGGCGCGAAGACTATCAGGCGATGCTGCGGACGCCCGAGATGCGGGAGCGGAACCGGCGCATCAACGAGCTGTGCCGGGGGTTCGAGCCGGTGATGTACGAGGTGCTGGGGGTGTTCTGACGGCGGGCAATCGCAGGACGCGCGGTCGCGCCGCTCGGGATTTTCGCATGAAGCGGGACCTTGCGCGCTTTGGACGCTATGACTGAAGCGCGTTGCGACCCGATGACCCCGCCCCTCCCGGACCGCAGTTCTGCGGCAAGAGCCAGGGGCCGGAGGACGGCACCCGGTCCAGGATGACCGCGCATCCATAGGCCCGTTCCAGCAAGGGCTCGGTCATCACATCCTCTGGCGGGCCGAGAGCGGCAAGCTGGCCATCGACCAGGAACGCCATGCGCTCCGCGAACATCGCCGAGAGGTTCAGGTCGTGCATGATCGCCAGCACGCCCCCCCCCGCATCGGCGAAACTGCGGGCCAGTTGCATCACCTTCAGCTGGTGGCCGAGGTCGAGGCTGGCGACGGGTTCGTCCAGCATCAGCCAGCGCGGGCCATCTGGGCCGACCGGCTCCCACACTTGCGCAAGCGCGCGGGCGAGATGGCCGCGCTGGCGTTCGCCGCCGGAGAGGGTGCGGAAGTCATCGCCCTCGCGGCCCTGGAGGCCCACGGCGGAAAGGGCAAGGTGGTCGACCTCGGGGCGGGCGGCGAAATCCCCGGCCTCGCGGCCCATGGCAACGACCTCGGCCAGCGTGAAGGAAAAGGCGACGTCGGTATCCTGCGGCAGAACGGCGCGCTGCCGGGCAAGGGCTTGCGGGCGTCCCCCGCCGATCTCGTGGCCGTTCAGGCTGAGGGTGCCCCGCGCCGGGACTTCCTCGAGCACGGCTTTCAGCAGCGTGCTTTTTCCCGCGCCGTTCGCACCGCAGATCGCCAGCAACTCGCCCGGACGCGCGCTGAGCGTCACGTTCTCCAGCACGGTGCGCCGTCCGAGACGGACGGAGAGGTTGCGGATCACCAGCATCCTAGCGCCCGCGCAAAAGGCTGTTGTGCAGAAGCATCCACAGGAAGACCGGCGCACCAAAGAGCGCGGTCAGGATGCCGATGGGCAGTTCCGCCGGGGCGACGATGGTGCGCGAGACGACATCGGCGAGGACAAGGAGACCCGCGCCGAGAAGTGCTGCATGGGGGATCAGGCGGCGGTGGTCCGGCCCCTGCGCCTGGCGGAGGAGATGCGGAACGACGAGGCCGACGAAGCCGATGCCGCCCGACACCGCCACGGCGGCCCCGGTTCCGGCAGCGGCGCAAAGGATGGCGAGACGCTTCAGGCGCTGCACATCGACGCCCATATGGGCGGCCTGTGCCTCGCCCAGCGCCAGCGCATTCAGCCCGCGCGCAAGGCGCGGGGCGACGGCCAGCGTGACCCCGATCAGCGGCAGGGTGACGGCAAGCTTGGTCCAGGTGGCCCCGGCCAGCGAGCCCATGCTCCAGAAGGTCAGGTCGCGCAGCTGGCGGTCGTCGGCGACATAGGTCAGCACCCCGGTCGCGGCCCCGGCAAGGGCGGACAGCGCGATCCCGGCCAAGAGCATCAGCGCGACATCGGTCCGCTTGCCGCTGGTGGCGATGCGGTAGAGGAGAAGGGTGGCGATCCAGCCGCCGAAGCCCGCCGCAAGCGAGACCAGCGAGGGACCGAGGCCACTGGCGATCCCGATGGGAAGCAGGCCGCCGAGGACGATGGCCAGGACCGCTCCTAGCCCCGCGCCCGCACTGACGCCAACAATGCCGGGATCGGCCAGCGGGTTGCGGAAGAGGCCTTGCAGCAGAGTGCCGCAGACCGCCAGCGCCGCGCCGACCGCAAGGCCAAGCGCGAGACGCGGCAGGCGGATGTCGTAAAGCACCACCTGGTCGCGAGGGGAAAGGCCTTCGCCAAGGAACGCTGCAAGGAGGTCGGTGAGCCCGAGGCCCGCCGCGCCGCTGGTCAGCGAGATGAGCGAGGCGGCGAAGACGAAGAGGGTCAGCACCAGGCTGACCATCGCCCGGCTGGGGCGGCGGTCGGGGACAAGGGGGCGGGTGAGCGAGAGCATGACCTAGCCTTGGCTGCCATAGAGCGCGGCATGGAGCGCGTCGGCGGCTTCCGGCGTGCGGGGGCCGAAGCCCAGAAGCAGCATCCCGTCCATGCGGATGATCGTGCCGGTCTGGGCCGCCGGGGTCTGCGAGAGAGCAGGTTGCGACAGGATGTCGGCGTCGGCGATGGAGAGATCGCCCTCACGGTCCATCATCAGGATCGCGTCGGGTTTGGCGGCGAGGACGGCCTCGTCGGTCATCGGCTTGTAGCCCTGGAACCCGGTCGCGGCGTTGACGCCCCCGGCGAGGCGGATGATGCCTTCGGCCTCGGTCCCCTCGCCCCCGGCCATCACCCCGCCGCCCTGGAGCGAGAGGATGAAGAGAACGCGCTTCGGCGTTTCGATGGTGGCGGCGCGGGCCTCGGTGGCCGCAAGCTTCGTTTCGACCTCGGCGGAGAGCGCCTTGCCTTCGGCGGGCAGGTCGAGTGCAGCGGCGACGGCCTCGATCTTGGCGGCGATCCCGGCGGGGTCGGTGGCCTCGGGGACGAGGATGAAGGGGATGCCGGCGGCCTTCAGCACCTCCACCGCCTCGGGCGGGCCTGCGTCGCCTTCGGCGATGATCAGCGCCGGGTCAAGCGCCAGCACGTTCTCGGGCGACAGGGCGCGGATATAGCCGACATCGGGCAGCGCCTGCACGCTCTCCGGCCCGGTCGAGGTGGTGTCGCGGGCGATCAACCGGTCTTCCGCACCCAAGGCAACGGCGATCTCGGTGACGGAACCGCCGAGAGTGATGACCCTGCTCGCGTCCTGCGCGGTGGCGGCGGAGACGAAGCAGAGGGTGACGGCAAGGGCGCGGATCATGCCAGCGCCTCTTCCAGCCGGGGCAGCGCGCGGACCAGCGCGTTCCAGGGCTCGGCGGGGGTGTCCTTGCGGTAGCCGAAGATCTGCAGGATCAGCTCGCCATCCGCCGCGAAACCCTCGACGCTGAACACGTCGCCGGTGCGGGTGGGCTTCCAGACGGCGTAGACCTCGGCCAGATGGTCGGCGCGCAGGTGCAGGTTGAAGCGGGGATCCATGACGTTGATCCAAGGGCCCATCGGGACGATCTTCTCAATGGCGCCGCCGTGGATCTGGATGCAGCCAAGGTTGCCGACGAAGATCATCACCGCGATCTTCGCCTCGGCGGCGCGGGTGAGGGTATGGGTCACGGCCTCGGGCTGGAGCCGTTCGGCATAGGGTGAACCCGCGACGCGATAGGAGCCGAGGCGATTCATCCCCTGGTCCTTGGTCATGCCGATGAACTGGTGGGTGTCGGTCATCCGGTCCCAGGCGGTGCGGAGCGCGGAGGCGCCGGCGCTGTCGCCCTTGGCCGGGTCTACCGGGCGGCGCGGGGACAGGTCCAGCGCGGCGGCTTGGTCGGCCAGGCGCATGTTGGCGATCAGGTCGGGCCAGAGCGCATGGTTCGACTTCGGCTTCAAGTGGATCTTGTGGACCGCGTCGCCCGCCGCGTCGAAGACCTGAAGGCTGCGCTTCGGCCCCTCTTCGCCCGGCTCCTCGACCGCGAAGGCATGGACCCAGTGCTTGCCGAAGATGCGCAGGTCGATCTCGGGGCCAAGGATCATCGCGGCGAAGGCGCCGGTGCGGTAGTCGAGGTAGCTGCCCACCCGTTCATGCACGCAGGATTCGTTGCGGGTCAGCGCCATGACCTCGCCCAGGCGCACCGCCCAGGGCATCAGCCGGTCGGGATCGGCCACGATGGCAGTGGCGGTCTGACCGACGAAGGCGGCGACGAGGTCGGCCTCGGTGATGCCGTGCTGGGCGGCGAAATCGCGGGCGCGGGCTTTGGGGTTTTCGGTGCGCAAAGCGCGAATCTGATCGGGGCCGGGCTTGGCCATGGGCATCCATCCTGTCGGTTCGGGGACGCGCATCTCTGGCGGGAAGCTGGGGCGCGGGGCATCTCTCCGGACGCACGAAATCGCGCGGCGGATACTTGACAAAAACACTCTGCGATCTTTAGAAGCCAATTCCTGACAGATCAAGTCAGAATCTTCTGCCGCCAGCCCGCCGGACCCGGCATGGCCAGCCCTTCAGCAGACAAAACCCGAAGGGACACCATGTCGATCCGCTGCTTGCTCGGCCCCCGCGCCTGCCTTCTGACCACCGCCACCGCCCTTGCCCTGTGCGCCGCCCCGGCTGTCGCGCAGGAGGCAGACGAGACCGTATTCCAGATGCTGGGGCGGATCATCTTTGGCACCGGTACCGCAAAGGTCGCCATCGACACCCCCCAGGCCGTGACGGCGCTGGAACAGGAGGACCTCGACCGCAAGCAGGCCGGCAACATCGGCGAGATGCTGAAAGGCGTGCCAGGGGTGCAGGCGGCAGGCGCCTCGGCCCGGCCGATGGGGATGGCGTTCAACATCCGCGGCATCGGCAACAGCGAGCAGACCGCCTCGGAAGAGCGGATCAAGGTCGTCGTGGACGGCGCACCGAAGTTCTTCGAGCAATACCGGATGGGCAGCTTCTTCGGCGATCTGGAACTGTTCAAGCGGGTGGAAATCCTGCGCGGCCCGGCCTCATCGACG
The DNA here is from genome assembly GCF_016793705.1 of Tabrizicola sp. Lineage (GTDB taxonomy): Bacteria > Pseudomonadota > Alphaproteobacteria > Rhodobacterales > Rhodobacteraceae > Tabrizicola. Next base: position 42,764 of record NZ_JAEULO010000057.1, read on the forward strand.
TTGTATGGCTCGGGCACCATCGGCGGCGCGGTGGTCTTCACCACCAAGGACGCAGCGGACTACCTGGGCGAGGGCGAGACCAGCGCCCTGCGGTTCAAGCTGGGTTATGAAAGCAATGGCGATGTGGTGAAACCCGGCGTGATCTACGCCCATCGCGCGGGCAATGCCGATTTCCTGCTGGCGCTGAATTCCAGCCATGGCGGAGAAAAGAAGGACGGAGCTGGTGACGTTCTGGCGGGCACCGAGCATGACTCGATTTCGGGCCTGGCCAAAGGCACGTTGACCTTCGGCAACGATGGCGACCAGAGCCTGACGCTGGCGATCTCGCGCACGGACACCGACCTTGACCAGGCAGCGGTGGCGCAGTCCGGCGGAGCCACGAACATCCCGGTCTTCGGCTTTGCCGACATCCATGCCGTCGACGACACCGCGACGCTGACCTGGCGGAACCGTTTTTCCGCAAATGACCTTCTCGACCTGACGGTGCAGCTGTCCTACACCGACACCAATGTCGAGAAGAGCAACTTCTCGAACGGAGCCTTCTGTTCGCCCGGCACCTTCCAGGTGCTGTGCGAGGGCGAGTTCGGCTATGCCACCACAACGCTGAAGGTCGAGAACACCGCCGATCTTTCGAGCGGCGACTGGGACAACTTCCTGACCTTCGGCGTCCAGCTTTCGGAACAGAAGCGGAGCGCGACCTCCTCGCTCGGAGCGCTGGCCTTCCACCCGGAGGGCACCGACCGCAAGCTTGGCGTCTATGCCCAGGGCGAGTTCGTCTGGAACGACCGGCTGACGCTGATCCCCGGCCTGCGGGTGGACTTCGGCGACCGGACGCCCTCGACGGCCACCATCGCCGCAGGCGGCGCGGCGGCTTCGGACGAGGCGATCTCGCCCAAGCTGTCGGCGCTTTACAAGCTGAACGACAACTGGGGTGTCTTCGGCACCATCGCCCGCACCGAGCGGATGCCGACGCTGGACGAGCTGTATTCGACCGATGGCGGGCGCCTGCCCAGTCTGAACCTCGAGAAGGAATCGGCGGATTCCTTTGAACTGGGCGTAACCTATCAACGCGAGGGCTTGTTCGCAGAAGATGACACGCTGCAACTGAAGGCGACCGCCTTCCACAGCGACCTGTCCAACCTGATCGTGACCAACAGTGCCACGGGGGCGGTGCCACGCTATCTGAACGTTCGCTCGGCGGAAATCTGGGGCGGAGAGCTGGAAGCGAGCTATGACGCTGAACGCTGGTTCGCGAGCCTCGGCTACAGCAACGTGAAGTCGGCGTACCGCGACATGCCGAACCCGGCGGCGAACGGGCTGACCGTTGCGGATACCCCGGCCGAGAACGTGTCCCTGACCGTGGGAACCAAATTCCCCGACCGCGGCCTGATCGTTGGCTGGACGGCGTACTACTATGACGCGATCACCACCAATTCGGTGGCGACCACTGCGGCCGGTACGATCACGGCGACCCACACCCCCCACTACGACACCCACGATCTCTTCGTGACCTGGAAGCCGGAAACCGGCGCGCTGCCCGGGATGGACGTGACCTTGACCGTCGAGAACGCCTTCGACGCGGACTACAAGAACAACCTTTCGCTCGACCGGGCGCAGGGGATGAATGCGAAACTCACAATCGGCAAGAACTTCACATGGTAAGACATTTCGTCTCGGCTCTCTTTTTCCTCTTGGCCGGGACGGCCATGGCACAGGAGGGCGCAAGCCGTCCTGCTGTCACCACTGAGGCCCCCGTTCTGGGTGACGGGGGCACGGCGACCGAGGCTGCCCCGGTGCTGCCCGAAGCCACCGAGCCTGCTGCCCTAGCTCCCCCCGCAGCAGAGGCGGCTCCGGTCGCCGACCCAGAGGATCTGTCGGTCGCCGAACCGGAGGTCGATACCGATCTGGTCAACCTCGTCCTGAAGGCACATCCGGTGGTGCAGGCGGTGATGGGGCTCTTGACGCTGGCAGTCGCGGCGGTGCTGACGGTGTTCCTGTTCAAGATCGTCGAATTCGCCCTGGCCTTCGCCAGGCTGCGGCGCGCGCGCGCGGCGCTGGCCGCCGATACCGGATTGGTCGCGCTGGCCGGGCAATGCCCGCTGGCCTTGTCGTCTCAAGCGGCTTGCGACGAGGTGGACGGGCTGTCACCGGGGCTGACGGCGGATCTGCGCGCCTCGTCCAGCGCCCGACTGGAACTGGCGCTGGACCGGATCGAAGCGGGGGCGGTGATGCGGCTGCGCTCAGGGACGGGGCTTCTCGCCTCGATCGGCGCAGTCGGGCCCTTCGTCGGGCTGTTCGGGACGGTGTTCGGGATCATGAACAGCTTCCTCGCCATCGCCGCGACCAAAACCACCAGCCTTGCCGTTGTGGCCCCGGGGATCGCCGAGGCGCTGCTGGCCACCGGGATTGGCCTGGTCGCGGCGGTTCCGGCGGTGCTGCTCTACAACGCGGTGATGCGCCGGATCGGGGCCTACCGTCACACGCTGGCGGACGGACGGGCGGAGCTGCTCGCGCGGTTCAGCCGCGAGATGGACCGGCGGATGGGAGTGTGAACGATGGCGCTGCGGCTGGATGAGGGCGACACGGAACTGAGCGAGATCAACGTCACGCCGTTCATTGACGTGATCTTGGTCCTCTTGATCGTGTTCATGGTCGCGGCCCCCCTGTCGACCGTCGATGTGCCGGTCGACCTGCCCGGCTCCTCGGCCCCGGTAAGCCAGCGCCCGGAAGAGCCCCTGTGGCTGACGCTGACCGTCGACCTCGATCTGATGCTGGACGACAGCGCGGTGGCGCGCGAGGCGCTCGGCGCCGCGCTGGATGCGAAGACCGGCGGCAAGCGCGACACGCCGGTCTTCCTGCGCGCGGACCGCAAGGTCGACTACGGTGCACTGATGCAGGCGCTGAACCGGCTGCGGGACGCGGGCTACCTGAAGGTTGCTCTGGTGGGCCTGGAGGATGCGCCGTGACCGCCCGCGGCCCCGACACCCGCACTGTGGGATGGGTTCTGGCCGGGGCGGCCGCGGCGGCACTGTTGTGCGGCGCCGCGGCGATGGCGCTGGCCGCCGAACGGCAGGTACCGGTCCTGTTCCTCGACCTTGGCGCCTTGCCTCCGGCGGCCCCCGCCGTCGCCGCCGTGGCGGAAGCCGCACCACAGGTGGTGGACGAGGCACCCGTCGCCCCGGACGAGCCTGCCCCGACCGAAGCCGTGCCCGACCTGCCCGAGGCCGATGTAGCGCCGGAACTGGCGGTGGCCTCGCCCGTTGCCCTGCCCGTCCCGGAAGTGCCGGTAGAGGCAGACCTCGCTTTGCCGCCGCCGCCGGAGAAGCCCCATCCCAAGGTCGAGGCGAAGCCGGTCGAGAAACCGAAGCCCAAGCCGGAACCGGAAAAGAAGAAGGTGAAGGAGAAGGCGGCGGAGAAGCCGAAGGAAACCGAGGCGGAAGCGAAGCCGAAGGAGACCAAGAAGGAAAAGGCGGCTTCCGCGGCCTCGGCCAGCGCTGCGACGTCGGGGGCAAAGGAGAAGAAGGGCGGGGCGGTGTCTCCGGCGGCCTATGGCAAGTCGGTGATGAAGAAGATCCGCTCGACCAAGAAGAAATCGGCCGGCCAGAAGGGGATTGTCGAAATTTCCTTTACCATCGCAGCCGACGGCAGTCTGGCGGGAGCCAAGGTATCGAAAAGCTCGGGCAATCCGGAATTGGACAAGATCGCTCTGGACCATATCCGCCGCGCCGCGCCTTTCCCGGCCCCGCCCGAGGGTGCAGATCGAACCTATTCCACCGAATTCGTCGGCAAGTGAGCCGCGCCGAGACCGGAGGTGACGCTCCCGCTGCGCCCTCCGCATCCTGCGACCGGGGTGCCCTGGGAAAAAACCTTTGCGCAATCCGGCCTTCTGACTGGGCCGCGGCTCCCTTGGTGGAGCGAAGCAATCCCGGCGCAACCCGGCCGCACTCCACCGCGAAGGCAGAACGGTCCGTTGCGCGATTTCAGGTATTTAAGTGGTGCACCTTACCGTAGAAAGCTCGAACCGAGTCTTCTCCACTTTTATCGCATGGGAGCCAGTCCTTCGCGCGATACTAGAGCCCACCGAACACAAGACTAGCGACTAAGGTATCATCTCGGACCGCGACCAAGGCCCTGTATCCCTACAGGGCCTTTCCTATTTTCATCGTTCGCCAGAAAGCGCGAGGGAGTAGAGCAGTGGATTCTACATCCACGTGTCCCTTTTTGAGTACGACCCACGCAAGCACTCAGGCCAATTGAATCAATAGGTTGACCCAACAGCAGAGCAGCGGATTCCACATCCTATTGTCTGAGAATGACAGCAGCGGACTGCGTAAACTGATGAAAGACGCACGGGGAAGGTGGGTGAATGACGCCTACGAACTTGACACTCTTCAGCAGCGAACATTAGGGGGAATTGGCCGCGTGCTAAGAACCAAAGGCGGACGAGGGCCAACGCGAACGGATCTAGGTCTGCCGTCACGACGCCAGAAGGCCAAACTAGATTTCATTACTCGAAGCGCGTCGCCAAGCTTAAGCTGTGGTGCCTTACATCGATCTGACGGTAAATGCGAGGCATGAAGGCCTCAAACCATCAAGTGGCCGAGTACTCATGGTCCCAACAGATGAAGGTCGTGGCCAACTACGCACAGTACACGTCCAGTAAACGCTATGCCCGGAATAGCGAGCATCGAGAATCCCACTGCATAGAGTACTAGGACCGCGTAAACTGCAGCACGAAGGGTATGCCTGTCCTGAACACTATAAAAGCTTCGCAAGACATCGATTTTGATTTGGTTGTCGTCCTTCTTAAGCGCATCGGAGGCTGTCTTAAGACTACTCGCTCTGTCTAACCAAGGTGCTCGTTGGATGAAAGTCGGCGCGATCTGTGGCCTGCGTGACTGTATCGTCGCGTACATTGAGCTTAGATTGCGGGCGGATACGTTATCGATTGAACCGACTACGTACTCATTTATGTCGCGCGCACTCTTCACGATGCTCGGCGCACACACCTTGTACAGAAGGGTGCCAACGCCAAGAAGCAAGAGGCCAAGGTAGACTAGGTTGAGACGCATAGAGAAGCTAATCCATGGCATACACAAGCCGGGCTTCGCCTGCCTTTCGAGCAACCCCCCTAAACCACCCAGATAATTTTCGATCTGTGCGTGGTAGAGAATAATGTAACCGACGAACGGCATGCTCATCGTGATCGCGGCAGGTACGCTCTGGCCAAAGCCCCTCAAGAGATGCCAGTTCAGTCTCCTGAAGCGCCAAGCTTCTGGCTGCCAGCTACTCTCGCCACCTGACGAATTCTCAGTCACTGGACCTCACTAAGCGTTAGAGATGCGCAACGTTCGGTTTTCATGGGTATAAAAATCGCCAACAGTTATCTCAGGAACGTCAAGCTCAGGTGCAATCATCGATGTAGCAATGATCATCTGGTTCGTAGGGTCAGGACTCGTTCTCGCATCATAACCAGAACATGACCGTTGCGGCGAGGGCGACAGCGGAGAGGAAGACCTTCGGGCATCTGTCGTAGCGTGTTGCGATCCGCCGCCAGTCCTTGAGCCGCCCGAACATGATCTCGATCCGGTTTCGGCGTTTGTAGCGGCGCTTGTCATGCTTGATGGGCTTGCCGCGCGACTTGCGGCCCGGGATGCATGGCTTTATCCCCTTGTCTTTCAACGCATCTCGGAGCCAGTCGGCGTCATAACCGCGGTCGGCCAGCAACCACTCCGCCTTTGGCAAGCTGCCCAGCAGGGCTGCCGCACCTGTGTAGTCGCTGACCTGGCCTGCGGTCATGAAGAAGCGGAGCGGGCGTCCATCGGCGTCGGTGACGGCATGCAGCTTGGTGTTCATGCCGCCCTTTGTGCGGCCGATCAGGCGGCCCCTCTGGTCGTCTGGCCCCCCTTTTTCGACCGCAGGCTGGTCGCCGTGCGGTGCGCCTTCAGGTAGGTCGCGTCGATCATCACCGTCTTCGGAACGGCGGCCTCGGCAGCCAGACCATCCATCATCCGGGCGAAGACCCCTTTGTCGCTCCATCGTTTCCAACGGTTGTAGAGGGTCTTGGGCGGACCATACTCCCGTGGCGCATCGCACCACCGCAAGCCATTGCGATTGATGAAGATTATGCCGCTCAACACCCGCCGATCATCGACGCGGGGCTTGCCATGGCTCTTGGGAAAGAAGGGTTGCAGCCGCGCCATCTGCGCTTCGGTCAGCCAGAAAAGGTTGCTCATCGGTCAGTCTCCTCGCAGAGCCTGAATCACGCCGAAAGTGGAAGATCAATGGGTCCTGACCCTA
>NZ_JAEULO010000053.1 GCF_016793705.1 Tabrizicola sp.
CCGATCTCCCGCTGGCTTGTGCCCCGGCGATGCTCGGCAAAGATCACCGCCCGCTCACCCCCATCCAGATGCAGCCCCCGCCTCTTCATCGCAACCCCCCTCCAAACCTCACGTGTTGCGGTTCATTCTAGAGGAGAAGAATCCTTAACCTTTGGCGGGACGCTCCTCGTGCGCCTTCGGCTTCTCCTCGGCCGCGAGGAATGACGAAGTGCGCGACGAGCGGCCTTTGACAGCCGCGATGCTTGCCGCCAATACTGGGGCAGGGCGGCCCGAGACCGTCCGGGGGGAACCAGTGGCGCCGCATGTCCTTCTGATCGAGGACGAACCGAACATCGCCGAGGCGATCCGCTTCCTCCTGTCCCGCGACGGGCTGCGCGTCAGCCATGCGACCGAGGGCAGGGCCGCGCTGGGGATGTTGCGGCAGGACCCGCCGGACATGGTGATCCTCGACCACATGCTGCCGGGCCTCTCGGGGCTGGAGATCCTGACGGCGATCCGCGCCGACCCGACCAGCCGCGACCTGCCGGTGATGATGCTGACCGCGCGAGGGCGCGACCGCGAGATGGCGGAACGCGCCGGGGCCGACCGCTTCATGACCAAGCCCTTCTCCAACGCCGAAATCCTGGCCGAGGTCCGGGCGATGCTGGGTCGGGGGCTGGGCCACGGATGAGGCGGCCGAAGCGACCGCTGTTCCTGGCCCGCGCGCCCTACCGGCGGCGACGGCTGCGCGATGCGGCGCGGCTTCTGCCGGTGCTGGGTGCGTTCCTGCTGCTTCTGCCGCTTCTCTGGGCGCCGGAGTCGCGGATGTCGCTCAGCTCGGGCGACGTGATCTATTTCTTCTCGGTCTGGCTGCTGCTGATCGGCCTCGCCGCCGTCTTCGCCTCGGGGCTGCGCAGTGGCGACGGCACGGACGAGGAGGAGGACTGAGGTGCCCTTCAACCTGCTGGTCCTGGCCTGTTTCCTTTACGTCGCTTTCCTGTTCACCGTGGCCTTCGTGGTCGAGGGCCGGGCGGCGAAGGGGCGGCTCGGCTGGCTGCGCTCGCCGCTTGTATACACGCTCTCGCTGTCGATCTACTGCACCGCCTGGACCTTCTATGGCGCGGTCGGCTATGCGGCGCGATCCGGGCTGGAGTTCCTGACGATCTACTTCGGCCCGACGCTGGTCTTCGTCGGCTGGTGGTGGCTTCTGCGCAAGCTGGTCAGGATCGGGCGGCAGCACCGGGTGACTTCGATCGCCGACCTGATCTCCTCGCGCTACGGCAAGTCGAACACGCTGGGGGTGATCGTCACGCTGATCGCCGTGGTGGCCGCGACGCCCTATATCGCGCTGCAGTTGCAGTCGGTCGTGCTGTCCTTCGGCGTCTTCGCGAGCGCTGCGCCGGACGGGTCGCGCCCGCTCGACCCCGGGCAGATCGCGGTCTGGGTGGCGGCGGGGCTGGCCTTCTTCACCATCCTCTTCGGCACCCGCAACCTCGACGCGCGCGAACAGCACCACGGCATCGTCACAGCCATCGCGGTCGAGGCGGTGGTGAAGCTGGTGGCGCTCTTGGCGGTGGGCAGTTTCGTGGTCTGGGGCATCGCCGGGGGCGTGGCCGAGGTGATCGCCCGGATCGACGCGGCGGACCTGGCCGCCTGGCAGGTCGCGCCGGGGCGCTGGACCGGGATCACCGTCCTGTCCGCCGCCGCGGTGATCTGCCTGCCGCGGATGTTCCAGGTCATGGTGGTGGAGAACGAGGACGAAGGCCATCTGGCGCGGGCGAGCTGGGCCTTCCCGCTGTATCTGATGGCGATGAGCCTGTTCATCGTGCCCATCGCGGTGGTCGGGCTGGAGCGGATGCCCGCAGGCGCGAACCCCGACATGTTCGTCCTGACCCTGCCGCTGGCCGAGGGGCGCGGGGGGCTGGCGATGCTGGCCTTCCTCGGCGGGTTCTCCTCGGCCACCTCGATGGTGATCGTCGAATCCATCGCGCTTGCCACGATGATTTCCAACCATGTGATGATCCCCCTGTGGCTGCGCCTGCGTGCGGGGGCTGCCGAGGACGACCTGCGCCAGGTCGTGCTGATGGCGCGGCGGCTGGCCATCGCGGCGGTGCTGGCGCTGGGATACGGCTATTACCATGTCTCGGGCGGGTCGGCGGCGCTGGCCTCCATCGGGCTGGTCGCGTTTCTGGGCGTGGCGCAGGTGCTGCCCGCGCTGCTGGGCGGCATCTTCTGGCGCGGGGCGACGCGGACGGGGGCGATCCTGGGGCTGGTCACCGGGTTGGTGGTATGGGCCTATACCTCGTTCCTGCCCTCCTTCGGCCCCGGCGCGGTGCTGCCCGAGGCGGTGTTCGCCGAGGGGCTTCTGGGCTTTGGCTGGCTGCGCCCGCTGTCGCTGTTCGGCACCGAGGCGATGGACCCGATCATCCATGCGCTGTTCTGGTCGATGGCGCTGAACGTGCTGGCCTTCTGCGCGGGCTCGCTTCTCACCTTTCCCGGCCCGGTGGAGCGGTTGCAGGGCGCGGCCTTCGTCAATGTCTTCGAGGGCGCGGTCGGCCCGCAACGCTGGGCGCGCGGGCGGGCGGAGCCGGAGGCGCTTCTGGGCATGGCGCAGCGCATCCTGGGCGAGGAACTGGCGCTGCCTCTGTTCCAGTCCGAGGCGCGGGCGCAGGGCAAGGAGGGCTTCCTGCCCGACCCGACGCCCGGTTTCCTCGATGCGCTGGAGGCGCGGCTGTCGGGTTCGGTCGGGGCGGCGACGGCGCATGCGATGATCGGCCAGCTGGTGGGGCGGGCCACGGTCACGGTCGAGGACCTGATGGCGGTGGCCAGCGAATCGGCGCAGATCCTGGAATATTCCGCCCGGCTGGAAGCGCGGGAGACCGAGCTGACCCGCACGGCGGGCGCGCTGCGTGAGGCGAACGAGAAGCTGATGCAGATCTCGTTGCAGAAGGACGCTTTCCTCAGCCAGATCAGCCACGAACTGCGCACGCCGATGACCTCGATCCGGGCCTTCTCGGAAATTTTGACCGAGGGCGACCTGCCGCCGGATCTGGTGATGCGCTATGGAAGGATCATCCATGACGAGGCGAAGCGGCTGACGCGGCTTCTGGACGACCTCCTGGACCTGTCGGTGCTGGAAAACGGCGCGGTGCAGCTGACGGTGGGGCTGGCCAGCCTGCAGGGCATGATCGACACCGCGCTGACGGCGGCGCGGGCGACGCGGCCCGAACGCGAGTTCCAGGTGATCCGCGACCTGCCCTCCGAGACGATCTACCTGAAGACCGACGCCGACCGGCTAACCCAGGTCTTCATCAACCTGATCTCGAACGCGCGGAAATACTGCGATGCGGCCCGGCCCGAGCTGCGCATCGCCGTGCGGCACAAGGGGGGCCGGGTGACGGTGGATTTCGTCGACAACGGCAAGGGTATCGCCAAGGACAGCCAGGCGCTGATCTTCGAGAAATTCTCGCGCCTGACCGATGCCAACCGCGCCGGGGGGGCAGGGCTGGGTCTGGCGATCTGCCGCGAGATCATGCAGAATCTCGGCGGATCGGTCGCCTATGTGCCTGGGCAAGGGGGCGCGGCCTTCCGGGTGACGGTGCCCCTGCGGCTGGAGACGCTGGCGGCTTAACCGCTTGTGAAGGATGCGCGCATTAAGGTTCTGGCCATGGGGAAAGGGCCGCCATGACCGCCGCATCGACTGACGTGATCCGCCGCAAGATCGACCGTGCCCGCCCGATACAGGCGGAAGGCGCGCCGGGGGCCGACCGGGGCTGGCGGCTCGCGCTGGCCCGGGCGGCGCGGGATGCGATGGGGCTTGACCTTGACTTCCGCAGCCTGACCATCGCGAGGGCCAGCCTGGCCGAGATTCTGGACCTGGTGCCGGACCGGGCGCTCTTGGCGCTGCTGGACGGGCCGATGGGTGGACTTGGGGTGATCATGCTCGCGCCGATGGTCACCGCGACCTTCATCGAGAAGCAGACGTTGGGGTGCCTTTCGACCCAGCCGCCCGGGCTCCGCAAGGCCAGCCGGATCGACGCGGCGATGGTGGCTGGCGTAGTCGACCGGGCGCTTGCGGGTCTGGACGAGGTGCTGGTGGAAGAAGCTGATCTCGCCTGGGCCGGGGGGTTCCGCTACGCCAGCTATCTGGAGGATGCGCGCCCCCTGGCCCTGATGCTGGAGGAAGCCGAATACCGCGTCCTTTCGGCCGAGGTGGCGCTTGGCGGCGGCGCGCGCGAGGGTGCGGTGGTCCTGGTGCTGCCCGCGGTCGGCCGGGGGGACAGCCCCGCCTTGGCCGCGAACGAGACCGCGGGCGAGGCGCCGCAGTTCGCTGCCGCGCTGTCGGCGCAGGTGATGCAGGCCGATTGCCGACTGGATGCGGTGATCGGGCGGCTGGTGCTGCCGCTGCGGCAGATCATGGCATTGGCAGTGGGGGAAACGCTGCTCCTGCCCTTTGCGGCCCTGGACGCGGTGTCGCTGGAAACGCCGGACGGGCGCCATGTCGCCCCGGCCAGGCTGGGCCAGCACCGGGGCATGCGCGCCCTGAAGCTGAGCGAGGCGGTCCCCGTCCGGACGGCAGCGCCGGTGCCGCTCAGGTCCCCGGCGCAGGCCCTTCCGCCGGACACGGGCCCGGAACTGCGCGCGACGGGGTAGGGGAGTCGTCGCAGCCGGGGTCGCTCGTCGTGCGTCTTCGACTTCTCCTCGCAGGGTCACACCGAGAGCCGGTGGGCCAGATCCAGAGCGAGGAGTGCACGAAGTCACCGACGAGCGCGCCGGAAAGGGTCAGCCCTTCGCCAGCGCCTCGATCTGCGGGCGCAGGTGGTCGAGCTGGTAGCCGAAACGGGCGGGCAGGCCGACCAGCTCGTCCGCCGGGCGCTTGCCGGCATTCGCGAGCGCCCAGACGATCGAGGAGCGGTTCCCGCTGGCGCAATAGGCGAAGACCGGCCCGGTCGAGGTGGCGATCGCCGCGCGCTGCGCCGCCACGTTCTCCAGCGTGAGCTGGCCGCCGATCACCGGGTTCGCCACGAAGACCAGCCCCAGCGCCTCGGCTGCCTTGCGCATCTCGGCAGTGTGCAGATGTGGCGGGATCTCGCCATCGGGGCGGTTGTCGATTACCGTGACATAGCCCGCCGCCTTGATCGCGGGCAGGTCGCCGGGTTCGATCTGCGGTGAAACGGCGTAGTCGGGGGTGATCGCGCGGATGTCCATCTTTCTCTCCACTGGGTGCACCACCGGGGGCGCGGGGCCGGAATCGCGGCGACCTTAGCCAGCTTGCGGCAAAAGCGGAAGCGCCGTTGACTTGGGTCAAGGCGTGCCCGGGCCAAGCTGTCTAAGGTTGCGAAGAAACAGGAGGAACCGATGCAGGGCAACCTGACCACGCCGATCCCGGTCCGCAAGGCCCAGCTCTTGAAACGTCTTGGCGAACTTGGCGCCCGACTGGAAGCGATCGAGGAAGAGCTTGATTCGCACCAGAACCCCGATTGGGAAGAGCTGGCGACCGAGCGCGAGGGAGACGAGGTTCTCGAAGCCACCGGCAATGCCGGCAAGGCCGAGATCACCCAGATCCGCGCGGCGCTGAAGCGCATCGAGGACGGCAGCTATGGGGACTGCGTCCGCTGCGGCGAGCCGATTGCCGAAGCGCGGCTCGACGCCTTGCCCTGGACCCCTCTGTGCCGGAGTTGCGCGACATGACTGCCCGCAAGACCCAACCAAAGCCCGCCGACCTCGTGCGCGGCGAGGCCGAGCTTCTGGCCGCCGGATTCGAATTGCAGCATCAAGGGCTTGAGCTTCTGCTGGCGGAAATGCGTGCCCTTGCGGCGATGATGCCGGGCGAGGATTCGCGGCTGCCGACGGATGCCGAGGTCGAGGCGGGTTTCGACAACATGCCGATCTGAGCAACCCGGCGCGTGCGACCCTTGTAAAGTGGTCGGGGTTGTTTCTAATTTGACCCGAAATCCGGGCAAGGGAACGGCAATGTCCGCAGAAGGACTGAAGGTCGAGCGGCGGGACGGGATTATCATCCTGACGCTGGCCCATCCGCCGTCGAATGCGCTGATGCCCGGTCTGCGGACCGGTCTGTTGCAGGTGATCTCTGCGCCGGAAGCCTGGTGCCGCGGCATCGTGCTGGCGGCGGAGGGGCCGAACTTTGCGAGCCACCTGCCGCTTCAGCCGGATGCGGAAGAGCCCACGCTGGCCGATCTGTGCCGCGCGGTGGCCGACTGCCCGGTTCCGGTGGTGGCGGTGCTGAAGGGTCTGGTCGTCGGCCCCGGCGCAGAGTTGGCGCTGGCCGCGCGCGCGCGTCTCGGGGCGCCGGGGCTGAAGCTCGCCTTCGCCGAGGTGACACTGGGCCTTTGCCCCTGCGGGGGCTCGACACGACGGCTGCCGCGGCTGATCGGGGCCGGTCCTGCGCTGCGGCTGCTCCTCTCGGGCCGGGCGGTTCCGGCGGCGGAGGCCCTGGCGCTGGGGCTGATCGACGGCATCACCGAGATGGCGCCCGTTGCCGCGGCGGTGCGGCTCGCCGGGGCATTGGCGGTGGGCGACCTCCTGCGCCGGGAAGAGCCGGATGCGGTGGCCTGGGCGACCGCGGTGGCGGAGGCGCGCGGTGCCTCTGCCACGCAGGGGCTGGCGGCGCGGCGGATCGTCGATTGCGTCGAGGCGGCGCTGGTGCTGCCAGCGGAGAATGCGCAGGAGTTCGAGGCCGTCGCGCGCAGCGATCTGGAGCAGAGCGAAGAGGCCATCGGCCTTTGCGCCGCCGCCCGGGCCGAGCGGCGGGCTCTGGCGCTGCCGCCGGTCCTGAACCGATTGCAGGCGCTGTCGATCGACCGGATCGGCCTTGCGGGGCTTGCCCCCGACCTGGCGCGGATCGCGGTCGTGGCGCTGTCGCGCGAGTTGGCGGTGACCTGGTCCTTCCCCGACGATCTTGCGCGCGATGCGGGTCTGGCAGCGGTCGAGGCGGGCATCGAGGAGGGTCGGCGCGAGGGGCGGCTCAGCGCCGATCGCTCCCATGCCATGCGCGAGCGTCTCTTGGCGACAGAGGTGCCGCTGACCGAGTCCGCGCTGCCGTTTCTGGTGGCGGACCACCCGCTCGCCCCGCCGCATGAGGCCGTGCAACCGGGAGCGGCGCGGCTGGTCCTTGGCGGACAGGAGGGCGAGATGGGGCTTGCCCTGTCGCTGGCGGGGCGGGTCTGCGAGGTGACATTGCCCCCCGACTCGCTGCCCCTGGCGCGGGCCACGGCGCTGGCCGGGCTGCGGCGCATGGGGTTGGCGCCGATCCTCGTCGGCCATCGCCCGGTGATCGGCGCGCGGATGGCAGATGCCGGGCGGACGGCGCTGGCCTGGATGGTGGCGCGCGGTGTACCACAGAGGATGATCGCCGCCGCGCTGGCGGAGTTCGGCGTCCGGCTGCCCGACCCGGTGTCGGTCGAGGTGCCGACGGTCCTGCGCGCCATGTCGGCGGGCGAGATCCTGAACCGCTGGCTTTCGGCGCTGGTCAACGAGGGCGCGCGCCTTATCGACGAGGGGATCGCCCGGCGGCCTTCGGACATAGATCACCTGATGGTGGCGGGATACCATTTCCCCCGCCGCCGGGGCGGGCCGATGCACCAGGCCGACCGTCGCGGGCTGATGGCGCTGCGGCGCGACCTGCGCGCCTGGGGCGCCGAAGCCGCGCTCTGGAGCCCGGCGCCGCTGATCGACCGGCTGATCCGCGATGGCCAGAGCCTTGCCACGCTGGACGATTGAGCGGCAGGGTCAGCCGAGCAGGATGCCGGTGACGACCGCGGCCAGACCCAACGCCGACAGGCCCACGGCCGCGAGGTTGATCACGACGACGCGCTGCAACTCGGCCCGCATCGCGGCATCGTCGAGCCCGGCGCGCTTGGCGCGGGCCGCGCGCAGGATGCAATAGACCAGCCCGATCAGTCCGGCCAGCGTCAGCGCCGTGCCCGCCCAGATCAATCCCTGCATCGCTGTTCCCCCGTCCCGCTTTCCGGTCCAGCTAGCCGGTCTTCGCCCGTCCTGCAAGCAATCCGCGGCCGACCCCCGTTCCAGCCTTGAACCCGATCCCCGCGACGGGGTAGGAACCCGCGACCAACCCTTTCCAGAGGACCGCCATGGCCGACGCGACCGATCCCTATGCCGTCACTGCCGACGAGCTGCGCCAGTTCATCGAACGCTTCGAGCAGCTGGAGGCGGAGAAGAAGGACGTCACCGAACAGCAGAAAGAGCTGATGGCCGAGGCCAAGGGCCGGGGCTATGACACCAAGGTCATGCGCAAGGTGATCGCGCTGCGCAAGCGCAAGCCGGACGAGCTGGCCGAAGAGGAGGCCGTGCTCGAGGTTTACAAGGCCGCGCTGGGGATGAGCTGATCAGGGCTCGATCAAGGTGACGCCGGGCATCCCGGCGATGTGCCCGATATCGGCCAGGTAGGAATGGGTCATCCGCTCGACCAGGGCGTCGGTCCAGCCGGGGACAGTGATCTCGTCGGACAGCTGGTCGGGGCGGCCGAACTTTTCCAGGAAGGCGGTGACGATCCGGCGGCGCTGGAGCACCGATTGCGGCGGGTGTTCGGCGCAATAGGCGTGGAAGCGCGCCAGGCCCGCCTCGGTCAGAAGCTGCGCCAGAAGCTCGTCGGAATCCTCGAGCACGAGGTCCGGATGATGCCCCGCGACGGCCTGCAACACCTCGGGCCAGATCAGCGGGGTGTCCTCGTCGCACCAGACGGTCAGCGGAACCCCGGGATTCTCGGCCTTGATCTGGTGGATGGTGTCGGACCAGCGCAGCGAGAGCGGATCGACCTCGCGCAGGATGTCCTCATGCCCCTTGGCCTGCGCGCGCTGGCGCAAATCGGGCAGGAAGGTCGCGGGGTTCCGAAGTGCGAGGTGGAACTCGGCCTCGCAGTCGGGAAAGATCTGGGTGAACCCGCGCAGCCGCTGGCCGCCGTTGCCGTAGAGGATCTCGCCCACCGCATAGGCCGGAAAGCTGAGGAAACTGGTCCAGGACAGGATCAGCCGGTCGGCCGGACCCTCGTCGATGATCTGGTCGAGGATCATCGCCTGAGTGTCCTGCGAGGCGGCGGCGCCGCGCAGCTGGGTGGCCGTATCGCGCAGAAGCTTGCGGTAGCGGGTGGGAGAAGGCACGGCGATGCCTGCTTCGGCCAGGCTTGCGCGGTTCTTCAACAGGCAGCGGACCAGCCGGTCCTCGTCGGTGCAGTGGGCACCCAGGTGGTAGACGATGCGCATCGGGCCTGACTTTTCGGCACGGGTGTCCCGGCCCCGCGGCGCGACTATACGGGCTTTTCTGGACAGTTAAACCGCTTTCCTGTAACCGGGGGCCAAGATGTCCGACCGTTTCGCTCAACTGCCGCGCCGCGGCCTGTTTCCCCGGCCCGACCTCTGGACATTCGGCGCGGTGCTGATCGCGGCGGTGGTGCTGGCCCCGGTCCTGTCGATCGCCTGGATCGCGCTGAACCCGACGGAAAACATCTGGCCTCATCTGATGGCGACGGTCCTGCCACGCTATCTGGGCACTACGCTCATGCTGATGGCGGGGGTGGCGGCGCTGTCGGCGGCGATGGGCACCGGCGCGGCCTGGCTGGTCTGCCAGTACCGCTTTCCGGGACGGGACTGGCTGGCGCAGGCGCTGCTCTTTCCGCTGGCGATCCCGGCCTATGTCGGAGCCTATGCGCTGGTCGATCTTTTGGATTATGCCGGTCCCGTGCAGGCGGGGCTGCGCGCCGCCTTCGGCTGGACCTCGGCGCGCGACTACTGGTTCCCCGAGACCCGGTCGCTACCGATGGCGATCCTGGTCCTGTCCTTTGCGCTTTACCCTTACGTCTACCTCCTCGCCCGCTCGGCCTACCGCGAGCAGTCGGGCCGGGCCTATGAGGTCGCCCGCGCGCTTGGTTGCGGACCCTGGGCCCTGTTCCTGCGCATCGGCTGGCCTCTGGCCCGCCCGGCGATCGCTGCGGGGGTGGCGCTGGCGCTGATGGAGACGGTCGCCGATTATGGCACGGTCCTGCATTTCGGGGTGCAGACCCTGACGACAGGCGTCTTTTCCACCTGGCTCAACGGCGGCAATGCCGGGGGGGCGGCGCAGATATCCGGGGTGATCCTGGTGCTGATCCTCCTGCTCGTCGGGCTGGAACGGGCGGGGCGGGGCGGGGCGCGGTTCCACCGGCTTGGCCGCAGCGCGCAGCCCGTCGAGCCGCAGGCGATCCTCGGCCCCGGACGCTGGGCGGCGACGGTTCTGTGCCTGATCCCCTTCGCCGGAGGCTTCCTGCTGCCGGTTGGCGTCATGCTGGTGCATACGGCGGCGGCGCCCGAGGGCTGGCTGGCTCCGGGGCTGGCGGAGGCCCTGGTCAATACCATCGTCGTCGCGGGTTTGGCCGCGCTGGCCACCGTGGCGGCGGCGGTCTTCCTGGTCTATGCGCTGCGGATGAAGGGATCGAGGCTGGTGCAGGGGCTCTTGCCATTGACGCTGATCGGCTATGCCGCACCGGGGGCAGTGCTGGCGCTGGGGCTGTTGCTGCCGCTGGCGGCGCTGGACCACCGGCTGGCCGATGGCGTGCTGGCGCTGACCGGCTGGGACCCTGGGCTGATGATCACCGGCACGGCCTTTGCACTGGGGCTGGCCTATCTGGTGCGCTTCTTCGGCATCGCGCAGGGGGCGGTGGATGCGGCTTTCGGCCGGGTGTCGCCGTCGCTGTCGATGGCAGCCCGCTCGCTCGGGCGCTCGGCGACGGGGACGCTGGCCTCGGTCTACCTGCCGCTCATGCGCGGCTCGGTGCTGACCGCGCTTCTCGTCGTCTTCGTCGATTGCGTGAAGGAACTGCCCGCGACGCTGCTCTTGCGCCCCTTCAACTACAACACGCTCTCGACGCGGGTTTTCGAGCTGTCGAGCCTGGAGCGCCTGTCGGAAGCTGCGCCCGCCGCGCTTCTGGTGATGGCCGTGGGCCTGATCGCCGTGGTCGTCGTCGCCCGCAGCCAGCAGGACTGAGCCCTTGCGTCGCCCCCGGCCCGGGGGTATCTGGAACGGGTGGCCCCTATAGCTCAGCTGGTAGAGCATCTGATTTGTAATCAGAGGGTCGGGGGTTCAAGTCCCTCTGGGGGCACCACTCCTTCCTTGCGATGCCGTTCGTGGGCCGCTTAGCGGCGCTCGATCACGCCCAGGAAGCTGAGCGTTTGCTCAAGGTCGGCGCGCAGCTTTGCGTCGGATCGGTTGAACCCGGCGCAGAGTCTGTCGAAACGTTTGCGCAGGGTCTTCTTCTCCTCGCCCTTGCAGTCGTTCCAGGGGCGGCCCTGCAACCCCATGACCAGAACGTAATAGCCGATGAAATGCGGGCGCGACCCGCTTTCCAGAAGACGCCGGTAGGCCACGTCCGCGCCAAGGTCGCGGATTTCCTCGGCGCTGGTGATGCCGGCGCGGGCGAAGGCCAGTTCCGAGGCGGGGCCGAGGTTCGGGATCGAGGAGACGGGGCTGGGCATGAAGGCCGCGGAATGAGAACAAAACGGGGACATCCTTGCGGCTGGCCCCGGCGTTGTCAATGGGCGCAAGCGATCGTCCGGTCAGGCCGCGGGGCGCGGTTCCCCCAGTGACACACGCGCCAGGACGAGCGCGAGCGCGACCAGCATCGCGACACCGGCCAGAAGCGGGGTCGACGTGCCGTCGAAGGCCAGGCCCAGTGGAATGGCAAGGGCGACCGATCCGACCGTCGCGGCGGAGGAGATCACCGAGGCGGCAAGGCCCGCGATGTGGCCCACGGGTTCCATCGCCAGTGCATTGAGGTTGCCCATCGTCAGGCCCATCATCGAAAACAGCCCGATGCACCACAGGATCTGGATCGCGAAGCCGAAGGTCCCGTGCAGAAGGCCGCTGCCCAAGATGGCGAGGCTGAGAAGCGTCAGGGCCAGCATGGCCAGATAAGTGTGCTGGACGATGCGGCGCATTCCGAGCGTCATCACGAATCGTGTGTTCAGCAGGCTGCCCGCCATCGAGGTGACGGCAATCAGCGCGAACCAGAGCGGAAAGCTGTCGGCGCGATTGAACTGCTGCTCGAATATCCCCTGCAACGACGAGAGCGTGCCGAACAGCGCGGCCAGGGTCAGGGTTTGCAGAAGGATCGAGACCAGGACGATGCGATGGGCGAAAAGCTCGCCCGTCGCCCGCCAGAGGTCGCCGAGATGCAACGGGCGGCGGTGCTCCGGCGCGAGCGTCTCGGGCTGGCGGAGACCGAGCCAGAGCATCGTGAAGCCGGAGAAGAGGATGTAGGCGAGGAAGATCGAATGCCAGCCGCCGAGCGCGATGATCCCCTGTCCCATCAGCGGTGCGATGGCGGGGACGATGGTGAAGATCGCCATCGCGAAGGACATGATCCGCGCCATCTCGCGCCCCGAATGGAGGTCGCGCACCATGGCGATGGAGACAGTGCGCGGCGCGGCGGCGGCGAGGCCCTGGAGGAGGCGGGCGGCCAGCAGCACCTCCAGCGAGGGGGCGAAGTAGCAGGCCATCGCGGCAAGGGCGTAAAGGCCGGAGCCGACGAGGATCACCCGCTTCCTGCCGAAGGCGTCGGAGAGCGGGCCGGTGAAAAGGGTACCTACGCCCATGCCGAGCACGAAGCTGGTGACGACCAGCTGCGCGGCGTTGGGCGCCTCGGGCGAAAGGGTGGCGGCGATCTCCGGCAGCGCGGGCAGCATCGCGTCGATGGAAATGGCAATGGTGGCGAAGAGCATGGCGACGAGCGCCACGAATTCGCTCTGGGAGATTCTGGCTTGGGTCACTTGGCCTGGCCTGCGAGTTCGGCGATCACCTTCTCCCAGGTCTCGGGAGGTTGCGCTCCGCTGACCACGTACTGCTGCGCGATGAGGAAGGTCGGGACGGCGTTGACGCCCTTGTGGCGCGCATCGCGGTCGCGGGCCAGGATGTCGTCGGCATCGGCGTCGGAGTGCAGGAGCCGCAGCGTGGCCTCACGGTCCATGCCGTTTTCCCCGGCAATGTCGGCGAGAGTGTCCAGGTCGCCGATGTCACGGCCTTCCACCCAATAGGCGCGCATCAGGGCGGTGACGACGGGGGATTGCACGCCCTCGATCCCGGCCCAGTGGATCAGGCGGTGGGCGTTCAGCGTGTTCGGCATCCGCTGCGGCTTGTCGGGGTTCATGTCGACCCCGGCTGCCTTGGCCACTTCGCGCAGGCGGTCGTGGACGGCGTCGACGCGGGCCTTGCCGCCGAATTTCTCTTCCAGGTAGGCGCGTTTGGCGACGCCTTCGGCGGGCATGTCGGGATTCAGCTGGAACGGGTGCCACTGGATCTGGAACGGGTGGTCGGGGTGCTGCGAGAGCGCGCGGTCGAGGTTGGCCTTGCCGACATAGCACCAGGGGCAGACCGGGTCGGAGAAGATGTCCAGACGGATCGGGGCGCGGGTCATTCTTGTCTCCTGTAGCGGGCGGCGAGCCCCTTGCGGATCAGCTTGCCGGTTCCGGTGCGGGGCAAAGCGTCGAGGCGCTGGTAGTGCCTTGGCTGCTTCCAGCGGGCAAGGGCCTTTTCGGCGCATTGGCGCAGAAGGGTTTCGTCGATGGCGCACGATGACTCGTAGAAGAGTGCGAGGATCGTGGTGCCGGGGGAGGGTTCGACTTGTGTTGCCGCGCAGGCCGCGAGACCGGGGAGGTCATGGAAGGCGGCCTCGATTTCGGCGGGCGAGACGCGGAAGCCTCCGGCGTTGAGAAGGTCGTCCTTGCGACCCAGATGGGTGATGGCGCCGTCAGCGGCCATGGTTGCGGCATCGCCGGTGCGGAACCATGGGCCTTGCGGCGGTGGGTGGCCGATGTAGCCGCGCATCAGGCCGGGGTCGGCGGTGGAGACGGCGAGTTCTCCCGGCTCGCCGCGCGGGACGGGGTGGCCGATGTCGTTCAGGATCGCGATGTGACGGCCGGGCTGGGCATAGCCTGTCGTGCCGCGGGGCGCGGCGCGGGAGGGGGAGCCGGAGAGATAGGTGGAGCACTCCGACATGCCGAGGGCTTCGTGCAGGTCGGTTCCCGTGCGGGCGTGCCACTGCTCACGGAGGGCGGGGGGCAGGGACTCCCCGGCGCAGAGGCCATGGCGGAGGTGGGGGAGCGGCGGGAGTTCGGCGCGCAGAAGTTGGCGGTAGACGCCCGGCGCGGCGGCGAGGATCGTGGCCTTCGAGCGGTCAAGCAGCGCGGGGAGGGCAGAAGGCAGCGTTCCTGCGGCGGGTATCAGGGCGGTCGCCCCAACCGTCCAGGGGTCGAGGAGGCCGGTGCCGAGGGTGTAGGTCCAGTTCAGCGCGCCAGCGTGGAGCAGCCGGTCGGTCTCGGTCAGGCCCTCCCAGTGCTGGTGCATGTTGGCGCGGGCGAGGATGGCGCGGTGGGCGTGGCTGACGGCCATCGGGGTGCCGGAGGTGCCGGAGGTGAAGACGATGTAGGCCTCTCGGTCCGGGTCGCCGAAGTGGAGGGGCGCCTCGGGGAGGGCCGCCCAGGACGCGAGTTCGGGGGCAAGGAGCGGGGCGGGATGGTCGGGGAGCGCGATGCCCGGCTCGGCGGCGATCAGCTTCGGCTGGGCGAGGGCGGCGAGTTTGGTGATCTCGGGGCTGGTCAGGGCGGCGGAGGTCGGGACCGGGACGAGGCCGGCCCAGATGGCTCCGAGATAGAGCAGCGGGAAGGCGAGGGTGTTGCCGAGGCGGAGAAGGATGCGGTCGCCGGGGGTGAGGCCCTGGGCGAGCAGGGCGGTGGCGCAGCCTTGGGTCAGGCGGAGGAGCTGGGCGTAGGTGAGGGTTTCGTCACGTTCGGCGTGGAGGATGGTCAGGGCGGGCTTCTCGAAGCTTGCCGCGCGGGAAAGGACGTGGCCCGCGAGGTTGAGATCCTGCGGGACCGTCGGGAAGGGGCGGGTGTCGATCTCGGAGAGCATGAGGAAGGGGTAGGGAGGCTGCGCGACAGTTGCAAGCGGGGGGAGGCTCGACTATCGGGGACATATGAAGCTGACCGATCCGAAAAGCATGATCCGCGTGGCGCGCGAGGCCGGGGGAGAGGCTCATGTGGAGCCGTTGAACCTGGGCGAGCGGGTGCGTGAGCTGCGCCGGTCGCTTGGCTGGACGCTGGAAGAGGCGGCGGGCCGGGCGGGGCTGGCGCGGTCGACCCTGTCGAAGATCGAGAACGGGCAGATGAGCCCGACCTACGAGGCCTTGAAGAAGCTGGCAGGGGGCCTGTCGATCAGCGTGCCGCAGCTGTTCACCCCGCCCTCGAAGCAGCAGGTCATGGGCCGGATGGCGGTGACGAAGCTGGGCGAGGGCCAGGCGCAGGCGACCGTGACCTATGAGCACGAGCTTCTGGCCGCGCACCTGACCAAGAAGCAGATGCTGCCCTATCGCGCGACGGTCCGCGCGCGCGACATGGACGAATTCGACGGCTGGGTGCGCCACGACGGCGAGGAATTCCTCTATGTCCTGACCGGGGTGATCCGGCTTTACACGGAATTCTACGAGCCGGTCGAACTGCGCCGGGGCGACAGCGCCTATTATGACGCGGCGATGGGGCATAATGTGATCAGCCTGTCGGAAGAGGATGCGACGATCCTCTGGGTGACATCGCTGGTCTGAAGCGTTTGATCTGGCTCATGGCGCGGTCCGGCAGTTTCGGCTAGCCAAGGACAACCGGAGCCTGCGGGAGGGGCTGGATGAGGTTTGCGGTCCTGACGGACATCCATGCCAATCGCGAGGCGTTCGAGGCGGTGCTGGCAGATGTGGCGGCGCATGGCGTCGACCGGATCGCGCTTCTGGGCGACATCGTCGGCTACGGCGCCGATCCGGTCTGGTGTTGCGACAAGGCGGCAGAGCTTGTCGCCGCCGGTGCGATCTGCGTGCGGGGAAACCACGACAATGCGGCGGCAGGCGCGGCCGAGGCGATGTCGCCGCTCGCCCGCAGGGCGCTGGAGTGGACGCGCGGCCGACTTGGAGCAACCGAGGTGGAGTTCCTGGCGCAGTTGCCGCTGACGGCAGAGGCGGAGGGCGCGCTCTTTGTCCATGCCTCGGCCAACCGGCCGGAGGAGTGGAGCTATGTCACCTCGGACACCAAGGCGACGCCGTCGTTTCGCGCTTCGACCGCACGACTGATCCTGTGCGGCCATGTGCATGTGCCCCTGCTGGCAAGCTGCGACATGGGTGGGATGGTGCGGGAACAGGCCTTCCGTCCTGGGCTGCCGATTCCGCTTCTTTCCAGCCGTCGCTGGCTTGCGGTGGTGGGGTCCGTGGGCCAGCCGCGCGACGGGGTGGCGCAGGCGGGGTGGGCGCTGCTGGATACCGGGCGTGGGGAGTTGACGTTCCGACGCACGGCCTATGATGCTGCGGGTGCGGCACAGAAGGTGCGGGCGGCGGGGTTGCCCGAGGAATTGGCTGTGCGATTGCTGGTGGGAAGATGATACAGATGCGGCCGCACGAGGGCCTCGTGATCGACGGCTTCACTCTCGGAGAGAAGCTGCACACCGGGGGGTTCGCCACGATCTGGGCGGTGACCCATCCGGACCATGACC
Organism: Tabrizicola sp.; assembly: GCF_016793705.1. Classification (GTDB taxonomy): domain Bacteria; phylum Pseudomonadota; class Alphaproteobacteria; order Rhodobacterales; family Rhodobacteraceae; genus Tabrizicola. The sequence continues at coordinate 16,510 of NZ_JAEULO010000053.1, forward strand.
TGCCCATGGTGATGAAGGTGCCGACGATTCTGGACGGCGATGACGGCCCGACCATCGTCGGCTTCGAGGTCGAGCAGATGATCATGCCGCGCCTCACCGGCCCGCATGTGCCTAAGGTGCTCGGGATCGGGGGCTTCGACGTGATGCCCTATATCGTCACCGAGATGATCGACGGCGGATCCTTCCTGCCGGTGTTCCAGAAGGCGCCGCTGCCCTTGTCGGACGTGATCGAGATCGCTGCGCGCATGGTGGCGGCGGTGGCGGACCTGCACCGCCAGCACGTGATCCATCTGGACCTGAAGCCCGAGAATTTCCTGCAAAGGAAGACCGGCGAGATGGTCATGGTGGACTTCGGCCTGTCCCGCCACGACCAGTTGCCCGACCTCTTGGCCGAGGAATTCACCATCCCGATGGGAACCTATCCCTATATCGCGCCGGAGCAGTACCTGCGCTGCCGGGACGATCTGCGGTCGGACCTCTTCGCGCTTGGGGCGATGCTTTACGCACTCGCGACGGGGCGAAATCCCTGGGGAACGCCGGAGACGCTGCGAGGGGTGAGGAGACGGCTCTGGCGCGATCCCGAACCGCCGCGCGCCATCCGGCCGGAAATCCCGGAGTGGTTGCAGGAGATCATCCTGCGGGCCTTGTCGGTCGACCCGATGCGGCGCTATCAGACAGCGGCGCAGATGGCGTTCGACCTGTCAAACCCGCAGCAGATCACGCTGACCGCCCGCGCGCATAAGCTGAAGCGGGACGGCTGGCTGCAGGTCTTCGACCGCTGGCGGGTGATGCGGAGAATCCGGCGGTTCACCGCGCCGGTGTCGGTCGCGGCACAGGTCGCCTCGGTTCCGATCATCGTGGTGGCGGTGGACCTGTCGCCGCAGGGCGAGCGGCTGGCCGAGGTCCTGCTGCGCGCGGTGAAGCGGATGCTGATCCTGGAACCCGATGCGCGGATCGCTTGCGTCAACGTGATCAGGACGGCGCGGATCGGGATCGACCAGGGCACCGACGACCAGGGCAACAACCTGCACGTCCTGCGGCTGGTGCAGCTGAAGGCCTGGGCGGAAGGCATCGACCTGCCCGACCACCGGCTGACCTATACCGTGCTGGAGGGGCCGGACCCGGGGCAGGCGATCATCGACTATGCCACGGCCAATCAGGTCGACCACATCATGATGGGCGCGCGCGGCCATTCGACGACGCGGCGCTATCTCGGCTCGGTCTCGGCGCAGGTGGTGGCCGAGGCGCATTGCTCGGTCACCGTGATCCGCCTGCCGGAAGGGCGGGCGGTGGCGGCAGGCCCGGCCTTGCCTGAAACGGAAGCGGCCCCCGCATAGAGGCCGCGCAATGCCTTAGAACGTGTCCTGCACCGTGCGGGCGGTGCCGGAAATGTCCTCGCCCACGCCGGCGATGGTGTTGCAGCCCGCAAGGGCCGCCAGCGCGGCCAGAAGCAGCAGTTTCTTCATGCTCGTTGCCCTCGTTTCTTACTTTGCCTGATACCACCAGGTGTCGGGCAGGAAGCCCGGCCAGTCACCGTAGAGCGGTATCCGTTCCGGATACTTGAGATTTGCCGAATATGCCAAGCGGGAAACGTCGGAATACCAGATCGGAATCACATATCTGCCCGAAGTCAGCACCCGGTCCAGCGCGCGGGTGGCGGCGGTGAAGTCCTCCGGTTCCTTCGCCTTCAGCATGGCGGCGATCATCGCCTCGACGGCGGGGGAGTTCACGCCCATCCAGTTCCGCGTGCCCGGCTCGGTGACGCCGCCTGCGCCCCAGTAAAGCAACTGCTCGTTCCCCGGCGAGAGGGTCAACGACCGGATGTAGTGGGTCATGTCGAAGTCATAAGCCGAGGTGCGCTGCCGGTACTGGGCGTCGTCGATCTTGTTGAGCGTGGCAGTGATACCGAGCGGCTTCAGCGCCTCGATATAGACCTGCGCGGCCGAGGCCATCTCGTCCTGCCCGGTCACGAGCAGGATCTCGAAGCGGAAAGGTTCGCCCTTTGCGTTCGTCAGCACGCCGTCGTCGCCCACTGTCCAGCCGGCCTCCTCCAGCAGCTTTGCCGCCGCGCGGATGTTCTTGCGGTTGGCCTGGTCGCCGTTCGAGACCGGCAGCGCATAGCCCTCGATCGCACCCGGCGGAAGCTCGGCGCGGAAAGGTTCCAGCAGCTCCAGTTCGCGACCTTCGGCGGGCTTGCCGGGCTCCATCCCCAGAGTGGAATTGCCGAAATACGAAGGGATGCGGGGCAGGAGGCCGCCGTTCAGGGTCTGGTTGATGAATTCGAAATTGAAGGCGAGGATCAGCGCCTCACGCACGCGCCAGTCGGCGAAGAGCGGCTTGCGGGTGTTGAAGACGAAGCCCTCGATCCCGGAAGGGCGGCCATGCGGGATTTCGGCCTTGACGATGGCGCCGGACTGGACGGCGGGGAAATCGTAGCTGGACAGCCATTTCGAGATATTCGCCTCACGGTAGGCCGAGAGCTGGCCGGCCTTGAACGCCTCGAAGATCGCCTGCGGGTTGGCGTAGTAGTCGTAGCGGATCTCGCCGAAATTCCACTGGCCGCGGTTGAAGGGGAGGTCCTTGCCCCACCAGTCCGGGTTGCGCTTGTAGGTGACCTGGACGCCCAGTTCCGAACTGTCGAGGAGATAGGGGCCAGAGCCGATGGGCACTTCCATCGTCGCTTCGGCGAAGTCTTTCCCCTCCCATTGCGCCTTCTTCAGGATCGGGCGCAGGCCCAGGATCAGCGGCAGTTCGCGGTCTTCCACATTGAAGGTGAAGCGGACGGAACGTTCGCCGGTCTGTTCCATCTTCGCGATCTTCGCCCAGGCGGCGGCGTAGCGCGGGTTGCCGTGGACCCCCAGCGTCTCTACCGACCACATCACATCCTCGACCGTGACGGGCGAGCCGTCGGAGAATCGGGCCTCAGGGCGGAGGGTGAATTCGACGAAACTGCGGGCGTCGTCGGTGCTGATCGATTCGGCCAGCAGACCGTAAAGCGAGAAGGGTTCGTCATAGTTCCGGCCCATCAGCGTCTCGACCACCAGGGTGGAGATGCCCAGCGCGGGACGGCCCTTGGTCACGAAGGGGTTGAAACTGTCGTAGCTGCCCGCCTCGCCCCAGCGGTAGCTGCCGCCCTTGGGTGCGTCGGGATTCACCTGCGGCAGGGACACAAAATCCGGGGGGAGGGCGGGGTCGCCATACATAGCTATGCCGTGCATGGGGTCTGCTTGCGCGGTTGCGGCGAAAAGTGACACGAGAGCCGCCAGGCCGATCCTGCGCAAAGCGGCGCTCGTTTCCCTGATCATCCCCCGACGCTCCCGATCCCAGCGGTTGTGTTGGCGGACACTAGGACGGAGATCGTGGCAATTCAAACTTTTAGCTTGGCCATCGGCGGAGAGGGGACTATATAGAACTTACTGCTCGATAGGTTTCTTGCCTGTATGAAACCTGCCTCAAAGACTGAACGCCGGCCTTGTGCCGGCGTTTTTTTCATTCGGGCCGCAGGCTTCCGTTCCGGCGCCCGGCATGGCATTCATTCGCATATGCAGCATTCGGGGGCATAGCATGACACTTTCTGGCAAGCGGGCGGTGATCACCGGGTCGAACTCGGGCATCGGGCTGGGCGTGGCGGAGGCGCTGGCGGCGGCAGGGGCCGAGGTGATTCTGAACAGCTTCACCGACCGGGCGGAGGATCATGACCTGGCGCGCGATCTGGGCGCGCGGCACGGAGTGGCGGCGCGCTACATCCCGGCGGATATGTCCAAGGGGGCGGAGTGCCGGGCGCTGGTCGAAAAGGCGGGGGGCTGCGACATCCTGGTGAACAACGCGGGCATCCAGTTCGTTTCGCCGATCGAGGAGTTCCCGGTCGAGAAATGGGATGCGATCCTGGCGATCAACCTGTCGTCGGCCTTCCACACCATCGCCGCAGCCCTGCCGGGGATGCGGGCAAAGGGCTGGGGACGGGTGGTGAACATCGCCAGCGCCCACGGGCTGACCGCCAGCCCGTTCAAGAGTGCCTATATCGCGGCCAAGCACGGGATCGTGGGCCTGTCGAAGACCGTGGCGCTGGAGACGGCGGGGCAGGGGATCACCTGCAACGCGATCTGCCCGGGTTATGTGCTGACGCCCTTGGTCGAGGCGCAGATCCCCGAGCAGATGAAGGTGCACAACATGGACCGCGAGACGGTGATCCGCGAGGTGATGCTTCTCCGCCAGCCCTCGCGCCAGTTCGCGACGGTGGAACAGATCGGCGGCTCCACGGTCTATCTGTGCAGCCCGGCGGCGGATCAGGTGACGGGGACGACGATCAGCATCGACGGTGGCTGGACCGCGCTTTAGGTCAGGTCCTTCGGCAGGGGATAGACGAGGCCACCCGAGACGATCAGCTTGGCGGCATCGTCGACGCCCATGTCCATCATCACCAGGTCCTTGGTCGGCACGAACAGCAACATCCCGCTGGTGAAGGGCGTCAGGCCGACGAAGACCGCCGACATATCCGGGCCAAGTGCTGCCAGCCGTTCGGCGAGTTCCCCCTTGGGGCGGGTCGACATGAACCCCAGCGCCCAGGAGCCCGCGCGCGGGAATTCGACCAGGACGACCTTGTCGAAGCTTTTCTCCTTCTTGTTGAAGAAGGTTTCTGCCACCTGCTTGATCCCGCCGTAGACCGAGCGGACCACCGGCATCCTGTCCACCAGATCCTCGCCCGAGCGGATGATCGACCGGCCGATCAGGCCCTTGGCCAGCCAGCCGACGATGATGGTGACGATCAGGAAGACCAGGACACCGACACCGCGCACCGGGAATTCGTATTCCGGTCCGAACCAGCGCCCGATCAGCATGTCGGGCTGGTAATAGGCGGGGATGAGGGGAAGGATCCAGCCGTCGATCCAGCCGATCACCGCCCAGACGAACCAGATCGTCAGCCCGATGGGCAACACGACGACGAGGCCCGTCAGGAAACTGGCGCGCAGGCTGGCAAGGAAGCCGCGACGGTGAGGCAGGTGTGGTTCGGTCACGAGTGGTTGTCCCCTTCCGCCCCTATCTAGGTATAGGACTTGGGCCAGCGCAATGGTGCCGGGGCCTTCGCACGGGAATTTCAGCCCTGCATGGCCAACTCGCGAGCAATCGCCGCCCCGAGCCGGGCGTTGTTCAGCACAAGTTCGATGTTGGAAGTCAGCGAGCGGCCTTCGGTCAGCTCGAAGATGCGTTGCAGGAGGAATGGGGTCACGGCCTTGGCGGCAATGCCTTTCGCCTCGGCCTCGGTCAACGCGGTCTCGATCTGCGGCATGATCTCGGCACGCGGAATTTCGGCTTCCGCCGGGATCGGATTGGCGACCAGTTGGCCACCCGGCAGTCCGAGACGTGCACGCATCCGGTGGGCGGCGGCGATGTCGGCGGCGCTGTCCATGCGCAAGGGCGCGTTCAGGCCCGAGGAGCGCGACCAGAAGGCGGGGAAATCCTTCTGACCGAAGGCGATGACCGGCACGCCCAGCGTTTCCAGATATTCCAGCGTCTTCGGCAGGTCGAGGATCGCCTTCGCCCCGGCCGCAACCACGGTGACGGGGGTTTCGGCCAGTTCGCGCAGATCGGCTGAGATGTCGAAGCTGGTCTCGGCCCCGCGATGGACGCCGCCGATACCGCCGGTGGCGAAGACCCTGATCCCGGCCAGATGGGCACAGATCATCGTCGCGGCGACGGTAGTGGCGCCGGTGCCGCCGGTGGCAAGGCAGGCGGCAAGGTCTGCGCGGGAGAGCTTCGCCACGTCCTTCGCTTGCCCCAGTGCGTCGAGCTGGGTCTCGGTCAGGCCGACATGGATCTGGCGGTCGATGATCGCGATGGTGGCAGGGGTGGCGCCATGGGCGCGAACCTCGGCCTCCACCCGGCGCGCTGTTTCCACATTCTGTGGGAATGGCATCCCGTGGGTGATGATCGTGCTTTCCAGCGCAACTATGGGGGCGCCCTTGGCATGGGCCTCGGCGACTTCGGGCGAGAGAGCGAGGGGCAGGGTGGCGGGCAGGGTCATGAGCCGATGTCTCCGGATACATAGGTGGCGGCAGCGCGCAGGGCTTCGTCCAGCGCCTCTTGCCGCGCAGCGCCCCGGCGTTCGGCCACGAGATGCGCCGCCATGAAGGTGTCGCCCGCCCCGGTGACGCGGGTCACGAGCACCTGCGGAGGCTGGCCCTCGATGACGCCCCGATCTTTGCGACCCTCTGCGGCGGGGTTTCCGCCGTTTGTCACCAGCACCCGCCCCGCGCCGCGGGCGAGCAGCGCCTCGGCGGCCTCCGGGGCAGTCTTGGCCTCGCTGCGGGCGAGGATGTTGGCCTCTTCGAGGTTGACGTAGAGCGTGGCGGAGGGATGGGTGAGAAGCGGCAGCAGGCGGCCCGCCTTGCCGGGCGAGGCCGGGGCCACCCGAAGGTCGGCCTGCGCGAAGAGGGGGGAGGCGGCGATCTCGGCCAGAAGGCTTTCGGTCAGGTTGCCGTCAAGCGCGATGGGGCCGGACCAGGGGGCCTCTGCCGTGCCGAGGTGGCCATCGGCGAGCGGGCGGAGAATCTTGTCGCCGGCCGCCTCCAGCGAATGCGCGTCGGCGACGGCGGCGATCAACCCGTTCGCGCCCTCGATGGCCATGTAGCGGTCGGTCGGCAGGTCGTCGGAGCGGTAGACATGCCCTGTCACCAGCCCCAGCCGGTCGCAGGCCGCGACCAGTTCGTCGCCCTCGGCATCCCGCCCGATGGCGGTGAGAAGCGCCGGGGTCATTCCGAACCGCCGCAAGGTCATTGCGATGTTCATCGCCACCCCGCCCGGCAACCGGGTGATCCGGCCCGGCACGTCCGAGCCGAGCCGCATCGCGGTTGGCGAGCGGCCGATGATGTCCCACAGGACCGAACCGATGCAGAGGATGTCGGGCGTCACGCGCCCTGATTGCCCAACCGGCAAAGCCCGCGCAAGGGGAAATAGCGGATGCCTCCGGCGGGAGTATTTCCGCCAGGAGGAAGCGGCGGGGACTGCGGGGCCTTGCAATCGGCGGCGAGGCGGGCTAAGGGGCGCGCACTTCACAGGCAGGTGCGGGCCTTGTCGGGGAGAAATCCCGTCAGGTCCACCGGTTGGGGGCAACCCTGAAATCACCTGCCGAGGCGCGAAACCGGAAAGGATACGATATGGCGCTCCCCGAGTTCTCCATGCGTCAGCTCTTGGAAGCTGGCGTTCACTACGGCCACCAGACCGCCCGCTGGAACCCCCGCATGGGCGAGTTCATCTATGGCGACCGCAACGGCATCCACATCATCGACCTGACCCAGACCGTCCCGATGCTGGACGCGGCGCTGAAGGTCGTGCGCGACACCGTCGCCAAGGGCGGCCGCATCCTCTTCGTCGGCACCAAGCGCCAGGCCCAGAAGCCGATCGCCGAAGCCGCTGAAAAGTGCGCGCAATACTACATGAACCACCGCTGGCTGGGCGGCACGCTGACCAACTGGAAGACCGTTTCGCAGTCGATCCAGCGCCTCAAGCACCTGGACGAGGTCCTGGGCGCGGGCGGCGAAGGCTTGACCAAGAAGGAACGGCTGGGCATGGAACGTGACCAGGCCAAGCTGACCGCCTCGCTGGGCGGCATCCGCGAGATGGGCGGCACCCCGGACCTGATCTTCATCATCGACGTGGGCAAGGAAGACCTTGCCGTGCTGGAAGCGCAGAAGCTGGGCATCCCGGTCGTCGCCGTGGTCGATACCAACTGCTCGCCCAAGGGCGTGAACTACGTCATCCCGGGCAACGACGACGCGGCGCGTGCCATCGCGCTCTATTGCGACCTCGTGGCCCGTGCCGCGCTGGACGGCATGTCGGCCCAGATGGGCGCGGCGGGCGTCGACCTCGGCGCGCTGGAAGCGGCCCCGGAAGAAGAGGCGGTCGCCGAAGCCGAGGCCTGATCGGCCCGTTCGTCACCAGACTTTCACCCGGCGGGCCTCTCCCGCCGGGCTATCCATTCCAAGGAGAAAGACCATGACTGTCACCGCCCAGATGGTGAAGGAACTGCGTGAAGCGACCGGCGCAGGCATGATGGATGCCAAGAAGGCGCTGACCGAGGTTGCGGGCGACATGGAAGCCGCCGTCGACTGGCTGCGCACCAAGGGCCTGGCCAAGGCCGCCAAGAAGGCCGACCGCGTCGCCGCCGAAGGGCTGATCGGCGTCGCCGTCACCAACGGCAAGGGCGTGGCGATCGAGATCAACTCGGAAACCGACTTCGTCGCCAAGAACGAGGATTTCCAGGCGCTGGTCCGTGACGTGGCCAACGTGGCGCTGACCACCGGCGACTCGGTCGAGGTGGTGAAGGCCGCGCATCTGAACGGCAAGTCGGTCGACACCGTGATCCAGGAAGCCATCGCCCGCATCGGCGAGAACATGACCTTCCGCCGCCTGCATGTGCTGGAGGGCGACACCGTCGTCTCCTATGTCCACAACGCGGCGACTGCGGGCATGGGCAAGATCGGCGTCCTCGTCGCGCTGAAGGGCGACAAGGCCAAGGCGGAAGAGATCGGCAAGCAGTTCGCGATGCACATCGCCGCGACCGCGCCTCTGTCGCTGTCGGAAGCCACCCTCGACCCGGCGGTGGTGGAGCGTGAGCTGGCGGTGCAGACCGCAAAGGCGCTGGAAGAGAACGCGGCCTCGCAGAAGCCCAAGCCCGAGCAGGTGATCCACAACAACATCATCCCGGGCCGGATGAAGAAGTTCCTCGCCGAGAACACGCTTCTGGGCCAGGCCTTCGTGATCAACCCCGACCTGACCGTGGAAGCCGCGGCCAAGGAAGCGGGGGTGGAGATCACCGGCTACGCCCGCGTCGCGGTGGGCGAAGGCATCGAGAAGAAACAGGAAGACTTCGCCGCCGAAGTGGCGAAGGCGCTTCAGGGCTGATCCGGCCCGCAAGGCAGGGCAGGGGGCCGGTGCGGGAACGCGCCGGCCTTATTTCTTTGGCACCTGCTGGACATGAAAACGGCGCGGTTCCGGGGATGAACCGCGCCGTGCAGTCCTGTTCCGGCCCAAGGGGATGAGGGTCGGCGAAACAGAACGTGAAGTCGGCCGCAGCAATACCGGCCTGAGGGAGCAAAGGAACCAGAGCCGGCCAGAACCCGCCGGTCCGCGCGACCTTCGGTTTCCCTTGGGTCACTTGATGTTCATCCCATGCCGAACGGCGGGCGGCGAGTGGGGAAAACCCTACCTATCGCGCGGCTTGGGCCACTTCGGGCAGACGCTGGAAGATCATGTTCAGAAGCGCGCCCTTCGCCACCGCCTGCGCCGTGGTCTCCACCGCCAGCGCCTCGCGCGCAAGACGCAGGTGCTTTTCCACCATCGCGGGCGAGACACCCATCAACAGCGCCACATCCTGCGTGGTCTTGCCATCGGCCACCCATTCCAGCGCTTCGCGCTGGCGGGGGGAAAGCGCCCGGTGGCGCGACAGCTGCGGCAGATGCACGATGGTCAGGTGCATCATGTTCGCCACCGCGAGAATCTCGTCCTTGCGGGCCGCAAACAGCGCGTCGACCGCCTCGGGGCCGAGACCGGGATCGGCGATCAGCCCCAGCGCGCCCTTCGAGCGCGACGAGACCTCAGGAAAGCTGACGGTGATCCCGGCCACGATTCCCATCGCCGCATTATGACGCACGGCCTCCGCCTCTTCCGCCGACAGCCGCCCGGCCTCGAAGGCTTCCTTCACCCAGGACCAGGTACAGGCGCCCGAATTGTGCTCGGCCCAGCGGAAGACCGGGGTCTTGGCGTAGAAGCCGCCCTGGAAATAGCGCTTGATGTAGTCGGCATCGCAGGTCGACAGGTACAGCGCATCTTCCGGGTCGCCGATCGTCTTCAGGTGCTTGAACCGGGTGAAGCCATAGTTCACCCGGGAAAAGCCCAGAGCGGCGAAATAGCCGGTGGATACCGCCCAGGCGTCGTCGATGCTGGATGAGGCGGCGATCCGGTTCAGCAGTGCCAGGAGTGTGGTCTCGGTCATGGTTGGTATCCCTGTTGCCCGTTCTGCCCGCGCCGGTTGTGGCTGACGCAAAGGCAATCGGAACTTGGACGTGAGATAAGGCCGGTTTCCTTGGCTTGTCTACGCCTCGCACCGTGATTTGGCCGTCAAAACGTGCCGATGACGGAAATTGTCATCTGTTTCCGGCCCTTGCGACCTGAAGATGCGGTGGCGCGAAGCGCAGGGCTCAGCCGAGCGCCGCCTCCGCAGCCGTCCTGATGGCCCGGATGTTCGCGCCATAGGGGGCCGGGTTGTCGACCGAACCGCCCTTGAATACCGCCGAGCCTGCGACCAGCACGTCCGCCCCGACCTTCGCGACCAGGGGCGCCGTTGCGGTGGTGATCCCGCCGTCGATCTCGATATGCACCGGCCGGTCGCCGATCAACTGCCGCAACCGGGCGATCTTGGGGATCTGGCTCTCGATGAAGCTCTGGCCGCCGAAACCGGGGTTGACCGTCATCACGCAGACCATGTCGACCATGTCCAGAAGCTCGGCCACCGCCTCGACCGGCGTGCCGGGGTTGATGGCCACGCCAGCCTTTTTCCCAAGCGCACGAATGGCTTGCAGCGTGCGGTGAATGTGCGGCCCGGCCTCGACATGGGCGCTGATGACATCAGCACCGGCCTTGGCGAAAGCCTCCAGATAGGCATCCACCGGCGAGATCATCAGATGGACATCCATCACACCCTTGATATGCGGCCGGAGCGCGGCACACATCGCCGGGCCGAAGGTGAGGTTCGGCACGAAATGTCCGTCCATCACGTCGACATGCACCCAGTCCGCGCCCTGAGCCTCTATCGCGCGACATTCCGCACCGAAGTTGGCGAAATCGGCGGCCAGGATGGAGGGCGCGATCTTGATCGAACGGTCGAACATGGGGCAGGCTCCAAACGGCTCGCAGGCGTCATATCGCGGCGATTGCGGAGTTTCCAGTCAGCAATAAATTACATAATACTGATTATGCGATAATTGATGGCAGGCATCCTGACCCCACCCTCGAACGAAAACGGCCCGGTCAGGCGACCGGGCCGATTCATAGTCTTGGCAGACGATCAGCCGACCAGCTCAAGCCCCGAGAAGAAGAACGCGATCTCGCGCGCGGCCGAAGCCTCGCTGTCCGAACCATGGACCGAGTTCTCACCCTTCGACAGCGCGAAATCCTTGCGGATCGTGCCAGCGGCGGCGGCGGCCGGATCGGTCGCGCCCATCACCTCGCGGTTCTTCGCGATCGCGCCTTCGCCTTCCAGCACCTGCACCACCACCGGCTCCGACGCCATGAAGGCGCAAAGCTCGCCGTAGAAGCCGCGCTCCTTGTGCTCGGCGTAGAAGGCACCGGCCTGCGCGGGCGTCAGGTGGATCCGCTTCGAGGCCACAACCCGCAGGCCCGCCTCCTCGAACTTGGCAACGATCTTGCCGGTCAGGTTGCGCTTGGTCGCATCGGGCTTGATGATCGACAGGGTACGTTCGGTGGCCATCGGGCTCTCCATCATTTGGGGCCGTCCTGGCCCTTTTCGGATGGTCGGGCTGCTATCACGCGCGCGCGGGCTTGAAAAGATGGGCTGCGACAGGCTGCCATCTTCCCTTCGACAATCCAGACTGAAACACTCGGAATATAACAGCTGGAGAGTCCGATGCTACGTTTCGCCATCCTCGCCATTGCCGCCACCCTGCCCTCGCTGGCCGCCGCCGAGGATTTCATCCCGCTCACCTACGCCGATTTCGAGGCCGCCGTGCCGCATATAGACCTGCCGGTCTGCCCGGTCCCGCTTGCCGCGCCTGACCGCTTCTGCCGGATGACGACCCATGCCGACCAGCTGAACGTCTTTGTCTTCTCCGAGGACGGCGACCAGCCGCTCGTCGCTCTCAGAAGCTGGCCCGCCGACCTCCTCGTCGGCCTGATGGACTGACCGGGGCGATTGACGCCGCCCGCCGCATGGTGCAATCCGCGCCCCATGCTGAAGATCGAGGACATCACCTACAACGTCGAGGGCCGCCCCCTGTTCGAGGGCGCCTCCGCCACCATCCCGACCGGCCACAAGGTCGGCCTTGTCGGCCGCAATGGTGCGGGGAAGACCACGCTCTTCCGGTTGATCCGGGGCGAGCTGGCGCTGGAAGGCGGTGCGATCACCCTGCCCCAGCGCGCCCGGATCGGCGGTGTGGCGCAGGAAGTACCGTCCTCGGAAACCTCGCTTCTCGACACGGTGCTGGCCGCCGATACCGAACGTGCCACCCTGATGGCCGAGGCGGAAACCGCGCATGATCCGCACCGGATCGCCGAAATCCAGCATCGTCTTGCCGACATCGACGCATGGTCGGCGGAGGGCCGGGCCTCCAGCATTCTCAAGGGCTTGGGCTTCGATGCTGAGGAGCAGCTCATGCCCTGTTCCGCCTTCTCCGGCGGCTGGCGGATGCGGGTGGCACTTGCGGGCGTGCTGTTCGCCCAGCCTGACTATCTCCTGCTGGACGAGCCGACCAACTACCTCGACCTTGAAGGCGCGCTGTGGTTGGAAAGCTACCTCCAGAAATACCCCCACACCGTGCTGATCATCAGCCACGACCGCGGCCTTCTGAACCGCGCGGTGCAGGGCATCCTGCATCTCGACAACCGCAAGCTCACCTACTGGCAGGGCGGCTACGACCAGTTCGCCCGCCAGATGGCCGAACGCCGCGCCGTGTTGCAGGCCGAGGCGAAGAAGGTCGAGGCCCGGCGCGCCCATCTGCAAAGCTTCGTCGACCGCTTCAAGGCCAAGGCGTCGAAGGCCGTGCAGGCGCAGTCCCGGGTGAAGATGCTGGAGAAGCTGACCCCAATCACCGCGCCGGAAGAGGCGAAGAAGGTGGTCTTCACCTTTCCGAAGCCCGAGGAACTGGCGCCCCCGATCATCAACCTCGACGGTGCGGCGGTGGGCTATGGCGGGCCACCGGTGTTGCGCCGGCTGAACCTGCGCATCGACCAGGACGACAGGATCGCGCTTCTGGGCAAGAATGGCGAAGGAAAATCTACCCTTTCCAAGCTGTTGTCGGGAAAACTTCAAGCATCCGAGGGTCGGATTTCCCGCTCCTCCAAGCTGCGGATCGGCTATTTCGCCCAGCATCAGGTGGACGAGCTGCACCTGGACGAGACGCCCTTGCAGCATATCATGCGCCTGCGGCCTGCCGAGGGTCAGCCGAAGCTGCGTGCCAGACTGGCCGGATTCGGCTTGATGGCCGATCAGGCCGACACCGTCGTCGCACGGCTCTCCGGTGGACAAAAGGCGCGATTGTCGCTGCTTCTGGCAACAATCGACGCGCCGCATCTGTTGATCCTCGACGAACCCACCAACCACCTCGACATCGAAAGCCGCGAGGCGCTGGTGGAAGCCCTGACCGAATACCCCGGCGCCGTGATCCTGGTCAGCCATGACATGCACCTTCTGGGGCTGGTGGCCGACCGGCTCTGGTTGGTGAAGGGTGGCGGGGTCACGCCCTATACCGAGGACCTGGAAGCCTATCGCCGGCAGTTGTTGGCTGGTGACGAGGATGTAAAGATATCTGCAAAACCTGTTGAAAAGCCCAGGAAAGCCAGCCGGGACGAAATGCTCGCGCTCAAGGCCGAGGTCCGCAGATGCGAGGACCGGCTGGGCAAGCTGAACGAGATGCGAGACAAGCTTGCCGTGAAGCTCGCCGATCCAGAGCTTTACGAGGATGCCCGCAAGGGCGAGCTGGAAACCTGGAACCGGAAATACGCCGAGTTGATGGAAGCGCTGGACAAGGCCGAGGCGCTGTGGATGGCCGCGCAGGAGAAGCTGGACCTCGCCGCTGCCTGAGGAAGTGTATATACGCACAATACAATCTGTATGTACATATCGGTTGCAAAACTGAAAACAATGCCCCTGCCCCTGCCCTTACCTGCCGCTGGGTGGCGGGAGGCTGCCCCCCCGGTCCCGCAGGTTCCGCTTGCCCAGACGGCGGCTCCCCGCCTACCCTGCCCCAACCCCGGAGGCCCGATGCCCGAGACCGCCTTCCTGATCACCGCCTTCGCCACGCTTTTCGTGGTCATCGACCCGCCGGGCCTCGTGCCCCTTTTCATCGCGCTGACCCGGGGCATGGGCCCCGAAAGACGGCAGGCGATGGCGCGGCGGGCCTGCCTGATCGCGGCGGCGCTGCTCCTGCTCTTCGGGCTGGCAGGCGAGACGATCCTGACCTTCATCGGCATCTCGATGCCCGCCTTCCGCATCGCGGGCGGCATCCTTCTTTTCCTCACCGCACTCGACATGCTCTTCGAACGCCGGACCCAGCGGCGCGAGGGGCAGCAGGCGGAGCCGGACCATGACCCCTCGGTCTTCCCGCTGGCGACACCCCTGATCGCCGGACCCGGGGCGATCGCCTCGGTGATCCTGCTGGTCGGCCAGTCGGGACCGGGCTGGGGCGGGACGATTGCGGTCCTGGGGCTGATGCTGGCGATGATGGCCGTGACCTATGCCTTCCTCCTCGCCTCGCCGCCTCTGGAGCGGATGCTGGGCCGGACCGGGGTGATCGTGATCACCCGGCTTCTGGGGATGCTGCTGGCCGCGCTGTCGGTGCAGTTCGTGATCGACGGAGTGCGGGGCACGGGGCTGATCGGCTGACCTTCCCAAGCGGGCGCCCTGCCCCCATATCTGCCGAAACCGGAGGAACCGATGGACGGCGAGACCCTGGCCCGGGTGGGCTATCTGGCAATCATCCTGGCCGCGCTTGGCGGCTGGGTGATGGTGGAGTTCCGCCAGCGGATGGGTCAGGCCCTGCGGATGGCGCTGGCCTGGGGGCTGATCTTCGTGGGGGTGATGGCGGGCTATGGGCTGTGGTCCGACATCCGGCGCGACGTGATGCCGATCCAGGAGGTCGCCGGGGATGCGGCGGTCGAGGTGCCGCGGGCGGCGGACGGGCATTACTATCTGACGCTCCTCATCAACGGGACCGGGGTGCCGTTCATGGTCGATACCGGGGCCTCGGGGATGGTGCTGTCGGCGAGGGATGCCGGGCGGCTGGGGATCGACCTGGCGGGGCTTTCTTTCCGGGGGCAGGCGACGACGGCGAACGGGGTGGTCCGGACGGCGCGGGTCACGCTGCCGCTGGTCGAGCTCGGGCCGTTCCGGAACGAGGGGTTCGGGGCCTTCGTGACCGAGGGGGAGCTGGACCAGTCGCTGTTGGGGATGGACTATCTGGGGCAGTTCCGGATGGAGTTCGACGGCCGGAAGCTGATCCTGCGGCAATAGTGTCCACGGTGGACATTTTGCGAAAACATAGCTGTGTCAGATAGTTGTTCGATCCCGTTAAGGTAGGGTTAACTCAAGTTCCAACTGCAACACTTGCGGTCGCCTTTTCGATTTCTTCGGCGAGGGCCTGGGCGGGTGTTTTCCAGCCCAGGGTCTTGCGGGGCCGGTTGTTCATGAGCCTGGCGATGTGGTCCAAGTCGCGCTGGCTGAACTGGCGGAGGTCGGCGCCCTTGGGCAGGAACTGGCGTAA
>NZ_JAEULO010000054.1 GCF_016793705.1 Tabrizicola sp.
CCGATCTCCCGCTGGCTTGTGCCCCGGCGATGCTCGGCAAAGATCACCGCCCGCTCACCCCCATCCAGATGCAGCCCCCGCCTCTTCATCGCAACCCCCCTCCAAACCTCACGTGTTGCGGTTCATTCTAGAGGAGAAGAAGCGTTCAGCCGGTTTCCGGTGCCCGGGGCTAGCCCAGCCGGTCGAGCCGTCCCCTGTTCCGCATGATGTTGCGGTAGTCCCATTGCACCCTGCGCGCCTCGGCGAGCCAGAGGTCGAGCGCCGCAGGGTCGATCTCCTCGACCGTGCGGTAGCGTGCCTCTGCGGCCTTGAAACTGCCCTCGGGGGCAAGGCCGGGGGCGGCAAAGGACTGGCCGCTCCAGAACAGGAGCCGGATGCAGGATTTGAGCTTCGAGTAGCCGGTGATCGGATTGCCGTTCAGGAACCAGACCGGATGGGCGTGCCAGACCTTCGCTTCCGCATCGGGCAGAGCGCTGGCGATCGCGGTGCGGAGCGCGTCGCAGATCGCCCGGTCCGCCGGGGCGAGTGCGGCGTGATAGTCGTCGATGCTTGCCTGCGCCATGAGGGAGGGTGGCATGGGACGGGACAGCCTGCAACATTCGTGCAGCGTCCGGTGGGTTCGGGGGCGGAGGCTCGGGTTTCGGGCAGGGGGCCTGTCTCACGCGGAAGAGCGGAAGCGCCTGGACCGCCTCGGATTTGATCCGGGGTCCCTGGGTGGCGGTGGAGGTCCCGGGGCAAGCCCCGGACGGGCAGAGCAAGGCAGCTCCTATACCCGCAGCGGGTCGGCCTTCGCCAGCCGGTCGAATGCCATCAGGCTTGCCACCAGCGCCGGCATCTCGCGCAGCGGCACCATGTTCGGCCCGTCCGAGGGCGCGCGGTCGGGGTCTTCGTGAGTCTCGATGAACACTCCGGCGATCCCCAGCGACACGGCGGCGCGGGCCATCACCGGGGCGAATTCGCGCTGGCCGCCGGACGATCCGCCCTGGCCGCCCGGCTGCTGCACCGAATGCGTCGCGTCCATGATCACCGGCCAGCCGGTCCGCGCCAGGATCGGCAGGGACCGCATGTCGGCCACCAGCGTGTTGTAGCCGAAGCTGACACCCCGTTCCGTCAGAAGGATGCGCTCGTTCCCCGTCGAGGCCACCTTCTCGGCCACGTTTGCCATGTCCCAGGGCGCAAGGAACTGGCCCTTCTTCACGTTCACCACCGCGCCCGTCTCACCGGCCGCGAGCAGAAGATCGGTCTGCCGGCACAGGAAGGCGGGGATCTGGATCACGTCGACCACCCGCGCCGCCTCGCGCGCCTGGCCTGCGTCATGCACGTCGGTCAGGACCGGCATCCCCATGCCGCGCACCGCGTCCAGCACCTTGAGACCGGCCTCCATCCCCAGGCCGCGCTTGCCCGACAGCGAGGTGCGGTTCGCCTTGTCGTAGCTGGCCTTGAACACATATTGCGCCCCCGCTGCCCGGCAGGCCTCGGCCATGGCACCCGCGATCATCTGGGCGTGATCCAGGCTTTCCAGCTGGCAGGGCCCGGCGATCACCAGAAGCGGCCGGTCGTTCCCGACGGTCAGCCCGCCGATCGTCACATCCCTCATGCGCATGCCCTCAAGACGAGACCTGTTCCCGCAGGATCGAGACGGTCATCGAGACCATGAGATAAATCCCCAGCATGATCAACATGGTCACCAGCGTGTTCTCGAAGGCGCGGGGATAGGTGGGTTCGTCCGGCGGGATCGGGCTGACCGAGAGCGAGAGATAGCGGACCTGGCGGTTGGCCTCGATCCGCGCGGTTTCCTTCGATTGCAGGGCCTGGGCCAGCAGCATCTGCCGGGTCTGGAGATCGGCCTGCGCGACAAGCAGCTCACCCTGAATCTCGGCCAGGCTGGTGGTACCGGAGGTGCCGTCGCTCATCCGCGAGCGCAGTTCTGCAACCTGGGCCTCAAGCGTGGTGATGCGGCGCTTGATCGGCTCCATCCGGGCCTGGTTCGGCTCGGGGTTCGATTCCATCTGCGCCAGCGACAGCCGTTCCTGGGTGATCTGGGTTTCAAGCTGGGTGATCTGGGCGACGACCATCCCGACCTCGGTTTCCGAGGAGATGATCTTGAACTTCTCCTGCAACTCGATCAGCTTGCGCTGCGAGGCGGTCAATGCTTCCTGCGCGGAATCGTAGCCGGCCTGGGCCTCGCGCATCTGGTCGCCGCGCAACCGCTGGGTCAGGTGGTCGACCTGGCCTTCGGCATAGCTGATCAGCTGTTTCGACCAGTCCGCCGCGACCTTCGGATCGGCGGCGATGACATCCATGCGGATCACGCCCTCGGTCGTGTCGAAGGAGATCTTCAGGAACTTCTTGTAGACCTTGTAGGCAGCCTCCAGGCTGGCGTCGGTCGCCAGCCGTTGCAGCGGGTCAATCGTCTCGCTCTGGAAATGGGCGCGGAAGCCCAGGTCCTCTTCCAGCCGCGTCATCGCCTCGCGCGATTGCAGATAGCCCTGCACGGCGATGGAATCCTGCGAGGTGGCAAAGGCGGTGCCCGAAAAGAGCCCGCCAAGCGAGCCGCCCGACGAGGCGGGTCCAGCCTGCTGGATCACGAATTCCGAGCGGACCGCATACATCGGCGTGGCGATGACGTAGAAATACCAACCCGCGAGGAAGGTGGGCAGCAGCACGAAGGCGAAGAGCCGCGCGCCGAGGAGCGCGAGCCGCCGCCGCCGCCGCCGGGCGATGTCCTGCTGCATCCGCAGGATTTCGGCGGCCTGGTTCACCTCGGCGCGCTGTTCGGTCGAGGGGAGTTGCGCAGGCTTGATCTTCTTCGGCAGTTGCACCGTGTCGCCGGGCAGGCGCGCAAGTTCGCGGCCGGCGGGAATTGGCGAGGCGACGGGCGCGGTTTCCGCAGGCTGGGCGGGAAGTTGCTCCGGCGCCGGTTCGGAGGCCGGGCCTACGATGCGCAGGAGGGAGGCGCGGGAGAAGGGATCGACCCCCGCCTCGCGCAAGAGCCGCACGGCATCCGCTTCCGAGGTCGCGTTCAGCCGGTGCCGTTCCGCGATCATCGCGGCGCGGCGCAGCTGGCGCGAGGTAAGCCCCTCGGCGGCGATGGCCGCGTTCGCGGCGGCGACCTCTTCCGGTGTCCCGGCCCTGGCGACGGGCTCGATCCGGGCTTCCGCCGCCTCGGCCCCCGCTGCCGTGGCAGTAGGCCCGGGACGCTCCGCCGCTTCCGGTTCCGCAGCATTCCGGTCTTCGGGGCGGCGGAAGTCGAGGTTGCCGAAGCCGTCCTCCTCGGTGTCGAACAACAGGCCGCTGCCCGCCCCGGCTTCCGCAGGCGCAGGCCGTTCGACCCGGCGGGTGTGGTAACGGGCGGCCTTAGGATTGGTAGTCATAGAGGCGTTTCGCTTCTTCGAGGGTCTCGAACTGGTAGAGCCGGCCGTTCTTCAGCACGGCGGCAGAGCGGCAGAACTTCTCCAGCGTCTTGGGAGAGTGCGAGACGATGACGACGGTCGCGTCGCGCAGGCGTTCCTGGAGGATGTTGCCCGCTTTCCGGTTGAACTCGACATCGCCGCTGGCGGGCATCCCCTCGTCGATCAGGTAGATGTCGAACTCGATCGACAGGAGGAGGGAGAAGGAGAACCGCGAACGCATCCCCGAGGAATAGGTGGCGAGCGGCATGTCGAAATATTCGCCGAGGCCGCAGACCCAGCGGCAGAAGCTTTCGACATAGTCGGGGTCGAGCCCGTAGAGCCGGGCGATATAGCGGCAGTTTTCCTTGGCGGAATGCTTGCCGTTCACCCCGCCCATGAAGCCGAGGGGGAAGGAAACGCGCGAGGTCTTGCGGATGATGCCCTCGTCGGGCTTTTCCAGCCCCGCCATCATGTTGATGATCGTGGTCTTGCCGGTGCCGTTCGGGGCGAGGATGCCCAGCGAATGGCCCAACTCGACCCGGAAGGAGGCGCGGTCGAGGATGACCTTGCGCTGCGTTCCGGTCCAGTACGATTTCGACACGTCTCGGAATTCGATCATCCCAGCCTCGGCGCCCTGGGGACGGGCGTCTGCCTCTTGCTTACGGCCATATCGTTAACATCGGGTTTGTGGCCTTAAAAGGGCTGGTGCCGGGCATGGGCGGACGAGGGGCACGGGTCACGCTTTTGTGCGCGGGGCCGGGCTCGGGCCAACGAGGAGCGCGATCGGCCCGGCGAGGAGGCTGAGCGCAAGGCCAAGGCGGGCGGCCTCCTGCATCGCCCCGCCGGGCAGGGCGGTCTCCAGGCTGAGGACGGGGATGGTAAAGCCCATCGCGAGGATCAACGCGATGCGCAGCACGTCGCGCAGGCCGATCCCCTGCGGCAGGCGCAGGCCCAGGGCGGCGGCAAGGCCGAGGCCGAGGATAAGCATGCCCGCCGGGCGGCCGAGCCAGAGTGCGGCCAGGGTGGTGATGGTGGTGGGCGCGAAGGCCATCAGGTCGATCCCGCCGCGCGTGAGGCCGAAAAGGAAGAGCACGCCGATCAGCGGCCAGCACAGCGCCTGGGCCAGGCGGTTCAGGGGGTCGTGCAGCAGTTCCTCGGCTTCAGCGAAAAGGCCGAAGCTGCGGTCGGCATGGGCGATGGCGGGGATCACCGGCAAGAGGCCAAGCGCCGGGGGCAGGCCCGAAGCCGCGACGCCGATCCAGGACAGGAGACCCGCGACGACATAGGGCGCCAGGCGCAGGCCCGCGCGGCGGCGGGTCTCTGGCGCGTCGGGGGCGGGGGCGCGTCCGAAAAGCGCCCAGCTCGTCAGCGCGGCGACAAGCGGCAGCAGAAGCCACGCCAGCCGGATCGAGACCTCCGGCGCGGCGAGCCCCGCGATCAGAAGCGCCAGGATATCGGTCGCGATGGCGATCAGGAGAAGGAGGTGCAGCGCCGGATGGCCGGGCCCGAAGGCCGCGCGCCCGACCAGGAAGGCAAGCACCGCATCGGTGCCGAGCGGCACCGGCCAGCCGGTCGCAAATCCCGCCTCTGCGGCGGTCTCGACCAGTTGCCCGGTGACGATCCAGACCCCCGCAGCGCCGAGAAGCCCGCCGAGGATCAGCCCCGCCGGCAGGATGGCCTGCCGCCCCTTCAGCGGGCCGTGTTCCAGCGTCAGCGCCTCCCAGAGCTCCTTGCCGAGAAAGAAGAGGAACAGCGCCATCAGCCCGTCGGCCACGATGTTCATCGGCGTCAGGCTGAAGGGCAGCGGCGCAAGCCAGCGCGGCAGGTCGAGGTCGAGAAGCCGACCCTCGATCATGTCGTAGTAGCTCGCCGGGGCCAGGTTCACCCAGAGCGTCGCCAGTCCCGCCCCGCCGAGCAGGGCCTTGGCGAACCGGGGGACGAAACTGGAGACGCGATACATGGGGGACTCGGGTTCGGCTGGCTGGTCCCCGCCATTTGACCGTGATTTGCCGCTGCCGCAATGGTTTCGCGCGATCGCGGACGCGGCGCTGTCGCCGGGGCATCTCGACCGGGAGCAAGCGCCACGGGTTGCGGGTCGGGCGGCGTGGGTCCAGTCTGGCGCGATGGGGCTGATCGAGGATATCCGGGCCTGCCGCCTGTGCGCGCCGCGCTTCGCGGCCACCGCGACCGGACACGCGCCGCGCCCGGTGGTCTGGTTCCGCCCCGGCGCGCGGCTTGTGGTCGCGGGGCAGGCGCCCGGCCTTCGCGTGCATGAGAGCGGGCGGCCCTTCACCGACCGTTCCGGCGAGCGTTTGCGCGACTGGATGGGAGTGACGGAAGCCGAGTTCTACGACCTTGCCCGCGTAGCCGTGGTGCCGATGGCCTTCTGCTTTCCGGGCTATGACGCGAAGGGTTCCGACCTGCCGCCGCCCGAGATCTGCGCGGCGACCTGGCGGGCGCGGGTTCTGGCCGCTCTGGGGGCGGTGCCGCTGCTCCTGCTGGTCGGCGGTGCGGCGATCCGCTGGCATCTGGGGATGCGCGACGTGACGAAAACCGTGGCCGATTGGCGCGGACCGGCCGCGCAGGGCGTCTTTCCCTTGCCGCATCCGTCCTGGCGGAATACGGCATGGCTGAAACGCAACCCCTGGTTCGAGGCCGAGCTGCTGCCCGCCCTGCGCGCCCGGGTGCGGGAGGTACTGGATGTCTGATGTCGTGACCCTGCTCGATGCCGCCCATGCTGCGGTCTCTGCCGATCCGGAGAACGAGGCGCTGCGCCTGCGCTTCTTCGAGCGGCTGGCCGATGGGGAAATGGTGGTCCTTCTGGAGCGCGAGGTGGCGGGTGAGAGCATCGAGCCGAAAGTCTTCGATCTGGAGGACGGCCCGGTGGTGCTGGTCTTCGACCGCGAGGAACGGCTGGCCGAGTTTTCCGGCGGCATCGCGCTCTATGCGGCGCTGCCGGGCCGGGTGATCGCCGGGTTGTTGAAAGGGCAGGGGATCGGCATGGGGGTGAATCTCGGGGTCGCGCCATCGTCGATGCTGCTGCCGCCCGAGGCGATGGATTGGCTGGCCGAGACGCTGGACGGCGGCCCGGAAGAGGTGGAGGCGCTGCCGCAGGAGTTCCTGGCGCCCTCGGTCCCCGAGGCGGTGATCGCGGCGCTGGACGGCAAGCTCGCGCGCGCGGGTGGGCTTGCGGCGGCGGCGCTGCTGGCGGGGGTGGTCTATCGCAATGGGCGGCGCGGGCATCTGCTGGCGCTTCTCGATGCGGCCGAGGGGGCCGAAGGGCCGCTGGCCCGCGCGATGAACGAGGCTCTGGTGTTTTCCGGAAGCGAGGCGGGCGAGCTGGACGTGGTCTTCCTCGCCACGGAGTCCCCGGCGGCACAGGCGATGGCGCGGGTCGCGCTGCGCTTCGACCTGCCAGCGCGCGAGGTGCAGGACCTCGCCCCCGCCGCGCCCGGCATGGACCCCTCGCGCCCGCCGAAGCTGCGCTGATCCGGCGGGGCGGCTGGCGGAAACGGCGGAGCCTCCGGCGGGGATATTTGGGCAAATGTGAAAGGCGGAATTGTGGGGTACTATAATACCGTTATTGCAAGATACTGATTTTGCTTGTGTAAATATTGGTTCTGCCGCTTGACGCTGTGCATGTGTTCGGCGATAAGCCCGCATCCGAGATTCCGGGGGCAGTCACGCCCCCCTCTTCGTTGGGAATGCCATGAAAACCTTCACCGCTACTCCGGCGGACATCGAGAAGAAGTGGATCCTGATCGACGCCGAGGGCGTCGTTCTGGGCCGCCTTGCCACGATCGTCGCCAA
>NZ_JAEULO010000072.1 GCF_016793705.1 Tabrizicola sp.
CGACATCGCCGGTTTTGGTCGGCGGATGGCGGAAACGGTGTTGGGTTGGCTGGAAGAGGGTCGTCGCCCGCCTGCGGAAACCGTTACAGCTGTGACATTGATTCCCCGCGCGTCGAGCCAGTCGTGATGATGAGAGACCCCGCCGCCTTCCTGCGCCAGCTTTTCGACCGCGCGGTCGAGGTCGCCGATCCGATGCGCTCGCTGGCCCGGTTCCTGCCGGACAGGCCCGGGGGCCGGCTGCTGGTGATCGGTGCGGGGAAAGCCTCTGCCCGGATGGCCGAGGCGGTCGAGGCCGAATGGGGCCCCTGCGCGGGGCTGGTCATCACCCGCTACGGCTACGGCCGCCCCTGCCGGGGGATCGAGATTGTCGAGGCGGCCCATCCGGTCCCCGACCAGGCCGGGGTGGATGCCACGCGGCGGATGCTCGCGCTGCTGCACGGGCTAAAGGAAGAGGACACCGTCCTCGCGCTGATCTCCGGCGGCGCCTCTGCGCTCCTCTGCGCCCCGGCGGAGGGCATGACGCTGGCCGAGAAGCAGGCGGTCAACGCCGCGCTGCTCGCCTCCGGTGCGCCGATCTCGGCGATGAACACGGTCCGCAAGCACCTTTCCCGCGTGAAGGGGGGGCAGCTTGCCGCGGCGGCCTATCCTGCGAAGCTGCTCGCCCTGATGATCTCGGATGTGCCCGGCGACGATCCGGCCTTCATCGGCTCCGGTCCCACGGTTGGCGACGCCACCACGCCGCAGGATGCCCGGGCGATCCTCGAGCGCTGGGCCATCCCCGTGCCCCCCTCCGCCCGCGCCGCGCTGGCCCGCTCCGGGGTGGTGCCGCCCGGCGATCCGCGCCTTGCCCGCAGCGAGAACGTGATCTACGCCGCCCCCGCCCAGTCGCTTGCCGCCGCCGCCGACCTTGCCGCCCCCCTGGCCGAGGTCCGTACCCTCGGCGACCGGCTGGAGGGCGAGGCGCGGGAGGTGGCCCGCGAGCAGGCCGCGCTGGCCTTGGGCGTGGCTGCCAGCCTCAAGCCCGGCGACCGGCCCGTGCTCCTCCTCTCCGGGGGCGAGTTGACCGTGACCCGGCGGGGCGACGGGACAGGCGGCCCGAATGCCGAATTCTGCCTCGCCCTGGCGCTGGCGCTGGACGGGCACCCGCGGATCCACGCGCTTGCCTGCGACACCGACGGGGTGGACGGCGCCGCCGAAGTTGCTGGCGCCGTGATCGGCCCCGACACGCTCGCCACCCCCGGCGCCGCCGAGGCGCTGGCCCGCAACGACGCCCACGGCTTCTTCGCCCGCGCGGCCGCGCAGGTCGTCACCGGCCCCACCCTCACCAACGTCAACGACTTCCGCGCAATCCTCATCCTGCCACCAGGGTGA
>NZ_JAEULO010000027.1 GCF_016793705.1 Tabrizicola sp.
GTCGCCATCGACTCGGTCGAGGACATGAAGGTGCTCTTCGACGGCATTCCGCTGGAGAAGATCAGCGTGTCCATGACGATGAACGGGGCGGTGATCCCTATCCTCGCGTCCTTCATCGTGGCGGGGGAAGAGCAGGGGGTCAGCCGCAAGGACCTGTCGGGGACGATCCAGAACGACATCCTGAAGGAATTCATGGTGCGGAACACCTATATCTATCCGCCCGAACCCTCGATGCGGATCATCGCCGACATCATCGAATACACCTCCGCCGAGATGCCGAAGTTCAACTCGATCTCGATCTCGGGCTATCACATGCAGGAGGCCGGCGCGAACCTGGTGCAGGAGCTGGCCTTCACGCTGGCGGACGGCAAGGAATACGTGCAGGCCGCCATTGCGCGGGGGATGGATGTGGACGACTTTGCCGGGCGGTTGTCGTTCTTCTTCGCCATCGGGATGAACTTCTTCATGGAGGTGGCCAAGCTCCGCGCCGCGCGGATGCTGTGGCACCGGATCATGTCCGGGTTCGGGGCGAAGAAGGCATCGAGCCTGATGCTGCGGACCCATTGCCAGACCTCGGGCGTGTCCTTGCAGGAGCAGGATCCCTACAACAACGTCATCCGCACCGCCTATGAGGCGATGGCGGCGGTGCTGGGGGGGACGCAGAGCCTGCATACCAACGCGCTGGACGAGGCGATTGCCTTGCCTACGGAATTTGCGGCGCGGATCGCGCGGAATACTCAGCTGGTGTTGCAGGAAGAGACGGGGATCACCCATGTCGTCGATCCCCTGGCGGGGTCCTACTATGTGGAGAGCCTGACGGCAGAGCTGGCCGAGGCGGCCTGGAAGCTGATCGAGGAGGTCGAGGCGATGGGCGGCATGACCAAGGCGGTGGCCTCGGGGATGCCGAAGCTGCGGATCGAGGAATCGGCGGCGCGCAGGCAGGCGATGATCGACCGGGGCGAGGAGGTGATCGTCGGGGTCAACAAGTACCGCAAGGACCGCGAGGATGCGATCGACATCCTGGACATCGACAACATCGCCGTGCGCGAGGCTCAGGTCGCGCGGCTGAAGGCGGTGCGCGGGTCGCGGGACGAGGGCCGGTGTCAGGCGGCGCTGGCGGAGCTGGCCCGGCGGGCGTCGGAGGGCGGCAACCTGTTGGAAGCGGCGGTGGAGGCGGCCCGGGCGCGGGCCTCGGTCGGGGAGATTTCGATGGCCATGGAAAAGGTGTTCGGGCGGCATCGGGCCGAGGTGAAGACCCTGGCCGGGGTCTATGGCGCGGCCTATGAGGGCGACGCGGGGTTCCAGCAGATCCAGCGCGACGTGGAGGCCTTCGCGGAAGCCGAGGGGCGGCGGCCGCGGATGCTGGTGGTGAAGATGGGGCAGGACGGGCATGACCGGGGGGCGAAGGTGATCGCCACGGCCTTCGCCGACATCGGGTTCGATGTGGATGTGGGGCCCTTGTTCCAGACCCCGGAGGAAGCGGCGCAGGATGCGATCGACAACGACGTGCATGTGATCGGGATTTCTTCGCAGGCCGCCGGGCACAAGACGCTGGCTCCGAAGCTGATCGAGGTGCTGAAGGAGCGTGGCGCCGGGGATATTCTGGTGATCTGCGGGGGGGTTATTCCGCAGCAGGACTATGACTTCCTGAAGGGGGCCGGAGTGAAGGCGATCTTCGGGCCGGGGACCAACATCCCGGCGGCGGCGAAGGAGATCCTGGACCTGATCCGGGCGGCGCGGGGCTAGGGCTGTCCACGGTGGACATTTCCGGGAAGTGACTTGAAATCAAATGGTTGGTCGTGGGTGTTAACCGGGTGGTAAGGTTTGCCCAAGCGTGAGGCTCGCCCGGGACTTCGTCCCTTCTCGCGGGTGTGTGGTGGGCAGATTGCCCACCCTCCGAACCTCCGACGAGGAGCCGAAGGCGAACGAGGAGGGTTGCTAAAGCTCGATCTCGCCGTTCGGGCCCGGCTGCGGCAGGACGTCGGGGCCGGGGACCAAGGGCGCGGTGCGGCGGATCAGGATGTCGCCGTTCGGCAGCATGATCGGCGCGTCGTAGTTCTTGATGTCGTCGATCAGCGCGATGAGCTGGTGCAGCTTCGGACCCAGCTCCTTCAGGTGCGGCTCGACCTCCTCCAGCGCCTTGCCCATCTCGTCGAGCGCGGGCTGCATCTCGCTCATCATGCCGCGCATGACCAGCTTCATGCCCTCTTCCATCAGGCTGAAGCCGTCGTCCTCGGCCTTCGGCACTGCGGGGGTGTCCTCGGCAAGGGCCGGGGCGGCGAGAAGGCAGAGGACAAGGACCAGTCTCATGCCCCGAATATGGGGAAGCAGGCCCACGATTTCAAATCACATCTGGCAGGTCGATGCTGACGGGGAAATGGTCCGAGGCCTGCAACAGCGCCTCGCGCAGTTCGGGGATCGCGGTGACATGCGGCTCGTTGAACGGGTGCCAGATGCGCCAGTCAGGGTTCTTGGCGGCCAGATCCGGCGAGACCATGAGGAAGTCGAGCAGCGCCTCGAAATAGCGTTTCTTCGGAGCAAGGTAGAAACGGGCCGAGGTCGGACACATCGCAAGCTTGGATTGCAGCGCCATGTCTGCGTGGGGATCGGTCAGCTTCATCGCAGGGTCGGTGCCGGTGCCGAGCACGATCTCGATCCCGGAATGGCCGAAGAGCTTCTCGAATTCGTCGATGCCGGGACCGTCGTTGAAGTCGCCCATCACGAGGAGGCTGTCGCCGGCGGTCAGGTGGCCGTCGACCCGTTGCCGCAGCCAGAGGCATTGGGCAAGCTGCTTGCGGCGGTTTTCAATGGAGAGGCGGATCTGCGCCTCGCGCCCGACGGCGCCGTGCGGGTTCTTCGACTTGGCATGGACGCCGATCAGGCGGAGAAGGGTGCCGCCACTGGTGGTGAGGGCCAGTTCCAGCGGGGGTTTGGAGAAGCGGATGGTTTCCTCGACATTGTCGGCGTCGAGGTCGTAGCGGAAGGTGGTATCGAAGCGCGGCGCGTCATGCGAGCCTTGCGTGGTCGAGGGACGGCCGATGGGATCGTGGCGGGCGGTCAGCCGGTCGGGATCATAGAGAAAGGCGATTTCCTGTTCGGTTTCCGAGGGAAAGCCGATGATGGCCCTGCGGGCGCGGAGACCGACGGAATTGGCGAAGGTTTCCAGCGCCTTGACGGTGGAGCGGTGGCCATTGGTGTCGGGGGCCTCGATGATGGTGATGCCGTCGGCATCGAGCGCGGTGAAGACGATGGCAAGGGCGGCAAGCTGTTCGCCGCGGGTGGTCTTGTAGCGCGTCGAGGGTTCGCGGTCGTCGAGCATCCGGCCGTGATTGTCGAAAAGTGCGTTGAACCATTCGACGTTGTAGGTAGCCAGGCGCAGGGGGCGGCCGGTCATGCGGCCTCTTTCGCCGAAATCTCGCGCCAGGCCTCGTTGATCAGTTGCAGGCGGCGTTCGGCCAGCTTCATCGCCTCGGGCGGGACGCCGCGCGATTGCAGCACGTCCGGGTGGGTGTCGCGCACGAGGTCGCGCCAGGCCTTGCGGGCCTGGTCCTTGGAGGCGTCGCGGGGCAGGCCGAGGACGTCATAGGGGTCGCGCGGGGCACCTTCGACAAGGCGGGAGCGGACGATGTTGAAGCAGCGTTCGTCGAGGCCGAATTCATCGGCGACATGTTTCAGGAAGGCATCCTCGCCGGGGTGGTAGCTGCCGTCGGCCACGGCGATCTGGAACAGGGTTTCCAGGATGTCGACCAGGACGTGGTGGTCGTCGGCACAGATGCGGTGGCCGTCGGGGTTGAAGAGGCGGGCGATCTTGCGGGCATAGGTGTCGAAGCCCGCGACATCCTGCCGGGCGAGGTTGTAGACGCGCGCGGCGTGGTCCTCTTCGCCCTCGGGGAAGGTGAAGATGCGGCGGAAGGCGGTGACTTCGTCGCGGGTGACGGCGCCGTCGGCCTTGGCCATCTTGGCGCCCAGGGCGAGGACGGCAATGGTGAAGCCGACCGATTGTTCTGGCGCGGGAGCGGCGCGCAGTTTGTCGAAGACGACGGAGAGCGGCTCGCCCTTGACGAGGGCAGAGAGGGCTTCGGTGATGCGGGTCCAGATCGACATGGCGCGAGCTTAGCCCGCCGGAACGCGGATGTCAGAGGAATTTCTGCATCAGCACAAGGTCGATGTGGCGGTCGAATTTGAAGCCGGCTTCGGGGATGGTGGCGATGTGGGCATAGCCCATGCGGGCGTGAAAGGCCTGGCCCTCCGGGTTCTCGCCGGAGACCCCGGCGAGCATCTGGTGGGCTCCCACCGTGCGGGCATGGTCCTCGATGGCGGTGAGGAGCGTGCGGCCAAGGCCCTTGCCGTGGCTGCCGGGGAGGAGGGAGATCGAATGTTCCATGCAGGTGCGGTAGCCCAGACCGCCGCGGAACTGGCCGTAGCTGGCCTGTCCGATGACCTGGCCAGCGGATTCGGCAACCAGGAAGGCGTGCCCGGCGGCGGCCTTGTCGGCTATCACGGCAAGGATGTCGGCCTCGGTCTTCGGGACCGGGTTGAAGGTGACGGCGGTGCCCTCGATCCAGTGGTTGAGGAGAGCGGCGAGGGCGGGGGCGTCGGCGGCCCTTGCGGGGCGGATCATGTCAGGACGCGGGGGCCGTCGGGCGTGTCGAAGGTCGCGCGGAGGGCGTGATAGGGGCCAAGCTGGACCGTGACGCGGGGGTCGGTCAGGCCCTTGAGCGCGGCCTGCAGGGCGGGGGCCTGGGGGTGGGTGATCTGGAGCCCGGTCAGGCGGATCCCGTGGTCACGGAGCGCCTTGGCCGGGTGAAGCTCGCCCTGCCACTGGATGAGGGCGGGGTGGCAGTCATCGAAGGGCAGCTTGCCGGTGGCAGGGACGGCGAAGCGCCAGCGGTAGTCGCCGCGGGTCAGGTCGGTGGCGGTGCCCGCGCCTGGCGGCGCGGCGGCGAGGGCGGCGTCGAGGTCGGCGGTGCGGCAGATCCAGTTGGTGAGCCGGGGCGGGCCGCGGAACGCGTCGAGGTCGAACCAGCGCGGCCAGGCGGGCTTCGGGGCCTTGGGGTCGATGGCGATGACCTCCAGATAAAGGTCGCCGAGGGACAGGAGCCGGTTGTGCGTGCCCATGTGCGGATGCTTGCCGCCGCCTGCAAGGGGGACGCCGAGGGCCATTTCCACCCAGTCGGCCCCGGCCTCCAGCGTCTTGGCGGAAATGGCGATGTGATCGAGAGCGAGGGTCATGCGGCGGCCTTCATCGTGACCTTGGTCTCTGCCTTCAAGGCGAGTGCGAGGGCGGCGAAACGGGCCTGGGCGACTTCGCCGAAGAGACCGACGCCGTCTTCGGTGAGCACCAGGGTCAGGAGCCGCTTCTTCGGGTTCCAGCGCAGTTCGCCCGCCAGCGACGGATCGCCGACCGAGAACATCGCCCCGAAGCGCATCGCTTTCCCCAGCGCCTCGGCCTCCTGGATGTCGGTCTCCGTCAGCAGGCGGAAGAGCGGTTCCATCCGGCTGCCGGCACGGCTGTTCTTGTAGCGGTGGAGGAGCGCGAGGCCGAGGAAGACGCGACCGGGATGGTCGAGGCCGCCGAGGTTCGCGCGGGTGGCATTGTCGAAGCAGGCCTCGGCCCGGTAGTCGGGGTGGGCGCGCCAGGTGGTGTCGTGCAGAAGGCAGGCGGCCTTGATCAGGCGCAGGCGTTCGGGCGTGGCACCCTTGAACAGGGGTTCGAGGAAGGTGAACAGCTTCTTGCCGAAGCCGGGGATGCGGGCCTGGGTGAGTTCGGTCATCCGCGCGGCCTCGATCAAGGGGTCGCGGGCGCGCAGGCGGTCGGGCATCTGTTCGTAGAGGAGGCCCTCGCGGATGCCGTAGGCGGAAACGTCGATCTCGGAGGGTTTCAGGATGCGGATGATCTCGCGCAGGACCTCGCAGGCGAGGGGGACCAGTTCCATGCGTTCGGCGCTGGTCCCGGTGCGGCCGCGCAGCACGGCGAGGTCGGCGGAAGCAAGCCAGTCGAGCGTGTCGAGAAGGCCCTGCGGCGTCATCCGGTATTCGTGAAGGACCGTCAGCGGGTAGTTCCGCCGTTCCATGTCGAGCCGGGCGATGACCCGCCAGCTGCCGCCGACGAGATAGATGCGGTCGTTGTCGGGTTTGATTTCCCGGGCGGCGGCTTCGAGGATCGCGTCGATGTGGGCCTTGCGCGTCTTCGGGTCGCCCGACACCTGTTGCAGCCGGAAGGGGCCGAGGGGCGTGGAGACGCGCTTGCCGACGCGGCCCTCGCCGATGCGGGCCAGTTCCATGGAGTTGCCGCCGATGTCGCAGACGATGCCGCGCGCCTCGGGCCAGCCGAGCAGCACGCCCTGGGCCGAGAGCCGGGCCTCTTCAGCGCCGTCGATGACGTGGAGTTTCAGGCCCGTCTCGCGCAGGACCTGGGCTTGGAAGTCGGGGCCGTCCTCGGCCTCGCGCGTGGCGGCTGTGGCGACGACGGTGAAGGGGGCGATGTTCATGCCCCTGGCGAGAAGGGAGAAGCGCTTCAGCGCCGACAGCGCCCGCGCCTTGCCCTCGGGGTGGAGCCGCCCGGTCTGGGCGAGGCCCTTGCCGAGGCCGCACATGATCTTTTCGTTGTAGAAATAGGCGGGGGACCGGGCCGCGCCGTCGAAGACCACCATCCGGACCGAGTTCGACCCCACGTCGACCACGCCGACGCGAGAGAGGGCGCGGGCGGAGGGGTCGTCGAACAAGGGCTTGCCGAAGGGACCCCAGTCGCCCGCATCGTCGTCATCGGGAAGGGGGGCGGGTCCGTCTGCGGCCATGGAAGAATCCTCCGGGTCGTGCGGCAGTATCGTGCCGGTCGGCGCGGGCAGGGTCAACGGGGTGGCGGGTCCCAAATTCCTTCGAAGGAATTCGGCAGATATATTCGAAATGATCTGCGCCAGGTTCGGGGTCAGCGCTTCTTCGGTTTCGGGGCGGGGCGCTGGCCCATCGCGCGGGCGGCCTCGGCGGCGGCGCGAAGTTCCTCGGCGATTTCCTCGGCTTCCTCGGGGTCGAAGTCCAGTGGAAGCTCGACGCCGCCCTCGGCCTCGACATAGATGCGGACCATCCCCTCGTCGGTCGGGCCGATCTGGAGGTTCGCGGCGACGTCGCTTGGTGAGTTGATGCCCATGGCCTTCGGGTAGCGCAGGGGGCGGGTCCTGTCCACAGGTTTGATGCTTGACTGAATCAAGTATTCGGCCATCCTGCCGCCATGGACGCCATCGACCGAATCCGCGAGTTCAACCGCTTCTACACGAAGGCATTGGGCCTGACCGGGCGCAGCTACCTGCAATCGGGCCGGACGCTGGCCGAAGTGCGGCTGATCCACGAGATCGGCGGCCTCGGGGCGGTGACGGCGCGCGCGCTGGCGCAGGGGTTGGGGCTGGACGAGGCGCAGGTGTCGCGAATGGTCGGGCGGCTGGAGCGGGAGGGGGTGGTGGCGCGGGCCGCGGAGGGGCGGCAGTTCCGGCTGTCGCTGACGGCGGCCGGGCGGCGGATGCTGGAGGGCTTCAGCGCACAGTCCCGCGCCGCGCTGGCCGCGCTGATCCCGGACCACGCGCGCGAGGCGCTGGCCGAGACGCTGGCCGCCGCGCGGGGGCTGATCGCGCCGGGGGAGGCGGCGATCCGACCGCTGCAACCGGGCGATGCGGGCTGGATCATCGGCACCCATGGCGCGCTTTATGCCCGGGACGAGGGCTATGACGCGAGCTTCGAGGCGCTGGTCGCGCGGATCATGGCGGATTTCCTGGGCCGGGCGGATCCGCGCGAAGCCGCCTGGATCGCCGAGAGCGGCGGGCGGCGGCTGGGCACGATCTCCTGCATGCGCGAAGACGACGACACCGCGCGGCTGCGCCTGTTCATCCTGGTCCCCGAGGCGCGGGGGCAGGGGCTGGGCCAGCGGTTGCATGACGCCTGTGTCGATTTCGCCCGCGCGCAGGGCTATCGCCGCATGGTGCTTTGGACCCATGAAAGCCATGGCGCGGCCTGCGCGCTTTACGCGAAGAGCGGCTGGCGGATGGTCCGGGCGACCCCGGCCCGCGCCTATGGACAGGCGGTGGTGGATCAGGACTGGGAAATCACGCTCTGAGGCTTGCATCGCTGCCGCCTTGGCGCTATGTCGCGCCCGAGTGCCGCCTTAGCTCAGTTGGTTAGAGCACCAGATTGTGGATCTGGGGGTCCCCCGTTCGAGCCGGGGAGGCGGTACCATCAACCCGATCATCAGACGCCGGGCCGGAGTACCGGCTGCGAAATTCCTTCGGCGATGGTGTCTCTGCAAATTTTTGCGGCACTGGGGCTGATCAACAAATTGTTGGCTTGTCATTTCGACGGGATGTTGCAGCTTTCGCGTATAGTGGTCTCCGGACCAGAAAGCTTCCCGACATTTGCCAAGGCAGGCCGACAGGATGAAGGCACTACCGCAGCTTGCTATCGTTGCAGTGATTGGCGCAGTCGCCCTGCCGCTTTCCGGCTGGTTCGTACCCGGCACCCGGCCTTGGCTGGACAAGATCGGCTTGCTTCAACCTTTGTCAGCCGCGGGACTTGTGCCTTCGGAGCCGGAGGCAGAAACGAACGGCCCAGCTCGCACAGGTCCGGGATCCGGAGGGGTGCCCGTGGTCGCCAGCGCGTTCAGGATCGAGGCGCTCCGCGAGGTGGTTTCGGCAATCGGGTCTGCGCGTGGCGTTCAGGCGGTGGAGCTTTCGTTCGAGGTGACCGGGCGGCTTGAGGCAGTGGTTGTCATACCCGGCAGCCGGGTGGTGGCGGGCGATGTGATCGCGAGACTGGATGCGGAATCGGCCCAGCTGGCGGTGGAGCGGGCCGGTCTGGTGCTGGCGGATGCCAAACGGACGGCCGAGCGGCTGGATCAGCTGTCGGCCTCGGGCACGACGACGGAAATGCAGCGGCAAGAGGCTGAGCTGACCTTGAGAACCGCCGAACTTGCCTTGCGGTCGGCCGAGCGTGATCTGGCCAATCACCAGCTTCTCGCGCCGATCGCCGGCTATGTGGGCCTGGTCGAGGTCCAGGTTGGCGATCTCGTGTCGCCGTCGACGGCGATCACCCGGATCGAGGATCGTTCCAGCCTGATCCTGGAATTCCGCGTGCCCGAGCGGCTGGCGGCAATGGTTTCCGTGGGCGACGCGGTCCAGGCGACGACGATTTCCAAACCGGGCGACATCATCGAAGGTCGCATCACCGCGGTCGACAACCGCATCGACGAAGCAAGCCGCACCCTGCGCGTGCAGGCGATCATCGGCAATCCGGATGACCGGCTGCGCGCCGGAATGGCGTTCAATATCAACCTCGTCTTCACCGGAGACGAGTATCCGGCCGTCGACCCTCTGGCGATCCAGTGGGGGGCCGAAGGAGCCTTTGTCTGGGTGGTGCGGGACGCCAGGGCCGTTCGCCTGCCGATCCGCATCCTTCAGCGCAACGCCGAGATGGTTCTTGTCGATGCTGCCTTCGAGCCTTCGGATCTGGTGGTCACCGAAGGGGTCCAGGCCATGCGCCCGGGGGCGGATGTCACCGTCAGCTCGTTGGGGAACTGACGCATGAACCTGCGCCTGCCATCACTTTCAGTCGATCCCGGGGCGGGAACTCACGGCACGGCGCTGTTCATCCGTCGACCGATCCTGGCCTTCGTGGTGAACGCGCTGATCGTGATTGGCGGGCTTGCGGGATTCCTGGGCGCTGATGTGCGGGAATTGCCGGATGTCGACAGGCCGGTTGTTTCGGTCTCGACCTCCTATCCCGGCGCCACGCCGGAAACCATCGACCGGGAGGTGACAGCGGTCGTCGAGGGGGCGGTCAGCCGGATTGCCGGCGTGAAGTCGATCTCGTCCTCGTCCCGCTTTGGATCAAGCCGCGTGACGGTAGAGTTCCGCGACGACGTCGACCTGGATGTGGCGGCAACCGATCTGCGCGACGCAGTGGCCCGGGTGAGCAACGCGTTGCCTGACGCCGCCGATCCGCCGCGGGTGGTGAAGTCGGACGCCGATTCCGATGCGATCCTGCGCATTGCCGTGACGTCGTCGCGGCGCACGGCGGACGAGTTGACGACGCTGGTGCAGGACCTGGCCGAAAGCCGCCTGCTGTCGGCACCGGGCGTGGCCGACTTGCAGATCTTCGGCGACCGCGAGCTGGCCTTCCGGGTGGATGTGAACCTGATGCAACTGGCGGCACGGGGCCTGTCGCTGGCGGATGTCCAGGCTGCGCTGAGGGATGCCGCGTTCGACAGTCCGGCGGGCGCGCTCAGTTCTGACAGGCAAAGCCTTCAGGTGCGCACGACCGCAGCCATCCGCACGACCGAGCAGATCGAGGCGCTGACCATTTCAGGCGGCGTGCGGCTGGGCGATGTCGCGCAGGCGACGCTGGGACCCGAACCCGGGGCATCGGTCCTGCGGGCGAACGGACAGACCGGCATCGGCCTGGGCATCATCCGGCAGGCGAACGGCAATACGCTCGCGATCTCCGAGGCGGTGCGCGAAGTGGTGGACGAGTTGCAGCCTTTGCTGCCCGACGATGTCCAGATGTATGTCACCTCCGACAGCGCCGATTTCATTCAGGGGGCTATCCACGAGGTCGAGATCGCGCTTGGGCTATCGGTTCTGATCGTCACGGCGGTTATCTTCATCTTCCTGCGGGACGCGCGGGCAACGCTGATCCCGGTGATCGCCATGCCGGTGTCGCTTGTCGGTACGCTGGCCGCGATCTGGCTGGTCGGGTTTTCCATCAACATCATGACCCTCCTGGCGCTTGTGCTGGCGACGGGCCTTGTCGTCGACGATGCCATCGTGGTGCTGGAGAACATCGTTCGCCGCAGGTCGGAAGGCATGGGCGCCCGGGCGGCCGCGGTTCTGGGCACGCAGCAGGTGTTCTTCGCCGTGCTGGCAACCACCACGACCCTGGCGGCGGTCTTCATTCCCCTGTCCTTTTTGCCAGGCCAGACGGGAGGGCTGTTCCGCGAGTTCGGCTTTACGCTGGCGATTGCCGTGCTCTTGTCGTCGGTCACGGCGCTTTCCCTTTGTCCGGTGCTGGCCGCGCGCATGTTGCGGCCCCATCAGGAACAGCCGGGGCTGATGGCCTTGGTGGGGGACGCGCTGGCGAAAGCCTATGCCGCCACGCTGCGCTTGTGTCTTGCAGCGCCCATCGTCTCGGTGGCGCTGGCGGTCCTGTTCGCCGCGCTGGCGGTGGCAAGCTCCACGTCGCTTCGACAAGAGCTGACCCCGGCCGAAGACCGCGCCGCGGTGCTGGTTTCGGTCCAGGCGCCGCAGGGCGTGTCCCTGGAATACACCAATGGAAAGATGCGGGAGATCGAGGCCCTGGTCGAACCGCTGCGGGCTTCGGGCGAGGTGGCAAGCGTGTTCGCCATTGCCGGGATGGGCGGACAGGACAACCGCGGATTCATCGTCGTGACGCTTGCCGACTGGGCAAAGCGGACCCGCAGCCAGCAGGAGATCGCGGCAGAGCTGAACGAGGGTTTGAGCGGAGTGATCGGCGTGCGGACCTTCGCGATCCAGCCAAATTCGCTTGGCATCCGGGGGGCGGGTCAGGGCCTGTCGGTGGCGCTGGTGGGCGATGACTACGGCCGTCTGGCCGAGGTTGCCCGCAGTCTGGTCGAGCAGATGGAGGACGACCCGCGGTTTGGTCAGGTGCGTCTGGGCTATGATACCACCCAGCCACAGTTGTTCGTCGAGATCGACCGCGCCCGGGCCGAGGATCTGGGTGTCGAGATCGACGGCCTGGGCGAAGCGTTTCAGGCGGTGCTGGACGGGCGCACCGTCGGCACGCTTTTCCTGGATGACGACAGTTTCGACATCCGGCTGGTCTCGACATCGGATCCGGTGAACGACCCCGGCGATCTGGAGCGGATCTTTGTCACGGCCCGCGATGGACAGATGGTTCCGGTGTCCTCTTTCGCCACGTTGACGGAACGCGCCGTCGCGCCGGAACTGGGCCGGGAAGCCCAGCGTCGGTCGGTTCCGCTGACGGCCGGGCTGACCCCCGATTTCGCACTGGGAGATGCCCTGGCCGAACTGAGAGCCATGGGGGACGAACGGCTTGACGACGACATGCGGCTGGTTCCCCTGGCGGAGGCGGCCACGCTGGGCGAAACCTCGGCAGGTCTTTTCGTGACCTTCGGAATCGCCCTTGCGGTGGTCTTTCTGGTGTTGTCGGCGCAATTCGAGAGCTTTGTTTCGGCCGTGATCGTGATGGCTACCGTGCCGCTGGGCCTGGCCTGCGCGGTCTTCGCGCTCTTGCTGACGGGTGGAAGCCTGAACGTGTATTCCCAGATCGGACTTGTGCTTCTGGTCGGGATCATGGCCAAGAACGGCATCCTGATCGTGGAGTTTGCCGACCAGTTGCGCGAGCGCGGAGCGACCGTGCGCGAAGCGATCGAGGAGGCCGCCACTGTCCGTCTGAGGCCGGTGATGATGACCATGATCGCAACGGTGCTTGGGGGCCTGCCGCTGGTGCTGGCGCAGGGCGCTGGCGCGGAAGCGCGCGAGGTTCTGGGCTGGATCATTGTCGGCGGCCTTGGAATGGCAACCTTGGCGACGCTTTACATCACGCCGGTCGCATATCTGCTTCTGGCTGGATTTGCGCGATCGAGGGCCGCCGAGACGGAATTGCTTCAGAGTGAGCTTCAGGGCGCATCCGGACGCCAGCGGCCCGCCGAATAGGGCCCGTCGCGCGCGACCCCGAAGGCAGCATCGGGGATCAGGCGTCGATTGCCAGATCTTCGAACAATCTGGTCACTCCTTCGGCACCGGGGTCATTGTGGCCCTTGAGCTTTTCCGGAGCGAGATAGCTGGCGCGACCGGCATTGGCCCGGGTCATCTGCGCCGTGGCGTCAGCCCCTTTGCGCGCAGCCCGTGCGGCGGCCTTGACGCCATCCTCAAGCGCCGCAAGGGCCGGGGCGAGAGCGTCGACCATCGTGCGGTCGCCAAGGGACGCCCCCCCGACCTGGCAAACGCGGTCGAGGCCGGCGGACAAGGCGTCTATCCAGGTCTTCCCGGAAGCCGAGGCATCGCCCGCCGCTGCGAAGAAGATGGCCAGGAGAACCCCCGAGGAGCCGCCCATGGTCTGGCTCAGCTCCATGCCGATGGCGCGATAGAGCTGGGTAATGTCGGCGAGGGGGAGGCGGTCCAGCGCGGACTGGAGGGCGCGGGCGGCCCCGGCGAGCGTGCTGCCGGTGTCGCCGTCACCGGACTTGGCGTCGAGCTGGTTGAGGTCGGATTCAGCGGCGATCAGGGCCTTGCAGCACCGCTCGATCAGCGCGCGGCGGGCGGGATGGGCGCTGGGGACGGGCTGGATCGGCGCGAGGCCGTCGGGGAGGGGGCGGACAGCGACCTTTCCGAAGGGCGATAGGCCGGGCCAGGCGTGGGGGGCAACAGGCGCCGAGAGGCTTGTCACCTGCGCGTGGTCGACGGGGAGGAGCGAGACCGAGAAGCCATGCATGTCGAGCGAGGTCATCAGGGCGGCGGGGCCGATCATCCATTTGACCTTGCCGCCGAGGGGGGAGCGGGCGAGTTCTTCCGCAAGGACCGACATTTCCAGGGGCGTGGTGGAGCCGAGGTTGTTCAGGAGTGCGACATGGTCGCCGGGGCCCGCGTGGGGCAGGAGTTTCTCGGCCACCATCTGCATGGCGGAGCGGGCGCCGGAAAAGTCGACCTGTTCGATCCCGGCCTCGCCGTGGATGCCGAGACCAAGCTCGGCTTTTCCTGCGCTGATGCGGTCTTCCTTGGGCGAGCCGGGGACGGTGCAGGTGTCGAGCGACATGCCGATGGAGATGGCGCCGCGGATGACGGTCTGGGCAGCTGCGGTGATGGTGTCGAGGTCGGCGCCGGATTCGGCCATGGCTCCGGCGATCTTGTGGACGAAGAGGGTTCCGGCGACGCCGCGGGCCTGGGGCAGGTCGGGCAGGGCCACGTCGTCGTCGACGATGACCATGGAGACCTTGAGCCCGAAGGCGCGGGCGCGTTCGGCGGCGAGGCCGAAGTTCAGCCGGTCGCCGGTGTAGTTCTTGACGATCAACAGGCAGCCGGGCTTGCCGGTGACCGCGAGGATCCCCGCCAGCACGGCATCGACCGAGGGGCTGGCGAACACGTCGCCGCAGACCGCCGCGGTCAGCATCCCCTGCCCGACGAAGCCGGCATGGGCCGGTTCGTGCCCCGACCCCCCGCCCGAGACCAGCGCCACCTTCGACTTGTCCCAGTCGGTCCTGAGCACGACCTTGATGTGCGGATAGCCGTCCAGCCGCGCGAGCCGGCCCGACCCGGTCCTGAGGAGCCCGTCGAGCGCCTCGGTCACCACGTTTTCCTTGCGGTTGACGAACTGTTTCATGCGCAGGCTCCTCAGGCGATGCGGGCGCCGCTGGCATCGAACCAGA
The DNA here is from genome assembly GCF_016793705.1 of Tabrizicola sp. Classification (GTDB taxonomy): domain Bacteria; phylum Pseudomonadota; class Alphaproteobacteria; order Rhodobacterales; family Rhodobacteraceae; genus Tabrizicola. The sequence goes on from NZ_JAEULO010000027.1 coordinate 14,405, forward strand.
GCGGGTTCTTCGGCGCGATGGCGATCGGGTCGCCGGCCTTCAGGCCGGTATGGGGCTGGGTCAGGGTGACGATGTCGTGGCCGTTCAGCCGCAGGTGCAGCCGGGTCTGATCGCCCAGATGCTCGACCCGGGTGACCGTGCCCTCCTGCCCCGCGCCCTGGGCGATATGCTCGGGACGGAGGCCGATGGTGCTGGCGCCGGCGGGTGCGCCGGGGAACAGCCCGGCGGGCAGAGCATTGATGCGCGGCAGGCCGAGCCGCCCGGCGACGTACAGGCTGACCGGGTTCTCGTAGATCTCGCGCGGCGTTCCGGCCTGGACGAGGCGACCGCGGTCGAGCACGCCGACATGGGTCGCCATGGTCATCGCCTCGATCTGGTCGTGGGTCACGTAGAGCAGCGTCGCGCCCAGCGAGGCATGGATGCGCTTCAGCTCGATCCGGGTCACGGTGCCGCTCTGCCCCTCGCCGCGGGCAATGTGCTCGGGGCGCAGGCCGATGATGCTGGCGCCCGCGGGGGCGCCGGGGAACAGGGTGGCGGGCAGCGCATTGATCCGCGGCAGGCCGAGCCTCCCGGCGACGTAGAGACTGACCGGGTTCTCGTAGATCTCGCGCGGCGTCCCGGCCTGGACCAAGC
>NZ_JAEULO010000040.1 GCF_016793705.1 Tabrizicola sp.
GCCACCCCCGGCGCCGCCGAGGCGCTGGCCCGCAACGACGCCCACGGCTTCTTCGCCCGCGCGGCCGCGCAGGTCGTCACCGGCCCCACCCTCACCAACGTCAACGACTTCCGCGCAATCCTCATCCTGCCACCAGGGTGAGAACTCCGCCCCGGACGCGATCCGGGCCTCCACCCCCCGCACCCTGTGTGGGTGCGGATTGCCCCCGGCTCACAACGACACGGCCCGGTCTCGCTCGGTCCCGGTCTCCGGGGCGGAGCAAAGGCGCGACGGCGAAAGGAAAGACCGGAGCAGGAGCCCGCCCGGCCACCGCTTTTCGTCTTCGCCATCTGCCCAGTTTTCGGGCATCGCGCGCAGCAATCGCGCGGACATCGACTGGCGCAGCAGGTTCTGCTCCCACCGGATCCGGAAAGGGTTAAGCCAGCCGCCGGTGCGGTTCAGGTTCGAACCCATGATTCAAGAGCCCCTTCCCGTACTGGAACGCTCGCGCGGCGCGGCCCGCGTCGGCTTCGCGCTGCGGAACGGTCGCGCCGCGCTGGCCGATCTCGCGCAGGAAGGCTCGGCCAAGGTATTCCTGCCACAGCTTTCCGGCCCGCCCGAGGCGGTGTTCCTCAACACGTCGGGCGGCCTGACCTCGGGCGACCGGCTTGCCTATGCGGTGACGCTGGGCGCCGGGACCAGTGTCACCGGCACCACGCAGACGGCCGAGCGCGCCTATAAGGCCCGCAGCGGTGCGGCGCGGGTCACGGTGACGGCGGCGGTCGGCGCCGGCGCCCAGCTGTTCTGGCTGCCGCAGGAAACCATCCTGTTCGAGGACAGCCACCTCGAGCGGCTGACCACGGTGGACCTGTCCCCCGGCGCAAGGCTCGTGATGGCGGAAAGCGTGGTCCTAGGCCGCCGCGCCATGGGCGAGGCGCCGCGCCGCGCCCGCCTCTTCGACCGCCGCCGTGTCACCCTCGGCAGCCGCCCCTTGTGGGTCGAGGCGCAGCGGCTGGACGCCGCCACGCTGGCGGGGGACAGTGCCGCGATCCTTGGTCCGAACGCCGCCTTCGCCGTGGTCGCCCTCTGCGGCGCGGGTGCCGAGGCGGCGGTGGCGGGCCTGCGTTCCGTCCCGGTGCCGGAGGGCGTCCAATCCGCCGTCACCGGCTGGAACGGTCGCTGCCTCGCCCGGGCACTGGCTGTCGATGGCTGGCCCCTGAAGCAATGGCTGGGACGCGTGATCCCCCGGCTGACCGGATGCCCGCTGCCCCGGTCCTGGCAGATGCAGGGAACCGCATCATGAACCTGACCCCGCGCGAGAAGGAAAAGCTGCTGGTCAGCCTGGCCGCCATGGTGGCCCGCGCCCGCCTGGCGCGCGGCGTGAAGCTGAACCACCCCGAGGCGGTGGCGCTGATCAGCGACTACGTGGTGGAAGGCGCCCGCGACGGCCGTTCGGTGGCCGACCTGATGCAGGCGGGCGCAACGGTGGTTTCCGCCGCGCAATGCATGGCAGGCGTGCCCGAGATGATCCACGCGGTCCAGGTCGAGGCGACCTTCCCCGATGGCACCAAGCTTGTCACCGTTCACCACCCCATCCGCTGAGAGAGCTCTGCCATGAAACGCATACTCGCCACCGCCCTGATCGTCTGTCCGTTTCCCGCGATGGCGCACGGGCTGCATGAAAGCGGCACATTGCTGGCGGGCGTGCTGCACCCGCTGGGCGGGGCCGATCATGTGCTGGCGATGCTGGCGGTCGGCCTGCTGGCGGCGCAGTCGGCGGGGCGGGCGATGTGGGTCCTGCCGGGCGCTTTCGTGGTGGCGATGCTGCTGGGCGGCCTGCTTGGTGCGGCGGGCCTGCCGTTTCCAGCAGTAGAGCCGATGATCCTGGCCTCGACCCTGATCCTGGGCGTGCTGGTGGCGCTGGCCTGTCCGTTGCCGCTGCCTGTGCTGGCCGCCATGGTGGCGGGATTTGGCGCGGCGCATGGCTGGGCGCATGGCACGGAAGGTCCGGCGACCGGGCTGGCGCTTTATGCGGCGGGCTTTGTCGCTGCAACGACGCTGCTGCATCTGGCGGGGATTGCGCTGGGTCGGCTCTTGCCCGCCATCGCGCTGCGAGGCTTGGGTGCGGGAGCAGCCGTCGCGGGCCTTGCCCTGGCCGTGGTTTGACGATGATCCCCGGAGAGATCTTTCCCGCCGAGGGCGACATCAGTCTCAACGAAGGTCGGCCGGTCACAGTGCTCATGGTCGCCAACACCGGCGACCGGCCGGTGCAGGTGGGCAGCCACTACCACTTCGCCGAGACCAACCCCGGCCTTTCCTTCGACCGCGCCGCCGCGCACGGGCAGCGGCTGGACATCCCCGCCGGGACGGCGGTGCGATTTGAGCCGGGGCAGAGGCGCGAGGTGCGGCTGGTGCCGTTTGCCGGTGCGCGCAGGGTGTTCGGCTTCAACGGCCTGGTGATGGGGGATCTCTGACATGCCCTTCCGCATGGCCCGCGCCGATTATGCGCTGATGTTCGGCCCCACCACGGGCGACAGGGTCCGCCTGGGCGACACCGACCTGGTGATCGAGGTGGAACATGATTTCACCACCCATGGCGAGGAGGTGAAGTTTGGCGGCGGCAAGGTGATCCGCGACGGGATGGGGCAAAGCCAGGTCTCCCGCGCCGGGGGTGCGATGGACACGGTGATCACCAATGCGCTGGTGCTGGATCATTCGGGCGTGTTCAAGGCCGACATCGGCCTGCGCGACGGCCGCATCGCGGGAATCGGCAAGGCCGGGAACCCGGACATCCAGCCCGGCGTGACCATCGTCATCGGGCCGGGGACCGAGATCATCGCGGGCGAAGGGCGCATCGTCACCGCGGGCGGCATGGACGCCCATATCCACTTCATCGCGCCGGGGCAGATCGAGGATGCGCTGCATTCCGGCATCACCACCATGCTGGGCGGCGGCACCGGACCGGCGCATGGCACGCTGGCCACCACCTGCACCCCGGGCCCCTGGCATCTGGGGCGGATGCTGCAGGCGCTGGACGCCTTCCCGATCAACTTTGGGCTTTCGGGCAAGGGCAACGCCAGCCATCCCGAGGCCCTGGTGGAAATGGTCAAGGGCGGGGCTTGCGCGCTGAAGCTGCACGAGGACTGGGGGACCACCCCCGCCGCCATCGACTGCTGCCTCTCGGTGGCCGACGACATGGATGTGCAGGTGATGATCCACACCGACACGCTGAACGAAAGCGGGTTTGTCGAAAATACGCTGGCGGCAATCAAGGGCCGCACGATCCACGCCTTCCACACCGAAGGCGCGGGCGGCGGCCATGCGCCCGACATCATCAAGGTGGTCGGCGCGCCGAACGTGATCCCCAGCTCCACCAACCCGACGATGCCCTACACGCGGAACACCATCGAAGAGCATCTCGACATGCTGATGGTCTGCCACCACCTGGACCGCCGGGTGCCTGAGGACGTGTCCTTCGCCGAAAGCCGGATCCGGCGGGAAACCATCGCGGCCGAGGATATCCTGCACGACATGGGGGCGTTCTCGATCCTGTCCTCGGACAGCCAGGCGATGGGGCGGGCGGGCGAGGTCATCACCCGCACCTGGCAGACGGCGCACAAGATGAAGCTGCAACGCGGACGGCTGGCCGAGGAGACGGGCGACAACGACAACATCCGTGCCCGGCGGTATGTGGCGAAATACACGATCAACCCGGCCATCGCGCAGGGGATGGCGCATGAGATCGGCAGCGTCACGGTGGGCAAACGGGCCGATCTGGTGATCTGGTCCCCCGCCTTCTTCGGCGCCAAGCCCGAGATGGTGCTGGTGGGCGGCAGCATCGCCATGGCGCAGATGGGCGACACCAACGCCTCGATCCCGACGCCTCAGCCGGTTTATTCGCGGCAGATGTTCGGGGCCTTCGGGAGGTCTGCCGAGCGCGGGCCGGTGCTGTTCGTGTCGCAGGCGGCAGAGGCCGAAGGGCTGCGGCGCGCACTGGGACTGGCGAAGGAGACGGTTGCCGTGAGGGGCACGCGCGGCATCGGCAAGGCCGACATGGTGCTGAACGCCGCCATGCCGGAGATCGAGGTGCATCCGGAAACCTACGAGGTGCGGGCGGATGGCGAACTGCTGACCTGCGCTCCCGCGACCGAACTGCCGCTGGCGCAGCGGTATTTCCTGTTCTGAGGTCCGGATGGATTTCCCGCTTCCCGCCCGCAAGGTCCTGCCTGCCGGCACCTGGTCCGGTCCCGCCGCCGCGCGGGTTGTCCTGAGCTATGACGAGCGGTTCCTGCGCCGCAAGCGCCTGACCTGCGAGGGGGGCGCGGGCGTGATGCTGGACCTTGCGGCCACCACCAGCCTTGCGGCGGGGGACGCGCTGGAAACCGACGACGGCCGCCGCATCGAGGTGGTCGCCGCCGAAGAGCCCGTGGTGCAGGTGCAGGGACCGAACCTGGCGCGGCTGGCATGGCATATCGGCAACCGGCACACGCCCTGCCAGGTGGAGGCGGATCATCTGGTGATCCGGCAGGACCATGTGCTTGAGGCGATGCTGGTCCAGCTGGGTGCGCGGCTGACCCGCGTTCTCGCGCCGTTCCGACCGGAAGGCGGCGCCTATGGGCATGGCCGCACGCTGGGGCATGACCACGGCCCGCACGGCTTTCCGCATGGCTAGCGACCGTCTCGCCGCCCGGCTGCGGCTGGCACAACTTCTGTCTCCGGCCTTTCCCATCGGCGCCTTTGCCCATTCGCAGGGGCTGGAATGGGCGATCGCGGAGGGCCCGATCAGGGATGCGGCAACCCTGGCCGACTGGATCGCGGCGGTCCTGCGGCAGGGCTCGGCGCGCATGGACGCGGCCTTCGTCGCGTTGGCGCGGCGACCGGGGGCAGACCTCGAGGCTCTGGGCGGGCTGTTCGAGGCGACGCTCTCCTCGGCCGAACGGGCGCTGGAGACGGCGGAACTGGGGCGGGCGTTCCAGGCCATGACCGCGCCGGATCCTGTCGCGCTGCCCTATCCGTTGGCCGTCGGGCAGGCCACGCGCGACATGCCCCTGGCGGACCCCGAGGTGCTGGCGCTGTTCCTGCAGGGCGTGGCAGCGCAGCTTGTCTCGGTCGCGGTGCGCTTCCTGCCGCTGGGGCAGTCGGCGGGACAGCAGGTGCTGGCGGATCTGGCACCGGTGATCGCAGAGGTGGCCGGGGCCGCGGCACGGGCGGGGGAAGAGGATCTCTGGTCGTTCACCCCCGGCGCGGACCTCGCGGCCATGGCGCACGAGACGATGGAGACGAGGATATTCCGCACATGACATCCCCGAACGGACCCCTGCGTGTGGGCATCGGCGGCCCGGTCGGCGCGGGCAAGACCACGCTGACCGAACAGCTGGCCCGCGCCCTGGCGCCGCGGCTCTCGATGGCCGTCATCACCAACGACATCTATACCCGTGAGGATGCCGAGTACCTGATGCGGGCGCAGGTGCTGCCCTTGGACCGCATCCGGGGCGTGGAAACCGGGGGCTGCCCCCATACCGCCATCCGCGAAGACGCCAGCGTCAACCTGGCCGCGGTGGCCGACCTGACCCGCGCGCATCCCGGACTGGACCTGATCCTGATCGAAAGCGGCGGCGACAACCTGGCGGCGACCTTCAGCCCGGAACTGGCGGACCTGACAATCTATGTCATCGACACCGCTGCCGGACAGGACATTCCGCGCAAGAAGGGGCCGGGGCTGGTGCGCTCCGACCTTTTGGTGGTGAACAAGACCGACCTCGCGCCCCATGTGGGCGTCGACCTTGCGCTCCTGGAACAGGACACCAGGGTGGCCCGCGGCCCGCGCCCCTATGTCCTGGCGCAGTTGCGGCACGGGCGGGGCATCGGGGAGATCATCGGCCATCTGGTGCGCATGGGGGCACTGGACCTCCGCGACTGAAGCACTTTTCGAAGCAGCGTGCGCAAGACTCGAGCCGGCACCTTCCGCTAGTTCGACTTGAAGAAGTGGCCAAAGTGACTTGAAATCGGTCCATTTGACACTGCACTGATACGAGTGAGCTTTTCGAAGATTGCGCAGGCGGCAAATGCTTCCGCCACCCTGGACCGGAAGTTTCCCGAAACGACAGAGCAGGCTGGAGTATATGGGGCGGCATGCTTGAAGAAAATCTGCTGATCCTCCTTGTCGCCTTGCCCTTCGTGGCCGCTGTGGCGATGGCGACCCTATCGACGCAGGCGCATGCGGCGGCAGCCTGGGTCTGTGGGGGCTTTGTGGTGGCCGGGGTCGGCATCCTTGCGACATTGCATGGGCAGATCGGCGGGGGAGCGGTGCTGCGAGCCGGGTGGGACTGGGTGCCCTCACTGGGACTGTCGATCACCTTCAGGATGGATGCCCTCGTCTGGCTGATGGTGTCGCTGGTCTTCGGAATCGGACTGCTGGTGCTGATCTATGCCCGGTACTACCTGACGAAATCGGACCCGGTGCCGCGTTTCTACGCTTTCCTCATGGCCTTCGCGGGCGCGATGGTGGGCATGCTCATGTCCGGCAATATCCTGATGCTGGTCGTGTTCTGGGAACTGACCTCGCTCTTTTCCTTCCTGCTGGTCGGCTACTGGCATCAAAGCCAGAACGCCCGGGACGGGGCGCGGACGGCCTTGGTCGTGACCGGTGCGGGCGGGTTGTGCCTCATGTTGGCGATGCTGATGATCGGTCGGATCGCGGGCAGCTACGATCTGGATGTCGTGCTGGAGGCAGGCGACCTGGTGCGGTCCGACCCTGCCTATCCGCTGATCCTGGTCCTGTTCCTGCTGGGATGCTTCACCAAATCGGCACAGATGCCCTTCCATTTCTGGCTGCCCGGTGCGATGGCCGCGCCCACGCCGGTGTCGGCCTTCCTGCATTCCGCGACGCTGGTAAAGGCCGGGGTCTTCCTGTTGGTACGCTTCTTTCCGGTTCTGGGCGAGACGCAGCTCTGGTTCTTCCTCGTCACCGGAATCGGGATGGCAACGCTGCTCTTTGCCTCGATCCTCGCGCTCTTCCGGCACGATCTGAAGGGTCTGCTCGCCTATTCCACGGTAAGCCATCTGGGCCTGATCACGGCGCTGGCGGGGATCGGCAGTCCCGGTGCGATCCTGGCTGCGATCTTCCACATCGCGAACCACGCGGTGTTCAAGGCGTCGCTCTTCATGGCCGCCGGGATTATCGACCACGAGGCTGGAACCCGCGACATGCGCCGACTGAGCGGCCTGATGCGCTATATGCCCTTCACCGGCATCCTGGCGATCGTCGCCTCGGCGTCGATGGCGGGGGTGCCGCTTCTGAACGGGTTCCTGTCGAAGGAGATGTTCTTCGCCGAGGCTGCGGATTGGCACAACGGAAGCTGGCTGGACGATTCCCTGGCCTGGATCGCGACTCTGGCGGGCGTCTTCGCCGTGGCCTATTCGCTGCGCTTTATCGTGACCGTCTTCTTCGGACCCGAGCCGGTGGACCTGCCGCGGACCCCGCACGAGCCGCCCGCCTGGATGCGGCGCCCGGTGGAGCTGCTGGTCCTGGTCTGCCTGCTGGTCGGCATCCTGCCGGGGCTGACGCTCGGTCCGACGATGAACCTGGCTGCACAGTCGGTGCTGGGGGCGGACCTGCCCTATACCGACATCGCGATCTGGCATGGCGTCACGACGCCCCTGCTCATGAGCCTTGCGGCGCTGGTGGGCGGCACAGCGCTTTTCGCGATCTTCGGTCGGCACATCTCGGCCGGACCTGAAGGGCCGCCGCTGATCCACCGGGTCCGGGCGATCCGCCTGTTCGAGATGGGTATGACACTGCTGGCCCGACGCCTTCCTGAGCGGGCAATGGTTCTTTTCGGGACCGAGCGGCTGCAACCGCAGTTGCGGATGATGGTGCTGGTCGTGGTGGCGTTTGTCGTCGGGGTTCTGTGGCGCGGGCAGCGGCAGGGGCCCGATGCGCTTGCCACGCCGCTGGATACGGCCTTCGTCCTGATGTGGGTCGTCGGCGCAAGCTGCGCCGTGGGATCGGCCTACCTAGCCAAGTACCACCGTTTCGCGGCACTCGTCCTATTGGGCGGCACGGGCGCGGTCACCTGCGTGACCTTTGCCTGGCTCTCCGCCCCGGATCTCGCCGTGACGCAGCTGCTGGTCGAGATCGTGACCACCGTCCTCTTGCTTCTTGGCTTGCGTTGGCTGCCGAAGCGCAGCGAAGAAATCCCCGGCGACCGTCTTGTTTCCGCGCGCCTGCGGCGGGCGCAAGATCTGGTGCTCGCGGTAGTGGTCGGCGGTGGTCTGGCGATGATCGCCTATGTGGCCATGACCGCGCCCCTGGTGCCCAACCTCGGCGACTGGTTCCTGCGCAACGCCTATCATGAGGGTGGCGGGACCAACGTGGTCAATATCCTCCTGGTCGATTTCCGCGCCTTCGACACCCTTGGCGAGATCACGGTCCTGGCCGTGGTGGCGGTGACGGTCTATGCCCTTCTGCGCCGGTTCCGGCCCGCCGAAGAAAGCGAGCCCGTGGCGCGGACGGACCAAACCGGCGACACGCGCACGCTGGCCGACATCATGCTGGTGCCCTCGGTCATCATGCGTTGGATGTTCCCGGTCATCGTGCTTCTGGCCGCCTATTTCTTCTTCCGCGGTCATGACCTTCCGGGCGGGGGCTTCGCGGCGGGGGTGACACTGTCCATCGCCATCTTGCTGCAATATCTCGGCCACGACACGCGCTGGGTCGAGGCCCGGCTCACGGTTCTGCCCGTGCGCTGGATGGGGTTCGGCCTGCTGATTGCGGGACTGACGGGTTTGGGCGCGCTTGTCTTCGGCTATCCCTTCCTGTCGGCCCACGCCCGTTATGTCACCATTCCCCTGATCGGCGAGGTCCCGGCTGCAACCGTCATGATCTTCGATGTCGGCGTCTTTGCGCTGGTCCTTGGGGCCACGGTGCTGATGCTCGTGTCGATCGCGCACCAGACATTGCGCACCGCGCGCCTGAAAGAGCGACGCCTTCAAGCGCCCGAGCCCGAGGAGGCACGCTGATGGAACTGGTCCTGTCCGCCGCCATCGGCGTCCTTGCCGCGTCGGGCGTCTGGCTGATCCTGCGGCCGCGAACCTTCCAGGTCATCGTCGGTCTCTGCCTCATGTCCTATGCGGTGAACCTGTTCATCTTCTCGATGGGGCGTGTCATGCCCGGCGTGCCGCCGATCATGCCGCGCGGCGGCTTCGTCGATCCGACCGCCTATGCCGACCCCTTGCCGCAGGCTCTGGTCCTGACCGCCATCGTCATCAGCTTTGCCACCACGGCGCTGTTCCTGGTGGTGATGATCGCCTCGCGCGGGTTGACCGGCACCGACCATGTCGACGGGACGGAGAAGCAGCCGTGAGCGTTTCGCCCGAACACCTGATCATCGCCCCCATCGTGGTTCCATTCCTCGCCGGAGCGTTGACGCTGATCTATGACGAGCGCCAGCGGCGCGCGAAGCTGGCCATCGGGCTCTTGTCCTGCGCCGCGACGCTGCTTGCCGCGATCGAGCTTCTGGCCCGGTCCAAGGGCAGCGACCTGACCGGCGGAAATGACATCGGGTTCTATCTCCTGGGCGACTGGTCCGCCCCCTACGGCATCGTGCTGGTCGTGGACCGGCTTTCCGCGATGATGCTGGTGCTGACGGGCCTTCTGGCGCTGCCCGCCCTGATCTTCTCGGCGGCAGGCACCCACCGGCAAGGCCAGCATTTCCACGCCATGTTCCAGTTCCTCCTGATGGGGCTGAACGGAGCCTTCCTGACCGGCGATCTGTTCAATCTCTTCGTCTTTTTCGAGGTCCTGCTCGCAGCCTCCTACGGGCTGCTGATGCATGGCGGCGGCGAGGCCAAGGTTCGGTCGGGGCTGCATTACATCGCGATCAACCTTGCGGCCTCGCTGCTGTTCCTGGTCGGCGTCAGTCTGGTCTACGGTGTGACCGGCACGCTGAACATGGCGCATCTGGTCCAACTTGTGCCCGGGCTGAATGACGACCAGCGCCCGTTGTTCCATGCCGGCGCGGGGATCATGGCGGTGGCCTTCCTGGTCAAGGCGGGGATATGGCCCCTGGCCTTCTGGCTGCCCTCGACCTATGCAGCCGGGGCGCCACCGGTGGCCGCGCTCTTTGCGGTCATGACGAAGGTCGGGGTCTACGTCCTTGTCCGACTGTCCTTCCTGATCTTCGGCGTCCATGCGGGCGCGTCGGCCGGCTTCGGCGCGCAGGTCCTGCTGGCTGGAGGCCTGGCGACGGTCACCTTCGGCTTGCTGGGTGTCCTCGCCTCGCGCGAGATGGATCGGGTCGCCGCTTTCGTGGTGATGGTCTCTTCGGGAACGGTGATCGCAGCGGCAGGCGTCGTTACCGGTGGCGGACCTGCCGGAGTGCTGTCGGCGGCACTGTTCTACATGCTCGGCTCCACCCTTGCCGTCAGCGCGGCCTTCCTGCTGATCGAGCCGATGCGCCGTCTCGGCGGCGAGGCAGAGCTGATCACGGATGACGAGACCGACGACTATGACGATCCGGACGACGATCCCCGGCCTGAAATGGTTCTCGCCTTTCCCGGCGCCGTCACAGTCCTGAGTCTCGCCTTTGCGGTCACGATGATCGCCTTGACAGGCTTGCCGCCGCTCTCGGGGTTCATCGGCAAGCTGGGGATGGTCCAGGGTCTGCTGGAGGACACCGGACGCGACGGATGGGCCTGGGGTTTCATCGCGCTCCTGTTCCTGTCCGGCTTTGCCACCCTGCTTGCGACGCTGCGCATCGGCATCCGTACCTTCTGGGGCAGCGAGGCGATCGAGCCGCCACGCATCCTGGCGCTGGAGTTCGCGCCGATCCTGCTGCTCGTGACTCTTCTTGTGGTTCTGTCCGCCAAGGCAGAGGTGACGCTGGGTTACATGGTGGACACGACCGATGCCCTGCTGCGCCCGGCGATCTATGCCGAAGGTGTGCTGGGTGCGCCCCGCGCCGAGGATGCGGAGGTGGCGGAATGAGGCGTCTGCTGCCCCATCCGATCCTGTCACTTGGCCTTCTGGGCGTCTGGCTGCTTCTCACCCGCCTCTCGCCGGGGCATGTCGTGCTGGGCTCTGCGGTGGCAGTGGTGGCGGGATGGGCCTTCGCCCGGATCGAGCCAGAGGCCCCGCGCCCCCGCGCGGTCTGGCCGCTGGTCCGGCTGGCCGGGATCGTGTTCCTGGACGTCCTGCGGTCGAACTACGCCGTTGCGCGCCTTCTGGTGGGGGGCGGAAGGCAGCGCCGGTCGGCATTCGTTCATATCCGGTTGCGGCTGAAGAACCGGCTTGCCCTGGGAATGCTGGCGGTAATCATCACTGCGACGCCGGGGACGGCATGGCTGGAATACGACGAGCAGACGGGACTTCTCCTGCTGCATGTTTTCGACATGGTCGATGAGGCCACATGGCAGGATCTGATCGCGAACCGCTATGAATCGCTGTTGATGGAGGCATTCGGATGACCACGGTCACGGTTCTGATCTGGGCCACCACCTATGCGCAGGGGGCGCTTGCGCTTGCAGGCTTCCTGGCGATGGTACGTATCCTGATCGGGCCGCGCGCCCAGGATCGCGTGCTGGCGGTCGATGCCTTCTACATCATCGCCATGCTGCTGTTGATCGTGACCGGAATGAAACTCGGCACGCCCTTCTTCTTCGAGGCGGCCCTGGTCATCGGCATCTGTGGCTTTGTCGGAACCGTGGCGTTGGCAAAGTTTCTTTTGCGCGGCGAGGTGATCGAATGACCGCGCTCGAAGCCATGCCCCTGTGGCTGGCCCTTCCGGTGGCGGCGCTGCTGGTCGTCGGCTCGACGCTTGCTTTCCTGGGCGCCTTGGGTCTGCTGCGCCTGACAAGCTTTTATGAACGCATCCATGCACCCACGCTGGGCACCAGCTGGGGCGCGGCGGCGATCCTCCTGGCTTCGCTTCTCGGCTACAGCTGGCTGCAGGATCGGGTGATCCTGCACGAGATCGTCATCGGCCTATTCGTCATGATCACCACGCCGGTGACGCTGATGGTCCTCGGGGCGGCGGCCCTGAAGCGAGACCGCGAGGAAGGGGACCCGGCGGTGCCACCGCGCGCGGCGACGGGCGGACATGCGCCTGGTCACGTGGAACGGCAAGGATGAGCTGCCGCCGGGCCGTGACGTTGTGCGATTACTGCGCGCGTATCACGCCGATGCCACGGATCCGACCGTGGCCAAGATCAACCGGGCTGGTGTCCTGCGGCGCGCGCGAGCAGGCCTCTGCCCCATGTGGCAGGATTCGAACGACAATATCGCTGGTCTCGTCAGTTTCCAGGTCAATGGCGCCCATGCGTTCAAGGACCTGAAGCACCTCGGTCAAACCGGAACCGACAGTCGGCGTCATTCGGTCCGAGCGTCCTGAAAGGCATCTGGCGAGGGCGGAACCCGTTGCCTCCCCGCCGAACTCCTCGACCAGGACGCGCAGCACGCGCCTTTGCAACATCTGACGATTGGGCTGGATCGTCTCCAGAGCGCTGTTGGCGAGCTTCGCCTTCCGCGCGCTTGCGGGCACATGACCCTTGTCGAGGGGGCGTAGGAAATGTCCTTCGTCGCGATTTATCCTTGCGGAGCTCATGTCGGCTTACTCCTCACATCTCACGCGATAGGCCTCGACCATTCGGCCGCTGTCCTCTGTTCTTCCGCGCCAATGTGGCTTCAATGCGTCGATGATCGGTCGAGACGGCGATGCAGTGATGAATCCGCTGTGGCGCGATCACGTCGGAAGATCGAGAATGACCGAGGGGCGCGGTTCAGTCCGGACGGAAGCGGTCAGGCGCAAGATGCTCGCGCGCGACATCCAGAACCAGATTGCCGAGCCTGCCGAGGATTTCGCTCGACTGCATGCCGGCCTGCCAATGCAACGCGATGCTGACCTTCTTGCCCGGACTGAGATCCACAAGTTCGCCTCGCTTGACATAGGCATTGCCCGCGATGCTTGGAACCAGGCCCCAACCCGCTCCATTCAGACAGCAGGAAAGATAGCCCTCATACGACGGAACGTAATGGGTGGAGAGCGGTATGCTTGCGCCGAAGCAGAGCGCCATCCACTGATCCTGGATCGTGTCTTTGCGATTGAACGCCAAGCAGACGGAATTCCGCAGGGTGTCGAGCGAGACGCCGGTCGCAAACTGTGCCTGATGGAAGTCCGGCGAGGCGACAGCGATGTAGTCCATCGACCCCAGCGAAAGGATGTTGCAGCCCTGGACCGGCGTTTCCATCGTGGTTATGACAGCAAGCGCGTCACCCGATCTTAGGCTGGACTCGGTATGTTCCTGGTCATCCGGCAGAATGTCGAAGCGGATGCCAAGCTCTCGCGACGCCACCCGTATCACCTTCGGAAACCAGGTCGCCAGGCTGTCGTTGTTCACCCCGATGCGCACCGTTGCGGCGACAGAAGCCTCGCCGCCGACGAGCGCTCGCATCCGCTCGGCCAGTTCCTGCTGCAACAGGTTTACCTGTTCGACATGACGGCAGAACTGCAAACCTGCATCGGTCGGAACGCATGGGCGTCCGCGTACCACAAGCACGACCCCGGCCTTTTCCTCGAGCTGCTTGATTCGCTGGCTCACCGCCGATTGGGTCACATTCATCGACTTTGCCGCTGCTTCGAAGCTTCCTTCGCGAATGACAGCGGCAAGGATCGTCAGTGAATCATAGTCTATGCGTGACAGCATCGCCGCACTCCATTAGTCAGGCTAATGCATCAGCACGAAGCATACTTCGGAACCTGTTGTATTGCAAAGACTACCACTAATCTTTCATAAGATAGTCTCATGTTGCGTTTTTGAGGGATAAACAATCTAGGCCAAACTATTTGGTTTGTTTAATGAATCGGATAAGACAGTGGAAACGATAGGGGGGCGCATGTCGGGTCAGACCATCAGAAGAATGTACATCCGCCGCTTCCTGGGCATGAAGCGTTACGACCGGAAGGTCGCCTGGTTCATCGTCTTCGGCTATCTTGGCCTCATTCTCGGGTCAGTTGCACTTGGGATGCATCTGCTCTCTTTGCCGCTCTCGGTCCTGACGGTGGCGGGGATCGTCGCTGTCACGGCCTTCATCGGAACGCGTTTGCGGGGCATCAACAACATCATTCATGAATGCAGCCATGCCACCTTCGCCGAACTGCGGCGTGACAATGTGGCGATCGGACGGTTCTGCACCGCGGTGCTGATGAAGTCTTTCAGGAAGTATCGTCAAGACCATCTGTCGCATCATGCCAACAACGGGGACTATGAACGCGACGCCGAGTTTGCCCTGATCAAGAAATTCGGGCTGCATGATCCGGTCAGCCCGCGGACGATCCTGCGTCACATCTTCGTCCCGCTGATCGGGCGGCATCTGCCGCTGTACACGGGCATCAACCTTTCCGCCGAGGATGGTCGCATCTATCAGGTGTTGAAGGTCGCCCTCCTGCTTCTGATGGCGGCGTTCCTGCTGATCAACCCGCTTGCGGCCCTGGTCTTCGTCATCCTGCCCCTGTTCTATATCTATCCGACGATAAACTTCTGGACCGATTGCCTTGACCATGCCGGGCTGGTCGGGGCGAAGGATGAACTCGAAGCCTCGCGCAATGTACTCGCACCGACTGCGGTGCGCCTGCTTTTCTTCCCGCGCAACGATTCCTACCACCTTGTCCATCACCTGTTCCCGCAGATTCCGGCCCGGCACCTGCACCTAGCACACGAGGAACTGAGCCGGGATCCGATTTACCGAAGATTGCCTTCAGCCGTGCGGACAAGTGATCAACGGTCGGGTTCACAAGCACTTGACGTTTCGCGCTAGGGCACAATCCGCCCCGGGCGCATGGTCGGCTTGCCGTGGGCCGCTCCGACTCAGGCCAAGAATGCGTGGATGACGGATGGGTTAGGCCGCCATGCCGCGGGTGATCGATGCCCGAATCGAACCAATGTTTCACCCGCTGCGCCACTTGGTGCGAATGCGTGAACGGGTATCTTTGCGGCATCCTCAACAGTTCGTTTCCAAAAAAGCAAAGTATAAGTGTTGCTAATTGCGCATTAGGAGGATAAATTCAGATTCGGAGCGAGTGAATATCTGATCTTCGTGTTTCAACACCAAACGGGTTCTGACCGCGTTATTCCCCTTCCGCGGCTCAGAACTCGGTTGGTGGAAACCTGCGCTGAAATCCCCTTCTTCACATTGCGAAACGCGCATTTTCATATGTTCTCAAGGCGTTGACTGTTCGCGTCCAGTCGCCTCCGATGGCGATCAAGGTGGTGTTCGACCGCTGGCCCGAAAGCGCTTCGAAGCCTCCGCTTCGTGCATCGTCCCCAGACAGGTTTGATCTGGCGGACCCGGATTGGGCCCGAACACGCATCTCTTGTGCCCGACAGGTTGATCGACAGGCCAGATCAGGGGCGTAGGGCAGCGGGTCTGCGGCATTTTTCCGGGCGGTTCAACGCCCCGATTTCGCCATCTTTGGCGACAAAGGACTGGGGATCACGCTCCAGAGGCTCGTTCAAGATGCAAACGCCACTCCACGAGATCGATATCCTCAAGACCCAGATCTACAAGGATTTCCTGAAGTCCATCGCCTCGGTTCGCGCAGGGCAGAGTTCCGAGATTGCATTCCAGGAACACGAAAGACGCGTCCGCGCTCTCAGACTTCAAGTTGCCGCCGCCGAAGGGCAACCGGTCAGGCTGAGAGTGGTGAACTAAGGGAACCCATCCCTGTTTTGGCGCGCAGCCGTGACGCTCACCAGTCTGCCGACGAAGGGGGAGGGACAACGGGCGAGGCGGCAGACCGCAGCATGATGGCACCGGTCATCGCCGCTGCCCAACCATCGCGCCTCGCGAACCGTTCCAAGGCGGATGCGCTTGGGGAGGCGAGCCGTGAGCTCCGCGCATCGTCCGACAATTCCGGACTCAGGCCCTGATCTGTGCGCCTGTCGGGTCGTATGGTGGCCCCAGCGTCAGTTCGGCCGGGGTTTCCTCTCCGGCGATGACCAGACTGTAGCCTCCTGCCCTCAGCCAGTGCTCGGTGACACCGCCCGCATTGCGGACATAGCCGTAGCCGATGCTTTTCTTGATAGTATAGCCGTAGCCGCCCGAGGTGAGATAGCCCACCGGCGTCCCGTCGCGCAGGATCGTCTCGCGCCCGACCAGGACGGCCTCGGGGGCCGTCACGGTGAAGCCCGCGAAAAGCTTGGGCAGCGGTTTGCCCTGCCGGTCTTCCAGCGCCGCGCGGCCCAGGAACGGGAGGTCCGATTTCAGCTTCACCGCCCAGCCGAGACCCGCCTCGAAGGGCGTATCGTTCGGCGTGATGTCCGAGGACCAGGCGCGGTAGCCCTTCTCCAGCCGCAGCGATTCCAGCGCGCGGTAGCCGGTGGGTCGCAGGTCCGGGTCGGCGGCCATCAGCGCGTCGTAGACGGTCGCCAGCGCCGCGATCGGGACATGCAACTCCCAGCCCAGCTCGCCCACATAGGTCACCCGCAAGGCGCGGGTGGGGACGCCCGCGATGGTGATCTCCCGCGCCGAACCGAAGGGCAGGGCGGTGTTCGAGACCGCATCGGTCGTTACCTTCGTCAGGATGTCCCGCGCCTTTGGGCCCATGAGCGAGAGGGTGCCCCAATCCTCGGTCACATCGTGGAAGCTGACGCCGGTGGCGGGCAGATGATCGGCAATCCAGCCGAAGTCATGCGTGCGAAAGCCGGTGCCGGTGACGATGTAGAAGCGGTCCTCGGCGAGGCGGGCGACGGTCAGATCGGCCTCGATCCCGCCGCGCGAGTTGAGGAGCTGGGTATAGGTCAGCCGCCCCACGTCCCGCGCGACGCGGTTGGCGCAGATCGCCTCCAGCGCTTCGGCGGCCTTTGGGCCGGACAGCTCGTACTTGGCGAAGGAGGATTGGTCGAACAGCCCGGCATGGGCGCGGACGTGGAGGTGTTCCCCACCCACCGCGTCGAACCAGTTCTGCCGGCCCATGGAATAGACGTCCTTCGGCTCCATCCCGGCCGGGGCGAACCAGTTCGGGCGCTCCCAGCCGAGTTTCGAACCGAAGACCGCGCCCTTGGACTTCAGCCGGTCATAGAGCGGCGAGACGATGCGGGGGCGGCCCGAGGTATACTCCTCATGCGGGAAGGCGACGGTATAGTGCTTGCCATAGGCTTCCAGTGTGCGTTCCGCCACCCAGTCACGGTCGCGGTGCAGGCCGGAGAAGCGGCGGATGTCGACGGCCCAGAGGTCGAGCGGCGCCTCGCCCCGCATGACCCAGTCGGCCAGCACCCAGCCCGCGCCGCCGCCACTGGCGATGCCGAAGGCGTTGAAGCCCGCGCCCACATACATGTTCGCGCATTCCGGGGCGGGGCCAAGGATGAAGTTGCCATCCGGCGTGAAGCTTTCCGCGCCGTTGATCATCTGCTTGACGCCCACCTCGGCAAGCGCGGGTACGCGGGCGATGGCCTGTTCGAGATGCTGGCCGAAATGATCGTAATCGTCGTCGAAGAGCCGGAATTCCCAGTTTTCCGGGATGTCGCCCGTGACCCAGCCCTGCGGGTTCGGCTCATAGCCGCCCATCACCAGCCCGCCGACCTCTTCCTTGAAATAGGTCCGCCGGTCGGGGTCGCGCAGGGTGGCGGCGTCGGGGGCGAGGCCGGGGATCTTCTCGGTCACGATATACTGGTGCTTCACCGGGTGCAGCGGCACTGCGACCCCTGCCATCGCGCCGATCTGCCGCGCCCACATGCCGCCGCAGTTCACCACCTTTTCACAAGCAATCATCCCCTGACTCGTCTCGACATGGGTGATCCGGCGCCCGTCCATCCGGAAGCCGGTGACGGCAATGCCCTCCTCGATCCGCGCGCCATGCATCCGCGCGCCTTTTGCGAGACTTTGGGTAATGTCCGAGGGGCTGGCCTGGCCATCGGTCGGCAGCCAGGAGGCGCCGATCAGATCGGAGGTCTCCATCAGCGGCCACATCCGCTTCACCTCGTCCGGGCCGATCAGGTCCATCTCCATCCCGAAGCTTTTCGCGGTCGTGGCAAGCCGCCTGAACTCGGTCCAGCGGTCGGGCGTGGTGGCCAGACGCAGGCAGCCGGTCATCTTCCAGCCGGTATCAAGGCCGGTTTCGGCGGCAAGGCCCTTGTAAAGCTCGACGGAATATTTCAGCACCCGGGTGATCGAGGCCGAGGACCTGAGCTGCCCCACCAGCCCCGCCGCGTGCCAGGTCGACCCCGAAGTGATCCGGCCCTGTTCCAGAAGCAGCACGTCGGCCTTGTGGTCGCGGGCGAGGTGATAGGCGGTCGAGCAGCCGATGATGCCGCCCCCGATGACGATGATCTGGGCATGGGAAGGCAAGGTCATGTTCAGGGTGCCCCGTATTTCTGGGTGAAGTCGGAAAGGGCTGCGGCCAGGCGGTCCAGGTTCTCGCGCGCATAGGCGCGGTAGTCCGCGCCCGGCGCGGCAAGGTGCAGGTCCGACACCATGGCCCACATCGCCTCACGCAAGAGGCTGGCGCATTGCATGGCATCGAAGGCGCGGAGGAAATCCGGGCCGGGAGCATGGCCGAGATAGGCCTGCAGCAGGGCGGCGGTCTCCCCGCCGTCCATCCCGGCGTTCGAGGCCGCGCCGGCAAGATCGAACATCGCGGTCCCGAACCCTGCATATTCATAGTCGATCAACCAGAGCTTTCGCCCGTCGTCGAGGAAATTCGCGGGCAGGAGATCATGGTGGCCGAAGACGATCGGCAACGGCACCTGCACGGCTTCCAGCCGGCGGGACAGGGCAAGGAAGCCCTCCAGTTCCGGGGCGAAGGGGCTGTTGCCTGCGGCGATGGTGCGGGCATAGTCGCGGATCACGTGGAACGGCCAGAAGATGAAACCCGCCCCGCTGACCTGGTCGGGCATCGCGTCATGGAAGGCGCGCAGGAAACGTCCGACCCGATCCGGCGCAGCCCGCAGATCGGTTGCCTCCCAGGTGCGCGAGGGGACGAAGGCCACGACCGTGACCCCTTCGGCGGCATATTCCACCGCCGGGCCGAAGCCTGCGGCATGGGCGGCGCGGGCGGTCATCACCTCGCGCGCGCGGTCGACATGGTGGAAGGGAAAGTCGCGGCCGAAGCGCACCACATGCACGCCCGCCGCATCCGAGACCTTCCAGCTTTCGTTCGACAGCCCGCCCTCCAGCGGTTCGGCCGACACCGGGCCGGACCAGCAGGGCAGGGCAAGGACATGGGCGGGCGCGCTCATGCCGCCTCCAGCCCCAGCCGCTGGCGCTGCGCACGCGCAGCGGCGGCCAGCAGCCGGTCGGCGATGATCGCGATGAAGGCGATGGCCAGCCCCGCCACCAGACCATTGCCCGGATTGGCCTTGGTCAACGCGATATAGACGTCCTGACCAAGGTCGCGGGTGCCGACCAGCGCGGTGATCACCAGCATCGACAGTGCGAACATGATGGTCTGGTTCAGGCCCAGCAGGATCTCGGGCAACGCCAGCCGCAGGCGGATGCGGGTCAGGAGCTGCCAGTCCGTGCAGCCCATGGCCCGGCCCGCCTCGATCAGGCGCGGGTCCACGCCTTGCAGGCCCAGCACGGTATAGCGGATCACCGCCACCACCGCATAGGCGACCACCGCGATCATCGCGGTGAAATCGCCCACCCGGAACAGCATGACCACCGGCATGAGATAGACGAACGAGGGCAGGGTCTGCAGCGTGTCGATCACCGTGCGCGTCACCATCCATGCCCGCTCGCGCCCGGCCACGGCGATCCCGAGCGGAATGCCGATCGCCAGTGCGATCAGGGTCGAGATACCGCAGAGATAGACAGTGATCATCGCCTTCTCCCACTGGCCGGTGGCCGCGATCAGGAACGACAGACCCGCCACCAGAACCGCCAGACGCCAGCCGCCCAACCGCCATCCCGCAAGGCCCAGCAAGGCTACGGCCACGGCCCAGGGCATCCCGACCAGGAAGCGCTTCACCGGCACCAGAATCCACAACAGGATGGTGTTCTTGACCGCTTCCAGCGTGTCGAAGAAGGTGACGTTGATCCACTCGACCGCCGCCGCCCAGAAGGCACTGGTCGACAGCTGCGCCGCCTCGGGATAGCCCTGCACCGCAGGCAGGGCCAGCCCCAGGACGAAGCACAGCAGGATCAATGCCAGCGCCGCCGTCAGATAGGGGTGGCGCGCGACGATCCCGCCGGGCAGCGGCGCCCGGTAGCCGCGCCGCGCCACCGCCTGACTCAGCCGGTCCAGCGCAATGGCGAGCGCCACGATGGCAAGGCCCGCCTCCAGCCCGGCGCCGAAGTCAAGGCGCCTCAGCGCCGTCAGCACGTCGAAGCCCAGGCCGCCCGCGCCGATCATCGAGGCGATGATCACCATGTTCAGCGACAGCATGATCACCTGGTTCACCCCCACCATCAGCGGTTCGCGCGCCGATGGGACCAGCACCCGCCACAAGGTCTGGCGCGGGGTGCAGCCGACCATGCGGGCCAGGTCATGCGTCTCGCCGGGCAGGCGTTGCAGGGACAGGGTGGTGACGCGAGTCATCGGCGGCATGGCATAGATCAGCGTGGCCACCACCGCCGCGGTGGGACCGAAGCCGAACAGGATCAGGATCGGCACCAGATAGGCGAAGACCGGCATGGTCTGCATCAGGTCCAGCAGCGGGCGCAGCAGGCTCTCGAACCAGGGATGGCGCCAGGACAGCACCCCCAGCATCAGCCCGCCCGCCACGCCCACCGGCACCGCGACCAGGATCGAGGCCAGAGTGACCATGGCGCTGTGCCACTGGCCGAAGACCGCGACGAAGGCGAAGGCGGCGGCCATGAGCGCGGCGAGCCCCGGCCCGCCGGCCCACAGGCCCGCCAGCGCGACGATGCCGATCACGGCCAGCCAGGCCAGCGGCGGCACTACCTGCCGCGCAGCGCCGCCTTCGGCCACCTGCCAGCCATCGGCCAGCAGCGCGAGGGCCAGCTGATAGGGCTTGTCGATCACCGCCGCGACGAAACGAGTGAGGTCGGAAAACGCCACTGGACCGACGGCCGCATCCTTGACCAGCCAGTTCACGAAACTGCCGATCCAGCGCGCGGCAGGAATGCGCCAGCCCTTTGGATAGTCGAAGGCGAAGGGCACCAGCGCCTCGCCCCATAGCCAGACCGCTGCCGCGATCGCCAGCGCCAGCGTCCAGATCAGCCATCCGCCGAAGGGCTTGCCAGTCCTGACCGTCACATCCCGCCCCCGAGAAGAAGGCGCACCACCGCGTCGCGGCCCACGGTGCCAAGGAAGTTGCCCTCGTGCTCGACCCCGACCCGACCGGCGCCGCCAAGGAAGGCAGGTCCCGCGTCGGCCACGGTGGCGCGGGCGGGCAGGCAGTCGATTCCTTCCGGCCGGGGGCCGGGCTCGACCAGTGAGGACAGCCGGACAACCTTGGCCTTCGGCACCGCGCGGGTGAATTCGCGCACGTAATCGGTGGCGGGGTTCATCACCAGCTCCTCGGGCGTGCCGCATTGCTCGACGCCGCCGTCCTTCATGATGGCGATGCGGTCGGCCAGGCGGATCGCCTCGTCGAAATCATGGGTGATGAAGACGATGGTCTTCTTCAGCCGCGATTGCAGTCTGATGAATTCATCCTGCAACTCGCGCCGGATCAGCGGGTCCAGCGCCGAGAAGGGCTCGTCGAGGAACCACAGTTCCGGCTTTACCGCCAGCGAGCGGGCGATGCCGACGCGCTGCTGCTGGCCGCCGGAGAGCTGGCGCGGAAAGGCCCCTTCGCGCCCGGCGAGCCCGACGAGGGCGATGATCTCGCGCGCCCTCGCCTCACGCGCGGGCCGGGCGATGCCCTGCACCTCCAGCGGGAAGGCCACGTTGTCCAGCACCGTCATATGCGGCAGCAGCGCGAAATGCTGGAAGACCATGCCCATCTTGTGCCGCCGGATCTGCGTCATCTCGGCCTCGGAGGCCGCAAGCAGGTTCTGCCCGTTGAACAGGATCTCGCCCGCCGTTGGCTCGATCAGCCGCGACAGGCAGCGCACCAGCGTCGACTTGCCCGAGCCGGAAAGACCCATGATCACGAAGATCTCGCCCCGCCGGACCGTCAGGTCGACCGCCCGCACCGCCGACACCAGCCCCAGTTCGGCCAGCCGCGCAGGGTCTGGTTCGGGTCCGAGCGCGGCCATGTGATCCGCCGCCCGGCTGCCGAATACCTTCCAGACATTGCGGCAGATCAGGGTGTCTTCGCCTGTGGTCATTGCATTCCGCTGACAAGGCGGGCCGGTCACCCCCGGCCCGGGATTGTGGTGCGACCGACTACTTGGCGATCCAGGCGCTCCACCGTGGCTCGTTCGCGGCCATCCAGTCGGCCACCACGGCCTCGACGGTCTTGCCGTTCAGATCGACCTCGGTGATCATCGCGCCCATCTCGGCATTGTCGACGGTAAAGGCGCCGACCGCCTTGTAGGCACCCGGCCACTTGTCCTTCAGGCCCGACCAGCCGACCTTCCAGATCTCGCCGAAGGGCTTGCCGCAGTCATAGGCCATGTCGGGATTCGATCCCCAGGCCGGATCGGTGTAGCATTCGGGCGTGTAGGTCGGGAACTCGACCCATTCTCCTTCGTATTTCGCGGGCGCCCAGTGCGGCGCGTAGATCCACAGCAGCACCGGGGCCTGGCGCTGGTAGGCGCTTTCCAGCTCGGCGAAAAGCGCCGCGTCGGTTCCGGCATGGATCACCTCGAACGGCAGGTCGAGCGCCTCGATCCGCTCCTCGTCAAAGCCGCCCCAGGTGACCGGGCCGCCCAGGTAGCGTCCCTTCGGCGCCGTTTCGGCGGTGCTGAACGCCTCGGCGCAAGCCGGGTCTTTCAGCGCTTCCCAGTTGGGCAGCCCGGGGCATTTCTCCTTCATGTAAGAGGGATACCACCATTCCTCCTTGGCCTGCATGCCGGTGGGGCCCAGCACCTCGACATTGCCGGTGGCGGTTGCGGCGTCCATCGCCTCGCGGCCGGTGGTTTCCCAGATTTCCATGGCGACATGCAGGTCGCCAGTCTCCAACCCCGCGAACTGGGCGAGATAGTCGGCCTGCACATATTCGACATTGTAGCCTGCCTTCTTCAGCACTTCTCCCATGATCTGG
This sequence comes from Tabrizicola sp., assembly GCF_016793705.1. Classification (GTDB taxonomy): domain Bacteria; phylum Pseudomonadota; class Alphaproteobacteria; order Rhodobacterales; family Rhodobacteraceae; genus Tabrizicola. Next base: position 23,089 of record NZ_JAEULO010000040.1, read on the forward strand.
GTGGTGATGAGCTGGCCGGTCCAGTCGTGCAGCGTCAGTTTGATCGGGTCGGTGGATTCCTGTGCCAAGGTCGCCGATGCGGCAAGCATGGCGGCCAGGCTGATCGGGACAAGTCGCATCGGTAACTCCCTCTTGTTGGACGATGCCGCGGACGCGGCCAGTGCAGTAGGCCGGGCGCTTTGGCGGCTATCCGTGCCGACGCGCCTTCTGTCATGTCTCAAGTTACGCGCGCCGCGGGGCTGGCTGTCAACGGAATTTCGGGGATTTTGTGGTTTTGATGCCCGTTTGTTTGTAATCTTTGCAAAAATCAGTCAACATTAGAAGGAATACCCACACAGGACGAATGGCCATCCGATGCTGACCCGACGCCACGGCGCGATTCTGAAACTGCTCGAGGCGCGCGGCGCGCTGACGGTGGGTGCGCTGGCGCAAGAGCTTGGCGTCTCGACCGAGACGGTTCGCCGCGAGATCCGTGCCCTGGTCGAGGCGGGGGCGGCTGTGCGGGTGCATGGCGCCGTGGGGCTGGCCGGCCAGATCGGCGAGGCGCCGTTCGAACGGCGCATGCGCGAGAACGCGGCGGCCAAGGGTGCTATCGCCCGCGCCCTGGCCGAACGGATCGGCGACGGCGATAGCTTGATGCTCGACACCGGCACCACCACCAGCTTCCTTGCCCGCGCCCTGCTCGACCGTCGGCGCCTGACAGTGGTGACCAATTCGCTGGATATCGCCCGCACTCTGGCCACGGTGAACGGCAACCGCATCTTCATGGCGGGGGGCGCATTGCGGAGCGATTCAGGCGCTGCCCTGGGGGCGACCGCGCTGGACTTCATTCAAGGCTTCACCGTGCAGCATGCGATCATCTCGGCCGGGGCGGTCGATGAAACCGGAGTGATGGATTTCGACCTGCAAGAGGCCGAGTTCGCCCGCGCCGTTCTGGCCTGCGGCGAAAGGCGCGTGGTGGTGACCGACGCCTCGAAGTTCGGGCGCCGCGGTTTTGTCCGCGTCACGGGTTTCGAGGGCCTTCACGATCTGATTTCAGACCAGCCCCCCCCACCCGGAATCGCCGCCTCCATCGCGGCAGCCGGGGTTTCCATCACCCTGGCCGCGGCGGCTGACGAGGGCCGATAGGGGACGATTGCGCAATGGGGTATGGGTGTTCATCGCTGGATGCGGTCGAAGCGCGTGATCCCTTGATCCCTGGTGAAGCCTCTTCGAGGACCGGCTTGTTCTGCCGCCGCCCGAATCAAAGACAGGGCACGGGCCAGGCCCCGGCGTCACAGTTTAATCCATGACCCGGCTTGAACTTGTCGTCGTCTGTCCCCACAAAGAGTCAGCGCCGGACTGTGACCGGGCGCTTTGCGCCGGCTTGCTGGCGATCCTCTGACAACTCTGACAAACAAGAGACACCATGCTCAAACGCCTGATCATCGCTGTCGTGCTGCTTGGACTGATTGCCGGCGGTATCGTCTGGTTCAAGTACTTCCGCGAGGGCATGATCGCGCAGTTCATGGCCGGGGCAGTGCCACCCCCGGTTCCGGTAACCGCGCTGACCGTGGAACCGGCCGACTGGGAACCCGGTTTTGAGGCGGTCGGCACGGCAATCTCGGCGCGGGGCGTGGATCTCGCGATCGAATCCAGTGGCCTGGTGCGCAGCATCGACTTTGCGCCGAACGCAACCGTGACCGAGGGCCAGATCCTTCTCCAGATCGACGACAAGGCCGAAAGGGCCGGGCTTGCCGCAGGCGAGGCCGCACTGGCCGTTGCCACGGCCGAGGCTGATCGGGCGCAAACGCTGACGGCGCGTGGCGTCGGCGCGACGAACACCCTGGAAAGCGCCGAGGCGCAGCTGGAAAGCGCCCGGGCGCAACTGGCGCAGTTGCAAACCACGCTGGAGGCGAAGCAATCCCGCGCGCCCTTCGGCGGCGTGGTCGGCATTCCCCGTGTCGAGGTGGGTCAGTATGTCGTGCCCGGTACGATCTACGCCACCCTCCAGGACCTCCAGAAGATGTATGTCGACTTCACCGTGCCCGAGCAGCAGTTGTCCTCTATCGCGCTGGACCGCGCGGTCGGCGTCACCACCGAAGTCGGCGCCTTCAGCGCCGAGGGCCGGATCATCGCGATCGAACCGCAGGTCGATCCCAATTCGCGCCTCGCCAGAGTGCGGGCCGAGGTCAGCAATCCCTCGGGGCAGGTTCTGCCGGGCCAGTTTCTGCGGGTGCGCGTCTCGCTGCCGGTGGAGCAGGGTGTGATCGCCGTGCCGCAGACCGCCATCGTGGGCAGCCTCTACGGCAGCTATGCCTATGTCCTGCAGAAGGGCGAGGGCGACGCGCTGACCGCCGACCAGGTCTTCGTGAAGACCGGACGGCGCAACGGCGCGCAGATCGAGGTGGTCTCGGGCCTGTCGGCCGGGGATCAGGTGGTGACCTCGGGGCAGAACCGACTGTCGAACGGCGCGGCGGTCGTGATCGACGGGTCCGTTGACCTGACGGTCGGCGAATAGGGGCGGCCGATGCATTTCTCGGAGATCTTCATCCGCCGACCCGTGCTGTCCACCGTCCTGGCGGCACTGATCCTGTTCGTTGGCCTGGCCTCGGTCCTGAACCTGCCGGTGCGGCAATACCCGGAGGTGTCGGAAAGCGTGATCACAATCACGACGGTCTACCCCGGCGCCGCCCCCGACCTGATCCAGGGTTTCGTCACCTCGCCCATCGCTGCTGCCGTCTCGACGACCGAGGATGTCGACTATGTCACCAGCCAGTCCCGGCAGTCGGCCTCGGTTGTCACCGTGCAGATGCGGCTGGGCGCCGATCCCGACACCGCCCTGACGGAAGTGATGTCCAAGGTGCAGCAGGTGCGCGGCCAGTTGCCGCAGGACACCGAGGACCCGGTGATCGTCAAGGGCACCGGCATGACTTTCGCGCTGATGTATTTCGCGGTGCAGAACCCGAACATGTCGCCCGAAGAGCTGAACGAATACCTCGAACGGGTGGTGCGGCCGCGGGTGACGAACATCCAGGGCGTCGCGCAGATGGAGATCCTGGGCGCGCAGAAGTTCGCGATGCGCGTCTGGCTCGACCCGCTCAAACTGTCCTCGCGCGGCGTGACCGCGCCCGAGGTGCTGGCGGCGATCCGGTCGTCGAACTTCCTGTCGGCGCCGGGCAAGACCGAAAACGAGTATTTCGCCTATTCCCTTACGCTGGACAGCACGATCCAGACGCCCGACTCCTTCGGTGCGCTGCCTTTGGTGCAGGGCCCGAACGGCGTGGTGCGGCTGCGCGACGTGGCGCGGATCGAGCTTGCCTCGGGTGCGACCGACGCCATCGTGACCTTCGCAGGCGAACCCGGCACCTTCATCGGCATCGTCCCCGCCCCGGGCGAGAACCAGCTTGACGTCGCCACCAACGTGAACGAGGCAATTCCCGCGCTGGCGACGACCCTGCCGCAGGGCATGACCATCGACCTGGTCTACGACTCGACCGAGACGATCTCGGCCTCGATCACCGAAGTTTTCAAGACCATCGCCGAGGCGGTGATCATCGTCATGGTGGTGATCCTGCTCTTCCTGGGCTCGTTCCGTTCCGTGGTCATGCCGATCGTCACCATTCCGCTCTCGCTGATCGGCGTCTGCGCGGTCATGCTGGCCTTCGGCTATTCGATCAATCTCCTGACGCTTCTGGCCATGGTGCTGGCCATCGGCCTGGTGGTCGACGACGCCATCGTCGTGGTGGAGAACATCCACCGCCACATCGACGATGGTATGCGCCCCGCCCAGGCGGCGATTACCGGCATGAAGGAGATCACCGGCCCGGTCGTCGCCATGACCATCACGCTCGCCGCCGTGCTGGCGCCGCTCGCCTTCACCGGCGGTCTGACCGGTGCGCTCTTCACCGAATTCGCCCTCACGCTGGCCGGGTCGGTCGTCATTTCCGGCCTGGTCGCCCTGACCATCACCCCCACCATGTCCGCCCGCATCCTGCACGCGGGCGAGCCGGGCCGCTTCCAGCGCATCGTCGACCGGACGCTGAACGGGCTGTCCAACTGGTACGAACGCCGGGTCTCCTCCTCGCTGGACTACAGGCCGGTGACGATGCTGATGGCAGCCGTCCTGGTCGGCGTCACGGGGTTCATGTTCCTGAACACCTCGTCGGAACTGGCGCCAGAAGAAGACAGCGGCGCGCTCTTCGCCATCATGAACGGGCCACGCTACGCCACGCTGGAATACACCGACGCCTTCACGCGCGAGATCGGGCGCCGCACCGCCGGCATCGAGGAGGTCGAAACCTCGTTCTCCGTCGCCGGGATGGGCGGGGCCGGGAATACCGGCTTCTACATCTGGGCGCTCAAGGACTGGGACCAGCGCGACCGCAGCCAGAGCGAGGTGCAGCAGGAAATCCAGGGAATCCTCGATGGGGCCCCCGGCCTGCAAAGCTTCGTCTTCGCACCGCCCTCGCTGCCCGGCGCCGGGGGCGGCCTGCCCATCGCCATGGTGATCCAGTCGATCCACGCGCCGGAACGGGTGGTCGAGATCGCCGAGGAAATCCGCGCCAAGGCGATGCAGTCCGGCATGTTCATCGTGGTGCAGAACAGCCTCTCGTTCGACGCTCCGCAGGTGCGCGTCACCATCGACCGCGACCGCGCCGCGCTGCTTGGCGTTTCGGTCAGCGACATCGGTTCGACGCTGGGCCTTCTGGTAGGCGGCGGCGCGGTGGCGCAGTTCGATCGTGACTCCAACAGCTACGACGTGATCACCCAGGTCCCGCGCGACTGGCGCGACAATCCCGAACGTCTGGGCGAGTTCTTCGTCCGGGCGCGCTCCGGTGCGATGATCCCGCTGTCCTCGGTCGTGTCGATCACGCCCACGGTCGCCGCCGCCTCGATCGAGCAGTTCAACCAGCTGAACTCAGCCTCGCTGACGGCCATGCCGATGATCGGCCTGTCCACCGGCGTGGCCCTGGCCGAGCTGGAGCGCATCGCGGCCGAAGTGCTGCCGGACGGGTTTTTCATCGACTATTCCGGCCAGTCGCGGCTGGAGAAGACCGAAGGCAACACGATCCTCCTCGCCTTCGGCGCGGCGCTGGTGGTGATCTATCTGGTGCTCGCCGCGCAGTTCGAAAGCTTCCGCGATCCGTTGATCATCCTGATGTCGGTGCCGTTGTCGATCTTCGGTGCGATGCTGCCGCTGTTCTTCGGGCTGAGTACGCTGAACATCTACACCCAGGTCGGGCTGATCACCCTGATCGGCCTGATTACCAAGCACGGCATCCTGATGGTCGAATTCGCCAACCAGCAGCGCGAGGCCAGGGGGGCGACGCGCCGGCAGGCCATCGTCGCGGCCGCCCGGACCCGTCTCAGGCCGATCCTGATGACGACTGCAGCCATGGCGCTGGCGGTGGTGCCGCTGATCATCGCCGAGGGTGCCGGCGCCGCGGCGCGGCAGGCCATGGGCGTGGTGATCTTCACCGGCCTTCTGATCGGGACCCTCTTCACCCTGTTCGTGGTGCCGATGTTCTACACGCTCATCGCGCGCAGCGACGTCGAGGAGAAAAAACATCTCGAAGCCGTGGCCCGCACCTTCGGCGAGGCGCAATAACCGGCTGCGCCCGACCGTTCATGTCGGCTCGAACAGCCCGTCCGGCGCCCCGCCTCCGGCTTTCCGCAGGTCTTCTTCTGATGATCATCCGCGGCCTCTCCTGACGACCCCCGCAACCTTCGGCGGGGTCCGTCAACCAACTTTGCGCGGTGCCGGGTCTTGACGGATCGACCGCTCTGACAGGCCCAGCCGATCACGGTGCCTGCCATTCTGGCGGCGGAGCTGGAGCCGCTGGCCGACCGTTTCCTGGACGGACTGTCAGTCGATCAGCGCCGGCAGGCGCATCAGGCGATGTCCTTCGCGCGGGGGACCGACTGGCTTTTGCTGGAGTAACCCTTGGCTGCGCTGGACATGGCCCATGCCCGCCGCCCGATGCACGAACGTGCCGACCTGAGTGACGGCGGGAAAAGCGTTGTCATGGTGCTGCACGAGGTCAACGATGCCGCCGCCTGGGCTGATCACGTCGTGGCGGGCCGCACCATCCAGATCGTCGCCGCGATGAATGTCTGACCGGCATTGATCCCTTGGGCCCGGAGTTTCCCCGCCGGGCCCAAGGGTAAGCCGGTTCATCGGCCCCATAGGCCTCGTCCGTGGTGAGGCGATCGGCAAAGGCCCCTCCGATCTTCTGCGCATGGGCCCCCAGATGCGTGCTTGCAGGCCCTTGGCGGCATCGGCAGGTGCAGGCGCTGCCCGCGCCCGACACCGGACACGCTGGGCCGCCGGATCAGGCCCAGAAATCGCTCTGACGCTGCGCGCCGCCGGCAGGACTTTGGCGAAAAGAGCTTTCCGCTATCCTGGTGTCACGCTGCCCAGCAGGCCCATGCGCCTCGACAATTCGCAGTTGGTTTTTGCCAGCAACTCGACGATCCGCGCCTGCGCAGGTTTGGTCATTCGCGATCTCGGCGCGGCGACGGCCAAGGCACCGATGGCCGTCGCGTCCGGCGCGCCGAACACGGGAACGGCGATACCGAGCACATCGTCGTCGTAGCATCTGTCCACGATGGCAAAACCCGCCTGCCGCACCTTCTGAAGCGTGTCCCTGATGCCGTCGGGATCGGTGACGGTGCGGCCCGTGTAGCGGGTCAGCGGGTTCGCAACGAGACGCTCCACCAGATCCGCCGCGGCAAAGGCCAGATAGGCAATCCCCGATGCAGTCGCATGCAGGGGCAGTGCCTCCAGCCTGCTCATGGCAACGTGGTTGGGCTTGCTGCTGTCGCAACTCGCGACCACGACCAGCGATTCCCCAGTGTAAAGCGAGAAGTGCGAGGTCTCGCCGGTCTCCTGGGTAAGCTGGCCAAGCAGGGGCTGGACGACAGAAAGCAGCGGCATGCTCTTTTCCCGCACGCGCGCCAGCCGCAGGACGGCCGGTCCGATCCGGTACAGCTTGGTCTGGGGGTCCTGCTCGACCAGTTCCGCCGCTCGCAATGTGCCAAGCAGGCGGTGGACGGTGGCCTTGTCATGGCCCGACAGCCGCGCCGCGTCGGACAGCCCGATCTCGGGGGCTGATTCTGTAAAAAGCTCCAGCAGCGAAAGTGCGCGTTGGACCGCTATGGTCATGCAATTCCTCACTTTCTTCACGAGTTAAGTATTTCACGCCGACCCGTTGACACAAGCAGGCTGACGCCACATAGTTATTGAACCATCGGTTCATGGTATAAACCATATAAGCAGGGAGAAGGAAATGGCTAAAATCATCCGTCGGGCCGTGCTGGGCGGGGTGGCTGTTGCCGCCCTGGTTGGCTCGTCCCTTGCAGCCTGGGCAGAAGACGCCAAGCTGACCGTGGCCTATTTCCTGGCGGATTCGATGCTTCCGGCGCTGTACGCGCAAGAGAAGGGCTATTTCACCGAGGCCGGACTGGACGCGGAATTCATCGCCGTGCAGGGCGGGCCGGCGGTGGTTTCTGCCGTTGCCGCAGGTGAGGCCGATGTCGGCTATGCCGCACCCGTGCCGCCGATCAATGGCCGACTGAACGGCGTGCCGGTCAAGATGTTCCTGCAACTGTCGCAGGAAGTGGCGCCGGACAAGACTTATACTTGGCTGGTCGCTTCGGGGGCCTCGGGGATCAAGGATCTGGCCGGGGTGAAGGGCAAGAAGATCGGCTTCAACGCCAATGGCGGGCTGTGCGAGCTGATGTGGCGCGACCATCTGGCAACGGTCGGCCTGACCATGGACGATGTGGAGACGGTCGTGCTGCCCTTCCCGGAACAGGAGGCGGCGCTGGAGCAGGGCAATCTGGATGCGACCTGCACCATCAACCCGTTCCATGCTTCGATGGGGGGCAATGCCAATCTGGGCGCGGTCGAAATCGCCACCGGCACGCTGGCCGATCTTTCCACACCGCTGATGAACGATGCGCTCTTTGCCTCGGAAGACTGGCTTGCCGCGAACGGCGAGACGGCGATCAAGCTCGCGCAGGTGATGGACAGGGCGCGCAAGGAGTTGCTTGCCGACCGTACCGCGCTGGAAGGCGCTGCGGTGCAATTCATGGAACTGACGCCGGAGGCGGCCAAGTCCTTCAGCCTGCCGATCGTCAATGAAAGCATGGTGATCACTGCGGCCGACGTGCAGCGCATTCTGGATGCCATGGTCAAGACCGGCATGCACCCCGGCCCGCTGGACGGTGCCGAATTCGTCTCGGAACTCAAATATTGAAACGGCAGGGCGGGCTGTCGGCCCGCCAGCTTTTCCGGGGGACCCGATGACAGGCATTCTCACCGCAAGTGACGTTGGCAAGAGCTATGGCAGCGGTGACACGCGCATGGCCATCATCGACGGGCTGAACCTGTCGATCGCCAAGGGCGAATTCGTCTCGCTGGTTGGCCCCTCCGGCTGCGGCAAGACCACCTTGCTGATGTGCCTGTCGGGCCTGCTATCGCCCAACCTGGGCAAGGTGGGCTTCAAGGGGCAGGTCGTGACCGCCCCGCCCATCGGACTTTCGGTGGTGTTTCAGGACTACTCCCGCTCGCTTCTGCCGTGGAAGACCAACCTCGACAACGTGTTGTTCGGCATGCGCCGGGTCACGGGTATGGACGCGGCGCAGAAGAAGGCGCGCGCGCTGGAAATCCTGGAAGCCGTCGGACTGCCGGGATTTGCCGGGCATTACCCCTGGCAGGTGTCTGGCGGGATGCAGCAGAGGGTGGCGATAGCCCGCGGCATCGCCTCGCAATCCGAGCTTCTGCTGCTGGACGAGCCGCTTGCCGCCGTCGACGCCCAGACCCGCGCCGACATGCAGGATCTGCTTCTCGATCTCGCGAAGCGTTTCGACCAGACCTGTGTGCTGGTGACCCATGATGTCGAGGAAGCGGTCTACATGGCCGACCGTGTTCTGGTGCTTGGCCCCCGTCCGACCCGCGTGGTGCGTGAGATCGTCGTCGACCTGCCAAAGCCGCGCGATCAGATTTCCACCCGTGAAGCCCCGGCCTTCCTGCATGCGCGCCACGAAGTGATGGAGCTGATCCGGTCGATGCGGCAGGGCAAAGCACTGTCATGATCCCTGGAATCGCGGTTCTGGCCGAAAAGTTCCGGGTTCCGATCTGCATCGCGCTGGTTCTGGGTGTCTGGCAGATCGTGTTCGTGCTGGGGGTGGTGAACGAGAAATACTTCCCCTCGATCCCGACCATCGCTGTCGCGTTCGGACAGATGCTGACCGATGGCTCCGTGATCGCCGCCTGGGCTACCACTTTCCTGCGCGCCCTGATCGGGCTGATCGGCGCGGCGCTTCTGGGCGTGGCGCTGGCAATCGTGTCGGACCTTTCGCCGATCCTGTCGCGCGGCATCCGCTATGTCTCGGACGTGCTTCAACCCATTCCGCCGGCGGCTTTCGTGCCCATGGCGGTATTCATGCTCGGTCTGGGCTCCAAGCTTTACGCCTTCGTCATCATCCTCGTCACGGTTTGGCCGCCCTATCTGAACGGCGTGGCCGCGCTCGCAGGCGTGGGGCCGGTGCAGCTGAACACCGGGCGGATGTTCGGGCTGACGAACTGGGGTCTCCTGTGGCGGGTGAAGCTGCCCGCCGCGTTGCCCGAGATATTCACCGGCATCCGCTATGCCGCGACCATCAGCCTGATCGCGGTCATCGTGTCGGAGATGCTGGCGGGCCGTGATGGCATCGGCTTCATGATCTTCAAGAAGGCCTTTGCAATGCGCACCCCCGAGGTCTTCGGCCTGATGTTCCTCGTTGCCATCAACGGCGTCTTGCTGAACGGGCTGGTCAACCTTCTGCGCCGTGGCCTGACCGGCTGGCACATGCGGATGATGGAGCGTTCGGAATGACGCGCCAGACCCGCATCGCCCTTTGGGGCCTTCTGGTACCGCTTGCCATTCTGGCTCTCTGGCAAGTCGCGGCCATGCTGCAAAGGACACCGCTCTTCCCCGGCCCGGGCAAGGTGGCGCTGGCGATCTGGGCGAATTACCCGGTGATCCTGCGCGAACTGGGGATCACCTTGCTGCGCGCCGTCGTAGGCTTCGGGCTTGCCGCCGTGACCATGATTCCGCTTGGCATCTTCCTCGGTCGGGTCCGCGTCATTGGCCGGGTGCTGGAGCCGCTGATGGACATGCTGGCCACCCTGCCGCCCCCCGCCATCATCCCGCTGGTCATGCTCTTTGCCGGGACGGGCGACGGGGCCAAGGTGGTGATCATCGCCTATGCCGCCGCCGTGCCCCTGCTGATGAACACCTACGAGGCGTCGCACTCGATCCATCCCATGCTGTCGCGGGTGGCAAGATCGCTGCACCTCAGCCGGTTCGAGACGATGCGGCTGATCGACCTGCCCTCGTCGCTGCCGATGATCGCCACTGGCGCCCGGCTGGCCATCGCCTCCAGCCTGCTGGTCAGCGTGACCTCGGAAATGCTCTTGGCCACCAATGGTATCGGCACCTTCCTGCAACGCAGCCAGGAAACCTTCAAGATCGACGCCGGTCTGGCGGGCATCGCCTTCATCTCGCTGGCGGGAATCATTGTGAATGCGGGGGTGTTCCGCTTGGAGAAGAACTGGCTTTTCTGGCACTATCGCGACCAGCGGCCGGCAGAGTGACCATGGCCCGTAACGTGCTTTTCATCATGTGCGACCAGCTGCGCGTCGACTACCTGTCGTGCTACGGCCACCCGCATCTGCACACGCCGAACATCGACGCGCTGGCCGCGCGCGGTGTGCGCTTCACTCAGGCCTTCGTGCAATCCACCATTTGTGGCCCGTCGCGGATGTGCACCTATACCGGCCGCTACATGCGCAGCCATGGCAGCACCCAGAACGGTGTGCCGCTGAAGCTTGGCGAGCTGACGCTGGGCGATCACCTGAAGCAGCTTGATGTGCGCACCGTTCTGGTCGGCAAGACCCACATGGTCGCCGATCATGAGGGGATGGCACGACTGGGCATCGCGCCGGAGAGCGTGATCGGCGTTCACGTTTCGGAATGTGGCTTCGAACCCTACGAACGCGACGACGGTCTGCACCCCGACGGCCCATATTCGCCCGATCCGGCCTATGACCGCTATCTGCGCGACAAGGGTTATCAGGCGGCGAATCCTTGGGAGCATCTGGCCAATTCCGGGCAGGCAGCGGATGGCACCATCCTGAACGGCTGGCTCTACTCGCACGCCGACAAGCCCGCCCGCGTGGCCGAGGAGGATTCAGAGACCCCCTACATGACCCGCCGCGCCATGGATTTCATGCGCGAGGCCAAGGCCAGCGGCCAGCGCTGGTGCCTGCATCTGTCCTACATCAAGCCGCACTGGCCCTATATCGTGCCCGCCCCCTATCACGAGATGTATGGCCCTCAGCATGTCCTGCCCGCCAACCGGACCGAAGAGGAGCGGGTGAACGCACATCCGATCCTGAAGGCCTTTCAAGAAGAGCGTTATTCCACCGTCTTCAACCGCGAAGGTGCGCGGGAGACCGTGATTCCGGCCTATATGGGCCTGATCAAGCAGATCGACGACCAACTGGACCTTCTGTTCCGCTTCATGGACGAGCAGGGGCTGACCGAGGAAACCGTGGTCGTCTTCACCTCGGACCATGGCGACTACCTGGGCGATCACTGGCTGGGCGAGAAATATCTCTTCCACGCGCCCTCGGTGCAGGTGCCGCTGATCATCGCCGATCCGTCCCCCGCCGCCAATGCCACGCGCGGCACGACCTGCGAGGCGCTGGTCGAAATGATCGACCTTGCGCCGACCTTCGTCGAAGCCTTTGGCGGGGCGGCCCTGCCGCATATCCTCGAAGGCCGCTCGCTGATGCCACTCTTGCGGGGCGAACGGCCGGAGTGGCGCAAGGTCGCGATCAGCGAGTATGACTATGCCTTTGACCTGGCCCGGATAAAATTCGCCGTCCCCATTCCAGAGGCCCGGCTTTACATGGTCTATGACGGGCGCTTCAAATACATCCACGCCGATGGTTTTGCCCCGATGCTCTACGACCTGGCGACCGACCCGCAGGAGCTTCATGATCTCGGCACCGATCCCGCCCATGCCGGAATCCGGGCGCATCTCTACGAGGCGCTGGCGAAATGGAGCCGCTCCACGCGCAGCCAGACCACGGTTTCGGATGCGGAGATCACCCGGAACGACGCGCGTGCGCAGGCCTATGACCTGAACATCGAAGCGGGCGTCCTCATCGGCTATTGGGACGAGGACGATCTTGCCGCCGAGCAGGCCAAGCGCGCGGCCTTTGTTGCCGCAGGCGGCTGACTGCGCAGGACAGGTCCCCGGCTGTCCGGCGCTCAGCCCCTCAGCTTCTCGCCCGCTTCCGTTCGGGATCGTGGACCGGCAGGTCGACCAGAACGCCCGGCGAACCTGCTGCGAAAACCTTCGCTCCCGTCGTCGCCCGGATCGGGTCGATGCGCGCCATGGCGAGCATTTGACCGCCGAGCAGGGGTGAGGGGACTGCCATGCTGATCTTTCCCACGGCCTCGCCATCGGCCAGGACTTCGGCCCCGTCGAGGCCCTCGGTTCCTTCGGGAAAGGCAATGGCTGCCACTGTGACGCGCGGTGTGGCCTTGGAGGCGGCAAGCGCCACCTTGCCCTGGAAGTCCGGTTTCGACAGATCGACGGCCCAGCCCATCCGGCATTCCCAGGGGGTGGAGTTTTCGTCGTAGTCGAGCCCGCCCATGATCAGCCCGGCCTCGATCCGCGCCATCATCAGGCCCACGCCACCCACCGGGCGCAGGCCGTGGGCGACCCCTGCAACCGTCAGGGCCTGCCACAGCTTCGGCACCTCCGCCACGGGCAAAAGCAGCTCATACCCCAGCTCTCCGGTGAACCCCAGGCGACTGATCTGCATCGGTATCCCGGCAATCTCGACGCCCGTGCGAAAGCTGTAGTAGGGCAGGCTTTCGTTCGAGAGGTCGGCCTTTGTCAGCCCCTGCAACAGGGCGCGCGAGTTCGGGCCCTGCACGGCGATCTGCCCAAATTCGGCGCGGCATTCCCGAACGTGAACGCCCGGCCCGGCATGATGCGACAACTCCGCGCCCAGGCGCGGGTTTGCCCCCATCACCATGACCCGCTCCGGGCCGTGAAGGAACACGGTGCAGTCGTCGATCATGTGACCGTCCGGACCTACCACCACGCCATAGGCAACCCGCCCCGGCTTCATCGCCGTCACATCGCGCGAGAACAGCCGGTTCACACAGTCCGCGGCGCCCGGCCCGGTGACATCGTATTTCAACAGCATCGAGAACTCGATCACCGCCACGCGGTTGCGAATGGCGTCGTATTCCGCCGCGGGATCGCCCCATGTGACCGGGATGGCAAAGCCGAAGACGTCCATCCAGTCTGCCACCCCTTCGGCATAAAGGGGCGCCAGCGGCGTTGGCATCAGCCCTTCTGGATAACTCATTTCGCAGCCCTCCCACCCAAGGCCGCCGACAAGGTGGGGGCGCCCAGCCGGTAATCCTCTTCCGTCGCGCCGATAAGACGGCGCTCGCGGATGAAGGGCTGGTGCGTGTCGGGATCGTCGCTGTCGAACTCGCGCGCCAGCCGCGCGCCCGAGAAGGTCGCCTGCGCGATCATCCCCGGCGTATGCGCGTCGCCGATCAGGTGGATCGAGGCGATGCCCGCCTCTTTCAACCGCTCTGGCTGGGCCTGAAGCTGGTCGTAGATCGCGCATTCGGACTTGCGATAGGTGACCATCAGCACCGAGTCACAGGGGGTTTCGGTTTCCTCGGCGGTCCATTTGTGAACCGAAGTCACCTTGCCACCCTCGACCGACAGCGCGAACTGCATGGGCAGAAGCTTCACGCCAAGCTCCATCAGCGTCATGTGGACGCGCTGTTCCTCCAAAGTGTAGCGCAAATAGGGGCCGACGCTTTCGTTGTGGGTCAAATAGACCACCTCATGCCCCTTCTGGGCCAGGTCGATCGCCACGGCAGAGCCCATGTAGTAGGCGTCATGGTCGACGACGACTACCCGCTTGCCCACCGGCTTTCCCCCCGCCATGTATTGATCCGGCGTGACGATCTCGGGCCTCGAGGCATCTGCCCCGGCAATGTAATCGTGGATCGGCGCACTCATGCCGGTCGTGTCCCAGCTGGAACCGGTGGCGAAGATGACATGCCGCGCGCCGTAGTTCAGGATGTCGTCCAGGCTGAGCGTGTTGTTCAGTTCCATCCCCACATTGGTGTGCAGTTTCAGCTGCGTCAGCCGCCAGTCAGCAACCCGCTTCCAGGCGCCGAAGCCCGGCAGTTTCGTCACCCAGTTCAGATGGCCGCCGACGACCGGCTGGGCGTCGATCAGCTGCACGGTTTCATAGCCGCGCTTGCCGAGCACCATGGCACATTCCAGACCGGCGGGACCGGCGCCCACCACCATGATCGCGGGTTCGGGGTTGCGCGTCGGCGTGAATTTCTCCGGGTGCCAGCCGCGGCGGTATTCCTCGCCCGCGGTCGTATTCTGCGTGCACCAAATCGGCGGGCCACCCTTCTCCCAGCGGCTGACGCAGACGTTGCAGCCGATGCATTCGCGGATGTCCTCATACCTGCCATCCCGGATCTTGTTCGGCAGGAACGGGTCGGCGATTGAGGGCCGCGCCATGCCGATGATGTCGCACTGGCCGGAATTGATCGCCTTGACCATCACGTCGGGATCGGTGAAGCGGCCGACATTGATGACGGGCTTTTTCGACACCCGCTTGGCGTGGCGCGTATAGGGGGCTTCGTGATTGCTCTCGAAGAATCGCGACGATCCGGCATCCTCACCCCAGTTCAGGGTGCCGATGTTGATGTCCCAGTAATCCACCAGATCATCCAGCAGGGCGATGAACTTCACCCCATCCTCCTCGGCCCGCACGCCCTGGTCGCCATAGCCGAATGGCATGTCCAGCGTGTCGATCGGGAAGCGGATGCCGATGGCGCAATCCTTGATCTCATCGCGCAGCATCTGCATCAGCTCGACCGTAAAGCGCGCGCGGTTCTCGAAGCAGCCACCGTATGCGTCGGCGCGCTTGTTGTTCCAGGGATAGAGGAAATAGTTCGGAACGGTCGCCAGTCCGCAGAAGACCGTCAACAGGTCGAACCCTGCCTCGCGCGCCCGGTGCGCCGCATCGACATGGTCGCGCTGCATCTTGCGGATGTCCTTCAGCGACATCTCGCGGGCGCTCGACATGCCCTCCATCTCGTTCGGGACTTGCGAGGGCGCGCGGTTCGGCATCCGGGTTTCGGCGTTGAAGCAGAAGCTGGAGCCATGGGTCAGTTCCACCCCGGCAAGCCCGCCGTGCTTGTGGATTTCATCCGTCATCATCCGCAGGTTCCGGATGTCGCCCTGGTCGATCAGCTTGCTGCCGACCCAGGGCATCGAGTCACTGTCGGGGGCGACCATGCAGACCTCGGTGAAGGCCGCCGCAAAGCCGCCCTCGGCCTTCATGCCGCGGTGCATGGCCTGAAAGCCGGGCCGGTCCGACCCCGCACCATTGCAATGCGGCACTTGCCAGAACCGGTTGCGCAGGGTCTTGGGGCCGATCCGGATGGGTTCGAACAGCACGTCATGTCTGGGATCACGAGCCATGTGATTGCCTTTTGAGTTGAGGAATGTCGGAGGAGAGGGCGGGGTGGGCCAGCGTCGGCACCACCCCCGGAAGCGTGCCATCTCAGTCGCGGTTGGCGCCCATCCGGGCAAAGCGCGCGGGACTGGCCGTCTCGAGCCGCGCCGCGACCAGCCAGCCCGCGAGACCAAAGACCGGAACCAGACCTGGCAGGATCCAAGACAGTGGCGGCACGGTGCCGGTCGAGGGGCCGAAGCCGATCAGGGTATAGATCGCCATCGCTGCCATCAGCAGGCCCGAGACGACCGGGGCCAGCACCACCTTCCAGCCGGGCTCTTCGCCCCGATGGCGGCGGAAGAAGGCCAGCACCGCGAAGGAGGTGATCGCCATCATGGTCAGCACGCCCAGAACCGAGACCTGGGCGACCCAGGTGAACAGGTTCAGCACCGGATCCAGCCCCATCGCGGCAAAGAAGATCACGACCACGATCGCCATTGCCGTCTGCACGACCGAGCCGACATGCGGGCTTTGATGGCTGTCGTGGGTCACCCCCATGAAGCCAGGCAGCAGCCCCTCTCGGCCCGTGACATAGAAATACCGGGCGATGAAGTTGTGCATGGCCTGGGCCGAAGCGAAGATTGATGTGACCAGCAGGACGCCGAGGATCATCGCCACCGTGCCCCCGGCATATTGCTCGGCCAGTCCGAAAAGATAGAGCGTCGGGTCAGGCAGTGCGGCAATGGCGGGCACCAGTGCGTCGACCCCGGTACCCACAACCATGGTCCAGGTGGTGAAAGTGTAGAACAGCCCGATCAGGATGATGGCAAGGAATGTCGCCCTTGGCACGGTGCGGTCGGCATCGCGCACCTCCTCGGTGTAGATCGCCGTCGCCTCGATGCCGATGAAGGAGCCGAAGGTGAACAGGATCGCGGCCACCGTGCCGCCGGGCACGAAGATCAGCGCGGGATCGAGGATGTTGTAGGACAGATCGCCCGCTCCACCCCTTGCGAGGATCGAGACGGCCACGATCAGGCCGATCACCACCTCCAGGGATACCAGGACCATCAGCACCCTGGCGGACAACTCGGCTTCCTTGTAGCCCAGGATGCCGATCAGTGCCGTGGCGATCAGGCTCCATCCCCACCACGGCAGGTTCAGGCCGAACTGGCCGAAGACGCCCGAGGCGACGCCGCCCAGAAGGCCCAAGAGTCCGAACATCATGGCGTTGTAGGCGAGAACCGCGATCAGCGCGACAGTGCCACCGGCCCTCCCTCCCAGAGCGCGGGCGCTGTAGGCATAGAAGGCGCCCGCGTTGCGGACCCGCCTGGCAAGCGCGACGAAACCCACCGCCCAGATCGCCATGATGATCGCCATCAGGACGAAGGTGCCGGGAATTCCCGCTCCATTGCCCAGCAACATGGCGATCGGGATGGCCCCGGCAATGCCGGTCAGCGGCGCCGCCGCCGAAATCACCATGAACACCAGCAGGCTCAATCCGATGGAGTTCTTCTTTAGGGTGTGAACCCTGTCGTGACCGCTTTGGTCCATGTTGCTGTCATCCCTGTTCGCATGTCGTTGGTGTCTTGTCGCCTTCGATGGCTTCCGTGGCTGTCCGGCAAAGCTTCTCCCGGCGACGAACCAAGAGGTTCGCCGGGGCAGCCTTGGGTGCCACGGTCAGTTGGGTAGAGGTCGGGGTCGGCTGATGGGCCGACATCGTTCAGGCAGTCTTGCGGCGCGCAGGCCATAAGTCAAGTATTTCTTGAGTTTTGCAATTCACTGCCCGACACTGCCGCGGAGGGACAGCCGCGATGCACGGCAAGCGACGGAAAACAATGAAACTCTCAAGTCGACCTGGGCTTGATGCGTTTCGGGTTTCCTTCTGCAGCAACTTGGCTACGCTTGCCGAACCAGAGGATGCGCCGATGAAACCTGAAGACTTCTTGCTGGTCCAACCCCAACAGGACCGCGCCTTGGCCAAGTTCCGCAAGATGGTCGATGCCGGCATCGAAATCCTGGCCGAAAGCGGTTTCGCCGGGCTGACGACGGATGCCATCGCGGCAAGGGCCGGAGTGAATATCTCGACATTCTACAAATACTTCCCCAACCGCGAGGCGCTGGTCCGCTATCTGGCGGTGGACTTCATCGACAAGCAGACCGCCTCGATGCTGGCGGTGATCGACCGGATGCCGCCCGATGCGCCGCTGGAGGTGGTGATTCCCGCCATGCTGGATGCGGCGGTGGACGATTGGGCGGGCAACGCCGCCTCGCGCGCGCTGCAAGGCAGCTTCATCCTCGATCCGGTGCTCTACGACGCCTACAGCCGCAGCAGCCAGGACGTCGCGGTCGCGCTGCAACCCTTCATGGCCGTCTGGAACATCGAGGGCAATTTCGAGGATTGGGACCGGATGCATTCGGTCTTCGGCGACAGCGCCATCGTGTTGTTCGACCGCGCCGCGAAGGCCGAGCCGGACGAGCAGGCCAAGGTCGTCACCCAGCTGAAAAAGCTCGCCGTTGCCTACTTCAAGACTGCCGTAAGGACCTGACTGCTTTGCCGATACCGCTTGCGTCAGCCCGGCGGCCCGAGTCGCGCAGAAAGGGCGAACCCGCTCAGATCAACGGGGCATCACTCTCGACCATGCCCGAGCGGATCATGGCGGCGGTCTGCAGGTAGTGGTCGCGCAGCAGACGTTCGGCCCGGGTCGTATCCCGTGCCAGGACGGCATCGGCGATGTCGCCATGTTCGGCGTCGATGTCGCGTTTTTGCGGCCCGGCGTCCAGCAGCGCGGGGATGCGATAGCGCTCGGTCGCGGCATAGAGGCGTTCGAAGAAGTTCATCAGCCAGTCGGAGCCGCAGGCCGCAAGAAGCGCGCGGTGAAAGGCGTGATGGCGGGTCTTCAATTCGTCCACATCGCTGCTTTCCCGCCCGGTCTGTCGACGAAGGGCGTAAAGCGCGGCGACGATCGACGCCTCCCAGGCATCGTCGCCCTGCGCGATCGAAAGACGCAGCGCCTCGGTCTCGACCAGAAGGCGGGCGTGCAGGGCATCTTCGAACTCGGCCAGCGACCGGGCCGAGACGCGGAAGCCGCGCAGGGATTCGGCAGTGACAAGGCGTTCCGCCTGAAGCCGGTTCAGCGCCTCGCGCAGCGGCGAGAAGCCCATCCTGTAGCGCTCGCTGAGTTCGGCAAGGCGCAGCGGGCTGTCGGGAGCGAAGCAGCCATCGACGATGTCTTTGCGCAGGGAAACATAGGCTTTTTCCGCAAGAGTCATGATCGCATCCTTCACTGGCCGCAGCATATCCAGAGCCGGCGACACGTGCAATTCCAATATTTTCGAAAATCTTTATTGCCATCGAAAATACTGGCTGGCATAGTTCGCGCGTCATCTCAGCCGGAGGAGGGGGAAGGCCATGGCCGCCAAACGCGAAAACCACCGTGAGGATGTTGTCGGCCGCGCCAATGTCGAGGATACGCCGGAGCTTTTGGCCTATTACGACCAGCTCGAAGGCTACCATGCCGGTGCGCTCTGGACCGTGGCGAACAAGATCGAGCCCTGGCAGCCGCAAAGCCAGTCGGTCCCGGTGGTCTGGAGATACAAGGACCTGCGCGATCATGTGATCCGCTCGGTCGATCTGGTGACGCCAGAGAAGGCGGGGCGTCGGGTGATCTATCTGAACAACCCGGGGCGGCAGGACGTGGCGGCGGCGGTCGGCTGGATCTATGCCGGCCTTCAGGTGATGAAGCCGGGCGAGGTGGCCGGCGCCCATCGCCATTCGGCCAGCGCGATCCGCTTCATCATGGAAGGGCGCGGTGCCTATACCGTCGTCGACGGTCACAAGATGACGCTCGGCGCGAATGATTTCGTGCTGACCCCCAACGGCACCTGGCACGAACATGGCGTCAGCGCGGATGGGGCGCTGTGCCTGTGGCAGGACGGGCTGGACATTCCCTTCGTCAACGCGATGGAGGCGAATTTCTACGAAGTGCACCCCGACCTCAACCAGGCGGTGGGCTATGCCGTCGACGACATGACCAAGACCTGGGGCAATCCGGGGCTGACCCCCTATGGCGACAGATGGGGCAAGGCCTACAGCCCGATGCTCAAATACGAATGGGCACCCACCTATGACGCGCTGACCCGCTATTCGGCATGCACGGGGGGAAGCCCGTTCGATGGTGTGCTGATGGAATACGTCAACCCGACGACCAATGGCCCGGTGATGCAGACGCTGGGTGCCAGCATGCAGATGCTGCGGCCGGGTGAGCAGACGAAGGCGCATCGCCACACCGGCAGCTACCTCTATCATGTCGCCAAAGGCCGGGGCCATTCGATCATAAACGGCAAGCGGTTCGACTGGCAGGAACGCGACATTTTCTGCGTTCCCTCCTGGGCGTGGCACGAACACGTCAACGCATCGGACCGCGAGGATGCCTGCCTCTTCTGCCTGAACGACCTGCCGGTCATGCGGGCGCTCGGGCTCTATCGGGAAGAGGCTTTCGGTGAAAACGGCGGCCAGCAGCCGCTTCTGTAAGGACTGATCATGAAACTGGTGACCTACCGCGCCTCGGTCGAAAGCGCGGCCCGTCTTGGGGTGATCGAGGGCGATCTTGTCGTCGACGTGGAGCGGCTGGCGGCCGCGCAGGGCGAGTGCCTGCCGGCGACCATGCTGGGGCTGATCGACACCGGCCGCCCGGGGCTGGAGACTCTGCGCGCCTGTCTGGCGGCGGCGAAGGGCCGCCACAAGCCCGGCACGGCGACGGCCCTGTCGAACGTGTCTCTTCTCGCTCCGATCCCGCGGCCGCGGAAGAACATCTTCGGGATCGGACTCAACTATGTCGAGCATGTCGCGGAAAGCGCGGCCTCTCTGGACACGTCCAAGGACCTGCCGAAACAGCCGGTGGTGTTCTCGAAGCCGCCGACGACGGTGATCGGGCCAGGCGACGCGATCCAGCACGACACCAAGATGACCAGGCAGCTGGACTGGGAGGTGGAACTGGCCGTCATCATCGGCACCACCGCCCGTCGCGTCCGGCGCGAGGCGGCCCTGGCGCATGTCTTCGGCTATTCTGTGATGATCGACGTCTCGGCCCGCGACAACCGCCGCGCGGGCCAGTGGATCTTCTCCAAGGGCATGGACAGCTACGCCCCCTTCGGCCCCGTACTCGTCACGGCGGACGAGATTCCCGATCCGCAGTGCCTGGACCTGTGGCTGACCGTCAACGGGGTGGAAAAGCAGCGGTCGAACACGCGTCACATGCTGTTCAAGGTCGATGAGCTGATCGCCGACATCTCGACCGGTATGACGCTGGAACCGGGCGACATCATCGCCAGCGGCACGCCGGAAGGCGTCGGCGCGGGCAGGTCGCCGCAGGAATGGCTGAAACCGGGCGACGTGGTCCTGGGCCATGTGCAGGGGATCGGCACGCTGCGCAATCCGGTCGTGAACGCGACCCCGGAAGACTGACAGGTTGCATTTCCTGACCGGAAGGTTCCTGTGGGGGTCCGGGGGTGCTGCGCTCCGGGGCCCCGATCCTTAGCGGAGGCGACGATGTCCACCCCCTTCACTTCTGCCGTGGTCCAGATGGCCTCGGTCCCCAATGACCCGCTGGCCACCGCCGAAAAGGCCGCCCTGCGGCTGCGCGAAGCCGCTGAAAATGGCGCTCGGCTGGTGGTTTTCCCCGAGGCGCTGATCGGCGGCTACCCCAAGGGCGCCAGCTTCGGCGCGCCGATCGGCATGCGCAAGCCCGAGGGGCGCGCGGCCTTCGCGCGCTACCACGCCTCGGCCATCGACCTGGACGGACCCGAGGTCGCCTGCCTGACCGAAGCCTGCACTGAAACGGGTGTCTTCGCCGTCGTCGGCGTGATCGAACGCGACGGTGCGACGCTCTATTGCACCGTCCTCTACCTTGATGGCGCAAAGGGGCTGGTCGGCAAGCATCGCAAGCTGATGCCCACGGCGGGCGAGCGCCTGATCTGGGGCTTTGGCGACGGATCGACGATGCCCGCCTTCAAGACCGACCTCGGCACCATCGGCGCAGTGATCTGCTGGGAAAACTACATGCCGGCGCTGCGGATGCATATGTATCACCAGGGCGTCAGCCTGTATTGCGCGCCCACTGCGGATGACCGCGACACCTGGCTTCCCACCATGCAGCACATCGCGCTGGAAGGCCGCACCTTCGTTCTGACTGCCTGCCAGCACATCACCCGCGCCGCCTATGGTCCCGACCACGAAAGCGCGCTCGGCGACGAGCCCGACCGCGTGATGATGCGCGGCGGATCGGCCATCGTGTCACCTATGGGTCGGGTGCTGGCCGGACCGGATTTCAATGGCGAGACCGTGCTCTACGCCGAGATCGATCCCGACGAGGTGATGCGCGCCAAGTTCGACTTCGACGTGACCGGCCACTACGCCCGGCCGGACGTCTTCCAGCTGATCGTGGACAGCCGGGCGAAACCTGCGGTGCGCGAAATCTGATGCGCTACGACCTTGACCGGGTGCCCGAGCCGATCGCCTACAAGCTCCTGGCCGCGACCGTCATTCCCCGGCCCATCGCCTGGGTGGTGACCAAGGGGAAGGAGGGGTTGAACGCCGCGCCCTATTCGTTCTTCAACGTCATGGGATCGGCCCCGCCGACCATCGCGCTGGGGCTGATGGCGGCGCCGGACCGCGGGTTCAAGGACACCGCGCTGAACATCCTCGAAACCGGGGAATTCGTCGTGAACCTGGTGCCGGAACGGCTGGCCGGGCAGATGAACCTGACCGCAGCCGACGCGCCGCGCGGGGTGGACGAACTCGCTCTGGCGGGGCTGGAAACGCTGCCCTCGACCCACATCGCCCCGCCCCGCATCGCCGAAAGCCCGGTTGCCTTCGAATGCCGGTCGCTGTCCTCGGTCATCACCGGTCCGTGCCAGACGGTCGTGATCGGCCGCGTGCTCGCCGTGCATATCGAGGACCGGTTCCTCAAGGACCCCGATCGCGCGCATATCCGGACCGACGCGCTTGACCTCGTGGCCCGCAGCTACGGCAGCGACTATGTCCGCACACACGACACGTTCCGACTGGACCGTCCGACCTGGGCGGGGCTGAAGGCCGAAGGAAAAGTCTGATCCCAACAAGGTTTTCGGAGAAGGCAGGGCTTTCGAGAATACCGTCGGTAGGATTGCGGTCAGCGTCATCTCTGCCGGGGATCGAGGACACCGGGCACACGCGGCTTCTGGTCTTCACCAACGGACACCCGGAAATCCTGAAGCGGATCGACCCCGAAGGCCGAAGACGACGTCAAGTTGCAGATTGGCATCCAGATGCTGCGCGAAGCGGCGGAGAGGCGGGTGACATCGCCGGCTGCGACCGACCTGACGGTCGATCTGCGCGGCACGCCCTGCAGTGGCACGGCTCAGTTCAGCCCGAAACCGGGGCCGGCGGCGCATTGGCCCGCGCGGCTGTGCCTCATCCCGACGTCGATCCCCGGTGTGACTGGACCTGCACCGGCTTCAGGCCGCGCGCAACCGAACTGGATCAACCTCTCGCGATCAAGCGCGTTGATCCCGACGATTCCAGATTCGCGCTGCTGCAAGTCCAGGATCGCCGTCCTGGACCGCTGCGGCGGCCTCCCGGCGGCCCTCGTGTCTCCGATGTGAGTTTGTATGGGTTCCCCAAATTTGGTCAGCCGAGCAATCCGGGAACTGACGGGCGTTTCGTTGCGGTCAACCGCAAGCTCCGCTAAAGGGGACCACCGCAGCGCATCATCCCGGCGTGAGATGCGTCTCGCCGACATACCGACCCTTGCGACGCAGCTCTAGGCGCCGCAAACCAGAGGGGAAGCTTTGCGATGGCGGGCATTCGTGTGCAATCCGCGTGCAGTGATCGTCGTGACATGGCGAAAAGTGGCGAAACGGAGCGTGAGGACGGCGGGCGGTCAAACGACCCAGCGATTTGAGTTTGCAGAAAAAATGACAGAATATCAGCCATATAGACTCTCCGTCGCCCCCATGATGGACTGGACCGACCGGCACTGTCGCGTCTTCCACCGGCAGATGACCCGGCGGGCGATGCTCTACACGGAAATGGTGACGGCCCCCGCCATTGTCCACGGACCTAAACCCCGCCTTCTCGACTTCTCCCCGCAGGAACATCCCGTCGCACTGCAACTCGGCGGCTCAGACCCGGTGGAACTCGCTTCCGCCGTCCGTATCGCTGCCCCCTGGGGCTACGACGAGATCAACCTGAACTGCGGTTGCCCCTCGGACCGCGTGCAGTCCGGCTGCTTCGGGGCCGTCCTGATGGAACGACCGACACTCGTCGCCGATTGCGTCCGTGCGATGCAGGGCGAGACCGACACCCCCGTCACCGTCAAATGCCGGATCGGGGTGGACAACCAGGACCCCGAAGCCGTCCTGCCCGCCTTCATCGAGACCATGGCCGGGGCAGGGGTCCGCCATATCATCGTCCACGCCCGGAAAGCCTGGCTCCAGGGCCTTTCTCCCAAGGAGAACCGGGAAATCCCGCCGCTCGATCATGACCTCGTGGTCCGCATGAAGCGCCTTTTCTCCGAGCTGACGATCTGCATCAACGGCGGCATCACCAGCCTGGCGCAGGCGAAGGCGCTCCTCGACCATGGCCTCGACGGCGTGATGCTCGGCCGCGCCGCCTACCATGACCCGGCGAACACCCTGATCGGCGCCGACGCGCTCTGGGGCGATGATTTCGCGCCCGACTCGCTGGCCGTCGTCGACACCATGCGCCCCTATATCGCCGCGCATCTGGCGCGTGGCGGGCGCCTGCACCAGATCACCCGCCACATGCTCGGCCTCTTCCAGGGCCGGCCCGGCGCGCGCGGTTGGCGACGGGTCCTGTCGGTCGAGGCCACCCGCGACGGGGCAGGCCTCGAGGTGATCGACCGCGCGCTCGCCGAACTTCAGGCCCGCGCCGCCTGACGCGGGATCAGCCGCGACAGGCCCAGCACCAGCGCACCGCAAAGGGCAATCGCCCCCAGCATCGGCGTCACCGTCCCGTCCAGGAACGGACCGGCAGCCACCACCAGCGCCCCCGCTGCCATCATCTGCAACGTGCCCCCCAGCGAGGCCGCCAGCCCCGCGATCGCACCATGCTCCTCCAGCGCCTGCACCTGCGCGCTCGGCATCAGCACCCCCAGGAACATATTGCCGATGAAAAGCGTCGTCATCGTCACCGGCAGGCTCGCCAGCCCCGCCAGCGCCAGCCCGAAGCCTGCGAAGGTCGCCAGCGAAAACCCGATCGTCGCCCGCCGGATCATCCGCAGCGTGCCGGCCCGCGCCGCGATCGTCGCCGAGAACTGCGAGGCCGCGAAGAAGCCCACTGCATTGACCGCGAAAGCCAGCGAGAATTGCGTCGCCGTCAGCCCGAAGCTGCCGATATAGACGAAAGAGGCGGCGGCGATGAAGACGAAGAAGCTCGCAAAGGCGAAACCCGCGAGGAGGGTCATCACCAGGAAGCTCCGGTTGGTCATCAGGGTCCGTGCGCCCGTCAGCGTGCTCGCCAGATCGAAGCGCCGCCGGTTCTCCGCTGCCAGGGTCTCGGGCACCGCGAAATGGATCAGCCCCGCGCTCACCAGCGCCGCGCCCAGGAGCGCCCAGAAGATCAGCCGCCAGCTGCCAAGCGCCAGCAATCCCGCGCCCGACAGGGGGGCAAGCAGCGGCGAGACGGCGATCACGATCATGATCGTCGACATCATCCGCGTCGCCGCCGGGCCGGTCGCCATGTCGCGGATCACCGCGCGCAGGACGACCATATTCGCCGCCCCGCCCGCGCCCTGCACCATCCGTCCCACCACCAGCCAGCCGAGCGTCGGCGCCAGCGCACAGGTCACGGTGCCCAGGATGAAAAGCGCCAGCCCGACATAAAGCGGCGGCTTCCGCCCCGCCTGGTCGGCCCAGGGGCCATAGACCAGCTGCGCGAGGCCGAAGGTGATGAAATAGCCGACGATGGTCCACTGCACCTCGTGCTGGCTGGCCCCCAGGTCGCGGCCGATATCGGGCATCGCCGGCAGATACATATCGATGGCAAACGGCCCGACGGCCGCCACCAGCCCCAGGATGATCGACATCGAGGTCGTGGAAATGCTGCGGGTCATGCGGGCCTTCCTTCGGGAGCATGCGGCGAAAGCGGGCAGCCTTACTCCGGCTGTCCGGAAAAGGGAAGACCGGCCCGGCATTTCCGGCTGGCCTGCGTCCGTCCAGCCCGCTAAACGGACGGAACATCATTCCGGATCCCACAACATGCCAGATCTTGCCACCGCCCTGCCGATGCTTGCCGTCCTTCTCGTCATCGGCGCCTTCGCCGGCGTGGTCGGCGGCCTCCTCGGCGTCGGCGGCGGGATCGTGCTGGTCCCGGCCTTCTTCTACGCTTTCGGCCATCTCGGCTTCGGCGGCGACCGCCTGATGCAGATCTGCGTCGCCACCTCAATGGCCACCATCGTCATCACCTCGCTGCGCTCCGTCTCCTCGCACAACAGGAAGGGCGCGGTGGACTGGGAGGTGCTGAAGACATGGGGTCCGGCGCTGGTGATCGCCGCCGCCGTGGGCACCTTCGTCGCGGGCAAGGTCTCGTCGATGACCCTGCAAGCGGTCTTCGGCGCGCTTGCGGGCCTCGCCGGCCTCTGGATGGCCTTCGGGCGCGAGGACTGGCGCCTGGGCGAGCACATGCCCGGCCAGCCGGTCCGCAGCCTTCTGGCCGGGGCCGTGGGCTTCTTCTCCGCCATGATGGGCATCGGCGGCGGCACTTTCGGCGTGCCGCTGATGACGCTCTACGCCATGCCGATCCACCGCGCTGTCGCCACAGCCTCGGGCTTCGGAGTCCTCATCGCCGTGCCCTCCGTCCTCGGCTTCCTGCTCCTGCCGGTCGCCGACGCACCGCCCTGGACCATCGGGGCCGTCAACCTCCCCGCCTTCCTCGTCGTCATCGGCACCACGCTGATGACCACGCCGCTCGGCGTCCACCTCGCCCATGCGATGAACCCCAAGCCGCTGAAACGCGCCTTCGCCGTCTTCCTGACCCTCGTCGCGCTGAACATGCTGCGGAAGGTGCTGGGGTGGTAGAGGCGGACGGAGAGGGGGGCTGGCGCCGCATCGGCCCTCACCCGGCCATCGCCGCCTGGGCAAGGGCTGCCCGCACCGCCGCGCTCCATACCCTCGCCACCACCGCTGAAGATTGGCGCTGCGGCGGCACCTGGTTTGTCGGCGTCGATGCGCTCCCCAATGCACCGGACGGCAGCATCGACGCGACCCCGTTCCCCTGGGGCGCGCTGCCCCTGACCCCCGAGCCCCTGCACCCTGCCCAGCTCTCGGTGATCCGCCCCGGCTACCCGCAGCCCTCGCCCGAGGAGACCCCCGCCGCCTTCGCCTTCCGCCGCGACCGCGATGCCGCCCATCTCGACGGTCTCCTCCCCATCGGCCCGGAAAAACGGAGGATGGTCAGGGAACCCCACGCCTGGATCCTCGGCCTGCCGCTCAACGACAGCCCGGCCTCGCCCCTCACCGTCTGGGAGGGCAGCCATGGAATCCTTCGCGCCGCCCTCCGCAAAGCCCTGGACCCCCACCCACCCGCAACCTGGGGCGAGATCGACATCACCGAAGCCTATCAGGCCGCGCGGAAAGAGATCTTCGCCATCTGCCGCCGGATCGAGCTTCCCGCCCGCCCGGGCGAGGTCACGCTGCTGCACCGCCTCGCTCTGCACGGGGTCGCATGCTGGAAGCCGCACGACGAAGCCCCGCCCGAAGGCCGGATGATCGCCTATTTCCGCCCGCAACTCGCCTCGGTCGAAGCCTGGCTCGCGCTGCACTGATTTTCTGTCCCGAAGTATCCTGGGGGTTTGGGGGTGAAACCCCCATCCGGAGACAAGCGGGCGAAGTCCCGCGCAGGCGACCTGAAGACTCCGTGCCGAAGGCACTCCGCCCGATCAGCGCTCCAGCCGGGCCATCCGCCCGCCGCGCCGCTTCGCCAGCCGGGGCGCGCGCGACGGCAACTCCGCCATCACCGCCGCCCGCTCCTCATGCGTCATCCGCGACCAGCCGGAGATTTCCTCGATCGACCGCATGCAGCCGACGCAGATCCGTTCCTCGGGATGCACGACGCAAAGCCTGACGCAAGGCGAAGCGATCTCGTCGCGTTTCCAGACGTCGTCCTTCACGGGTTCACCTTCAGCCAAGATACGCCATCCGGTCCAGCGCGCCTTGCAGGATATATCCGGCAGCCACCTGGTCGATCACCGCTTTCCGACGCTTTCGCGACGTATCCGCCTCAAGAAGTGCCCTTTCTGCCGCAACCGTCGACAGACGCTCATCCCAATAGCAGATCGGCAGGGCCGTCAACTTCTCCAGGTTCCGCGCAAAGGCTTGAGTCGCCTGCACCCTCGGGCCGACCGAACCATCCATGTTCAACGGCAATCCCAGCACGATCCCGCTGGCCCCCCGCGCCTCCAGAAGTGCCAGCAGCCTACCCGCATCCAGCGTGAACTTCTCGCGCCGGATCACCTCGATCGGAGTTGCCACTTGCCGCCGCAGGTCCGACAGCGCGACGCCGATGGTCTTGTCGCCCAGGTCCAGCCCGGCAATCGCCCGCATCGGGGGCAGGGCGGCCAGGAACTCCTCCACGCTCGCGCAGATCACGGGGTCAGCCCGCTTTCGACCGCCGCCTGCTTCAGGAAGGACAGCTCTGCCGGTCGCCCCTCGAACCGGGCCTTCGCCTCGTCATAGATCTTCTGCGCCTCGTCCGTCCGCTCCAGCACCGTCAGCGAGCGGATCAGCCGGTCCCATTCCTCCACCGTGCCGCCCTCGGTCGCCAGCCGGTCGTTGAGCTGCGCCACCATGCCTTCGGGCGTCATCCCCTCCGGCGCTTCCAGCGTATCCGGCAGGGCATAGCGAATGCCCGCCAGCGCCGCGACCTGTTCGATGCGCTCGCGGATCGAGCCGACCCAGGGCGACCCAGGCATTCCGTGCTCGGCCAGCGGGCGCCAGAAGCGGAACGCCTGGTCGTAGCGCCCGCCCTGCAGGAACATCTCGCCCACCAGATAGCGCGACAGCTCGTTGCCCATGTCGCGCTCAAGGCTCGCGCGCAGCTCCGCCTCGGCCTCGGGCGAGACATAGCCCTGCGCCTCGGCCACCAGAGCCAGCGCCAGGTTGGCGTGGTCATTGGCCGAAGCCTCGTCGCCCCGCAGGGCCAGGATGCGTTCCTGCACCCGGACGGCGGCCTGCATCTCGCCCGCCTCGAAGCGGGTGCGGAACTCGGCCAGCAAGGCCGCAGGGTCGGTGATTGCCGACAAATCGTCGGCCAGCTTCTCGTCCAGCGCCGCGTCCCTCGGCGTCTTCAGCTGTTCCAGCTCCGCCGCCTGAGACGGTCGCGCCGCAATCCCGGCATCCAGCGCCTCCAGCCGGGGGATCAGTGCCATGTCGGGATAGCCCGGCGCGCCGAGCCACCAGTAGGCGGCAAGCCCGCCCGGCACCACCAGCGCCAGAATCAACGCCACCAGCGCCGCGACTCCGTCACTGTCCCTCGCAGCCCCGCGCGCCCCGCGTGCCCGGTCGGCCTCGATCACCCGCTTGCCGATTTCCGCCCGCAGCCGCTTGGCGTCCTCGGACCCGAGCGTGCCCCGCGACAGGTCGCGCTCGATCTCGGCCAGCTGGTCCTTGTAGACGGCAAGGTCGGCCTCTGCGCTCTCAGCGCCCGGCCTCGGCGCCCGCCGCAGCGCCGCGACCAGCACGGCGGCGACCAGAAGCGCCAGGCTGGCGGCCACTGCCCAGAAACCCCAGCCTGTCATGCCCCGCCTCGTCCGTCGTCCGCAATGTCCGCGCGGGAAGCCCCGCGCCTGTTCCGGCCCCACATAGTCGTTTCACCCCTCCCGAGAAAGGGGCATTCGGCCGCAGCGCCCCGCCCGCAGGCCCGCGACAGCGATACCTCCCGCCGAATGTCGCAATTTTCCCGATTGTGCCGCAGAAAGGTGCGGCTATAACCCGCAACCGATCCAAGAAAACACTGCCGGAGTCCCCCGGCCCGTTCCGTCCGACATGAGGCCCCGATGAAGCGCTATTCGGTCTTTGCCATCGCCCGCGAAGCAATCCGCTACCACATGGGCTGGGAACGCGCCTGGGCCTCGCCGGAACCGAAACCCGCCTATGACGCGATCATCGTGGGGGCAGGGGGCCACGGCCTCGCCACCGCATACTACCTCGGCAAGAACTTCGGCATCACCAATGTTGCCATCATCGAGAAGGGCTGGCTCGGCGGCGGCAACACCGGGCGCAACACCACGATCATCCGCTCGAACTACCTCCAGGACCCTTCCGCCGCGATCTACGAAAAGGCCCGCAGCCTGTACGAGACGCTGAGCCAGGACCTGAACTACAACGTCATGTTCTCGCCCCGCGGCGTGATGATGCTGGCCCAGACCCATCATGAGGTCCGCGGCTATCTCCGGACGGCGCACGCCAACGCCCTGCAAGGCGTTTCGACCGAATTCATCACCCCGCAGCGGGTGAAGGAACTGTGCCCGATCCTGAACATCGACGGGCCCCGCTACCCCGTCCTCGGCGCGCTCTGGCAGCCGCGCGGCGGCACCGGGCGGCACGATGCCGTCGCCTGGGGCTATGCCCGCGCCTGTTCGGCGATGGGAATGCACATCATCCAGAACTGCGAAGTGAAGGGCGTCCGGTCGGAAAACGGCCAGGTGTCGGGCGTCGACACCACCAAGGGCTTCATCGGCTGCAAGAAGCTCGGCATCGTCGTCGCGGGCCACTCCGGCCAGCTGGCCGAGATGGCGGGCTTCCGTCTGCCCATTGAAGCGGTCGCCCTCCAGGCCCTCGTCTCGGAACCGATCAAGCCCTGCATGGATGTGGTCGTCATGGCCAACACCGTCCACGGCTACATGAGCCAGTCCGACAAGGGCGAGATGGTGATCGGCGGCGGCACCGACGGCTTCAACAACTACACGCAGCGCGGCAGCTTCCACCATATCGAGGAAACCCTCCGCGCGCTGGTGGAAACCTTCCCGATCATCAGCCGCCTCAAGATGCTGCGCCAGTGGGGCGGCATTGTCGACATGACCGGCGACCGCTCGCCCCTGATCTCGAAGACCCCGCTCGGCAACTGCTTCATCAACTGCGGCTGGGGCACCGGCGGGTTCAAGGCGATCCCCGGTTCCGGCTGGGCCATGGCCGAGCTGATGGCCAAGGGCGAACCCGGTCCCCTGGCCGAGGACTTCAACATGTGGCGTTTCAAGGACGGCCAGTTCATCGACGAAAGCGTCGCCGCCGGGGTGGCGCACTGATGCATTCCCGTCGGCAACTCCTTGCCGATCCCCGGCCCGGGCGGAACCCCCCGCCCGCGGCCAAGGTTTCCATGCCAGTTTACAACAGCATGGAGACACTCCAATGGCCGATCAAGACCAATACAAGACCTACGTCCGTGAAACCCGGACGACCGAATCCTCCGGCAGCAGCATGGCGCTCATCGTCGGGGGCCTTGTCGTCGCGGTGGGCTTCATCCTGTGGCTCGTCTTCGGTGGGCCGGCCCCGGTCGGCACGACCGACCCGGTGTCCGACACCACCAACGTCACCATCGAGCCATCCGCGGCTCCGACCGAGCCCACGGTCGACGTCACCATCGACCCGGCCCCCGACGCGGCCGCTCCGCTCGAGACGGCACCGGCCGATGACGCGGCTGCGCCTACCGACGACGCCGCCGAACCGGCTGCCCCTGCCGAGCCTGCCACGCCTCCGGCCAACCCGTAATCTCTCCTGCGGCGCGCGCGCGCCTGCGCGCGCCGCAGCCTCCGGGGTCCGGCCATGATCCGCGACCTCGGCCCCTATGTCCCGAAACGCGCACACAAGCTGGATGCGCCGATCCTGACCATGCTTCTGAACGGGGTCCACGACCACCATCGCGGGCAGGTCTTCGTGGTGCAGGTCGGCGCGGGCAACGGCGCGACCGGCCTTCCCCTCCTGCCGCGCTTCCGGGATCACGGCTGGTCCGGCCTCCTCATCGAACCGCAGCCGCAGAACTTTGCGCAGCTCGACGCTCTGCACGCGAACGGCGAGCGGGTCGCCGTGCTGAACCTCGGCATCTCCGATATCTCGGCTAACCTGCCACTGCACTCCCTCTCGGCCGAAGGCGAGGCACGGAACCGTCGCGCACCCCGGGGCCGGGCCTCGCTGATCCGCGACCGCATCGCCACACCCGGCATCCGCCCCGATGACATCGCCAGCACCGAAGTACCCTTCCTGCGCATGGACACCGTGCTGGCAGAGCTGGGCATCGACAGCGTCCAGCTGCTGGCGGTCAACGCCGGCGGACACGAGGCGCAGGTGCTTTCCAGCTTCGACCTCGCCGCGCTCAACCCCTCGCTGGTCCTCGTCCAGTCCACCCCTGGCACCGCTGCCGACGACGCCTGCACCACCGCCCTGACCGCCGCCAGCCTGCACCCGTTCCGCATCGCGGGCTGGCTGGCGGGCCTTGCCCCCAACCGACTTGCCGTCCCGCTGGAAGAGCTGCTGACCTTCTTCCGCAAGGGCCTCGGCGCCCCGCAGGACACCGAAGAATGACCCCCGCACAACTGGGAAGACCCTCATGCTGATCCTCGAATGCCCCTACTGCGGCGTGAAGGCCGAAGAGACCGAGCTTTCCCCCGGCTACGAGGCGCATCTGAAGCGCTTCGGCCCCGGCTCCTCGC
Organism: Tabrizicola sp.; assembly: GCF_016793705.1. Classification (GTDB taxonomy): domain Bacteria; phylum Pseudomonadota; class Alphaproteobacteria; order Rhodobacterales; family Rhodobacteraceae; genus Tabrizicola. The sequence continues at coordinate 55,348 of NZ_JAEULO010000040.1, forward strand.
CCGAGGAGTTCGAGGCCTACATGTTCGCCCGCAAGAACCCCAAGGGCGTCCACTTCGAACGCTGGCGCCATACCTACGGCTGCGGGAAGTGGTTCCTCGCCGCCCGCTGCACCGCTACGCTGGAGGTTTTCGGAACCTACCCCGCGCAGGTCTCCGAACCCCCTGCCGACATCATCGCCAAGATCCAGGCCCGTCGACCCGACTGGCGGCCTGACTGGAAGGACATGAAATGAGCACGCGTCTCGCCAAGGGCGGCCGGTTGATCGACCGCACCGCGCCCGTCGAATTCACCTTCAACGGCAAGCGCCTCAAGGGCTTCCAGGGCGACACCCTCGCCGCGGGCCTCCTGGCCAACGATCAGGTCATGGTCGGCCGCAGCTTCAAGTACCACCGCCCGCGCGGCATCGTCGCCTCGGGGCCGGAAGAGCCGAACGCGCTCGTCAACCTTGGGCTCGGCGCACGGCTGGAGCCGAACCAGCGCACCACCACGACGGAGCTGTTCGATGGGCTCGACTCCACCAGCCAGAACCACTGGCCGTCGCTGGAATTCGACGTGGGCGTGGTGAACAACTACGTCGCCCGCTTCCTGCCCGCGGGCTTCTACTACAAGACCTTCATCCACCCGCGCCCGTTCTGGAAACACGTCTTCGAGCCGATCATCCGCCGCTCGGCAGGTCTCGGCAAGGCACCGACCGAAGGCGACGCCGACCGCTACGAACAGGCCTATGCCTTCTGCGACGTGCTGGTGATCGGGGCGGGGGTCGCAGGCCTCAAGGCCGCGAAGGCCGCGGCCGACAAGGGCCAGCGCGTCATCCTGCTGGAACAGGCCCCGACCCTTGGCGGCCGTGCTCCGGTCGACCAGACTGAGGTCGACGGCCAGCCGGTCGAAGCCTGGCTCTCCGCCATGGAATCCGACCTCGCCGCCCGCGACAACGTCACCATCCGCACCCGCACCTGCGGCTTCGGCGTCTATGACCACGGCTATGTCCTCGCCGACGAGCGCGTCGCCGACCATACCCCCGGCGATGGCCGACCGAAGCATCGGCTCTGGCGCATCCGCGCGGGCAGGATCGTCAGCGCGACCGGCGCCATCGAACGCCCGCTCAGCTTTGCCGGAAACGACATCCCCGGCGTGATGCTGGCCGGGGCCATGCGCGACTATGTGGTGAACTACGCCGTCTCGCCCGGCGACCGGACCGTCGTCGTCACCAACAACGACAGCGCCTACCAGACCGCCCTTGCGCTGAAGGCCGCGGGCCTCGACGTGCCCGCCATCCTCGACGCCCGCGACCAGGCCACCGGCCCGCTGCCCGAGGCCGCCCGCGCCGCGGGCATCCGCGTCCTGACGGGCAAGGCCATCGCCAAGGTCAAGGGGGCCAAGCGCGTGACCGGCGTCACCGTCTGCGCCCAGGCGGGCGAGGGGGCGGTGCAGGAGGAGATTCCTTGCGAGGCCGTCGCCATGTCCGGCGGCTGGTCCCCTGTCGTCCACCTGTGGAGCCATTGCGGCGGCAAGCTTCTCTGGGACGACACCATCTCCGCCTTCGTCCCCGACCCGGCCCGCCCGCCGCTGAACCACGACGGCTCGGCAATGGTCGAGGTTGTCGGCGCCGCCTCGGGCGATCTCACCCTGGACGGCAAGCCGACGATCCCGCCGGTCTGGGTCATGCCACAAGGCGCACCCATCGCCTATCGCAACAAGATGTGGCTCGACTACCAGAACGACGTGAAGGTCTCTGACGTGCAGCTTGCCGCGCGCGAGGGCTATCTCAGCGTCGAACATACCAAACGCTACACCACGCTCGGCATGGCGACCGACCAGGGAAAACTGTCGAACATCAACGGCCTCGCCATCCTCGCCGATGCGCAGGGCTCGCAAATCCCGCAGGTCGGCACCACCACCTTCCGCCCGCCCTACACGCCTGTCACCATCGGCGCGCTGGCCGGGGAATCGCGCGGCGAGATCTTCCAGCCGCTCCGCCGCACGCCGATGCACGAAGCACACGAAGCGGCGGGCGCCTATTTTGAACCCGTCGGCCTCTGGCGCCGCCCCTACTGCTACCCGCGCGCCGGGGAAACGCACGAACAGGCCGTCCACCGCGAGGTCACGAACACCCGCACCAACCTTGGCCTCCTTGACGCCTCCACCCTCGGCAAGATCATCGTCAAGGGCCCCGATGCGGGCCGCTTCCTCGACATGCTCTACACCGGCGTCATGTCCACGCTGCCGGTCGGCAAGTGCCGCTACGGCTTGATGTGCAACGAGCAGGGCTTCCTTTCCGACGACGGTGTCGTCGCGCGGATCGACGAGGACACCTGGCTTTGCCACACCACCTCCGGCGGGGCCGACCGCATCCACGCCTGGATGGAAGACTGGCTGCAATGCGAATGGTGGGACTGGAAGGTCTACACCGCCAACGTGACCGAACAATACGCTCAGGTTGCCGTGGTCGGCCCGAACGCAAGGAAACTGCTGCAAGTCCTTGGCGGAATGGACGTTTCCAAGGAGACGCTGCCCTTCATGCAATGGGCCGACGGCACCCTGGCGGGCTTCCCGGTCCGGGTCTACCGGATCAGCTTCTCGGGCGAACTCAGCTACGAGATCGCCGTCCCCGCCAGCCATGGCGCGGCCTTCTGGGCCGCCTGTCAGGAAGCCGGAAAGGCTTTGGGTGCAATGCCTTACGGGACGGAGTGCCTGCACGTCATGCGCGCCGAGAAGGGCTTCATCATGATCGGCGATGAAACCGACGGCACGGTGATCCCGCAGGACCTTGGTCTTGACTGGGCAATCTCGAAGAAGAAGGCCGACTTCCTTGGCAAACGTGGCCAGGAACGCACCTACCTCGCCAATCCGGACCGCTGGAAACTGATGGGCTTCGAGACGCTGGACGGCTCGGTCGTCCCGGACGGCGCCTATATCGTCGCCGAGGGGGTGAACGCCAACGGTCAGCGCAACACGCAAGGGCGCGTGACCTCGACCTACTACTCGCCGACGCTCAAGCGCGGCATCGCCATGGGCCTGCTGAAACAGGGACCTGCGCGGGTCGGCGAAGTGGTTGAGTTCAACACCGTCGCCGGTGGCACGGTGAAGGCCAAGGTCCGCGACACGGTCTTCTTTGACAAGGATGGGGAGAAGCAGAATGTCTGATCCGGTCAGCGCCCTGAACGGCGCCAGCGCCCAGGGCTTCGCCGCCATTCGCGAAGTCGGCCCCCTCGGCATGATAACCTTGCGTGCCAAAGGTTTGAAATCGCTGGACAAGGCGATCAAGGCCGTGACGGGGACCAAGCTCCCCGCGCAGCGTCGTATCGAAGTGAACGGCGACCGCGCCTGCGGTTGGATGAGCCCGGACGAATACCTGCTGATCCTGCCCTATGCCGACGTGTCCGCCGCGCTGGCCTCGCTCGCCAAATCTTTGGCGGGAGAGCATTATCTCGCCGTCGACGTCTCGGACGCCCGCGCTGTCTTCCGGGTCGAGGGCGACCGGGCGGCCGAAGTGCTGGCGAAGCTTGTCCCTGTCGACTTCGACAGGCTGGAACCGGGCGAGCTGCGCCGCAGCCGCACCGCCCAGGTGGCGGCGGCAATGTGGAAGCAGGATCAGGGGTTTACCCTGGTCTGCTTCCGCTCTGTTGCGCGGTATGTCTTTGATCTTCTTGCAAATGCCTCGCGCTGACCCTTTCGCGATCCCTTGACAGTCTTCCAGACCCCGGCTTCCATCCGTCCACGATCAACAATCCGTGGATTCATGAAGGTGGCGTTTGAAGATGGCGATGCGTAAAGGTTTGGCGGCGATGGCAATTCTGGCGGTCTGCGGGACGGTAGGCCCCGCGATGGCCAAGATCACCCAGTATGAGTGCAAGTTTCCCTACGAAAAGGCGCGCGGCGGCGGCTGGATTCCCGAAATCCTGATCCTGACCGACGACGATGCGAAGGGCGAGATCATCGTCTTCGACCCGGTCATCAAGCATTTCGTCGGCAATCCGATCAAGGCGAAGCTGAGCAGCCGCACCAACGCCCGCTCCACCTATACCTGGGAGCTGAGCTACCGGAACAAGGGCCAGGGCGGCCGGATGATCTATACCTTCTCGTATTTCAACAAGGGCCAGCGCGCCAAGATGAAAGGCGAGCCGGGCGGCTTCGACAACAGTTGGACGGGCGAGGGAACCTGCAAGGTCTCCCAGGGTTGACCAAAAGGGCCGTGACCGGGCGTCGGGCGGGGCGCAGGGTGGCAGCACCTTGACCTTCCCTCCGTAAGCCCCCTTATTCGTGCCAAGCCTTCACCCAACAGGAGAGACCACAATGGCTTTCACCCTTCCCGATCTTCCCTACGCTCACGATGCACTGGCCGGCCTCGGCATGTCGAAGGAGACGCTGGAATACCACCACGACCTGCACCACAAGGCCTATGTCGACAACGGCAACAAGCTGATCGCCGGCACCGAATGGGAAAACAAATCCCTTGAGGAGATCGTCAAGGGCACCTACCAGGCGGGCGCGGTGGCGCAGAACGGCATCTTCAACAACGCCTCCCAGCACTGGAACCACAACCAGTTCTGGACCTGGATGGCCCCGGGCGAAGGCAAGAAGATCCCCGGTGCGCTGGAAAAGGCGCTGACCGACAGCTTCGGCTCGGTGCAGAAGTTCAAGGACGATTTCGCCGCCGCCGGTGCGGGCCAGTTCGGCTCGGGCTGGGCCTGGCTGGTCAAGGACAAGGACGGCAGCCTCAAGGTCACCAAGACCGAGAACGGCGTGAACCCGCTGTGCTTCGGGCAGGTAGCACTTCTGGGCTGCGACGTGTGGGAGCACAGCTACTACATCGACTTCCGCAACAAGCGCCCGGCCTACCTGACCAACTTCCTGGAAAAGCTGGCGAACTGGGAAGCGGTCGCCGCGGCTTTGTAAGCCTTTGACTCGATGACGAAAAGGCCCGCGGATCGCGTCTCGCGGGCCTTCTTTGTCAGCGAAGTGCGCCCGCCAATGCCGCCTCCAGCGCCGGAACATCCGGCACGGTCCGGAAATGCCGCTTGAGCGAGGTATCCGCAAAGCCCTCGGCGATCACATGGTCGACAAGCGCCAGCAGCGGCTGCCAGTAGCCCTCCACATCCAGCAGCAGGATCGGCTTGCCGTGCAGCCCGATCTGCGCCCAGGTCAGCACCTCGAAGAACTCGTCCAGCGACCCCGCGCCGCCCGGCAGCACCACCACGGCGTCCGAGTTCATGAACATCACCTTCTTCCGCTCGTGCATGTCTTCGGTCACGACCATCGTTGCCCGGTCCCGTCCTGACCGTTCGCGCCCCAGAAGATGCACCGGGATCACCCCCAGCGCCGGTGCGCCCGCCGCCTGCGCGGCCTTCGCCACCTCGCCCATCAGGCCGACATCGCCCGCCCCGAAGACCAGCCGCCAGCCGTTCCGCGCCAGCATCGCCCCGGTGTCGCGGGCGGCGATCCCGTGCGCCGGGTTCCGGCCGGGACGAGAGCCGCAAAAGACGCAGACGGAACGAAGGGACATGGGTGCGCTCGAAAACAGTTGCTTTGCCCCGTCATATAGCGATTCCTGAGCACAAGAAACGCAAAGCGCGCACGACGGGATGGTCGGGGGAAGACGGGGATGGCGGCATTCGGGGCCCTGCGCCCGGGGACACAGGTGGCGGCCCTGCTCCTGGGCGGGACGGTGGTGGCGGGTGGCGGATATGCGGCCTGGCAGCTGACGCGGCCCGATCCCGCGCCGGTGGCAGCCGTCGAGGTCGCCGCCGCCGAACCGGCGAAGGCCGCCCCGGAACCTGCTGCCGAACCCGCCGCGGCACCCGCAGCCGAGCCGGAACCCGCCGCCGCGGCAGAGGCCCCGAAACTCGCCCAGCCGGTCATCGACACCTGGCGCGTCGCCGCCGACGGCGCGGCGGTGGTCTCCGGCACTGCCGAACCCGGCGCAACGGTCGAGGTCATGGTTGACGGCACCGCGGTCGCCAGCGGCGCCGCCACCGCATCGGGCGAGTTCGCGATCCTCTTCACCCTCGCGCCGAACCCGAAGCCCAGCCTCATGTGGCTGTCGATGACCCTGCCGGAGCACGATCCGGTTCCCTCCGCCGAGATGGTCGCCCTTGGCCCGGTCGAAGGCCCGAAGCCCCCCGCCACTGAGGCCCCGGCCGCCGAGGCACCCGCCGCCGGGGAACCCGCGCCGGGGGACACGATCGCCGCCGCCGAGGCGCCTGCCGCGCCGCCCGCGCTGCTTCTGTCCGAGGACGGCGCGGTCCTGTTGCAGGATCCCGCCACGCCCGATCCCCTCGCCCTGCCGACCGCCAGCGTGATGATCGACACCATCACCTACACGCCTGCGGGTGAGGTGCAGGTCGGCGGACGGGGCGCGGCAGGGGCAGGCCTGCGCATCTATCTCGACAATGCCGAAACGACGACGGCGCAGGTGCCGGACAACGGCCTCTGGCTCGCGACCCTGCCCGATACCCCGCCGGGCATCTACACCCTGCGCGTCGACCAGCTGGACGGCGCGGGGAAGGTCACATCCCGCTTCGAGACGCCATTCAAGCGCGAGACGCCCGAGGCCCTGGCCGCCGCCTCCGGCACCGAACCCGCCACTCCGGCGCCAGCGCCCGCTCCAGACGCCCCGGTCCAGCCCCAGGCAGAAGCGCCGGGCCTCGCCGCGCCCGGATCCCCCACCGAAACCACTACCGCCGAAGCCGCCGCGCCCGCGGTCGAGCCCACCCCGACCCCCACCGAAGCCGCCAGCGCGCCAGAGGCGCCGGCGGCACCGCAGGCCGACCCCGCGCCAGTCCCCGCCGCCGCGCCGGTCACCGTGACTGTGCAACCCGGCTTCACCCTCTGGGGCATCGCGCAGGACCGCTACGGCGACGGCGTGCTCTATGTGCAGGTGTTCGAGGCGAACAAGGACAAGATCAAGGACCCCGACCTGATCTATCCCGGTCAGGTGTTCTCGGTCCCGGAAACCGCAACCTCGCCCTGATCCGCGCCCGCGCGCCGGTTGTGCGCACAGGCCGCCAGCACGTCCGGGTGATGGCAGCAGCAATCGTTCAGCACGAAGGAAATCGTGCTGCCGACCATATGCGTGTCGACACTGTAGAACACATGCCGCGCCAGCTTGCGCGACCGCAGAAGCCCTGCCTGCTCCAGCGCCGACAGGTGGAACGACAGGCGCGGGGCGGCAAGGCCCAGCTTCTCCGCGATCTGGCCGGCCGCCATCCCCTCCGCGCCGCGCGGCGTCAGCAGGCGGATCAGGTCGAGCCGCGTTTCATGCGCAAGCGCCGAAAGGGCGGCGAGGGCTTTACTTCGGTCCATGGTTCAACTATTCAAGAAACCTTGAATTGACCATAGCCGAACCGGACCCGCCACGCAATCCCGTTGGCCGGACCGGACGCCATCCAGGACCTCCGATGCGCCGCACCACCACGACCGCCACTTCTGCCGACCAGGGCATCGCCCGCGCGCCGGCCGCCTCCACCTTGCGCCGCGTCGCCCCCTATCTCTGGCCGGACGGGCAGGCTTGGGTGAAACGCCGCGTGGTGCTGGCGCTTCTCTTCCTCCTTGCCGCCAAGCTGGTCTCGGTCTCGACCCCTTACGTCTACAAGCTCGCCGTCGACAGCCTGTCGAACGAGGCAGGCACCGACCCCCGCGCGCTCATCGGCCTCGGCGCCGTTGGCCTTGTCGTCGCCTACGGCCTCGCCCGCCTTGGCTCTGTCGTCTTCGGTGAGCTTCGCGATGCCGTCTTTGTCCGCGTCGGCCAGCGCGCCATCCGGCGGCTTGCGATCGAGACCTTCACCCATATCCACCAGCTTTCCTTGCGCTACCACATCACCCGCAAGACCGGCGGCCTCTCCCGCATCATCGAGCGCGGGGTGAAGGGCGTCGATTTCCTCCTCCGCTTCATGCTCCTCTCCATCGGCCCGCTGATCCTGGAGCTGACCATGGTCGCGGGCATCTTCGCCTGGGTCTTCGGCTGGCAGTATGCTGCCGTCGTCATCGTCACCATCGCCCTCTACGTCTGGTTCACCTTCACCGTCACCGAATGGCGCGTGAAGCTCCGGCGCGAGATGAACGACCAGGACACCGACGCCAACCAGAAGGCCATCGACAGCCTCCTCAACTTCGAGACCGTCAAGTATTTCAACGCCGAAACGCGCGAGGCCGACCGCTACGATGGCGCGATGCGGCAGTATGAAAGCGCTGCGGTCAAGACCGGCCTCTCGCTCTCTTTCCTGAACATCGGCCAAGCCACGCTCATCACCACCGGCCTTGTCATCGTCATGGCGATGAGCGCGCTGGGTGTGCAGGCGGGGCAGTTGACCGTGGGCGATTTCGTCATGGTCAACGCCTACATGATCCAGATCACCATGCCCTTGAACTTCCTCGGCACCGTCTACCGCGAGATCCGCCAGGCGCTCGTCGACATGGGCGAGATGTTCGCGCTCCTCGGCCAACCGGCCGAGATCACCGACGCGCCGGACGCCCAGCCCCTGCACGTCACTGCGGGCGAGATCGCCTTCGACAACGTGCATTTCGCCTACGAACCTGCGCGGGAAATCCTGAAGGGCGTCTCCTTCACCCTGAAACCGGGGCAGAAGCTGGCCCTCGTCGGCCATTCCGGCAGCGGCAAGTCCACCATCGGGCGGCTTCTCTTCCGCTTCTACGACGTGACCTCCGGCGCCGTCCGCATCGACGGGCAGGACATCCGCGAGGTGACGCAGACCTCACTCCACGCCCAGATCGGCGTCGTGCCGCAGGACACCGTGCTCTTCAACGACACGATCCGCTACAACATCGCCTATGGCAGGGCCGACGCCTCCGACGCCGAGGTCATCGCCGCCGCCAAGGCCGCCCGCATCCACGATTTCGTCATGCGCCTGCCGCAAGGCTATGACACCACCGTCGGCGAGCGGGGCCTCAAGCTTTCGGGCGGCGAGAAGCAGCGCGTCGGCATCGCCCGGACCCTTCTCAAGAACCCGCCGATCCTGATCCTGGACGAGGCGACCTCTGCGCTCGACACCCAGACCGAACGCTCGATCCAGGAAAGCCTGGCCGAGATGGGGCAGGGCCGCAGCGTCATCACCATCGCCCACCGGCTCTCGACGATCGCCGATGCCGATCAGATTCTCGTCCTGGACGACGGAAGGGTCATCGAACGTGGCACGCATGACGAGCTTCTGGACCTCGGTGAGGTCTATGCCGCCATGTGGCAGCGGCAGGTGATGGAGGAAGCGGAATTCTCCCCCCCGGCAGAAGAAGAGCCCGCGCCGAAGCAGGCCTATGCCGTCGGCTGACGCCGGTCCCGCCACTGACGGCTGCGTGAAGCCCGCAAGATGACAGGCTTTTTCCTTTGACCATCCGGTCAGGCTTCCGCATTCTGCCCCCATCCCTCAGGGAGCGGGCGATGCTCATCCGGCGTCTCGGTCTGGTTCTGGTCCTCTGGCTCTGCGGCCTCACCGCGGCGCTGGCCGACAAGCGCGTCGCCCTCCTCATCGCCGCCGAGGATTACGACTATGTCCGCCCGCTGGAAAACCCCGCCAACGACGCCCGCGCACTGGAGGAGGTGCTGGAAAGCCTGGATTTCGAGGTCTTCGTCGAGACCAACCGCGACCTGAAACGCACCCGCCGCGCGCTTGAGGATTTCAAGGAAGATGCCAAGGGCGCCGACGTGGCGCTTCTCTTCTATGCCGGCCACGGCGTCGCGCTCGACGGGGTGAACTATCTTCTCCCCACCGACGCCGACGCCTCCTCCGCCACCCGGCTGACCGAGACCGCGCTCCCCTTGTCCGAGGCGCAGGAGGCGGTCCAGTCCGTCGCCCCCGTGGTGATCATCCTCTTGGACGCCTGCCGCGACGACCCGTTCTCCGGCGGCGGGAAAGAGGGCAGGGGCGCCGCCGCCCTGGACGACGACCCGCCCGAGGCCCCCAAGCCGAAATCCGGCCTCGGCCGCATCGGCCGCGCCGATGGCGTGCTCTTCGCCTTCTCCGCTGCCCCCGGTGAGACTGCCTCGGACGGGGACGAGGACAATTCACCCTTCACCGCCGCCCTCGTCCGCCATTTTGCCACCGCCGGGGTGGAACTCCGCACCGCCCTTACCCTCGTCCAGCAAGACGTCTACGACCGCAGCCGCGGCAAGCAGCTGCCCTATATCGAATCCGGCCTGCCCGAGCTTGTCTTCATCTCCGGCCAGGGTGCGCAGACCGAACGCGACCAGCTCCTGATCGCCATGGCCGACCTCACCCCCGACATCCGCGCCGAAGTCGAGGCGCTGGCCACCGAACGCAACCTCCCCCTCGCGCCGCTCTACGCCGCCCTCCTTTCTGCCGACCTCGGCAGCCAGACGCCCGAGGAACGCGCGACCATGCTTCTGGGCGCGGCACAATCCTACGAACAGTTCCAGTCCGAGTTGCAGAAGTTCCAGTCCGACGACCCCCGCGTCGCGGCCCTGCGTGCCCAGGCCGAGGAACAGCTGACCCTCGGCGCTTTCGATTCCGCCCGGTCTCTCCTGACTGACGCTGCCGAAATCGACGCCACCGCCCGCACCACCATCAAGGAAACCTACCTCTCGCGCACCCTTTCCGAAGCGGCGACCCATCTTCTGAACGCCAACGCCGCCAAGACCGACCTGCGCTATGACCTCGCCGTTTCCGACCTGCTGAAAGCCACCGGGCTTTATGCAGAGGTGGCGACCGACATGGACCGCGACGCGCAATTCTCCTATGTCACGGCGCTGACCTCGCTGGGCGAATTGCAACTGGTGATGGGCAACACCGAGGCCGCCTGGTCCGCCTACAACGAACGGGCGACCTTTGCGCAAGGCCGGGTCGAGGCCGATGCCACTGATGTCGAATGGGTGCGCGAGCTGGTTTGGTCGATGAACGATCTCGGTTCTGTCCTCCAGCAGCAGGGCTACCTCAAGGAAGCCGAGACCGCCTATTCCAGCGCCCTGGAGTTCTCGCAGTGGCAGGCCGACCAGCGGCCCGATGATGTCGACCTGATGCGCGACCGGCAGGTTGCGGTGAACCGCGTCGGCTCGATCCGGCTCGCGCGCAGCAACGCCTCCGGCGCGCTCGACGCGCATGTCGAGGCGCTGGGCATCGCGCAGACGCTTCTCGACATGGACCCCGCCAGCGTCACCTACCGGATGGACGTCTCCTTCACCCAGGAACGCATCGGCGATGCCAAGCTCGAACTTGGCGACAAGGAGGGCGCCAAGGCCGCCTTCCAGACCGCGCTGGAGCTTGCCGAGGCCCTGGCCGCCGAATTTCCCGGCGACGTGGTGATCCGCCGCAACCTGTCGGTCAGCTACGAACGCATCGGCGACGTGCTGGTGGACGAGGGCGATTTCCAGGCGGCGCTGGAAACCTACGGCAAGGCGCTGACCATCCGCGAGGAACTGGCCGCGCTCGACCCCGACAACAAGCCGCGCCAGCGCGACCTTGCCATCAACTTCGACCGGATCGGCGATGTCCAGCGCTACATGGGCGACATGGATTCGGCTCTGATCTCGCATCAGGCGGCGATGTCGATCCGGCAGAACCTCGCCGCGCTCGACCCCACCAACATGGTCTGGCAGAAGGACCTTCTGGTCAGCCTCGACCGGATGGGCGACGTCTATTTCGCCGACAACGATTTCGTCGCCGCGCTTGAGGTGCAAGAGGAAGCCCGCCGGATTTCCGAGGGCATGGTCTCGCTCGATCCGCAGGACCTGTCGCGTCAGGCCGACCTTGGCAATGCGCTGCGCAAGATCGGCGACACGAAGAACGCGATGGGCGATCCGGTCGGCGGGCGCGAGGCGCTGCAAGCCGCGCTCGACCTGCGGCTGTCGCTCGTCACCGCCGATCCGACGACGCAGCGCTACTTGCGCGACGCCGCCGTCTCGCTGACCCTGATGGCCGAGCTTGACCTGTCCGAGGGCGACCCCGCCACCGCCGAGCCGTTGATCGCCGACGCGGTGGCCAAGCACGCCCAGCTTGCCGGGGCCTCTCCCGGCGATGTGTTCATTCTGCGCGACCTGTCGATCGCGCAGAACATCCACGCCTCCACCCTGATGCAGCTGAACCGCAACAGCGAGGCGGTCGAGGTCGCAAGGGCCTCGCTGGAAACCGCCGACAGGCTGCTCCAGATCGCGCCCGACGACCCCGAACATCTGCATGACCGGCTGGTCACCTTGAATCGGCTGGGCGATGCGCAATTCGCGCTGGGCGACACCAAGGCGGCGGTCGAAAGCTTCAGCGCCATGGTTGACCAGGGCAACAAGCTTCTGGACGTCGATCCCTACAGCACGCCCTGGGCCAATGACCTCGGGCTGGCGCTGGAGCGGCTGGGCAATGCGCAATCGGCGGCGGGAGATGTGGCCGCTGCGCTGAAAAGCCACCAGGACGCCCTGGCCCTGCGCGACTGGCTGAACCAGCAGGACCCGTCCAACCCGGACTGGTATCGCAATCTCGCCCTCAGCCAGGCCAGCGTCGCGACGGCGCTGTCCTCGCGTCAGGACTATGAGGGCGCGCTGCCGCACCAGGACGAATCCCTGCGCATCATGCGCGACCTCGCCGCCGCCTTCCCCGACAATGTCTGGTACCAGCTCGACGTGGTGCGTGCGCTCGACCAGCGCGCCATGCTCCTGCAAGATCCCACCGCCGAGAACCGCGAGGCGCTGGACATGCTCGAGGCGATGCAAGCCGGTGGAACCCTGCCGGAGGGCTATGAAGACTGGATCACCGGCTTCCGCAAGAACCTCGGGCTGCCGACAGAGTTCTGACCCTCGCCGCGACGGGGCAGGGCTTGGCAATGTGCGGCCTTTCCCTGTAAGACGGGGCAAACGACAGGAAGGCCAGGGCGTGAGCAATCCCGACAGCTTCATCGACGAAGTCACCGAAGAAGTGCGGCGCGACCGCCTGTTCCGGCTGTTCCGCAAGTATGGCTGGATCGGCGTGCTGATCATTGTCGGCCTCGTTGTCGGCACCGCCTGGACAGAATGGTCGAAATCCCGCGCCGCGGCCCGGGCCGAAGCCTTCGGCGATGCGGTTGTCGACGCGCTCGACCAGGGCACGCCCGATGAACGCCGCGAGGCGCTGGCCGCCGTGCCCGCCGACGCCGGGCAAGCCGCTTTGCTGGGCCTGATCCAGGCCTCCGACCCGGCCGAGGACAAGGCTGCCACGCTCGCCGCGCTGGAAAAGGTCGCGAACGACGCCAGCCTGACCCCCGCCTACCGCGACCTCGCGGTTCTGCGCCGGGTGCTGGTCGCCGGGGCCGATCTGCCGCTCGCTGACCGCCGCGCCGCGCTTGATGGCATCGCCGGACCGGGCCGCCCTTACCGGGTTCTGGCCGAGGAACAACTGGGCTATCTCCTGATCGAAGAGGGCAAGCCCGACGAGGCCATCACCGCGCTCGTCGCCCTGGTGCAGGATCAGGAGGCCTCAGCCTCGCTCCGCGCCCGGCTCGGGCAGGTGGTGACGGCGCTGGGCGGCACGCTGCCCGAAGCGACGGGCGGCTGAAACGGCGATGGGCGGAAGCGAAAGGTCCTATCAGGTGGCAGGCATGAAGATCAGGCTGATGACCGGCGCGGCACTTCTGGCGTGTCTCGCCGCCTGCGGCAACAAGGAAGTAATCCTCCAGGGCGAACGCTTCCCGGTCCGCGCCGACCTCGACGCCTCGGTCCCGGTCGAGGGCAAGCCCGCACCCACCGCCCCCGCCGCGCCGGAAAACCAGAGCGTCGCCATCTCGCTCGGGCCCCAGACCGGCGGCGACTGGACCCACCGCGCCGGGAACGCCCGCCACCTGATGCCGCACGCCGCGCTGTCGGCCGCGCCGCAACGGGTTTGGTCGGCGAAGATCGGCACCGGCTCCAGCCGCAAGAACCGCATCGCCGCCGCGCCCGTGGTGGCCGACGGGCGCATCTTCACCATCGACGCGGGCACCGCCGTCACCGCGACCGGAACCAATGGCGCGACGCTCTGGTCCACCGACCTCACCGCCAGCTTCGACAAGGGCGGCGGCCAGTCGGCGGGCGGTCTCGCCGTCGGGGGCAATCGGCTCTTCGCCACCACCGGCTATGGCGAACTGGTGGCCCTCGACGCCGCCTCCGGTGCCGTCGTCTGGCGCCAGCGCGTCGACGCCCCCGTCAGCGGCGCCCCGGCGACCGATGGCAGCACGGTCTATGTCTCGGGCATCGACGGCTCGGCCTGGGCGCTCGATGCGGCCACCGGCAAGGTGGTCTGGCAGGTCGTCGGCACCCCCGGCAAGACCGCCTATGTCGGCACCGCCGCCCCCACGATCGGCGACCGCGCGGTGATCTTCCCCTCTGCGGCGGGCGACCTGATGGCCGTCCTCAAGATCGGCGGCGGCACGAAGATCTGGCAATCCTCGATCGCGGGCAAGCGGCTCGGCCGGGCCTATGCCGTCACCTATGACGTCACCGGCGACGCGGTGATTGCGGGCAAGACGCTCTACGCCGGGTCCGGCTCTGGCCGCACCGTGGCGATGTCCGCCTCCTCGGGCGAAAAGCTCTGGTCCGCGACCGAAGGCGCGCTCGGCCCTGTCGCCGTGGCGGGTGGCTCGCTCTTCCTGGTGAACGACGAGGCCAAGCTTGTCCGGCTCGACGCCACCACGGGCGAGGTGATCTGGTCCGTCGAAATGCCTTATTTCACTCAGGACAAGATCAAGAAGCGCAAGGGAATCTTCGCCCATTACGGCCCCGTCCTCGCCGGTGGTCGTGTCATGGTCGTCTCCTCCGACGGGCTTTTGCGCGCTTTCGACCCGACCGATGGCTCGCTCACCTACACCGCCGAGATTCCCGGGGGTGCTGCGGCACAACCGGCCGTGGCGGGCGGCACGCTTTATGTCGTGGGCGGCAACGGGCAACTTCACGCTTTCCGCTAGGGGCGAAGCCGTGTATCTGGGCGGCTTCGCTGATGCCGGACGCATGACATGACCTTCACCCTCGCCATCGTGGGCCGCCCCAATGTGGGCAAGTCGACGCTCTTCAACCGCTTGGTCGGGCGCAAGCTCGCACTGGTCGACGACCAGCCCGGCGTGACCCGCGACCTGCGCGAAGGCGATGCGAAACTCTTCGACCTGCGCTTCACCGTGATCGACACCGCGGGGCTGGAGGAAGTCACCGACGACAGCCTGCAAGGCCGGATGCGCCGCCTGACCGAGCGCGCCGTCGACATGGCCGATGTCTGCCTCTTCCTGATCGACGGGCGGACGGGCGTCACCCCCTCGGACGAGGTCTTTGCCGAGATCCTGCGCAAGAAGGCGGCGCGCGTCCTCCTCGGCGTGAACAAGGCCGAGGGCAAGGCCGGGGACTCCGGCGCGCTCGAGGCCTACTCCCTCGGTCTGGGCGAGCCGATCCGCCTTTCCGCCGAACATGGCGAGGGGATGGACGACCTCTACCGCGCCTTGAAGCCCTTCGAGGAGGAATTCGCCCCCCGCGAAGCCGAGATGCTGCCGGAGACCGACACCGACATTTCCGAGGACGAGGCCGAGCTTGAGGCGGATGAAAACGCCCACAAGCCCACCGCCGCCAAGCCCTTGCAAATCGCCGTCATCGGCCGCCCGAACGCCGGAAAATCCACTCTGATCAACAAGATCCTCGGCACCGACCGGATGCTGACTGGACCCGAGGCCGGGATCACCCGCGACGCGATCTCGGTCCGCGCCGACTGGCAGGGCACGCCGATCCGCATCTGGGACACCGCCGGAATGCGCAAGAAGGCGAAGGTGGTGGAGAAGCTGGAGAAACTCTCCGTCGCCGACGGCCTACGCGCCGTGCGCTTTGCCGAAGTGGTGGTCGTCCTCCTCGACGTGGAAATCCCCTTCGAGGTGCAGGATCTGAGGATCGCCGACTTCGCCGAGACCGAAGGCCGCGCCGTGGTGGTCGCCGTCAACAAATGGGACCTGGAAGACGACAAGCAGGAAAAGCTCGCCGAGCTGAAGGAGATGTTCGAACGCCTCCTCCCGCAACTCCGCGGCGCCCCCCTCGTCACCGTCAGCGCCAAGACGGGCAGGGGCCTCGACCGCCTGCACGACGCCATCCTCAAGGCGCATGACGTCTGGAACCGCCGCGTGCCCACCGCCAAGCTGAACAGCTGGCTCGGCGCGATGACCGAGGCGCACCCGCCGCCCGCGCCGGGAGGCCACCGGATCAAGCTCCGCTACATGACCCAGGCCAAGACCCGGCCCCCCGGCTTCGTCATCAAATGCTCTCGGCCCGACGAGCTGCCGGAAAGCTACAAGCGCTATCTGGTCAACGGCCTGCGCGACCATTTCGACATGCCGGGCACGCCGATCCGCCTGTTCCTGCGCTCACAGGGCGACCAGAACCCGTGGAAGGAACGCAAATTCCACACGCCCTCACGGCTGCGCAAGCACAAGGAAAAGAACACCGGGCAATAGGCCAACCCCAAGAATTTTAAGTAAAATTCTTGTCAAATTCCTTGCTCAAGGAATTTGGTTCCGACCCGCCACCACCGTCACCGCCCCCATCACCGCCGCCCCCGCCAGTGCCAGCCAGGCGACCGGCGCGTTCAGCCCCCAGTTGGCGACCGTGATCCCGACCAGCGCCCAGACCACCGCCGCGCCGTATTCCGGCACCCGGCCCAGCCGCAACTGCATCGCCACCGCAATGGCCAGCACGCCCAGAATACAGACCACCGCGCTGGCGGTGTCGGTAAGCCACCCCAGCCCCACCATCGTCACGCCCGAGGCCGCGCCCGCCGCCGCCGTGACCCATCCGGCCAGCAAGGCAATCGGCGGCATCAACCACAGCCGGTCCGCGCGCGCCGTGCGCAACACGGCGGTCAGGGCCGCCGCCAGCATGATCAGGATCGTCACCGTCGCCGCCACCGGCTGATCCTCTGCCAGCGCGACCCAGGTCGTGCCCAGAACCAGCGCCGCCATCAGCGGAAGGCGTGGCCGGTCCCAAACCGGATCGTCCGCCCGACGCAGCAAGCCGTAACCCGCATGCAGGATCAGCCCGGCATAGATCACCAGCCAGATCGAAAAGGCATAGCCCGCCGGCTGCACCGAAGGCCGCAGCACCTGCACCGGAAAATCCTCCGGGTCATAGCCATCGAAGCTCGGCAGCATCAGCGGGGTCAACGCGAAGAGGATCGCAAGGCACAACAGCAAAATCGCACGGGCACGCATCGGCTCTCTCCTTCGGGGTCGGGCGAAAACGCCTGCCGCGTCAACGGGTTCCCGTCAGACCAGCACGCCCTCCGCCGTGATCCGACTCTTGCCGCCAAGATAGGGCGCCAGCGCCGCAGGCAAGGTCACGCTTCCGTCGGCCTCCTGCCCGTTCTCCAGCACCGCGATCAGGCAGCGGCCTACTGCAAGGCCCGACCCGTTCAGCGTCGCCACGAACTCGGGCTTGCCGCCCGCAGGCCGGTAGCGCGCATTCATCCGCCGCGCCTGGAACTGGCCGCAGGTCGAGACGCTGGAAATCTCGCGATAGGTATTCTGCCCCGGCAGCCAGACCTCCAGATCATGCGTCTTCTGCGCGCCGAATCCCATGTCGCCGGTGCAAAGGACGATGGTCCGGTAGGGCAGCTCCAGCCGCTCCAGCACGGCTTCGGCGCATTTGGTCATTCTTTCGTGTTCAGCCAGCGCCGTTTCCGGGGTGCAGATCGTCACCATCTCGACCTTCTCGAACTGGTGCTGGCGCAGCATCCCGGTGGTGTCCTTGCCCGCCGAGCCCGCCTCCGACCGGAAGCAATGCGTATGCGCCGTCAGCCGCAGGGGCAGGGCCCCCTCGTCCAGGATATCGCCCGCGACCGAGTTGGTCAGCGTCACTTCACTGGTCGGGATCAACCACCAGCCGTTCGTGGTCTGATAGCTGTCCTCGGCGAATTTCGGCAACTGGTTGGTGCCGTACATGGCATCCTCTTTCACCAGAACCGGAGTCCAGGTCTCCGCCAGCCCGTGCTCGCCGGTGTGCAGGTCCAGCATGAACTGCGCCAGTGCCCGGTGCACCCGCGCCGCCGCGCCCCGCAGCACGACGAAGCGGCTCCCGGACAGCTTCGCCGCCGTCGGAAAGTCCAGCCCGTCCTTCGCCGCCGGAATGTCGAAATGTTCCAAAGCCTTGAACGCCATCTCTCGGGGCGCACCCCACCGCCGGATTTCCACGTTCCCCGTCTCGTCCGGCCCCTCCGGCACCTCGTCCAGCGCCATGTTCGGAATCCGCATCAGCGCATCGCGCAGTCGCGCATCCTCGGCCCCCGCCTCCTCGGTCAGCTTTGCCCCCTCGGCCTTCTTCTCGGCCACCAGCACCCGCAGGCGCTCGAACTCCGCGTCATCCCCGCGGGCCTTCGCGGCCCCCACGTCCTTCGACGCCGCATTCTGCGCCGCCGCCGCCGTCTCGGCCGCCAGGATCTTCGCCCGCCGCGCCTCGTCCATCGCCAAGAGCTCCGCCGCCATCGGCGCCAGCCCGCGCCGCGACAGCGCCTTGTCGAAGGCACCCGGGTTTTCGCGGATGAAGCGGATGTCGTGCATGGCTCTGCCCCTCTGGAACGCAACACCGGCGCTTATGCCCGATAACGATGCAGGGGGGAAGGCGTCCCGGCCCGGGCTTCCCGCGCGCGCCCTCTGGCAAAGCGCTTCGAAAGGCCTTACATGAGCCGACAATCGCAAACGGGCGCCGCCCAAGGCAGCCCGGCCCGCAGGAAAGGATGCCCATGTTCGTCACCCCCGCCTTCGCGCAAACCGCAGGCGCCGCCCCCGGCGGTGCCGCCATGTATTCGCAGTTCGTGATGATGGCTGCGATCTTCGGTATCTTCTACTTCCTGCTCATCCGCCCGCAGCAGAAGAAGATGAAGCAGCACCGCGCCATGGTCGAGGCGCTGCGCCGGGGCGACCAGGTGGTCACCTCCGGCGGCATCGTCGCCAAGGTCTCCAAGGTCCAGGACGACGGCATGGTCGAGGTCGAGATCGCCGACGGGGTCAAGGTGAAGGTCGTCAAGCACACGATCACCCAGGTCCTGAACAAGACCGAACCTGCCGTAAGCTGAGACCGACCCATGGAACCGACGGCGCTGTGGAAGCGTATCCTCATCCTTCTCGTCTGCGGCTGGGGCATCCTCGCTGCGGTTCCGAACCTCTTCTACGCCCAGGTGGAACGGCACAACGACGCCGTCGCCGCCATCGCGGCCGCGGACGGTGCCTCCACCCCCGAGCTTGACGCCGAAAAGGCGGAGTGGCCCGCCTTCCTGCCCTCGGCCCTCGTGCCGCTCGGCCTCGACCTGCGCGGCGGGGCGCATCTTCTGGCCGAAGTTCAGGTCGAGGATGTCTACAAGGCCCGGATGGACGCGCTCTGGCCCGAGGTCCGCGATGCGCTGCGCGACCTGCGCGACCAGGTCGGCGCCGTCCGCCGCGCACCCTCGCCCGAAGGCGTCCTGCGGGTGACGATCTCGAACCCCGAAGGCATGGCCGCCGCCTTGGAGGCCGTGCGCGGCCTCGGCTCCAGCGTCGTCACCCTGACCGGGGTCGGGCAAAGCACGATCGACGTCACTTCGGAAGGCAACGACGTCGTCGTCACCCTGTCCGACGCCGAGAAGAAGGCGACCGACGAACGCACGCTGCAACAATCGCTGGAAATCATCCGCCGCCGGGTCGACGAGGCCGGGACCCGCGAACCCACCATCCAGCGCCAGGGCGAAGACCGCATCCTGATCCAGGTCCCCGGCATCGGCTCGGCGCAAGAGCTGAAAGAGCTGATCGGCCAGACCGCCAAGCTGACCTTCAACGCCGTCGTCAGCCGCACCACCGATGCCTCGGCCACCCCTGGCCCCCGCAACCTCCTGCTGCCGTCGCTCGACGAGAAGGACATCTACTACATCATCGAGGAAAGCCCCGTCGTCTCGGGCGACGATCTCGTCGATGCCCAGCCCTCCTTCGACCAGAACGGCTCGCCTGCGGTCAGCTTCCGCTTCGACACCACGGGCGCGCGCAAGTTCGGCGATTACACGGCGGCCAACATCGGTGCGCCCTTCGCCATCGTGCTCGACAACCAGGTGATCTCGGCCCCGGTGATCCAGAGCCATATCCCCGGCGGGTCGGGCATCATCACCGGCAGTTTCACCGTCGAGGATTCCACCCGCCTCGCCGTGCTCCTCCGCGCCGGTGCGCTGCCCGCAGAGATGACCTTCCTCGAAGAACGCACCATCGGCCCGGAACTCGGCGCCGACTCGGTCCAGGCCGGGCGGATGGCCGGGATCGTCGGCCTCGCCGCTGTCGCGCTCTACATGCTGGTCAGCTACGGCTGGTTCGGCATGATGGCCAATGTCGCTCTGGCGGTGAACCTCTTCCTCCTCGTTGCGGTCCTGTCCACAATCGGGGCGACCCTGACCCTGCCGGGCATCGCGGGGATCGTGCTGACCATGGGCATGGCGGTCGATGCGAACGTGCTGATCTACGAACGCATCCGCGAGGAATTGCGCAACAAGCTCAGCCCGCCTGCCGCCGTCCAGGAAGGTTTCTCCCGCGCCTTCTCGGCGATCATGGATTCGAACATCACCGGTCTCCTGACGGCGTTGATCATGTACTGGATCGGTTCGGGTCCCGTCCGCGGCTTCGCGGTCACGATGGGGATCGGGATCATCACCTCGATGTTCACCGCCGTCTACGTGACGCGCTTCATCATCGAGATCTGGATGGGCTGGAAACGCCCGAAGACCATCACGGTTTGAAGGGGAACATCATGGCCTGGCGTCTCAAGCTCGTCCCTGAACATACCAGCATCGACTTCTTCCGCTGGCAGTGGCTCACCTTCGGCGGCTCATTCTTCCTGATGGCTGCGACGGTCGTCATCGTCGCGGTCATGGGGCTGAACTTCGGCATCGACTTTCGCGGCGGCACGACGATCCGTACCGAAAGCACCACGCCGGTCGACGTCGGCGCCTACCGCGCCGCGCTGGAAACCGGCGGCTTCGAGGATGCCAGCATCTCCGAGGTCTTCGACCCCTCGTTCCGCGCCGACCAGCATGTCGCCATGGTCCGCATCGCCCCGGTCGACGGGGCCGAATCCGTGACCGAAGAGGTCATCACCCAGGTCGAGGCAGCGCTGAAATCCGTTGATCCGGCGATCACCTTCCCGTCGGTCGAATCGGTCGGCCCCAAGGTGTCGTCCGAGCTGATCTGGCAGGCCGTGATGGCCGTCGTGCTCGCCTGCACCGGGATCATGGCCTATGTCTGGATGCGCTTCGAATGGCAGTTCGCGCTCGGCACCGTGGTGGCGCTCCTGCATGATGTGCTCGTCACCGTCGGGGTCTTCTCGCTCTTCCAGCTGAAGTTCGACCTGACCATCGTTGCGGCGCTGCTGACGATTCTCGGCTATTCGGTCAACGACACCGTGGTGATCTTCGACCGCCTGCGCGAGAACCTGGCCAAATACAAGACGATGCCGCTGCGTGACATGATGAACCTTACGGCGAACGAAACCCTCAGCCGGACCATCATGACGGCCACGACGACCCTGATCGCCCTGACGGTTCTCATCATCTTCGGCGGCGACGTGATCCGGGGCTTCGTCTTCGCCATGCTGTTCGGTGTGTTCATCGGCACCTATTCGACACTCTATGTCGCCAAGAACATCGTGCTGATCCTGGGCGTCGACCGCGGCGACAAGCCGAAGAAGACCAAGGGCGGCGAATTCGCCAACATCGACGCTTGAGGGGCAGGCCCGATGCGTCTGACCGAAGTCACCTACGGCTCGGCAAAGGCGATCGAAGGCTACGGCCCCGGCTTCTTCCGCGTGGCCGGGCATGTGTTGCGCGGCCCCTGCGTGATTACGCCCTGGGATGCCGGTCCCTGGGGCGGGCTTGAAGACACCGTCGCACCGCTGACTCTCGTGGACAAGATCGACGTGCTCTTCGTTGGCACCGGCTCGCAAGTGGCGCATGTGCCGTCCGCCTTCCGCGCCGCGCTGGAAGGGCAGGGGATCGGGGTCGAGGTCATGGCCTCCCCCACCGCCGCCCGCACCTACAACGTCCTCCTCGGCGAAGGCCGCCGCGTCGCCGTGGCGCTGATCCCGGTCGCGTGATCCCGCTCGTCACCCCGCACCCCCCTCCCCCTCGTGGGGAGGGGACGGGGGTGGGGGGGCGCCGACAGAACCCTGCTGCGTCGACCTCTCATCGCGAAGGAAGGGCTCGCAACCTGCGCTACCAGCGCTTGCTCCGGTCGATCCGGTCGCGCAGCCGGATCATGGCCTGCCAGAGCGCCCGCGTCTTCGACCAGAACAGCCAGCCGTACAACGCCGCTGCCCCGCCGAAGATGACCGCCAGGATCACCCAGGTCAGAAGGTTGTCAGACCTCTCCATGGTTTCCGCTCCATGTTCTCCGCGCCCGGAAGCCTAAGCAGGATCGGGCCGGGAGGGCAACTCCCAGCCCGGCCCAACATGGTTAAGCCTTTCCGAACGGCCACAGACAACCCTCTGATACCGTTTGGGAATCCGAATTTGTCCACCGTGGACAGGTCAGCCCCCCGCGATCTGTTTCGCCTTCTGGACCAGCACCTCCGCCTGCCGGATCGAGGCATAGTCGATCAGCCGCCCGTCCAGCGACACCGCCCCTTTCCCCTCCGCCGCCGCCTGCGCCATCGCCTCCAGGATCCGCTGCGCCCGCGTGACCTCCGCCTCCGAGGGGCTCATCACCTCGTTAGCGAGGGCAATCTGCGACGGATGGATCGCCCACTTCCCCTCGCACCCCAACACCGCCGCCCGCTTCGCCGCCGCCCGGTAGCCGTCGGGGTCCGAGAAATCCCCGAACGGCCCGTCCACCGGCCTGAGGCCATTCGCCCGCGCCGCCACCACCATCCGGGCCAGCGCATAGTGCCACATATCGCCCCAATGCACCTCGCGGGAGCCATCCTCCAGCTTGTCGGTCAGCACCGAATAATCCGGGTTCACCCCCCCGATGATCGTCGTCCGCGCCCGGGTCGAGGCCGCATAATCCGCCACCCCGAAATGCAAGCTTTCATTCCGCTTCGACGCCCCCGCGATCTCGGTGACGTTCTGCATCCCCAAGGCGGTCTCGATGATATGCTCGAATCCGATCCGCTTCCTGAACCCCTTCGCATCCTCGATCTGCGTGACCATCATGTCGACCGCATAGACATCCGCGGCCGTCCCCACCTTGGGGATCATGATCAGGTCCAGCCGCTCGCCCGCCTGTTCCACCACATCCACCACGTCGCGATACATGAAATGGGTGTCGAGCCCGTTGATCCGCACCGACATGGTCTTCTTGCCCCAGTCGATCTCGTTCAGCGCCTTGATGATGTTCTTCCGTGCCTGCGCCTTGTCGTCCGGTGCGACGGCGTCCTCCAGATCAAGGAAGATCACATCCGCCTCCGACGCGGCGGCCTTCTCGAACATCTGGGGGGCGCTGCCCGGAACGGCCAGCTCGCTGCGGTTCAGGCGCGCGGGGGCCTGGGTGATGACGTGGAAAGACATATTGGGCTCCTGCCAAAGAAGTAGGAGCTGCACCCGCCCTAGGCATCCGCGATGGCGGGGCGGTTCGTCAAGCCGGAAAATGCGCCCCTTATATTTCCCCCCCCGAGGCCCGGTTCGCATAGAAGAACGCAATCGCCTGCGCGCGGTTCTTGACCGACAGCTTCTCGAACAGGTTCGACAGGTGGAATTTCACCGTATTCGCGCTGATATCCAGCTCGCGCGACAGTTCCTTGTTGGTCAGCCCCTTCGACAGCGCCTCCAGCAGGGTCCGTTCGCGGGGCGACAAGGATTCGATCGGGTCCTGCTTCAACCCCCGCACGTCGAGGAAGGGAAACACCATCTGCCCCTTCGCCACCGCGACGCAGGTATCCAGCAAGCGCTCCACCGATTCGGAGCGCGAAACGAACCCCGCCGCCCCCGCCGCCATCGCCTTCCGCGGAATATCCCCGGTATCCTCGGCATAGACCACCAGCCGCGGCGCATTGGGCTGGGCGCGAAGCACGTCGATCAGCCGCGCGCCACCCAGTTGCGGCAGGTTCCAGTCGATCACCCCCACCTGCACCGGCATCCGCATCACCATGCCGAGGAAGCCCTCCGCCGTCGCCGCCGTTGCGACCAGCGAGAATCGGCGGTCCTTCTCGAAGATCTCGGACATGGCGGTCAGCATCAGCGGGTTGCTGTCGCCGAGCATCAGCGTTACCGCTACCACCTTTTGCTGATCGTCCCAAAGCGCCATCAACTGCTCCATCCCTACCCATTCGGGTGGGGTTCTATTTGTATACCGACGTATATCCACCTTTATGGGTAGGAAACTTGCCGCCCAAATAGATATCCAAAAGCAGGATATAGGAATGTTGTGGCCGCTGTCGAGCGGCGCTTTCCTTAGGGGCAGGACCAGCGTTCCCGGCTGGCCCCGCGACCCTTTCTTCCGCTGCACCCGGAATGGTCGCTGGGCTTCCAGAACCCGCAGTCCAACCGACGTCGATGGCCTTGGGAGGGGCGCCGCATGACCGATACCGAACTGTTCCCGCAGCTCACAATCCCCGAAACCCTGGCCGCCGGGCCCGGCCCCGGCAACACCGATGCGCGGGTGCTGGCCAGCTTCGCCAATGCGGGCCTGGCCGACCACATGCAGGCCGATGTGCTAAGGGGCATGGTCGAGGCCAAGCACATGCTGCGCCGGATCTGGGGCACGAAGAACACCTACACTTTCGGCGTCGGCGGCACCGGCTTCAGCGGGCTCGATGCGCTCTTCTCGGCGATCCTGCCGGGCGACACGGTGGTCTGCTTCGTCAACGGCACCTTCTCCGGCATCGACGCGCTGACCGTCCGCACCAAGGCCGCCAGCCGCGACGACCTGAAGGCCGATGCGCTGGACCCGAAGCCCGCCAACGTGACCGTCATCCAGGTCCCGCATGGCCAGTCGGTCACCGCCGAGGTCGTCGACCAGGCGCTGGCCCAGCACAAGCCGACCTGGGCCGTCATGGCGCATTGGGAAACCGGCTCGGGCCGGATCAACGACCTGAAGGGCTTTTCCGACGCCTGCCTCAAGCACAACGCGATGGGCCTCGTCGACGCGGTCTCCTCGCTCGGGATCGAAGACTTCGCCATCGACGACTTCCCCGGCGTCGCGGGCTGGGCGTCCTGCCCGCAGAAGGGCGTCCTTTGCCTGCCGCTCACCTACGCCCCGGTCAGCTTCACCGACCGCTACATCGCCCACCTGCGCGAGAACGGCTGCTACTCTTATGTCCACAACCCGATCCTGGAAGCCCGGCACTGGGGCATCGTCGACGGCAAGGATGTGGCCGCAGGCAGCTACCATCGCACCCATTCCGGCTATGCCGTCGCCGCCTTCCACGAGGCGCTGCGGATCAACCTGCAACACGGCCGCGCCCAGAAGGCCGCCGACTACGCCCACCACGAAGCCGCCCTGCGCGCCGCCGTGCAGGCGCTTGGCTGCGAGGTGACTTCGAACATGACCAGCCTCGTCGTCCTGAACCTCCCCGGCGCGCTGGCAGGCCGGGAGAAGGAACTGGTGGCATCGGCCCGCGCCAAGGGCTTCGGCATCTGGCCGACGCTGTCGGAACCCGTGCAGGTCCGCATCGGCATCCTGAACCAGCTTTCCGAAGCCGCGATCGCCGAGATCGTGACCCGCTTCGCCGCCGAGATGAACGCGATGGGCGCAAACGTCGATGTGGGGCTGTCGCTGAAGGCGCTGGAAACCCACTACGCCGCCGCCCTGGCCGCTGAATAAGGGAGGGATCAGATGGACATCCACGAATATCAGGCCAAGGAAATCCTTGCCAAATTCGGCGTCACCGTGCCTGCGGGCGCGCTGGCCTACAGCCCCGAACAGGCGGCCTACCGGGCGCGCGAGCTGGGGGGCGACCGCTGGATCGTCAAGGCCCAGGTCCATGCCGGGGGCCGCGGCAAGGCGGGGGGCGTCAAGCTCTGCAATTCGGAGCACGAGATCCAGGAGGCGACCGACGCCATGTTCGGCCGCAAGATCGTGACGCACCAGACCGGGCCAGAGGGAAAGGGCATCTACCGCGTCTATGTCGAGAACGCGGTCGAGTTCACCCGCGAGATCTACCTCGGCTTCGTCCTCGACCGCTCCTCGCAGCGGGTGATGATCGTCGCCTCGTCCGAAGGCGGGATGGAGATCGAGGAAATCTCGGCCTCGCGCCCCGAGTCCATCGTCCGCTCGACCGTGGAGCCCGCCGTGGGCCTTCAGGAATTCCAGGCTCGCGAAATCGCCTATGCGCTTGGCATTCCTGCCGCGCTGACGCAGCAGATGGTCCGCACCCTGCAGGGCTGCTACCGCGCCTTCCGCGAGCTTGACGCCACGATGGTGGAAATCAACCCGCTGGTCGTGACCGCCGACAACCGCATCCTGGCGCTCGACGCCAAGATGACCTTCGACACCAATGCGCTGTTCCGCCACCCCCAGATCGCCGAACTCCGCGACAAGTCCCAGGAAGACCCGCGCGAAAGCCGGGCCGCCGACCGGGGCCTCGCCTATATCGGGCTGGCGGGCAACATCGGCTGCATCGTGAACGGCGCGGGCCTCGCGATGGCGACGATGGACACGATCAAGCTGGCCGGGGGCGAGCCCGCCAACTTCCTCGACATCGGCGGCGGCGCCACGCCGGAACGGGTGGCCAAGGCCTTCCGGCTGGTCATGTCGGACCAGAACGTGCAGGCGATCCTGGTCAACATCTTCGCCGGCATCAACCGCTGCGACTGGGTGGCCGAGGGTGTCGTCCAGGCGCTGACCGCGAATCCGGTGGACGTGCCGGTCATCGTCCGCCTGTCGGGCACCAACGTCGAGGAAGGCCAGAAGATCCTGGCGAAATCCGGCCTGCCGATCATCCGCGCCAACACGCTGATGGAGGCGGCCGAACGCGCCGTGACCGCCTGGAAGAACGACCGCAAGCAGAACACCAAGATGAGGGCCGTGTGATGAGCATCTTTCTCGACCGTTCCAGCCGTGTCGTCGTGCAGGGCATCACCGGCCGCATGGCCCAGTTCCACACCAAGGAAATGCTCGACTACGGCAGCAATGTCGTCGCCGGCGTGGTGCCGGGCAAGGGCGGGGAAACCGTCATGGGCGTGCCGGTCTTCAACACGATGAAAGAGGCCGTCGCCGCAACCGGCTGCGACACCAGCCTCGTCTTCGTGCCGCCGCCCTTCGCCGCCGACAGCATCATGGAGGCGGCGGACGCGGGCATCCGCTACTGCGTCTGCATCACCGACGGCATCCCGGCGCAGGACATGATCCGGGTCAAGCGCTACATGATGCGCTATCCCCGCGAACGCCGCATGGTCCTGACCGGGCCGAACTGCGCGGGCACCATCAGCCCCGGCAAGGCGCTTCTCGGCATCATGCCGGGCCATATCTACCTGGCTGGCAACGTCGGCATCGTCAGCCGCTCGGGCACGCTGGGCTATGAGGCCGCGCAGCAGCTGAAGGATCGCGGCATCGGCGTGTCGACCAGCGTCGGCATCGGCGGCGACCCGATCAACGGCTCCAGCTTCCGCGACATCCTGGAACGGTTCGAGGCCGACCCGGAGACCCATGTGGTCTGCATGATCGGCGAGATCGGTGGGCCCCAGGAAGCCGAGGCCGCCGCCTATATCCAGGAACACATGACCAAGCCGGTCATCGCCTATATCGCGGGCCTGACCGCACCGAAGGGCCGCACGATGGGCCATGCCGGGGCGATCATCTCGGCCTTCGGCGAAAGCGCCTCGGAGAAGGTCGAAATCCTCACCGCCGCCGGCGTCACCGTGGCCGAGAACCCCAGCGTGATCGGCGAAACCGTCGCCCGCGTGTTGAACAAGCGCGCCGCCTGACGGGAGGATGCGATGACGAAACCCAGAGTCCTTGTGACGCGGCGCTGGCCGGAAGCGGTCGAGGCGAAGATGGCTCAGGCGTTCGACCTGCACCTCAACACCTCGGACCAGCCGCTCTCCCAAGCCGATCTGCGCGACGCGATGGGCCAATACGACGCGGTCTTGCCGACCGTCACCGACCGCCTTCCTGCGGCGGTCTTCGACGGATCGGCAACGCGCACGAGGATTCTGGCCAACTACGGCGTGGGCTTTGCCCATATCGACACCGAAGCCGCCAAGGCACGCGGCATCGCCGTCACCAACACTCCCGACGTGCTGTCGGAATGCACCGCCGACATCGCGATGACGCTGCTGCTCATGGTTGCTCGCCGGGCGGGGGAGGGGGAACGGGAACTGCGCGAGGGCCGCTGGACCGGCTGGCGCCCGACCCATCTGATCGGCACCAAGGTCTCCGGCGCGACTCTGGGCATCATCGGCTTCGGCCGCATCGGGCAGGCGATGGCGCAGCGGGCGCATTTCGGCTTCGGGATGAGGATCCTGGTGCAGAACCGCTCGCCCGTGCCCGCCGAAGTTCTGGCGCGCTACAATGCAACCCAGGTCGCCAGCGTCGAGGCCCTGCTGCCCGACTGCGACTTCGTCTCGCTGCATTGCCCGGGCGGCGCGGCAAACCGCCACCTGATCAACGCGGCGCGGCTGGACCTGATGAAGCCCACGGCCTTCCTGATCAACACCGCCCGCGGAGAGGTGGTGGACGAACATGCGCTTGCGCAATCGCTGTGGTTCAACACCATCGGCGGCGCGGGGCTGGATGTGTTCGAACGCGAACCCGCCGTTCCCGATGCGCTGCTGAATGCCGACAACCTTGTCCTTCTGCCGCATCTCGGCTCGGCCACCCGGGAAACGCGGGAGGCGATGGGGTTCCGCGTGCTGGACAACCTGACCGCTTTCTTCGACGGTCGGGCCCCCCGCGACAGGGTCGCCTGAAATGCCGACCGCGCCCCACCTCACCAACCCGGGGGCGGACGAGGGCGACGGTTATGCCGCCACCCTTCGCGCCGACCTGAGCGCCCTCTGGTCCAACGTAATCCAACGCCGCGCGCCCGAGGTGCTGGAAGCCGCTCTGTCTCCGGCGCTCCCGCTGCCGGAAGAGGCCGCGGTGCCGTTGATGCAGTCTGTGAACATCTGGTTCCAGCTTACGAGAATAATTGACGAAAATTCCGCGATGCGCGCGCGGCGCCTGGTCGAGGCCACCGAAGGACCTGAGGCCGTCGAAGGCAGCTTCGCAGCCGCCCTCACCGCCGTCGACCCGGCCATGAGCCGCGAGGATTTCGCCCAGCTTTCCGCCCACCTCTCGGTCGGCCCCACGCTGACCGCCCACCCGACCGAGGCGAAGCGCGTCACCGTCCTCGAAATCCACCGCCGCATCTACCGGCTGCTCGTCTCGCTGGAAACCCAGCGCTGGACGCCCCGCGAACGCGACGACATCCTTGCCGACATCGAATCCGAAATCGACCTCCTCTGGATGACCGGCGAGCTGCGCATCGAACGCCCGCGCCTCGCGGACGAAATCGAATGGGGCCTGCAATTCTTCCGCGATGCGCTCTACGACGCCGTGCCGCAACTCTTCGACCGCTTCGCGGCTGCCACGACCGACCGCTTCGGCGCGGGGCTGGCGATCGCCCCCTGTGTCCGCTTCCACTCCTGGATCGGCGGCGACCGCGACGGCAACCCGAACGTCACCACCGCCACCACCCGCGACGCGCTCGACCGCTCGCGCCGCGCGATCCTGACCCGCTATCTCGACGCGGTCACCACCGCCGCCGCGCGGATCAGCATCACCACCCGGATCATGCCGCTGCCCGCAGAGACCCTGACGCGCATCCGGTCCATCCTCGGCGCCCACGCCACGGACCTCGCCACCCGCAACCCCGGCGAGATCTTCCGGCAGGCACTTTCCGCCATCGCCGACCGCCTGCGCGCCATGTTGAACGGCGGGGCAGGAGGCTATCCTTCGGTGAGCCATTTCCTGACCGATCTGCGCACACTGGAAGACGGCCTCCACAGCATTGACGCGCACCGTCTCGCCGCCCGCTATCTCACCCCGCTGCGCTGGCAGGCCCAGGTGTTCGGTTTCCGCACCCACACGCTCGACATCCGGCAGAATTCCACCGTCACCACGACCGTCCTTGCCGAACTCTGGTCGCTCACCGGCCCCGCGCCAACATACGGCACCGCCGACTGGTCCCGCCAGTTGCGTGCCGATCTCTCCCGCCCCGACCTCACCCACGCCGACCGGGCCCGCCTCTCGCCCGAGGCGCAGGAACTCCTCGCCCTTCTGGCGCTGATCCGCGAGGCACGCATCTCCGAAGACCCCGAAGCCATCGGCCCTTTCATCCTCTCGATGACGCGCACCGCCGATGATCTCCTCGCCGTCTACCTTCTCGCCCGCCACGCAGGATTCGGGGCCGAGAAACTGGACCTCCAGGTCGTCCCCCTGTTCGAGACCATCGACGACCTCCGCCGCGCGCCCGAGGTCTTCGACGCCCTCCTGCAAGTCCCCCTCGCCGAACGCTCGCTCCGCTCCCGCGACGGCACCGTCGAGGTCATGCTCGGCTATTCCGACAGCAACAAGGACGGCGGCTTCCTCTGCTCCACCTGGGAACTCGACAAGGCGCAGCGCCGCCTCACGCAAAGCCTCGCCCGCCACCGCCTGCGCCCGGTCTTCTTCCACGGTCGCGGCGGCTCGGTCAGCCGGGGCGGGGCGCCCACCGGCCGCGCCATCGCCGCCCAGCCGGTCGGCACCGTGCAGGGGAGGCTCAGGATCACCGAACAGGGCGAGGTCGTCTCCTCGAAATACGCCAACCGCGGCACCGCCGTCGGCAACCTGGAACTCCTCGCCTCTTCGGTCCTCAGCCACCTCCCCGTCCGCGTCCAACCCGCCGCCGACCCCGAACACATCGACGCGCTGGAGGCGCTGGCGGGCCTCTCCCAGACCGCCTATGTCAGCCTTCTCGGCATGCCCGGCTTCCTCGACTATTTCCAGCAGGCGAGCCCCGTCGAGGAACTGGCGATGCTGAAGATCGGCTCCCGCCCCGCCCGCCGCTTCGGCGCGCGGTCGCTGGGCGACCTCCGCGCGATCCCCTGGGTCTTCGCCTGGTCGCAGAACCGCCACATGGTCACCGGCTGGTACGGCTTCGGCTCGGCGCTGCGCGCCTTCCGCCAGGTGCGTGGCCCTGCCGCCGACCGGCTGCTCTCCGATATGTTCACCCGCCACCCGCTCTTCCGCCTGATGGTGGACGAGGTGGAAAAGTCGCTGATGCTCGCCGACATGGAGATTGCCGAGGCCTATGCCGGGCTGGTCGAGGACGCGGCCATCCGTGCCCCCATCCTCAGCCGCATCCAGGCGGAACACTCCGCCGCCCTTGCCGCGCTCCGCGACATTACCGGCAACGCGCTCGGCCTGCGCTTCCCGAAGATGCAGGCAAGATGCGAGGACCTGCGCCCGCAACTCGACCGGCTGAACCGTCTTCAGATCACCCTTCTCCGCCAATCCCGCGCGGGCAACGGCACCACCACCGTCCCCCTCATGCAATCCATGACCTGCATCGCCTCCGGCCTCGGCTGGACCGGCTGACCCAAAGGAACTTGCCCATGACCGCCACCCCCCGCGACCCTGGTTTCTTCACCGAAGCGTTGTCCTCGCGCGACCCGGAACTCTTCGGGGCGATGAGCCAGGAGCTTGGCCGCCAGCGCCACGAGATCGAGCTGATCGCGTCCGAGAACATCGTCTCCCGCGCGGTGATGGAGGCGCAGGGGTCGGTCCTGACCAACAAATATGCCGAG